>DATGED010000068.1:0-121848 GCA_035310525.1 Candidatus Acidiferrum sp. | reverse complement strand
GAACAGACAGCTATAACAGCGTGGATTTGCTGAACTACATGACAGGTAAAGACCCCACGGTGAATCACCCGACCGCCTACACTTGGTACGATGAACTCATCGTCTCCTCGCAGCCAATTGCGGCTCCCAAAGTTAACCAGTGATCAGGGATGCTTTCAAAATACCCCCGAGAAGCCGTCGGGGTCGCTTGGGAGCGACAAGTGACATCCCACTTACTCCAAAGAAGTCGGCTCGCAAACAGTGATCGCGATTGCCCGCGGTTGACGAGCCGTGAGGACGTAATTCTAGAAGACCTGAAACCGCCATTACTTCCGGCTTGCCGACAATATGGGAGTTGGGCACATAGGTCCCAGCTGCGACTAAATCAGGGTCCCAGAGAACTCTAGAATTTCAAGCTCCTGCGAGTAAACTTCAACGAAGTGCTGCATCGACCGGCTGAGCTAGCATCCGTTTATGCCAACGTCCGAGCCGATGTTACCAAATCGGCAGAATCGTCGGGGAAAATCGAGGGATATTGCCTCCCCTCTCCCTGCGGCTGTCTACCCCTGTAACTTGCACCGATTCTGCAACGCTGTTTCCAAGACAAGGAAAACAAAGACGTGGAATGTGACCGTCCGTGATCTTGCAGGGAAATCGAAGGGGTCGGTGAACTGAGGTTTTTAACGGCAAGGATTTCAAAATCTTGGAGTGATTTTGGAGGCGCGGGACGGAATCGAACCGACGATAAAGGTTTTGCAGACCTTTGCCTTACCACTTGGCTACCGCGCCACTCTTGCGGGGACTCCAGAAAAATCCCGTGCGAGAGCCGTGTTGCAGCCCCAGCGCATGGAATTCGTCTAAGTATAGCATCACCCCCGGAGCAGTTTTCGAGGCAAATCTTCGCGACCGCCGCGAAAAATCAATCACGCGTTTCGCTGCGCTCGTTGACGCTTCGGAATGCTTCCTGTACGATTACTTGTGTAGGGGCGCTTAGCTCAGCGGTTAGAGCGTTCGGTTTACACCCGAAAGGTCGTCCGTTCAAATCGGACAGTGCCCACCATGGTTTCGCGGCGCCTGCAATTTTCCTCATCAGTTGTTACGTTTTGCAGCGTCGATTAAGTTTTTGCAGCACCAGTAAGTTCTTGCATCGTCGATTAAGATTTTGCAGCAGTGGTAACGTTTTGCAACACTTGTAACGTTTTCAGCTTTTGTGATGTTTTGCAGCACAGTGAGGTTTTGCAGCACCTGTGACGCTTCACCCTTCAGCGGGGACGTAGTTCAGTTGGTTAGAACGCTGCCCTGTCACGGCAGAGGTCGCGAGTTCGAGTCTCGTCGTCCCCGCCATTCTTTCTAAAGGAGTTATCGGACGTGACACCGAAAACTCCTACCCACAATCCCACCCACAGCTTCTACTGAACGCTACCCGATTCGAATCCCACGGCATCGAGAGACTTTTCCTGAGCCGCGATCATCTCGTCGAGGTTTTCGTCCGTGTACAGGTCAAGTGTCGTGCGAGTTTGCGAGGCTGGAATAGCACCTCGGATAGTTAATTGACTTAAACTGTTCATCCGAGTCGGGGGAGAATGTTGCTGTCGCTCCCGCGAAAATGTCTGCGGGTGTCACAAATGCCGATTCTCATCGAGGGTGTTAGGCGCTGCTATACTGCGCCCGCTGGCTGGCACCTGATCGACCAAATTTGGTTGATGCCCTTACGAGGAGTCCAAAATGATTGTCGTGACAGGCGCAACAGGACGCACCGGGCGACGGGTAACAGAAGTGTTGCTAACACAAGGGATAAAGGTTCGTGCTGTTGGGCGAGATGCAAGAAAGCTCGCACCCCTAGTGGGGCTAGGTGCGGAACCTTTCGTCGGTACAGTTGAAAACGTATCTTTCCTGACCGCAGCTTTTTCTGGCGCGACCGCCGCCTATCTGGTTCTGCCCGAAGACTTGTCACAGCCGGACTTGCGTGCCCATCAAGAACGGGTTTCCGATTGCTACGCGGCTGCCATAGCAAACGCGCAGGTGCGATGCACGGTTAACTTGAGCAGTATCGGTGCTCAACACGCCAAAGGCACTGGTCTCATCGTGGGGTTACATAATCAGGAACAAAAGCTGGATCGAGTCGCCGGACTCAACGTCCTGCACCTGCGGGCGGCGTATTTTATGGAGAATCTGTTCATGAGCATCGTGCCCTTGCGTGAAACTGGGACACTGCCCGGTGGAATGCGGGGCGATGTGCCGATGCCTTGGATAGCAACGAAAGACATCGGGGCTTATGCGGCAACTCGTCTCGCAGCCAGCGATTTTTCCGGCAGTTCGATACGGGAACTGCACGGGCAGCGCGATATTTCGATGAACGAGGCGGCGTCCATTGTGGGCAAGGCGATTGGCAAGCCCGATGTTGCGTATCTGCAAGTGCCCAGTTCGATGCTTCGGGACACCCTTCTTAAGATGGGCTTGTTTCAGAAAACCGCTGAATCGGTCATTGAAATGTGGGAAGGCGCGAATGCGGGGCTTATCGTGCCCCAAGAAGCACGGTCGGCACGAAACACGACACCCACCACTCTGGAATCGTTCATCACCGAAACCTTCCTCCCGGCATACTTGCACGCGGTCTGAAGATGGAGCGCTCCTACCGCAATCTTGGCTACGTCCTAATTGTTCTTCTGCCAATCTTCGTCGCGGGTTTCTGGATTCCGTATTTTTCAGGGATTTCCCATTTTGACGAGACCATCACGATGGCAGTCCATGTCACTTATACCGCACTATGTGAGATTGATAGCACCAATCTCTGGGCGTAAGTTGCGGCAATAGTCGCCCCGGTCTGACGGGAAGACATTCGTTATCATGGAACCGTCGGAGGGCAAACCCTCCGGCAGGGGAGGCGTTCGATGAATCTTTCTGCATATTGGAAACCGAGTCTACTTCTGCTTGCCTTCGCTGCTATCGGAGGTGCGTCATGGAGAGCGGTCGCGTCGGCTGAACCAGCGGCGATCGCAGAAACTATCAAGTCGGACGTCGCTCAACTCGTCGCTGGGCTCAATGCCCACGATCCAGTTAAGACGACTTCTTTTGACGCCTCGAATGTCATCTCGATGGAATGTGGCAGCCCCTCAACCGTGGGGATCGAAGCCGATCGAGAGGGCTTTAAGACGGGCTTCGCTCACGACCCTTTTTGGAAAGTCAGCCTGATCAACGAGACTGTGGATGTTGCGAGTAGCGGAGACTTGGCAGTCTACCGTGGCACCTATAACGAAGACAACAGTCATGCAGGTGTGCTGATGACCCATAAGACGAACTTCATTGCGGAGTTCAAGCGTCAAAGTGATGGATCGTGGAAGATCGTCTGGTACAGTGTTTCCAACATGGAACAGTCGCATCCGAAGTAATTTCCTGATGAGGCAAATGATTCAACATCTGTCTAGCACGCGATCTGACGACGATCTTTCATGTTTGGTGCTCAATCCCCAACCTCAAACTCGATGCAAGCGAGAATTCTTACTCACGAACTTACCCACAGAGAACGGTTCCCACAGTCTTTTCAGCGACTTGGCAGTCCCCGTTGAGAACGTCGTCCTCGCCATTTTCTTACCGTCGTACTAACCATTCGGTGAATCTGAGCCAAAACGGTGTGCTTCCTACCAGCAGAAAGGCAGGCCACGACAGGACGATGCCCAAACCACCCCACGCAAACGCGGGATGTAGACGTCTACACCGCACGGTGTCGAATACGATGAAGGACAGCGGAACTATTTCCGTGAAACCAACTAGTCCCCACAGTCCACCTCTTCCGAAAAGACCGGGGATTCGACCGAGCGCAGGAAGAAGAATGCTGGACGAGCCTAATAGCATCAAGCGTTTGTGAACTTCGCCGCGCCGCCGGAAGTAAAGCGCTAAGCCAATAAAAGCAGTGAACGCAAGGCAAGCGCCAAAATCCAGTGCTAGAGGCGGAGCTTCAACCGAAAATGACTTTGATTGTGTTTCGTAGACGCGCTTTCCTGCATGGATGGCGACACCTATTGCCACGGGTACTGCCAGACCTGCAAGTCCGGCTCCAAACATGCCCATCCGTCGATGTAAATCGACTCGGTTGAACGCGATAAAGCGGCTTTGAACGAAGAAGAGCGCGAACCAACCCGAAAAAAGCAAGCCGTGCACATACAGATAGACGGGCATGCCCGCGGATGTAAACAGGAATCGTAAGAAGAACGTCCGCGCAAAACCTGCGAAAACCAAAGTGAACGCCACAAGCGCGAAAATGGAAAACAAGTCATGACGAACGGTCTTTGTGACGATGCGCTGATTAAGCCGCACGTCACCGTCAACAAGCTTACTCATTGACAAGAGCCTTTCAGGCAGTGCGATTCCATGCGAATGCTCACCTAGTGCGGCAAGATACTACCACTTGTCCGTTCGTCACGGTTCCAGTACAGCGGATTGTGCCGTCGCGGCGAACAGGCGTCAAATTATGGAACCAGCCAAGTTGGCAAGCTCAAGAGGCGTTCTGTTTGAAGAATTCTTACCCACAAATTTACCCACAGGGAAAGGTTCCTACAGTCCTTTTCAGCGACATGGCAGCCCCCGTGAAGAATGTAAGTCGCTGATAAGACGTGTATGCCTAGACTGTCACGGCAGAGGTCGCGAGTTCGAGTCTCGTCGTCCCCGCCATTCTTTCCAAAAAGTTGCACTCATTTCGCTTAAACCAACCAGTTTGCAGACATGCTTCGGCATCGCACGTATCCAAGGAGATGAATTCCGATATCGTCGTGCATCGTTCGCAACTTTTTGACGAGGATAACTCTGGCGCGCCATGACTCCGACACCAGCCGCCACAGATAGCAGCCGAAGGTCATGAAATGAGAATCATTTTGTCCGTAGCAGGCTTGCAGATCTAGAAAAGTTTTAGAGATCTGGCGGCAAACTCAAATTTCTGGTCGAGGCCCCTGCCCAAGTCAGGAGGCGAAGGGATCGGGCTTGCTTGCCGCTGAACACCGGCAGTTCAGTGGAACTTTTTGACGCGGCCGACGTAGTATTCGATGAGGAGAAGAACTATGTTTTG
Source organism: Candidatus Acidiferrum sp. (assembly GCA_035310525.1). Classification (GTDB taxonomy): domain Bacteria; phylum Acidobacteriota; class Terriglobia; order Acidiferrales; family UBA7541; genus Acidiferrum. The sequence goes on along the minus strand of DATGED010000068.1, from coordinate 116,810 downwards.
CGACAGCTGCGGAACACCGTTTGCGGCAGGGACTTACTATTGCAGTTCGTGCGGGAAACAGCTCAAGTCACCGCCGGCAACTCCGATATCAAGCGGCGCGGCGGCTCCGATGGCTGTGAGAGCTGCAGGTGATGCCCGCGTGCGTCGGAACCTCAGCTTGCTTGCGGGATTGTGGATGGTGAGCGGTGTGTTGCGGTTGATGGGACTCGGGTGGCTGATGATCTTCCGCAAAATGATGTTTGGAGCGGACTGGCCGCTGGGGAATTGGGGGCCAAGCCTCCGCCCATTCCTGCTCGGTGGACTCCTCTCTGGGGGGATTTTCCTTGCTCTGTTCGGCGTAGTGCATCTGCTGTTGGCCTGGGGACTCTTCGAGAGGCAGCCCTGGGCGCGAATGTTGGGGATTTTACTGGCGTTTCTCGCATTGATTCGAATACCGTTTGGAACTGCTTTGGGAATTTACACTTTGTGGGTACTGCTGCCGGAGAGTTCTGGCCAGGAGTATGACGCGTTGGCCGGAGTGAGCGGCCAGGCGAATTCGGTGCGGAATCCGGTTTGAGCGCGGCTACTTTTTGAAGAGATCTTCGAAGGCTTGGCGAGCGTCGTTGGTGCGTGGCGGGGCCTGCGCGGCTGCGGCGACCTGAGCCGGCTGGGCGTAAGAAGTCGGCGCAGTATCTTTTTCGATGGTCATACGGAATTCGTAGAACTTGCAGTCATTCTTGGTGTCTTTGGGCGTGATGCGCTCGGGGATGGGCTGCGTGCACTCAAACTGTGCCCCGGAATCGAAGAAGCGGCACTGCTTGCAGCTGTGAAGTTCAAACTGGCACTTGGGGCATTGGCCGCTCGGGTCGAAACCCGCGGTCAAGACGGCGCCGCAATTGGCGCAGCGTCCCCGCGTGACAGTGCCAACCATGCGCGGAGTGCGCGGGCCGAATTGATCGGCGCGCGGGCCGCCCTGTGGCGGCTTACGATCGTGCTTCTCTCTTTTTTCGCCTTTTTCCGCGTCGCGATAACCGCGGTGACCGTACTTTCGATCCACGAACGCCTCCATCCGGACGCAATGCCGGGGTACAACTCGAACTACTTAGACTACAGCGCGGATGCGCACTCTAACCGTGGTATGTATCCAACCGGATTGTTACACTCGGCCCACAGCGCAATCTTTACTCAGAGGTTCCGAACAGGATTGGCTACGTCCAAGCAGGAGATGGGACATCTATGTTTTTAATCCTCTGGGAGTACGATGTCAAGCAGGGATGCGAAGAACAGTTTGAAAGGGTATATGCACCTTCGGGCGATTGGGGCCAACTGTTCCGCCGAGACCCTGCGTATGAGAGAACTCTCCTTCTGCGGGATGTAAAGCATGCCCACAAGTATTTGACGTGCGATTTCTGGAAATCGCGTGAAGCATACGGCTCATTTCAGATGGCCCATCGCGACGCGTATTCCGCTCTCGATAAGAAATGCGAGGAGCTCACCGCGGCAGAACGCAGGATCGGCTCGTTCGAACAACTCGCCGACAAAGAATGAATTGCGTGGAGGCGAGAAGGGCTCGATGCTCTTCCAGCGGCGATGCATCCGAAGCTCAACTCTTTGCCCACAGGCCAGACAATCCGTCGGGCTTCAGATCTGGCCGAAGAAATTGCTTTGGTTCGCCTGCGCTACGCAGAACAGCTTCAGCCGCCAGATAGCCGCTACGCACAGCGCCTTCCATCGTCGCCGGCCAGCCTGTTGCGGTCCAATCGCCCGCGAGAAATAGACCACCAATACTCGTCTCCTGGATTGGACGCCAGCGGTCGACACCTGGTTGTGGAGAAAATGTCGCGGCCGGTTCCTTTATGACGGTGGCTTTAACAAGCTTCGCTTCGCGGGCGGCAGGGAGCGCGTGGCGAACTTCTTCGAGGCAAAGATCGATGATCTCCTGGCGCGGTTTCTGCAATAGGTCGTACGAGGCGCTGATAACGAGCTGGAGATATTGGCCTTTCGAGGCGGCGGAAACGGAGTTCGCGCCGGCATAGAGAGCGGATTTGTTGAAAATCCACTGCGTGGTGGTGTCGAGGAGGGTGAGGAAAGGCTCGGTCATGACGTTGCGATCAAACCAGAGATGCACGCCGGTAATGGGGGCATCGACGATCTTGTCGAGATGGCTGAGAGCAGCGTCGTTCTGTTTGATGCTTTCCGGAAGCAGGTCCGCAAGCACGCGATGGGGCAGAGCCAGGACGTAAGCATCCGCGGATTCCTCGCGGCCGTCATCGAAGAGCACGGCAGCCAGCTTGTGATTTTCGATGCGGAGTCCACGGACAGGGGAGCGAAAATTCACTTCCCCGCCCCTCTGCTCGATGGCGGCGCGGCAGCCGTCGTATAGCTCCCCGAGAGCCACGGCGGGGACACCCATGCGGTAGCCGGTCTTGTTGGAGAGGACCGCTTTCCAGAAAACGTCGATGCCGTAGCGCGCGTCAATGCGCTCGAGTTCCTCGGAAAGGGCGCTTACCAATACCACACGCCAGAAGCGGCTGATCGCAGCAGGAGTCTGCTTGCGGCGGCGGAGCCACTCGAGCATGGAGATGCCTCCCGGCTCGTCGAGATCGGGCGGATGGCCGCCACTTTGCAGGATGGAATAAAACGCGCGAGCGATGCCGATTTTGTCCGCGAGCGAGAGAGGAGAAAAAGTGAGAAACGAGCCGGTCATGTGGAAGGGAGCGGGAAGAATACCCGCGTGCATTTCGCCGCGGCGGCCTTGCGGATCCAAAAGGACGAGGCGGTCGAAAAACTTTATTTTATCGCCGGAGCCGACGCGGCGATAAAAGTCTTCGAGATTGGTGCAGCAGCCAAATGTGACGTGCTGGCAATTGTCCACATGCTCGCCGTCGGGCAAAACATAAGAGGCCGCGCGGCCGCCGAGAAATGGGCGTTGTTCAAAGAGACGGACACGCCAGCCCGCTTCAGCCAGCGCGACGCTGGCCGCCAATCCCGCCAGCCCGCCACCAATCACGATTGCGCTTTTCAAGAATGTTCTCTTCCGAGAGGCGGCCGAAGCGCGCCTTTGCGATGAACAGCATTTTTTCTGCTTTGGACAGCCGCACGCGTTCGCCGAAAACGCCAAAATCGAGAGACTCGATGCGCGCCAGTAACGCGCTATAAGTATGGACGAGGAGCCAAAGGGCGCCGCGGCTATCCGGATCGATCAGACTGAAGAGCGCCCCGCCTTCATTGTAATTCTGCCAGGCGCGGTCCGCTTCGAAGCGGAGCAACTCGCGAACGCCCAGACTGGCTTCGTTCTTGCCGAAATCCTGCGGCGAGACGCCATAGCGAGCAAGATCCTCTTCGGGCAGATAGACTCGGCCGAGAGCGTAATCGTCGTGGAGGTCGCGGATGATGTTGGTGAGTTGAAACGCGAGCCCGAGTTTCTCCGCGAGGTCGAGCGCGCGAGGATCGCGGAAGCCGAAAACGTGCGTGCAGGTGAGGCCGACGGTGCCGGCAACGCGATAGCAATATTCGCGGAGGCGGTCGAAGGTTGGGTAGGCACGGAGCGTCAGATCCATTTCGGCGCCGCTGATGAGATCGTGAAGGTAGCGTGCGGGCATTTTGTAGCGCTGCATGGTGTCAACAAGGGCGGGCAGGACCTCGGTTTCGCCACGCAAAGGCTCTGACGGCAAGGGCTTTGCGGCGTTGCCATCAAAAGCTTGCGAGTGTCCCGTAACGGCTTCATCGAAGGCTGCACGCCACTTTGCAAGGCCGCGCTGCTTTGTGGCCAATTCCTTGCCGTCGTCGGCGACATCATCCACTAATCGCATGAAAGCGTAGAGAGCGGCGAGCGCGTCTCGCTTCGGCTTGGGAAGGAGGAAGAAGGCGTAATAGAAATTGCTGTGGGCCGCGCGAGCGATGCGGTGGCATTCGTCGTAAGAACTGGAAACCGAGAAGCGCTCATTCGGCCGCAGACTCGGCTCTTTAGCGAATTGGAATCCACCAGTTGGGGAGTCGGGCCGCGGGGCGCTCTGAAAAAGATGCGCGACAAAAGCGCGGCCGAGCAGGCGAGCCTGTTTGCCTTTGCTGACCGAGGGGCGCATATGGAGCGTGTCGTAGCCCATGGCTTCGATCGCGTCGAGAACCGCGACGCCGCCACGGGTGAACATGTCGAGATCAATGCTGATGCGGCCGGAAACCATTCTGGCGAGCGGAGCGCCTTGCGCAAAAAGAACGCGAGTGCGCGCGATGAGATCTTTCATGAGTGCGACGTAGTTGTCGCCGAAGCGGCGCTCGACGATGTCGTTTTCGGAGACGCCGTGCGCTGCGGCGATGTCGAGCGGAATATAAATGCGGCCCTTCTCGAGGTCGCGATCTACGTCCTGCCAGAAATTGGCGAGCTGCAGCGCTGTACAAGTCGCGTCGGACATTAGCTGACGCTCTTCGTCGCGATAGCCGCAGAGATAGAGAACGAGCCGGCCGACGGGATTCGCCGAATAGCGGCAGTAGCCAATCATGGCGTCCCACGTCTGGTAACGCTTGACGAATTGATCTTGACGAAACGCTTTCAGGAGATCGGCGAACGGCTCCTTCGGAATGCCTTTCGCAAGAATGGTCTGCCGCAGGGCAACAAAGACGGGGTGAGACGGACTTCCCTCGTAGCAATCGTCGAGTTCGCGTTCCCACCAATCGAGAAGTTCGAGGGCGCGATTTTTGTCGGAGATTTCGTCGCCGAGGTCGTCGGCCCAGCGGCAATACGCGTAGAGGTTATAAAAATGCTGGTGTAGATCTTTCGGGAGCAGCCAAGAGACCACGTTGAAATTTTCATAGTGATGCGTGGCGAGCCAGCGGGTGTACCCTTGCGCGGCGACCGGGGAGCAATTGGCCGGCGGGGCTTGCGCGGAAATTTCAAGTTCACCTGGGCGCAACATAAAAGAAGGAGTCCTCAATTCGCTGTGAATGACAAACACTGGGGACGCAGGATAAACGTAAAAGGACTGCGGCTGAGTCGATGGTTTCTAGCCCGTCGGCGACGGCCATCTCCCGCCTTCTTCGGCGTGCCAGACTCAAGGGCGGACAGCCAGCTTGATTTCCCCGCTGCGGCTTTTCATCCGTTCGAATGCCTGCGGGAGCTCGGTCAGGCGAATTTCCTCTGTCACGAAATCGTGGCCGACTATATCCCCGCGTCGGATGGCTTCGAGGGCCTCACGAATAAATCGTGGAGTGTGATGGAACGGAGAAATGAGCTTGATCTCAGAATAATGTATGGCGGCAGGATCGATGGACACATTCGTTCCCGAAGGCAATCCGCTGAAGAAATTCACAACGCCGCCGCGGCGGACCATGGCCAGGGCTTGCTGCCAGGTCGCGGGATTGCCGGCGGCTTCGACAACGGAATCCGGTCCGCGCTGCTCGTCGGTCAAGGATCTCACGGCACCAACCACATCCGTTGATTCCGTTACATTGATCGTAGCGATCGCGCCCAGCTTGCGGGCCACGTCGAGTGGAGCGGAGCGGCGGGCAAGTGCGATCACGCGGACGCCCCGCCGCGAAAGCATCCGGACAAACGTCAGTCCGATTGGCCCGCAGCCAATCACAGCCGCGGTGTCTCCGGCACGGACTTCCATTTCATGGATGCCGCGCAAGACACAGGCAAGGGGCTCAACCAGCGCGGCGCTGCCGTCATCAACAGCGTGCGGCACCTCCAGCATGTTCTCCATCGCGATGCGGCCGGGGATGCGCATGTACTCGGCGTACGCGCCGTTATTGAAGAGCAAGTCCTCGCAAAGATTTTCCTGGCCCCGGCGGCAGTGATAGCAGCGCAGGCACGGAGCGGAATTCGCGGCAATGACGCGCATGCCAATGCGCCAGCGGGCGTCCACACGCTTGCCCACCGCGGCGATGTCGCCCACGACTTCATGGCCAAACACTGCGGGAGGCTGGATCATTTTCGCGTGATAGCCGCGCTTCCAGACTTTGAGGTCCGTGCCATCGGTCAGCGCGAGGCGAACGCGCAGAAGCACCTCGTCGGCGGCAAGCGGAGGAACGTCGATCATTTCGATGCGCAAATCTTCGCTGCCATACAAGACGGCCGCGGTCATCTTCGAGGGCACGGCCACCCGCGCAACGGAAAATTTCTCTTCTTCACCGACTTCGAGCTTCTTGGTCGTGGTTGTTCTCATGCGTGAGTAATCAGAATCTTGAGCGATTCCGCCGTCGGCCTGGCAGCGAGCTCCAGGCCCTCCTGGATTCTATCGAGAGTGAAGCGGTGCGTGACAATCTCCATCACCGGAAGTTTCTTTCCCAGCACCAAGCCTGCTGCCGAATCTTGAATGTCCACCGCCGCGCTATAGCTGCCCAGGATTTCCTTTTCATCGATGCCCACCGCCGCCGCGGGAAACTCGATTTTCGTGACCGGATCGTTGGCCGCGAACAGAAGAACACGCCCGCCTGGCCGCGCCGTTGCCAGCGCATCCGAAACCACTGAGGGATGCGCCACGGCAACAAGCACCGCGTCGGCTCCCCTGCCGTCCGTGCGGGAGCGAACCTCTTCCACAAGCTTACCACTTGTTGGGTCAAACGACTCTACGGCACCAAGGGTCAGACTTTTTTCGCGGCGCTGCTGAATCGGGTCGCTGGTGTATAGCCGGGCGCCTTCCAGCTTGCTGACCATGAGCAACTGGAGGCCGATGGGGCCGCAACCGAGAATAAGGACTGTCTCGCCGGCGGTGACGCGAGCCTTCTGGACCGCTTTGACGATGGTGTTGATTGGCTCGATGAAGGTCGCTTCTTCAAAAGTCACATCATCGGGAAGAGCCACGATGCCGCGTTCAGCCACCCAGGGCATCGCCTTGACATATTCAGCGAATCCGCCGCCATTGGGCGTGAAGCCGGCAGTGAGTCCAGTCGTCTTGTATTGCTTGCACTGAGAGAAGAGGCGCTTTTCGCAATAGAAGCAACGGCCGCAGGGCGTATGGTGAAAACTCATGACGCGATCACCCGGCGTCCATTTGGTGACGCCGCGTCCAACCGCGACAACCGTGCCGGCAAGTTCATGGCCGAGAATCTGAGGAGGCTCGACGTAACGCTGAAAGATTTTCTTGATGTCCGTGCCGCATATGCCGCAGGCGGCCACTTTGATGAGCACTTCCCCCGCGCCCACTTCGGGAACCGGCACTTCCTCGACGCGGACCAGACCCTTTTCGCGGAAGACGCCCGCCCGCATGGTCCTCGGAATTGGCGCGATGGATTTCGCGTGCTCCGCCATGGTCTCAAGGCCGCTCATGTCGCGGAGAACTCCTCAATTCTGGAATCGACTTCCTTCGCCCAGCTTCGTGAAATCGCGGAAAGGTAACGATCGAGAAAGTCCGCAAGCGCTCTCGCGGCGGCGCGGCTCTGGCGCCCAAACTGTACCAGGAGCGGAATCCGGTAAGGACTGAGGCCGACTTCCTTGATCAATCCTCCGAGTTTCAGATGTCCGTGCGAATCGAGAATCCTCTCGAAATTCACGGGCAAGTCTTCCTCGAAGCCGTCGCTGATCGCGCGAACGGCCACGCAGGGAACTTTGCTCCGCGACGCAGCTGAGAGAATGTAAATCGACTCCATCTCGACGATACTTCCCTTCCCGCTCAATTCTTCCTTCTCTTCCGCGGCAGCTACGATCTTCTCGGAAGTGAGAGAGACTTCAGCGGGCCTTGCCCCCGCCGACACTGCGAGATCGAAAAGGAACGCGTCACTCGCGGCCGTGCCGTCTTGGCGGACCGTTTGTGCAGTCCGCGCGACGACAACATCCCTGGGCTTCAACGTCGGGTCGAGAGAGCCGGCGAGTCCGGAGCAGATACAAAGATCGTGAACCTCCACGGGGAGCGACGCCATGGCCCGGATGGCGTTCTCCATGCCCATCCCGGTCAGCAGGACCGTGACTTCGTCACGCCCGATGTTCGCTTTGAAGAGATCGAAGTTCCTGCGCTTCTCCCAATTCTCAAATTCGTAAGGCACGAACGGATGGCGTGAGGCCCACTGCGAGAACTCGGCTTTGAGGGCGAAGGTGACGAGAATGCGCATAGGCTAAGAATCTAAGATGTTCGACGCCGACCCACAGCTACAAACACCACGTTACGCAGCGGCACGAAGCATTTTCCGAGCGCGGCCCGGCTTCACGTACCCGTTTGCTCCGTACCATCGCACAGCGCGCTCCAGCGCCGCCGCTACCGAACCCGGCTGAAACCCCAATTCCCTTTGGGCGCGGGAGCAATCCACAAACATCCTGTGCCGGGCGATCTTCACGCCCTCAACGGGAATTTGCGGCTCACCGCCAATGAGCCGCGAGAACGCCGTGCTCATGTAGGCTACACCCAAAGCCAGGCTATGAGGAATCTTCCATGCGGGAGCTGGCAAACCCGTAATTTTCGCCAGAGCGTCCAGCATTTGTTTTAGCGTCAAATTCTCACTGCCCAGAAGATAGCGCTCTCCCACTTTTCCTTTTTCCGCAACCTGCAAATGCCCGGCGGCGCATTCTTCCGCGCCCACAAAATTCAATCCCGTTTCGACATAACCCGGCAGCTTTCCATTCAGGAAGTCCACGATGATTTTCCCGGTTGGCGTTGGTTTCCAATCTCCGGCCCCGACGGGAGTGGTAGGCATGGCGACGATAACGGGCAATCCGTTTTTCGCGGCATTAAGCGCTTCGCGCTCCGCCATCCACTTTGAACGCTTGTAGTGGCCTACCATTTCCTCGAGCCTCGCGTCCGTTGTTTCCGTCGGCAATTCAGGACGATCCACTGCGATGGTCGCAACTGTGCTGGTGTAGATGAATTTCTCGACGCCGGCGCGCTTCGCCGCCTCCAGAAGATTCTTCGTCCCGCCGACATTGGAATCATAAATATCGCGCGACTTCCTGGCCCACAAACGGTAATCGGCCGCGACGTGAAAAACGGTCTTGATACCGGCAAGGGCGCGCTCAAGTGAAGCGGGATCGCGCAAGTCGCCCGTTACGTATTCCAGCGAAAGGTCCGCAACCGCGCGGTTTGTGCTCGAAGGCCGCATCAGAACACGCACGTCATCACCCCGGGCAACAAGCTGTCTCGCCACATGGCTGCCAAGAAATCCCGAAGCTCCTGTAACCAGCGTGGTCATCCCGCCTCCGCACCCTGCCTCACCGAGTCTGCCTGCGGATCGGAGCGCACAAGTCGCGCAATACTCGCTGGCGAATGCGAGATGGAGAGCGGAGCGCTGGACTCCAGCAGAGATGAAAGCAGCGCCCAGCCGCGGCTCAAGAAGCGCTTGCGCATTTCCGCCACTTGGCCAGCCAAATCGGGAGCGGAAGATGGAGCAGTGATCAGGCATCCGTCAACGTCGTGGCGGCAAAGCTCAGCGTGGAATTTTTCCCATTGGCGGATGTCCGCCTGGCTCCGCACAACGAGAATCGCGCAGGTAAGAAAACCTGCGAGCCGGGCCATGCGAATTGCTTCGAGCCCGACGCGAAACTCGGCAGCGCCAGAACTGTGCTCGTCGGGAACCGCACTCGAATCTTCAAAGCGAACCGTAAAGTAAAATCGCGAAGTCGGCTGAAATTCGTGAAGCCGGTGTTTCAAGGAAATCCCGGAAGTTTCGAGGAAGATATGACGCCCGGATGAGGCCAGCGCGTTCGTGATGCGGGCTATTCCTGCGTGCTCCAGCGGCTCGAAACCGCCGATCCATACGATTGGCGAGGAAGATCGCGGGGGAAGTCTGAAGGCCGGGTCGGATTCCTCTGCTGCCGGCTGACCCTCGACGACCTGCGAACTGCCTCCCTCCACGAAAGCAACCCCAGGGTCGAGATAGACAATTGGGCTGCCGCCGCGTCGCGCGCCTAAAGTCCGCAGTGCCAAAGCGAAAGTGAGGTCCGCGGTGAGCCGCAGAGAAATGGACATCGCGGGCTCTAGAAGCCGCTCCGCAGCCGGAAGTCGGCTGGCTGGAATTTCATGGCGCTGAAGTCTTGCAGACCTTGCACCTGATTGCGAAAGCGCGCAAGGGCGTACAGGGGGAACGAATTTCGGTAAAGGTGGTACTTCAGGTAAAAAACTCCCGGGAAACCGGTCCCTGTGAAATCGGCTTCACTCCAGGAGCCGTCCGTATTCTGCTTCTGGACAAGATAGGAAACAGCCCGTTGAATCGCGGGATCATCCGGCTGGGCGCCAGCGAGAAGTCCGATCAAGCCCCATGCCGTTTGCGATGCGGTGGCGTTTCCCCGACCCTTTGTGCTCGGATCGGTGTAACTCCAGAGAGATTCGCCGAAGCTGCCGTCTGGTTTCTGCACGGCGCGCAGCCAACTGACCGCGCGCTGACAAAACTCTTTCGCTGTCAACGAGACCGTTTCGAGAGCTCGTAACGCCCCGCTGGTGCCATAGACGTAGTTCACGCCCCAGCGTCCGAACCACGAGCCATCCTCGCACTGATCCTTGAGCAAAAATTTCACGGCGCGCCGGATGGCGGGATGCTCCGCGGGCCAGCCGAAGCGGCCCAGGCATTCTACGACGCGGGCGGTGACATCCGCCGTTGAAGGATCGATCATGGCGTTATGATCCGCAAACGGAATATTGCATAGTAGCTGGCGATCGTTGTCGCGATCGAATGCTCCCCAGCCGCCGTCCTTGTTTTGCATGCTGAGGAGCCACTGAATGCCGAGCCGCACGGCGGTTTCCATGCGCTCGGGCTCCGGATACTGCACGCGCTGCAACGCCATGAGGACGAACGCGGTGTCGTCAACGTCGGGGAAGAAATCATTTCGAAACTCGAAAGCCCAGCCTCCCGGCTCGGCGTCTTTATTCTTGAACTGCCAATCTCCCGGGCCCAGCACCTGCTTGGACAGCATCCAGTCCGCGGCTTTTACGAGAGCGGGATGGTCCGCAGGCAGGCCGGCTTCTTCCAGGGAGACCATGGCGATACAAGTGTCCCAAACCGGTGAGACGCAAGGCTGCATCCGCAGCGTGTCACCCTCTTCAATCTCGAAGCGCGAGAATTCGCGAATCTCACGCGCGGTGAGCGGATCATCCGGGCCGTGACCAAGCGCCATCAGCGCGAAAATGGAATTCATCATCGCGGGATAGATGGCGGCGAGTCCTTCACTGCGCTCCATGTGAGCGAGCATCCAGGCTTTGCATTCCCGGAGAGCGCGGCGACGAAGTGGCTTCCACGGCAGCTTCTCGTAAAGTTTCAGGCCGCGATCGATCGCCAGAAATACATTTCGCCATGAGATGAGCTGCGTGCTCCAGTCAAACGCGGCCGCCTTGTGAGAAATGTCCTTGAAAAGTTCATCCACTCTGGCCCGCTCCGGCAAACGCCAGTCCGGCCGCAGCGCGGAGAGAATGGCCATGGGAATGACAATGCCGCGCGTCCACGAAGACATCTCGTAAATATTGAGATAAAACCAGTTCGGAAGAAGCAGCAGCTCGGGAGGAATGGAAGGAACGAGTTCCCAGCCGACGGCGCCAATGAGCGCGAGATAAAAGCGCACATAAGAGTTTGTGAGTTCAAGGCCGCCCAGACGATGCACGGTCTCGCGCGCCTGTGACATGTGCGGCGCATCCACTGCGTCCCCGACAAGCTTCAGCGCAAAATAGGCTTTGCAGGTGGCATTCAGATCAGAAGGCCCGCCCGGAAAAATATTCCATCCCCCGTCCGGCAACTGACGGCGGCGAACGTAATTGGCCAGCTTGGCGATGCGTTGCGGATCCGCTTTCCCGAGTACAAAAAGGTAATAGATGTAGTCGGATTCGAGAGTCGTGTCGGCTTCCAATTCGCCGAGCCAGTAACCTTCCTCAGCTTGCAGCGACAGGAGATGATTCGCGCCGTTTTCGATGGCTTGCTCGAGAGAGCCAGCCAATTCGTTCTCCTGCCAAGAAGGCGGAATGGCGGGAGCGGGCCGATCTAGTCCGATGCGTGTGCCTGTCGCCAAAGCAAGTCCCCCGAAGCCCAGTCCACTGAAAAATGGGCGCGTTCGATTTGCCGGTCCGGGCTTCATGCCGCTAACTGCCGTATTCCGAGCGACTTCCCCCAAACCTCCGGCTAGGTGCGGAGCCCGATAAAGACCGAGTAATGCGGGTACCAGTAAATTATCGCCGTCTTGAGCCGAAGGGTCAACGACTAAGATGCAAGAGCGTTACTGAAGCGTTGTCAGAGTAGGATACTTGGCGGGGCCTGCAATACCCGCTCGATGAGCACCTGTAGCGGTTCGGGCAACGGTTCGCCTTCGCGCTGAGAGACGGATGGCTTGCTTCGCAATACGTTCGCGGGAAGTTTAATCCAGGAAGGTTCCCCGGGCGAATCCATCGGCCCCCGCAGAACCAGCGCGTCGGCGCGGTCGAGGACAACACGAGCAGAGTCCTTAAAATCTTCGCGGGCGGGATCGATAACCGCGAAATAAAGGCTTGGCTTCATAAACTGCAGGAGAGAATTGCTTTCAAGAATCAGCGCACGCGAGTCTTCAGCCAAATTCATAAAAGATTCTCTCAGGGCCTCACGCAGCAACGGCATCCCTTCCGCGAGAAAACCCTGTTTCGTCCTTAGCCAAAAAGATTGTTTGGCTCCCGCGGCCAGAAAGCGTGCGCTGTCCGTGCCCGACTGAGGCTGACTTTCCCACTCGATGGCGCACACGTGCTCGTCGGGAGCGCAGTCACAATTATTGCCGTTCTGCGCGCAGACGCCGTGACCATACTGCGTGATTTTCCCCGCGATCCAGTTGGCCTGCGGGAAGCCGCGAATGACGTCGCACACGAGCTGCGTCTTGCCGATGCTGCGGGTGTGCCCGCCAACCACGATTACGCGCCACTTCGGTACTGCGCTCACTTCACTTCCCTTCCAGTTTGGCTTCCAGCTCTTTGATGCGTGCCGCCAATTCGGGAAGACGTGCCTGCCAGGCGAATTGCTCTTTGAATTTTTCGAGCGGGCGCGCTGGCGTTCCCCAAACGGTTTGGCCGGCACGAATCGTTTTCCCGCCAAGAACTCCTGCCTGGCCTCCGATCACAGCGCCTTCCTCCAAATAGCATTGCTCTCCGAACCCCGCTTGGCCTCCCACAACGACGTGCTTGCCGAATTCGCAGGACCCGGATAGGCCGGCCTGCGCCGCCATGACGGTGTGCGCGCCAATCTGGCAGTTGTGGGCGATGTGCACCAGATTATCCAGTTTAACCCCTTCGCCGATCCGCGTGTCGTCAAGCGAGCCGCGATCGATCGTCGTGTTCGCGCCGATTTCAACATCATCGGCGATTTCCACGATTCCGGCTTGGGGAAATTTCCAATACCGCCCATCGCCTTGTGCGTAGCCGAAGCCGTCGGCCCCGATGACCGCGCCTGAATGAATCTCAACGCGGTGGCCTATTCGGACGCCTGCGTACAGCGTAACTCTCGGGTGAATGCGGCACTGCTCTCCAATCCAGGAGCCCGCGCCGATGACGCAGTGCGCGCCGATTTGAGTGCCATCGCCGACGTGTGCGTCCTCCCCAATCACGGCAAAGGGTCCGATGCCAGCGCCTTCACTCACCGTGGCAAGAGGAGCGATGATCGCAGTCGGATGAATTCCGCGGGCAATGGGTGCCCTTTCGAGGATCATGGCCGCGGCTTTCGCAAACGCTACTTTCGGTTGTTTGTCCCGTAGAATTGTCTTCCCGGGGAGCGAAATATTTTCAGCCGCGATCACGCAAAGCGCGGCCGAAGCAGCCGCTCGTTCGGCGTGCTTGGCCTTTTCCACGTAGATAAGATCGTGCGGACCTGCGCGCTCCGGGGCAGCCACACCGCGCAACTCGATACCGCCGTCGCCTTCCAGCTTTGCGCCAACCGCTTCCGCCACCGTCTTTGCTGTGTGCATCATCGAAGACCTCTCTCAAAAATCATACAGCGCGGCCTCGTCTTTCGGACGAGCCTTCCAGCGCGCGTGAACCCATACCCATTGGTCCGGATACTTGCGAATGATCTCTTCGATCACCTTCGTGAACCGTTGCGTATTTTCGAAAACGTCGCGCTCGGCGTCTCCCGTTCGGACGAGTTCCACTGGTGGCTCGAACCGGAGACGGTATTTTTGGATGCTCTCATCCCAGTAAGCATACCCGGGCACCACCGCTGCGCCAGTATGCAGAGCCACGCGCGCGATTCCAGAAGTGGTGCATGCGGCTTTGCCGAAGAAATCTACAAAGACGCCTTCTTCCGGCATGGTGTTTTGGTCTGCGAGAATGCCGACGGTGCCGGCCTCCTTCAGAATTTTCAGCATCACGCGCGCGGATTCGTTTTTGAAGATCGGCTGGTTACCCGACGCGCACCGGTAGCTGTTGACCAGGGCATCGAGGCGCTTGTTATCCAAAGGACGCGCCATGTAATGCAACGGGTATCCGTAAAGCGCGTGCGCGAAGGACGAGAGTTCCCACGCTCCGATGTGGCCCGTCAGGTAAAGAACGCCCTTGCCGCGGCGCTGGCCTTCAAGAAAATTTTCGTGCCCGTCGAGAATGATCACCTTCTCGATGTTTGCTTTCGTGAGCCGCGGGAAGCGCGCAAATTCCGCGGCCATCCAGCCCAGATTGCGCACCATTTTGCGCATTGCGTCTTTGCGCTGCTCGTCGTTCCACTCGGGGAAGGCGAGGCGCAGATTGAATTCCGCCGTTTTTTTCAGCTTCGGCCGCAGAAAAAAAAGAAGGCCTGCTATCGACGCCGCCAAGCCTCGCGCTTCGGGCCTGCGCAGTGCTCCAATCGTCTTAAGCACCAGCCAAACAGCAGCGTATTCGAGCCATTCCTTCATGGTTTTCCACGACGGCCGCACATTGGCCGTCGCGCGACAGTATGCAAGAGGTGCCCGGTTCGAAGATAGAGGTTCAATGCTAGACTTTCCATTCTGTGACCGAATCTCCTTCAGCCAATCCCGAAAAGGTGCGGCCCAATTTTCCAGCCCGCATCGGTTGGACACTTCTGATTGTCGCCACACTTTACGTCTGCTATTTCAGCCATCTTGGCGCATTAGGGTTCCTGGGACCGGACGAGCCGCGCTATGCGTGGATTGCGCGTGATATGGCTGAAACCGGCGATTGGATCACGCCGCGGCTCTACGGAAAACCGTGGTTCGAAAAGCCTCCACTTTTCTATTGGGGCGCCGCAATCTGCTTCAAATTATTTGGGGTGAGCGAAACCGCGGCTCGATTGCCCAGTGCGATTTCCGCACTCCTGGCGACGCTGGCCCTCGCGTGGTTGGCATGGCGGCTCTACGGCGGGGAAACTGCGCGCTGGACGTTGCTGCTGCTGCCTACCACCATCGGTATGATCGGATTTTCGCACGCAGCTGCGACGGATATGCCTTTCAGCGGGATGTTGACCATCGCGATGGTTTGCGCCGCGGTAGTCCTGCGCCTTGCCCCGTCTGAAGCTCGCGGAACGAATCCACCCTCGACAAATTTATCGACGCTGTGGGCTGCACTCGTGCTGTTTGGTTTTTTTCTGGGGCTTGCCGTCCTTGCGAAGGGGCCTGCAGGGATCATTTTGTGCGGCGGAGCGGTCTTCTTCTGGGCGCTCTTCACAAAGCGATGGCCAGACGCATTTCGTTTGCTTCATCCCGCGGCCATCGCCGCGTTCTGTGTCACGGCTCTCCCCTGGTACATTCTATGCGCGCGCCGCAATCCGGACTTCTTTCGCGTTTTCATCATCGAACACAATTTCAAGCGCTACCTGACTCCCGAATTCCAGCACATCCAACCCTTCTGGTTTTACATTCCGGTGCTCTTAGTTGCCCTGCTTCCGTGGACCGCGAGCTCCATTCGCTTAGTAGCGGTTCCATACCAAATGTGGAAGCTTGCGAAGCGGCCAACTTTATCTGGGCTTTTCTTCATGTTCTGGGCCGCATTCACAATCGTCTTTTTCAGCCTCTCAAAATCGAAGCTCCCCGGCTATATCTTGCCGGCAGTGCCTCCTGTCGGACTGTTCTTGGCAAGAGGCGTTTCCGTTCGCATTCTGAATGCCGTCCCTGGTGATCGTGGGATGAGAATCGCAGTGGGGCTGTCGTTAATCGCCCTCGGCATTTTCGGTGCTTTGCAGGTGGAACGAATCCCCTTGATTTCGCCATCCCTGATTATCGCCGCGGGCGGAATTCCCATCCTGATCATGGCAAATCTGCGGCGCGGACTGGCGCTCAGTGTTTGTGCACTCCTCCTTGCCATAGCCTTGGCATTGACAGGAAATACACGGGAAGTGCTCGACCAGCGTTACTCGGCGCGTGACGCGCCTAAGGCTGCTCGCATTATCTGGAATGCTTATTCGCCGGAAGAGTCATCGACCTACAGGCTGACTCGATCGTTTCAGTACGGCCTGAATTTCTATCTTCATCGCGAACTCCCCGAATGGTCACCCGATCGGCGTCTTCCGGGTTGGGTGTTTGCAATGGCGAAGGATAAAGCCGAAATGGAAAACTTGGGGCTTAGCTGCCCTCTCAATAGTCTCAGACCTGCCGTAATTGTCTGTAAAGATCCGGGGCTAACGACTCGGGACACCCGTGGCGGGGAGCTTGACTAAGAAGAAGCTGACCACGCGGTTCTCGTAGTCGCGCTTGTCATTGTCGTCCATGGCCACAAAGTTTCCGTGCGGAATCACCATCTGTTCGCGCGGCTCCGGCGCCTTCAGGAACATCTCCCGCGTAATATCGGCGAGTTCGGGGTCGTCTGCGGCTTCGATGAAGAGTTTCGGGACTCCGGCCAGTACGTTCAGCTTTTTGGAAAGTGGCGGATCCTCGCGGTACTTGTAATTCAACCAGGTGAAACTGAATTCCGCCGAGCGGACCATCAGCGGGAACCCGCCGAGGCCGCTGCGCTCGACGCCGATTTTCACCATCTGCTCGGGCAAATCGTAGACCGAATCCAGAACGATGGCCCGGATGCGACGGTCGTTTTCGGCCTCGCGTAAGGCGGCGTAAGCGCCCAGGTTGTAGCCCCACATTCCATAGCGCGCTGGATCGATATCGCTTCGTGCCGCGACCGTGTCAACGGCGGCTCGCACTTCGTCGGCCTCGCGATAGCCGAACGTGGTAATTCCGGCGTTTCCGCCATGCGCGGCAAAGTCAAAAACAAACACGTTGTACTGATGGTCTTGCAGGGCCGAGACCAGTGTCAGCAATTCGCCGCGGCTGGAGCCGTATCCGTGGCACAAGAGGATGGTTGGCGCGCCTCGCAAGCCCGGAAAAAACCACCCGTGACGCACGCCCATTCCGGAAACCATGTAGTCCACCGCATCGGGCTTCCCAGGAAAACTCTCCATGTCGATTTCGCTGCCCGTTCGCTGCGGTTTGACGATGCGGTAGACAAGAAAGCCGGCTATGGCTGAAGTCGCCAGTACGGCAAAGAAAACCAGCGCCAAAACGGCGGTAAAAAGTTTCGCGTACCACTTGGTGGGATAACGTATTTCGTAGAGGATCGACATTCGTGTTCTGCGAACGGGCGCACCCTGCGCCGCTGATTCTTACTCCTCAAGTAACAACGATGACAGGCGCGATGTTAGCACACCTTCGCCGGACCAACTTGCCAAGCGTTGATTCCTTGTGTCGGTATTGTATCGGCGGGGCGCCGTGCTTGTCTGCGCGCCCTCCGATTCGGCTATCATAGAGTCTGCGCGGCAGGTGCCCTGCGGCAGCCTTCACCCTCCATGAATATTGTCGATTTGCGCCAGACGACGGTCCGACAACTTGAGCCGCTTCTCGAAGAAGAGGCGCGGCACTGGCGCGACGAGCTCCATTGGGACTACCGGAGCGCTTTGGAATTGATCAAGCGCTTTCTCGATGCGCATGCGCTTGCGGGTTGCGTCGCATTTGAAAACGGCGACGCCGCGGGCTATTCGTTTTACGTGCTTGAGGAGCAGAAAGGCCTTATCGGCGGATTGTACGTTTCCGCAAAATTCTCGCAGGCCAGCGTCGGGCAGCGGCTTCTCGACGAGATGCTCTTCTCCATGCGTGCAATCCCCCAGCTTTCACGCATCGAAGCGCAGCTCATGCCCTTCAGCGGGCCGGTGGAAGTTCCGCTCGGCAACCAGGGCTTTCGCCTCTATTCACGCCAATTCATGCTGCAGGACTTGCACAAACTTCCCGAAGCCAAGCCCGGCGTCTCTGCCGGTATGCGCCTGGATCGCTGGAGTGACCGCTACTTCGAGCCTTGCGCCAAACTGATTTATCTGGCTTACGCGAATCATATCGACGGCGAGATCAATGATCAGTACCGCAGCCGCTCCGGCGCGCTCAAATTCCTGAAAAACATCATCCTCTTGCCGGGCTGCGGCCATTTCGTGCCGGGAGCTTCGTTTGTTCTGCGCCAGCCTGGCAGCGATGAACTCATCGCAGCCGTCCTCACCAGCGAAGTCTCGCCTGGGGTCGGCCACACGACGCAAATCTGCGTTCTGCCGGGCTATCAGGGGCACGGCATCGGCCGCATGCTGATGCAAACCTCCGCGGAAGCGCTGCGAGGCATGAAGTTTAAGGAGCTGACGCTGACCGTCACCACCGAGAATTACGGCGCTGTTCAACTCTATGAAAAACTGGGGTTCACAAAGATCAGGATGTTTACGGCAGGCGTCTGGCCGCGCTGAAAAAAGCGCTCATTTCTTCGTCCGGTCTTTCAGTAAATTCCTCAATTCGGACATGAATTCCTGAACATCCTTGAAGTCCATGTACACCGAAGCGAAGCGCACGTAAGCCACCTTATCGAGCTTCTTCAGGCGGTGCATGATCATCTCGCCGATCTCCGTGGTGGTGAGTTCGCGCTCCGTCGCTTCGTGAACCACCCCTTCAATTTCGTCCACGATGGCCTCGAGCTTCGGCGTGGCCACCGGCCGCTTCTCGCAAGCCTTCAGCAACCCCTGCAAAATTTTCTGACGCTCGAACCTTTCGCGGCGTCCATCCTTCTTGATGACCATGTAAGGAATTTCATCGATGCGCTCGTACGTGGTGAAGCGGCGGCTGCACTTCAGGCACTCGCGGCGGCGGCGGATCGTGTCTCCGACGCGGCCTTCGCGCGAGTCGATGACCTTATCGTCCAGATGCGCGCAAAATGGACACTTCACTCAGTGTCCCTCCTCTCGTCCGCCGGGGATCTCTTTTTCGTGCTCGGCCAATTCCTTCAACTTCCCGATCGAAAGCCCTTCATGGACGAGCGATGGTACTCCCACAAGGCTACACGCAGCAAAAGTAATCAGCCATAAAACGATCGCGGCGGCGGTGGCTGGCTCATTCTCGATGCCAAAAAACTTGTAAACGGAAATGGCCGCCAATTGCGAGCCTCCGCCCGCGAGCGGCAACTGGAATATGGACCCCGCTAGCGTGAACGCCATCAAAAGCAGCACATCAGCGAAGCTCAGCTGTACAAATTTCCCTCGAAAACTGTAGGTGATCCACACGTAGACCAAAAATACCAGCCCCCAGTGTGCCACTGAAAGGAGGATGGCCAGTCCGAGTTCACTCCAGGTTCGGATAATCCGCACGCCGCGCGCAAATCCCAGAATCGTCCCGGCAACTTTTCCGCGCCACCCGGGCGACTCCTGCCAGCCTCGAAATGCCTTCTCAAGAGCCGCGGTTCCGTGCAGCCGGAAGTAAATCAGAAACGCAATCACTCCGACGACTCCCACGATCAAGACGGTACCGGTCGTGTTTGCCACCGGAACGTGCCGTTTTTCCACCAGGAGCGCGATGCCCGCGACCACTGCGGCGCTGATTACGTCGAAGATTCTTTCGAGCGCGTATATGCCATACATGTCCGCGACCGGCAACTTTTCTTTTCGCGCGAGAAGGAGGGGCCGGAGAGGTTCCCCGGCGCGCCCTAACAGGAAAACCGCCGCGAAGCCGCCCAACGTCATTTCATAAATGGGCCAGAAATTGGACGCTCCCAAATTCTGCTGAAATACTCCCCAGCGAAGAGCGCGAAGGGCATAACACGCGTAGATTGCTAACAGGGAAATCAGCAGGAGATACGGGTTTGCTCCCCGTACGGCCAACCACAATTTCGTCCCGCTAAAGCTCGCGCCGTGAAGCGTGCCGCCAAACCGGTAAATTGCGGACGCCACGGCCAACAAGACCGCCAGCAAAATGAGCAGCTTCCACCACGATGAACGCATGAGCTTGCCAGACTAGCGGTCGCAAGCACTCGCGTCAAGGCGGGCCGGCAGATCAATTCCGTTCAATTTCATTTATGCGAAAAGTGCTGCGGATCGCGCAGTAGCACGAGCGCCGTGCGGCCATACCCGTTTTTAACACTACTCTGATGCGTCTCGTAATCCGGCGCCAGAGCCCGGCGCAACTCCGGCAGCGCGTGATACGGCACCGAGGGGTACAGATGGTGCTCGAGGTGATAATTCACATTTGACCAGAAGAATTCCAGGAGAGGGTGTGTGACGATGGAGCGCGCGTTGGTCCATTCGCTCCCTTCCGTAACATCGTGGTGCTCCGTCACGCTGCGCAAGACCGAAGCCACATAAAGCCCTGTCACCATCGGCGCAAACACAAAGAGCAGGTAACGTCGCCACCCGAACACAAAAACCATCGCCGCATGCAAAAGTGCGGCTCCCGCCAGCTCCAGGACAATCCTTTGTCGAACCTTCGCGGGCACGGACCTTTTCAATCCGTACGCGTTCACGCCGGCTTGTGCGAATACGGGTATAAAAAGGTATGCCCATCCGGGCACGCCCCGCACCACTCGGTCGAAGTATTGATACTCCGGGTCTTCAGCCGTATGCGCATGAAGGTGATGATCGAGATGAAAGCGCCGGTGCGCCTCCGCGGAAATTCCCGCGAGCGCAAGCGTAAACCAGGTGAAGAAGTCGTTGACGCCACGATTGCGCGAAATCAGGTCGTGCGTGCCTTCGTGTCCCTGAACGAGCACGTCGTGGAACGGTCCGAAACCAATCGTAAAGATGCAGAGCGCTGTGAACCACCATCGCTGGAAGTAAATCGCCAACGCAGCTATGCCAATCCACAAAGCTAGGTCAAGGAAAATTCGCGGCACCGACCGGTAACTCTGTGCGCTCAGTTTCAAGGCGAGTGAATCGACTTGTGGATCGGATGCCATGGGCGCCGTTGAGCAGGCCTCGCTTTCGATTCCTCTCTTGCCAGATTACTGTGCTTTGCCGCGAGTCCGCACCAGAAACTCGAGGAACAACACCCCAAATAGCAAGTCCCCCACGGACGGTGCAACCAGGCTCGCTGGGATCTCTTTGGTGAGCGCATGGCCCAGGAAAACCAGAAACACGAGCGGCTTGCCGATCACACCAAGTTTTACCAGATCGCGGTTTCGCGTCAGATCGCGGCTCACCCAGTAGTAGCCCACGCCAAAAACGAACAAACAAGTCGCCAATAATTGCAGGCTGATGGTGTCCACTTGCCCCGGATAACCCATTTCGCTTCGAAACCTCAAACTGGTAAGAAGAAATAGCACGGCGGCCGCCGAGAGCACATTCCAAGCGGCCGCCGAAAGAAAAAGCAAGCGGTAAAAGCGCGCTCGCGCCGCCTCGGTTGCCACGCCTGCTTCACTCATTTTCATGCGCCTCTAGAAATCGCAGAATGTGTGAACTCACTTTTTCCGCCAAATTGAGCGCCATCCAATGCCTGGCGCCTGGAATCTCCTCAAGTTTCGAATCCGGTACCAGTCCGGCGAGCTTTCTTGCCTGCGCGACAGGAAAGTGCTTGTCGTGCTCCGCCCATAAAAACAAGGCAGGAGTGCGGATCGAAGGATAGAGCTGCTTCAGATGCGGCAACGTGCCTTGATAACCGGCGCACATGCGCACCACGAATTTTCTCACCTCTGGCCGCTCGAAGCTCTCCCACAGGTCATCGCGCAACTCGGGGCTGAGCTTATAGCCGCGTGGCAAAAAGGTCCGCATCGCCCGAAAAAAAACGGCGCGCGGCAACCGCTCCAGCAAAATCCGGTTCCATCCAAACTTCCTCAGCAGCGAAATCTCCCAGGAAGTTTCTTCATCCCAGATGACAAGCGAATTCATCACCACCAGACGTCTGACGCGATCGGGATGTTCTGCGGAGAAAGCGAGCGCCGGCTGGCCGCCCATATCGTGTCCGACGAGCGTAGCTCTCTCGATTTTCCACGCATCCATGAGCGCCCGCAGCCGTTTCGCAAAATCGAACGGCGTGGCTCCGCCCGGCCAGGCTTCGCTTTGGCCCATCCCCGGCCAATCGAACGCGATCACTTCGAAGCGCGCGCCAAGCAGTGGCGCCAGCTCCGACCACACTTGCAAATTGTCTGGATAGCCATGCAACAGGATCAAAGGCGGCCCGTTTCCCATTCTTGCCACGCGCAGCTTGCGTCCGCCGTGCGACTCGATCGTTGTCGCCAGCATCAGCCGAAGTCCTCTCGCAGGCAATCGGCGGCAAGCACTCCGGAAATGGCGCAAAAGCTGACCCATTGTCCCGGATGCGTCGCGCTGCCGGCGAGATAAAGTCCGCGCAAGTCCGGGCTCCGATGTGCCAGCCTTCCTTCGCGCATGAATTTCGCCGTCATCACGGGATTCATGCTGTCGCGAGCCAGCGAATACTCCGAGCCCCATTCGGTGGGCGTGCGCCGCGCAAGCACTCGATACTCGCTGATTCCCTCTTGCCACCATTTTTCTTCCAGCAATTTCTCCAGGTACTCGGCTTGCCCCGCCGGTCCTATGCGTTGCGCTTTCGCATGATCCATGGGCCCAAGAAGCCGCGCCCCAGACCATCCGTCGCGCGCTTCCTCAGGATTTAAAACCACTGGCCGAATCAAGAGCCTGCAGCGCTCGTCTCCACCGGGCAACAAAAATCGCAGGTACGGCGGCTCCTGTTTTCCTCTCACCGCCAGATAGGCGCACACTCCCGGCGATTGCAACGGCAGCTTTTCGCATCGCGCACGGCTGGTGCTCTCCTTCTGATCGAGCAATTGGAGGTAAGTGCCGATTCCACAGTTTGAAACAATCGCGTCTGCCGGAAACGTCTGCCCATCAAACGATTCCACTCCCGTGACTCTCCCTCCATCCGCGCAAATCTTTTTGGCCTTTTTCTTGTACAGGAATTCCACTCCTGCGGCTCGCGCGGCCTTCTCCAGAACCGTGGGAATAGATCGAATGCCCTCTCTCGGGTAAAAACATCCGACGGTATGCACGAGCGCCGGTACAAACGCCAAGGGACTAGGAGCCTCTTCGGGACGCTGCCCTGCCACATGGGTCCAGATCGAGAGCGCGTCAACCACCGGCTGCGGCAAACGCGATGCCCGCAGCACCGATTGCAATGACTGCAGCAGAAATCCCGCGTGACGCCACCGGCCGCCGCCCAGGAGCGACATCGGCCCCGGCGCTGAGCCATAGAGCAGCGGCCGCAGTGAGGCTTCGATCGCTCCGGTCTTCTTTACGAACTGCAAGTAGTGTTTTTCGCTTCCGGGCCAGATTCCCTCAAGCTCGCTCGCGGTTTCTTGGTCGCTCGAATGGATATTCACCGTGGCGCGATTCGGCGATTCGACGCTGTACACGTGGTCAATCGCTCGCAGGCCAATTTGTTCGCCGAGTTTCAGTCCCAAGGAAGCGAACGCCCATTCGAGGCCTGGCCGGTCCAGCAAAATATATGGCCCGGCATCGAACGAAAATCCGTCGCGGGTAATTCCCGAAGCCAGGCCGCCAGCCTCTGCGCGTGCCTCCAGCACCTGAACACGGTATCCATCCCGCGCCAACCGCAGCGCGGCCGTCAGGCCGCCCATCCCTGCGCCGATAACCACAACATTTTTCTTCACGTGTGAGCAGCCTCGACGGCTGCTGGTGTCTTGCTTCGAGGAAAATGCAGGCCGAGAAGCCTTCGGAGCGCCGCGCGAACTGCGCGATGAAATAACGACACGCGGCGAAGCGGGGGAAATGCCTGCTCATCCATTTCCGGAACGAACAGCGAACCGCGGCCGCTCCCGAAAACATAAACCGGATATGCCACAAAGCTGAGCATTGTCGAAAACTCCGTCTCGTATGGGCCGCGCCACTTCTCGAGTTTTTCGTTTTTTCCCACGACTTCGATGCGCTCGCGTGGGTCGCCGAACCAATGGCATGCCGCGCGCAGAATATTCGTCAGCTCGGGTTCCTGTACTCCCATGTGTCGCGCAGCCACCAGGTCCACCGATAAGGCGTCCGCGCCCGCGTAGACCCTTCTGGGCGAAGGCGGATGCGGGCAGCCCATTACACCCACGAGCCCATCCGAAGCCTGCTCGTACGCATCGAGTAGCGCGAAATCCGGCGGGAATCCGTCCAGCAGCATCATCAATGCGGTTTCGCGGTGCGCCTGGCGCTCCACAAATAGAAATTCATCGCAGCGTCCTCCCATCCACTCGAGATTACCGATAGTCAGGTACGCCATCTCTATCGGGTGGCTCCGCATCTTCCCGAACGAAATCCGGAAGTCCGCCTCTTTCCAACTCCGCGAAATTGTGTTCTGCGCCATGCCGCGAAAATATGCATGCGGCACCTGATCGTTCGAGGCATCGACAAGCGGCAGCCCGCACTCCCCCATACCAAAGTAATTCGCCACCTCCTGCACCGTCCGGTGCTCGAAAAATTGGTCATAAATATTCGCGGACTCGACGAGTACCGCGTTTCTCCACCCTCGTTCCCTCAGAAAATTTGCCAGCTCCTGCAGCAGCTCTGCATCCGTGATGATCGAGCGATCCTTCCTCGCGTAGCCAAGCATGAAGGAAGGCTTGATCACGATCCGCAGATCTTCCGCTTGTTTTCCAAGCGTTGCTGCGCGTTGCCGCAGTTTCTCTTCCAGGCCGCTTTCGTCAAGCATCCGGCGGAATACGGAGCATTTTTCCTCCGCCGATTTGCCTTCTGACACGATCACTCGCCCGCCGCTTCCGATCGGATTGTTCACCACGGTGCGCTTCCTCAGCGTACGCGGCAGGAAATACTCGCCAACCTCCTCGATTTTCCGCTTCAACGATTCCTCGGTCTCACCGGGAACGAGTGTGTCTTTCTCGTCCAGCGCCTCCGCCAGAATCTCAAAAATCTTCGCGTGCCGGTCTTCGTCATCCCGGACTCGGACAAAATCTTTCGCCAGTTCTCCTCCCAGCTCCGGCGCTTTCCGCGCCAGCTCGATCATTCGGTCATAGCACAGCCTGGCCGTTTTCTCGGCGTCAATGTTGAACACGCAAAAGTCCCTGAACGGTCCGTAATTCAAATATTTTCGTACGTCCTCAGGAACTTTCCCCGTAAGCGCCCCAAGCCAAGTCACTAACGTTGCGCCCGCCCTTGAAAAAGGTGCTCGCGACCACGGCACATGCTGGCGCACCGACCCTGCCCATCCTCCGACCAGCCCACCGATTTGCTGCGCGAATGCTTTCATCCTCAAGAGCGCTCCACCGTATTTCAGAAGCGCGCCGCGAATGTAAATCGAGTGCATCTCCTCGTCGCGCCAGGCCCATATCAGCGCATGCCGCATCAACTCTCGCACGGCCGGCGCGAGGGGCATCGCCGAGAGCCGTTGCGTCATCAACTCTTCCCGGTAACCGACGCTCACAAGCTCTTCCCGCTCCAGCGCCAGCAAACACAACCGGATCAACTCCTCGCGAGGCCGGCCTTCATACTCGGCCTCCAGACCCTTCAACTCTTCGGCGAATTGTTCGAAGACCGCACCCACGGATGGAACCTCTTAGCTCTCATATACGCACGAGTTTGCTTCGCGTACAAGTCGCGCTCTGGGCACACGAACGCTATGAATCATCCAGAACTTTCGAAGGTTTCGCCTGGGTCGGTTGCACTCTAGCGTGCAGGGCCTGAAGTCCCTCAATCGAGCTTCCCGAGTCTAAATGCTATGCTTGTGTCCAGGGGCAGCCGTGAGTAAGATGCCTCCACTTGCGGTCGGCCGACCAGGCCAGGACTAAAGGGAACTTTTGGTGAGCAGTTTGCGTTCCATAGTTGCAGGCCGAATTTGGCCCCAGGCAACTTTGGGGTCAAACTGGTCACCGTAGCGGGATTTGAGGCTGATGATACGTTGGAGCAGGACGCCCAACTGGTCCAGCAATGCCTCCAGGGCGACGGTCCGGCCTGGGAGGAACTTGTGCGCCGTCACACGCGCCGCATCTTCAATATCTGCTACAGGTTTACCGGCAATGGCACGGAAGCCGAAGACCTGTCGCAAGAGGTTTTCCTCCGGGTGTATAAGACCCTTGGAAGCTATCGTTCCGCCCACGGCGGCTTTGCCACTTGGATGACGAGCGTGACGCGTAACCTCTTGATCGACCATTACCGCCGCACCAAACGCGACCGTATTACGGACTCGCTCGAAGACGCCATGCCCGTGGTCGAAAACAAGGAGTCCGTCGGACGGCGCCCCGATCAGCAATTGCTCCTGGGCGAACTCAGTTTCCAGGTTCAGGCGGCGCTGACCAGGCTTTCGCCGGAATTGCGCGAGGCCGTGATACTTCGCGACTTGCAGCAACTCGAATACAACGAAATTCGACAAGTATTGGATGTACCGGAAGGAACCGTGAAATCGAGAATCAACCGCGGACGAATCGAACTTGCGCGTATCCTGCAACAGATGGGAGTGCGCCCGTCATGATTCGTTCATTCAGCTGGAGAGTGGCTGGGGTTCCGGCGCGGAGCACGTCATGACCTGGACTTGTGAACTTACCGAAGCGCGTCTTAGCGAATACCTCGACGGCCTATTGAGCCCGGATGAGCGTCACGCTTTCGATCTCCACGTAAACGCTTGCGTTCACTGCGTGCCGCTTGTGTCGAGCGTTTCCCATCTCTTGAGCGATCTCCATTCGATCGAGCAGATCGAACCGCCAGCACAGCTGGTCTATTCCATCCTGAATCAGACGCTCGGCCCACGCGAGAGCAAAAAGGGTTGGCGCGTGGCGTTCGGCTGGCTCAACGCAGTCGCTTCCGCGCGCTTCGCCTATAGCGCAGTCTCCCTTCTCGCTACTGTGGCAATTCTACTTACTGCCTCCGGTTTTTCGTTCCGCAAGCCAAAGCTCGCCGACCTTTCTCCCGTCAACGTGTACCGCTTTGCGGACCGCCAGGCGCACGTAGCGTACGCCCGCAGCACGAAATTTGTCAGCGATCTTCGCGTGGTCTATGAGATCCAGTCGCGCCTCAGCAAAGACAACGAGTTGCCCACGACTCCGGAAAGCACTGTCCCGAAATCCTCCCCGGGAAAAAATCCGGGAAGCACCGACGGCACGCGCCCCGAGACTCCTCGCCAGCAGAACCGCGCCAATGACATTGGCCGTCAGCTCGAGCTTCTTGCCATGCAAGTCCCTGTTGCCAGCGCTGGATTTTGCCATCAGCTGATCCTAAGGAGAACTCCATGAAGTGTGCTGTCCATTCGGACGCTGACGCGACGGGCTATTGCCGCAATTGCGGTAAACCGATGTGCCCGTCCTGCATCCGGCCCGTGCGCGACGTTCTCTATTGCGAGGATTGTCTCGCGACCATCCTGGGTCATCCTGCTCCTGCTCAGGCTTTTCCGGCCGGTGTTGCTGCCCAACCGCCCGTTGCGGCATTGCCTCCCGCCGCGCCTGCGGCCAATGGGCCCAACCCCGTCTTGGCTTTTTTCCTCGGATTTCTACCAGGCCTCGGCGCCTTTTATAACGAACAGTACGGCAAAGGCATGATTCATCTCGCCATTTTCCTGGTGCTTTTTATCATTGGCGTGAACGGCTCGATGAGCGGCGGTGCTGAAGCCGCTCTTTGGATTTGCCTTGGCGTCCTTTATTTTTACATGCCCATCGATGCTGCCCGTACCGCGCAAGCTCGGCGCTCCGGTCAAACGCTTTCCGACCCTCTGGATCACATCGCCAGGAATCGGCCCATCGGTCCCATCGTGCTCATCGGCGCTGGCATACTCTTGCTTCTTAACAATTTCGATTGGTTCCCGTGGTACAGGATCTCCCAATTTTTCTTTCCGGCAATCTTGATCGGCGTGGGAATTATCATGTTTCGGAATCGACTGGATCGCCGTCCCTAGGAGGCTCCTTCGGGAGTTGAAATACTAATGAGCAATCGAGTTCATTGCGCATGCCAGCGATGCACCGTCCGCGGCCTTATGGGGCCCGTGATCGTCGTCACCGTGGGCGTACTTTTTCTGCTCGCGGAGATCCGCGGTGGCTTTTTCGATTTCAGCAACACCTGGCCTGTCATCCTCGTCGTGATTGGCCTGGTCAGCCTCGCCTCCTCCTTCGCCTCATCCGACGGCCACGATTCTTCGTCTTCTCCTGTCCCGCCCGCAATTCCTGCCCAACAAGGTCTGCCCCCTGCTCCGACGAGCACGGCTCCCTCTTCTACGCCCGGACAAGGACAATAAATCCAGATGTCCACGAGCCGGCAGCGAACCAGCGGAATCTTCACGGGCCTTGTTCTTATAACGGTCGGTTGCTTACTCCTCCTCCACAACTACCGCGGTTTGGAGCTTGGTGATGTTCTCCTCCACTGGTGGCCTCTCGCGCTCATCTTCCTCGGCCTGATCAAGCTCTATGATCGCACCGTCGCGCGCCGCTCCGAAGACATCGGCTCTGCTCGCATCACCGGCGGCGAAATTCTTCTCGTCATCGGCATGATCACACTCGTGAGCCTCGTTGTGGCCGTTGACTACGCCAGACGTTCGATTCCTGGCAAGCTCCCTATAGAGTTTTCGGGTGACTCCTATCCCTTCGACTTGGACGTCGTGCCTGTGAACGTCCCCGCAAACGCCCGCATCATCGTTCGCGGCGGCCACGGCCAGATTTCCGTTCGCGCCTCGGATGCAGCCGAGATTCGCGTCTCGGGCAAGAAGAATGTCCACGCATGGAGCGAAAGTGATGCGCAGCACCGCGCGGGCCCCGTGTCCGTGGAAATTGTCCAGAACGGCGACGGCTACGAAATTCACCCGAGTGGCATGGGCGCGGGTGACGACCGCATCAGCATTGACATGGACATCCAAGTTCCCAAGAAGGCCTCAGTAGCCGTCCGCAACGAGCGAGGAGACATTAATGTCTCCGACATGACCGCTCCTGTTTCTGTAACTAGCACCAACGGCGACGTCGAAGTCCGCGACTCGGGGAGCGACGTCAGCATCGAAATGCACAAGGGCGATGTAAAAGTTTCGGACACCAAAGGCGACATCAAGATCTCTGGAAAAGGTGGGCAAGTCGACGTTGCCGGCGCTACCGGAAGTTTTACTCTCGATGGTGAATTCTACGGCCCCATCCGCGCAGACAAAGTTGCCAAGGGCCTTCGCTTCATTTCCCAGCGCACCGATCTCACTCTCACCTCTCTCAGCGGACATATGGAAGCCAGCTCCGGCAATCTGGAAATTGCCGATGCGCCGGGAGACATCACCTTGCGCACGAATCGCTACTCCGTGACTATCGAGAACGCCACCGGCAAAGTAAAAGTAGACAATCGCGACGGAGACGTCGATCTGCGCTTCTCTTCTCCGCCCAAGGATGACATCGGTGTTACCAACACCAACGCCAGCATCTCGATTACGCTTCCGGGCTCCTCGAGCTTCAACATTCTCGCGGACTGCCATTCCTGCGATGTGGACTCGGAATTTTCCGGCGACACTCTTAAGAAAACCACTTCGCAATCAGGGGATTCGCATCTCGAAGGAAAGTACGGCAAAGAGCGCAGCCCAAAAATCACGCTAAAGACCAGCTACGGCGCGATTTCCATACGCAAAACCAGCTAGCAAACTCTGGAGAATAATTTCGAATTTCGAATTTCGGATTTCGAATTTAGAATTTCGTTTCTCGAATTTAGTATTTCACTTTTCGCATCCTTCAACTAACGTTCCGCCAGCCTGTTCAAATCTTCAAAGAATGTTGGATAAGAGACTCCCGCGCAGTCCGCATCACGGATGATTGTGGGCCCATTCGCCGCGAGCCCGGCCACGGCAAACGCCATCGCAATGCGATGGTCTCCCCGCGGATCGATTTCCGCGCCGTGCAATTTTCCCGCGCGGCGTCCTTCTACTCGCAATCCGTCGGGCCGCTCTTCCACGGTCGCGCCCATTCGCCGCAGATTTTCCGCCAAGGCCGCGATGCGGTCGCTTTCTTTCACGCGCAACTCCGCCGCGTCGCGAATTTCGATTCCTTCTTCCGTGTAAGGACCCAGAGCCGCGAGCATGGGCAACTCGTCGATAACCAGTGGAATCTGCCCGCCCTCGATCACTCCACCTTTGAGGGGCGCCGCCTTGACAGCCAGATCGCCAACGATTTCTCCGTGAGAACTCCGCAGCGAAAGCATCTGAATTGAAGCGCCCATTCCCGCGAATAAATCCAGAATCGCTGTGCGCGTCGGATTCAGTCCCACGTTGTGAATCGCAACGCTGGACTCCGGGAGCAACGAGGCGGCGGCTATAAAAAAAACCGCGGACGAAAGATCTCCCGGCACATCGAGGGACTTGGCCGACAATTTTGCCGATCCATTCCCGCCGAAGAGTCCATGAATCTTCGTCGTCCGGCCGTGCCGCTCCACTGCCGCGCCAAATTCTTCGAGCGCCAATTCGGTGTGGTCGCGCGTTCGCGCCGGCTCCGTTACGCTCGTCACGCCTTCGGCGAAGAGCCCCGCCAGCAGCACTGCCGATTTCACCTGCGCGCTGGCCATCGGCATCTGGTAATCCATCGCGAGCAACCGCGCGCCGGTAATTTCGAGCGGCGCAAAATTGTCATCGCGAGCGCTGATTCTCGCGCCCATTTCGCGCAGCGGGCTCACCACTCTCTTCATCGGCCGCTTTTGCAACGAAGCGTCACCTGTAAGCTTCGTACTAAATTCCTGCCCAGCCAAAATTCCAGTGAGCAGCCGCATCGTCGTCCCGGAGTTGCCCGCGTCCAGAGCGCGCCGGCTGCTTCGCAGTCCTCGCGGCCCGTGACCTGTAATCAAAACCTTCTCCTTTTCGACTTTTACTTCCGCGCCCAACGCCCTCATGCACGCTAGAGTGCTGTGGCAGTCCGCGGCAGCCGCAAAGTTCCGCAGCTCGCTGGTGCCCTCCGCCAGAGCCGCCAGCATCGCGTAGCGATGAGAAATCGATTTGTCCCCGGGCGGCGCGACGCCGCCGGTCAGTCGTTTCGCCGGTTGCACGGTTTGTTTTTTCACGCGAAGATTTTAGCACGCCGCACGACTTCGCCCGGCGGAGGCCGGCATTCCTCATTCAACTCTCCGCATTCTTCGTCATCTCGTCTTTATTTACTCGGCTTCCTGTCCGTCCGTACAGTGCTTGAAGAAGAACCAGACAACTTCTCAGCCGTTATTTCCATCCGCCTTAGTGCGTAATATGGATTGAGGAGATTTTTCATGTCAGCCCGCAGTACGTTGTTCCATCTCGCCGCGAAAACCATGATGGTTTCGAGCGCCATTTTTGTGGTGACGGTCCTGCTGGTTGCCATGCCTGGCCACCACGCTCCCGCCGCTCAAGCGCCTGCCGCGCAGGAAGCCGCGGCCGGGCAATCCAAGCCGATGCCCGGGATGGACATGGGCGAAGAGAAAGCCAGTGAAAAAGCGGCTGTCGAGGACATGACCTCGGGCCATCACGACGCGCACAACCTTCATATGTTCATGACGTCCATGCGGCCACAGCGGCCGGAAGACGTTCAGCGCGCCAACGAAATCGTCGCTGAGCTTCGCGCGGGCATCGAAAAGTACAAGGACTACCACGTCGCTCTCGATGACGGCTTCAAAATATTCTTGCCAAACATCCCGCAACCCGAGTATCACTTCACCAGTTATCGCAACGGCTTTCTCGAAGCCTTCACCTTCGATCCCGCGCGCCCGACTTCCCTGCTCTACAAAAAAACCTCCACCGGCTATGAGCTTGTCGGCGCGATGTACACCATGCCCAAGCGCGCCTCCGAAGACCAACTGGATGCCCGCGTGCCTCTTAGCGTGGCCATGTGGCACCTGCACACGAATCTCTGCATGCCTCCGCGCAAGGAGCTTCGCTCCGCTGACTGGACGCAATTCGGGCTGCACGGCTCCATCGCCACGGAAGACGCCTGTTCCGCAGCCGGCGGACGCTTTCACCCGGTTGTCTTCGGCTGGATGGTCCACGTTTATCCGTACGAGGACAGCCTCGATAAGATTTTCGCCATGCACCACCACATGGATTAGTCCGCAAGTCCCTTTCCCATCGAAAATCACGCACTTGGCAAATTGGAGCCGGGTAGCGTAGCCGTTGGCGCGGAGATGCGACTCCCCCCACCCCGGGTGTTTTCTGCAAAGAGTGCGCAGATGATTGAGAATGCGGGAGTTAGCGTTTTGCACGTGGCAAAAGAGTGCGTAAGAGTATGAAAACAAAGGACGGCTAAGTGGCGCGGAATGATATTGATGTGGACAGGTGCGAAAAGAGCGATTCGGAGTCAAAAGTTCAAAGTCGAAACTGAACACGGAGGCACACCCCCATGTGTGACGGAAAGCGTGTGGATGAGATTGATAGCAGAGGGGTTGCGGCGGTACCGGCGTGTCGAGTTGTGACGGGTGTGTCGAGAAAGGACGGAGCGGAGATGGATGAGGCGTTGGTGTGAGCCGGAAGAAGGTCCGGCTGACGGGAAAAGGCGACAGCGGGAGGCGTCGCGGGGAGGACGAGATTGCCGGGCGGGGCTGGCGGCTTCGGATCATGTTACATGGTAGCATGAAAGTTACTATGTGTCAATAGCTTATTTATGTGTACTGCGTAGTCATTCGAATTGGAGCGCTGGTTCGAATGAGGGCTTCGCAAGGCGCTGAGGTGGAAAGGGTTGGCCCTTCGAGGCTCAGGGCAAGTAGGGTACACAGGGAATCTTGTGGTTTGATACGGCTGTGGAAAAATGTGGAAAAGTCAAAACGTGCACGCCTCCTCCGGCGGGACTCAGGAAGACGAAATTGAAAATACGAAATTCGAAATTAGGAAAGCCGAAAAGCAAGTCGGAATGACGGAAAAGAGTGACCCACCCTTTCAAAAGCCAAAACCGAAAGGGCAGGCCACCCCAGAGAAAACAAAGTCAAAATCGTCCTACTGCGTTAAGGGTCGTCCACCCGCCCCAGCCACGTTGTATGACAGGAGCCGAAACTAGAAAAAATCGGGAACGGCTGGCCGACCTGCCCTTACTGCCGCCCTACTTTTTGCAGGATTCGGCGACCATCTTTAGGCTTGTGACGCGCAAATCACCAGCTTCTTTTGCTTCTGCTTCTTTGCTTTCTTTCCCCTCTGTCTTCTCTTCTTTGGCTTCCTCTGCCTTCGTTTCGTGGTGGCGCACGCCGGTAACCGTCACCGTGTGCCCCACGTGCTCCTCCAGCTTGACGGTTTCGCTGCGCAGTTCCCAACTCTTGCCATTCTTTCCTGTGATGGCAAATTCATCCGCGGAATCCCCCTTCTCCAGGCAGCCGGTCACCACAATCCTCTTGGCACTAGCCTTTGGGTGCGCCGCGGCCTCCTGCGCCTTCAATGCAACCGGGCAGAGGCTGATGGACAAGGCGGCAACCAACCAAAATGTAACTTTCGCGATCTTCTGGAACATATGCTCTTCCTCCTCAGTTTTGTTCTGTGATCTGTTTTTGATTTTGATAAAGCTCCCAAGCTGCGACCATCGCTTAGCGGTTAGACCGATGACGTACACCCGGGAAACTTCAGAGTGCAGCCCGTGTTTACACCAACCCACGAACTCTTCCCGGGCGCATTCTAGAAGTTGCGAAGAAAGGCGTCTGTTCATTTTGGAACACATTGCAGACCGCTAGCGGGTGCGGGTGCCCCACATGTCCCTTTTGCGCCTGGCCATTTTACTTTTGTCTTTCTTCGTCGTCCGCCCATTTTTCCGGCTTTGGCTTAGAAGCTGTGAAATAACCTCACCTCGGAAACGGGCTCAAAAACTTTTCTCCATTAGCGGCCCGAGGAGCGATTATTTGGGCCTCGGCATAGATTTTGTATCACCCAAAAAACCCTCGAAAACATTGACAAA
The DNA here is from genome assembly GCA_035310525.1 of Candidatus Acidiferrum sp. Classification (GTDB taxonomy): domain Bacteria; phylum Acidobacteriota; class Terriglobia; order Acidiferrales; family UBA7541; genus Acidiferrum. Next base: position 82,950 of record DATGED010000068.1, on the reverse strand, counting down.
AGGGTTTCTTCACAGCTTCAAAACCAAACCCGAAAAGGTGGAGCACCCAACCAGAAAAGATAAATTCAAAATCGGTTCGGCAAGTTTAGGGTGTCCCACCCGCCAGATCACGTTTGGACCATCGCGGAGGTGGTTTCACTATTGGACTCTCGCCTTATCGCTTGTGCATAATTGACCAAATCAATACACCAAAAAAGCTAGTCATTACAAATACAGCACAAGTTTTGATAGTGAGGTCAAACCATGATGAGGTATAGATTGGCACTTCTATCGGGGTTTCTGAATCTACTCGGGTCATTTCTTGTGTTTCTATCATTTCAAGCCACCTCTACGAACCTATTGGTAATCGCCAATAAAGACCAAAGCTTTGCATTCTGCATAGGGGACCGTGCCATCTTTGGATTGATACCGGGTGGGCGTGGAACATACATTGGCACAGCGTGTCCAACAGGGACTGATGCGAAGCCAGCAGCGGTGGTTAATACGGATTCTCCGGGACTGGCTAAGTTTGGTTGGATACTAATCGCATTCGGTTTCTTTCTCCAAATGTTTTCCATAGAAAAGCCCCAGTTGGTCACAGTCCCACAAATTGCTTCTGGTCCGCGTCAGAGAAGCCCTAAAAAATCAAGTTGACCCACTACCCAATTCCTCCATTTGTAGAAGACTGCAAGTATTGAATGTTCACAGGCATCGAACCCACGCAAAGTTGGTAGTATTTCTCGAACCGGTCGTATAGGTCGTTGGCGGGGCTCGCTCGATTCTTCGGAAGTTTCTGCTTGACGTTGCCGCAGAGGGAGGGGTTACCACTCTCGTAATGCACCGCCGGGTGATAAGACACGGGGCACTCCGCTGCTTTCTTGGAAGCTTCGATCGTTTGCGCAGGCAATTCATTTCGGGGTTTGCAAGTACAAACCCCGAGCCCGGTTTACTCGGAGCTAGGAGCCGACGCCTTCATCTAATCAGCCTAGGCACGCTGACGGTGCTACTATTTTGTTCTTGGCAGGTGCAAGCACCAAGCTGAAGACGCAGGGGACTGTCTGAGGAGAGTCCAAGCGAGGCGTTGGCGGAAGTGACGGTATGTTGCGCAGCTTTCTTTGCGTTTGCGTCGGCATCCTCCTGGCAACGGAGGTGTCTACGGCCCCTCAGCAGGTCCCGCCTCCTCCTGATGATACGCAGAACTCGCCAACCATCCGCCGCACGACTCGGGTGGTGAACGTCGATGTGGTTGTGACGGACCGGAAAGGCCAGCCAGTGCAGGGGCTTGGCAAAGAGGCTTTTCAGATACTTGATAACGGGCAGCCGGAGCAGATTGCGTTGTTTTCGGCCCAGCGGCATACAGATGCCCCCACCGGTGGAGTTCACTCCCCTATCCCCGGCGAATACAGCAACGATCCTCAGAGGTCAGGCATAGCGGACGAAGGGGCGAGCCTCATTCTGTTTGACACCATCAACACCGGGTACCTGTCGCAGGCGTATAGCTTGGGAAAAATCAGAATCTTCCTTCAGCAGCTCCGGCCGGAAGACCACGTTGGAGTCTATGTCTTAACCGAGAAGGGCCTGAAGGTGGTGCATGACCTGGGCCAGCCTGCCTCGGCTCTTATCAACGCCATGCAACGATACAACGAACCGCATGGCGGTGGAAGGCGCGGTAAAGAAGAGACGGCGGCTTCCACCGAAAACAGTACAGGCTTGGTGGAACTGGACCGATTCCTTCATGGAAAAGAGGATCGTAGGCCACTCACTAGGTGTGATCCCGACCGATTTCCGATCACGTTTGCAGGTTTCCAGGAAATCGCCAGGCGGTCCGCTGGATTGGGTGGCAGGAAAGCGGTCATCTGGGTCACCGAGCATACGCCGTTGCCGCTGGATGACGAGGAGAATGCGTTCGATATCGTGCGTGGCAAGTTCTGCGGGGTCGGAGCTTACGATCCAAACCTCGTCCTTGAAGAGTTAGCTAACCTTCCGCCGCTATCTGGCTCACGTCGCTCGCGACCCGTCCAATACCCTCCTGCGTCGTCTCAGCCGCCAGCGGTCGGCACTGCACAAGACAAGGGACTCAGCGAAAACGACGAACTAGATCTCGTGCTCCGACTGTTAAACCAGAACAATATCGCGCTTTATCCAGTGAGCGCCGAGGGACTCCAGACGGTTCGCTTATTTGGGCCCGGCGACCCGAATCCCAATGCGCCGCTGCCACCCGCAGGCATGGACGCCACCGCACCTCTGCCGCGAGACACGACGGTTATACCACAGCGAGTGATGGACGCCACCGACGCCGTCGCAAACGCTGCGAGTCATCAGCACATGGAAGAGCTAGCACGCCTCACCGGTGGCCGCGCGTATTTTGACCGCAATGACCTCGAAACCGGAATCCGCCGTGCCTTGGACGACGCCCAAAACGGCTACGAGTTAGCTTATTACCCGGACCACGACCGCTGGAATGGCGATTGGCGCAAGATTGAGGTGAAGGTGAATCGGCCTGGAGTCACCGTCCTGGCCAGGGCAGGATATTACGCTTTCCCGGAACCGAAACTTCTCCCGCCAAAAGCCAGCAAACAACTGCTTGAAGAAATTGCTACCAGCCCGTTGGAAGATACCGAGATCCCCGTTACGGTAAAGCTCACCCCATCTAGAGGTGTGCCTTCCGGGACGGTCGAGGCGCGGGTCTATGTCAACGCGCAGACTATGTTCAGCAACCAGCTGGGACACGGATGGAAGAGCGACTTTGAAGTGCTCTTCTTCCAACTCACCGCCAAGAACAAGATCCTCGATGTGACAACGGAAACCGTCGGCCTGGAGCTGACCGACGCGAAATACACAAAGGCTTTGAAGGAGGGCTTCGACACAGTCGGAACGATCCAGCTGAAACCCGGTGCCGCTCTGCTGTGTGTGATTGTCCACGACAAAAAGACCGATGCTGTGGGTTCCGTCCGCATATCGCTGGACCAGGATGCAGCGACCGTGAAGCGAACTGAACCGTCGCACTGAGGATTTCCGCGAACCAATGGAATTATCTTTCGTGTATGCAGGAGAAAGTTGGTTCTAGATCATCCGCCTCGAACTGTCAGGGCCAGCGGCAGACAAGATGTTCCCGGACCGCCTGAACAAACCAACGCTAATCCTGTCCCTTCAATTTCAGCTTGCTCTTGTTTTCTTCGAGAAACGCGCGCAATTCCGTCCCGACGTCCAATGGTGCAACCGGGGGCAGACGGGAGGTTTTCCATTGCGTTGTGAGAGCCTTGTGTCGCGGCGATGATTTTCTCGGAAAGTGGGAACGTTCCTGTCCCGAATTCCGCACCCATCAAGGTCCGATTAGCGGGTCGGCTTCGTGCGGATGCGTTCGTAGCGGAGGCCGACTGAGCCGTTCGAGTAGGACTTGCATTCGGTCAGGCGGAAATCGCGCTGCGGGAACTTGCCGGGGAAGCCGGGGATACCATCGCCCAATAGAATGGGACCGATCCCGATGTACAGTTCGTCCACCAGGTCCGCTTGGAGGAAACTGCGGCATAGTTCGCCGCCGCCTCCCAGGTAGATGTCTTTTCCCGGGCGGCGTTTCAGCTTTTTCACGAAGGCGGCGAGAGATCCGCCGACGACTTCGAATCCCGCGCGCTTGCCCGGCTTCCATCGCCGGGAGACAACGTAATTCGCCATGCCGGGCGTCTCGGGCATTTCTCCGCTCTCGCGCAATTTCGCGGCGGCCTCCGCGGTCTTGCGGCCCATGATAGTGGTATCGATCTTGGAGAAGAAGTCGGCCATCAGGGCTTCCCCTTCCTGGTCGATGACCAGAAAATCGAGGCCGCCGTTGCGCCGGGCAATATAACCGTCCAGGCTGATTCCGAATCCGAGGATGACTTTTCGCGGCATGGCGCGATTCTAGGTAGGCAAGTACGTGCCGTCAAGAAAGCAGCCGTGGCAGCATTTCTTGTGAATTTAAGGGTGCGGATTCCGGCTTCGAGTTTCAACGTTGAACTTGCAACCTGGCCATACTTTCCACTGTAGACTGAAAGGTGTGAGCCCGGCGGTCAGGGGCACGCTTACTCACGATCACGAGGAGATTCAACATGCCCGCCACTGCTATCCATCCGGGGGAACACCTGGCTGAAGAACTCGAAGCACTCGATATGAGCGCCGCCGAACTGGCGCGAAAACTCGACGTGCCGACAAATCGCGTCACACAAATCTTGCATGGCACGCGCTCCATTACTGGCGACACCGCTCTGCGACTCGCCCATTTCTTTGGCACCAGCGCCCAGTTCTGGCTCAATCTTCAGACTCTCTATGATCTGCGCCTCGCCGAGCAGAAAACCGGGAGAGCCATCAAGACTCTTCCACGGTTGAAACGGCGCGAGCTCGTTCACGCATAGAACGCCTTAGTCTTGCGTCTTGAGCTTCAGCTTGCTCTTGTTTTCTTCGAGAAACGCGCGTAATTCCGTCCCGACGTCCAACAGGCGCACCCACTGCTCGTAGTAGAGCGTGACTGGAAAGCGTCCGAGTCCGTAGACGCTCACTCCGCCTTTTTCTCCAACTCGAAATTCCAGACTGCCCTTCTTCCGCGATCCCGCCTGCTTTTCCAGTTCCGCGATCCGCGCCAGCAATTCTTCCTTGCTTGGTTCTGACATGTTCTTGCTCCCTTTTTTTCAGCCGGAGAGATTCACAAGCACCACGACAGCTCGAAGAATCCTACCAGTTTTTCCGCTTCCAGGTCTTCACCGCGCCAGCCCACTGAGGGGCTCTGAGGCGCGCTCCATTCCCCGCTGGTGGCCGTTCCGACACACCACCGTTGCCTCCCCCTGTTTCACGGTGTACGATACCCGCCCAAGAGGGTGTGGAAGCCCTGTTCGAGAAGCGTTCTCCGATTCCAACGAGGTAAGAACCACAAATGAAACGAATCGCCAGTTCAGCTCACAAATTCTCCGGGTGTGAGGAGCAAATTCTTATGTCACGACTCGTTCGTCTGCTTTGTATTTCCTTCCTGGCAGTTGCGCCATGCGCGGCACAACAGTTGGCGCCTGCAACCGCTACGCCGGCACAGCCAGCCGGACCGAAAAAACTCGTGGCCGTGATGAATTTTGATTACGGCACGGTCAAGACCGTGGTGGCTTCCATCTTCGGCACCGACCAGGACGTCGGCAAAGGCATCACCGACCTGATGGTGCAAAAGCTCGTTCAAGACGGCAAGTACCGCGTCATCGAGCGCGCCGCACTCGATAAGATCATCGCCGAACAAAACTTTAACAACAGCGACCGCGCGGACCCCACCAGCGCCTCGAAACTCGGCAGAATCCTGGGTGTGGACACCATCATCCTGGGCTCCATCACCAAGTTCGGCCGCGACGACAAGAAAGTCGGCGGCGTGGGCGGCGGTCACAGCGGCTGGACCGGCGCCATCGCAGGCATGGGCAAAAAAGAGTCGAAGGCGGAAGTTGCCATTACCGCGCGAATGGTGAACACGACCACCGGCGAAATCCTCGCTTCCGTTACAGGCAACGGCGAGTCGTCACGCTCCGGACTGTTTCTCGGTGGCGGAGGCGGCACCGGCTACAGCGGCGGCGGCGGCGCGTTTGACATGAGCAGCAGCAACTTTGCCCAGACGATTCTCGGCGAAGCTGTCAACAAAGCCGTGGCCGATTGCGCCACGCAGCTTGATAACGCGTCCGCGACGCTGCCGACCATCAAAGCTACTTATTCCGGCGTGGTTGCCGACGTAAGCGGAAACACGTTGATCATCAACGTTGGAAACAAATCCGGCGTGCGCGTTGGGGACACCATCGACATCAGTCGCGCGGTGCGCACTGTCAAGGATCCCACGACCGGCAAGGTTCTGAAAACCGTAACCAACAAGCTCGGAAGCGCAACGGTGACCGAAGTGGACTCTGATTCGGCGACAGCGACCTATAGCGGTGCAGCACCGCCGAAAGTCGGCGACGTTGCCGCCAGCACTCCGTAGATGGCTCCGATGCCCGTTTGGCACTTGAATGCATTGTTTTGATATTGTCGTTGGTTGATTTCCCATAGGCGAGGCGGCCGCTCAGGCCACCTCGCCTATTTTCCTATTCGAAGGGAGCGCCACAATGAGCCAGGATTACGCGGTTGGACAAAAGCTGGGCGATTACGAAATTCTTGGCATCCTCGGCGCCGGCGGGATGGGCAAAGTCTACAAAGTCCGCAACACGATTTCCGACCGCGTTGAGGCCATGAAGATTCTTCTCCCCGACCTCGCCGGCCAAAAAGATCTTGCCGATCGCTTCCTGCGCGAAATCAAGCTGCTGGCCAGCTTGAGCCATCCCAATATCGCCGCTCTGCGCACGGCTCTCACACTCGACAACCAACTGGTCATGATCATGGAGTACGTCGACGGAGTCACGCTATCCTCCCGGCTGCAGGAGGGCGCCATCCCCCCTTCCCTGGCCGTCAAGTACATCGACCAGGTTCTCAATGCTCTGAGCTACGCCCACAAACAAAACATCATTCATCGCGACATCAAGCCCGCCAACATGATGCTCACGTCCGATGGCACCGTTAAGCTGATGGACTTCGGCATCGCTCGGTCCTCTACGGATCGCAGCTTGACCATGACGGGCACCACGCTCGGCTCTCTGAACTACATGCCTCCCGAGCAGGTGAAAGGCGAGCCTGCCGACAATCGTTCCGATTTGTATTCCCTCGGTGTCTCCCTCTACGAATTGGTCACAGGCCAGCTTCCCTTCCAGGCCGAGAGCAATTACGCCATGATGGCCGCGCATCTTCAGGAGGACCCGAAGCCGCCGATCGTGCTACGGCCCGGCATCCCCCAGCCTCTTAACCAAATTATTCTGATGGCTATGGCTAAAGATCCCGGCAACCGCTTTCAATCCGCCGACGCATTTCGAGGCGCTTTGAAAAACGTTCAAGCGCACGGCGCGGGGACACAACCTGCGGTGGATCCGCGATCGTACGCGCCAACAAGCGCTGCGACTGCTGGCGGCGCAACGGCTCTCTTCCAGGAAACCCCAGCTTCCCAGTCTCCAACGACTGTACTGGATACGCCTGCATATCAGCGAACGCAGCCCGCTGCCGCCGCGGAGACGCCCCTCGCTCCTCCGCCGCCCGCGGTCCGCACAGGCGGCCATCGAGGGCTCTATATCGCTCTGGGTGCTTTTATCGTTGTCGCTGTGCTCTTCGTCGCCGGGCTCTATCTCCCCGGTCATTTGAAGACATTGGCCGGCGCGGGAAAGCACTCTCCATCCACGCAGCAAGCGCAGCCCGCCGATTCTTCGGCGTCCACTCCCGCCTCAAGCACCCCTTCGACGCCTGCTGATGCGGCAACTCCGGGCTCCGCCACAGCGACTCCCGGTGACGCATCCGCCACCACTCCCTCCACATCGCCCTCGACGGCGACAGGCTCTTCGCCGACGACGACCGGGGCTCAAGCTCCACAAGCCGGCCAACCCTCAGCGGACGCCAGCGGCACTCCATCGACTCCCGCCACCGACTCATCCGCTGCTGCCGCAACTACTGCCGGCGCTGGCGGCGCTCCGACTCCGCCAGCGAAGAAACCCAGTTCGGCAAAATCCCGGAAGAATTCGCAGTCAGCAACGCAGTCGAGGGACGTCGTCCCGCCGGCTTCGGGCAGCAACGCTTCGCAGCCGCAAACGGAAGCAGCCGCGCAAGCGGAGGAAGTCGAACAAAAGTACACCGATGTGGACAGCCGGTCGGTTGCCGCAACGCAAACTCTGGACAACCTTCAGCGCCAGCAAGCCGCCGCGGGCTACGGCCTCCGCAGCGACATCGTCTCCGCCCAGCAGCGCATGAAGGCCGACCTAAACAAAGCGCAGTACTACATGCAAAAACAGGATTCGAAAAACGCCAAGAAATATCTGGATATGGCTGACGCCGAACTCCAGACCATCGAAAAATTCCTCGGGCGCTGAGAATTCTCAGCAGCGCGCACCTTCGAATTGCCGATTCCTAAATCGCTCCGGGGCGGCCTCGTTCCGTTTTTCCCGGCTGTGTCACTTTCCCCTTGCTTACCGAGCGGAGAGCGAGTATCTTACACTCGGTTACCGAGGTGAACCAGTGAGCAAACCTTCCGATCTCGTTCAGGGCACTCTCGATTTGCTTCTGCTCAAAATCCTCGCACTCGAGCCCATGAATGGCTACGCCATCAGCATCCGCCTCAAGCAAGTTTCCGGGGACGTATTGCAAGTGAGCGACGGATCGCTCTATCCCGCGTTGCACAAACTCGAACAAGAAGGCTGGATCAAGGCGGAATGGAAGCCGACGGAGAATAATCGCCGCGCAAAGTTTTATTCGCTCACACGCCTCGGCAAGGGCCAACTGGAAAGAGAGTCGGCCAACTGGAGCCGCCTCTCGGCCGCGATTTCCAGTGTCGTGAAACTCAAAGAGGCCTGACGCGCGAGGGGCCGCCGCGACGCGCGACAGCGCGTCCGGGAAGGAGAAGTTGCATGGGGCCAAATCATTGGATCTACACCGTCCCTCTTCGCTTGCGCTCCCTCTTCCGCCGCCACCAAGTCGAAAAGGATTTGAGCGAGGAGCTCCGTTTTCACGTTGAACAAAAAACTCAAGAGTACGTTGCCGCGGGCCTCCCGCTCGAAGAAGCTCGCCGCAAAACCCGCCGGGAATTTGGAGGCGTCGAGCAAGCCAAGGAAAATTGCCGCGACACACGCCGCGTGAATTTTCTCGAGACCCTTCTCCAGGACATCCGAATCGGCTCGCGCATGCTGCGCAAAAGTCCCGGTTTCGCGAGCATTGCAGTGCTCACGCTGGCGCTCGGCATCGGCGCAAATACCGCGATTTTTTCCGTCGTTCATGCTGTCCTGCTCGACGGGCTTTCCTACCCCGATGCAAAGCGCTTGGTCCTGCTGAACGAAGTGCGCCTGCGCACCGGCCCGATCTCCGTATCGTGGCCAAACTATCTTGACTGGCGCGCACAAAGCCGATCGTTTGCCGACTTGGCGGCTTACCAGCTTCTGCAATACGACCTGACTGGGATCGGCGAACCGGAAGTTTTGCACGCCGCACAGGTCTCCTCTTCGTTTTTTGCGCTGCTGGGCGCGCAGCCATTGCTGGGGCGCGCCTTTGTGCGATCGGAAGACAAAGCGGGGACGAATTCCGTGGTCATTCTCAGCTATTCCTTGTGGAGAAATCGTTTCGGGGGCGATCCGGAAGTTATCGGCCGAGCGCTCACGCTTTCCGGTGCGCCATTCACCGTTGTGGGAGTACTGCCGGCGGAATTTGAATATTTTCCGCAGCACGTGGATTTGTACACAGCGATTGGTCTGAGCGCCGCGGACCCGCGCTGGGCGAAACGCGAACAGCATCCCGGCATTGTCGTGCTCGCACGCCTGCGCAACGGTGTGTCGCTCTCGGATGCGCGCATGGAAATGAAAGCCATTTCCGAACGGCTGGCGGCGGAATATCCGGAAGCGAACACGACGCAACGAGCAAGCGTGACGCCTCTGTCGGAAGAGCGCTTCGGCTCGGTCCAGGGAACGCTGCTCGCTGTGCTGGCGGCCGCCGGGTTCGTACTTCTGCTCGCGTGCGCCAACGTCGCGAACCTGTTTCTTGCGCGAGGCAGCGCGCGAAAGAGGGAAATGGCGGTTCGGTCCGCTTTGGGAGCCGGGAGACTGCGAATTGCGCGGCAATTCCTGACCGAAAGCATGCTAGTTGCAGGCCTTGGCGGCTGCCTCGGAATTCTTGTGGCCTTCGGCGCACTGCAGCCACTTTTGCGCATCGCGCCGGCGGACATACCGCGGCTGAACGAGTCACGAATCGATTTGAGCGTGCTTGCCTTTGCCATTGGGATTTCCGTGCTCTGCGCGGCGTTGTTTGGAATCGCGCCGGCCGTGCAAGAATCAAAGATTGACCTCATCGCCAGGCTCAAAGAACGCGCGGCGGCCTCAGGCGATTCAGCTCGTCATCGTGTGCTGTCAGGTTTGTTTGTCCTCGAAGTCGCCTTGGCGCTCGTCCTGGTCAGCGCCTCGAGCCTGTTGCTGCGCAGCCTGATCCGCGCGCAAGACGTGAATCCTGGATTTAATCCACGAAATATTCTTGCGCTGGATGTACTGCTGCCTGTGTCGCGGTATAAAACGCGTGAGCATCAACTGCAGTTTTTCACGCAGGCACTGAGCCGTCTCCGCGCCCTGCCTGGGGTGCGCTCGACCAGCGCCGCATTTTGCCCGCCGATCGTGGGAATCTGCTGGGGCGCCGTGTTCACGATTGCCGGCCAGCCTATTCCTCCGCGCGAGCAGATGCCCGGCTCGATGTTCAACGCCGTTTTCCCTGGGTACTTTGAATCGATGGAGATCCCGTTGATTCGCGGGCGTACTTTCATGGAGGCCGATACCGCGACATCGGCACGCGTGGCCGTCATCAATCGAACTCTCGCGCAGCGCTGGTGGCCAAACAAAAACCCCGTCGGACAGGTCATACAACAGGGCTTCCCAGAACAGGGTGGACCGCAACTGGAAATCGTGGGAGTTGTCGGCGACATAAAACAGTTCGGCCCGGATAAAGAACAATGGCCGGAGGTGTTCTTGCCGTCGCAGCAAAGCCCGTTTCAAGCAATGACATTGCTGCTGCGCACGGAAAAAGACCCCATGCTGAGTTCGGGAGCCGCCAAAGAGATCATCCAGTCCCTCGATAAGGACCTACCCGTTTCGCGCATCCAGCCGATGACTCGCTTCATCGCGGATGAATTGTCGCGAAGAACTTTTGCAGCGACTCTGTTCGCCATTTTTGGAGGCTTAGCCGTTCTGCTCGCGGCCATCGGGATTTACGGCGTGATGGCGTTTCGCGTGGCGCAGCGTTCCCACGAAATCGGTATTCGCATAGCGCTGGGCGCGCAGCGGCGCGATATCCGGAACCTGATTTTTGGTCAAGGGATATCGCTAACGTTGGTCGGGATCGCGCTTGGCTTGGGCGGAGCGCTGGCGCTCACGCGGTTCATCAGCAGCCTGCTCTTCCAGGTAAGCCCGACCGACTTGGCAACGCTGACCGGAGTGCCCGTGGTGCTATTGGCGGTGGCGGTGGCTGGGTGTCATCCGCCGATGCGAAGGGCGTTGAAGGTCGATCCAATTGCGACGTTGCGTGACGATTGAGCAGGAGCGAATTCGCGGGAGGTCCGAAGGAGCAAATATGCGTATCCAAAAATGGCTGTACACGGCGCCCCTGAGATTACGATCGCTCTTTCGTAAGGAGCGCGTGGAAAGCGAACTGAGCGAGGAATTGAAGTATCACCTCGAGGCAAGAATCCGGGAGTACATGGCATATGGATTGACACGCGAGGAGGCGCGGCGCAAAGCGCTCCGTGAATTCGGCGGCGTGGAACTGGCCAAAGAAAATTGCCGCGACACGCGCCGCGTCAATCTCATCGAGACTTTTTTTCAGGACGTGCGATTCGGCTGCCGCATGCTGCTCAAGAGCCCCGGATTCACGGCCGTCGCGGTCCTGACGCTAGCCATCGGCATCGGCGCCAACACCGCCATTTTCAGTATGGTCAATTCCTTCCTGCTGCGGCCGCTCCCGATAAAAAACCCGGAGCAGCTCACTGTTCTCGGCATGCAGCTCAAAAAAGCAACCCTGCAAACTGCTTTTTCCTACCTGGAATTCCAGGATCTCCAGACGCAGTCGTCTTCCGTTTTCTCCGATGTGATTGCTGACAATCTCGGAGAAGGCGGCATCACCTTTCACGGAAAAACCGAGCCTATCGTGGTCGTCTACGTCAGCGGCAATTTCTTCTCCGCGCTGGATATCAAACCCGTCCTTGGCCGTTTGATTCTTCCCTCCGAAGGTTCTCTCACCACGATGAGTCCCGTGATCGTTCTCAGCTACTCCTGTTGGCAGACGCGCTTCGGAGGTGATCCCGCCATCATCGGCGAAACCGTTCTGTATGACGGCCATCCTGTCACCGTGATCGGCATCACACCCAGGGACTTTCACGGCCTGTACGCCTTGGCGGACATGCAAGCCTATTTGCCTCTGGGCATGCAACAAGTGGATAGCAGCTATCAGCAAGACACCCCCACCAATCGCGCCGACCGTAGCTTTGTGCTCTACGCCCGCCTGGCTCCCGGAATCAGCCTGGCAAAAGCGCAGGCCGCTCTTGATGTCATCGCGAACCGGTTGGCCAAAAATAATCCAAAAACTGAGGAAGGCATGTCCGTGAGCGTCTTCCCGGAGCGTTTCTCTCGGCCCGAACCTGACCCGGACAAAGGCATGCTCAAGATTTCCACGTTGTTTTTGGTCCTGGCGGGCCTCGTCCTGGTTCTGGCCTGCGTAAACGTCGCCAATTTCCTGCTCGTTCGCGCAACCGCGCGCCGCCGCGAAATGGCCATCCGCGCGGCGCTCGGTGGCACTCGTATTCGCCTCATCCGCCAATTGCTCACCGAAAGTATTCTGCTGGCGCTGTGCGGAGGGATTGCCGGGGTCTTTTTCGGGCTCAGCGGCAGCAATGCCCTGGGCTCGATTCATCTAGGCACGACACTTCCCGTGCTGCTGGATTTTCATCTCGATTGGCGCGTCTTCGGCTATGCCTTCGCCGCCGCGCTGGTGACAGGCTTGATCGTCGGGATTGTGCCGGCGCTTCGCGCTTCACACCGCAGCGTGATTGAGGCCATTCGCGATGGCGGCCGCACCATGAGCGGCAGCCGCAGCCGTTTTCGCGCCGTCCTCGTCGTCACACAAGTAGCCGGTTCCCTCATGCTGCTCATCGTCGCTGGTCTCATGATGCGCAGCCTGAATCACATTCAGCATTCCGACCTTGGGTTTGACCCTCACCGCGTGTTGAACCTTTCGCTCGATCCGAACGACATCGGATACGGCAGGCAACAAGGTCTCGAGTTTTACAACCAGCTCCTTGACCGCTTGCGCACAAGTCCCGGCGTCGAATCGGCCAGCGTGGCCTTCTCCGTACCGATGGGCTACTACGGTAATTTTGATTGGGTGGAAGTTCCAGGGTACGAAGTCCCGCCCGGTGGGGCGCAGCCTACCATCGGCATAAATTACGTTACGCCCGATTATTTCCGCACCATGGGCATCTCACTGCTCGAGGGACGGGATTTCAGCAAAGCGGATGTGGAAAGTTCGCAGTGGGTGGCCATCGTCAACGAAGCGATGGCGCGCAAGTTTTGGCCCAACCAAAGCGCGCTCGGCCGTGAATTTCATACGGCCGGCGATCACATCCATGCGCTTCGGGTTGTCGGCGTGGTGAAAAACAGCCGCACCAGTGGGCTCTCCGGCCGCATCCACGAGTTTTTTTATCAGCCCTTTGCCCAGCAATACAGTTCTATTGCCACGCTACAGGTTCGCACCGCGGGCGCGCCAGAAGGCATGGCCAACGCCATCCGCGCCCAGATTGCTGCGCTCGCTCCTTCCATGCCGGCCTTCGATGTACACACCATGTTGCAGGGCCTCTACACGATCAACGGCTTCCTTCTCTATGAACTGGCAGCGGCTCTGGCCGGCATTCTGGGTTCGCTCGGTTTGATCCTGGCAATCGTCGGCGTCTTCGGCGTGATTTCCTTCACTGTCAGCCAGCGCACCAACGAGATTGGCATTCGCATGGCCATGGGAGCGGGCCAGCGCTCGATTCTGCGCATGATTCTTGGCCAAGGCGTCTGGGTTATCGCCGCGGGACTGCTCTCCGGGATTTTGCTGGCGCTGGCAATCTCACGCCTGGTCGGAGATTTCATTTCGGGGGTGAGCCCCTACGATCCGCTGACCTATCTAAGCGTCACTGCGATTCTTGCGGCCGTGGCGTTTTTGGCTTGCTACATCCCAGCGCGACGCGCGACACGGGTCGATCCGGTGGTGGCGTTGAAGTATGAGTAGCACGGAGTAAGTCGTGTGAGTTGCCTGAAGGAGGGGTGATGCGCATACAAAAATGGCTCTACACTTTGCCCCTGCGGCTGCGCTCGCTGTTTCGGCGTAAAGAAGTAGAGCAGGAACTCTCCGACGAACTGCAATATCACGTCGAAGAAAAAGTACGCGAATACATGGCGAGCGGATTGACTCGGGAAGAGGCGCGGCGCAATGTGCGACGGGAATTCGGCGGCGTGGAACAAGCAAAGGAAAGCTGTCGGGATGCGCGTCGCGTCCGCATCCCTGAATTGCTGCTTCAGGACATTCGCTTCGGCCTCCGCATGCTGCGCAAGAATCCCGGATTTACGCTAGTGGCCGCCCTGACGCTGGCCCTCGGCATCGGCGCCAACACAGCTATTTTTTCCGTAGTCTATACGGTCTTGCTGAAAGCTCTTCCCTTTCCCCAGGCGGATCGTCTGGCCATGGTGTACGAGAACGTCCGGCTGCCGAATTATCAGAATGATCGAAACGAGCCATCACCGGGGAATTTCTCGAGTTGGCTCCATCAGAACACATCCTTTGAAGAGATGGCCGCATATCGCAACAGGAGTTTCAACCTGACCGGAACCGGCGAACCATTGCGTTTCGAGGGTGAGCTGGTTTCCGCCGGTTTTTTCTCAACCCTGCGCACCAACGCCGCGCTTGGCCGTGTTTTTACGGCGGATGATGACCGTCCTGGCAATGCGCACGTCGTTGTGATGAGCGACTCGTTCTGGAAAACGCAGTTCGGCTCCGACACCAGAATCCTCGGCAAGAAAATCTTGCTGGACGGCGAGAGCTACGCGATTGTCGGCGTCATGCCGCCGGGATTTCACTTCCCTGATCCCGACGACCAGCTTTGGGTTCCGCTCGCGCTGAGTCCGGCTGATCTGGACAACCGAGGCAGTCACTATCTTCTAATCTTCGCGCGCTTGAAGCCGCGCGTCACGCTCGCACAGTCGCAAGCGGAAATGAATTTGATTGCCAAGCATTTGACGGAACTTTATCCCGACTCGAATTCCGGCCAGACGGTCACGGTTGTACCGCTGCAGGAGGACATCAGCGGACCGGTGCGGCCTGTCCTTCTCACGCTACTAGTGGCCGTAGGTTTGACTTTGCTGATTGTTTGCGCGAATGTGGCAAACCTTCTTCTGGCGCGCGCGTCCGTGCGCCACCGGGAAATCGCGGTGCGCCTGGCTCTTGGCGCCAGCAGAACCAGAATTCTCTCTCAGCTCCTAATCGAAAGCCTTCTCTTGGCAGTGCTCGGATGCGCCGTGGGTCTGCTGCTGGCCGGCTGGGGAGTGGGCGCATTGAAACTTCTCGCTGCCTCGGGCCTCCCTCGCGTCGACGAATTCAGCCTCAGCGGCCCCGTACTCGCCTTCACGCTCGGAATTTCCATTTTCGCTGCGTTTGCCTTTGGGCTGGTACCCGCCCTGCAAGCGGCGCGGGGCAAGTTCCAGGATGCCCTGAAGGCGGGCGCTCGCGAATCAGCAATGGGATCCCGCCTGAGAATGCGCAATTTATTGGTCGTGGTAGAGACCGCATTGGGGGTGATTGTGGTCATTGGAGCGGGACTCATGCTTCGCAGTTTCCTGTTGATCGAGCGAGTCCCTCTGGGATTTCAGCCCCAAGGAGTCCTTAGTTTTCGTGTTATCCCTCGCGGCGAGCGTTATTCCCTGTTGCCTCAGCGAGTCGCATTCTACCAGCAAGCCATTGAACGATTGGACGCGCTCCCGGGCGTACATTCCGCTGCTGCTGTTTCCTTTATTCCCCTGACATTTGCCAGGGGTAGCAAAGGTTTTACCATCGAAGGCCTCACGCCGGCCGCTCCCGGACAAATCCCCATGGCCGGCTATGATGTCGTCACGCCGGGATACTTCGCGACCATGCGTATTCCTTTGCTCGAGGGAAAGGATTTTTCCTGGACGGACTCGACCCAAAGCCAGCCCATCATCGTCATCAATAAGGCCATGGCCGAGACCTATTGGCCGGGTGAAGATCCGCTCGGCAAGCGCATCCGGCAGGGTGGGCCTGCAGACGATGAGTTTCCCTGGCTGACTATCGCAGGTGTCGTGGGAAACGTTCGCGAATTCTCTCCCATGAATCCGCCGCGGCCCACGATGTATTTCCCCATCACGCAGTTCTCCGATCCAGGAGGATTGCTTCGCGATTGGGTCGTAAGAACTTCGGGGGATCCTCTATCTGTGGCCTCGGGAATTCCCGGAGCCATTTGGGACGTGGACAAAGACCTGCCCGTCACGAGACTACAGACGATGGAAGAAGTTCGATCGAAATCCGTTCTGTCTCAGCGGCTGAATTCTTTGCTGTTTGGACTTTTCGCGGCGCTCGCGCTTGTCCTCGCGGCAGTCGGCCTCTACGGAGTGACCTCTTACGGTGCGACGCAGCGAACTCGCGAAATGGGCATTCGTCTCGCTCTCGGCGCGCAGGCGCGCTCCATTCTCTGGTTGTTACTGGGACAAGGCCTTCGCCTGGCGCTCATCGGTGCCGCTCTTGGCGTCGCCGCTTCTTTGGCGTTAACCCGCTATATGTCCCATTTTCTGTTTGGCATTAGCCCGCGGGACCCGCAAACCTTTCTCTTCATCCCGCTGCTCCTCTGCGGCGTTGCCCTTCTCGCGTGCTATCTGCCGGCGCGCCGAGCCCTGCGCGCCGATCCACTCGTTGTTCTTCGTTACGAATAAATTTTCCAACGTTGTCTCGGTGCTAAGCGCCTTTCCCCAACAGGCTCTTCCAGCGTTTCCAAGCTTCCGTTCGGGCTTTGGCATTCCCTTCGCTCGCATCCGGCGCTTCTCCGGCCCGCATGAATCCGTGTCCCGCGCCCTCGTAAGTCACTGGCTCAAACGTCTTCCCTGCTGCTTTCATGTTGGCGATCGCATCCGGAATCATTGCGCCGATGCGTGCGTCATTGCCCGCGAAGAAACCATAGACCGGCGCCTTGATCCGCGCCATGGCGTCCTTATCCGGCGGCGGCCCGTAAAAAACAAATGCCGCGGACAAATCTCCGCGGTTTGTCGCGAAGCGGAATGACTGTCCTCCTCCCCAGCAGAATCCAGTGACAAACAATTTCCCGTTCGAGGCCGGCAATTTCATTCCATAGTCCGCCGCTGCGTTTAGATCCGCAGTCACTTGATCCGGGTTCAGATGGCTTACCGCCTCGTTCGCCTTGCCCTCCGCGAACGCCGAACTTCGCCCTCCGTTCGGCCCCATCCCGGAAAGCAGGTCCGGCGCCACGGCGATGTATCCTGCCTCGGCCAGTTGGTCCGCCAGGTCCTCTACCCAGTCCGTCATCCCGAAAATCTCATGAATCACCAGCACCACGGGGCGCTTGTCCTTCGACTCCGGATAGACAACGTAGGTCTCGACCGATCGCCCATCGTGCTTTACGGTTACCCACTCGCTATGCCGCGGTGATTTCGCCAGCTTTTCTTTCGCCCAATCTTGCCCCGATGCCGTTTGGGCCATCGCCATAATCAATAAAATCAAACAGATACGCTTCATCATTCCCCCTTGTGCCGTACGGCGGCATCAAACAGCGTCAGCCAGTGTTTCTTTCCCTTCCCCGGGCCCGCATCATATATGCTCACACTCTCTTCATCAATCCCCTCGTCGCCAAGCCTTATTGACTCGTGTGCCAGCCCGCTTTCCAGCCCTGGCCTGGGTCTTTTAACCTACCCGGCGGCAGCTACACACAAGAAAATCTTTGCAGGGAACAAAAAGGTTTCAGCTTACGTTCGTCCATATAGCTGAATGGCCAACGAACAAAATCTGATCACTCGCCGCTAGCCGTCAATGTGATAATCGCGGAGGCACTTCTATGCGCTCGCTCTGGCAAGACCTCAACTTCGGTGCTCGACAGCTCCGCAAAAATCCCGGCGCCACCTTCGTCATGATTTTTACGCTCGCGCTGGCCATCGGCGCCGTCACCGCAATTTTCAGCGTTGTCTACGGAGTCTTGCTGCGTCCCCTGCCCTACTCCGATGCGAGCCGTATCATGGCGATATACGAGGTCAACTTCAAGGGCGGGTGGTCGCGTCTTGCGGACCCCAACTTCGACGACTTCCGCGACCAAAATCGCAGCTTCCAGTCGATCGCGAAATACACCGACTACGTCGTGTCGGTTTCAGGCTCGACACAGCCGACGCGTACCCTGGCCGCCAGCGTCTCGCCCGATTTTCTCAAAGTCTTCGGTATCCAGCCGATGTTCGGACGCGACTTCACCGCCGCGGACGCAAGAAAAGGAGCCGGCCCCACTCTCCTCGTCAGCTATGGGTACTGGAGAGAACATCTAGGATCGCTTCAGGACCTCTCGCAAGCTCATCTGAAAATCAATGACTCCGTCTTCTCCGTTATCGGCGTGCTCCCCGCCGAGTTTCGATTTCCGCCAGAAGTGGACCTGTGGCTGCCGGCTGATTTGGAGGGCGAAAACCGAAGCCGGACTTCCCATAACTATTCCGCGGTCGGGCGCCTCCGCGACGGCGTAGAAGTGGCGCAGGCAAATCAAGATATCAGTTCGATAGCGCGCCGCATTCATGCCACTTCCAGCGAACAAAACGACTATCTCCTCAAGGATGGAATAGTCCTCCCGCTCCAGGACTCCATCACGGGAAAGGCGCGCTCCCCGCTGCTTATCTTGCTCGCGGCGGTGGGCTTCCTGCTCCTGGTCGCTTGTGCGAACGTGGCCAACTTGCTCCTCGCGCAAGCGTCGGTAAGAGAGCGCGAGCTCGCCATCCGCAGTGCGTTAGGCGCCGCGCGCGGACGGCTGATCCGTCAATTCCTCACCGAAGCATTCCTGCTTTCGCTGGCGAGCGGAGGCCTCGGCATTTTGGGGGCGCTCGGCGGCGTCGCCGGGTTGGTTGCGATGGCCCCGCAAAATCTCCCTCGCCTGGATAGCGTCTCGATCAATATTCCAGTGCTTGTGTTTGCTTTCCTCCTCTCTGCGGCGGTTGCCGCCGGCCTCGGAGCCTTCACGGCCATACGCGCTACTTCCGGGGACCCGCGTGAAGGCCTCGCCGAAGGTGCGCGTGGACAAGCGGGTTCGCAAAGCAGCCAGCGCGTTGGCCGTTTTATCGTGGCGGCGCAGGTCGCTATCACCTTGGTTCTTGTGATCGGAGCGGGATTGCTCGGTCGCAGCCTCATGAAAGTTCTCGAAGTGAATCCAGGCTTCCGCGTGGACAAAATTGTCGCCATGGACGTCTCTCTTCCGTGGCTGGAGGATCCTAAAGCCAAAGCAGGACAAGCGATTTTCTATTCAAATCTGATTGACCGACTCAAACAAATCCCCGGAGTACGCAAGGTGGGCGCCGCGAGCGTGTTGCCGATGGTGGAAGGCGGCCTTCCTGACGGTATGTTTCTGCTGATGACGCAGAACGAAGTCCCCAAGGACTTTTCCGGTTTTGGCGCGCTGACCCAGCAGAAGGAGCGCATTGGCAATGCCGATTTCTGCGTCGCGACGGATGGATACTTCCAGGCTCTCGGCATTCCGCTGGTTCGAGGGCGAATCTTCGATGAGCACGACGGCCCGGATTCACCTCACGTAGCGGTAATCAGCGAATCCCTGGCCCGCGAACGCTGGCCGAACCAGGATCCCATAGGTCACACGATCGAGTTTGGAAATATGGATGGCGACTTGCGATTGCTTACCATCGTCGGAATTGTGGGTGACATTCACGAATATGGCCTCGATGCGCCTGCGCGCCCCACCGTGTACGTCGATTTATTTCAGCGTCCGCGCTCCGAGATCACAATAACTATGTTGAGCGACGCCGGGACGGGCTCGGTCACCGCCGCGGCACGGGGTATCCTGAAGGACCTCGACCCGGAGATTCCCACCAGGTTCCGGACTTTTTCTCAGGTATATTCCGCCTCGCTCGGCTCCCGTAGATTCAACGTCATTCTCGTCGGATTCTTCGGCATCACTGCGTTTCTCCTTGCGACTGCCGGAGTGTTTGGCGTAATGGTTTATTCCGTCAATCGCCGCACCCGCGAGATCGGTGTGCGTATCGCCCTCGGCGCGGGCCCGGGCGACGTTCTCGGCATGGTTTTGGGCCAGGGTTTGCGCACGATTCTCATCGGTGTTGGCATTGGAATTGCCGCCTCATTGGGATTGACGCGCACCATGGAGTCGCTCCTCTTCGGCGTAACGACCACCGATCCGCTTACTTTCGGCGGTGTGACTCTGCTCCTCGTCGCCGCGGGGTTGTTGGCGTGTTACATTCCCGCGCGCCGCGCAGTGCGCGTAGACCCCATCGTCGCGCTCCGCTACGAATAATCGAGTTGCGGAAGAGGTTCGCTCCGCCACCAGTTTCAGCCCTTGTGATGTTTTAAATTTTTCTTGCGTACGCGCCTCGTTTCCAAGAGACTGTGCCCCTGTTTCAAGTCTTTCGGAGGCGATATGACCCGGCCGCGCACCTTCGTAATTCTTCTCGCGCTGTCTATTCTTCTTCCTGCGTTCGCGCTTCCTCCGCAAGTGCCGACGCCGCCTAAAACGGCGCCGGATCCAGCGCTGCCCGAAGCAAAGCCCGCCGTCGCCGCTCCAATTCCCGTCGCCCACCCGCTCGAGAAAGCCGACGTCGAAGCATTTTTCGACGGCCTGGTCCCGCTTCAGATGGAGCGCAGCGACGTCGCCGGCGCCACAGTTCTCGTCGTGAAGGATGGTCAGGAAATTCTGAAAAAAGGCTACGGCTACTCCGACGTGACGAAAAAATCCCCTGTCGATCCAGCGACCACCATGTTTCGCCTAGCCTCTATCTCGAAACTTTTTACCTGGGTTTCCGTCATGCAGCTCGCCGAGCAAGGCAAGCTGGATATAGATGCGGACGTCAATAAATACCTCGATTTCCAGATCGCTCCCGCTTTTGGAAAACCCGTCACGTTGCGCAATCTCATGACCCACACCGGCGGATTTGAGGAGGTCCTCCACGACATCATTTACACCGACCCCAAGAAAACAACATCCTTACGAGACTTCCTGATCGCCAATCAACCTCACGGGATGTATCCCCCGGGCGAGATCCCGGCTTACTCGAATTACGGGGTGGGCCTCGCCGGTTACATCGTCCAACGCGTCAGCGTCGAACCCTTCGAGCAATACGTCTCCGAACATATCTTCCAACCGCTCGGCATGCGGCACTCGAGCTTCAATGAGCCAATGACCAGCGAACTCTCCCCGTTTGTCTCCGAAGGCTACCGCAGCTCGACCGAGAAGCCGGCGATTGGTTTTGAAGTGTTCAACCCGGCCCCGGCCGGCGGCATCTCTTCCTCCGCGGGCGATATGGAGAGGTTTGCTTTAGCTCTTCTAAACGGCGGCGAGCTGGATGGCCATCGCATCCTCAAAACCGAAACCCGCGACGCCATGTGGACGCCGCAATTCCAGGCTTCCAATCAGCTGCCCCCGATTTGCATGGGCTTCTACCAAACATGGCGGAACAATCTCCATTTCATCGGTCACGACGGCGATTTAGTTGCTTTCCATAGCATGTTCGTGCTCGAACCTACCCAGAAACTCGTTCTCTTTGTCTCCTACAATTCCGCGGGATCCGCTTCCAAGAATCGCGCTGAACTTCTTGACGGCTTCTCCGACCGCTACTTCCCTGCTTACACCCCGCCTGCATCTCAGACTTTTCCACTCGCTCAGCTCAAGGACATCGCCGGCAATTTCCAGTCCACTCGGCGCGCCGATAGCACCAAGCTCGCTATCGGAAACCCATCCGGACAGGCCACCGCCAGAGTTGACAAAGACGGCGTTCTCACCGTCGACGTCGCCAAGGACTTGCGTGGCCACACACGCAAATGGAAGCCAATTGGCAAGGACCTCTGGCAGGACGAGAACGATCAGGCGCGCATCTTCGCCATTCGAGATTCTTCGGGCAGAATTGTCCGCGTCGCCGTCAATTTTCCGGGAGTGCAGCTCCAGCGAGTTTCCTGGTACGAGAACAAGACTTTCCTGGGAGTGTCTCTAACGATTTGCATTCTTACGCTGCTCTTGGTCGTCCTCGCCAGCTTGGTCCGTCTGGGCAGGAAACTCTTTTTCCGGGATCGGCCGCCTTTCCAGCCTCAGCCCGGAACGCTTTGGGTCACCATCGGTCCGCGGCTGGCCGCGTTTACCTGGATTATTGTGGCCATCTGGCTAGGGGCTTTGGCGTCAAGCCTTCAACGTTCCGACTTGCCCTCGTTCCCCACAATCGTGCGCTACTTTTGGCTGATTAACTGGTTTTCAGTCCTTGCGGCCTTCTTCAGCATCTTCGCGCTCATCGCGGGAATCCGAATCTGGCTGCGCGCCGACGTTCGCACCATCTCGCGAATAAAATTCTCGTTGGTGGCTGCCGCCTGCGTCTTTCTAACGTGGTATTCCATCCACTGGAACCTGATCGGCCCTGTCCACCGCTTTTGACCCAAAGCTAACCGCTGTGGCACGCCACGACGTGACTGTTCTTGTGGGTTGCCTCGTCATGGTAACCGCAAACCTCGAGGGGTCGCGCGGCACAATGCTCTGAGCTTCGGCCCGCTTTCAGCAAACGGATAGGATTTTCACGAGGCACGAGCCAGGAGTCACACGCCCCGGGTCACCACTCACCCAGTTCATTCCCTCAAAATCCGCGCTCCTCCTAAATCTCCCAGCCCTTCCGTCTCTCGGGACTGATCAACTTCTGCGCCGCATCCGAGTTTGGCACCTTCATCCCCGCGCGATCCCAATGCAGCCGTTCACCTGTCATGGTCGCGACGTTGCCGAGCAGCAACGTCTCGGTCACCACTCCGGTAAACTCAAAATTCGCGCCCGGCTTCGTTTTGTCGCCCTTACAAGCATTCAGCCATTCCCGCTCATTCCCCGGCGACCGCGGCAGCGTCTTGGGAGGCTGAACAAACGCGTCCATTTTGCTTTGCGGAATCAGGTGCGGATTTGAACCGTTAAATCCACACAAGATTTTTCCATGGTCGCCCACGAACAGCAGCCCTTCGCCTTCTTCATCTTCATGCGTCAACGTCTTCCCGTCCTCCAGCTCATCCGGCCGCGGCGGCTTTAGTCCTCCGTCGTACCAGTTGAATTTCACCGCGGGCATATTTCCCCGCGCCGGAAAGTTGTAGCGCACAATCGACGCCATTGGATAGGTCTCCGCATACCGGTCCGTCGAACTTGCTTCCACCGTCTCAGGCGCCTCCAGCTTCAGCACGCGGAAAATCGTGTCGTAGCTGTACGAGCCCATGTCGCCCAGCGCCCCGCAACCAAAATCGCTCCAGCCGCGCCATACGAACGGCAAATACTCTTCGTTGTAAGGTCGCGCTTCCGCGGGGCCGAGCCACAAGTCCCAATCCAGTCCATCTGGAACTTTCTGCGAGTCTCTTGGCCGCTCGACTCCCTGCGGCCAAAACGGCCGGTTCGACCAGTTGTACACTTTCCTCACCGGGCCGATCGTTCCCGTCCAAATCCATTCGCACAGAAGCCGCGTCGCTTCCGATGCTTGGTTCCCAACCGCGATCTGCGTTGCCACCCCGGTTTCGCGCGCGACCTCCGCCATTCGACGCGCTTCGAAAATCGTGTGCGTCAACGGCTTCTGGCAGAAAACGTGTTTCCCTTTCTTCATGGCTGCAATCGAAACCGCCGCGTGCAGATTGTCCGTCGTGCAAACCACCACTGCGTCCACATCCTTTTGTTTCTCCAGCAGTTCGCGGAAATCCGTGTACGCCGCGCAGCCTTTGTAGTTTCCTGATCGCGTCTGCGTCGCGTAGAGCCCGTCCACAATCTTCTGGCAAGGTTCCCGTCCCGCGATCCCGCTCGTCACCCGAAGCGAGTGCGTCAACTGAATCGGCTGGTCCGGGCTGAGCCAGTCCCACCCGCTGTCCACTCCCAGCAATTTCTGAACAGACTTGCAGAACTCGTGCGTATCCCATTGCGGATAATTTGACGCGCTCTTGTTCACGTCGCACACCGCCACGCCCTGCACGTCCGGCTCCTTCAAGAAGTGCAGCATCACGCGCAATCCCTGCGCCCCAACGCCGATAAATGCAATGTTCACCTTGTCGCTCGGTGGCACATATCCCGGCCCGCCCAACACTCGTCGCGGCACAATCGTAAATCCAGCCGCCGCGGCAGCGGTCTTCCCCAAGAACTCTCTTCGCGAAACTCCGCTTTTCATCGCGCGGTTCCCTTCTCCGGCGCCTTCGCCGTTCTCCGCGTCAACGCGCTTTGTTGCCTCATTCAATCGTTTCAACTCTCTCATTTTTCACCTCGCCGCCGAAATTCTACCTCTCCCACCACCAGTTGTCATCCGCATCGAAGAGTCGCGTCGCTGACGGCTCGACGCGCTTCCTCCGGCCGATACGGCGTAAAATGCTCAGCGATCACCTTCTGTCCGGTCACGCTGCAATCTTGGAGGATCGTGCAAAAACTCCGGCGGAATAGGCAAGCGTCCGAGGCGTCAGCGCACTACACTTCTAACCGTTGATTCTGGCAGTTTGAAATCATCGCCGAAAGTCGGCGTGGAGCGATTCGAAGGCTACCGTTCGACACCTCTGAAGGAGAAACGATGCAGAAGCGCAAACTTGGAAAAAGCAATTTGGAAGTTTCGGCTATCGGCCTGGGTTGCATGGGAATGAGCTTTTCCTACGGCCCTCCTAAAGACAAAAAAGAGATGACCAACCTTCTTCATGCCGCAGTGGATCGCGGCATCACGTTCTTTGACACCGCGGAGGTCTACGGCCCATTCCTCAACGAAGAGCTGGTGGGCGAAGCCCTCGCTCCGTTCCGCGGGAAAGTCGTGATCGCCACCAAATTCGGGTTTGATCTCAGCGGTGGCGACCATCGGCCGGGCACTGCAGGCGTTAATAGCCGCCCCGAGCACCTCAAGCAGGCGGTCGAAGGGTCCCTTAAGCGCCTCAAGTTGGAAACAATCGACTTGCTCTATCAGCATCGCGTTGATCCAAATGTGCCAATCGAAGACGTCGCCGGCGCGGTGAAGGAACTGATTCAAGCGGGCAAGGTCAAGCACTTCGGGATGTCCGAGGCAGGCGCAAAGACGATTCGCCGCGCGCACGCTGTCCAGCCGCTTACCGCCCTGCAGAGCGAATACTCGCTGTGGTGGAGGAAGCCCGAAGCTGAAATTATTCCCACCCTCGAGGAACTCGGAATCGGATTCGTTCCCTATAGCCCGCTGGGCAAGGGCTTCCTGACGGGCGCGATCAAAGAAGATGCGAAGTTCGCCAGCACCGACTTCCGCAGCACTCTCCCTCGCTTTGCGCCGGATGCGCTGAAAGCGAACCAGGCAGTAATTGACCTCCTCGGCAGGATCGGCCAGCGCAAGAAAGCGACTCCTGCTCAGATCGCACTCGCCTGGCTGCTCGCTCAAAAACCGTGGATGTCTCCGATCCCCGGAACGACAAAGCTGAACCGCCTCGAAGAGAACATTGGCGCTGTATCAATCCAATTGACTGCTGACGACCTGCGAGACATCGATGCTGCCTCATCAAGTATCACCATCGAAGGCGCCCGCTACCCGGAACGCCTGGAAAGAATGACCGGTCTCTAAGCAACATCCTTGAAGCGGTCTTCGCGTCCACTGGACGCGGTGTCTTTGTTTATCTGTACGTCCACAATGACACCATTGGTCACCAGCAGGCATGTAACGAAGCGGGGCGGCTTCTTCTGCACTTCGACAATTCCCTTTACCCGGCCCGGCCTGCTGCTTCACTCCCTTGTGTAAACTCGTACTTGTCCCTGAGCTGGTAATGTGTTTTGGGATTCGTCGGGCCGCTTTCTCCTTAGACGCGAGGCAACTCATGACGACACTGCACAGCGAACTTCTCGGTGAGTTTCAAACCTATGCCCAGAACGCCAGTTCGGCTCACGCTCTCATGGAGCACATCGCCATTCACCTTCACGAGAAAATGACACGCTACAACTGGACCGGCTTTTATCTCGTCGATCCCGCCGACTCCAATTTCCTCATCGTTGGTCCATACGCCGGAAGCTTCACACCCAACACTCGCATCCCTCTTGATCGTGGCCTGTGCGGCGCGGCCGCCACCAGCGGCCAAGTCATTGTCGTGCAAGACGTCTCCAAGGACCCACGCTACCTTGCCGGCGCCACCACCCTGGTCAAATCAGAAATCGTGGTCCCCATCTTGGCCGACAAGAAACTCGCCGCCGAACTCAATATCGAAAGCTATTTCGCAGGCACGTTCACCAAACCCGAACAAGATTTCGTTGAGTCTTGCGCCGCCGTGGTTGCCAACTTCATGCGGAAGGTATAGTCGTCCAGATTCCCTGCACGTCCGCCAGCCACACGGAAACCCTCCCGGTTCTAGAACGTCTAGCCTCTTTGGCCCACTCCGTGCCGCTCCTGCAGTCCAATTGCTTCCCCGTACCTCGCCGCGTATGATTGTCGGTTCATGCTCGCGGCTCGGCCTAATCTGTCAATGACTCGCGCTCTCTCCCGCTTCCTCATTCTTCCAGTCTTGCTCTTCATCGCCTTGCCGGCGTTCTACCCCGCCCGCGCGCAAGCTCCCACAACCACGGAAATCCTGCCCCTCAGCCAGGTACGCCCCGGCATGCAAGGCTACGCCTACACCATTTTCGCCGGCGACCAGGTGGAAAAATTCGATCTTGAAGTGATCGGCATCATGCCCAATTTTCTCGGCCCCAAGCAATCCATCATTCTCGTCCAGCTCAAAGGCCCCAAAGTCGAGCACACCGGCGTCGTCGCCGGCATGAGCGGCAGCCCCGTCTATCTCGATGGCAAACTCGCCGGCGCCCTTTCTCTCAAGCTAGGGGTCTTCACCAAGGAGCCCATCGGCGGTGTCACCCCGATCGAAGACGTCCTTCGTCCACAACCGCAACTTTCCACTGAATCCGTTCCATACCAACCGACTGCCCCGCAGCTTCCCCTCCCCCAATACGCAGCCGCCAACGCCAGCCTGCCCACTGGCTCGGCTCTCGAACCCATCGAAACTCCTCTTGTTTTCTCCGGCTATCAGCCCGAAGCTCTTCGCCAATTCGCTCCTCAGCTCCAGAGCTACGGCTTCGTCGCCGCACAAGGTGGCACGGCCGCTCCCAAACCCGACGACGGTCATCTTGTCCCTGGAGACATGGCGGGAATGGTTCTAGTGCAGGGGGACACGTCTATCAGCTCAGCCTGCACCGTAACTGCAGTTCGCTCCAATCAGG
Organism: Candidatus Acidiferrum sp.; assembly: GCA_035310525.1. Lineage (GTDB taxonomy): Bacteria > Acidobacteriota > Terriglobia > Acidiferrales > UBA7541 > Acidiferrum. The sequence continues at coordinate 55,937 of DATGED010000068.1, read as the reverse complement.
TCTATCTCTGCGGTCACCCCTTCCTCAGCCTCGGCGACGTACAATTTCCCATGGCTCGCACCGAGGTCGTCACCACTCTTTCCTCCGAACTCGCCTCCACCAAAATCATCAACGTCGGCGGCTCCATCGGCACCATCACCGGCGACCATCTCACCGCCGTTACCGGCAAGCTCGGCCCTCCTCCGCCGATGATTCCCCTCGACCTCACGCTCATCTCCGGCGGCGCTGAGAAGAAACTTCACTTCGAAATGGTGAATCATCCCAAACTCACTCCGCTGCTCATGGGCCTCACGGTTTTCAACGGCCTCACGCAAAACTCGCTCTATGGCGAAGGCACCACTCTTCATCTCTCCGGCGAAATCGCGGTTCACGGTCACGCGCCTGTCCAAATGGAAAGCACTTTCGCTCCCGGCGATGCCTTCTCTCCCGACGGCGTCCCCATCGCCCTCTCCATTCAAAGCGTGTTTTCGCGTCTTTTCAGCAACACCCAGGAAGCTCCCGTCTTCGACCGCATCCGTTTCCGCGTCGAAAGCGTCCCCGGCCGCGATTCTTTCTCGATCGAAAGCGCCTGGCTTGAAAAGGGAGAAGCTGCACCCGGCGAAACTCTCCGCGTTCGCGTCCTGCTTCGCCCCTATCGCGGCCCATCCCGCGTGGAAGAAGTCACCGTGCGAGTCCCCGACCAGGTCTCCCGCGGCACCACTCTCCGCGTACTCGTAACCGACGGCGATCTTCTCAACCGCGCCTCTCGCGGCTTTTCTTTCGCTGGCGCCGGCGGCAGCCCGGGCGGCCTCGATCAGCTCATTTCCATCCTCAATCGCGAGCGCCGCAACGACCGCCTCTACGTCGGCCTTTTCGCACCCTCTCCCACCATCCTCTGGGACGACAAAGAACTTCCTAACGTCCCGCTTGACCAGATCAATGTTCTCGATGGCCGCCCCGCGCCCGGCAGCGTCCAGATTCTGCGCGAATCTCTCGCCTCCGAGTCTTCCATCCCGCTCGGCGGGCCTGTTACAGGGATTATTTCTCTCAATCTTCCCATCCGGTGACCATCCACATGCCAAAGCGCTTGCCATCCTCGCTTCGTTCTTCTCAACTCCCACTGTTCTTGATCTTCCTCTGCGTCCTTTGCCTCCTTCCGTCTCCGCTTCTCGCTGAGCATACCCGCCACTGGCTCCAAACGACTTACGAAGAGTTTCTCAAAGGCGCCGCCCATGGCATCGCCGTCCGCAGTGACGGCCGTCTGGAGCTCGCTCCCAAGTTCACGCTACTCGCCGACGCGGACGCTTCCTATCTCTGGTCGCTTCGCCTCGATGCAAAAGGCGCTCTCTACGCTGCGGGAGGCTCCCCCGCTAAGGTTTTTCGATTCGACGAAAATGGCAAACCAACTACCGTTTTCGATTCCGCCGATCTCGTAGCGCAATCCATCGCCTTCGATTCCAAGGGTCTTCTCTACGTCGCTACTTCTCCCGACGGCAAGGTCTATCGACTCTCCTCCACCGGAGTGAAGTCCGTTTTCTTCGATCCCAAAACAAAATATATCTGGGACATCGCCTTCGGCTCCGACGGCGTTCTTTATGTAGCCACCGGCGACAAAGGCCAGATCTTCGCCGTCTCGCCTGAAGGCAAAAGCCAGCTCTTCTACGACAGCGACGAAGCCCACATCCGTGTTCTGGCATTCGATTCGAACAGGAACCTCCTCGCAGGCACGGAACCCAACGGCCGCGTCCTCCGCATAACTCGCCCCGATGCCTCATCCGCGCGCAAGGAAAAGGTTTCCGCTGCTGCCGCAGAAGGCTTTGTCCTTTACGAAACCGCCAAGCGCGAAGTCACTTCATTAGCCGTCGCTCCCGATGGTTCGATTTATGTCGCCGCCATCGGCGAGAAACAGCGGACTATTGTTCCAGCCACCACAATCGTCACTTCCCCTCAGGGCACCGCTACGATCACCAGCGGCGGTGTAGTAGGTGTCGCACCGGGCGCAGCTCAGCAGCAACAGCAGACTCCCTTTCTTGCTTTCCCTTCGCTGCTCTCCAGCAGCATCTATCGCATCGCCCCGGATGGCGCTCCCGATGAACTCTGGAGCTCCCGCGATGACTTGGTTTATTCGCTTGGCCTCGCCCCCGATGGCCGCGTCCTGGCCGGCACTGGCAACAATGGCGCTCTACTGGCCATCGATGGCCACGGCGTTTTCGCACAACTTGCGAAAGCAGGCTCCGCGCAAATCACGGGCATTGCTCGCAACTCTGAAGGCAAAATCTTCCTTTGTACGGCAAATCCTGGAAAGGTTTTCTCCGTCGGCCCGGAATTCGAGCCCGAGGGTACCTACGAATCGCACTCCTTTGACGCCCGTCTCTTCTCCCAGTGGGGAAGTCTCGATTGGTGGGGTCCGCCGCCGTCAGCCACCTCCCCAAAGGCCGCATCGTCCTCTGCCGCTCCGCGTCTTGAATTTTACGTTCGCTCGGGCAATACGGAGGATCCCGGCAAGGAATGGTCCCGGTGGTTCGGCCCTTATTCGAAGCCGGGCAGCGCCGTCGAGGCCCCCAGCGCCCGCTTTTTTCAATGGAAAGCTGTCATCCACGATGGCCGTCCCGGCGACGGCATCAACTGGGTCAACCTCGCCTATCTGCCGCGCAATGTCGCTCCCGTCATCGACGCCATCTTGCTGCAGGATCCGGGCGTGCGCACTCAAGGCGCCACCATTCTTTCCACGGGACAATCTCCCAGCGTCGCTTTGAAGACTCCCCCCGCTCCAAACACCACGGGCATTTTCATCTCACAGAACATCACGCCCGCGAAATTCGAACAGCCTCCGCAGGGTTTTCGCGAAAAAGGGTACCAATCCGTTCTTTGGAGCGCCCACGACGACAACGACGATGATTTGCATTTCTCCGTCTACTATCGCGGCGAAAACGAACACGAGTGGAAACTGCTGAAAGACAAACTCGACCAGAAATTCTTTTCCTGGGACACCACTGCGCTTCCAGACGGCGCCTACTATCTCAAAATTGCCGCTTCCGACGCCCCTTCGAATCCCCCGGCGGTCGCTCTACATGTCGAACGCGAAAGCGACCGCTTCCTGGTTGACAACACGCCGCCCGCGATCGAGCACCTTGAAGCCTCCCTGGCATTGACGCCTCAGAAGGGGGGCAGTCTCACCTCGGCAACTGCTCTCGTCAAATTCATCGCGCGCGACGCGACCAGCAACATTGATCGCGCCCAATACAGCGTCGATGGTGGCGACTGGGTTCTCCTCGCCCCAATCGGCAACGTGAGCGACGCTCTCGAAGAGCGCTACGAATTTCCCATCGCCGCCGGACTTACTCCTGGCGAACACACTATCGCCGTCCGGGCCTACGACACGTTCGAAAACGTCGGCAGCGCCAAAACGATTCTCTTCGTTCCGGCCGTCAAACGTTAGTTTTTTGGATTCTCATGCTCCACAGGAGGCGGCCCGCATGAGAGGCCCAGTTTGTCAGGGCGATCTAATTCCGTGGCATCGAACTTCCAAGCTCTAAATTCCAAACCCGGCTCTTAGTTCGCCTGCCGCTCTTGCATCGGCGGCGTACTGAACTTCACAATTTCCGCTCCGAATCCGATTCGCCCGTCCCCGTACGCTTCATTGCGCACGTGCACCACTCGCGCCGTGCACTGCATCTCTTCGGTTTGATTTCCCGTCACTTCTCCGGGCATCTTCAGCGTCACTTCGATCGGCATCCCCACCTGCAGCGGTGCCGACGACGCAAAATAAAATCCACCCCGCGAGATATTCAGCGCTTCGGTGAAATGATCGCTCTTGTCCGCCGTAACCCCCGTGGAACGAAATCGCAAGGGGACGCGGAAATTGTGACGGGTTAATTGTCTGCGTTCTTGCGTCTGCATTTCGCCCTCCTCCGGGGCGAGGAAGTTCGCGACGCAGCCTTCGCGCCGCTTGAGTAGGTGTAGAAGAGCCTAGCAGACCTGAGTTGCGGGTCAAGCATCAATCCATAGTACTAGAAGTACTCGAAATCCCCTCCAACCATCCGCCCGGAGATCAGCTCCATTCTGAGCCACTTCTTGAGCCTGGGCCACTCTTCTAGCTCAAGGGAGGGCTTGCAAAGTCGAGTGGCTTGCTCCAGACTGCACCCTTCAAATGACCCATTTCTGAATTGCTGCCCTATCTGAAGGAGGACCTTATGTTCGCCGGTATGTCTCCTCTCACCCTCGTTCACGTCCTTATCAGCTTGATTGGCATCCTTACGGGCTTAATTGCGGTCTTCGGCATGATTGCCGGAAAACGCCTGGACGGCTGGAACGCCATCTTTCTGACCACGACCGCGCTCACCAGCATCACCGGCTTTTTCTTTCCGTTCCACAAGGTGACTCCCGGGATCATTCTCGGCGTCATCTCGCTGGTCGTGCTCGCCGTCGCCATTCCAGCACGATACGTCAAGCACCTCGACGGCGGCTGGCGCAAGATTTATGCCTTCACTGCCTCCCTCGCTCTCTATCTCAACGTTTTCGTCCTGATTGCGCAGCTCTTCCTCAAGGTGCCCTCCCTGCATGCACTCGCTCCCACTGGTTCCGAGTCGCCATTCCTGGTTTCCCAATGCGTCGTTTTGGCCCTCTTCTTCGTCTTGACCGTCGCCGCAGCGCTAAAGTTCCGACCCGAAGCCGCACAAGCCTCTTAATGGTCGAACATTCGAGTACCTCGTAGTTCGCCGGATCAACCGGAGAGATCGTCGCAATTCTTTGGGACTACGGCTTAGCAGCCAGTTTGTCCAATAGTTCGTACTGTGCCCGTTGCGCGTCTTTCTCTGCCGCAGGCTTCGCCGCCAGATGCATCACTTCGTAGCCACCCTTTGCCATGTAACGCGGCCACTCCGGCAGTCCCGCTCCATTCGGATTCCCAGTTTTTGCGAAGTTCGTCCAGTACGAACCCATCCGCTCGGATAATTCGAAGTCCTCGGGACGCCACGGCAGGTTTTTCGATTTCAGCATTTCGAAGACGAATTCGATCTCCGCCGAATGATAGGCGCCCCGGGAAACACCGGGCGTCCCATCTGCCGTCACGGCGGGCGGCGGCGCGTCGTCAAATTCATAACGGTAGACGGCGGCATCGCCTGCCTTCTCCTGCATCTCCAGCCATTTCCAGGTCCCATAGCCGATGAAGTTCGCCGTCGCAAGCAAGCTCGCAGAGGTCTTCACCTGTTCCTCCGTTTCACCGGGAAAACGCTTCAACACTTCTGCCGCCTTATCTCCAAAGGTCTGCTCGATTTTCTTCACGTAGTTTTCTTTCGTCGGCTCCTCTTTTCCGAAAAACTGATGGTAGTTGCCTTCATCGTGATTCCATCCCGCCAGCAGGGCCACGTGCGCCTGTTTGCCCTGCGCATAAATCTCGGATGGACTTTCGGGGAAAAAATAGCCATCGATATTCGGGCCGAATCGAAACGAATTTCTGTCCTTCATCGCTGCATCGAGCAATTGTTGCGCGCCCACCCCGCGCAGCTTCTCCAGTGTGTCCGCTCCGATCGTTTCCCCGAACTTGGCCCCATCCTGTTCGCTTTGCGCGAGCGGTTTCGCGGTCAGCGTCCTTCCAAAAAACGCTCCGCTTTCCCCGATCGCCCGGTGGATCAGCCCCTTCGAAACGGGAGACGCCATCAGCGCGCTCACCGAAAACGATCCCGCCGATTCGCCAAAAATCGTCACGTCCCCCGGATCCCCGCCGAACCCGGCAATGTTGTGGCGCACCCATTCCAACGCAGCGGCCTGGTCCAGCAGCCCATAATTTCCGGACGCGTGGTGCGGCGATTCCTTGGTCAACTCCGCATGCGAGAAAAACCCGAATATTCCCAGGCGATAGTTCATGCTCACGACCACGACACCTTTTCGCGCCAGTTGCTCGCCATCCTGCCGCGGCTCGGACGTCGCCCCCGCCTGGAATCCGCCTCCATAAATCCACACCATCACAGGCAGTTTCGCCTCAGCCGACGCCTTCGGCGTCCACACATTCAGATACAGGCAATCTTCGCTCGTCCCCGCATCGCGAAACACCATGTCCCCAAACACATTCCCCTGCATACAGCGCGCGCCAAACTCCGTCGCTTTCCGCACGCCCTCCCACTTCGCCACGGGCTGCGGTTCTTTCCATCGCAGCGCGCCAACTGGCGGAGCTGCGTACGGAATCCCCTTGAAGATTTGTACCTTTCCATCATGGTTAGTCGAACCCTCCACCGTTCCGGCTTCCGTGCGCACCTGCTGTGCCGCCGCTACGTCTGCTCCGGCCAGCATCGCCACTAGAACCAACGCGTACGTCGCCATTCCAAAACGTCTCATGTGAAATTCCATAAGCTCCCCTCGCTTCACTTTTTTCCCCACTGCCGAAAGCCAGAAGATAGTACCTCCCAATCGCACCTTCGAACAGGCCGCACTCTCTTAATTTTTTTGGTTCTCGCTATTCGCACTTTTCTAGCACACGCAAGTTTCATGCTCGGCCACTTTGGCCTGCTCACGCTCTTGCAATCCGCCGCCCGGCCCGTTCGGGACGCCCTCTCAGTATGCAATAATGCTTTTTCGCTTCGGCCTTCGTGCGGCGTAGCGCGATCGTCGCGAAGCCTCGACCCCATGAGCTCAACACCGCAAGTTGAATCCCCGCTCTATCAGCCGCCCACTTGGGAGACCATTTGCGAAGCTCACGCGCGCATTGCGCCGCGCATCCACCGCACACCAGTGTTGACGTCTCAGTCCCTCGACGACATTGTCGGCGCGCGCCTTTTCTTCAAATGTGAAAACTTTCAAAAAACCGGCTCGTTCAAGATTCGTGGAGCCGCGAACGCCATCCTCTCCCTCAGCGAGGCTGAAGCCGCGCACGGGATCGTCACGCCGTCCAGCGGGAATCACGGCGCAGCGGTCGCCTGCGCCGCCGCATGGCGCGGCGTTCCCGCTTACATCGTCATGCCCAGGAATGCGCCAAAAGTAAAATGCCGCGCCGTGGAAAGCTACGGGGGGCGCATCACTTTTTCCGAGCCGACCATCTCTTCCCGTCAGGAAACTTCCGCCCGTGTCCAGGCGGAAACCGGCGCCATTCTCATCCATCCCTATGACAACGATCGCATCATTGCGGGACAGGCGAGCGCTGCGAAGGAACTGCTTGAGGAAATTCCGGATATCGACGCCGTCTTCGCTCCCGTCAGCGGAGGCGGCTTGCTCAGCGGCTCCTGCCTCGGCGCGAAAGGCATCCGTGCGGATGTCAGGATGTTTGGCTGCGAACCCGAACGTGCTGACGACGCATTCCGCTCGCTCACGACCGGCACTCTTCAATCCCTCGATTCCAGCGATACTATCGCCGATGGCCTTCGCGCTTCCCTCGCCCCGCGCACGTTCGAAATCCTCCGCCGCTGCCTTGATCGCGTCCTCCTGGTCAGTGAAGAAGAAATCATCGCCGCGATGCGCCTCGTCTGGGAGCGAATGAAAATCATCATCGAACCAAGCAGCGCCGTGGCCATCGCTCCGCTTCTTCGCTCCGCTGCCGTCACGAGCCTCAACCTGCCGGCACGTTCGGATGCTGCTGCGCCCAAGCTCGGCGTCATATTCTCCGGCGGCAATGTGGACTTCTCTGCCCTTCCTTTCTAGCTCATCGCATGCTCATCCGGCGGATATACCCTTCTCCCGTTTCGGGCCCTCGACAGAAGCAATCTCCTATTGAGTCCATTCCCATCAACCAAGCATCCTGCTATTATTTCCTGATATCCAACATTTGTAGCGCAAAAGCCGAACGGAGAACTTCGGCGGGGCCCCAGGTCGAGGAGAGGACCTTGGATTTCCACCCCGCTTTCTTGAAAGGCAGGAAATTGCTGTTTCGCGGACCCTGCGCATCCACCCTTGCACTTTCGCTCTGCGGTTATGGCTACCCCTATCCGTGCTACTACCCCGGCTATAGCTTTGGCCTCTATTCCGGCTTTGGCTGGTGGGGGCCGCGTTTCTACGGCCACGGCTTCTACGGCCATCGCGGTTTCCGGCGCTACTGATTGTGCGGAAAAACTCATCCTGAAAAAACGGGCGTTCCGGCAAGGCCGTGACGCCTTTTTCCGATACGCGTAAGACCAGCGATGATTTGCAGATCACATCGGAAAGGTGTGCGAGGCGTGGCCGGGGCGGTTTAGCCTTACTCTCCAGGCCGGAAAATTGTTCTCGTCTTCAGCGCAACAAAAAGGCAGTCCCTGGGTTTGAAAGCAGTTAAGCAGCTGGAGCGTGCCGGTCAAGCGGCAACGGGGAACTTCGCGAGCCGGTGTCAGGAATAAAAGACGGGCGGTTGTGGTCAGGTAAGACGGAGCACCAGGAATTCCCGGGTTCAGGACGAGTCAGGGGTGCGGTCAGGAATGCTCTGCGGCGTTTATTTCTACGCAAGCGCAGCGGGCTTCCTCGGAAAGGACCGAACGGGTCTGTGATAACTTCTCCGTTAGATTCTCTGGAGAATATGTTTTCAGGCCCGGCTCCTGGCAAAGCAACCTATTCGTGGAAAAACTAATCTCTCATGGTAAGGTTGCTCTCCCGGACCGATCGCAGTTCCTGAAATTGCAGTGCACACCAAATTTGCAGTGTGGGCGGATCATGAAAACCAACTCGCTGATCGTTCGCAGTCTGACTTTGTCTATCGCCGTCGCAATACTGTTCCCTGCCGCGCGCGCTTCGGCGCAAGCCGCGTCGCAGAGTGCCGCGGCAGCCTCGCAAGCTCCGTTTGTTCCCGCGCGCATCACGCAAGCGATCGATGAAACGCAACTGGTCCGCCTCAAGGGCAACGTGCATCCGCTCGCTCGCCCCGAATTTGATCGCGGCATCGTGCCCGATGGCACGCCGATGAACCGCATGCTATTGCTATTGCAACGCAGCCCTGAGCAGGAGGCAGCGCTGCAACAACTGATGACGGAGCAAATGAGCAAGGACTCTCCAAACTTTCACAAGTGGCTGACGCCCGCGCAATTTGGCGCGCAGTTTGGGCCCTCGGATGCCGATGTTCAAATCGTTACAGATTGGCTGAGTTCACACGGATTCCATGACATCAAGGTGGGAACCGGGCGCGTTACGATTGAGTTTTCCGGCAGCGTTGGTTTGGTGCGAAACACCTTCCAAACGGAAATTCATCATTTTTTCGTGAATGGTGAAATGCGTCAGGCCAACGTCAGCGACCCCCAAATCCCTGCCGCGCTGACTCCGGTGCTCAAGGGAATCGTTTCGCTGCACAATTTCCCGAAGCAATCCATGCGACATACGGTCGGCGCATTCACGCGCACGGCTGATGGCCGCATGATTTCCCAATTGACCGGCAGCACAAACCAATTCTTCGCCGTGGGTCCCGCGGACTTCGCCAAGATCTACAACGCTCCGACGGGCCTCGACGGCACCGGAACGAAGATTGCCATCGTCGGATTTTCCGATATCAACATCCAGGATGTCCGGGATTTCCGCACTCTCTTCGGATTGTCGGCCAACGACCCCTTCATCGTCCACAACGGCCCGGCCCCAGGAATCAATGGTGAAGAGGGAGAGGCCGATTTGGACGTGGAGTGGTCCGGCGCCGCCGCTCCTGGTGCCGAGATTGATTTTGTGACCTCGGAAGACACTCTTACCACCGGCGGCTTGGAATTGTCTGCGCTCTATGTCGTGGACAACAACAGCGATGACATCATGAGCCTGAGTTTTGGTTCCTGCGAATCTGGGCTGGGCTCGGAGAACGGTTTTATCAATGCATTGTGGGAGCAGGCCGCCGCACAAGGCATCACGGTAACTGTTTCGGCGGGTGACCCCGGTTCAGCCGGTTGCGACAATTTCAATAGCGCAACCGTCGCGACTCAAGGTCTGGCCGTTAATGGCCTGGCTTCCACCCCGTTCAACATCGCTGTCGGCGGCACGGATTTTGACGACGTGACAACACAATCCACATACTGGAACCAAAATCCTGGAGCAAACGACCCCATCACGAAGCTATCCGTAAAAGGTTACATACCCGAGACTACGTGGAACGACTCTTGTGCGGCTGCCGCCACTCCGACAACCCTGAATACGGTTTGTGCGACGGCCACGAACATAGTAGGTGGTGGCGGCGGACCAAGCACCTGCGGAATCGTGAATTCCACCACAGGAGCGTGCGTCTCGGGCTATCCTAAACCGCCCTGGCAGGTCGGAACGGGAGTCCCCGCCGCCAATGTCCGCAACACTCCAGACGTTTCGTTGTTTGCGAGCGACGGCCCACAATCCAAGAGCTTCTATGTGGTCTGCGAAGCTGACGCCGTGGCGAGCAATTCCTGCAGCCCGACAGGCTCTTTTAGCTTTTTGGGTGTGGGTGGAACCTCGGCGGCCGCTCCCAGTTTTGCGGGTGTCTTGGCGATAGTCGAGCAAGGTGAAGCCAATGCGACCAGAACCAGGCGCCAGGGTAACGCTAACTTTGTGCTGTATAAGATCGCGCAGACTGCTGCAAGTAAGTCATGCAATTCAAGTCTGCGCACCGACCCCACGCAACCGCCCCCCGCTGGATGCGTCTTCAACGACATAACAAAAGGCAACAACGCCGTGCCGTGTGCCTCGAGCTCCTTGAATTGCAGCAGTACGACCGCCGGAACAAACGGCGTCCTTTTTACGACGATTGGAGCTACCAAGACGCCGGCCTTCACTACAACCGCCGGGTATGACCTGGCCACCGGCCTCGGCACCGTAAATATCGCGAATCTGCAGCTCGCCTGGGGCGCCGCCGTCGGTACCTTCAAACCTACAACAACAATCACGAATATCAACGGGGGCACCGCGCAAGTCACGATTACGCACGGTGCGTCCGTGACTCTGTCCGCAACCGTTACCTCAGGGTCCGGTACTCCAACAGGTGACGTTTCTTTTCCAGGTCCGGTCCCTCCTCCTTCGACGAACGTCAACGGCGGCATCGGAGATGCAACTCTAAATGGTAGCGGAGTGGCCAGCCTCAGTACTACCTTCCTTCCCGGCGGAAGTTACACCTTGAAGGCGCACTATGCGGGAGACGGAAATTTCGCTGCAAGCGACGATCCGACCGGAGTCCCCGTAACCGTGAATAAAGAAAATAGCGGCCTGCTTTACGGCATTGTGACCTTCGACCCCATCTCCGGGGCGATCGTAAGCACCAACGCCACTTCGCTTGTCTATGGCTCGCCGTACATCTTGCGAATGGACATCCTGAACCATACAGGGACCAGCGCGAACTGCCAGCCTCTCGTCACTGGAGGCGTGACGACCGGATGCGCAGTAGATGCAACAGGCACTGTGACGATCACAGACAATGGAGGTTCGCTCGACACTAGCCCATTTGTCATAAACAGTTTCGGACACGCAGAGGATCAGCCCATTCAACTTACTGGCGGCTCGCACGCGCTCTCGGCAACCTATTCCGGAGACATCAGTTATAACGCGGTCACGACTCCCGTAACAGACACCGTAACTGTTTCGAAGGCCGCAACCCAGGTGCCAGCGGTAGTGGCTGCTCCTTCGTCGGGTGTCACGACAGCCACTTCAGTCACTTTGACCGCGACTATTCTCTCGAACAGCAACAGCGCGACCGGCACAACTGGAACAGTCACCTTCTTCAATGGCGGCGTGCCGCTTGGCTCGCCAGCGGCTGTGACGCCGGTGGCGGCTACGGGAACCAGCGGAGCGGGCGGAACGGCTGCGCTGACGACTACATTTACCACCGCGGGAACGGAGTCAATCACCGCGCAATACAACGGCGATACAAACTACGCGAACTCTGCCGTCTCGACGCCAATAACGGTCACCGTAACCCAGGCGCAGGTGGGAAACTTCACCGTGTCGGAGAGTGCGGTAACTCTAAGCTCGTCGGCAGGTGCGGCCGTGAATTCCACGGTTACCGTGACGCCGAGCGGAGGTTTCACCGGGACCGTGGCAGTAACGCCGTCAACAACCACGCCGGGCGTCACCTGCACGCCTTCTCCGCTCAACATCAGCGTGACAAGCGCGTCAGCCGCTACCGGGCAATTGAGTTGCTCCGTGCTGGCGACCTCGACAGCCTTGACGGCCTCCAACATTCCGCAATCTCAATGGCTGGCGGCGAAGGCTACTCCTCCATCGGCCGGAGGCAATGGATGGTGGGCGCTCAGCGCAGGCACGGGCTTCGCGGCGCTATTCCTGCTCTTCCTCCCGGGCGGACGCAAACGATATCGGGCGGCGCTCGGCCTCGGCCTGGTCTGCATTTTTAGTTTCACGCTCGGCTGCGGCGGCGGTTACGGCGGAGGCGGTGGCGGTGGTGGCGGACTGACAGCCACGATCACAAAGTTGACCGTTCCAAGCGCCAAAGTCGCATCGGGCACCCCTTTCACTTTCAGCGTCACGGTAACGGGAGGGACGCCCACAGGTCAGGTTGTCCTCTTCGACAACGGAACCATGATCGGTACGGCAGCTGCAGTGTCGGGCGGGACTGCTACTCCCACAGCGCCCGCACTCGCGGTAGGAACACACGTGATCACCGCGCACTACCAAGGCGACGCCTATACGATGTCGTCGGCGAGCGGAGCTATCAACATGACCGTGACGGGAACCACGAGCGTGGCCATCACCACGAGCCCGGTTGCCTCGCCGGTCGCGCCCGCGCTCAGCGTCACCATCAACTAAGAGCTAAGCCTGCGTTGGAAGTCGGAGCGGCCTCGAAGTTTGGGGCCGCTTTTTTTTGAGCGTGCGAGTGCAGCTCTGGCAAGCGCGGCCGGTCGCCGCCCGCCACAGGAATACTCACAAAAATTCAGTTGAGAATCGGAGGAAAGAAGATGCCCCAGAAATTCGGCGAAGGCGCGCTGAACTCGACAGGAACGAGGGCGCCTTCGTGGGTCATTTGCGGCGGCCGCACCACTCGCGCTTCGACCTTGGCCTGCGTCTTGGGATTTTCGAGCGTAACTTTGGTGCCTTCCGAGAGAGGCTCCGGAACGATCAACATGCCGCCGCTCGCGCTGACGGTGTGTGTAGAGCTCTCTAGAGAATTCGGATTGCCGGCGACCTGAACCAGGACTCGGATCCTGAGCAACACTCTCTGAGCGCGGCGGCGTTCTTCCGCTGTCGGCGGACGCGTGGCAACGACTCTCTGGGCCCCGGCCGGTTTACCGTGCGGTTGAGGTTTCACAGCTCAAGCCCCCAAAAATCCATCTCCGGCGCGACGAGTTCTACGCCGTACTCCCAGCCGTCCGGGCGCGGAACGCCGCGCCAAACCACGACGGCCGCATTACTGGTCTCCGTCGCAAGATTGGTTAGCGCAAGGCGGTGTTCAAGTTGAAGCTCTTGCTGCAAAACCACCATGCATCCGTAGGGATTGACGACGCGTGTATGCGCTTCGACGGAGATGCGCTTTCCGGTGTCGGCATCCCATTCCAGGCGCACGGGAACGCGCGAATTCATGCGGCGGCCGCGGCGCTTGTCGCCGTAGCGCTCGCCCATCACCTTGTGTTCGCGCGTCTTAACCTGCATTTTTGCCTCTAAAAGGCATGCTAGAGTTGAGGGGAAAAACGGTCAATGGTACGGTCGAGGGATGGCGAACGAAAGGATAGCTGTACGAAAGGACAGGGTGGAACCCAAGGACAGTCAGGCATTGAGGAATCTGATCGTAAATGCGGATGATCTGGGTTGGACGGAGGGCGTCAACCGCGGCATTGGCGAGGCCAACCGGCGCGGGATCGTGACCAGTGCATCCCTGCTGGCCAACGGCGCAGCATATGAAGCTGCAGTGGACTTGGCGCGGACGATGCCGGCGCTGGGAGTGGGAGTGCATCTGAATTTGAGCGACGGAGAACCCGTGGCGCCGCGCGAGTTGGTGACGAGCCTCTTGAACGACCGCGGCGAACTCCAAGGACGGCCCGAAGGCCTGTTGCTGCGGCTGGCCCGCAGAAGCGTTTTGCTGGACGAGGTGGAACGCGAGTGGGACGCGCAGATCCGGAAGGTGCGCGACTCCGGAATTTCGCCGACGCACATCGACGGGCACAGGCACGTGCACATGCTGCCCGGGCTGTTTGAAATTGCGCTGCGCCTCGCAAAACGGCACGGCGTTCCTGCGATACGTGTTTCCCACGAAACATCGAGCTTGCGGACGGCGCTTTCGGCGGGCGCGAAACAAAAGGGCGCGGTGGTGATGAAGCAGGGAGTGCAGGCACGGGGACTGAAATTGCTGGCGCCGGACGCGCACGAAAAAGCGGAACGCGCCGGGATTGCCACGGCGGATTATTTTTGCGGGATCGCACAAACCGGCGAACTGACTCGCGAAGGCTTGTTGAGGCTGCTCGCGATTTTGCCGGAAGGAACCACCGAGCTGATGTGCCACCCCGGTTACGCCGACGCGGAGCTGGCAAAATCGAAGACGAGGCTGCAAGGTTCGCGGCAAACGGAAGTTGAAATCCTTACGGACACAGACGTGCGAAATCTTGTCGCTTCGCAGGGGATTCGGCTGATAGACTATGCCTTCGTAGCCCAGGAAGCTTGAGGAAAGCCCAGAACCGCGAGCATGAAAAACGATCCGCCTATCCGCTACTCGATCGTTGTTCCCTTTTACAACGAGCAGGAGAATATCTCGCCGCTCTACGTCAAGCTGACGGAAGTGATGGATGCGATTGGAGAGCGGTACGAGTTGGTGTTTGTGGACGACGGAAGCAAAGACAAAACGTTTAAAGTGCTCTCCGATATTTACGAGCACGACCCACGCGTGAATATCGTGCAGCTGCGGCGCAATTTCGGCCAGGCGCCGGCGCTGAAAGCGGGATTTGATTTTGCGCGCGGCGAAGTGATCATTTCGATGGACGGAGATTTGCAACACGACCCCGAAGAGATTCCCCGGTTCCTTGAAAAAATCGAGGAAGGTTACGATCTGGTGAGCGGCTGGCGCATCTCGCGTACGGATCATTGGCTCACGAGGCAACTTCCGAGCCGCATCGCGAACAAGATGATGGCGAAGCTCTCGGGAGTGGACTTGCACGATTTCGGAACGACGTTCAAGGCCTACCGGCGCGAAGTGCTCTCGGAAATTCATTTGTACGGAGAACTGCACCGGTTTATTCCCGCGCTGGCGAGCTGGGCGGGCGCTTCCGTCGCGGAAGTTCCCATCTCGAATATTGCGCGTAGGAACGGAGCGTCCAACTACGGGATTTCGCGAACCGTGCGCGTGCTTTTGGATTTGATGAGTGTGAAGTTTTTGCTGGATTATTCGACAAAGCCGCTGCAATTTTTCGGACTGATGGGGCTTCTGTGCCTCGGCGGCGGCGCGGGAATTGGATTGTGGGTGTTTCTACGCAAGGCGCTGCTCGATGAAGGGTTGCTGGCAAACCACGGGCCGCTGATGCTGCTCGGCATGGCGCTGGTGATGGGCGGCATCCAATTTATCGCGACTGGATTGATCGGCGAAATGCTGGCGCGGACGTATTATGAATCGCAGAACAAGCCGGTCTACAGCGTGCGCGAATTCCGCAGCCGGCGGGAAGCGCTGGCCGGCCACGATGAGCCTCCGCGAACTGCCGGAGCCGGCGGCTGGTAAGCCATCAGAAATTGCGCGCGACCTCCCACGATAACTTCGAGAGCATGAAAGTCGAATCACCCGCCAACAGCGGAGCCGCGCGAATCTCAACCTCCTCCAAATCTTCGAAACACACGCTGGCGTACCTTTTCGGCATCTTTGCGTTTTGGGCGCTGATTTATATTCCGGGGCTCTCATCGCCACCTATGATGGACGACGCGGATTCGGAACACGCGCGCATCGCGGGCTAAGATTTCACAGCTGGGCTTGGTGTATCATGGATTTTCACCATAGACATGCGACCCGAAGCACTGAAATTCATTGTGTGCCCTAATTGCGCAAGCGAATTATCCTTGTGCGACGACACGCGAGCCACGGACGGGGACGGCCACATTTTGGCCGGTAATCTCGCCTGCGTCGGCTGCTCTTCAAAATTCGCGATTCGCAACGGCGTACCGATTCTCCTCCCCGTAAATCTGGCGAGCGTCAAACTCGAGACCGCTTCGCGCTTTGCGGAGGAATGGACGCGCTGGAGCGATCTACGCGACTACTACGAACAGGAATTCTTCGATTGGGTCGCCCCGCTGACCGCCAGGGATTTCGCGGACCAGCATGTCTTTGAAGGAGGCTGTGGCAAGGGGCGCCACACGGCCATCGTTGCATCCCACGGCGCAAGAGCAATAGTCTCGCTGGATCTGGGAGAAAGCGCCTTCGTGGCGTTTGGCCATACGCGCCATTTTTCAAACGCGCATGTGATTATTGGTGATTTGTTGAATCCGCCCGTTCGGCCTATTTTTGATTTGGCATTTTCCGTCGGCGTTTTGCATCATTTGCCGGACCCCGCCGCCGGTTTTGCGAGTCTGGCCTCGCGAGTGCGAGAAGGCGGGCGCGTCGCGTTCTGGGTTTACGGCCACAAGGGAAACGAATGGATCACGCGATTCGTGGATCCCCTGCGCAAAAACATCACCTCGAAATTGCCTGCGCGATTATTACGGATCGCCGCAATTCCGCCGGCCGCCGCACTCTGGGCGGTTATAAAACTCTTTTACCGCCCGCGGGCTGACGGGAAAGGACCCTCGAAACTTCCGTATGGCGATTATTTTGCGGCGCTGTACCACTATCCGTTCGACGAAATTCACGCAAATGTCTTTGACCAACTCGTCACGCCCGTGGCTTACTATTTGCGCGAAGAAGAGGTTCGGCCTTGGCTGGCGGCGGGATTCAGAGAAGTGACCCTACGCTCGCATCGCGGGTACAGTTGGACGGGACTTGCGACAGTTTCACGAACAAGAACTGCGGTTGCCAACTAGCTGGAATGGGTGTCCCGCCGATGCGTGCGGAGCGCCGACCGGCGATCTCTGGTCCAATCAGATCTATTGTGCGGCCGACGACAAACTCATGATTAGCGACCGCACGAAAAACGCTCAGTTCATCGAAGCAAGGCTGTCATTTCTCGATCCCCGCATCGTGAAATTTGCATATCACACGTGGGCTTGATATTCCTATTTCAATGAATGAAATGACGACGGACACAAGCGGCGGGAAGCTCGCCGGCGCAAGCATTCTCACCAGCAAAAACTGGATCGTATTCCTGATCGTGGCGCTTGTTACCGCGGCGATTTACTTCGGCTGCATCGTGTCTCCGCCATCGCTGATGGACGATGTGGATGCGGCCGTGGCACAAATCTCAAGAAACATGGTTACTTCCGGGGATTGGGTCACGCCGCGCGCTGATGGCGTCGCCTTTCTCGAGAAGCCTGCCCTATTTTACTGGCCGATGGCTGTCTCGTTCAAAATCTTTGGTATTCATGACTGGGCGGCTCGCATTCCCTTCGCACTTTCGGCGATTGGGCTGGCTTGCCTGACTTGTGCATTTGGCATATGGGCGTTTGGACGGAAAGCGGGCTTGTGCGCGGGTTTGTGCATTGGAACGTGCGCCGGGCTCTTCTTATTCACGCGAATCGTCATTCCTGATGTGACGCTGACGCTCGCCATCGCGCTGGCGATGTGGGCTTTCCTGCGGACGCTCGAAGAAGAGGAACCGCACCCGCGATTCTGGGCATTCGTTCTGGCATGCAGCATCGGGACTGGCGTGATGCTGAAAAGCTTGATCGGGGCAGTTTTTCCTATCGCTACGGGCGTGCTGTATCTGTTCGTGACCAGGCACTTTTTCCTAGCCCGCACGTGGAAACGGCTGCGTCCCGTCAGCGGTCTTGTTATTGCTCTTCTCATTGCGGCCCCCTGGCACATTCTTGCCACGCTGCGCAATCCGCCTTATTTCTCCCTTTCCCTTCACGGCGGGCCAGGCGAATACCACGGCTTTCTGTGGTTTTATTTGATCAACGAACAGGTTCTTCGATTCCTCAATCTGCGCTACCCTCGCGATTACAATACGGTTCCGAGGATTTGGTTCTGGCTCTTTCATCTTCTTTGGCTGTTTCCCTGGAGCGTATACTTTCCAGCCATCGCCAAGCTCTCATTCCGGCCCGTCGACCGAGCGGGGCGAACCCGGCTGCTGGCGGTTTGCTGGATCGGATTTATCCTGGGGTTCTTCACGCTCTCCACGACGCAAGAATACTATTCCATGCCTTGCTACCCGGCGATGGCCTTGCTTCTCGGGTCAGCCATGGCGTTGGATGGTGCGTGGGTTCGCTGGGGAACTCGTACGCTCTCGGTGATTGCCGCGTGCGGCGCGCTTGCCTGCATCACGATTTTCTTTCTGGTACGCAACGTTCCCGCGCCCGGTGACATTTCGTCCGCTCTCAGCCATCATCCAAGCGCATACACGCTATCGCTGGGCCACATGCTGGACCTGACTTTTGATTCCTTTGCGTACCTTCGCCTGCCACTGCTGGTGGCGGCGATTGCGCTGTTAGGAGGAGCTCTAGCGACGGCGCGCTGGGTCAATCTGCGCGCGTTTCTGGCGGCAGCGCTGATGATGGTTTTGTTCTATCAAGCGGCTCGTTTAGCTTTGGTGGTATTTGATCCATTCTTGTCGTCGCAGCCGCTGGCGGAGGTGATCGCAAAAGCTCCGCCGGGAACTTTAATTATCGACCGGAACTATTGGAGTTTGTCTTCCGTCACATTTTATTTGGATCGCGGCGCGTTAGTCTTGAATGGCAGGTATAACAATCTCGAATATGGATCCTACGCGCCGGGCGCTCCGGAGGTGTTCATTGACGACGCGCGATTCAAGACTCTGTGGCTGGAGCCGCAATGTTTTTACCTCGTCACCTATCAGGCAAGTCTCGCCCGTTTCGAAGATTTGGTTGGACGAGACAATCTGAACATCGTGGCCGCCGGAGGCGGCAAGCTTGTGCTTACCAATCATCCGTTGAAGCGCGAGAGCCAGAGCCGGAGTGACAATTCATTCATCCACAGGAATCGGGATCCGCGTACTTCTTTGGACTCCCGCGTCTCGGCTCGAAGTGCGCTAGGTGCGCGAATCGCCTCCGGAGTATGATTCGCGCGGAACGGATCAATCTCTGGCTAGTGAAGCGCGCCGACGGAAACAGCATGTCTAGCAACCTGCGCTGGAAAACGCGGACGGAATCTGAAGTCTTAGCCAGCAAACCATTACAATGACCGATGCTACATAAACTGAGCGAATTGGCTCGCGGTGAGCTTCACGCAAGGAGGCTTTCGTGAATCGAGAGCAGTTTTACACGCTGATGGCCGGCGAGGGCACGCTGGATTACGAGCTGTACCTGAACACGAAGACGCTGCTCTCTTGCCAGTTGGATTACGCGAAGCTGTGCAACGCGGATGAGCTGCAGTTTCAAATCGTGCACCAGATCGAAGAGTTGTGGATGAAATTGATCGCGTACACGCTGCTGGACATCGACGAGTATCTGCAGCAGGAAAATACGAACCGCGTGATAACGCTTTTCCGGCGCGTGCATACAGCGCAGAAATTGATGGTCCAGCAGCTGGCGCTGCTGGAGACGATGTCGCCGAAAGAGTATCAGGAGATACGGAAGAAGCTGGGAAATGGAAGCGGCCAGGAGTCGCCGGGATTTCGCGTTCTGCTGAAGATGTACCAGCCGGTCTGGAATTCCTTCAAAGCAAACTATCTGGATAAACACGGGCTGACCATCGAGAAGATTTATGATTCGGAGTACAACCACGGCGATGCGTACATGGTCGCGGAGGAGCTGGCGGAGTTCGACGAATTGTTTCAGAAATTCCGCTACGAACATATGCAACTTATTTACCGGACGATTGGATTCGGCTCGAAATCGCTGAAGGGGCGGCCGGTGGAGATTCTTGAAGATGGAATGCGTCATAAATTTTTCCCGGAACTTTGGGAGATTCGCGGGCGAATGACGGACCGCTGGGGCGCGGAGTACGGAGTGAAGCGGGATTCGCTGGGTGGACACGATTAGAGGATCAGAAGTTAGAAGTTAGAGTGAGAAGCAACGGCCGGAATACCGGCAGACTCGCGATTCGAGATCTGTGAATGAAGAAGTTCACCCCGAGTGCTGGGTAAGGTTTGTGGCTGTGCGCCCGGAAATCTGTGACAGCTCTCAAGAATCAGTCGCGGCACCCTCCCCCCTTGGTTTTTTGTAAGTGTTGCATCTAAAGAACTTAGTGTTGCTGTAACTCATTTAGAATCAACACTTGTGCGCATATTTGCCAAGTGTTGATTTCAAAAGACTTATGTAGTGGCACTTGGGAACGGGTTTTGAGTGGAAAGCGCCGGAGCCCCCAGGGCGAGAAGGACGCGGCAAAAACAAAAAACGCCAGCGGGAAGCTGGCGCTGCGGTATATCCCAATCGTTAATGTACGCTGATGTTAAGCTCTTGTCAAGAGGATCTTCAGCTGTACCGCCTGCGCTGGATGAAGCTAGCTGTCTGAAGATTGGCCTAGCGGGGAGGGCCGAGCTGGCGATATTGGCTGCGAAAGAAGAGCAGCGGCTCACCGGGAAACAGTTCGGCGGATTGAACTTCTCCTAGAAAAATCGTATGGTCGCCCGCGATGTAGGAGGCGACTACCCGGCAAACGATCTGCGCGATGGTGTCTTCGAGGAGAGGAATACCGGCGGGCGTCCAGCGAAAGCGGACGCCAAGACTGGCTTCGGCTTCGGGAGTCTGTTCGGCTTGGGCGAAGTAGACCGAGACAGGCTGCTGATGTTCCTTCAAGACGCTGACGCCAAAAAAACGGTTTTGTTTGAGAAGCGGGAGGAGGTGGCTGCGCTGGTCTACACAAACGAGGATGAGGAAGGGATCGAGGGAGACGGACGCGAAGGAATTGGCGGTCATGCCATAGGCAGAGCCGGGGGCACGAGCGACGGTGACGACGGTGACGCCGGTGGCAAAGTGGGCGCAAGCCTGTCGGAAGTCGGTCGTGGTGAGAGGAGTGGCAGTCATGTTCGAAGTTTCCGAAGATACCATACTGGGCGGCGTGAGGGGAAAGTGCGCGCAACCGGTTGGGGGGCAGCTTCCAAGAACACGTCTGATTCCATGCCCGCTGAACACACACCTACCGTGCGGTCGCCAGTTGCAACAGCAGGAGTCAAACTTTGTTAAGTTCCCTCAGATTTTCTCAATTAGTTCGTCTGTCGCGAGACTAACGGCTTGTCCGCGGAACGTACTTCCCCCGTCATCCCAGTGGTCCTGCGCCAATCCACTTCGTTGACATCCACGCCGCCCGTTCTCCCTTGGGTGTCTCGGAACATCAACAAGTTACCGTCCCTTTGGTACCTGGCCACTTCGTACATCTGGTTTGACTTCGTCACCAGGAGGGTAATTCTCTCGCTGGTCGGGCTGCTGAGCGGAGGTTGCCCGGTGGCTTGCACGGTTGCGCCGGTTTCGCTCGTGGTACTCGCGCTTTTCTCCACCGCCTGCTGCATCGCATTTGTCCGTGGCACGAAGCTATACGAGCTAGGACGTGTGGAAGAAGCGTACGGCGGGCGGTCCGGATGAGCGAATTGCGCCAGGCTCCGAGGTATCACGATGTCGTCCATAAGCCGCAGCTGCAGCGGCTCCTCGCCCTTCAAGGTCGGCCTCGGTCCACGGAACGGCAAACTGATCACCTTCCACGGCCACAAGGGCGGAAGCATCCACTCGACAACGTCGCGTCTTGGGTGTCCCTTGCCGTCGATGTCACCTTGCTTGTCCACCTTATAGCCGCGGGCCATGATGACCTTAGCCGGGACGGGCAAATCCCCGCTCGGCAGAATCACCCGGTCAAACGTGATCCTCATGTAACCTTTTCCGACGAAATGCCCCGGATCTTTGGCCGCTTCGAGATGACCGCCCAACATGGTGCCTCTGGGGAACAGAGGCCTGCCGAACTCCTGCATGGTTCTCAAGTGACACAACACGGGATCACCAACAGCCGCAGTCGCCGAAGAAAAATTCGGCTCGTTCAAGGTGCATTGCAAAAGCGTACCAGCGGGTACGAGTTGGTCCTGAGCATGGACCCCCTCCGCCAACACCAGTAGCGCCACCGCACTCACCAACATGCCGATGAGTAATTTCATGGTCATCCTCCTGATTGTCGTCTTAAAGCAACGGCCAGACGAGCTAGCCGCTTCCACCGACGGCCAGACCGAAAACGGGGACACCCGGACGAGGCCGCAGTTAATGGACGCAAACCCGCTGTTCCTTAAAAAGTCGCCGGAATGTCGTGATTTTTCTCGCGAGTACAATTTTCACTACTCGGTACCAGTACCGGTTTGGCGAAGGGCAGGTGATCGCATCGGCGGGCGGAATTCTTGGACAAACGGTTGGGCGCATAACCAAAGGACAGTCGTGAGAGCAGCGCATGCCCGGCCGAATCCAGAATCTCGTGGTCGCCGGCATGAAGCGGCGAACGAATCAATTGCTGCTTCGCGGAGACGAGCGGCTTCATGACCAGATGAAAAACAAAGAGAAGGAAACGCGCGGCTCGTATGTGTGTGGGTTCTTGTTCTCTCGCTCAAATGCGCTTCCGCTTGCCAAAATTTTCGAGGGTTTCCAAGTCAGATTGGCCACCTATGCTCAACCCGTGGCATTCGTCTCGCAAGAGATTGCAGAAGCTCCGAAAGATTAATTAGCTCGACATGCATTTGCTTGACAAATTTATGAGGAAGCCTCAGCGGGCTCCTCTTGAAAGCAAGGGCGAGGTGAAATAGGCTGCAGTGCTTCGCGTGTGGAAAGCCAGATGCAGGTGCAATGCGTCGCGCAGCTGCCGGAACGACACAATGCAGGAGATACTCATGCAACGGCTTCAAGCAAATGTGGTTCGCACCGTTACAGCTTTCGTAATCTCGACGGCGATAGCTGCGTTGAGTTTCTTAGCGAGGGCGCAAGAGCACACGCCGGCGCCGGGCGCTTCCCAGCCGACGATTCTTTACGGAGCGGCTTACTACAACGAGTACATGCCCGCCGATCTGCAGCCCGGGCGTCTCGAGAAAGATGTCGAGTTGATGAAGGCTGCGGGCCTCACCGTGGTGCGCATGGGGGAATCGACGTGGAGTTTGTGGGAGCCGAGAGACGGTCATTTTGAATACGCGTGGATGGATCGCGTCGTGGATGCCATGGGAAAAGCGGGCATCAAGGTCATCATGGGAACACCAACGTACTCGATTCCCGCGTGGATGGCGCACCAGCACCCGGAGATGCTTGTGCGGCCGCTGGGAGATGGATATGTCGGCTACGGCATGCGTCAAAACATGGATTTCGACAATCCCAAGTACCGCTTCTACGCGGAGCGCGTGATCACGAACCTCGTGAGCCACTACAAGAGCAATCCGGCAGTGATCGGCTGGCAGATTGATAACGAAACCAGCGGGTACGGCGCTTCGAATCCCGATGTTTTCGTCGGATTTGTCGAACACCTCAAGAAAAAGTTCGGAACCACCGACGCGCTCAACAAGGCGTGGTTCCTGAACTACTGGGGCCAGGACGTGAACGATTGGGCGGACATGCCCACGCGCGACAATGCCACCAGCACGAGCTACAAGCTCGAATGGAGCCGCTGGCAGGAAATGCGCGTGGCCAATTTTCTTGGCTGGCAGGCCGCGCTTGTCCGCAAGTATCGCAGGGCCGACCAGTTTGTGACCCATGATTTTGGTGGAATGATGGGCGGAGGAACGGATGAGCCTACGGTGGCGGCGGTGCTCGACGTGGTGGCCAACAATCCTTATCACGGCACGCAAGAGCACATGGATGGCGCGTGGCAGGCTCTGCAGGCCGATTTCGCGCGCTCGCTGAAACACAAGAACTTTCTCGTGACAGAAACGAATGCGCAAACGCTTGGCTGGGACTCCGCTGGCCAATTCCCTCCTTACGACGGACAATTGCGGCTGGATGTTTACACGCACATCGCGAGCGGGGCCAACATGGTCGAATACTGGCACTGGCATTCCATTCACGCCGGCCAGGAGACGTACTGGAAGGGAGTGTTGAGCCACGACCTCCAGCCCAATCGCGCCTACGCGGAAGTCTCGCGCGTGGCGCACGAACTCCTGAAAATTGGCACCGAACTGGCCAACATGAAAACCAGCAACGACGTGGCGATTCTATACAGCGTAGATTCCTCCCACGCCATCGGATTCATGCCTTTCGAGCGGATGCCTGAAACGGGCTGGACGCCGGGCACAGCGACGCACGGCTACGGGGCGATTCTTTCGCAATTGCACAACTCGCTCTATTTCGCCAACGTGGGCACCGATATCGTCTTTCCCGGCGTGAGCGCGGGCGAACTCGCCAAGTACAAGCTGCTCATCGTTCCCTGCCTCTATATCGCCGATGACGCCCTGCTCGAGAAAATCTCTGACTATGTTCGCAATGGCGGCCACGTTTTGATGACCTTCAAGAGCGGGTTTGCCAACGAGAACTCCGCCGTGCGCTGGGAACTTGCGCCGGGCCCCCTGCGCAAAGCCGCCGGTTTCACCTACCAGGAATTTTCCAATCTCGAGCATCCGCTGGCGTTGAAAGGAGATCCGTTTCATTTGGGCGAAGAAAACAAAGTCAGAACCTGGGCGGAATTTCTGCAATTGGAGACGGCCAAGCCGCTCGCGTATTACGATCATCCTTTTTTCGGGCGCTGGCCAGCCATCACGGAAAATCATTATGGCTCGGGAACACTGCTTTACGAGGGAACCGCGGTGTCCGACAAATTGCAGGACGCCATCGTCCTGGAGGCTCTAAAAGCAGCAGGCCTGACGAGTGCGGACCAGCAGCTTCCACCGAGCGTTCGCGTGAAACACGGCATCGGCCAAAACGGGCACAAGATGCACTACATCCTGAACTACTCCAGCTCGCCGGCGACGATTAGCTATTCCTATGGCGTCGGAAACGATCTCCTGACTGGCAAACCACTGGCGCGTGGTCAACAGATAACGATTGGACCCTGGGATCTCATTATCGCGAAAGAGTGAAGTCAAAAAGAGCCTCGCGACTTTCGCGCCGCGAGGCTCTTCTGTTGTTGCGAACTGCGCAGACTGAACGAAGCTGCCGCTAGCGATCCAACCGCATGGTTCGAGTGACGAGTGTCGGCGTGGTCTGCGTATTGAAGAGCAGACCTTTGACCGACACCGTAGAGCCGACAGCGGGCATCCCTCCTGAACCATCCATGAAGTTCATTAGAGAGAGTGTAATGACATTGATGGTGGTAACAGGCGGCGTCGCGCCGGTAAAGAGTGGAGAAAGGCCCATTAACGTAATGGAGCCGTTCATGGAATTGACGGCGCTGACTTGTCCTGTGACTTGCGAGGGCCACAAACGCACCAGGGCTGTCGAAACGCTGCTAAAGCCGCCGCTGGAAGTGACCGTGTCAGGCCGAATCTGGATGTCCTGCCCAACAAGAAGGTCCGCACCACTGGCGAAGCTCAAGCCAGTGATGCTGAAGCCGCCGTCCTCGCCCAGCTCTTCGAGGCCTACCTGAAAGACGGCGTTTGGTTCAATCGTGACCGCGATGGAGGAACCTTCGGAGATTCCCTGAACGTCGGGCTCTTCGTTAAACACGACCATATGGAACTGCGTGGAGCTGTCCACACTGGTGATGGTGCCCTTGATGGCTTGTTTGCTGGCGTCTTCTTCGAACTCAACGCGCTTGGCGAGCATGGTTCCCATACCGTTTTGGCTTAAATCCACGTCGAGGACCTGGCCAGATTTCACGCAAGTAAAGTCGGCTGGGCTAGCGGTGCAGCCAGCGCGATCAAAATCCTGAAAAACGGTGTTGCTGTCAACCGTGATCGCAAAGGACTGACCGCTGCGCCGGTTCATCAGGGTGAATTGATTGGTTCCAAGGGCGGTAACCTGGCCGTCCACTTCGTCGTCCTGGTCCATTTCCATTTCATCGTCGTCGCGTTTTCGCTGCGTCAACTGCTTGATGGTTACCGTGGGATTGATGGACAGGTCGGCTTGAATAGAAGAATTCACGTTGAAGTCCAGCCGAATTCCGACAACCGAGTCCTGGCTGATGGTGATGGGAAAAGGAGACGCGGAAATAGAGGCCGTCGAAGGATTGAAACTGGGCGCTAGCTGACAGACGGAATTATTCGCGCAGGTGCCGATCGCGGCGCCGGAATGATTGACGATGGTCAAAGTGGCGTTGCCGAACGTAAGTGTCATGCTTTTGTAAGTATCCGGGGCGATGTTCGAGAGGCTGAGGAAAGCCCGGTCCGTCTGTAGATGGCCGAATTCGACTTCGACAGGGTTTGCCATCGCGGAAACGGCGGGCTTGGTGGAATCCGACGGCTGGAGGCTGGCTCCGGTAATCATGGCTTCAAAAAACAGCACGGCCACACCGTTCGGCGGGGTGTCCCCGATCGTCAGGCTCATGGGAACGCCGTTGCCCGAGGGGAGAGAGCTCATGTTCATGGAATTACTGCACGCAACCATGAGAACGCAGGCCGCGAGCACAAGTGCGAAGGAGATCCAGCGTGACATAACAACACCTCCAGTGACGGTATTTGAGATGAGGCCTTGCATGGGGACATCAGGACTGGGCTTGGGCTTACGCGATTAGGATACGCCCGGGTGGGTTTGGGTTGCCTCGAAAAAATACAGGAAAAAAAGTCCGAAGCTGTCAGTGCTAGGAGAAAGAGAGGCGGCTTGGAGTTGAGGAGCGAATGAGTACGAGTGTCCCAAATTGGAACAATCCTTTCGCGCGTGCAGGGACCCGCAGGTTGTTAAAGAGCCAGGACGGAGCGGGCGAGCTTGCGTTTGTCGGAGCGGGTGCGCATGACGGTGGGAAGAATGGCGACGTGCATGCCGAGAGCTCGGATGGCGTCGGCTTGCGAGGCGTCGCGGCGGTCAATGACGAAGGTGCCGGCGAAATCGGCGTAGAGCTTGGCCACTGCAGAAGCCGAGGAACCACAACCCAGTTGGACAAGCATTTTGTCGCTGGGCCCCTTGAGCGACTTGCCGCCGACGATGGGACAGACGGCGATAACGCTTTCCCTGCGGGCGCGTAATTGTTCGCGAACGCGCGGCACGGCGAGGATCGGGCCGATGCTGATAAGTGGATTGCTGGGGCAGATGATGACGCGGCCGGCGTCGCAAATCGATTCGAGAACGCCGGGAGCTGCGTGGGCGTGCTTGATACCCTCGAAATGGATGGCACGGACGCCGGGTTCGGTGCGGTGCTTGATGAGATATTCCTGAAAATGCATGCGGCCGTCGCGGGTCTCGATAATGGTGGGAACGGGCTGATCGGACATGGGGAGAATGCGAGACTTGACGCCGAGAGCGTGGCGGATGGAGTCGGCGGCTTGCGTGAGCGTTTTGCCGTGAGCTAGCAAATTGGTGCGATGAATGTGAGTGGCGAGATCGCGGTCGCCGAGGTTAAACCAGGTTTCGCGGCCGAAGACAGCGAGTCTCTTCAGGAAATGAAAAGTTTCGCCGCGCATGCCCCATCCTGTGGCGGGATTCACGACGCCGGCGAGGGTGTAGGTAACAATATCGAGGTCGGGGGAAATTTTCAGACCGTGAAGAACGATGTCGTCACCGGTATTCACGATGACGGTGAGGTCGTGAGGATCCATGGCCTCGTAGAGGCCTAGAAGCAGTTTCGAAGCGCCGATTCCGCCGGCGAGAGCGGTAACGGCGGGTTTTCTTGCCGGAGACATGGCGGAATCAAGGATGCCCGGCGGAAGGAGATTCTCGCAAGTAAAAAACGGATGAGAGCGGCAGAAGACTAAACTTTGGATTTAGCGGAAGAGGTCCTCTTTCGAGGGGCGGATGATTCGGGAGGCGGGATCCTGCGTAAAGCTGTAGCGATAGCCGCGGATGACGACCACGGGAGTGCCCGCTGATTTTTCCATGAAGAGACCGGCGGCGGCGGCGAGTTCATCGGCGACCGCGAGAACCGTGGCGCGAAGAGGTCTCTTATTGCGGTCGCGGGTGCCGCGAATATCTCGAAGCGCGGGAACACCGGACGCACCAATGGCGACGTTGGTGAGCCCCAAGCGCCAGGGGCGGCCGAATGTGTCGCTGATGATCACTGCGAGACGATGGCGGGTTCGTTTGCGGAGGGCGGCGGCGAGACGTCGTGCGGAACGGTCCGGGTCATTCGGGAGAAGCGTGACGCAATCAAGGCGCGGAACATTCGAATGGTCGACGCCTGCATTGGCGCAGACGAAGCCGTGATGCGTTTCGACGATCAAGACGCGATCGGAGCGGACAATGCGGCGGGATTCGCGAAGGACAATTTCGACAAAGCGCGGATCGCTGGAGAGCTTTTTAGCCAATGCTATGGCCTGACGGGAGGGGCGAACTTTGGAAAGGCGCAAGACGCGCCCTTCCGCTTTCGAAATGACTTTTTGAGCGACCACGAGGATGTCGCCGTCTTTCAAAGTGACGCCCGCTCGTTGAGCGGCCAGCACTATCAGGTTCGCCAGATCGTGGGACGGACGAATTTCGGGCAGGCCGGGAATGGCAAAGATAGAGATCGGAGAACGCGGGGTGGCAGGACGTTCAGAAGAGCGCGTAGTCGTAAATTGCCGGTCCATATCAGGGAGGGGGAATCTTACGCGAGTCGGCCTTATGATTTCACATCGAAGATGAAATCAAGCAGCAGAAAAAGAAGCGGGCGAGTTGCCTGCCATTGGCAAGCAACCCGCCCGAAAATGAGAACTAGCCGAGATGACTATTTGCTGCTCTTCGAAGGCTTGTCTTCCTTCGCAGGCTTTGCAGGTTTCTGATCCTTCTTCTTTTCTTCCTGCTGCTTTGGTTGGGGCTTGGGCTGCTCGGGTCTCGCACGCTCCTGATTCTGCGGCGGGTGGACATTCTGCGGCGCCGGTTGAGGCTTCGGCTCGACCCGCGGAGTCACGTTGTTGGGGTTGTTCGAGTTGCTCGGTGGAGTATCCTGCCGGATCGCTCCCGGACGATCCGCGCGGAGATTTTGAGGCGGCTGTTGATTCCGCGGTTCGACCTGCGGATTGACTACGGGGGCATTCGGCCTGCTTGCCGGGGCGACAGGCGCGGTATTCGACGGACGATCGGTGTAGACCCTCTCATGCGTTCCTGTCGAAGGCGGATTCCCGGAATTGTTGGCAGCGTTGCCGGGGTTCACTGGCCGCCCCGAGTTGCGCTGAACGTCTCTGTTGGCATCCGCTTGCGGGTTAACGACGGGCGCATTCGGCGAATTCGCCGGGGCGACAGGCGCGGTATTGGACGGACGATCGGTGTAAACCCTCTGGTGCGTTCCTGTCGAAGGCGGATTCCCGGAATTGTTGACAGCGTTGCCGGGGTTCACTGGCCGGCCCGAGTTGCGCGGAACGTCCCTGTTGGCATCCGCTTGCGGATTGCCGACAGGCGCGTTCGAAGTGTTAGCGGGTGTCGAGGGCCGATTATTCGTCGGACGATCCGTGTAGATTCGCTCGTGAGTATTGGTGACAGGCGGATTGCCGGAATTGTTGACGGCGTTGCCGGGGTTTACGGGCCGGTTCGGATTGTGCTGGCCCCCTCGTTCCGCATCGGATTGACCAGTTCTGTCGTTGTTCGGCCGAAAGCCTCTGTTGGGCTGCGCGTCGCGGTCAGCTTGCATGTTTCGCGGCGTGGCCACAGGGGCGACTCTCACGTTGTTGCGAACCTCAGTCCGTTCAGGCTGAATCTGGCGCATTTGAGAGACTGCCAGAGGACGGCCTCCATTGGCCCGGATAGCTTCCTGTTGTCTGGCGAACGACGGAGCAGCCGGCGGCGGAGCCTGCTTCACAACGACGACGCGATTCTCCACGACGACCGGCGGCCTATAGCGAACGGCGGCGCCTGCACCGAGAACAGCTTGTCTGGAAGGTGCGACGGCGGGCGCCCCGTAGGAAACGCGGGCCGCGGCGACTTCGCGCTCATTCACAACGACGGCATGCCGTGAAACGGATTGTGCGGAGGTAAAAGCCGCGGAGGTGGTCACCATGACAGCGCCGCGCTCGCGCTGATTGACGTAGGTGACGTTCGTGACGTTGGTTCGGTTCACCACCGTGGTGTTGTAATAGTTGTTGACGACGGTGGTGTTCACGGTGGTATTTGACACGTTGATGTTATTCACGTAAGTGCGGCTCACGTGGTACGACGGGACATAGACTTCTCGCGGTCCGAGCGGGAACCAGCCGACGTTCACGCCGACGCCGAAATGCGCTCCACCAACCCAAGCGACGAGGGCCGGCGCATAGACAGGACGGACGTAAACCGCGCCGACAACGACGGTGCGCGGCGGCGCCGGCACCCAACCCCAGAAGCCGCCGACGACAACCCAGCGTCCATAGTGGAAAGGAGCAAAACCCCAGGGAGCGTCGTCAACCCAGGTGTAGCCCCAGGGAGCAATGTAAACCCAGTGGCCGGTGTGATACGGAGCCCAGCCGGCGGCAGTTTCTTGAGGAAACCAAACGTTGCCGTACTGGGGAACCTGACGCCAGCGGCCATAGTCGTCAAGGTCTTCGTAGCCGATGACGTCGTCGGAAACGTAGCGAGCAGAAACGGAGTGAGCCATTCGATCTTCCCGCTCGGAGCACCAATTGTCAAAATCATCGGAGGAGTTGTTCCAGCCTTGGACATTCCCGTCAATCTGATCGGTACCGGTAAAAGTGGCGACTTCGCGAGGGTGCACAGTGTAGGCTGAGCCGCCGCCAGTGACTTCGCCCTGGCCTTCGCGGACAAGAACGACGGTGGCGTCGCCGGCTTCGTTCACATTGACCTTATAACTTCCGGGACGAAGCAGGGTGAAAGCGAGATTGGGAGTGTCGACCTCGAATGTTTCGTCATCGGCAAGCCGTCGAACACGAATGTTCAGGGTGCCTTCGGTGAGCTGGATTTGCGCCATGTTGTCGGTGAGGTTCAGGAAAGAAAACCCAGTATTGCCGCCGAGGCGGATGACTGCCGAGCCGAGATGCAATTCGGAGAGGGAGTCGTTGTCATTCCAGAGTTTGTCGCCGGTTGTGAGAGGCCGATTGACAACGGCCGCGACCCAGTCTTCAGTGCCCGCGGGCTCGAAGGAAACGTTCCCTTGAATATAGCCGAGCCGGGCGACGCGGCCAGGAGGATCATCATCGTCGGCCAGCGCGCGTTGCGGCGCGAGGAAAGCGACAGCCAATGCAAGGCTGAGGAGGCCCACCAAGTTGAGCGCGTATCTTTTCATTTGCGTTTACCTCTCTCCTGAAATGCCAGTAACGAATAGTGCCGTTTAAAGCCAGCCGTCGAGTTTGTTTAGAACCTGATCCGATGAGCGCGACGCTAGAGGATGCTGGTCACGCGGTGTTCTACCAACATTATCACCGTCCAGAGGCAAGGCCGGGGAATAGGCCTTAGAGCGATGTCGAAAAAAGAACTGCCCCGGTCTTAAACCTATTCATTAAACACGAGCGAGCGGGGAGAGTTGTGGCTTGCGATTGCACGGGATTTGCAGAGCCGCAACAAAAAGGCCCGCCTGAACGAAGAGAGGCGGGCCCTGCTGAATCGTAGAGAAAGAATTATCGATGAGGGCGACCACCGCCGCCACCGTGCGAGGATCCGCCGCCACCTCCGCCACGAGAACTGCCGCCGCCGCCACCTCCGCCAGAACTGCGGCTGGGAGCAGAGTAACTGCGGCTGGGAGCAGAATAACTGCGGCTGGGAGCCGGAGCTGAGTAAGAACGGCTCGGTGCGGAATAACTTCGGCCAGGCGCAGGAGCCGAGTTCGAGCGGCCCGGTGCGGAATAGTCGCGGCTAGGGGCTGAGTAGCTGCGGCTGGGAGCCGGATAGGAGCGGCCAGGCGCGGAATATGAACGAGGAGCGGAAGAGCCTCGATCATAGGAAGGCGCGGAGCGCTGCGGAGGCTGGTAAGAGCCATTGCCTCCCGAGTAGGCCGGACGATTGGCGTTGCCAACCGAGCGCGAGCCTCTGTAATTTGAAGGTGCTCCGGAGCCGGCCCAGGGTGGTCGATCCTGGCGGTTTGTGCGGGGCGTCGCACCAGAGTTGGAAGAAGGCCTGTCGGAGCTACCGAAACCTTGTGGCGCACGGCCTCGGTCGGTCGAATTGCCCTGAGCCTCCCAAGTGTGCGTGCCGTTGGTGACGCGCTGACTAGAGCCGCGGGCTCCATTGTTGTTCAGCGTGCGGGGATTGTTTTCGACGGCAGACGGCGGGCGATTCCGCGAGACGTCGTTTTGCCGGGAAAATGATCCACCGTTATTTGGAGAATTCGTGGAGTGGTTGGAGGCGGAACTTGGCAGGCTATTCCCTGCTCGTCCCGGACGCAGACCTCTCGTATCCATAGTGCGGACTCTCATGTCCGAAGCGCCTCTGGCCGGCGCCGTTCGCGCCATGACCGAGCGGTTCTGAACTGAGGCAGGCGGCCTGGAAACATTACCTCTCAAATTGGAGGCTCCGAAGGCGCTCTGCCGAGATGGCGATACTCCGACGTTATTCGTTACCTTTGCGTTGCGGAGAGACGCCTCCGTAACGTGAAACTGACCACGCCTGATCATCTGGCTGCCGGTAAAGGAGCTACGAGAAGTGGCAGTTACAGCGCGAGCGTTGTGAGCATATCTGAAGTTGTAATTCCCGAGATTGCGTGCGTTGAGAATCGTCGTATTGCGGATGAACGTGTTGCGGACGTTGATCCGTTCTGTGAACCGTGGGCCGCAACGGAACCAGGGATTGAATGGCTCGCCAAACCCGAGTGGGAACCAGCCAACCCCGAACTCGAAGCCTCCGCCAAGAAAGCCGACGAAGGCGGGACCGTAGATCGCAGGGCCAAAGACCGGGCCCGGGCACCAGCCCCACCTGCCGCCAAAATAAGACCAGCGACCGTAGTGGAACGGAGCGAATCCCCAAGGCTCGTAGCCCACCCACGTCCAGCCCCACGGACCTACATAGCTCCAATAACCGTTGCTGTAGGGAGCCCAATCATCGGGCACGTCGGACGGATACCAAACTGGACCGTAATCCGGCTCCTCGCTCCAGGTTCCGTTGTTATCGAGGTCAGCGGTACCCGGCATGTCCTGAGGAACGTATTTTGAAGAGACTGAGTCTTGTTCGCGCAGGTCACGTTCGTTAGCCCACTGGTCGAGGCCATCTTCAGGAGGAGCCTGGACGATGGTGGACTGGACGTCATCCGTGCCGTTGAACACGCCGCGTTGATCTGGCTGGATGTTATAGGTCTTGCCGCTAGCAGTGACCTGGCCTTCGCCGCGAATAACAGTGATGCCGGTCGAATCGCCGTTTTCGTTCACATCGATGCGGAACGCGCCGGCCTGCGTGACGGTAAACGCAAGATTGGGAGTGTCAACTTCATAGAGATCGCCTTCGCGGATTTCCTTGACGCGGAAATTAATGGAACCTTCGGCAAGACGCATCTGGGTGATGTTCTCATCGAGATTGAGGAAGGAAAGGGCGGTCATGCTGCCGAGATGGATGGAAACAACGCCTGTCTGCAATTCGGCGCGTGAATCTTTGTCGGTCCAGAGTTTGTCGCCGATGGTCATGGGGCGATTGACAGCAGCGGCGCCCCAGTCGCCCGAACCTCCCGGCTGCATGGAAACAGAGCCGTCTGCAAAGCTGATGCGTGCGACTCGAGTCGGTGGATCACCGGCCTCAGATTGCTGCGATGGTTGATCGGATTGGCCGGCGAGTGCGTTGGGTACGACAAAGGCGAGAAGACCTGAAAGAGCGAGAAGCAGGCCGAGCCTGAACTTTCCGGTAAGAGTGGTCTTCGACATGGTTGGTCACCTTATCCCCGGTCCGGACCTTCGGAGGTTCCGGCCAGCGGGAGTCTTGCTGGGTCTACTATATATGACTCCCACTGAGTAGAACCCCATAAGGGAAAAGAAGTTGCTTGAAACGGGTTCCAAACCAGGAATAATGCGTTTGTTAGCTCAGGCGACATGCAGCTGTAAGTGGTTGTATATCAGTTTGTTACAAGGCTACAGGCGGGTCCCATTCCTGCCGATTTGATAGCCGACCCCGCGAACGGTTCGAATGAGCTGGCGGTCATGCCCGGAATCAACCTTGCGGCGCAGGTAGTTGATATAGACGTCCACAACGTTGGTCATCCCGTTGAACCTGAGCTTCCAGACCTGCTCGACAATCGCATTGCGAGTCACCGGTTGCCCTTCGTGTCGCATCAGGAACTCCAATAGGGCAAATTCCCTGGGGCTAAGTTCGATCGCCCTGCCAGCGCGGTGAACGTCATGCGCTACGCGGTCTATCTCGAGATCGTCAACTCTGAGTACGCCAAGTTCGGAAGAATTTCCCCGCCGTAGGATCGCGCGAACGCGGGCGGCAAGCTCGGCAAATGCGAAGGGTTTGGCCAAGCAATCGTCCACGCCGGCGTTGAGAAGGCGGACACGGTCTTCCACCCTGTCGGGCGCCGTGACTGCCAGAACGGGCAAATCCGGACGCTTTGTATGGATATGGGAGAGGAATTCGAGGCCAACGCTCGCGGGAAAGTTGAGATCCAGCACGAGGATATCGAATGGCTGGTCCGAGGCAAGACGCTGAGTTTCCGCGGCGTCGGAGACCAAGTGTACGGAAAACTGTTCCCGCTGCAAGTACGTGCGGAGATGCTCCGCCAGCGGTGCGTTTTCTTCTGCGACCAGAATGCGCATCGGCTCACACTGAACAATAGTTTTGGAAGGGGTAAGGCGATAGTGAGCGTTAGCCCGGAGTGTGTCAACCGTTTGCAGAGCGGCGCGAGCACAAAACGGCATCCCCCAGTGGTGAAGCGCGGGTTGCGAAAGATAAATCACTTTTTCGAGGCCATTTGACTTCAAATCGAATTGGAGTATCTTGAGAAAACGAAACTCTTAATACGGAGGAAGCCCATGAATCGAGCATTTGCTGTCGTAACACTATCGCTTTTGACGTTTGGCTTTGTTGCCGGCGGCTGTTCGAAATCCGCAAATCAAACGGCCAGCACAGACGCGACATCGCCATCAGCCTCCAATCCTTCTTCGGGCTCAGCGAGCTCGTCCAGCGCGAGGAAGGAATCGGCTCCGAGACCGAGGCCGCTGGTCATCCCCGCGGACACCGAGCTCAATGTGGTTCTTGACGAGGCGGTAGGTTCGAAACTCAGCACGACCGGCCAAGCGTTCTCAGCAACCATCGAATCTCCAGTAGAAGTCGAAGGTAGAAAGGCCATCCCCAAAGGGGCGCGAGCCAGAGGAATTGTGAAGGATGCAAAGCCAGCGGGCCGCTTCAAAGGGGGAGCGGTGCTCGAACTGGAGCTCACTTCCGTGACTCTTGGTGAGAGGGATTACGATATTCAAACCACTGCGCACACGCAAACGTCGACTGGAAAAGGAAAGCGCACCGCGGTTATGGTGGGCGGCGGAGCCGGCGGTGGGGCGGCAATCGGAGCGGTCGCCGGAGGCGGCAAGGGCGCGGCGATCGGGGCGCTGATTGGCGCGGCGGCCGGCACCGGAGGCGCGGGACTAACGGGAAACCGCGATATCACTTTGCCGGCCGAGACTGCACTCTCGTTCAAACTTCTTCAGCCACTCGAAATCCGGCAGAAATAGGCGCGCCAGCCTAATGGACTTGGCGCGAGTCTCGTAGCTCTTCAAGCTGTGAAGGCGTCAATGTGATTTGGCGGGCTCGCTGATTCTAGTCGCCTGCCAAGCGACCACTTGCCAGCGGCCGTTACGGCGGAGAAAAATTCCTGTATTCCGGTAGTGGGCCATGTCCACTGTTCCACCGGGCTTTTCGGTGCGGCCCACCAATTGGAAAGCCACGATGACGGTGTCGCCGTATTCGTGGACGGTGATGTCCTCGGCGGAATAGGAGCTCTTCCCTTCGGACGCGGGAGCCGGCTTTTTGAGGCTCTCCATAATGTCCGCCTTGGTGATCACGGCACCCGTGGCTCTGGTGTAGATCACATCCCTTGCAAAAAACTTGTCAAAGATCGCGGGGTCACCGCTGCCTGCCGCAGAGATGAATTCGCGCAAGAGCGCTGTGACTTCCTCCGTGGCGGCGGGTTGCGCAAAAGCCGCTGACTGACATACCGCGAAAAGAGCTGCCACAACCAGATACGATCTCAGTAGTTTCATCGCCCGCTCCATGTGATGTTCGACTACCGCAGTCAAAGCTCACGGTTTGCTATCCGAAACGCGTGGCTGGTTTGCGCGCCTATCTTGTCGTGGAGATTGAAATTAGGCAAGCGGACGGCGTGCAATAAGGGCACTCCGAAATCACGTCGCCGACCACGTATGCCTGGAACACGGACTTGGCGCTGTACGGTTTTGCTTGCGCAAGCTCAACATGATTTTTGCCGAGTGCAATCTTCCTGTTAGGATAGAGCGTTTCAGGAACCTTCAGGAACGCTGATGGAAGCCGCCTACATTTGTGACGCGATACGAACGCCCATCGGGCGTTACGCTGGCGCCCTGGCTTCGGTTCGCACGGACGATCTAGCCGCCATCCCAATCAAGGCTCTCATCGCGCGCAATGCCAACGTGGATTGGAACGCGTTGGACGACGTGGTCTATGGCTGCGCAAATCAAGCGGGCGAAGATAACCGCAACGTTGCGCGCATGGCGCTACTGCTGGCCGGACTGTCGAAAGAAGTTCCGGGAGTCACAGTGAATCGTCTTTGCGGCTCGAGCATGGACGCTGTAGCGAGCGCTGCCCGCGCGATCAAAAGCGGAGAGGGAGAACTCATCATCGCTGGCGGAGTCGAAAGCATGTCGCGCGCGCCGTTTGTGATCGGAAAAGCGGATTCGGCGTTCTCCCGAGCGATGAAACTCGAGGACACGACAATCGGCTGGCGTTTCATCAATCCGCTACTGAAAGCCAGGTATGGCGCGGACTCGATGCCCGAAACCGGAGAGATCGTCGCCGAAGAGTATCGTGTGTCGCGCGAAGATCAGGACGCGTTTGCGCTCAGAAGCCAGCAACGCGCGGCGGCGGCGATACGGAGCGGATCTTTGGAGCAGGAAATCGTGCCGGTGCCCATCCCTCAGAAAAAGGGGGAGCCGAGTTGGGTCCGTGTGGACGAGCACCCGCGACCGGACACTACCCTGGAGGCGCTCGCGAAGTTGCCGGGCATCGCGAAGAGCGGCGGATCAGTCACGGCGGGAAACGCTTCGGGAGTAAATGACGGAGCCTGCGCGGTGCTCGTGGCATCAGAGGCGGCAATCAAGCGGCATAACCTAACTCCCAAAGCGCGAATCGTCGCCGCGGCTGCGGCGGGCGTCGCGCCGCGAATTATGGGGATGGGACCTGCGCCCGCGTCTCGAAAAGTTCTTGCAAGGACCCAGTTGACGATAGGCCAGATGGACGTCATCGAACTGAACGAAGCTTTTGCTTCGCAGGCGCTCGCCGTTCTCCGGGAACTTGGGGTTGCCGACGATGCTCCCGACGTAAATCCAAACGGCGGAGCCATTGCTTTGGGGCATCCGCTGGGGGCCAGTGGCGCTCGGCTGATAACGACGGCGACGTATCAGTTGCTGCGGACAAGCGGGAAATACGCGCTCTGCACGATGTGCATCGGTGTCGGCCAAGGCATTGCGATAATTCTCGAACGCGTGTAGCTGGAGAACAGGACACGAACACGGTGGAACAGCTATGAGCTTCGCTCAATTAAGAAACGCACGCATCCATTACGAACTGAACGGCGCGGCGGAAGCGCCGGTGCTCGTTTTTTCGAACTCACTTGGGGCGAACCTTTCGATGTGGGGGCCTCAGCTAGCCCCGCTGGGGAAGCAGTTCCGTGTGTTGCGCTACGATACGCGCGGCCACGGTCAATCCGCAGTCACTCCGGGACCCTATTCCATCGAGCAACTGGCGGGGGATATTCTTGAACTGCTCGACACATTGCGGCTGGATCGAGTTCATTTTTGCGGATTGTCGATGGGCGGCCAAACGGGGATGAGTATCGCGCTGACGGCGCCGTCGCGTCTGCACAAACTGATTCTATGCAACACCGCGGCGAAAATCGGCTCCCCGGAAATGTGGAACACGCGTATTGAACAGGTCCGCAAGGGAGGGATGAAGTCGATTTCAGGCGCTGTGATCGAGAGATGGCTTTCGAAAGAGCACCGCGCCAAGTATCCGGAGGTCACCGCGACCACACAGCGGATGCTGGAAAGCGCGAATCCGGACGGATACGTCGCCAACTGCGCGGCGGTGCGCGATTTCGACGCGCGAGAAACCATTGGCAAGATCCGGGTACCGACCCTTGTCATTGCGGGAACGCATGACGCCGCGACGACTCCCGCGGATGGCCGCTATACTACGCAACAAATTCCAGGCGCGCGTTACACGGAGTTGAATGCGGCGCATCTTTCCAATATCGAGGCGCGAGACCACTTCAATTCGGAAGTCAGCACGTTCCTTCTTTCCCAGTAGTCAACGCGAAGCCAATTCAAGCAGCACCTGGCGACAATCGTTTGCAAAGAATCCATGTTTGCAGAAGCTCGCGGTTCCCGTGCGCCTACGGCAAATCCTTAGTCAGGCGCTCGACCACCTGTTTCGGTTCCGTCACCGGAGGGTTGTTCAAATACTTTCCGAAAAACACAAGATAACGCTGCCATCGATCCTGAATGTGGCGCGGCTCGACGAACCCGTGATTCTCCCTGGGATAGGTCACAAACTCGACCGGCACATGCTTCTCGTACAAAGCCCGGTAAAATTCCTCGGACTGCGGGATGGGGACGCGCGTGTCCGACTGCCCGTGCAGGATCATCGTGGGCGTTTTAGCATTCGCGACAAACTTCATCGGCGAATGATCCCAATATTCCTGAAAGTTGTCCCAAGGCGCTTTCATACCCATGAACTCCGTCATGTAGCGGTGGATATCCGTTTGCGAATACATTGAGTAAAGATCTGGAAGCCCGGCGCCCGGCGAGATGGCCTTGAACTTGTCCGTCTGCGTATCGATCCACATCGTCATGTAGCCGCCGTAGGACCAGCCGAAAGCTCCCAGGCGATCGGGATCAGCCCATCCTTTATCCACCATCGCCTGCACGCCGCTCATGTCGTCCTTGTAATCGCCGTCGCCCCAATCATTCTGGTTGGCGGAGGCAAATTTTTCGCCGCGCCCCGAAGAGCCGCGAAAATTCGGTTGCAGAACCAGGTACCCGTTCGCGGCCATGATCTGCTCCGTTGGATTAAAGGAGAGCATCGAAGCCCCTGTTGGGCCACCGTGCGGATTCAACAGGAAAGGAACCTTGTGCGTTCCATCGAAATCCACGGGTTTGGTTACGATACCGTCTATCTCGATGCCATCCTTGCTGCTTTTCCACTTCACGACTTCGCTCGCGCCCAAGGCATATTCCGCCAGCCAGGCGTTCTGATTAGAGATTCGCTCCGGCGAAGCGAAACTCAAGTCGCTCCGGAAAACTTCGTCCGGATGAGTCGGATCGCCGATCGTTCCGACTGCTACTTGACCGTTCGCTCCGATTTCGCTCAAATTGACCACGCGTGCGCCATCGCTAAGCGGCCGGACAGCCCCGGCGGCTACGTCAGCGGCAAAAACCCGGAGCGCTTCGCGGTCGTCCGAACTGAAATAAATCTGCGCGCCATCCTTTGACCAGTTGGGTTCGCCGGCATTGAGTTCAAAGGAAGCAGTCAATTTCTTCGGTGTCCCACCGTTGGAATCCACAACGAACAAATCCTCCTTGGAAAGAAACGACCCGGCTGAACCGAGGTAGGCAATCTTTTTGCCGTCCGTCGACCAACGGGCGGAGTGCGTATGCTCCGAAGATTCCACCAGCTTGCGCTGCGTTCCGCTGGCTACGTCGAGCACCCAGGCGGTATGCAGCGGCGAGTCATCCAGGCGCGGCGTAGGATTGGTGGTGAATGTAACGTGCAAACCGTCCGGCGACCAGCGCGCGTCGCTAACCGTAAAATCCCCCTTGCTGATTTGTTTCTCCTCGCCCGTGGCGATGTTCCATGTCCAAAGCTGGGCCATCTTGAAATCGCGGTCTACGGCAACCGCGTCGTCCTTCTGTTTTGTGCGCTTTTCTTCGTCGTCACTCACCGGGGCAGTTGCCGTGAGCAGCAGCGTCTTGCCATCGGGCGAAATTTGAAATCCGCGCACGCCCGACTTATGTTTCGTCACTTGCCACGGTTCTCCGCCGTCCGCGTACATGAACCATACCTGCGGCTTGGCCTCCTTCTCCTCGCCCGCTTCCATGGTGAAAGCCAGGATTTTCCCAACGGGCGACCACTCCAAATTCGAGACGCTCTTCTCGCCTCGCGTGAATTGCCGAGCCTCGCTCGATGGCCCCGCAGCCGGAACGACCCAAAGGTGGGTCACGAACTTCCAGGCCTGCTCCTTCTCCGTATCGTTTTCGGCGACCAGGTAGGCCACGCGCGTGCCGTCAGGAGAGATCCGCGGCGAGCTCACGCGCGCCACGCGTAGCGCGTCAGCTGAACCAAACAGTTTCTTCCCTTCCCTGCTCCGCGGCGCCGATGCCGCACCTTCGCGGGTGGCGCTATCTTTTTGCGGCGCGCCCAAGAGTGAAGAAGCGGACATCGCTGCAATCAACACCGCGCCTAATGCTTTCGCGTTCGCGCACTTCATCGGAGTAAGACCTCCTCGTTGTTATGACAATCGCTTCGAGCTTGTTCGACGCCGCGCAGTATATTTGCAAGCTTTCGTGCACGCAAGGAATACGGTCGAGAGCGCCTAGTTCCAGTACTCCAACGCGCACTTCGCGAGCAAGAACTCCGCCGCATTGGAAAATTCTACACTGTGCGAATTCGCATTTTTTCAGACGAGAGTTTCGGGGTTCGCCCTATGCTCTTGAAATTTCAACTCCTTACCACATTCGGTTCGCCTCTGGCCGCAAACTTGCGTCGTAAAAAGCGGGACCCAAAAACACTCTCAGAGAATCCGCCCGCTTGAGAAGCACGAACCTCGAAGTAGTAAAGGCATGTATCGCGCTAGGAGGCGCAACAATGAGATACGCAAAGAGCAGGATATTTTTTACTGCGGGCCTGCTTGCCATCGGGTCGCTTTTGTTCGCCAAAGAACCGGTGAACGCGAAAAACGAACAGGAGCGGCTTGAGAATTCGGGAAAGGTAATGAAGGAGATCCTGAATGTGCCCGACGATATTCCTCAAGACCTCATGGACAAAGCCCGCTGCGTCGTTGTGATGCCGTCGGTGCTTAAGGCCGCCTTCGTGGTTGGCGGAAGTTATGGCCGAGGAGCGATGGTCTGCCGCACGGGCAAAGAGTTCAACGGGCCGTGGGGCGCGCCGGCAATGTACGCGCTCGAAGGCGGCAGCGTTGGCCTGCAAATTGGCGGCGAGGCTACCGACTTCGTATTTCTCATCATGAACGATCGCGGCGCCGACAGCCTCTTGCATAGCAAGGTGAAGCTCGGAGCCGACATTTCCGCGGCGGCCGGACCGAAAGGCCGTTCTGCCGAAGCGGACTCGGATGCCTTCATGCGCGCGGAAATTCTAAGCTACTCCCGCGCACGCGGCGTGTTCGCTGGCGTCTCCCTCGAAGGCTCGACGCTGCGCCCGGATGAAGATGCCAATCGCAAGCTGTATGGGGAAGATGCAAGCGCGGCCAAGATCATCTCTGAATCCCACAGAGACGCGCCGCCTGCGGCGCACGAACTGATCACCGCACTGCACAATTCCTCTCCACAACTCAAGCATTAATTCGAATCGCCTGGGGAGGCCGGAGGATTCCGGCCTCCCCTTGCGGTAAGAACTCCTATGCAGCGTTTTCTTATCGCGGCGGAGTTCAAGCCAAGTGATTCCCAGGCGCTGACGCAATAGGGTCTGGAGGCCTCGTCTTCACAGAAAGTCGCACAAACAACTCTTATCAGGGGGGAGCTACAATGAGCAGCCTGTATGCAATGGAACGGCCGGTAACCCCAATCTCCGACGTGATTTCGAATTACAATCCGCGGACTGCAACCATCCTGACGGAGAAAGAAGCCATCGCTTTGGCGCAGCGAGGAGATCCCGCCGCCTTTGAGTTTATCTACAGGCGGCACAGCGCGCGCGTATATGCGCTTTGCCTGCGCATGCTGGGAAACACCGCCGAAGCGGAGGATCTGACTCAGGAAGCGTTTTTGATGGTGTTGCGCAAAATCCAGACGTTTCGCGGCGACTCGGCTTTCTCCACGTGGTTGCACCGTATCGCAGCCAATCTGGTGCTCATGAGTCTGCGGAGAAAACCGGCGCGGGAAACTTCCCTCGAAGCGACCTGCGATACAGGCGGCGATCGCGGCGAGCAACGCGAAGAACTTAGCGGTGTGGACATGTTGCTTGCCGGATCCATCGATCGAGTCAATCTGGAGCGAGCCATGGCCCAGCTTCGCCCCTTCCAAAAGCTGGTCGTGGAACTTCACGACATTCAGGGGTACAAGCACACCGAGATCGCCAAAATGATGGATTGGTCGATAGGGAATTCAAAATCTCGGCTGCACAGGGCTAGGACGCGGCTGCGCAAGCTGCTGCGGGAAAGTTTGCATTTCGATTGCATCACAACGTCGGACGGCGCCCAGGCCGTAGCGAGCGCGTAACAAACCTTATCGCCGCAACCAGGACGATCGCAAGAAACTCGGAGACGGAAGTGGCAACCGCGTTCCGTAGTTCCAAGTCAGTGTGAGTGTAATCAAGATCGCGAAGGCTGGTACTTTCCCCGCGACAACACCGGGCAGCAATTTGTTTACCCCGACCGGGACTAACCTGGACTCCGAATCGGACGCCGCGCTCAGTCTTGTCGCAGCGCAATCACCGGATTTACGCGGCTGGCGCGACGCGCCGGTAAGAGGCTTGCGAATAAAGCAGCAAGTACAAGTACGGGAACCATCTCCGCGAAGGAAAGAAGTTCCGCAGGTTGCATACCCTGCACAAGCCGTTGCAAGATGCGGCCGGCCGCAAATGCAGCTGCCGCGCCAATCGCAACTCCCACGAGAATCATCCCAAGGCTCTGGCGCAGCACCATCCACATGACGCCGCTCGGGCTCGCGCCCAGAGCGATACGTATTCCAATTTCAGGCACGCGCTGCCCGGTCAAATACGCCAGCACTCCATAAATCCCGATACAGGCCAGCAGTAAAGCGAGCCCCGCGAATATTGAAAACAACATTAAGAGAAATCGTTGCAGGGCAAGCGAGTCATCCGCCAATTGCTCCATCGTGTGAACCCCATACAGGACCTGGTCTCCCGCGGCTCCGCGCAATTCTCGGCGCAACGATTCGACTTCGCTTAGTGGCGCAACTTCTGTGCGAACCGCAATGGACATGAGTTCCGACCAGCGCTTCAAATATTTGTCGGGCAGTTGGGCAAACGGATAGTAAAACTGCGCTCGCACCTGAGCCTGATCGTCGCCGGCAAGCCCCCAGTGGCGTACGTGACCAACGACACCCACGACCACAAACGGACCGTAGCCCATGTCCGGCATCCAAAGTTGCTTCCCGATGGGGTCCTGCCCGCCGAAGGCCTGTTGCGCCAGCACCTCGTCAATCACGACGACGACTTCACTGCCGATCCTGTCCTGGTCCGTGAAGAATCTTCCGCGGCGCAACGGAATTCCCATGACCTCCAGATATTCCGGCGACACGCTGGTTGCCAGCGCATTTGGCCGCTTATTTTCCTCCGGCACATCCGCCGTCGGCCAGTAGCCAACTTCGTTAAAGCCCTCGCGCATGGGAAACGTATCGACTGTTGCGACTGCTTGCACTCCCGGCACACGCCGCGCTCGCTCCAGGACGTCTTGCCAGGCCGCGCGAATCCGATCCGTGTTTGCGAGTGTTGAGGGAGAAAGCGCCATGCGGCTGACCAGGACGTTTCGCACGTTTATGCCCGGATCCAAAGAGGAAAGACGCAGGAGGGTATGTCCAAGCATTCCGG
This sequence comes from Candidatus Acidiferrum sp., assembly GCA_035310525.1. Lineage (GTDB taxonomy): Bacteria > Acidobacteriota > Terriglobia > Acidiferrales > UBA7541 > Acidiferrum. The sequence goes on along the minus strand of DATGED010000068.1, from coordinate 12,221 downwards.
CGGAGACTAGAAGAACGACCGCTAAAGCGAGTTCAGATATAACAAAACTGCTGTGCAGACGTCTCGAGCCTCCGGCCACACTTCGTCCGCCTCCGCGCAGAACCTGTTCCAATTCACGTGCCGGAGCGCGCAACGCAGGGGCAAGGCCAAACAGAAAGCCGCTCAGTAAAGCGACCGCGAGTGCGAATAAGAGCACCCGCCAATCGAATTGAATCTCTTCCACGCGCGGCAGATTACCCGGCCACAGGGCTATGAATGGCTGGCATCCGAGGGCTGCGATGCCAACACCGACGGCGCCTCCCGAAAGTGCCAGCACCCCGCTTTCGGTCAGACACTGACGTACAAGGCGGCCGCGGCTTGCCCCCAACGCGACTCGCATAGCCAGTTCGCGCTCGCGAGAAAGCGCCCTCGCCAGGAGCAAACTGGCTACATTCGCGCACGCAATGAGCAGCACGAGCCCAACCGCTCCCAGCAGCAACCAAAGCGTCGAACCAATATCCCCTACGTGCGGCCGAAGCTGCTGCGCTACAAAACTACGATCCGCATTCGTATCCTTGTACTGCTCCGCCAAATGCCGCCCGATCAATTGCAGCTCTGCCTGTGCTTCCGCCAAGGTCGCACCTTGCCGGAGCCGCGCCACGGCCCCAATGGGATGCGGCCCACGACTCTGCAGAAATTTTGCAGAGTCTTGCCCGAGCGGCGTCATCACGTCGGGTTCGCTGTCGCGCATCCGGAAGCCGGGCGGTGCGATCCCCACCACGGTGTAAAGCTTCCCGTTGAAAGTAACCGAAGCGCCGAGGGCTTCCGGCCTGCCGGCGAAATGCCGCTGCCAGAAGCTGTATCCGAGAATCATAACGGGGGCCGCACCGATGTGGTCCTCTTCCGGCAAAAAAGCGCGTCCTTGCCGGACGTTTACGCCCAGCACAGAGAAAAGGTTCGACGAGATCTCCTGTAGATCGACATACTCCGGATCGCCCGACCCGCTAACCGTGCCCCCGTCAAAGAGAGAGCCGGCCAAAACCAGCGAATGGCTCTCACGCTGGCAATCCAGAAAATCCGGATAGGCAAGATTCTGTTCTCCAAACGCTTTTGTATTCCAGGTGCTGGTGTGGCCGTGAACAGCCACGAGTCTACCTGGCTGCGGATACGGCAGCGGCCTCAACAAGACACCGTTGACGACGGTGAACATAACGGTCGAGGCCCCGACGCCCAGCGCCAGCGTCAGCATAGCGACAAGCGTAAATCCAGGTTTCCGGCGTAAAGTTCGCAGCGCGTATCGAAAATCCTGCCAAAAATCCTCCAGCCAACGTGTGCCACGTGCATCCCGGCATTCTTCCTTGACTTTTTCAGGGCCACCCAGCGCTAGACGGGCTCTCCGGCGCGCTTCCTCTGGCGCAACTCCGCGGGCCATCAATTCTTCCGCACATTGTTCCAAGTGGAAGCGCACCTCTTTATCAAGCTGCTCTTCCATCGTCTTGCGACCAACGAGACGCTGCCACCAGTTCATTCCGCACCTCCTTCGGAAAGCTTCAGAATGAGAGAGACTGCTTCCGTCAAGCGCTCCCAACTAGCCGCTTCCTTCTCGAGTTGCGCACGCCCCTTCCCCGTCAACCGATAGAATTTGGCTTCGCGCCCCGTTTCCGTTTCCTTCCAGTCCGCGGCGAGAAGCCCGCGGTTTTCCAACCGGTGCAGCGCAGGATAGAGCGAGCCTTGCGGAACTTGCACGACGTGGCGCGAAACCTGCTCCAGCCGCTGAGCAATCGCGTAACCGTGCACGGGTCCCAGCGCGACAACTTTCAGGATTAATAGATCCAGCGTGCCCTGCGGCAAGTCCGATTTCGGCTGCATTCCTCATACCTCCGGCTTCTGCCTATATACGCCACAACGTGTAGAAGGTCAAGGCATGCGGCGGCAGGATCAATCTGAATGCGCTTTGATTTGTAAAGTACTTGACATCGACAAGGCTTGTGCTATTCTTCCCCCCGTCAAATTCAGCCCCCCAGTGAGGTGCTTCTTATGGGGACCATGCACTCCTCTCCATCACGCGACTCCGGCACTCCGCCAACCCTCGCGTTTCGCGGCGTTCTTGCCGACGCCATCCATTTTTGGGAGCCGCGTCGCCTCTTTTACAATCTCGCCCTCGCCGCCGTTGTCCTCATCTGGATCGCCGCGAGTTGGCCTCATTTCCGCCCGGCATTCACACTCATTCCCTTCCTGCAACTTCTCGTCCTCGCACTGATCGCAAATGTTTTTTACTGCGCCGCCTATTTCGTCGATCTTCCCATGCAGTTCTCGTCGTTGAGAGCATTGTGGACCCGCGGCCGCTTGGCGCTTTGGGTCGTGGGGACTTTGTTCGCGATTCTTTTGACAAACTACTGGATTGCCGACGAAATATATCCATTCGTCCGTTAAGCTGACGGTTTTCTCGTCTGTCCGTGCGCCGAAACCGCTCGCACCTTTTCAAGGTGCCGTTTGCTTTAGGCAATTCGAGCGTGGGACCGAACGCTAGGGCAGTTGAATTCGGTACAGATTGCGGCGCGTAATCTGGCGGGAGTAAGCGTAGACCGAGGGGCTTGCTGCCGTTTCCGGAAATTGAGGTAAAGTCACGACGCCTTTTGCGTTCGTCAAGTCTTCCACTCGAGCGATCCCCGCCGCCGGTATCCTCGGCAAACCGGTTTGCTTCTCCACCAGAAGCCCGTAGATTTTTCCCGATAATACTGGAATCGAGGCATACATTAACTTCTGAGTATTGTCCCAGCTAAACTCAGAGAGGCCTTCGTAGAGCGTCACAGCTTCGCCCCCATCTACGGGGATGGCTTTGGCCGCCGCAGTCTGCTCTCCCCTAGAAATCGGTGTGCTCGCAACAATCCATCGCCCATCAGGCGAAACGGAGCGCAAGTCCAGTATTCGGTCTGTCGTGACCTTCTTTCGGCCGCTTCCATCGGCTTTCATGCGGTACAGGAAATTTGAGCCGCCTTCGACTGCGCGAAACAAAATATCTCCATCCGGCAGAAATTGCGGAGAATCCTCGCTCGAGGCGGAAGTGATGCGCACTGGAGATGTGCGCCGCGACGTTGGTGCAATCCAAATATTTGAATGGCCGCTTTGGTCGTTCATCGCGAAAGCCAACACTTTGCCGTTTTGAGAAATTGCGTAATCATCCAGAAAGTAGCCGGGCAAGGCCGGGTCCGCCTTACCGCTGGTTAGATCCTTGACCCATAACTCGTAGCCGTGTGTCTGCCCGTTGTCCATCAGGAAGTAGAGGAGTTTTCCATCTGAACTGAATCTGGGAGCTACCGTGTTTCCCTCAGATGCGATTGCGTGGTCGCCATCCTGATCGTGTAGCCAGACCATCCGGTCCTGAATCCCGACGGAGGTAATCAGTGATTTCCCGTCTGGATCCATCGCAAGGCCCGCTTGGGAGGTCGGACCAAAAGTTATTTGCTCAGGTTGGCCATTCGGGAAGCGCTGCCTCCAGATATGCAATTTGTCTGTGCCAGCGGAGAGGTATACCCATTGCCCGTCGGACGACCAAGCTCCGGCGATACACGCCGCATCGAGGGGACCCACCACACGCATCTCTCCGCTTCCCTGAAATGGGACAACTCGGCACGGTTGCATGTTGCCGCGGCTGTCCATCTCTACAACCAGCACCCATCGCCCATCCGGCGAAAGATACGAGTGATGCGCCATGCTTCTGTCGCCGGCAGGCAAATAAACTTCCCGGCTATTTCCTCTACCCTCATCGGTGGTCACAATTCCCATGTGCAATCCGGATTTGACCTCAGAGAAAAGTAGCCGCTTCCCGCTTTCGATCCATGTCAATGACGAAGCGTTTGGAAGCAGCAGCCGAGGCTCACCTCCCAGCACTGGTACTTCCCAGGTAGCCCAGTCTTGAAGCGCTCCGTAGGCGATCAGGGACCCGTCGGGCGAAAACGTCGGGCTTAATTTTAATGTCGCATCGTGCGTCAGCTGCACAGGCTCCCCGTCGGGCAGAAACTTGACGTAGACTTGCCCTGGTCCCAGGAAGGGGTCTTCGCCGCGGATAAATGCCAGCATCCGTCCGTCCGGAGACAACGCCGGGTACACCGCCGAGTCTGTAAAAAATGTCAGCTGCTGCCAATCATTGCTGACCTTCCCGCCACTCTTTGAATTTCGAATCAGCAGGAATGCTCCAGTGAAAAAGCCCAACGCAAGCAAACCACTCGCTGCGTAATACCAGGATCGCCTCGTACGTGCAGGTGCCTCGATCGATGCCGCGCGCGGCGATGACTTTCTTCTCTCCTCTGGAGCCTCTCCCGCACTTGACGCATTCACGCGCCCAGAACTTGTGTCCCGCTTCAATCTTTGCAGCTCTGCGCGCACGTCGGACGCATGCTGGTATCGTAAATTCCGGTCTTTCTCCAGTGCTCGCTTGATAATTTCTTCCAGCTTCGCGTCCAGATCGGGATTCAGTCGTCCGGGCGTCACCGGTTCCCGGTTCAATATCGCATCGAAAATTACTCCGGACGTATCTCCCCGAAACGGCAGCGCCCCCGTGGCCATCTCGTACATCACCACTCCGAACGAAAATAAGTCCGTCCGCGCATCCAATTCCTTGCCGCGGACTTGTTCCGGCGACATATACGCCACGGTGCCAACCGCCGTACCAGGGCTGGTCAGCACTTCCTCCGCGGTCGCTGTAGGCATCGCGGTGACGCCTTCCGCCACGTTGTCCAGCATCGCCAATCCAAAATCCAAAATCTTGGCCTGGCCGCTCTTGGTCACAAAAATATTCGCCGGCTTGATGTCGCGGTGCACGATTCCCTTCACATGCGCCGCGTCCAGGCCCTCCGCGATCTCGATGCTGAGCGCCAGCAGCGTTTCCATCTCCATCGCGCGGCCACGGATTCGATTCCTCAGCGTCGCGCCGTCGAGAAACTCCATCGCGATGAACGCTTTCCCGTCCTCTTCCCCCACGTCATAGATGGTGCAGATATTCTGGTGACTCAGCGCGGATGCCGCCTTTGCTTCCCGGCGGAATCGGCTCAAAGCTTGCGCGTCTCTCGCAACATCGTCCGGCAAAAACTTCAGCGCGACGAAGCGATCCAGACGCGTGTCCAGCGCCTTGTACACCACGCCCATTCCTCCGCCGCCGAGCTTTTCGATAATGCGGTAGTGCGAAATGGTGAGGCCAATCAGTGAGCGGGAGTCGGTCATGTGACGCCATCTTAGGTTGGGCAAAAAGAGGAGTCAATGAAGAGAGGTGTCGCTTGTGCTGGCCCCGACGTCCCCGGATCGATACTGTTCAAGAAGGGCCTAGCGGAAAGCTTTGCACCGCAAAACAAATCGAAGCGATCGGGCCCGCTCTCGACTCTATCCAGGCGAGGTGCGCCCAAACTGGCGCACGCTCAAAGCAATGGGCAGGCCGATAATGAAAATGTGGATCAGCAGTCCTTGAATCAACGACTCCAGGCGGTACGGTCCCTTGGCGTGGAGCGCCGAAAGCGGAAGCACGATGAGATTCATCACCAGAAAAATCGCGACGCCGTAAAATGCTCCGCACACAATCGGATGCTGCACCATGAATTCCAGCTTGCGGCTTGCGGCGTAGTAAATCGCCGCCGCTGCGCAAGCGATAAAAAAGTGCAGCGCGATCCCCAGGACGTACACTCCGGAACCGCCTTGCAACGCCGTCCTACCGAGCAGCCCTGCGGCGATGCCCCGCGGCACGCCCGCTCCATAGAGAACGTATGCCGCGGTAAGGTCCAGCGCGCCAGCAATCAGTCCGCCTACGAAAATGGCCAGGATAGCGTTCGGCCGGCGGAGCGCAGATGTGGTGGAAGTCGTAGTCATGATTAGCACCCCTCAATTTGGACGCGCTCACCTTATGTTCGCATCTTTGCCGCTGCCTGCGTACCCCGCCCAGCGACGATTCGGCGGAGAGGTCGGCGCGGTCGGCGACGAAGAATGAGGCCAAGGCGACGATGCGGCCCATGGCCATCTTTGCCGGACGCAAAACGGGATCGAACTGACGGTACAGCTCCCCCCACCCCGGGTGTTTTCTGCAAAGAGTGCGCAGACGATTGAGAATGCGGGAGTTAGTGTTTTGCGCGTGGCAAAAGAGTGCGTAAGAGTATGAAAACAAAGGGAAGCTAAAGCATTTGGAATGATATTGATGCGGACACTGCGAAAAGAGCGGTACCGAGTGGAAAGTTCAAAGTCGGAAGTGAACACAGAGGCACACCCCCATGGGTGACGGAAAGCGTGTGGATGCGATTGATAGCAGAGGGGTTGCAACGGCACGGGCGTGTCGAGTTGTGACGGGTGTGTCGAGAAGGGAGCGAGAGTGGCGGGGCCGGGCAGGAGGGAGGGTTGGAGAGGCATAGGAGCTGAACTTGACGATTTATTTTACCGCAAAAGATGATAACTTGTCAAGTTATTTCTACTATGGTAACCATTCGAATCGCGCGAGGTAGAGATTTAAGTGGATGATGGGAAAGGAGATGGAGCGAAAATAGGGCGCCTGAAAAAACATTTCAAGGAGCGACCGGGGGCAAGACAAGAGGGCCGAGCCGCAGTTCGGGGAACAGCAAGAGAAATGGCTGACGAGTGAAGGGTCACCTGGGGAGGGCGGCGACGACTTGGCGGAGGAGATGGATCATTTCGCGCCGATGTTCAATGGAAAAGTCAAAATCCGCACTCTTGCGAAAACCGCGAGGATTCGAAACCCAAAACCGTTCCACCAGTCAACCTGTCAGCCATCTGCCGAGTTTAGGGTGCGCCACCGGCGCTTGGCGTCTGATTTTTGCCCCTTTCTACGCTCCAGTGGCGTGACGAAAGTCCGGTCTCTTGGACAGTCTTACCAGCCGCGCGACTATGGATCGCGTTCCCTACGGGGGATCGCGACAAAAGCCATCGAAGGATGCCGTTTGTGGTTGTATTCTAGCCCGACACTAAACGCGGACAACGCCAAATGCGTCTGGCGGGTACGACGCGCACTAGACAGCACTACTAACCAGCGGAGGACTGTTGAACCTCACGTTCCTAGGCGACGCTCTGGACCACTGGAAGGGTTCATTGCTTGAATCACTGCAAGTCGCACGCATACTGCGTAATCTTGCCGTCGATCCTATGGCGAGTGACCTTCTTGCCTGGAAGCCAGAAGACTTCGAAGTTCTTGCACGACTGCTACGGATAAATCCATGCCAGATCATCAGACATGTGGTCACTCTCAAAGACCGCAGAAAATACTTTGACGAGATTCGTCATCCTGACGACGTATTTCTCGACCCAGACATAGGCATTGCCACAGGCCGTATCAGACAGAGATGTTGCTACGTTGAGTCCAATGAGATCGAGCGGCTCCTCGACAGTTTTCCCGAACGGTTGATCGGCGTCTATCAACACGTACGCGGTCAACAAGTACGATCCCGTGTCGACTGTGTTCTTGACAGTTTGAAGAGTAGAATCGGCAATTTCAGCTGGTGTTCATACGAGTCCGCAAGCGTGGCCATGGTTTTCTTGACGCGAAAGGCAGAGCGCACGAGCCAAATTGCCGAACATTTCAAGAATCTCTTAGGGCGGCACGCCTCCAGAAGGATTCGGTGCTGAGCAGAGTTCCTTTCGCTCTCGCCGCCGTCCAAGTGGCACACCCGTTGACGCGGCTCCAGATGGTTGCCTTTGACTTCAGCTTCGTTGCGCGGATGATTCTTCAATGAGAGGCATGACCGCAGCTACAATACTCTTGCTCGTAAATTTCAGCTGCGACGGCTAGCGGAACCGGAGCGGGACTATCGTGTGCACATAGCGATAATTGGCTGGGGTTCGCTGATATGGTGCCCCGGATGCCTCCGAATCAAGAGTCGGTGGCACTCCGATGGGACAGCCTTGCCAGTTGAGTTCGCCCGGATATCAAGCGACAAACGCCTGACTCTTGTGATTCACTCAGGCTCCCCCGACCAGCGGACATATTGGGCATTGAGTGAGTTTGACGACCTGAAGGCTGCTCGGAAAAACCTCCAGGCACGGGAGGGCACTATCTCGAAACACATTCAATCGCTAACGTCAGGCGGTCGGGAAGAAGGAGCGCTCGACCCAAAGATTTCCGCCAGGATTCGTGAGTGGCTCAAGGGCCGAGAAGATGTTCAGGCCGCCGTGTGGACAGCCCTGCCCAGCAATTGGAAAGATCAAAGAGGCCATCACTTCAAGCCGGAGGACGCTCTCCAATATGTCAGCGAGTTAGAACGGGCCAGAGGCGAAACAACGGCAACTTACGATCGCGCGCGTGAATACGTAATCAACGCGCCTTTCCAAATTCAGACCGCTGTCCGAAAGAAGTTGAGGGAAACAAAGGGTTGGAAAGATGCGCCACTCCCGGCAATTTTGTTTGCGAAGACAAGGCCAAAGGCTCGTTCCTAGAACGGCTCGCCCCGCTCCTTTCGTTCTTGGCAGGCGAGTACCGCGTCGCGAATATAGCGTGCAAATTCCTCGGCATTTTCCCTTGAATCGAAGACAACATGCCTGCTTCCAGTTTGTTCTTTTGCATTCTGTAGCAGCTGTGATAATTGCAGCTTTTCCCCCACAAAGCTGGTGGCTTCATAAAAAAGGGACATCTCCAATTTCAGGTTGTTGTGTCCATCAACCGTAATGCTCGTCGCGTCGACATTCGCTAGATTGAATATGACGAGCACGCGTTCGACTTCGTGCTCAGCAGTCGCATTCGGGAAATCGTGGACGATATCGCCACCGCATGGATGCGATGGGTCGAGGATTGCACCTGATTCGAAAAAATTGGTGTGGAGTTTGCCATCCGACACCGAAGTCCCATGAGCCTCCGAAAACCTTTCGATGAGATAGATGAGCTGTTGAAGGGATAGGCCTTTGTCTGGTGCCCGTTGCGTATCGCTCGGATTGGTACGCGTGGAAGTTTGGGAATCCCGCACCTTTGCCTGCTGCTTAGCCCATTCATCGAAAGGCAACAGAACCGGCTGGGGCGTTCTGAGCAATCGCTTCACGTCCCCGATGCCAACCGAGAAGTATATCCCCGGCGCGTCTGAAATCAGCGACGTGGTTACGCCGACGACGCGACCCGTGCGGTCAAAGAGCGGCCCTCCACTGGAGCCTGGGGCTATGGGAGCAGTGGTTTGGATTAGAAATTGAGCGTTTGATTTCCGGAAGGAGCTTACGATCCCGTTCGTGAATGAGAGCTCCAATCCTTTGGGCGCGCCGAGCGCGTACACCGAGTCGCCTTGTTGCAAAGATAGCTCATCACCGAACATGAGCGCTGATCGCTTCCCCGTTTCGACGGCCAGGATGATCAGGTCCTGTTGTCCGCTGTCGGCTACGACTTTGGAAACCGGTTTAACGTCTCCATCTGAAAATACAACGTATGCCTCGTTCATCCCCTCCACAACGTGGTGGTTCGTGGCAATTCTTCCGCTGCTCACGATGAACCCCGAACCTAATGCTTCGCGCTGGCCTTTTTGGTCAGATGCAACGATAACTACGACGGAAGGGCGCGCCCGCGAGAAAATCTGCGAGGGGATCAAAGTCGTGCTGGCTGGGCCAGATGGCGTGCGGGTTGCAGTTGGCATCCCTACAACTTGTTGAGCTGACTTCGAGCTTTGCGCATTGGCACAAGCGACGAACACCAGCAGGATGATTGACTGCGCGGCACGTTTCATCACGAATCTCCGCTCTTACGCCTCCAGCATGACTGTATTTCATCGGCAAAGCGATGGTATTTCGTCTATCAGTTAATGGCGACCGAGGACCGAGAGCCGTGAATCAGATCAAGTCGGGACGTTAGGCTGCCAATCTCTGAGTTCATCGTAAGCGCGGCGGACCAAATCAAATGAGTTGCACGCGAGATGCATCTGGCAGTCTTGAGGTGCATCCGACCAATAACTAGGTGCGACATCGCAGCCGCCACCCGCTGACTTGCGATCCCTGGCGAGACTGTCGTAAACGGAGTGCTTTCGGTTGTTGACATCATATCGAAGCATAGCCAAGGCTTTCTGGGGATCGAAGGGAGATTCGCGCTTGTGCTCCCTGTCCGGGAATTGATTCAGCAGCGCAGAAAGTTTAGGAAAAGTTCTCTTATCCTCTGAAATAAGATGATCTCTCCGAAGCTTCGCGTCCTTGAGCAACTTAGGAAAACTTCGCGCATCTGCATTTTGCTCACGCTTGCGGCCACAGATGCAAGGAATACTGATAAAAGTCTTTATAAGTCGCTCCGAGGCCCACACGATCCGCTGGATCGCGGCGTTGAAAAAGAAGCCCGCAATGGCGTTGTCGAAAACGAATTCATCCGTGACCTTACCTAGCTTGTCATGCTCCAAAATTGCTTGGACGACCCTTGTTCTGACCCCACTGTGATAATTGGAGAGGTCGCGCCGATGAACGCCGTGCCTTGTCGCAGCGAGTAGCGCAAATCCTGCACCATGGAGCTGTTCGTAAGGCCCGATCCATACTGTTCCGACTTCTGGAAGACCTATCGCCTTGAGGGCATCTCTCACAAGTTCAATGTCTGATTCAGCTGTCTGGCACATGCTTTGCTCCAGCAAGTCATAGACATTACCAGAATCTGGCTGCAAGCAGCTCCCCATCGACTTCCGAAATCCGTGTACCCGCCGTGTACCTCAGTTGGGCGAATCAGCTGTTGTTGGCGTTTTTGAGCTTAATGAAATCATTAACTTACGCACTTGCAGCGCCGCCCTTAGTTCGATCCCCGCTGTCCCTACCGTAGTTCCCGTTGAATTTGTCCGTCCGCTCTTCGTTGCACCGGCTCCTCCCCGGGGCGAGCTTGGCCGCGCGTCCAACAGATTCGCCCAATCGTAACGCCGAGGTGTGGGGCAGCACCCCTCTCTAAATGCGCGGCGGGTGGGGCATCGTGATGTTTGCGCAGGGAGCACCATCTGGGTGGGGTAGCTTCGCGGAGTTGCGTTTGGCGAAGGGTGGGGCGCTCTTTGTGTTGTGCCGAACGCGAATCGAGAACAGACGCGGGCTGAGCGGAGAAACTGAATCCGTTTTCGTTTGACGGGGATTCCGCCAAAGGCGGCGAGGCAGCCGTGTTAGGATGCTTTCCTTCCTCGCAAGGATTCCTGAACGGAAGGGGGCACAACTTCGATGGCACGCAAAATAGCGTACTGGGTGAGCACGGGTTTGATAGCGGCGCAGGCGCTTCTCGCTGCATTCATCTACCTGTCGGGAAGTCCACAGGCGGTTCAGGGATTCGCTCATGTGGGATATCCGCAACAGCTGAGGATTATCCTGGGGATCGCCAAACCGCTTGGGGCGATCGCGCTGCTCGTGCCTGGGATGGTCAGGGTCAAAGAGTGGGCTTATGCGGGGTTCGGCATCGCGTGGATCTGTGCGTTTTTTGCGCACTATCTTGCGGGGGACGGGCCAACAGCATTCGGGCCGCTGATAATGCTGGTGGTCCTGGTGATTTCTTATCTGACGCGACCTGCGAGCCGACAGTTTCCAGCTACGGCGACACAAAAGTAGGTCACGAACCATCAGCCTCGCGCGTGGTTGGAGCGAGTGACGAGCAACCCGGAAGTAATCCAACTTGCGTGAATTGTCGGAAAACCCTACAGGTCAAGTTCCAGGACTTTAAATGGACGATTACGGCGTGACCAGGCTCTATTGAATTTGCGACGACGTGCGAAGTGGCCTACCGCCTGCCAAAGAATGAGCTTGAAAGGAGAAAAAGATAGAGAGATACTCCCCTAAGAATCTTATGGGCGGGAACCCTTGACATGAGCCAGAAAAAAACCGAAACGGGCGATCTGTTGCGCGACACACTCGACATGCTCATCCTGAAAACTCTCAGCCACGGAGAGATGCACGGCTACGACATCGCTGAGGACATTCATGAGAGGAGCGACCAGGTCCTGGGCGTCGAAGAAGGCGCCTTGTATCCGGCGCTACATCGCCTGGAAGTTCGCGGACTGCTCGCGGCCGAGTGGGGCGCATCGGACAACAACCGGCGGGCGAAATATTACAGGCTGACGGCGGCGGGAAGGAAACAGCTCGTGGAAGAAACAGCGCGCTGGAAGCGCATGTCTTCCGCGATTGCGCGGATTCTGGAGCCTGCCTAAGGAGGACCTATGGCGCGCGAGTGGTTGACGGAAGCGTGGCTGAGAGTAAAGGCGCTGGCGAAGCGGAGAAGGCTGGAGCGCGACCTGGAGGAGGAACTGCAGTTTCATCTGGCGAAGCGCGCAGAAAAGAATCGC
>DATGED010000067.1:0-3667 GCA_035310525.1 Candidatus Acidiferrum sp. | reverse complement strand
CAGCAGAAGATTTGGATGCATCGACCAAGTAGAAGGGTTTTCTTTTTAATATGTTCCGAGCGGAAAATGTCGCTAGAGTTTGCCTATGAAGATAACGGAACAACTAATCCGGCTAAGCGCCACGGACCTGAGCAACCACCTAGCTTGCCGGCATTTGACGACGCTGGACTTGCAGGTGGCGCAAGGGAAGCGCGACGAACCCGAGTGGGCGGCTCCGGATTTGGCGGTAATTCGCGAACGCGGCGAGCGACATGAACGCGAGTACCTGGCCTATTTACGCGCTCAAGGGCGGACTGTCGAAAACCTGAGCCACATCTCCCCCAAAGAAGAAAAGCGGTTGATTGAGGAAACGCTGGCGCTCATGGAGCGCGGCGCAGACCTGATTGCGCAAGGGGCTCTGAGCGACGGGGAATGGTTTGGGCGGCCGGACGTGTTGCGGCGCGTACCCACTCCAAGCGAGCGCTGGCCGTGGTCGTACGAAGTTGCGGACACCAAGCTGGCGCGAGAAACAAAGGCGACGACGATTCTGCAACTTTCGCTGTATTCGGAGCTGCTGAAGAAAACTCAAGGGACGGCGCCAGAGTTTTTGTGGGTGGTGCCGCCAGGCGAAGGGTTTGCTGGCGAAAAATATCGTGTGTCCGAGTACGCGGCGTTCTACCGGTATGTGAAGAAAAGACTAATTGAGGCAGTCAAATCGGGTTGTCGCGAAGTTACCGGGGATGCGCATAGCGGTTTGCTCAGCAGTTCCGTTGAGAAGGCGGTGTCCACAACGACCGGACAGTATCCGCTGACGTTTGAGCGGGAAATGAAAACGGCCGAGGTGACTTATCCGGAACCGGTGGAGCACTGCAACGTCTGCAAGTGGTTTCGCGAGTGCGATGGCCGAAGGCGCGCGGACGATCATTTGTCGTTGGTGGCGGACATCCGGCGACAGCAGCGGGACCAGTTTGAGGCGTGGGACGCAGGGACCATGGCTAAGCTGGCTGCGCTGGCGATTCCGCTGAAGCAGCGACCAAGACATGGTTCAAAGCAAACGTATGAAAACAGGCGCGAGCAGGCGCGCGTGCAGGTAGAGGGGCGGACGGAGAAAAAGCTGAAACACGAGCTGTTGCCCGTGGTTGAACGGACGGGTTTCTGCCGGCTACCAGAGCCATCTAAGGGCGACATATTTATGGATTTCGAGGGCGATCCATTCGTAGACGAGCAAGGGTTGCAATATTTGTTTGGATTTGCATTTCGTGATGTGGCGGGAGAGCTGGTTTATGAAAAGCGGTGGGCATTGAATCGCGAGGAGGAGAAGCAGTGCTTCGAATGGCTGGTGGATGAAATCGCACGGCGGAGGGAAGCCGATTCAAAAATGCACGTCTATCACTTTGGCGGGTACGAGCCGGGAACGCTGAAGCGCTTGATGGGGATGCATGCGACGCGGGAAAACGAAATCGACCGGATGCTGCGAGCCGGCGTGCTGGTGGATTTGCATCAAGCGTTCAAGCAGGGCGTGCGGGCAAGCGTTGAAGAGTATTCGTTGAAGAAGATTGAAGCGTTTTACGAATTCGCGCGAAGGACGCCGCTAGAAAAATCGCGGAGCGCGATGAGGTACGTGGAGCACCGGTTGGAATTGGGTTGGGGGGATGAGGTGCTACCGCAAGAAGTTCGCGAAGTGATGGAAGGTTACAACTGCGAGGACTGCGTATCGACGTCAAGGCTGCGAGATTGGCTGGAAGAAGAACGGAACAAGCTGGTGAGCCGCGGTATGGCGGTACCGCGGCCCTTAGAAAAGAGCGGGGACCCTTCGGAGAAGCTACAAGAAAAGCTGGATCGAACTGAGGCGCTTACGCTACAGATTTGCGACGGGATTCCAGCGGATCCCGAAGCGCGGTCGGAAGGCCAAGCCGCGCGGTGGCTGCTGGCGCAACTTTTGAGCTGGCATCGCCGCGAAGACAAAAGCGCCTGGCAAGAAGGCTACAGGCTCGCGGAGATGGGCGATGAAGACTTGCTGGACGAGCGAGTAGGGCTGACGAAACTGCATTTTGTGAAAAGAGTCGACTCAGGGTGGCAAGTGCCGACAGACCGCTACTCGTTCGATCCACAAAAGAGCAATGTGCGGCCAGGCAAGGATGTGTATTACGGAGAAGAGAGATTCGGCGAGGTCGTTGGGATCGATCACATAAAAGGAATCGTGGATATCAAGAAGACGAAGAAGACGGCTGAGGTCCATCCAATGAGTGTGTACATGTGGGATGCCCCGCTCAACACGGACCCGCAAGCTGGCTCTCTCTATCGAATAGGAGCATGGGTTGGGGCAAATGGCATCGACTCGGCAGGGGAATACCGCGCGGGGCGAGATTTGCTGCTTCGCAAACCGCCGCGTCTTATGCACGGGGAGAAACTCAAGCTACTGGCATCTGAAATACCCGCAAACACGGCGAGCCGCATCGCCCTGGCGCTACAGGACTCGGTCTTTGCCATTCAGGGGCCACCTGGTTCGGGAAAAACGTATACCGGCGCGCGGATGATTTGCGAACTTGTGAAACAAGGCAAGAAGATTGGTGTTACGGCGCTGAGTCACAAAGTGATACGCAAGCTGCTCGAAGACGTGGTGGAGGCCGCGCGCGACAAGGATGTCCCCAATGTGCGTTGCCTGCACAGACAGCCTGGCGGGGAAGAGAGCGACGGTGTGGCGGTTGCGAAGGACAAGAATGAAGAGGCGTGGAGCGCATTGACTTCAGGAAAAGCGAACGTGGTCGGCGGAGTTTCATGGCTATGGGCACCGGAAGCAGCGTTCGAATGCGTAGACGTGCTCTTTATTGATGAAGCGGGACAGATGTCCTTGGCGGACGTGCTTGCGGTGTCCCAGGCAGCAAAGAAACTCGTCCTGCTTGGAGACCCGCAACAATTGGAACGGCCGACGAAGGGTAGTCACCCTGACGGCGCGGAAAAATCTGCGCTAGAACACTTGCTGAACGGCAAAAAGACTATTCCGGAAGACATGGGGTTTTTGCTACCCGAAAGTTGGAGACTGCACCCGAGGGTTTGCGAGTTTACCTCGGAAGTTTTCTATGAAGGCAAGCTGAGTTCGCAAGCGATTGCCAAGAGCAGAGTTCTGGAAGGGCACGCGTGGCTAAAGGGGGCGGGATTGTGGTTTGTTTCCGTGGAGCATGACGGCAACCGCAACGCAAGCGCAGAAGAAGTGGAAGTTGTGGTTAGGATCGTAGAGGGGCTACTGAAGCCGGGCGTGAAATGGTTCTATGGGGCGGGGAATAGCAGGAAGTTGATGGAAGACGACATTTTGATTGTTGCGCCCTATAACGCGCAGGTTTCGGATTTGTCGGCGCGGCTGCCAAAGATGCGCATCGGCACGGTGGACAAATTTCAGGGGCAGGAGGCGCCGGTAGTGATCTACTCGCTGACAACCTCATCGCCGGAGGATGCGCCGCGCGGCATGGAGTTTCTGTACAGCTTGAACCGGCTGAATGTAGCGACATCGCGCGCGAAAACGGCGGTGATCGTTGTGGGAAGCCCGAGGTTGTTCGAGCCGGAGTGCCGGACGCCGCGGCAGATGCAGTTGGCGAACGCCTTGTGCGCGTACCGGGAAATGGCGATTGAGGTGGATGCAGACGAGATCTAACGGAAACGCCATTCACCAGAATTGCCTGTTTTGGGCACA
>DATGED010000066.1:0-52819 GCA_035310525.1 Candidatus Acidiferrum sp. | reverse complement strand
AACCCACATGAGGAAAAATCCCCGGAGGATTTTAAGTCCTCAGCGTCTGCCATTCCGCCACCCGGGCCGGGCAGATAAGGAAAAGTAACATGTATGGGGACTACGCTCAACGTTGGCATGCACTTAATCATTGCCGCTTTTTCGCGAGTCATTGCGCGCGCTGCATTCAGGAACTCCCTGCAGCTTGATTGACAAGCCGCTGCGGGCACGGTAGGTTTTGTGACTCTGCCAGTTGGCCGCGGGCCGCAAGGAGGATCACGCGCCACGCCGCGGGAATCCCGAAGGGCGTGTTTCAAAATTGGCGCAAAATTTCTCCAGTCTTTTGGCCGCGTGCTGCATCTAAAAGTTGTGCGAACTTGTCGGGAAATTTCTTCCCGATACAGGAGCCATCGTGAGTCAGCCGAAGAGTCAGCTCGACATGGATCAGCTGAGCATCAACACCATCCGCACCCTTTCTATTGACGGCGTCCAGCAGGCCAACTCCGGCCATCCGGGGGCTCCCATGGGCCTTGCTCCCGTGGTTTACAGCCTGTGGCAGAAGTTCCTGCGCTATGACCCTGCCAATCCTGTTTGGCCGAACCGCGACCGTTTTGTCCTTTCCGCCGGACATGCCTCGATGTTGCTTTATTCCACGCTTCACCTCGCGGGCGTGAAGCAAGTCGACGCCGAAGGCAGGGTTTTGAACGAGCCGGCCGTCTCCATGGATGAGATCAAGCGCTTTCGCCAACTCGACAGCAAAACTCCCGGCCATCCCGAATCACACTTGACCACCGGAGTCGAAACCACTACCGGTCCTCTGGGACAAGGCGCGGGGAATAGTGTTGGCATGGCCATTGCCGGCAAGTGGCTCGCCGCTAACTACAATCGGCCCGGCTTCGACATTTTCAATTTTAATGTCTATGCGATTTGCGGCGACGGCGACCTCATGGAAGGAGTGGCGTCCGAAGCTGCGTCCCTCGCGGGGCATTTGCAACTTTCAAATCTCTGCTGGATTTACGACAACAATCACGTAACGCTGGACGGGCCGGCCATCTGGTCCTTCAGCGAAGACGTGATGACGCGCTTCCTCGGATATGGCTGGAACGTGACGCGCGTGGCGGATGCCAATGACCTGGACAAGCTCGCGCGCGCTTACGAGACCTTCCAAAAAACGAAAGACCGCCCAACTCTCATCGTGGTGGACAGCCATATCGGTTACGGGTCTCCGCACAAACAAGACAGTTCCGACGCTCACGGAGAGCCGCTCGGCGAAGCGGAAGTCAAGCTAGCCAAACAGTTTTACGGCTGGCCGGAGGACGCAAAGTTCCTCGTTCCGGACGGAGTTTACGAGCAATTCAAAAATGGAATCGGCAAGCGCGGCTCGGAAGCGCACACGGCGTGGGCCGCGAAATTTGAGGATTACAAGAAACAATTTCCCGAGCTCGCGGAGCAACTGAACAGGATTCAGACCGGAAAACTTCCCGACGGCTGGGACAAGGACTTACCGAACTTCCCTGCCGACGCCAAAGGCATGGCCACGCGCGATTCTTCAGGCAAGGTTCTCAATGTGCTCGCCAAAAATATCCCATGGCTGATAGGCGGTTCCGCGGACCTGGCGCATTCGAACAAGACAAATCTGACTTTCGACGGCGCGGGTGACTTTTATCCGAATGAATACCACGGCCGCAATCTCCATTTTGGCGTGCGGGAACACGCCATGGGCGCTGCGGTCAACGGCATGGCTTCGTCGAAGCTGCGGGCGTTCAGCGCCACGTTTTTCAATTTCAGCGACTACATGCGCCCGAGCATGCGTCTCGGCGCTCTGATGGAGCTCCCGGCCACATACATTTTCACGCACGACTCTATCGGTCTGGGTGAAGACGGGCCGACGCACCAACCCATCGAGCAACTCGCGTCCTTGCGCGCCATGCCCAACATGCTCGTCCTCAGGCCGGGCGATGCCAATGAAGTGGTCGAGGCATACAAAGTCATCATGCGTCACACACACGGCCCTGCGACCCTCGTGCTCACTCGCCAACCTATGCCCACGTTCGATCGTACGAAGTTCGGTCCAGCTTCGGGCGTCGCAAAAGGCGCTTACGTTCTGGCCGACGCCCCGGGCGGAAAGCCGGAAGTAATTCTCATCGGAACCGGAAGCGAAGTCTCGTTGTGCGTCTCCGCCTGGGAAAAACTGAACGCGGAGGGCATTAAAGCCCGCGTCGTAAGCATGCCTTCTTGGGAGCTCTTCGAGGCGCAGGACTCCGCTTACAAGGAAAGCGTGCTCCCCGCCGCTGTCACGGCGCGGGTTTCCGTTGAGATGGCATCCACATTCGGATGGGAACGATACGTGGGTCCCAAGGGCAAGATGATCGGCATGCACAGCTTCGGCGCTTCAGCTCCGCTCAAAGCCGTACTTAAAAAATTCGGCTTTGAAGCGGAAAACGTCATCGTAGCAGCGAAAGAGCTTTTGGGAAAGTGAGCCCCGCATGAAAGTGGTGATTGGTTCCGATCACGCCGGCTTTCAACTCAAGAACGCCATGGGAGACTTGCTGCGTTCGATGGGCAACGACGTCCTTGACGTCGGGGCTTTCAACGAAAACCCCTCCGACTATCCCGATTTTGCCGAAGCCGTGGGCCGCGCCGTTCTCGATGGCAAGGCCGAACGCGGTGTGCTCGTCTGCGGAAGCGGGGTCGGAGCCAGCGTCGCCGCCAACAAACTTCCTGGCATTCGTGCCGGAATGTGCCATGACACCTACTCGGCGCATCAAGGAGTTGAGCACGACAACATAAACATTCTCGTGCTCGGATCCCGCGTGATTGGCGTGGCTCTGGCTCAGGATTTGGTGCGCGCGTTCTTGGGCGCGAAATTTTCCAACGAAGAGCGGCACGTGCGCCGGCTCGGAAAAGTGAAGGCGTTGGAATCAAAGTACTGCCCTGGCTCCTGAATCCTGATCTCATCGCCCCGTGAGTTGGTGCCTGGAGGTGGACAGCGTGGGCGTACCTCCAGGGAGTACAATGGATATTCAATCAGTTTCCCACCAATGAGGAGAACAATCATGACCACTACCACGACAATTCCAAGAGCCGGCGCGGCACAAGGGACGAACCCGATGAAGGCCCTGCTCGATTACGGCCAATCCCCCTGGATGGACTATATCCGTCGAGACCTGCTCACCAGCGGAGGTTTGAAGAAATACATCGATGATGATGGGCTGCGGGGTATGACCTCCAATCCCGCGATTTTTGAGAAGGCGATTATCGGCAGCAACCTTTATTCCGACATCCTGAATTCGCCGGATGCGAAAAAGCTCGACGCCAAGGGCCTCTTTGAAAAAATCGCCATCCGCGATGTTCAGGACGCCTGCGACATATTCAAACCGGTTTACGTGGAAACGAAACGGCGCGACGGGTACGTCAGCCTGGAAGTCTCTCCCTACCTCGCAAACGATACGCAAGGCACCATCAACGAGGCGCGCCGGCTCTGGAAGACTGTCGATCGCCCGAATGTCATGATCAAGGTTCCGGCCACTCCCGAAGGCATTCCCGCCATTCGACAGCTTGTGGAAGACGGCCTCAATATCAACATCACGCTTCTTTTCGCGCAATCCGCCTACGAGCAGGTGGCTGAAGCCTTTCTCGCCGCTCTTGAAGCTCGTTCCGCAAAGGGCCAGGACATCAGCCATTCCGCCAGCGTCGCCAGCTTTTTCGTAAGCCGCATCGATACTCTTGTGGACAGCAAGATCGACGAAAAGTTGAAAACCGCGACCGACAAGACCCAAATTGCGCGGCTGCAGAGCCTGCACGGCAAGATTGCCATTGCCAACGCCAAACTCACCTACAGCAAATATCAGGAGCTTTTTGGGAGCGCGCGCTGGAAGGCTTTGGCGGCAAAAGGGGCGCAAACGCAGAGGTTGCTCTGGGCCAGCACAAGTACGAAGAATCCAAAATACCGCGATGTCATCTATGTCGAAGAACTCATCGGCGCCGACACCGTGGACACGATTCCGCCGGCCACGGTTGATGCCTTCCGCGAACACGGCAAGCTCCGCTCGAGTCTGACAGAGGACGTCGAGGGCGCCCGCAGGACAATGGAAGCCCTCGCCGCAGCCGGCATTTCCATGAAGGAGGTCACTGAAAAACTCCTTGCGGACGGCGTGAAACTCTTTGCGGATGCATTCAAACAGCTTCTGGAGGCCACGGGAAAGAGCGCGGGAGGCAATGCGTGAGCCTGAATCGGCAAACCTACACTCTACCGGACAAACTCGCAGGTGATGTCGAAGCGTCGCTTCAGGATTGGAAGAAGAACGGCAAGGCACAACGGCTATGGCAGAAAGATGCCAGTCTCTGGACGGGAACAGATGAGGACAAATGGCTGGGTTGGCTTGATATTACCGGACAACAGCTCGAGGGTATAGAAAAGCTGAAGCAAATCGCCGCTGATATAAAGAAGGCGGCGTTCAAGAACGCTTTGCTGCTGGGAATGGGCGGATCGAGCCTCTGCCCCGAAGTCCTTCGTCTGACCTTTGGCAAGGCTGCTGGCTACCCCGATCTTCACGTACTGGATTCGACCGATCCCGCGCAAATCAAAGCAATCGAAGCAAAGGTGGACCTCTCCAGCACCGTTTGCATTGTTTCGAGCAAGTCCGGAAGCACGCTCGAACCGAATATCTACAAGCAATACTTTTTCGAGCGTGTGAACGCAAAAGTGGGCCAAAAGGAAGTGGGCAACCGGTTCATGGCCATCACCGATCCCGGCTCAAAAATGCAGCGTGTCGCCGAGAAGGACAAGTTTCGCAAGATCTTGATGGGCGTGCCGAGTATCGGCGGACGCTATTCGGCGCTTTCCAATTTCGGCATGGCGCCCGCGGCAGTCATGGGCATCGACGTTTCGAGGTTTTTGAAGAATACGAAGCAGATGGTGGACGCCTGCGGCGCGGATGTGGATGCCGGAGCGAATCCCGGCATTCTTTTGGGAACTATTCTCGGAATTGCCGCAAATCAGGGGCGCGACAAGCTAACCATCGTCACTTCAAAGAAAATCTTTGATCTTGGCGCGTGGCTCGAGCAGTTGATTGCCGAATCCACGGGAAAGTCCGGCAAGGGCATCATCCCAATCGATCGCGAACGTCTTTCGAAGCACGACGTCTACGGCTCGGACCGCGTCTTCGCTCATCTACGGCTGGAATCGGATTCGGACAAGGAGCAGTCGGCGTCCGTCGACGCTCTGGCCAAGGCCGGGCATCCTGTCATCCGGATTACGATTCCGGACGTCTACAATCTCGGCCAGGAGTTCTTCCGATGGGAGATCGCCACGGCCGTGGCAGGCTCGATCATCGGGATCAATGCTTTCAACCAGCCCGATGTGGAGGCCAGCAAAGTGGAGACGCGCAAGCTGACGGAAGAGTACGAATCATCCGGCAAGCTGCCGTTCGAATCGCCATTTTTCAAAAGCGAGGACGCCAAACTCTTTGCTGACCCGAAAAATACCTCCGCTCTCAAAGGTGGTGTAACGCTCGTGGGCTACTTGAAGAAACATCTCGCTCGCATCGGCCCCGGCGATTATTTCGCCCTGCTCGGCTATATCACCATGAATGAGGAACACGAAGACGCGCTCCAGGCCATTCGTCTGGCGGTGCGCAACAATAAAAAAGTCGCGACGGTGCTCGGCTTCGGGCCGCGATTCCTGCACTCTACCGGACAAGCGTACAAAGGCGGGCCAAACTCCGGCGTCTTCTTGCAGATTACATGTGACGACGCCGTGGACGTCCTTGTTCCCGGACAGACGTACACATTCGGGGTCGTGAAAGCGGCGCAGGCCCGCGGCGATTTTGCCGTGCTCGCGGAACGCGGAAGGCGCGCCTTGCGCGTCCATCTTGGCAAAGATGTCAAGGCGGGACTAGCCACGTTGAAAGAGTGCATAGACCAAGCGCTGGCATAGAAATCAATCGGTGAGAAATCTAGGAACGAAAACACGGGAGCAATCGCGATGCAACTTGGGATGATCGGGCTTGGCAGAATGGGCGCAAACATGGTCAGGCGCCTCCAAAAGAACGGCCACAAGTGCGTCGTCTACGACCGTAGCGCGGAATCCGTGAAACTTCTCGCGGGAGAAGGCGCAACGGGAACAGCCTCGCTGGATGAGTTTGTGAACAAACTTCAAAAGCCCCGTGCCATCTGGCTGATGGTGCCCGCGGCGGTTGTCGACGCCACGCTCCAGGATCTAACCAGCAAGCTGCAATCGGGCGACATCTTGATCGATGGCGGAAACTCTTACTACATCGATGACATCCGCCGCGCCAAGGAACTTTCCGCGAAAGGGATTCACTATTGCGACGTCGGCACCAGCGGAGGCGTGTGGGGTCTTGAGCGCGGCTATTGCCAGATGATCGGCGGCGAAACCGACATCGTTAAGCACCTCGACCCCATTTTCAAGACGCTCGCGCCTGGGCGGGGAAATGTGGACCGGACACCGGGACGCGAAAAAGTTGGCGGGACCGCCGAGGAGGGCTATCTGCACTGCGGCCCTTCCGGAGCCGGGCATTTCGTAAAGATGGTCCACAACGGAATCGAATACGGGCTAATGGCTGCTTACGCTGAAGGACTCAATATTTTGAAGCACGCCAATGCAGGCAAGTCTCACCGGGAAACCGATGCGGAGACCACTCCCCTGCGTAATCCCGAGCACTACCAATATGACTTCAACCTGGCCGACGTAACGGAAGTCTGGCGCCGCGGCAGCGTCATCGCATCCTGGCTGCTGGATTTGACCGCCATTTCGCTTCTCGAGCAGCCCACTCTCGAGCGCTTTTCGGGCCGCGTGTCCGATTCGGGCGAGGGCCGCTGGACGATTCTAGCAGCAATCGAATCCACCGCGCCCGCTCCCGTCCTTACCGCATCTCTTTTCGAACGATTCTCGTCGCGTGGCGAAAGTGATTTTGCAGCAAAAGTTCTCTCCGCGATGAGATTTCAATTCGGCGGGCACATCGAGAAGAAGAGCGGCCACTGAAGATTTCCCGCGCGGCGCCGCGGCCCGAGATAGGAACAACCAAATGATTGCAAACCAACCCGATTCCGCCTCCACCGGTCCCCCTTGCGTGATGGTGATTTTCGGCGCGAGTGGCGATCTCACCAAACGCAAGCTGGTGCCCGCTCTGGTGAACCTTGCGCAGGAAAGCCTGCTCTCGCAGCAGTTTGCCATCGTCGGCTTTGCATATGATCAGCTGACCACCGAATCTTTCCGCGCGCTGCTCAGCGATGAGATCAAGCAGTTCGAGGCTCACGTCGTCGATCCCAAGCTGTGGGATTGGTTTCTGGAGCGGATTTATTATGTGCAGGGCGATTTTAAGGATCCCGCCGCGTACCAGCGCCTGAAGGACAAGATCGCCGAGGCGGAGAAGAAACACGGCACACAAGGCAATCTCTTCCACTATCTCGCGGTCGCTCCGAACTTTTTCTCCACAATCATTCAGAAGCTCGGCGAAATTGGCCTCACCAAGGAGGAAAACGGCAAGTGGACTCGCGTGATCGTTGAAAAGCCATTCGGCCACGACCTCGAATCCGCAAAGCAGTTGAACAAGGACATTAAGCAAGTCCTCACCGAAAAGCAGATTTTCCGCATTGACCATTACCTCGGTAAGGAGACAGTCCAGAATCTGATGGTCTTCCGGTTCGCCAACAGCATGATCGAGCCGCTTTGGAATCGTACTTATATCGATCATGTGCAGATCACCGCCGCCGAATCTGTCGGCGTCGAGCATCGCGGCGCCTTTTACGAAACGGCCGGGGCCCTCAAGGACATGGTGCCGAACCATTTGTTCCAGCTTCTCACCCTCACCGCGATGGAGCCGCCCATTTCCTTCGAAGCCGATGCGGTCCGCGACAAACAGGCGGAAATTCTGCACGCTTTGCTCGTGCCCTCGCCCGAAGATGTCTTGCGCAACACGGTTCGCGGCCAGTACGGCGACGGCGTGGAAGCTGGCGAGAAAGTCCAGGCCTATCGAAGGGAGCCCAATGTCTCGCCTGACTCCAATACCGAAACCTTTGTCGCCCTGAAGCTCAAAATCGATAATTGGCGATGGGCCGATGTTCCCTTTTATCTGCGCACCGGAAAACGCCTTGCCAAGCGTGTCACCGAAATCGCCATCCAGTTTCGTAAGACACCGTTCATGCTATTTCGAAAGACACCCATCAAGGATCCCCGCACCAACCGGCTGGTCATTCACATCCAGCCCGACGAAGGCATTTCTTGGCGCTTTGCGGCCAAAGTTCCCGGTTCAGTAATGAAGCTGGGACTTGTGAACATGGATTTTGACTACGCGCGCGACTTTGGCACTTCGCACAGCACCGGATACGAGCGGCTTCTTTACGACTGCATGCTCGGCGACGCCACGCTTTTCCAGCGCGCGGACATGGTGGAAGCCGGTTGGGCGGCCATCGAACCCGTCATCGACGTGTGGAGGGCGCTCCCCGCTCGCGGTTTCCCCAATTATTCCGCCGGCTCATGGGGACCGAAGGAGGCCGATGAACTCATGGCTCGCGATGGCCGGGCATGGCGCGCCATCGGCGAAGAAGAAGACGACGCAAGGAGTTCCGCGACGGCAACTGAGAACCTCAAGAGCGCCGGAGCCATGCAGAAGTAATCCGCGCAAATGAACCCAACCACATCAAGTACTGAAGTCCGAGTCCTGCCGGACGCCGCGTCGATTGCAAAACGCGCCGCAACATCGCTTTTGGAAATTGCCGGCGACGCCGTGCGTCAAAAGGGATCTTTTGAGCTGGTTCTCTCCGGCGGTTCCACCCCCAAAGCTCTTTACAGCCTTCTCGTTGATGATCCCGCTTTGCGCTCTCAGGTGCCTTGGCAAAAAATGCATCTGTTTTTCGGCGATGAACGCCATGTGAAACCCGAAGATCCGCAGAGCAACTATCGCATGGCTTGGGAAGCCATGATCTCGAAGTCGCCGCTGAAACCGGAACAAGTCACTCGCGTCAAAGCCGAGAACCCGCGCGCGGAGGACGCCGCAAAGGACTACGAGCAAGCCATTCGAACCTATTTTAAGCTGGCAGAAGGCCAGTTTCCTCGCTTTGATCTGGTGCTCCTTGGCATGGGCAGCGAAGGTCATGTTGCTTCTCTCTTCCCGGGCACAAAAGCCTTGCGGGAAAATCGCCGTATCGTCGTGCATAATTGGGTAGGCAAAGTCCTTATGGACCGGATCACGTTGACTGCGCCGGCCATCAACAACGCCAGGCACATTATTTCCATGGTGACAGGCGCGGATAAATGTCCCGCGCTTACCGCCGTTCTCGAACGAGTTTACGAGCCGGACCAGTTGCCGGCTCAATTGATTCAACCGGTGAACGGCACATTACTCTGGCTGGTGGATACTGCCGCCGGAAGCATGCTCACGCGGGCAATTCGCGAATAACTCAGGAGACTTCTATGGCTACCAGTACAAGCGCGGGAAAAATCGAAACCTATCTTGGCGCAAAAGCGGAATTTTACCTCGGCTACAAAACTCCGAAAATCTCGAAGGAGCGGTTGCAGCTGCCGGGCCCGGATTTTATCGATCGCGTTTGGACGCTCTCCGACCGCAACAGCCGCGTCCTCACGAATCTCCAGCGCATGTTCCATCACGGCCGCCTTCGCGGCACAGGCTATCTCTCCATTCTTCCCGTCGACCAGGGCATCGAACATTCCGCCGGCGCGAGCTTCGCGAAGAATCCCGATTATTTCGACGCGGCGAATATCGTCAAGCTGGCCGTCGAGGGCGGCTGCAACGCCGTGGCTTCCACCTTTGGCGTTCTTGGCGCCGTCTCGCGCAAATATGCTCACAAGATTCCGTTCATCGTCAAGATGAACCACAACGAGTTGCTCACTTACCCGAACCGCTTTGATCAAGTTCTCTTTGGGACCGTTCAGGAAGCCTGGAACATGGGCGCGGCCGCTGTCGGCGCCACGATTTATTTCGGCTCCGACCAAAGCACGCGTCAGATCGTGGAAGTCAGCCAGGCGTTCGCCCACGCTCACGAACTCGGCATGGCCACCGTCCTCTGGTGTTACCTCCGCAATAACGCCTTCAAGAAGGACAAGGACTATCACCTTTCCGCCGATCTCACCGGCCAGGCCAATCATCTCGGCGTCACCATCCAGGCCGACATCATCAAGCAGAAAATGGCCGAAAATAATGGCGGCTACACCGCCCTCAACATCGGTGATTCAAGCTACGGCAAATTCGACAAGCGCATCTACACCGATCTCTGCAGCGACCATCCCATCGACCTCTGCCGCTATCAGGTCGCCAACTGCTTCATGGGCCGTTCAGGCTTGATCAACAGCGGTGGCGCTTCCGGTGCCAACGATTTCGAAGACGCCGTAACCACTGCTGTCATCAACAAGCGTGCCGGCGGCACCGGCCTCATCTCCGGCCGCAAAGCCTTCCAGCGCCCCATGTCCGAAGGCGTCCAGCTCCTCAACGCCATCCAGGACGTCTACCTCAGCCCCGACGTCACCGTCGCCTGACCCGCGCCAATCGCGCTGATTCGCCCGCCGGAATTCACAGCCGCACGCTCTCCCTTGCGGGCGCGACATGTCGTGCCCGTCTGTCCTTGGACCATCGCTCTCGCCAGTCAATCT
This sequence comes from Candidatus Acidiferrum sp., assembly GCA_035310525.1. Lineage (GTDB taxonomy): Bacteria > Acidobacteriota > Terriglobia > Acidiferrales > UBA7541 > Acidiferrum. The sequence continues at coordinate 42,210 of DATGED010000066.1, read as the reverse complement.
CGATCAAGTCCATCACTTGACGTTTTAAGTCAGGACTGGCGCGTGACCGCAATGGCATTCTCTCCTCGTGCGGCGACGTCAAGCGGAAAACTGGGGAAATCGAATGCGCCACTGGCCTTTTGCGGCTCGTAGACTATCGGTGTCTCTCAACAGAGCGGATGCCTTGCTAGAAGATGGGTCTCGGAAATGGGGCCGGGTGTCCCGTTGGCAAGTGATTCAGGTGCTGACCGCGGACGTACAAGAAAGGCGAAGCTCGAATCTTCACATTCCTTAAGCGCCTTACTCGCAGTCTAGTTGTTCTCTCGTATGGTTTACCTGTAGCTTAAATATTCTTGAGGTACTCCTCAGCCGACAACCAAGCGACGAGACTTAGTCTATTGACCCTTCGTCAAAATTCGGAGGCGGTGTACGGATTTCACCAGCTCACTCATCGGAATCCGTATCTTCAGCCTGCCGATCCTTGCAGCGAGACCTCGAAGAGGCGAAAAGAATGCCTCAACTCGCCGGCGAACTCCTGCCAGGGCTTCCGCGTCATGGACGCCCCAGAAATCTGCCAGTCGCCTGGTCTTATGGTTGTACGCGAATCTTTGACCGCAATCCATGCAAGTGATGTGGGTTCCTCCCCTATTGACAGACTGGCATCCGGACAGGTTGCGTGGGATTGATTCGCGCAGTGTTATCGGAGGGCCCCTGTGCCAGTGAGGGCAGACAAATACAAGTCGAAGCAGTGTCCGCAAAAAGAGCGGGACTCCGAAGACCCTACTCCACCGCGGCTCCAGGCGGGAAGGCGCTCTTTCCGTCTTGAATGTACTTCTCACCGCCGGGCGGTACAGAACTAAAGTCCCCTCGATTCGATAAGCTTGGGCCACTTTTTTACGCGGTGAAGGTTGCATGTGAGCGCCTCAACAGGATGTTAGAGGCGGCCATGATTCGTGTCTGTCCCGTTGTGAACACCGACGTAAGCGGTGTGCCCCACCCTTTCTTTTTTGGTTTTTGAAAGCGTCGGTCTTTATTCTCCTGTTTCTTCTGCTTCGTAATCTCAATCCATCCGGTCAATCTTCACTAGCCGAGATTCTCCATTCACATAAAATCCCCAACTACTCCACATCTGTTCTGGCCGGTAGGACGGTGGGGTAGGCTGTAACACGAACCAATCTCCCTATAACAAATACTAGCTCTGCCGTTTCACTTCACCGCGAATCCAGGATCCTCCTATACAAGTTCTCCCGGCCCTCTTGTTCTGTCTCGGTCGCTCCTTGAAATGTTTTTTCAGGCGCACCATTTGCGCTCCATCTCCTTTCCCATCATCCACTTAAATCTCTACCTCGAGCCATTCGAATGGTTACCATAGTAGAAATGACTTGACAAGTTATCATCTTTTGCGGTAAAATAAACCGTCAAGTTTAGCTCCTATGGCTCTCCAACCCTCCCTCATGCCCGGCCCCGCCACTCTCGCTCCCTTCTCCACACACCCGTCACCACTCGACACGCCCGTGTCGCTGCAGCCCCTCTGTTTTCAATCTTATGCACACGCTTTCCGTCACACATGGGGGTGTGCCTCCGTGTTCACTTCCGACTTTGAACTTTCAGCTCTGAACCGCTCTTTTCGCAGTGTCCGCATCAATATCATTCCGCGCCACTTAGCCGTCCTTTGTTTTCATACTCTTACGCACTCTTTTGCCACGCCAAAAACACTAACTCCCACATTCTCAATCATCTGCGCACTCTTTGCACAAAACACCCGGGGTGGGGTATGGCAGGAACAACTTGTCATTCCGGGCGAAGCAAGGGGTCTGCTGGAAAGTGTCCCTATCCGCAGATTGGGAAGGCCGGAAGATGTCGCTGCCGTTCGCCGCACTTCTTGCGGCGGACGAGTCCAGCTATGTCAGAGGAACTACGTTCGTCGTCGCTGGCGGTCTGATTTGGAATTACGAAGAGCAGTAGCAGTGCGAATCACGCGTGGCGCGGGTTTGCTCGCGGCGGCAGCCGCGCGCGCTGCACGCAAGAGCGCCTGCGCATTTTCGCGGATGTCGCCGTGTGCGAAAACCGCATTGCCCGCGACAAGAATCTCGGCACCTGCGCGGACGATATCGTCGATCGTATCGAGAGCCACGCCGCCATCGATTTCGATTCGGAATCCCAAGCCCCGTGCATTGCGAATCCGCGCGAGCTCCTCGACTTTCTTCAGCGAGTTGGGAATGAAATGCTGCGCTCCAAATCCGGGATTCACGGACATGATCAATACGTGGTGCACGATTTCCAGCACTTCATCCAACGCGCGCACGGGAGTCGCCGGATTAATCACCACACCCGGTTTGCAGTTGTGCGAGGAAATCAAATGGAGCGTGCGGTCCAGATGAACACACGCTTCCTGATGAACGGAGATCCAATTCGCCCCGGCTTCCGCAAACGCGGGAATGAACTCATCGGGATTTTCAATCATCAAATGGCAATCGAACGTAACTTCAGGAATCGTCTTCCGGAGCGAGGCAACGACCGGCGGCCCAATCGTCAGGTTCGGCACGAAGTGCCCGTCCATCACGTCCAGGTGCAGGACGGTGCCGCCGCCATCAAGCGCGGCTCTTGCGTCGGCGCCCAATTGCGCAAAGTTTGCGGACAGGATCGAAGGCGCCAGTTCAACAACAGAAACCACGGCAAAGCTCCTTGCTCTTTCTCACTATTCGATTATACGCGAGAGCCCCTGGATACTTTTCTAAATCGGCGCTGGCGCGTTTCCGTGCCGCAAACTACGCCCCATAACCAGCCGACGGTTAACCTGCGGTATTCACGGCAACAGTTCGACGCTCCCCGCTGCTCTGCCGGGCCGCTTCGACAATCCGCATCACGTCCAGCGCCCACTCGGGAGTCACCGCCGGCGCCGCTTTGCCGAGCATTGCATCCCGCAAGTTGGCATAAAAATTGCGAAAATCGCAATTCACGGAGGGAACGCGCTGCTGCACGAGCGCGCCATTTTCGGTGAGTGTCAAGACTCCCCAGTTTTCTTCCGGCTCCGCTCCCCAGGCTCCCTCGGCTGGTATTTTCCCGTTTCTCAGGTTCTGCTCCTGGGGATCGACGGTCTGTTTGATAAATGCACCGCGCGTTCCCTGCACGACGAAGTGAGGACGAGGCACCACGGCCAGTATCGAGGATTTCAAATCCGCACGGACTCCGTTCCGGTAATGAAGCGCGACATCAAAAGCGTCGTCCACGACTGCGCCCTCGCGTTCGATACGAATATCCGCAGTAACAGCCTCCGGCATGCCGAAGAGCGTCAGCGCATAGTCGATGAGGTGCGGCCCAAGATCAAAAAAGATTCCATTGCCCGGTCCGGAACGTTCGCGCCATGCCCCGGGTTTCAATTCCGGACGATAGCGATCGTAATTCGCCTCGAAACGGACGATCCGTCCAAGCTTTCCGTTTGCCACAACCTGTTTGACTGCCTGGAAATCGCCGTCATAACGGCGATTCTGGTAAACCGTGATCAGCCGGCCCTGTTTTTTTGCATAATCCACGAGTGTGACGGCTTTTTTCAACGTGGTCGTGAAAGGTTTGTCGACCAGCACATCCCGCCCGGCAGTCAGGGAGCGGTAAGCGAGCGGAAAGTGCGAATCGTTGGGCGTGGCGATGACGACAAGTCGAATTTGTGATATGGCCAGGAGTTCAACGAGTGTCCGCACGATGCGCACATCCGGATATTGTTTCGCGGCTTCAGTGCCGTTGCGTTGAACGATCGCTGCGAGCCGCAACTCCGGCACCGCGCGAATCACCGGCGCGTGAAAGCAACGTCCGGCGAGTCCAAATCCGACGAGGCCGACTTCGATCATCAAAGCATCCGGAAAAAGTTCATAAAAGAATGTTAGAGGCGTTCCATACTATCGCATCGTCAAATGGAAAGAACCAATTCTTGAATTCAGCCGAGCTTCGTTCCTCTCGGGGAAAAGCGCGGCACTAAAACGCCGGGTTGCTCGCAATGCCATCGTCCTGCAAAATGGTTGTTAGCCAGTGAGCGCACAAGCCATCGCACTCAACGCCGCCGCGCGCCAGCGCTATCTGCTGGTGCTGCTCTTTGCCGGTTTCGTTCTGACCGGTCTCGAGATCACTCTCTCGGGCCCGATGCTGCCGCTCTTCATTTCGCGGTGGTCGCTAAACGATTCGCAAGCAGGCATCTTTTTCGCGGTCGAGTTTTCCGGATCGCTTGGTGGCGTCTGGCTATCCAGCTTGATCACCCATTATCTCGGCAGCAGGACTCCGCTCATTCTGGGTTACGCCTTGATGACCGCGGGACTTGCAACCGTCAACGCTTCTTCAATGTCAGTCGCCCTTTTTGCGCTAACAGCGCTGGGCGTTGGCTATGGATTGGTTGTGCCGCCGACGAATCTGGCCGTGGCCGAGATTGGCGGCGCGCGCAGCTCCTCTTTGGTGAGTCTGGTGAATCTCGCCTGGGGCGCCGGAGCCGTCTCTTGCTCTCCGCTCGTGATGGTTGCTCTAAAATTCGGATCTCTTACGCGCATGCTTTACGTCTGCGCGGCCCTCGGCGGCGTGCTGGTCTTCTCCATTCTGTTTGCGGAAATGCCCGAAGGAAAACACTCGGCCTCCGGCGGCGCGCAAAAGGAATCGGCAATCGCCGCGGCGGCTAACCCTGGCCTGGTGACGACACTCACGCTCGCCGCTTTGTTCTTTCTTTATGTCGGTATTGAAGTAAGCCTCGGGAGTTGGGCGGCGGCGCACGCCAGGCGCCTCGGCGGCGGAGGGACTTTCTGGGCCACTCTCGCTCCAATGTTTTTCTACGGCGGGCTCCTGGCCGGCCGGGCTTCAGCGCCATTTGTTCTCGCGCGTGTCCGTGAATACCGTCTGGTGATGAGCGCGCTGATAGTGGTCATCGTTGGAAACACCTTGTTAGTTCTGACAACGCGGCGAAGTCTCGCGTTCGCCACGATGACGATCGCCGGCTTGGGATGCGCGACGATTTTCCCGGTTTGCATCGCATGGCTCTCGCGCTGGTACGGAGCGAGAGCGGTTCGGCTCGGCGGCCTGATGTTTTCGATGGCATCGGTCGGGTCCGCCGTCGGTCCCTGGTCCGTGGGATTTGTTTCCGCGCACGCGGGCGGATTGCGCATCGGACTGCTGGTGCCGCTTTTCTCCGCTGTCCTGATGGTGCTGCTCCTGCGCCTCGTGCGCCGCCAAGCGGCCGCCTGAGGTATTCTCTTTCTCGTGCAAACGAAAGCGGAGCGCTCGCCTACCAAGGGTCTGCTGTTTGGCTTGATCATCACGCTTGCCGCCGTGGCGGCGTACTCGTTTTACATCCGCGTACAGCTTTCCGGACTGCGCCGATTGCAGAGCGAAATGGTCGATCGAAACCGCAAGGATTCCCTGCAACTGCTCCGCGTTCAGAATGATCTGAACTCCGTGGGGTTGGCCATGCGCGACATGCTGGACGCGGGCGAACCGTATCCGCTGACGGCGTGGACCGCGCAATTCGAACGCATTCGCGGAGATCTGGACGTGGCCTTGCGACTTGAGGAACAGCTTGCGGGAGCGAATCGCACGGAGGACCAGCGAAAGTATCTCAGCCAATCGGTCGCGCAATTCTGGGCCGCTGTCGAGCGCATGTTCAGCCTGGCAGCCGAGGGAAAAGATGCCGAGGCGCGCGAGCAAATCCGCTTGACGCTTCAAGCGAGGCAGGAGTCGCTGAGCACGGCGGTTTCCCGGTTGCTGGTGCAAAACAACGAAGGCGAAGAGGAAGCAGCGGGACGCATCGCCAAGATTTACGACGGTGTTCAGCGCCAGCTTTATCTGTTCCTGGGGGCCACACTCGTCACCATAGTCTTGACGAGCTTGTACCTGATCCGCACAAACAGGATGATCTTCGCCAGGCTGGCCGCGCTTTCGGAGCAGCGCAGCGATTTGGCGCAGAAACTGATCTCGACGCAAGAGTCAACTCTGCGGCACATTTCCCGCGAGCTGCATGACGAATTCGGGCAAGTGCTCACGGCGATCGGCTCGCTCCTCGGTCGCGCGGGGAGCCATCTTCCCGAAGGCTCGAAAGTGAGGGAGGAAGTTCAGGAAGTTCGCGAGATCGCGCAATCCACTCTCGATAATATTCGCAGCCTCTCGCAAGCACTTCATCCCGTGCTACTCGAAGAAGCCGGACTCTTGAGCACGCTGGACTGGTATATTCCGACAGTGGAGCGCCAGTCCGGCCTCAAACTGCATTATGAAAAAAGCGGAGCACCATTTGCGCTCGAAGGCGCCGCCAACGTGCATGTGTACCGCGTCCTGCAAGAGGCGCTGAATAATGTGAGCCGGCATTCAGGGGCGAAGGAAGCATGGGTGCGGCTGAATTTTTTTCCGGGTGCGCTGGAACTTGAAGTGGAAGATCATGGAAAAGGAATCCTGCCGGAGAAAAATGGCCGAGGAATCGGGCTGGTGGCGATGCGCGAGCGAGCCGAACTGATCGGAGGATCGCTGGAATTCTTGCAGCCCGCGGGCGGAGGCACGACGGTTCGCCTACACATCGAGAGGCAGAAGGTTGAACCGCATGAAGGATAAGCTGACCGTGTTGCTGGTGGATGATCACGCCCTGGTGCGACATGGATTCCGCCGCATCCTCGAAGATGATCCGGAGATCGAAGTGGTGGGCGAAGCAAGCAACGGGGAAGAAGCCGTGCTTCTGGCGAAGAACGAACGTCCCGCGGTAATTGTGATGGACTGCGCCATGCCGGTAATGAACGGTTTGGAGGCGACGCGTCACATTCTGGAGGCCAGGCCGGACGCAGCGATATTGATGTTGAGTATGCACTCGGAGGACACGCTGGTGCGGCAAGCGCTGGACGCCGGGGCTCGCGGATACATTCTGAAAAGCGCGACGAAACTCGATCTCGCGAGCGCCATCAAGCGTGTGGCCCGGGGCGAGAAAGTCCTCGATCCGCAGATCGCGTCCCCGGCGACTCTCAAAGGCGAGCGTGAGGGCGGTCTGACGCCGCGGGAACTGGAAGTGCTGCAACTCATAGTCGCTGGAAAATCCAACAAGGAAATTGCCGCGGAGCTGCATCTTAGCGCGAATACCGTGTCGGTGCATCGCGCAAACATCATGGACGCGCTGGGAATCCACAAGACGGCGGAGCTTGTGGTTTACGCGATTCGAAACGGGCTGGTGAACCTGCCGTGAAGCGGCGCGAATTCCTGAAGAGTGCGTTGGCCGCGGGATTCGGAACGGCGATTGCACAGGCACGAGTACGGGAGCTATCGGGCAACAATCCTGAATTTCGATTGACAAACGTCAGCGCCGCGGCAGGGATTCAGTTTCAGCACAACAGTGGCGCCTATGGCGGAAAGCTTCTGCCGGAGACGCTCGGATCAGGCTGCGCGTTTCTCGATTACGACCGCGACGGTTGGCAGGACATTCTGCTGGTCAATGGAATGGACTGGCCCGGCCACCGAAAGCAGCGATCGACGCTGAAGCTCTTCCGGAACAACCGAAACGGAACGTTCAGCGACGTTACACGCGCCGCGGGGCTGGACGTGGAACTGTACGGAATGGGGGTCGCTGCGGGCGACTACAACAACGACGGCTTTCCGGATATTTTCATCAGCTGCGTGGGCCAGAGCCGTCTTTTCCGTAATACGGGCCGAGGAACGTTTGAAGACGCCACGAAAGCGAGCGGCTTGCTGGGCAGGCAGGGATTAAGCACTTCGGCGTTGTGGTTTGACTATGACCGCGACGGTTTGCTGGATCTTTTTGTCTGCAACTACGTGCGCTGGTCGCCGGAACATGATGTTTTTTGCAGCCTGGACGGAACCCACAAATCCTATTGCACGCCGGAAGCCTATCGCGGAGATACCTGCTGGCTTTTTCACAATCGAGGCAATGGAACTTTCGAAGACGTGACGGCTGCGAGCGGGATTTTCGACAGCAGTTCGAAATCACTGGGCGTGGCCATGTTCGATTACGACCAGGACGGCTGGCCGGACTTGCTTGTGGCGAACGACACGCAGCCCAACAAGCTCTACAAAAATCTGCAAAACGGAAAATTTAAAGAAGCGGGAGTCGAGGCCGGCCTGGCCTTCAGTTCGGAAGGAAAAGCCAGAGCCGGGATGGGAATCGATACGGGGGATTTTGACAACACCGGCAGGCCCGGTGTGGCGATTACCAATTTCGACAATGAAATGATCGGGCTGTACCGTTCCGCAGGAGCGGGAACCTACGACGATATTGCCATTCCCTCCGGGCTGGGCGCGGCTTCGCGGAGCACGCTTGGATTCGGCTGCGCGTTTTTCGACGTCAACCTGGACGGCTGGCTGGACCTGGCGGTGGCCAACGGGCACATTGACGAGACGGTGCGGAACATTCGCGGAAACGTGGGCTACGCGCAAGCGCCCCAACTCTTCCTGAACGAAGGCGCTGGAAAATTTCGCGATATCGCGAATGAAGTTGGCGGAGGATTTGCAACGCCGATCGTCGGACGCGGCCTTGCGTATGGAGACTTCGACCGCGACGGCGACCTGGATTTGCTGATTACGACGAACAACGGCCCCGCATATTTATTCAGGAATGATCTGAACGCAGGAAATCGCTTTATCCGGTTCCAGCTCGTGGGAACAAAATCAAATCGCGACGCGATGGGAGCCAAGGTGCGAATCTTCGCCGGCGGGCAGGAGCAATCCAGAGTGGTGCGCGGAGGTTCGAGTTATTTGTCGCAATCGGAACTGCCGGTGACTTTTGGAGTCGGCAAGAGCGAAAAGATTGAGCGGGTGACGATCGAATGGCCCAGCGGCAGAAGCGAAGAGTACAAGAATCTGGCGACGGGCAAGGCCTATGAAATCATTGAAACGAAAGGAATTACAAAATAAATCGTGTCCTAGTCGTTTTGCATTATTGCCACCTCGCGCCGGGCTCGCTATAAAACGCCCAACACGCATACTGCTTCCCACCTTACCGAGTTTATGGCGACGTGGAGGCACCCCAAAGCACCCGCGGCCGGTCGCCCGCACAGCGCCGGCCGCCTTTATTTGTGGCGGTGAGTTTGCGAAAATGATCGCTTCCCAATGGCAAGGGGCCCGATGAATCAATGGCGTTCACGCACAGTGATGGCGCTGGTTGTGAGCGCAGTGTATTTGTACGGCTTTCCTTCGGCAAACATTCCCTACATTGTTGTGGTTCTCTTTCATGCGGCGGCTGGAATCGTCCTGGCCGCGCTGCTTTTGCCCTTCCTCGTGAAGTTGCTACGGACGAGCACGATGGGCGCGCGCGCGGGATGGAGCGCGCTGGCCGTAGGCACGGTGCTGGGCGTGATTCTGATTTTCACGGGCACTTCCTTGCCCATGAAAGGCTTGCTCTACGCGCACATTTTGGCGTGCGTGCTTGGAGTGACATTTCTCGCGGGTTCCTGGATGGCGGAACACGGATGGCTGGGAGCGGGAGGGCTGCATCATTTTTTGCGGTCAGTGGCTCTCGTGATTGTCGTTGTGGGAATTTCGACGGGCGCGTGGTGGTATCGCACGCAGGCGTGGAACAGCGCGTTCCGCATCACGAACCCGGCGATTTCTCCGGCGACAATGGACAATGAAGGCGACGGTCCGAAGGGGAAGTTTTTTCCGAGCTCGGCCCAGACCGTGGGCGGAGTCAACATCCCCGCGAAATATTTCATGCAGTCGGAGGCGTGCGAACGGTGTCACGAGGATATCTACAAGCAGTGGTACGGCTCGATGCATCACTATTCGTCGTTCAACAACCAGTGGTACCGCAAGAGCATCGAGTACATGCAAGACGTGGTGGGCGTGAAGCCATCGAAATGGTGCGCGGGCTGCCATGACCCGTCATTGCTCTTCAGCGGCATGTTCGATACGCCCATCCGGCAGATCGAGAATACGCCGGCGGCAAACGCGGGGCTGAGCTGTCTGATGTGCCACAGCGTCGTGCACGTGAAGAGCACGATGGGCCAGGGAGACTACACGCTGGAGTATCCGAAGCTGCATGCGCTCGCGGCGAGCGACAACCCGGTGGTGCGGAGGCTGCACGATTTTGTCGTGAACTTGAATCCCGAGCCGCACCGACGGACATTTCTGAAACCTTTCATGCGAACGCAGGTAGCGGAGTTCTGCTCGGCTTGCCACAAGGTGCATCTGGATGTGCCGGTTAACCAATACCGCTGGATTCGCGGCTTCAACGAATACGACAATTGGCAAGCGAGCGGAATTTCCGGGCAGGGCGCGCGATCCTTCTACTATCCGGCGAACCCGATGATGTGCGCGGATTGCCATATGCCGCTAGTGCCGTCGAAGGATGCCGGAAATGTGAATGGTTTTGTGCACTCGCACCGCTTCCCCGGCGCCAATACAGCGCTGCCGACGGCGAACGAGGACGCACAACAGATGGAAACGAGTACGCACTTTCTGCAGGATAAGCAGGTAACGGTCGATATTTTCGCGGTATCGCCGGCGGGAAAAGAGCCGAAGCAATCCGCAACAGCTGGCGGGATGGGGCCCGAGCTTTCGACATCTTTTGCCGTCGGCGAGGAGGCGGAGGTCTCGACGCCGACGGGAGAAAAAGGAGAAGTGCGGCCGATTACGGCGCCGCTGGGAGTGGTTGATGCCGCGGTGCGGCGGGGCGATGACGTGCGCGTGGATGTGGTGGTGCGGACGAGAAAAGTGGGACATTTTTTCCCGGGTGGGACAGTCGATGCGTTTGACGTTTGGCTGGAATTGAAAGCGGTCGATAGTAAGGGCCAAACAGTTTTTTGGAGTGGGAAAGTGGAGGACGACGGCAAAGGGCCTGTCGAAAAAGGAGCGCATTTCTATAAATCGCTGCAGATTGATGAGCACGGCAATCCCATCAACAAACGAAACGCGTGGGCGAGCCGGGCGACCATGTATGCGCACCTGATTCCCCCCGGAGCGGCGGACACCGCGCATTTCCGTCTGCACATACCGGACACGGCGGGAGAAAAGATCACGCTGTACGCAAAGCTGAACTACAGAAAATTCATGTGGTGGAATACGCAATTTGCGTACGCCGGGGTGGAAGCAGGGGGAGTGCCGCGGGGAGAGTTCGCGCCAGATTACGACGACAGGAAGATGGCGTTCACAGGCGATACTTCGCAGGTCGTCGGCGAGTTGAAACGGATTCCGAATCTGCCGATCATCACGATTGCAGAGGACACGAAGAGCTTGCGCGTTTTGGCGCGAAACGCGGCCGAGCCAAAGCCCGCGGTGGCGCTGGTGAAAGACGATTGGACGAGATGGAACGATTACGGCATCGGACTTTTCCTGCAGGGAGATTTGAAGGGAGCGGCGGCGGCGTTTGAGAAGATTACGGAGATCGATCCACAGAATGTGGATGGCTGGGTGAATATCGGGCGGTGCCTCGTGCAAGAGGGCGACACCGAGGGGGCAAAAAAGGTTTTGGAAAAGGCGCTGGCGATTTCGCCAAAGCTGGCGCGGGCAAATTTCTTCTACGCGCGAGTGCTGCGAGAAGAAGGCAAGTATGAGGATGCGGCCGGGCATTTGCAGCTCGTACTGGCGGAATATCCACGCGACCGCGTTGCGATCAACGAGCTCGGGCGCATTCTGTTCTTACAGAAGCGGTATGCGGAGGCGGTGAAAACGTTCGAGCGCGCGCTGGCTGTTGACCCGGAAGATTTGCAGGCGAACTACAACTTGATGCTCTGCTACAACGGGCTCGGAGACGAGACGCGGGCGAATGAGCACAAGGAACGCTACTTGCGTTTCAAGGCGGACGAAGCTTCGCAAGCAATCACCGGGGCTTACCGGCAGAATCATCCGGATGATAACAACGAGCGGCAAGCGATTCACGAGCACGTTTCCGCGGCGCTGAACGCGGATACGCCGAAGAAGGCGGCGGCAGCACGCAAAGCGGTGCCGGGCGAAACTACAGCAGATACCCGGACAAAGTCCGTAGCGGCAACAAAGGCCGGCGGCGGGTCACGATAATCCTTTCAAAGCGGGAGTCACGGAGCCTGAGCAAATGACCTGGATCAAGACTGTTCGAATGGACGAGGACGAGAGCGTCAAGAAGGCGATCGAAGACGAGCGAAAATTTTATCCCGCGGAATACGCCACGCCGGTAGCGGCGGTTTTCGCGGGAGTGGAAGCCAGCATCGTCGGGTCGCACTCGCTGTTTCCGGATGTGCTCTTTCATGCGTTCAGCACTTTCGGCGCACTTCTGTCACCGGAGCTGCCGCTGAAGCGGCATCAACACGAAATGATCGCGACCATGGTTTCGGTCACGAACAGGTGCCACTATTGAATCGAGTCTCACGCAGAGTTTCTGCGTCGCGTCACGCTGGATCAAGAGATGGTGGAAGCTCTGAAGAAGGACTATCGGACCGCTCCCATCAGCGAACAGGACCGTACCATGCTGGAGTATGTGGTGAAACTGACAAAGGATGCGACGCAGGTTTGGCCCGCGGACCACGCAAAATTGCGAGAAGCGGGATTCGATGACCGCGGCATCTTGCAGATTACACTGATTGCGTCTTGGTTCAATTATATCAATCGAGTGGCGGATGCTCTTGGTGTAGGACGCGATGGGAATGCGGTGTCGAAGTGAAAAGGCTGGAGCCGGTACTTTTCATTTTTGTTATCGCATTGTCGGCAGGGGCATTCAGGGGGATTAGCGCAGGAGAGAGCGCGTCGAGCGTGACGTTTCGCGATGTCACGCAGCAGGCAGGCATTCATTTTGTGCACGACAACGGCGCGTTCGGGAAAAAATACCTGCCGGAGACGCTTGGGCCAGGTGTTGCGTTCATCGATTACGATAACGATGGATGGCCGGATATATTTCTTGTGAATGGAATGGACTGGCCGGGGCACACGCGAAAACACGCGACACCGAAGCTCTATCACAACAATCACGACGGCACTTTCACGGACGTGACCCACAAAGCCGGCCTGGATGCCGAGGAAATGTTCGGCATGGGAGTGGCGGTCGGCGATTTTGACAACGACGGAAATGACGATTTGTTCGTGACCGCGTACGGGCAGAACCATCTTTTCCATAACAACGGGAACGGAACCTTTACCGACGTGACGCAGAAGGCCGGACTTGGAGGCGTGAAGGAGTTCAGCACGGGAGCGGCATGGGTTGACTACGATAACGATGGGAAGCTCGATCTGGTCGTGGCGAACTACGTGCAGTGGACGCCGGAGACGGATCTTTACTGCACGCTCGACGGAAAAAGCAAATCGTACTGCACGCCGGAATCGTACAAGGGCACAGCGGTGCGCTTGTGGCGCAATCGCGGGGACGGCACGTTCGAAGACTCGACAAAGAAGGCTGGGCTCGACGATCCGACTTCGAAAACGCTCGGGATTGCTGTGCTTGATTACGATGGTGATGGTTGGCTGGATCTTTTACTCTCGAATGACACGCAGCCGAACAAGCTTTATCGCAACAACGGGAATGGGACGTTCACGGAGAAGGCGGTGCTTGCAGGCGTGGCGTTCAGCGAGGACGGCGTGGCGCGCGCTGGGATGGGAGTGGACGCCGCGGATTACGACCGTTCGGGGCATCCGAGCCTTCTGATTACAAACTTTGCGAACCAGATGCTTTCGCTTTATCACAATGAAGGATCGGGGCTGTTCGTGGACCAAGCGCCGCAATCGGAAATCGGCCGGGCGTCTTTGCTCACCTTGGGCTTCGGATGTTTCTTTTTCGATTACGATCTGGACGGCTGGCCAGATGTTTTTGTCGCGAACGGACACATTGATCCCGACATACAGCGTGTGCAAGCCAACGTCAAATATGCAATGCCGCCTCATCTTTTCCGGAATATGGGCAAAGGAAATTTCCAGGAGGTCACGAAGTCGATGGGGGCGGCGTTTGCCGCTCCGCGTGTGGGCCGCGGCGCAGCCTACGCGGATATCTACAATGACGGCCGGCTAGATATATTGATGTCCACGAATGGCGGGCCGGCGGTGCTTTTTCGAAACGAAGCTACAGGCGAGGCGACAAACCGCAGCCTGCGACTGAAGCTCGTCGGCACCAAATCGAATCGCGATGGAATTGGAGCGACGGCGCACGTTACCACGGCGGATGGAACGCAGACGGAGATGATGCGCAGCGGGTCAAGCTATCTTTCTGCAAGCGAATTGGCGCTGACCTTCGGACTCGGGAGACAGGACAAGGCAAACAAGATCGAGATTCGATGGCCCAGCGGACAAATCGACCGGCTGTCGAACGTGGCCGTAGGTCAGACGATCACTGTGACCGAAGGAAAAGGGATCACGGCGAGCAGGCCGTACGAAAAACGCTCACATTAGAGCGCAGCTTAGACGCTTATGGCGCGAGTTTTAAAACGCGCCGCAACGCCACTTTCTTCCAGCCATCTGCCCGTCGCGGTATGAGTTAAATCGTGGCCGAGAAGCGCGCGAAGATCTGATTCGTCGTCAACGTCCAGTTCCAGCCGAGGGTTACGACGGACGATGATTGCAGCGCCTGCCTGGCGGGCTAGTTCGCGATGTTTGGCGAAACTGTTCGGACCAAAATGCGAGGGAAAAAGGGCGGGCGGGCTTCGGAGAATCGCGTTTGTGCCCGAACCGTCGCGAGAGGGCACCATTACGACAGCCGGCGCCACGCATTCGGTGGAAAGGAGTTCATCAAGATCGCCCGGTTGAACTAGCGGGAGATCAAGCGGCACGCGCAGGAGCGCCGTGACACCGCGCTCGGCGCAAAGGCGCGAGGCAAAATCGACTGAGGCGCTTTCGGAGACCTGGTTCTCTTCGCGTAAGACCCCCCAACCGTGACGGGCGGCGATTTCCATTGCCGGCAAATAGTTTGTGATGACCAATACTTCGTCCGCGCGCTGCGCGCCCCGCACGGCAGCGATCGTATCGGCAAGCATCGCTTGCGCCAGAGCGTAACGCTCCTCAGCCGTCAACACGGGAGCGAGCCTCTGCTTGGCGTTCCGCAAATCTTTGATCGGCAATAGGATGGCGCGCATCAGTAGGTATAGACCATGTCATTCCGCCGCAAGCGCATGCGACATTTTTATGTGTGTCGTAGTTTTCGTCTTTTGCGCGACGGATTGCATGGTATCGTTTTCTTCCATCGTTGGACCGCGCGCCAGTGCTACCGACATCGTACCAGAGCCAGCGGACCAAATCAGGATCCGGCGCGGCGGAAATCATGTAGGAAAAAACGGGCGATGAGATGAAGGTGCAGGACAGCAATGACTAGAAAAATCGGAATTCTCGGAGGCACCGGCCCGGAGGGAACTGGATTGGCCTTTCGATGGGCACGCGCCGGCGAAGAGATTATGCTCGGTTCACGCGATGCTCAGCGCGCGGCAGAAACGGCGGCGCAGATTCGCGCACGCATTGGCGCCTCGGCGAAAATCGAAGGAGCAGACAACGCGTCGGTTGCGTCGCAGTGCGATGTAGTCGTATTAACGGTTCCATTTTCCGGACAAGCGGCGCTCCTGAAACAGTTGAAGGCCGTATGGAAGCCGGGGACTGTGGTGATTGATACGACGGTGCCGCTGGCGGCTACGGTTGGAGGATCCGCCTCACGAATGTTGGGGGTGTGGCAAGGGTCGGCGGCGGAGCAAGCCCGGGAACTGCTGCCCGCAGGAATCAGCGTCGCGGCCGCATTTCACAATCTTGGCGCCGAGCTTCTTTCGAAGGAAGAGCCGGTTGATTGCGATATTCTGGTGTGCAGCGATGACGACAAGGCCAGACAAGTCGCTTCCGAGCTTGCCGGTAAAATCCCGGGGGCCCGGGCTATCCATGGCGGAAAACTTGAAAATGCGCGGATTGCGGAATCGCTCACCGCGCTGCTGGTCGGGATAAACGTGCGCTATAAGGTGCACAGCGCCGGGATTCGTTTTACCGGGTTGCCCCTGAAACCATGATTGCAGTGCAATCGAGCCGTCGCGACGTAAAATTTTGTTGACCGTAGCCGCGAACCGTCTGCATCAACACGAATGCCGCAGTTTTGGTAACATTTGCTGCGCAGCACTCAAAAGGAAACTAAATGAAACTTGTCACTTTTCATGCGCAGGGCCGCGAAAACCGCATCGGCGGACTTGCGCCGGATGGTCAGATCGTGGACCTCAACGCGGCCTATGCGCTCCACCTTCGCGATGTTGAGAATGAAGGCGCGTTTTATGCGCTCGCGGATGCGCGCGTTCCGGCTGAAATGCGCGGCCTTTTTGCCAACGGTGACCGGGGCCTGGACGCGGCGCGGACCGCGATGGAATACGCGTTGAAAAGAGGGCCCGACACCTTGGGTGCTTCGGGAGAGCCCATACTTGTTCGGCGAGACTCGGTGCGAATCAAGGCACCGATCAACCCGAAGAAATTTTTTCACACTGCCGGAAACTTCCGCGAACACCACGAAGAAGCCCAAAAGTCGGGTTTTTCCCATCCCGTGCTTCCGTGGATCGTGTTTTTTCAGAATGTGGACGCCATCATCGGACCTGATGAAGAGATCGTTTATCCCGAGCATCTGACCGAAGAGCTGGATTACGAGCTCGAACTTGCGGTTGTGCTCAAGAAATCGGGAAAACATTTTTCGGCTGAGCAGGCGCGCGATTATATCGGCGGCTACGTGATTTTCAACGACGTGACCGCGCGCGACATCCAACGGCGGGAAATGAAGTCCGGAGTATTCAGTTTTTGCAAGGGGATCGACACATTCTGTCCGCTGGGGCCGCATATCGTCACGGCGGACGAAATCCGGGATCCGAACAATTTGGCGATGGAGCTGCGAGTCAACGGAAAAGTGCGCCAACAATCGCATTCAAGCAAAATGTCCGTGACCGTGCCGGAAATCATTGCGCACTATTCGCCGATGGGTTATACCGCGGGTGATGTGCTCTCCACTGGAACGGTT
This sequence comes from Candidatus Acidiferrum sp., assembly GCA_035310525.1. GTDB lineage: Bacteria > Acidobacteriota > Terriglobia > Acidiferrales > UBA7541 > Acidiferrum. Next base: position 25,358 of record DATGED010000066.1, on the reverse strand, counting down.
TCCGGAGTTGCGGCTTTCAGCGGCGACCCGAAGTCACTTTATCTACGACCGGGTGACGTTGTGGAATGCGAGATCGAGAGAATCGGGGTCCTGCGGAATCGCGTAGTCTCTTACAAGGAAAAGTACCGCAGTGAATCAGCGGCCGCGGACTGATTTTCCGGCGGATCAACCCAACAAAATTAGTGCTTCCGAAAATGGGGCAGGACTTTTTCACCGAAGAGCCGTGCCTGCGCAAGCCGATCCTCTCCCCAAAGCTCGAGCAGGATGTGCGAGCAGCCTGCGGCGCGATACTCTTCAAGCCGCTCGATGCATTGCCGCGGAGTTCCGGCGATCGGACAAACTTTTTCGAGAACTGCGTCCGTGACCGCGCGAGCGGCGGCTTTGCGGCCACCGCTTTCCATGGCCTCGGCGATGGGACGAATCTCTTCAAACGAAAGGCCGGCGCATTCGAGCAACGTATCCGCCGAGCCGCGAATGTTCTGGACTTTATTGGCAAGATACATGGCGGCCATTTCGCGCGCGCCTTCACGAGCCGTTTTTGGATCTTCGCCGATGCTACCGACAATTACGGAGCCAAGGTCGAGATTCGCGGCGACTTTGCCGGCCTTGCGCGCGCCCTCTTCCATCATTTTTCGAGAATACTGGACAAATTTTGGCGTGGTGATGCTTGCGGTCAGCAAACCGTCGGAGTGTGAACCTGCAAGGCGCTGCAGCACCGGGCCGGTCGCTCCAACGTAAATCGGCGGACGCCAGCGCGGCACGTGCGCATCCGGCTTAAGCGCCGGGGAATAGGCCTGGAAGGCTTTCCCTTCGTACTTGACTTCGCCGCCCATGAGCATCGCTTCGATGATTTCGATGCTTTCTCGCATGACTGTGGCGGGCCCGACTTCTCTTCCCTTCTCGCCTTCACCGATTTCCTTCATGAATATTTTCGAAGCTCCGAGCCCGAGGAGGAAACGGTCCTTACCGGCGGCTTCCTGAAGCACGCGCGCCTCCATGGCAATTTGCACGGGATGGCGTGTGTACGGAGAAATGATGCCCCAGCCGATGACGATACGCTTGGTCTCGCGCGCGGCAATGGCCGTCACAGCGGTGGAGGATCGCGCTTCCATGGAGTGTTTGCGCCACCAGGGATAGGCTTCCGCGAGCCAAAACGTATCGAATCCCGCGGCGTCGCAGGCTTGCGCCATTTTTACGGTTTCGTCGAGCGGCTCCATGCTGAGCTGCAAGACGCCAATTTTGAAAGGCATCGTCATCTCTTGCTAAGTCCCCAGTTCTACGCTCGGGCCGAATTGCAAGTCCACGGGCGATTTATGGCGAATTACGTTTTGGGCTCGGCAAAACCCGCCCCTACCCAGATACGTTGGCAAAACCCGGCATAATCTTCGGCCCACGCTATGCCGGATCAGTCCAGGAGTGTTCGAGTCCTTTTGTAAGTTGCCAGAGCGCGCGATTGAGCGGAGTCGGAACGCCCAGTTTTTCGCCCCACTCGGCGATGGCCCCATTCATAAAGTCCACTTCAGTTTGCCGCTTGGCAAGAATGTCCTGGAGCATGCTGGCTTTGTGCTTGCCGGGAGCATTAGCGCCTTTTTGGACAAGGGCGCGGGGATCGCCGTGAAGCACGATTCCCATCGCCTTGGCGACAGCTTCGCCTTCGGCGATGAGGGCGTTAAACAAGGCACCGGTCGGCTGGAAACGTGTGGCGGCGCCGTGATGCAACAGAGTGAGCGCGCCAACGGGATTGGTAGAAGCGTTGAAAATGAGCTTGGTCCACTGGGCGCCGCGTGCGTCGGGAAGCGGGATCACGCGCAGGCCGGAGCGGTTGAGGAGTCCGGCGAGTTGTTCCACAAGCGGATAGGGTGTGTTCGTCGGCTCGAACGGACCGATCCATGTATCGCCGTTGATGTCAAAGCCGACATGGCCGGGCCCGGCAACATGACCTGCAGGAAAGGTGGTACCGCGAATCACATAACGCACTCGTTTCGCGAGAATCTCTTCATTGCCGACGCCGTTTTGGACGGAACAGACCGCGCTGTTTTCTCCAAAAATGTGAGCCGTCTGTTCGATCGCTTCGCGCGTATGAGTGCTTTTTGTCGCAACGATTCCAAAGTCGCAAGGAGGAATTTCGCTTGGGTTGGCGGTCGCGTGCAGCTTTGCGGTGAAATCGGCGGCGCCGCTGATGCGCAAGCCGCGTTCGTTGATGGCGCGCGTGTGCTCCTTCCACACATCGTAGGCGTGGACTTCAACATCCTGGAGGCGCGCCAGGTGCGCGCCAAAAATGCCGCCGATGGCGCCACAGCCGACGACGCAAATCTTCACGCTCATGCGGTTTTCAAAGCCTCAATGCCGGGATAAAAGCGCCAAGGAACATTCGCGAGACATTCGCCTGCCTTCTTGCCCACGCGATAGGTGTCCTGCGTGTAGAGACAAACCTGCCCATCCTGATCGACAACTTGAGGGTGAAAGCTGAGCACCATATTTTCTTTCAACTCGATGTGCGTGTTCGCCCCGATTGCGGGGTACTCGATCATGGTCATGCCAATGGAATGGCCCGTAAGATGTCCGAGCTTAAAACCGGCTTTGTCGAAAACGTTTGTGGCTGCTTTGTGAACGTCGCTTGCCAGCGCGCCCTCGCGCATTTGCTGCCGCGCGGCCTCCATGGCGTTTGGATAGACTTCGCTCATCGCCAGCGTTCGCGGGCTCGGCTTTCCCCGAATGAGAGCGCGGGAAAATTCCACCCAATAACCGTCGGCGCCGGCAATTTCCAGCGAGTAGAGCAGCAGGTCTTCCGGACCGACTTTGCGCAGAGAGGGAACCTTGAAGTGCGCTTCCGCTTCGCCGCCAGTGCCGCTCAGGACTATGTTCATCATCCGCGGTCCGGCGCCGCGAGCGAAGAAAACTTCGACAGCCGGGGCCATGATTTCGGCTTCACTCTTGCCGGGTTCGTACGAGGCGAGCAGCGCGTGAAATCCGTCGAGGATGATGTCCATGCTATCGCGAAAGCCCGCGAGTTCTTCCTCGCTTTTGACGGCGCGCGCCATGTCGAAGGGAAAGTCGAAGGGGACGAGTTCGAAAGAGCCCTGCTGCAGTTCGCGAAAATCGCGGACGGCCATTACGAATTCCATTCCATAGACGGCAACGCGCTTCCATTTATGCTTTTCGATTTCTTCGCGCAGCCATTTCCCCGGGATCTCCGCCCACACCTTCTCTTTGACCCAGGGCGCTTTCTTATCGCCGATCCAGCGTGCTTCACGCGGAAAGACGAGAACGGGATCGCCTGCGAGTGGAATCAACACATACACGTACCGATGGACGATTTCGAACCCGGAGGTGTAGCGTACGGCTCCTTCAAAGCCGGTGTACTGGTTGCCGCAAACGATGAGGGCATCACACCGCTCCGCGGACATTGCGGCTCGAATGTTGGTATAGCGTCGAGCGATTTCAGTCGGACTAGTCATCGATTTCGGCTCCGTCCACGGTCAGGTCGCACCGCAGATTTGCGCGGCGGCAAGCGCATAGACTTTGGCAGTGTTTACGAGTGTTTCGATCGCGACTTTCTCGCCTTCGGCATCGCGCGGCCCACTGGACGGGCCGTAATTTAGCGTCTCAATGCCGTAACGGGTCATCACGGAGGCGTCGGAATCCCATAATACGGTCGTGTGCTTCGGAGCCGCTCCGAGCACCCGCTGGTGACAGCCTTCGATTGTCTTTACCAGGGGATGATCCTTCGAGATTTCCGCCCCAGGAACGGAGACGAAAGTTTCGTACTCGATGCCGTAGCCTGGATGCTTCTTTCGCAGTGCCAGCACGAGATCTTTGATCGCAACGCGTACCTCTTTCAACGGCATCGGCGGCGGCACGCGCACGTCCAGGAAAACGTCGGAACGTTCCGGCGTCCGGCTGACCCTCCACGGCTGGCCACCCCGAATGCAGCCGACGTTGACGACGCCGGGTTGTCCATCGTACCCGGCTCTCTTCTCCCACGCGACAATCCACTCATAAATTGCCGCAAGAATTTCTTTGAGACGGAAAATGGAGCTTTGGTCCTGCTTGCCGCGAGTGAAAGCTGTGTGGACATAGTGGCCGTGCGTCGAAATCCTAACCCACACCGTTCCGTAATGCCCGAGCACGAGCTGCATGTCTGTCGGCTCACCCAAAATGCACATATCCGGCAATACGCCGTGGTTGACCAGGTGATGCGTGCCTACGCCGTAGCCACGGTACTCCTTGCCGACAAATTCGTCGCTCCATTGCGTCTTTTCGATTTCGCCGACGACCGCGGCAATCATTACATCGCCTTCCAGTTTGACGCCAGCGCGCATCAAGGCTTTGACGGCTTGCGTGTAGCAGACCAGCGCGCCTTTCATGTTGTATATGCCGAGGCCGTAGATCATGCCCTCACGAATCACCGCTTTTGGCTTGTAGCCGAGGCCGGTAAGAAAAGTTTCGCGCCCGGAGTTCGATGTGTCCATGTGACCGTTGAACATGAGACTCTTGCCGTTCGCGGCGCCTTCCAGCACACCCACGACATTCGCGCGGCCTTCTTCGACTTCCTGCCATGATACGTTCAGTCCTGCTTCTTCAAGAACGCGGCGCATGTACCGGCTCATCTCCAATTCCTCGCCGGTGGGGCTCGGGATGTTCACGACGTCGCAGGCCATGGCGACAATTTCCTCCTCGCGAATTTGCGAGAGAATTGCGTTAGCCAAAGCTTCATTCATTGCGTCGGGGACCTCCGTCCCGTGCGTGCACTTTTTTACGAAGCGATTAACGCCGAAAATCGTCGGGATACGAACAAAGTTTCTCGCATCCGCTCTCCGTCACCAGAAAATTGTCTTCGAGCCGCAATCCTCCGCCGCCATCCCAATAAATGCCAGGCTCAATGGCCAGCACCATTCCTGAACGCATCTCGCCGGGAACGATGCGATGAGAGTAAGGCGCTTCATGGGCGCGTGCTCCCACTCCGTGCGCAACTGGATGAGAAGGCTGACCTGGATACCCTGCCGCATCAATCCCGTCGCGAATGATGCGATCGATTTCTGCAAGCGGAGCGCCGCTCCTGACACAACCGACGGCATCCCCAAATATCTTGAGCAATTGATCGAGCAACCGATTGTATTCGGGAGTAAGGCGGCCGGGGCAAAGATTTTTTGTCAGGTCGGTCCAGTAGCCGTCGGCGCAGACCCAGATCTCGACAAGCGTTGGTTCGTTTTCGATCACGGGACGATGGCTCGTGGCGGTGAAAGTGGCGATTCCACGGCCGGACCAGACCAGCGTAAAGGCACGGGCCATTTCGACCTTGCCCTTGTAGCCAACGCCGATCGCATGAATGTGGCCCTCGATCATCGCGGCTACTTCGCTTTCTTTCATTCCCGCATGGATATGATCGCGCGCGTGCACCATGCCGAGAGCCGCGAGTTCGTTGGCCAGACGCATGCGCTCAATTTCCTGCGGCGTCTTGATCATGCGGACTTCCGAGAGAAATGGCGCAGCGTCCACAATTTCGCGGCAGCCCCTTCGAAACGCATCGTAGAAACCCTGCCAGTAGACTGTCGGCTCTCCGACCATGCGATCGCAAATCTGCGACGTTTGCGATAGCTCGATGCCCACGCGGCCATCCAGCTTGCGCTCCCGCAGAACTTCGACAGCCATCTCGACGGCGCGGATCATCGGCGGGCGCGGATCTTTGGGGTGATAGAACGGGAAAAATCGCACGTCCTTGTTCCATGCAGTCCGCTGCGTCTCGCGGAACTGGGGCTCAATGACGAGAAGTGTGGGATCGCCTTCGCGGGGAAAGATGGCGAGGTCGTAGCCCTTCATTGTCCAGTAGTTCGTGAGGTAGAGAACGTTGTCGGGCGCGCGGACCACGATCGCATCGAGGTTGTGCAACTCCATCATGCGCCGCACGCGGCTCCATTTTTCGTGATCGATGCCGTACGCCATGTGTTTGCCGCTTACTTCTGCGCGTCGCGCTCCCTTCCCCGGTAAGTCCAGGATGCTTCCTTGCCTTTGATGAGGCGATAGAGAGCGGTATGCAACGGCGCCGGAACGCCCGCGCGAAGAGCTTCTCGGGCGATGGCGCCGCCGAGAAAGTCTACTTCGGTGCGCAGCTTATTGCGAATGTCGTAGAGCATTGAAGGAGGGTGGTCAGTTTGCGCGCCGAGCTTATTCATTTCCCAGGGATCTTCGTAAAGCGAGATGCCTAACCCGGCGGCGACGCGTTTTCCTTCTTCGATCAAATCGTGCAGGAGATGGCCGAGATCGCCAAACTGGATTTCCTGCGCGTAGTGAAAGGAATGCGGAAGCTCCGTCAGAGCGGAAACGGCGTTGACCGATGAGTTGAAAATCACTTTGGACCATTGCGCGGGACGGGCATCCTCGAGCGCTTCCGCTTTCAAGCCGGAGGCGATGAGCAAGTCGGCGGCTTCCTTCACCAAGGAGAACGGAGTGTTGGTGGGTTCGAACGGCCCCATCCATGTGGCGGTGTCGAGTTCGTATTGCACGTGCGTATCATCGTGCCGGGTACCGCTCATAAAGGTTGTGCCCCGCATCACGTAAGTCTTCGTGAGATCGGCGATGATTTCTTCGGCTCCAAGGCCGTTTTGCGAAGAAAGAATTGCGCCAGTATCGAAGAGATGAGCGACAGGACGGAGCGCCTCCACAGTCTGCGTGGCCTTGCACGCGACAATCCCAAGATCGAACTTGGGTAATTCCGCGGGATTGTGCGTTGCGCGGATGTGTGTGTGAAATTCGTGGCTGCCAGTCACACGCAAGCCGCGCTCGTTGAGGGCGCGTGCGTGCTCCGGGCGCCGGACAAAAGCCCACAACTCCGTGACTCGCGCCAGATGCGCGGCGTAGAGGCTGCCGATAGAGCCACACCCGATGACGCAGACGCGCTTCATATGCGTAAAAAGATTGTTTGGCTAGTCCCGTGGGGTGGGTAAGCGGTGGCGGGCGACCGTTGTGTGGAGAATGTCGCGCGAATGTTTGGATGCAGACTCATTGGATTCTGGCGGGACGAGCGGCAGTCCAGCTTCGCGATCATTCTAGCGCGCGGCGCCGCGATGTTCGACACGAACCATTCCGGCAAACTCGCCTTTTCGCGCGCGCTGCATGGCCCGAAACAGCGAGTCGCCGGTATTGTGTGAATCCTCGATAACAACTCCGGAGGAATACAGGGCGTCCTGAAGCGCCGCACAAATAGTGTGAACGGGGGCGGCGCCGCCTTCGCCCATGCCCTTTGCGCCATTGAATGTGAAGGGTGATGGCGACTCCATATGGCCATAGAGAAGGTCCGGCATATTCATCGAGGTGATCGGCGTGTAATCGCTGAACGTGGAGGCAAGCAAGTTGCCATCGGAATCGTAGGCGCAATGTTCCATGAGAGCCGCACCGATGCCATGGGCCGTGCCGCCGTGCACTTGGCCCTCGACGATGCGCGGGTTTATGGCGCGCCCGCAATCGTCCACACAGGCATACGCAAGAATTTTCGGCTGGTACGTTTCGCGGTCGATCTCCATCGCTGCGACATGGATTTGCGCGGAATAAGTGAGCGTGAGATTGCCGTACTTGCGTTTGATGTCCGGCAACTGGAAAGGGGCGTGATAAACGTGGCGGCAATTCAGCGTGATATCCCACAAGTCCTCAGGCATCCCCGCATTGTTCACGTTTATGATGTTTGCAAGCGCCCAGTAATTGATGGATTTCTTCGAATTCTTTACCCGGACCTCGGGCCCCTGAGCGCCGACTCCAAATTCCAGGTCTTTCTCTTTTGCTTTCAAGGCCCATGCGGCGAGACGGCTCATTTCCTTGCGAAGTTTCTCCGCTGCCCCGTTAATCGCGGCGAGTCCGGTGACGGCGAACTGGCTGGCATACGTGCCGGTATGCCCGGTGTAAGCATTCTGTTCGGTGTCGAATCCCGGTTTGACCTTGACGAGGTCCGGAGAAATTCTTAGAACATCCGCGACCACCTGGGCGGCGGTTGTCTCATGTCCTTGTCCCTGTGGAACCGACCCCATGCTGACTACCACCTCGCCGTAGATGTCCAGTTTTGCGATGGCAGCTTTGGATTGTCCGGAGAAAGGAGCGCCCGGATTGATGATGCGCGCTTGCCCAAAATTATTCGTCCCGGAATCGAGCGTGGAGCCAATGCCAAGGCCGATCCATCGGCCTTCTTTGCGGGCGGCGGACTGTTTTTTCTTCCAGTCGTCCCAGCCAATCAGGTTCTTGGCCATCGCCAACATGCCGGCGTAATCGCCGGAATCGTAAACGCAACCGTTGGGCGTTGTGTAGGGCATTTCATTCTTGCGGATGTAGTTGCGCACGCGCATTTCATCCGCCGGAATTCCGAGGGAATGGCCGCAAATGTCCAGGACGCGCTCCATGAACCACAGCTGCTGCATGCGCGAGTAGCCGCGATTCGGACCAACAGGACACTTGTTCGTCAGGACCTGGTTCATATCGATGCGGATGTTTTTGACGCGGTACGAACCCGCGAGCACTTGCGCCCAGATGACGCAGCCCAGCGGCTCATAGCGCGGATACGCACCGCAATCGTCGATGTGCCGCGAATCAATCGCGGTGATGACCCCATTTCTATCGAGAGCCACGCGAGTGTCGAGAAACGTTCGTTCGTTTCCATGAGCGCTGGCTTGCATGTGCTCCGTGCGGGTTTCCGCCCACTTGACAGGGCGGTCGCCGGCCTTGCGCGATGCCAGAGCACACAAAGCCATATAGGGATAGTTGGTGATCTTGATTCCAAATCCCCCGCCGATATCGAAACTTTTCATCAAGATCTGGTCGATGCGAACTCCGAGCGCCGGCGATAGAAATTGCGCGGCAAACGCAGGGAACGAATTGTTCGACCAATATTCGATGCGCTCCGAGCGCGAGTCCCACACGGCGATCATCGCGTTGTTTTCCAGAGGCGTGCTCGAAAAACGATGAAAATGGAGCCTGCCTATGTGGACGACGTGTGCGGCCTGCTTCAAGGATTTTTCCACGTCACCGAATTCAAAAAGACCGTGCCAATTCCGGTTCGTGCCCATCTCTGGGTGGAGCAGGTTTTCGTCTCTCAAGGCGTCTTCGATACTCATGACGGGCGGCAAGGGATCGTAATCGACTTCCACGAGTTCCGCGCCATCCTCGGCCAGCATCCGCGTTTCCGCAACGACGGCTGCGACCGGTTCGCCTTGATAGACGACTTTATCGACGGCCATCGGATAGTCGGCGATTTTCTGCCCGACGTCCGGTCCAATTTCAATAAAAGGACTGACCATGCCTTTGACTTCCGCGCCGGTCAGCGTGCAGATGACTCCCGGCAGGGCGCCGGCCTTAGAGACATCCACGCGCGTGATTTTTGCGTGGGCATACGGAGAGCGGACAAAACGTATGTGCAGCATGCCAGTGAGCTTCTGGTCGTCCACGAAAATGCCCTTGCCGCGCACAAGCCGGTCTTCCTCTTTTCGGCGGATGGGCTGCCCGACCCAATTCTGCGAAGATTGAGAATTATTGCCCGCAGCTGATGGGGCAGATTTCGCTTTCTTTGGTTTTGCGTGCGCCTTTTTAGCCATGCCTCGAACCTGTGCCTAACTCAATGCCTTCTGCAATCCATCGATCAACTTCTGGACGTTCTTCTTCGCAAGTGGCTCAAGCAATCCGCCCGCGAGCGAGGCGATGCCTCCCACGACAGAGGACTGTCCGCTCCAAAGCACTTTGGTGCTCCCTCCTGGAACGGCCTCGAGGTCAAAGCCCGCACGCAACGTAGTCCTGCCGCCGGGAATTTCCCCGTTGCCTTGATAGACCGCATGCTTGTCTAATAGCGATTCCACAAGCGACATTTTCACTTTTGCGGTGCCCCGGATGTGAGAAATTCCCACGGCCAGTTTGACCATGAAATTCTTGTCGTCGAGCACTTCCATGCTCTGAAAATCCGGCAGGAGTGGACAGAACCGGCTCGGATCGACTAGAAAACTATAGACCTCTTCTGGCTTTTTCTTGACGACGAAGTCTCCTCCAAACTTGATCTCCATGCTCAGCCTTTTTCCATATCGGCGGCTGCTTTGCGAACGGCTTTGAAAATGTTCTGGTAGCCGGTGCAGCGGCAGGTGTTTCCGGCGATCCCTTTGCGGATCTGGCTATCCGTCGGGCTAGGAGTTTTGGAAAGCAGTTGAAGCGCGGAAAGGAGCAGACCCGGCGTGCAGTAGCCGCATTGCAATCCGTGGCAGTCCGCAAATGCCTTCTGCACGGGGTGAAGATCGCCGTTCGTCGAAAGGCCTTCCACCGTGGTGATTTCTCCACCGTCCGCCATGACAGCGAAAAGTGTGCAGGATTTGACGGTGCGTCCGTTGAGCATCACGGTGCACGCGCCGCAGTACGTTGTGTCACAGCCGATGTGCGTGCCCGTGAGATTCAAATGATCGCGCAGGAATTCCACGAGCAGTGTGCGCGGCTCGACGTTTGCTTCCCGGTGTTCGCCGTTCACGCGAATCCGGACCATCCTCTTATCAGCGTCCGGCATATTCGTGCCCCGCCTCCACTTGTTCACCTCGAGAACGCCGCGCTGCAATGCCAATGGCTCGCTTCACCAAGGCTGCCACGAGCACTCGTTTATATTCCGCCGATCCCCGCATGTCGCTTTGTGGCTCGGCCGCGCTCTGGGCAGCGTCCGCGGCAGCTTGGATGTTTTTCGCTTCGAGCGGTTTCCCACGGAGCGCCGCCTCCGCTTCTCTTACACGAAGGGCCGTTAGCCCGACGCAACCGAGAATGATGCGAATGTCCTTGCAGGTGTTCTTGCCGTCGAGGACAAGCTGCACCGCGGCGCTGACCGTTGCATAGACAGGTGCGCTCCGTTTAAACGCAAGATAGGCGCCTCCGCTGTTTTTCGGCGGGGCTTTGACGATTACCTCGCGCACCAGCTCGCCGGGTTTAAGGACCGTTGTGTACGCGTCCTTGATGAACTCCTCGAGCGGTACCGTCCGCTCGCTCCCTTGCCCGGCGCATCTTACGGACGTCTCAAGGGCAAGAAGAACCGCGGCCCAATCGCCGCTTGGGTCGGCTTCGGCGAGCGAACCTCCGATCGTGCCCTGGTTGCGGACTTGAACGTCGGCGATCCCAGCAGAACAATCACGCAAGATCGGAATGGATGTTGCGATTTCAGAGTTCTCGATGTCCGCATGACGAGCCAGGGCGCCGAAACGAAGCTCGCCATTCTCGCGCTGGATGGTGGCGAGACTCGGGATACCGTTGATGTCAACAAGAGCCACCGGCCGGGCCAAGCGCATTTTCATGAGCGGAATCAAACTTTGTCCGCCGGCAAGCGGGCGTGCTTCCTCTCCTAACTGCAAAAGCAACTTGGAAGCTTCTTCGAGCGTCGCGGCGCGATGGTAGGAAAAAGGATGAGAATACACGGTGGTTTCCGGCGGCCCTTCGGCGGACTTCCGCTTGCGACTCGATGCCAGTTCCCGCGCAAATGCGCTATGTCCGGCGCATTCTATTTCGAATGCATAGGAGTAGCAAGTCGAATTGGTCGCGCCGACAAAATCAGAGCCAGTCAAACCGAGCTGAAAAGCTTTCCTACGCTCGCTTACTCAAATTCAGCTTTACGAGGAGCTTAATCCCGGGAGGGACGTACCATCTTGACTTCGGGCCGTTGCCGGACAAGCTCATTGCGGGAATCTTGTTTCGATGAGATTTGATACTCGCCAGGGGAATGCGCTTCGGAAGTGTGGGCCTACTGCCGCGAACTATGCCAAATAGAGGCCGCCGTTGACGTCTAGAACGTGGCCGGTAATGTACGCAGCTTCGTCGCTCGCTAAGAATACAATGGCCGAAGCCACATCCCGCGCGGAGCCCATGCGCCCCAGGGGAATACGATTCTTGAGCTCCTCTTTTACCTTGTCCGGCAGAACATCCGTCATCGGCGTGGCGATGAAGCCCGGGGCTACGGCATTGACGGTGATGTTGCGTGAAGCGATTTCAATGGCAATCGCTTTCGTGAGGCCAACGAGGCCTGCTTTGGCGGCAACGTAATTCGCCTGGCCCGCATTGCCCATCTGAGCGACGACGCTCGCGATGTTGATGATACGCCCGGTGCGGGCACGCATCATCGTGGAGAGTGCCTGCTGGATACAGAGATGCGCGCCGGTTAAGTTCGTGCGGATGACGGCGTCCCAATCTTCCTGCTTCATGCGCAGGGCGAGCCCATCGCGGGTAATCGCCGCGTTGTTGACCAGGATATCGAGCCGGTTGAATTTCTCGAACACCTGCTTGAAGCCGGATTTGATTTGTTCCGGATCGGCGACGTCCATCTTGATGGCTATCGCCTCGCCTCCGGCGTTGACGATCTCGCTCACCAGAGAGGCAAGCTTTTCCTCATTGCGGGCAGCGGCGGCAACTTTGGCGCCGGCTTCGGCGAACGCGAGAGCCGTTTCACGACCGATGCCTTGTGAGGCCCCGGTTAGCAAAGCGACCTTGTCTTTCAGGCTGAACATATACGTATCCCCGGCGGAAAGCCTCAATACTTCGCCCCAGGCTTCCGCTGATTAGATCCTGCAAATTCCCGCGGCTGGCGCAGGCTGGGACCCGCGCGACCTAGGCCGCGTCCGAGCGCGCACCGGCGATCTTCTCGACGGTAACGGCCAAACTTTTTTCGTCTTCCACATTCAGCGTGGCCACTGACCTCTCGATTTGGCGCAACAGGCCGCTAAGCACGCGGCTTGGGCCGACTTCGACGAAAGTGTTCACGCCTTCATCGATGAGCAAGCGCACACATTCTTCCCAACGCACCGGCATGGTCACCTGGCGTATGAGCGCTTCGCGCGCCTCGTCGCCAGTTGTAACCGTGTCGGCGTCCACGTTGGTCACCAGCGGAACGCTTAGGTTCATGAAGCTCGCGCTCTTCAAAACTCCGGCCAACCGCTCTTGTGCGGGCATCATGAGAGCGGAGTGGAAAGGCGCGGACACCGGCAGAATCACCGCGCGCTTAGCCCCTAATTGCGAAGCGATTTCGACGGCGCGCTTGACAGCTCCCGCATGACCGGAAATCACCGTTTGCTCCGGAGAATTAAGATTGGCAGCGGAACAAATTTCCCCATCCGCGGCTCGTTTGCAGGCATCCGCCACAACGGCGGGCGACAATCCCATGATAGCGGCCATCGCACCAACACCCGCCGGGACGGCTTCCTGCATGTACGTGCCTCTCTTGCGAACGATCTGCACGGCATCAGAAAATTTCAGACCACCAGCAGCCACGAGCGCGGAATATTCTCCGAGGCTGTGGCCAGCCACGAAATCAGGACTGAGACCTCTCTCGGCAAGCACGCGATAGAATGCGACTGAACATGTAAGAATGGCCGGCTGAGTATTGGCGGTCAGCTTCAGTTCGTCCTCGGTGCCCTCAAAACACATCTTTGAAATGGAAAATCCAAGGGCTTTATCGGCTTCCTCGAACACTGCCCCGGCTGCCGGATACTTTTGAGCGAGTTCCTTGCCCATGCCGGTGTACTGCGAAGCCTGACCAGGAAATACAAATGCAACTTTGCCCATCGTCAATTCCTCTTCTGAGCCGTCACGCGTGAACGCTCGCGGCCGAGAGCTCCTGTTCGATTTTTTCATTGATGCGAGCGCGGGCGAGTCCCGCGGCTACCCGGATGGCGTTCTTAACGGCCTTGGCGTTGGAGCGCCCATGGCCGATGACGCACACTCCCCGAACACCCAAAAGAGGCGCTCCTCCGTACTCCGTGTAATCAATCGTCTTTCGCAAACCCTTCAACGCTCCCCTCGAAAACAGAAAGCCGACTTGCGAAGCCAGCGAACTCTGGATCGACTTTTTGAGCAGCCCAAAGATCTGCACGGCGAGTCCTTCACAGATTTTCAGGGCGATGTTGCCGACGAATCCATCGCTCACAATAACATCCACGTTCCCTGAGAAGAGATCTCCTCCCTCGACATTGCCGACAAACTGCACCGGAAGCTTTTTCAACCGCGTATAAACCTCTCGCGTAAGTTCGTTGCCTTTGATTTCCTCTTCCCCCACCGACAGCAGACCAACCCGGGGACGCCGGTTCCCAAAGGTCGCCCGATAATAGATCTCCCCCATCACCGCGAACTGCACCAAATGCTCCGGCTTGGAGTCCACGTTGGCGCCGACGTCCAGGAGCACGGAAACGCCGCCTTTGGCGTTCGGGAAAGGCGCCGCAAGCGCCACTCGGTCGACCGATTCCAGTGTGCCGAGCAAAAACCTCGCCACGGTCATGACCGCCCCCGTGTTTCCAGCACTGACCAACCCGTCGGCCTTGGCCTCACGCACCAAGCGCGTCGCCACATGCACGGAACTGTCTTTCTTCCGGCGAAACGCCTGAGCCGGGTGATCTTCCATGGTGATGACCTCGCTGGCCGGAATAATCTCGATGGGCAAGCTCGGCGCGGCGTGCTTGGCGAGCTCCGCGCGAACGACCCCAGGTTGCCCCACTAGCATCACACGTACGCCCAATTCGCGCGCAGCCAGCACGCTGCCTTCTACCTCGGGGCGGGGCGCGTTGTCTCCGCCCATGGCGTCAACGGCGATAGTGATCATCGGATTTACGGACCGCCAGTTTCTGGATGGAACCCGGGAGCTGTAGAGCAGCGTCAGGCCGATTTATCTTGCACGGCGCGACCCTTGTAATAGCCGCAGTGCGGACAGGCCTGATGCGGCTGTTTCGTTTCGTGGCAGTTCGGGCATTCGCCTAGCGCAGGCTTCTCAAGGAAGTCATGGGCTCGCCGTGTGCTCGTCCGTCTCTTCGAATGCCGTCTTTTCGGGTTAGGCATAGCAATACTCCTCATTCCCGCCGAACTCGGCGGATTGTATGGGCTTTTGGCCCTGGAAACTATTGTTTTTTCAGCCAGTCCTGCTTTAGGCGCGCAAGGGGAGCCAGTCGAGGATCCGTCGCGTGGGTCTCACAGCGGCACTCCTCGTGGTTCAGATTAGCACCGCAGCTTGGGCACAATCCCCGGCAGTCACTTTGACAGATGACCTTCAAAGGCAATGCCAACAGCACCTGTTCTCGCAGCACATCCGCCAGAAATAGGCCGTCTCCTTCATAAAAACCAATTTCGGTATCGTCGTCCTTGAGCCGATCTTCCTTCGGTTTGGCGCCCTTCGGCAATGGAGCATAAAACAAGTCGAATGAACGGTTCACGTCTTCTACAACCGGCTCCAGGCATCGCGCGCAGACCATTTCTATCTTGGTTTCCAGCTGCCCTTCAATCCGTATCTGGCCCTCGAGCAATTCCGCCGTGGCGTTGACTTCCAACGGCGCTACCTGCTTGATCTCAGACGAGTGGTAATCGATCGCGGCCGGTGCGTAGGTCTTCCGGATGCGCAACTTGCGAACCGCGAGTTCTTTTACATCGAGAAACACGTCCTGAACGCCTCCGGCGCTAACGCTCATGCTTAATCATTATTCCGTCGTGCGGGCGGCAAGTCAAGGAAGAGGGCCGAATTCTCGCGGTTTTGCTCCCAGGATGGCACGGGGGGCGGCTCTAGCACCTGGGTATGGCGTCAAACAGCAGCCGAGCGCGATTGGGGTTGTACGAGCGTGGCCTGTGCCCGGGCTATGGCCCATCCTTCGGATTTTTGAGTGAGGATCACCGTCATGCGAACGCAACCAGGATTAGCTGTTTCCGGCGGAGCGGCGGATCGCCAGGCGAGCGTGGCCATCACGGCCTTGGAACCCACGAACTGAACATCTTCTATGCTGCCAAGGCATTTCTTCCAACCGGGATCTGAAAAGATGAGTCTCGCGCCCTCGTGCACGCGCTCTGGCCCAATCCACAGATTGCCCTGTGGGTCCACGAATTGGCCGTCTGATGCAAACGATCTGGCAAAAGCCGTGGCGTCCCCTGAACTCCACGAATTCACGACCTGCGACAGCGATACCAATTCCCCGCCCAAGTCGGTCGCATTCAAGGTGGGAACGTGGGCCAATTCTTCGCGAATCCAATTCAGGGTGAGTCCACGTTCGCTCAGAAGTTCCGCGGCCAGGCACTTCTCTTCGCGGAGAATCCCAAGCAGCAGATGCTCCGTGCCAACGTGTTTTACGCCAAGCCGCTCCGCCTCTTCCGCGGACATGTTAAGAATTCGCTTTGACTCCGCGCTGAGAGGGACATCCACCGAGGTAGAGATTCTCTCTCCACGTGTGATCCGCGATTCGATTTCGTCACGAAGGGATTGCGATCCTCCCTTCTCACTGAGAAATCTTCGAACCAGCGCCCGGTCCTCGCGGAACAATCCGAGTAACAAATGCTCCGTCTCGATCTGGTGGCTTCCGTATTGGCTTGCCTCGTAGCGGGCGAAGAAAATCACGCGACGTGCTTTCTCTGTGTAGCGTTCAAACATGGTTTTTTCCCGCAGGCCGACAGTCTACCCACGCAGCTCACTTCGAGAGATTTGGGGCATTGGAACTGCTGGCGTGAGCATACCACTCCGCAACGGGGGCTGTAAGCCGGCCGATCAGTTTTCCATGGTAGCAAGTGGGCTTGTCTTTAGCTCACTGCATTTTCGAGAAAAACCACTCGGTTAAACCAAGCATCGCGCAATATTTGCACAGAATAAGTACCAGGACTGACCATCTGGCAACTCCCAGATCTTCGCACACATTTTATTCATACATAAGCACTTACGGGGTCTGAGCCTGTTTTCTGCCGCTTTGGTTCGATTCGTGCCCCTCGTAAAGTCCCCCCAATTTCGAATCGGAGAAAATCTCATGAGATTACGAACGGTTCTCTCGCTGGCTACTCTATTCCTTACTTGCTTCACCATCGCTCTCTTCGCTCAGCCATTGCCGCCTGGCAACGCCGCCAGCAGTCTGAGCTCTTTGCCTGAAAATCAATCCGTTTCCGGAAAGATCAGTTCAGTAGGCGACGCTGCCTTCACGTTGAGCGTTTCTAAAGAGAATCAGAAACCGCAGACCGTCGAGTTCCAGGTCGACGACAAAACGCGGGTGGAAGGCAAGCTGGCGGTTGGAGCCGCAGCCCTGGTCGAGTACCGCTCGGATAGCGGCACTAATATCGCGGTCCGCGTGGTGGTGACACATAGATCTGGTTTTAGTATCTACTGATGGTTCCAGTTGTGAAAAAGGGTGCACGGAGTTCACGCTTGCACTGGATTCATCGCTGAACGAACTCAGCCCTGCAGACGGTGACTCCGTACCAGTTTCCAAGCTCATGCATTTCACTGCGAGCAGAAAATGAATTGGAGAGGTGAATAATTGGAGGTGGGGTATGGTTGCGCGAATGCTATAATCGCGACGCTGCCCAGAGTCCGAACTCCCTCCGACTCCTTACAAAAAGTCCGGTTCCTCCGGAGGATAGCAAATGCGTACGACGATAAAGATGGCTCTCCCGCTGGCCCTCAGCGTCGCCGCAATTTCATTACTTTTCGCAGGTTACCAGGTCCGCACGGAGAGACGGAATCTCAGCCACGATTTGGCTCGCCGCGCTGAGAGTCTGGGCGATAGCCTGCAAGAAACAGTGGAGCATCTGCTGGAGCAGAACTCGCCCAGATCTCTGCAACGTCTCGTGCAAAGGTTTGGCCAGCGAGAGCACCTGAAGGGCCTTGCTGTTTATGATGAGTCCGGAAAAGAACTGGCTATCACGGAGGGTCTCCCCGCCCAGTTAAAAGTACGCCCTGAACTTCTTTCGAAAGCGGCCAACAACAAATCCGGATTCGGCACATTTATTCGCGTGGATGATTTGCCGCTCTATGCCTATGCGATGCCTCTAGAGAGGAACGGACAACTCGAGGGCACCATCGCGATTTACTATGACACGAGCTACATCGAAGAGAGGCTATCACACACCCTCCGTGATGCGTTGCTGAATGCACTGGTGGAAACAGTGTTGATTACCGGACTCGCTCTGCTGCTGGTGCGATGGAATTTGATCGGCCCCTTGGATCGCACGGCGAAGTGGCTGCGGACTCTCCGAACCGGAACACAGTCTGTCGTGCCTGTGCCTCCCCAAGGCGAAATCTTCAATCAACTCCACACGGAAGTGACGCACCTCGCGCAAGACCTCAATGCCGCGCGCGCAACCGCGGAACAGGAGGCGCGCCTCCGTGATTCGCACTCCTCTCTCTGGACCGCTGAACGTTTGCGTGTCAGTTTGCGGAGTAAGCTGCGAGACACGCCGCTTTTTGTGGTCTCCAACCGCGAGCCTTGCATGCACATCCGCAATGAGAAGGATCACGGAATCAGCTATCTCGTCCCCGCGAGCGGGCTGGTCACGGCGTTGCAACCCGTGCTGATCGCCTGTGACGGCACTTGGATCGCACATGGTTCGGGTAGTGCGGACCGGGAAACTGTGGACAAACGTGATCATTTGCGCGTTCCCACGGATCACCCCAGTTACACGTTGCGACGCGTGTGGCTAAGCGACGAGGAAGAAAAAGGCTATTACGAAGGCTTCTCGAACGAAGGCCTATGGCCACTCTGCCACATCGCGCATACGCGCCCGACGTTTCGTCCCGATGATTGGCTCCGGTACCAGCAGGTGAACCGACGGTTCGCGGATGCCGTGCTGGAAGAAATGGAGGGCACCAATTCTCCGATACTTCTGGCGCAGGATTATCACTTCGCGCTACTTCCGCGCATGGTGAAGGAAGCCCGGCCGGACGCCCGCGTGGCAATCTTCTGGCATATACCGTGGCCAAATCCGGAAGTCTTTGGCATCTGTCCGTGGCAGCGCGATCTTCTGGATGGCCTCCTGGGCGCTGATCTCATCGGCTTTCACATCCAGTCGCATTGCAATAATTTTCTTGAGACGGTAGACCGGGGATTGGAAGCTCTGACCGAGTGGGATCGCTTCGCCGTCAATCGGCAGGGACACGTGACAAGGGTGCGGCCCTATCCGATTAGCGTGGCTTTCTCCGATCCCGCCCCGCCCCTGCCGGAAGGGAGCAACGTCGGAAGGGAGCGCGCGGCCCTATTTGCCGAACTCGGTGTCGAAGCCAGTCTCCTCGGTGTCGGTGTGGATCGCGTGGACTATACCAAGGGGATCATTGAACGTTTGCGCGGAATCGAACATTTCCTTGACCGTCATCCCGCCTACTTACGCCGCTTTACCTTTGTTCAAATCGGAGCGCCCAGCCGGACGGACATCGAGCGCTATAGGCTCTTCCTCGACGAAGTGAGCAAGGAAGTCGATCGCATCAACGCGCGCTTCCAGGCTGGCCGCTGGAAACCCATTGTTTTTCTGAAGAAGCATCACTCCCACGAGGAAATCTCCCGCTTCTACCGGGCGGCCTCTGTTTGCCTCGTCACTTCCCTCCATGACGGAATGAATCTTGTCGCCAAGGAGTTCGTGGCCTCGCGCGATGACGAGCGCGGCGTGCTCATCTTAAGCACCTTTGCGGGAGCGGCGCACGAACTCTCGGACGCGCTTCTGGTCAATCCGTACGACGTGGAACAAATGGCCGACGCCATACAAAGGGCCATCGAGATGCCCGAAGACCAACAATCACTCCGGATGCAGCGGATGCGTCAAATTGTCCGCGAGCACAATATCTACCGGTGGGCCGCCAACCTGCTCTCCGACCTCACCGAGATTCGCATCGACACCCCAGAACGCGTCGAGGTTCCGTAATTCACTTGGAAAGAGTTCCGTGCCATTAGAAAGGGATGTCTTTGCTTCGGAATCTAGGGAACAAAGGTCCGAGAAGTGATGGAGGGAGGCGTTGACCGGAATAATGCAATCTCAGCTCTTCAGAACCTCACGATTCCAACTTGGGAGCGATTCGCAACTCAGTAAGTGAGAGACCATCCGAAGACCGTCATCGTCAGCACGAGCAAAAGCAGCCCTGTACTCACCACACTCAAGGTTCTTCCATGCCCGAGAAGATAATCCCGCGACTCCGCATCCACGCACAGTAGGACAGAAACAACCAGTACGACTCCCCATGCAAGTATCGCAGGCAGGCCGGGATATTTCCCGATCATCGAGAGGAATTGGCCCGGAGGCTGGCCAGCGGGAATCCACCACGGAATCATAGGAGCCACGCCGGCGGCGAGCGAAAGCGTCAAGAGCTTGCGCGTAAACCATCCTTTGATCTTTGGCCGCGCCTCTTTCCAAACGAAGTAGTCCCATGCCAATAAGGCAACGGCGAAAATCACCCAGCCATAGAGCGCCGCTTTCTGGTCAAACCACCACCAGGCGCGAAAGACGAAGCGCGCGTTGTGAGCCATCGCAATTCGAGGGAGCAGGAATATCGCCACGAGGCCGTTGCACGCCACGGCCACAAGCAAGGTAATTAGGCTCATCAATTGAAACCAATAGCGCGTAGGAACCCGCCGACACCTAGTGCATACGGATTGTTTCGGAAGGAAGTTTAGTCCACAGCGATCGCAAAACACGGCTGGTCTCCCATTTTGCGGGAATCGAATCCTGTGATCGCTGCCAGAGTATCTGATTGGAATCGAAAAAAACTACTGGTCTAACGTGCGGGTTTGCTCTTGGTGACTGCTGGCCTGAGGACCAGTTGAAAGGGCAGGCAGTATTGGTAGTATGGAGCTATCCAGCCACGTACGCTTCCGGGGCGAAGCGCCTATACTTGAACTATTTCCACGGTCAGGCGGGGGTGCGACATGGCTGAGGCCTTAAAAAAGTGGGAAGGCCAGATCATCAATGGGAAATATCCCTTGCGGCGATTTCTTGGAGAATCCGATCACAGCGCGGTGTTTCTGACGGAATATGGCGCTGGTGAGGCGCAGGCAGCTGCTATCAAGCTTGTTCCGGCTGAATCCGCGACTGCCGAATCGCAACTCGCCAGATGGAATCATGCCGCGCAACTCTCTCATCCTAATCTGCTTCGCTTGTTCGACTCAGGCAAGTGTACTGTCGCCGGCCACGACTTGTTGTACCTGGTGATGGAGTTCGCCGACGAAAACCTCTCCGAGATTCTTCCTCAACGCGCTCTCACCGCCGAAGAAACTCGCGACATGCTATGCCCGGTTCTTGATTCGCTCGAATATCTTCACGGCAAAGGCTTCGTCCATGCCGATCTGAAGCCAGCCAATATACTCGCGAGCGGAGACCGGCTGAAACTTTCGAACGACACGATTACGCGCATTGGAGAGCCACTGGCGTCGTCCAGGAAAGGGAGTGCATACGATCCACCGGAAGGGATCCATGGGCCTTCGACGCCGGCCGTGGACATTTGGTCTCTTGGCATGACGCTGGTTGAAGTCCTGACGCAGCATCTGCCGGAATCACAGCCAGAGCAAAATCGAGAGCCGTTGGTTCCCGCGACTCTGCCTGCGCCTTTTCTGGAAATCGCGCGCCAGTGTTTGCGCGTGGAACCTCACCGGCGCATTGCAATCGTTGACGTTGCGGCGCGGCTAAACGCGCGGGCGGCTGCGGCATCTGCGTCCGTGTCCAGCACGATAGCCCAGCCGGCGCCAATGCAAGTGGCCCAGATAGCTCCCAAACCCACAGTTTCTATGCAAGGGCCTCCCAAGGCTGCGCCGCGGATGCAAACAAATCCACATCGGCCCCCGCCTTACAAGGGACCGGGAACTAGGTCCCGGTTCATATTGCCGCTCACCATAGGAGCGGTCTTCTTTGCCGCGATACTCACGGTACCCAGGCTGCTCACCCGCCGCCCGCTAGCCCAGCCCGCCACGGCTGCGCCGAAGGGCAGGCCTGCGACCCTGCCTCCATCCGAGGGAACTCAAGTCTCTTCGGCGGCCGCCACGAGTAAGGCCAATCCGGTTCGCGAATCTGCACCCAAACAATCGTCTCAGGCAATCTCGCCGGCGACTCAAGTGCCAAATCAGCAGGCCACTCAACCAGCGATTTCGGACACGCTGAAAACCGCAGGCGAAAAGGAACAACCTACCGTCACGGTTCCTACAAAACCGGCTCCTCCGTCTGAAGAACCGGCTGAGCCAACCTCGCACGCGATTGTTTCGGCCAAAGGTCAAGTCCTGGATCAGGTCTTGCCGGACGTTTCGCAGAAAGCGCGCGATACGATTCGCGGCAGGGTGCGCGTCGGCGTCAAAGTGCACGTGGACCCAGCGGGCGCTGTAACTGATGCTGAGTTGGATTCCGCCGGACCGAGCAAGTATTTCGCCGATCTGGCGCTGCAAAGCGCCAGAAAGTGGGCGTTTACTCCGCCTGAGCGGGATGGCAAGAGCGTGGCGAGTGATTGGACTCTCCGCTTTGTTTTCATGCAAACGGACACCAAAGTCACTCCAACGCAGACTGCTCCTTGAGCATTCGGTATTCGATTCTCCGTCCTCATTCCTGGTGTGCGCAAACAACCTGGCAACTGTCGCGCGCCAGGTCCTACCGAAAATTGCCCGCGCGCACACACCTGTCCTTTGGGACGGAGCGTCCTTCCGCAGTGCCTATGAGTAACTCCCTGAACTAGTTGAAAGTACAGAGCTTAGATCGCGAAAAACGGCAATCTGAACCGCCGTACCATAGGCCCATCCCATTCCCTCTTCTACTTTTGCTTCGCGCGGGCAGCGTGAGTCGTTCAATCGTGCCCGACGGAGCCATCGCGAATGAGCAACGGGTCGAGTCCAAGTTCCTCAAATTACAACTCCGGACCGGAACGCAGGCGGGTTCAGTTGCGTCAAGCGATCTGCTATGCCTCGGCGCTTGTACTCATTGGGAGCTTTTCGCTCGTGGCTGGTTTTGAAACCGCTCGGACGACACTCCCCGACCAGAACCTGGAAAACAGCACTCGGGCGCGAAGCTCAACGCAATCCATTTCTACCGTTCGTCTCCCTTCCACTGAAAAGAAAGAGATCGCGGACTTCAACAGGCTCCCCCCGCAACTACAGGCGGAGCGCTTGCTCGAACGCGCGATGCATGACGATCCCGCTTCCTTGAACCTCTTGCGTGAAAACGTGGATACCTGGCGGGGCCGCCTGAAGAACACCGATCATCTTTTCGACTTGGTTCTTGCGGCGCTCAATTCGGCGGACCTTCGCGTGCGGACCGCCGCCGTTGACGTCGACCTAGCTGCAAACAATTTGAGCAAATCCCCCGAAAGCGTCACGCAACTGCTTCGTCAGATGGAACGCGATCCCGCGGGCCGAGGGATGGCCTTGTGGCGGCTGGGTTCCCTGGGGAATCGCGGCGTCGATCCGGAGAGAGTGCTGAACAACCTTCTCAACTATGCGCACAATCCGAGCGAACACACGCGCTATTGGGCCGTCGAGGGCCTGGCGATGTTGGGCAATGACGCCACGATTGACCCGCTACTCGACCGGCTGGCCCACGACCCTTCTCCACGCGTCCGGGAACGAGCCGCTAGCAGTCTCGGGCAATCCGGCTTGCTGACCCGCGAAGAGCGTCTTGCCGCTGTGCCGCACTTGCTTAATTTCGCCGACGACGATTCTCTTAACACGACCACGCGGGAGCTCGTTTATGGAACTCTTCGCGTGATTACCGGCGCGCCTCTCGGCAATGATGCCGGCGCCTGGCGCGAGTGGTGGGCGCATCATGACCCCGCTCACGAACGTCCCCGCCATTTGACGGGAGTTCTGCGCGCCTGAACCCTGCTTCTTGCTCTTTTGTACACAAGCCTTCCGAAGTTTCACTGATTTTCCACTCGCAGCTCACAATGCTTGAGAAAATGCGTTCTTGTAAATTGCTGCAGAAGAGTTCGACTTCTTGGGAGGACTCGTTGAAACGTTCATTCCGCAAGACCACACCAATCTTCGCGGTTCTCGTTGCCCTCTGCGTAGGAATAGCCGCATCCTCTTCGACTTCGGCTCAAGAAAGAAAAATCCTTCAAACCGACGGTGTGGATAACACCAAAATGGGGGCCTACCGGGCTCTAGCCCAGCACGCCTACTTCGAGTTTCAGAAGGGCGACGTGGCGGCCGCTGCTCAGCTTGCTCGAAGCCTCGAGCGGCTCTGGGATAAGGCCGAGGACTACGGCGGGGACACCGCGCTCAAGAAAACGCATCCCGACCTGTTTGAGGAAATAGACAAAGCGATGGATGACTTCGTACTGCCTCTCGAACAGTACAAAACCAAGGCTCCTGAAGCATCCAAAGTCAAAGCAGCTTTCAACGCCTACTTGGAAAAACTGAAGTTGGCTGATTGATCTTTCCGCAGTACCTGCAATCCGCGTATCCATCGCAATGGATGTCGCGTTGTCTCTTGCGGTTGGCCTTTACGCATCCAATTTTGCGATTGACTCCACGATTTCAGTGGGGAACTTCGGGCGAACGAAAGAGCCAGCTTAGCAACACATGGGTTGGCCAATATATCAGGGCTACGAGAGGAACGAAGATCACCCCGATGTGCGCGGGCGCAGGTCCCCATGAGCGATGGAAAACGGGATCGCGGTAAGCGTAATTCAGGTTGAGCTCGGCGGAGAGAAAGCGGGAGACAATCAGGAGGACGGCGGCGATCGCGGCTTGTAACCCCAGCGCCCTTTTGTCATACCCGGCTCGTCGCAAAGTCCAGAGAAGCACCAACGGCAGTCCAATGTGAAACGTGGATAGCAGGCGCACCCACAACGGATACCGAGCGTCCCACATGTAATTCGTGCCACCCACCAGAAATCGTCCGGTGACAAGACGCCAACCCACATCCGCAATCCAAAAAATCCCGGCGGCAATCGAGCCGACCGCCTGGCTCGATAGCAAGAGCGGATTCGCAAGCCATATACCAACAAAAGCCAGAATCACTGCTACGTCGCACAAGTGCAGCAGGTTCGCCCAGCCCCACACGCGGAAGTAAGCTGGTAGCCAGACTGCCATCCAGAGCAGGCTGAACCATCGGAGCACGGGAAAAGGCTGGAGGCCCGGTGACATGCGTTTCCCCTTTGGGCTGCTGGAAGCTGGCTAAGGCTATCACAACCCGTTCTGAACTGGGCACGAGCGAAGCGATCTCGATGTAACCAATGTCTAGCGGATTGTTGCGGAGAGTTCAGCGATATCCCAGATCGGGTCCAAGCTGGATGGAACTTGGCATGAACGTTCCGCTTCCGCGCGCCACTTCCCTGCCCCGGCCATCCAGGAGAATGCCCTCGGCGATGTAGAGACGTTTCGACCGGCTGACAACTTGACCGCGCGAGATAAGTTGGCCGTCAGAAACAGGCCGCAGAAAATACAGCTGAAAAGCGGAGGTCACTACGAAACAATCCGTCACGAGCGATTGCACGGCAAAAAAGGTGGCGTCGTCAAGCGCCTTGAAATACACGGCTCCGTGGATTGAGTGGGCCGCGTGATGGAAGTCTTCGCGGACAAGCAGTTCAATCTCCGCGCGGCCCTCTTCGGGTATGCAGAGGCGCGGCTTGAACCACTTATTGATCGGCGCATTGTCATACATCGCGATGAGCGTCTCGAAGTGTGTTC
>DATGED010000065.1:0-16670 GCA_035310525.1 Candidatus Acidiferrum sp. | reverse complement strand
GCTACGACCGGAGCCTTCGTCCTTATCCAATCAACCGTTTGCGGTTTTGTCTCCTGCAAACGGCGGGCAGGTGGCCAGCGCTTCATGTGACCGCGGAACTTTTGTCCACTCCGTTCGTATCCTAAATCGTAGACGTGTTTAACTCGAGGTGCATACGATGAGAAATACTGTTTTGCTCGGCTTGGCTTGCGGCATTTTGTTTTTCGGCAGCGCAGATTGCGCGAGTGCGCAACAGCAACCGTCCGGTGACAGCAGCGGCGACCTCACGGGGAAGTGGTCGGTGAACATGGATTTCTGGGGTACGCCGGTCTTTGTGCGCATGGAATTGAAAGAAGAAAACGGAAAGCTGACGGGCAAATTTGCGGGTGACAGCCTCGAAGGAAGCATCACGGGGAGCACGCTGCAGTTTCTGGGCAAGGACGACCACGGGGGGAAGGAGGAATGCGCGGCCAGGGTCCATAACGGGGTGCTCTCGGGAACGATCATTCTGACGGACGGCGATGATCCCCAGCATCCCGCAACGCATGCGCTGACCGCAAATTTGATACGCGAACGCCAGCCCGGGCCGCCGCATCATTACGACTTCACGCCCACCCGGTTCTACCGCCAATTCTCGGCTCTGAACGAGCCGGTGCTGCGCATCGCGCCGGGGGACACTGTTCACACCACCACCGTGGACGCCGGCGGCACCGATGAAAAGGGCGTGAAGCGCGTACTTGGAGGGAATCCGGAAACGGGCCCGTTTTACGTGGAGGAAGCGGAGCCGGGCGACACGCTGGTGGTGCATCTCAACCGGCTGAAGCTGAACCGCGACTGGGCCATCAGTGACGATGACCTCGTGCCGCGCGCGGTGGACACGCAATGGTCGGTCAAAATGAAGGATGCCGGAAAATCGGTGAAATGGCACTTGGATACCGTCCGCGGCGTAGCGACGGTGGATCCGCCCGGCGAGCACCTCAAAGCGTATTCCGTTCCACTGCGGCCGATGCTGGGATGCATAGCCACAGCGCCGCCGCCGTCGAATGCCGCGCCGGGCACTGGGGACTCCGGCGGATACGGCGGCAACATGGACTTCAACGACGTGATCGAGGGAGCGACAGTATATCTGCCGGTGCGCACCCCTGGTGCAATGCTGTACCTTGGCGACGGGCACGCCGCGCAAGGCGACGGCGAATTGAATGGAAACGCTCTGGAGACCTCAATGGACGTGGAGTTCACTGTGGAGCTGGTCCCGGGCAAGCGCGTGCCGTCGCCGCGTATCGAATCGGCTACACAAATCATGGCGGTCGGGCTGGACGGCTCGATTGATGATGCATTTCGCGACGCGACCGTCAACATGGCCAACTGGCTGACCGACAAGTATGGGTTGACACCGACGGAAGTCGCCGAGGTTTTAGGCACTGCGGCGGAATATCACGTCAACGAAGTCGCCGACCGCAACGCCGGCGTCGTGCTGAAGATCGACAAGAAGCGCTTGGAGGGCCTGACGCCGGCCGCGAAGTAGGAAAGCTCCGCCACGCGCCGGCCCGCTTTTTCTTGACCGCGCGGGCGGGTGACACGCCTTCGGGCTTTGGTTCATCAAAGGGTGCGGGTTTTGGCTTTGCTCTTTTCCCTTCACGCTTCACTGCAGCAGCGCCACTCCTGCCGCAACCGCCGCCAGCGGCAATCCCATCCTGCCACCAGTCGACGATTAGCTGATGTCGCAGCCCAAGGCGAATCGTAAAGAGGCACAGATTTCCTTCATTCGCCCCGAACTTAATTGCGCCACGCGCTTTCCCAGGCGGTGCTGCGAAACCGTAATCACATTATGAAGGTTCACCGCGCAGGGCGCTTTCATTCCGTCGTCCACTTCCAGACGCACCTCCGACGGGACGCCGCGCACACTGGAAGTGATCGGCGCTACCGACACCGCGGAAAGGTAGCGAAGAGCGCTGTCGCGTGTGAGGATTAGCACCGGCCGTTTTTTATCCGGCGGCGCGAACTGATAAAGCCGGACTTCACCGCGCGCTATTCGGCCGGCCACACGGCCTCCGCCTCCCAGGTGAGAGGCTCTTTTCCCGCTTCAGGCCGCCGGGCGTATCCCGCGCGGTCACGTTCCTCGGCCTCTCGAACGCGCAAGCGCCGCAGATGTTCTCGCAGAGCATCCCTTATCAATGCGGAGCGATTGCGTTTGGTCCGCCGCGCGGCTTGATCAGCAGCACGCAAGAGGTCCTTATCGATGACAATCTGCACCGTTTCCATACTGTGGAGTCCTCTACACAGTATGCTCCACACCCTGTGTCAGTTTCAAGCTTTACAGGCCGGACGGGTGGCCTACCGTTTGCGGTTTTGTTTCTTGCAAACGGTGGGCCACTCCCGCAAGCTTCCATCGCACCTTTAAAGGTGCTATCATCAACGTGCGAGGCCTTCATGTTCGACATAAAAAAAGACATTCAAGCCATGACGACATTCCGGCGCAACCCAGCCAAGTTCATGAAGCATCTCAAAAAGACGAAAAAGCCGCTCGTCCTCACGGTAAATGGAAAGGCCGAAGCGGTCGTGCAGGATGCCGAAGCCTATCAGCGGCTGCTGGATATCGCCGCACAAGCGGACGCACAGGAAGGCATCCGTCAAGGCCTAGAGGACGTGAAGAAGGGCCGTGTGCGTCCTGCCCGCAAAGCCCTGGACGCGTTCCGGCGCGACCATGCAATACCTCGTTAGACTCACCGATCGCGCCCTTTGGGATCTGGAAGCGATCTACGAATTCATCGAAGTTGACTCATCCAAAGCGGCACTCGAGTGGTTCAATGGCCTCGCAGAAGCTATTTATAGTCTGGAGCAATTCCCCGAACGCGGCGCGACCGTTCCAGAAAACAAGAAGCTACGCCATCTGCTCTTTGGCCAAAAGCCGAACACATACAGAATCATCTACGCGCTGGACAAACGCAAAAACGCCGTGAACATCCTTCACATTCGCCACGGTGCCAGAACTGCACTCCCGATTGGTCCGGAAGAAGACACATGATGATCGTGAAGGGAAGTATATGTAGAGATGGCGAAGGCGCAGGCCTAAAGCACTTCTCCCGCCGCATGAACCAATATCCCGAACCGTTCGAAAGAGCCACCGGCGAAAAACTCTTCCCCGGCACCCTGAATGTCAATGTCGGCGAGCCAATCCCAATCAAAGAACATTTTAGAATTCACGGCCACGAACTAAACGAACCAGAAGACTTCCTCTTTGAACTCTGTCGCATAAACGGAATATGGGCTTACCGCATCCGCCCCCTCGACGCGATGGGCAATGGCGGTCACGGTGACCACATCCTCGAAATCGCCTGCCAACGCGAAATCCCGAATGTCGCGCCAGGCACCCAGGTTGAAATCGCTCTCTTTCGGTGAAAGCGACCCTTCCCGGCGCTAAACACCGAACTGCCGCAGATGATGGTCCAGATGTTTGTACATCAGGATCGCCCATTCGTCCGGCGTCAGCCGCCCAAAGAAGGCATGCGGATGCGTGGTACATCCCGCAGGGCCGGCCGCGGCAAACCGGTCGATCAATCCGCACAATCGGGTGCGTTCCGTTGCCAGGTCTCGCTCGTCCTTCACCACAAGTTCCTTCGCGGTCGGCGAATTCCGGCGCAGCGGTTCGTCGTTCCCCATCACCTTCGGCTTCACCATGGGGCCAAGAATCCGTCCGATGAACGCTCGCGGCAGAGTCTTGTCTCCCAGCGCCATCTCCATCCCTCGCGAGCAATGCTCCAGCGCCTGTGCGGGATTCATCTTGCCCCACTGCCGCGCGCTATCCGGCCTCACCTGGGCGATTCGCTGCTTCACTTCTTCCACCCGACCCGCTTCAAAAAGATTTTTCATAAGGAATGCTCTCCTCCGATCAACTCCTCACATCCGAGTGGCGAGTGGCCCATTCTCCGCCGCATCGCAGCTTTACTCTCTTCCTTTCAGCACCGCAACACCGGCCTTAGCCGCCGCCGGTTTTCGCATTCTTTTTTGTGGTTCAGCCTTTCACGATTCGATAGTTAAAATGCGGCGTCCCGAACACGCCCATCATCCGCATCCAAATCGGCATCAACATCTCCGTCCCACGCGCCGTGGTGATATCTCCCAGGTCAATCACGGTCTTCCACCCAAACGAGCGCAACACCTCAATCACCTTTTGTTTTGCGGCCGCGTCATTTCCGCTGATAAACAGATCGCTTTCGCCTTTCACGAGTCCAGGTTTCACCATCACTTCGCAATTCACCGTATTCAGCGTTTTCACCACAAACGACCCTGGCAGCGCCTTCTGCACTTCTTCACCCAGCGACGTTGTGTTGACCAGTTCGGGCAACAGCGGACACGGAAAGCCTTTAGCCATGTCCAGGGGATTGGACACGTCCACCACGATTTTCCCGTTGAACTTCGCTGCGCCAACCGATTTCACGACCGGCAAACTTACATCTCCCCGCAAGCACACCAGCACCATGTCGCCAAACGCGACCGCGTCCGCAAAGGTGCCTTGCGAGGCTCCATTTCCCGTTTGCATCACCCATTTGCCCGCCGCTTCGTTGGCGTGCTCTCGCGACCCAAGCTTCACCGCATGCCCGAGTGAAACGAGTTTCGTTCCCAGAGTCGTCCCCACAATTCCACTTCCAAGGATCCCGATGTTCATGATTGCTAGCCTCCGTGACCTAAATTCAACGCTTACACAGCGCAACGCCTGATCTCGACCACTATCTGCAGCCCGTATCTCAAAGGCAAATTGCCATTTTCAGGTTCCGGACTGCGCTAATCGTGGCGTCGTTCCATTTTCTCTTGGTCTCTTGGCATCCCACAAAGCAGCGCCCGGGAGATCCTATCTTCAAGTGCCTGCGCCCGCCTAATCGCCCGGTGTCTCGAGAGCTCCTCATGTTTCAAGAATTGTTATTTCGATATGCACTTCTCATTCTACTCTTGCAGACATTCGTGTTTGCCCAGCGGGATTCTCCGCCCCGGCCCCGATCCTGCTGGCATTCGATCCGAACTACAGATTATCGAGAACGCATAACCCAAGATTCCCGATCGCGCACCGCACTTTTCGGGTTGGTTCGACGTTATGCGCAATCCGGCGATTTGTAAAAAGTTCTTTCACTCTTGAAAAAATGCGCCACGCTTGATGGAAGCATTTATCCATCCGGATGCATGGATTTCAACCTGCTGAAACCAATTCGGAATACCTCAGCTCACAGAAGAACTTCGCCGCTGCACGAACTTCATCTGAACAGCCCCACACCTGCCTTCACCGCCGCCGCCCGCAACCCCTTATCAATTGTCGCCAGCGGCAAACCCTCGCGCCGAGCCAAGTCCAGGTACACGGCGTCATATGAGGTCAACTGGAACGAACGGGCGTTGCCAAGCGCGTCTCGCGCAGGCACAAGACTCGCGTCTGTATCCAGCCTGCTCGCCGCAGTGATCATAATCTGGTCGAGCGCAGTCTCCGCATCGGCCGCGCTGAGATCTCCTCGCCTTTCAGCCATTGCAAGTCCATTCGCAATCTCCAGGTGCCACAAAGCCGGCACTAGCCCGCGCTTGCCGGCAAGTATCTGTTGCCGTACTTCCAACGCATACACGGGAATGGGGATGTCAAGAACCCAAGCCAGTGCGACCGAAGCGTCCAGGACAAACTGGCTCACATTCTTCCTTCCTCGATCAAGCTCTTCACGCTTACGTTTTTGGGTTTTTTGGAACGCTTCCTGATCGCATCCATCCTCGCAAATACTTCTTTCAGGTCCACCTCCTTCTCCGCAGGCCCGATTTCCGCCGCCACCTTGCCCCGCCGCGTAATCCGGATGCGCTCTCCGCGTGAGGCGCGCTCCACCAGTTCGGAGAGCTTCTGCTTGGCCTCAAATATGCCGACTGTCCGCATCGCCAAACCTCTTTCAAAACATCTAGATTATTAACCTAGATAGTCAGTTTAGAAGATTCTCCGGCCCTCTGCAAGCTCGACGGCATTCCGTTCGCGACCCCGGGATTTCTCCTAACAGCGTTCGCTTAACCCCTTCAGCCGAACCAGCCTCTACAATATCCCCGCCGGCCATTCGTCTACAGTAGTGGATGGATGAGCCGGTGAGCGCCATCGCAATGGTCGAGCAAGACCGTAAAATCTCCGAAGTCGTCGC
The DNA here is from genome assembly GCA_035310525.1 of Candidatus Acidiferrum sp. Classification (GTDB taxonomy): domain Bacteria; phylum Acidobacteriota; class Terriglobia; order Acidiferrales; family UBA7541; genus Acidiferrum. Next base: position 10,539 of record DATGED010000065.1, on the reverse strand, counting down.
GGAACAGCGCGGGCGGCTGCGCAATTTCATCCGGCGGCGCGTGCCCGATCCGGCGGACGTCGAGGACATCTTGCAGGAGGTCTTCTACGAACTGGTGGAAGCCAACCGCCTGTTGATGCCCATCGAGCACGTGACCGGCTGGCTGTATCGCGTCGCGCGCAATCGCATCACCGATCTTTTTCGCAAGAAAAAGCCGGTGGCTTTCAGCGACGTGGGAGTAGAGGACGAAGCCGGCGAGCTGCTGCGGATCGAAGAGCTGTTGCCATCGCCTGAAGCCGGGCCGGAAGCGCTCTACTTCCGCAACGTACTTCTCGATGAATTGGAGATTGCGCTGGACGAACTGCCCAGCGAGCAGCGTGAGGTATTCGTCGCCCACGAAATCGAAGGGCGCAGCTTCAAGGAGCTGTCGGCGGAAACGGGCGTGAACATCAACACCTTGCTTGCACGGAAGCGCTACGCCGTGCTTCGTCTGCGCGAACGATTGCAGAGCATTTACGACGATCTTGCGCAGAAATGACGCGAAGGACCGACGCGAGGAAAAGATGTGAAGCAGAATTTGCCGAGCAATGATTCGAAGCAATGAGGAGCACACTATGAGAAGGAAATGGATTATCCTGGCCCCAATAGCTCTACTGGCGATCCCTCTATTCATCTGGATTGGCGGAGAGCTGGTCATGCACCTCTGGAACTGGCTGGCGCCGACACTTTTCGGATGGCGCCAAATCACGTTCTGGCAGGCATTCGGACTGCTGGCACTCTGCCGGATTCTCTTTGGTAGCCATGCTTTTCGCACTTCGGATCGTTCCAACATGAGGCGGCGAATGGCCGAGCGCATGAACGAGCGATGGGAAAAGATGACGCCGGAGGAACGCGAGAAGTACCGCCAGAGTTGGCGTTATCGCTGCGGCGGCTTCGAACCGCCGATCGGCGGAACCTCTGCTAGCGGAAGCAAGGATCCGGCCTGAAACCGTAGGAGCGAACGATGTCGCTTTGCACGCAACAAACTGGGATCCAACCTCGAATGGCAAATCGAACGCACGGAGTCAGCCGATGAGCCTGAACCGCAGCGTTATCTTTGTGATTTTCGTCCCGCTCGTCGCAATCGCGATTCTGACCTATCAGTTCGCGCATCCACCCTGGAGTGCCATGCGCATCGCCGGGGTCGCACTTCTGTTTCCAGCGCTCGCGCTGCTGACTCTCGCGCGCTTTCAACTCGGCAATTCTTTCTCTATGACGCCCCAGGCAAAAAAACTCGTCACTCACGGCCTCTATTCCCGCATACGCAATCCGATCTATTTTTTCGGCGCATTCGTTGTCGCAGGACTCTTTCTCTTCCTGGAGCGGCCTTATTTTCTCCTTCTTCTTGTGCCGGTGCTAATTCTGCAAATCAGCCGCGCCAACGCGGAATCCCGCGTCCTCGAGGAGAAATTCGGCGATGAATACCGGCGCTACAAAGCCTCCACCTGGTTCTAGCCGCGGCCCTCGACAGTCCTCTTGGTCTGGAGTTGAACCACGCCACAGTTCGTGGTTATGCACGCCCTACTTTTGTTTCCCGCTCATCCCTCTCATCCGCGGCTTCCCCTTCAGTTGGGCTGCGGCAATCACCAGCTGTTTCAATCCTTTTTGCGTCAGGTCCTGCGGCGTGCGCAATTTTACGTGGCGAATATTCTTGCCAGTGCCTTCCAACAATCGTTCCGGATCATGGAGGGAAGTCCCGTAGTGAAATCCAAACGTAACGTGGTTCTTTCCGATCATGTAAAAGCAGTATGGGTCATCCGTTTCAAATGTAGGAATTCCCCAAGAATTCACGGTTGTCTTCGTCCCGGGCACAGAGGCTTTCACAAGGCTTCGCAGCCCTCGCGCTACCTTTTGCAAGGCGGGGTTGTCACGCTTGATGTACGGACTGTCCTTCTTGATCTTGCCAGGTCTTGCGCTCACGCGATCACCTCTACATCGCGGCGCTGCGAAAATGGTTTTCGCAGGCTCGTCACAGCGAAGCATTCTCGCTGATTGTCGGGAAGCGTCAAGCGAATTCGCTCCCGACCCCGGCGGCCGGGTATGGAAAACTCGCAAGGGGCGTGTACGGTCGCAGAACACGAGAGGAGCACAACTCTCCCAGAAGTGCTCCCCACGCGTCTCCCGACCAACTACCCCCACGACTGGCACCTGGAACGACGGTGCCCCCATTGGTAAGAACGGAGGCATTTGAATTGGGATTGGTCTTACTGAATGCGTAGTGCGCGGTACTGCGAAATCGTTTCATGTACACGGAAGGAGAAAGAAGAGTTACCCATTCATCCACCGGCAGTAGCCCCTGGGATGAAGCAACACGCGGTCTGATAGAATGGCGGCTGATGCCGAAGCGCATTTTCTTTCGTTTGGTCTTGCCCGGGATAGCCGGCTTGTTGGCGGGATTCCTCGCGCTGGCGCTTGCCGTACCAAGCGAATCCACCATGCCCGTTCCTCTTGTGTCGCTGATTTCGCCTGGACTGAAGGTTGCGGAAGTCGTGATGCCTGCCGCGCACGAATCGCTGGCGTGGACGTTCGGCTGGTTTCTCAGGATTGCCATCGGTATCAATGCCGCCTTCTACTTTGCGATTTTTGCTTTTCTCGCCTATCTCGTAGATCGCCGCGGGTGAATATAGGAAGACGGAATGCAAAACGGCAAACGGTTCAACGGTCCTGCGCCTGAATTTGGGATTCGCCAGCCACCGCGTCTTTGGAAGGAACTATTCGTATCTCAGCGCCACGATGGGATCGACACGCATCGCGCGTCGAGCGGGAACGTAGCAGGCCAGCAAAGCAACGAACACTAGAAGGGCGACCACGGCGGCGAAGGTTTCGAAATCCGCCGCGCTTACGCCAAAGAGCAGGCTGGACATCAGGCGCGCAAGCCCAAACGCCGCGACGATTCCGAACGTTATTCCAATGCCGGCGAGCCTCAGGCCTTGCCCAACGATCATTCGAAAAACATCGCGCCGTGGCGAACCGAGTGCGATGCGAACACCAATCTCATGAGTGCGCTGCGCGACGGAATACGAAATGACGCCGTAAATTCCGATAGCCCCCAAAATCAGGGCGAGCCCGCTAAACAAGCCAAGCAGCACCAGCGTCATGCGCCTCGTGGCCACCGAATCGCTCTCCAATTGTTTCATCGTCGTAATCGCAAAAATGGGCTGGTCTTTGTCAATCGATTGCACGGCCTCCCGAATTGAGGAGGTCAGCGCCGTGGGATCGGCTCCCGATTTCACGGCCAAAGTCATCTTACTGGTGGGACGTTGGCGCAGCGGGATATACACTTCGAGCCGCGCCGGATTTGCCAGACCGTAGAGCTTCGTGTCACCCAGAACGCCGATAACGGTAAACCACTTTGGCGGATTGGCGGTGGAAGGGTGGCCGAACATAAAGCGCTTGCCGATGGGGTCTTCCTTCGGGAAAAAGCGCCGCGCCATCATGAGATTAATCATGCCGACGAGCGGCGCATTCTCGTTGTCGTGATCCGTGAAAGCGCGTCCGCGCATCACGGGGATTCCCAGAGTTGCCGCATAGCCCGGACTTACGAGATGAACATCGGGATGGGGATAGTCGCCGGGCGCCGGGGCAGCCATTCCTTCGATTGTCACGTCCGACCGGCTGTGACTTTCCGTCAGGGGAACCACGGTTCCCACAGCGGCGCTTTCCACCCCCGGCAGGGCGCGGACACGATCGAGCAGCGCCTGCCAGAAATTCAGCACCGCGGCATCTTTTGCATATTGCTGCGTCCGCAAGTCCATCGTCAAAGTCAGGACGCGGTCAGTCCGAAATCCGGGATCCACTTGCAGCAGGAGGTAGAGGCTTTTCATCATCAAGCCCGCGCCAACCAGAAGAATGAGCGCGAGCGAAATCTCCGCGACCGCGAGCGCGCCTCGTAGCCGATTCTGTGCTGCGCCCGCGCTTGCCGTGCGTCCGCCTTCTTTCAACTCGACTTGCACATCAGGCCTGGTTGCATGGAGTGCGGGAGCCAAGCCGAAAAGAAAGGCTGCCAGTATGACGACGACGGAAGCAAAGCCGAATACGGCGCCATTCAGGTTGACCCCACCAGGCGGCATCATGTCCTGGGGAATAAGTTCGGCTATTCCCCGGTTGCCGGCGACCGCCAGCGCCACTCCCAAAACGCCGCCCAGAAAAGATAGGACAAAACTCTCGGTCAGCATCTGACGGATAATGCGGCCGCTGCTCGCGCCGAGAGCGATACGAAGGGCGACTTCCTTGGTGCGGCTGGCACCGCGGACAAGAAAAAGGTTTGCCACGTTCGCGCAGGCAATGAGAAGCACAAACAGGACCGCCGCGAAGAGCAGGAAGATTGCCGGTTTTGCGTCGCCAACGAAAGCGTCGCGAATCGGCTGTAGCGCCACGCCGAACCGATCATTCGTCGCCGGGTATTCTTTCGCAAGACGCGCGGCAATGCCTTCCATTTCCGTTTTTGCTTGCTGGAAGGTTACGCCGGGAGCGAGTCTTCCGATTGCAACCATGTCGCCACGCTCGCCGCGGCTGGATGCCCCCTCGGGGTTGTCCGTAACCCACACGCCGATCGGCAACATCACGTCCGTCTTGTCAAACCCGCGATAATCCGCCGGGAGCACGCCGACAATTGTGAAGGCGCGGCCATCGAGTGAAATCGTTTTGCCGACGGCATCCGGATCGCCCCCAAAATGGGATTGCCAGAGTGAATATCCCAGTAGAACGATTGGCGCGGTTCCTGCTTTGTCCTCCGATGCGCCGAAGTCCCGCCCAAGAAACGGGCGAACACCCATCATGGAAAGATATTCCGGCGATACGGCATCCCCGCTGATATTTTCCGGCTGCGAAATACCTGCGAGATTGAAATTGATCTGGTGGACAGCAGCCAACTGCGAAAATGAGTGGCTCTGGGTCCGCCAGTCGAGGAAATTTTGATAGGACACGCTGACCGTTCCGACTTTTGGCGTCGTCTCGTTTAGAACGACGAGACTCGCGGGGTTTTTGTAGGGCAGCGGCTGCAGGAGAACGGCGTAGACCAGCGAGAAAACGGCCGTGTTCGCGCCGATCCCGAGCGCCAGGGTGAGCATGGCCACCGCGGTGAATCCGGGGCTCTTGCGAAGCATGCGAAGGCCGAAGCGGATGTCCGCAAGAAGGTGCTCGAGCCAGGTGAAGCTCCATACCTCGCGCGTCTCTTCCTTGACAAGGGTGACGTTGCCGAACTTGCGTTGCGCGGCATAGCGGGCTTCCTCGGGTGACATGCCGCGGTCGATATTGTCCTGCGTCTCGCGCTCGATGTGGTCGCGAATGTCCGCGTCAAGTTCCTGGAGCATGCGCTTGCGCCGCTTCATGACTCGCCTTCCTGTCCTGCGGGCCGCAGAATCCGCGCAATGGCCCCCGCGAGCTTGTCCCACTTGCGCGTCTCCAGCGCGAGTTGCCGCCGGCCGGTTGAGGTCAGCCGGTAGAACTTGGCGCGCCGATTATTTTCGGAGGTGCCTTCCTCGGCCGAAATCCAGTTGCGTTTGATGAGGCGATGCAGAGCGGGATAGAGCGACCCCTGCTCCACCTGAAGGACATCCTCGGAATTGAGTTCGATGGCCTTGGCGATGGCATGACCATGCGCTGGCCCCCGAAGCAGAGTGCGGAGAATCAGGAGGTCCAGGGTGCCTTGCAGCAGCTCGATGCGCTCGCGCTGTTCTTTAGTAGACATTCTAGGTGAAGGTACCGTGCTTCCCATAGAATGTCAAGGGGAGAGAGTCTTCGCTGCGGGGGCTTGCGATCCGCGAGAAATGCGGGGCTGCCTGACTGCTCGAATCGCGCCGCCCGGTGAGCCGGCAAACCGCCTGCAGATTGCGCGGATAGGCTTATGACAGCTCGCTTCACTTTCTGTGAACGGCTTCTACCGCGGCGCGGCAATGGCGCAACACTTCGTCTGTGTTGCGGACGGACTTGCTGTCAAGATCATCCGCATCCTCGGGGAGCAGATCGATGATGTGGCCAAATTCGTGGAGGAGTGTGACCATTTGCGCCGGGAGGGTAGCACCGGTGTAGTCGCCCACCATGAGCAAGCGCGTGACCAATATTGGCATTGGGATGAAGTCCTGCTTGATCTCCTTCACCACCCCTTGAGCCCGGTAGAACGCTCCGTGTGCGTTTATCGTGATCGCGGTGTGTTCCCCGCCGTCCTGTGTCGCCCGAGCAACATAAGGGTGGCGAAACAAGAGAGAGCCTTCAACACCCCGCAACTTGTAAACATACTGCTGTCCGCGCTCATCGATCAGGAAATCGAGGGATTGAAACGTGGCGGCTGGGTTTGCGTCCTTTGTTTCGAACCATTCCGAGCAGGCATTTTCCTGCCTCAGAATATTCAGAACTACCTCGCGCGCCCTCTCGATCTTCAGTCCCGCTTTGCCGAGCGCGGATAGTTTCGCCGGGACGACGTCCGAAGTTTCCTTGCAGGGAAGTATGGGGGAGAGGCTGGGGATCCTCGCGACGCTGTGAGCGCACGGATTAACAAGGACGGCCCGGGGCAGTGTCGCCGGAAGCGACTCAAGACATCCGGCATACGCTGCGAACGGATTGGCGCCGGCAGCCCACCCGTCTTCAACAACCTGCGATTTAATGGCGATGCCTGAAGGCGGCAGGGAAGGCATGTCCCTTGTTGCCGTCATGCAACTTGTCGTGGAGACTCCGGGATCGGTGCGGTCGCCAGAGGTCTTGTCGGCACTGAAGAGAGCCGGGATTTGCGCGCAGGTGGACATGCCGCCTATCAGAGAAAAAGCCACAACCAATACAAAAATGCGAGAACAGGTAGCTGCGGCCGGCATCGCTTCCTCCCCCGCCCGGACAGCACAACCACCACAGGCCGTTCGCAGGGGAGCATCTTCGAATGGCCACCAATTCGAATGAGCAGCGCAAACGGTTCAAACGTTGACGACCTAACTGGAAGACGGGAACTTCCAGCCGATGTCTTCTCAAATGTTTCTGAAATTCTTGTGAGTGGGTGGGAATAGAGGCGTGAGCTGGAAGTTTTAGCTAACTTACCCATCAAGCGGCTAGCTTGTCTGAGAATGACTTTGAAATTGCACAGAGCGGGAAGGACTACTAACGCACCTTGCTGGTAGCTTCCGGCAGGAAAGGAAAGTCGCGCCCAGAAAAACAAATCTGAGCGATTCTTGGAAGAATGACTAAATCGTCTGAAGACTGTTCGGGCTAGGATTTGTGAATAGCCACAAGGACACTCCGTCCGAATGCGCGCTGTCCGGCCTTGACACAGCGTAGGAGTCCGCCTAGGCTGCGCTGTTTGCCGCGGATGCGCGAGTGGGCCGCGGCGGGGAGTGCAAATGAAGAACGCGTTGGGAGTTGCGGTTGGCTTGGGGATGATTCTGGTGTTAGCCGCAGCGGGACCGGTGGCAGCAGCGGAGAATCATGAAGTCGTCGTCGAGCGAAATGTGCCCGCGAAGATGCGCGACGGTGTGACTCTGCGGGCGGATATTTATAGGCCGAAGGCGGAAGGCAAATTTCCGGTGCTTCTCGTGCGCACTCCGTATGACAAAACTGGCGAATCGAGTTTTGGTTTGAAGGGAGCGGCTCGGGGATACGTGGTGATCGCTCAGGACGTGCGCGGCCGGTTCACGTCCGAAGGCGAGTGGTACACGTTCAAGAATGAATCGCAAGACGGGTACGACACGGTGGAATGGGCGGCCGCGCTTCCCTATTCGAACGGGAAAGTGGGAATGTTCGGCGGGTCCTATGTGGGCGCGACGCAGTATCTGGCGGCAATTGCAAAACCTCCGCATCTGGCGGGAATTTGTCCGACGGTGACGGCTTCGAATTATCACGATGGGTGGACATACCAGGGCGGTGCATTTGAGCAGTGGTTCAACGAATCCTGGTCAACGGGGCTGGCGATGAACACCATGCGGCGGCGCGTGGAACAGGGCGGCGACGCGATTGGCGGAACAAAAACTTTACCTCTTGCGGATTATGCAGTGCTCGGAGCACCCTCCGCGGCCGGGATCGCCCCCTATTTCACGGACTGGCTGGCGCATCCGAACTACGATGCCTACTGGAAGCAGTGGTCGATCGAGGATCACTACGCGCAGATTCAGGTGCCGGTGCTGAGCTTTGGGGCATGGTACGACATTTTTCTTGGCGGGACGCTGCGGAATTACCAGCGGCTGAAAACGGAAGCGGGAACGGAGGCAGCCAAACGCGGGCAGAGGCTGGTGGTCTACGTTGGCGGGCATGCTGGCGGAAATTCGAACAGAAAAGTGGGAGCGGTGGATTTTGGAGAAAAGCTGCCAATCGATCAGGACGAGATGACCTTGCGGTGGTACGACTCCCTGTTCAAAGGTCAGGCGAATGGCGTGGAGAACGAGAAGCCGGTGAAGATTTTTGTGATGGGGAGAAATGAGTGGCGCGACGAAGATGACTGGCCGTTGGCTCGCGCCAAAAGCACGCGTTACTACCTTCATTCAGCGAGCGGAGCGAATGGGCTGGCTGGAAACGGAACTTTGAGCACTACTGCGCCTGGTGAAGAAAAGCCCGAGCAATACGTTTATGACCCGAGCGACGCGGTGCCCACGATTGGCGGGCCGCTTTGCTGCGGAGCGCTTCCGACGGGCATCGGACCTGAAGATCAGCGGCCAGCCGAAGCTCGCGCCGATGTGCTGGTGTTCACGACTCCGGCGTTTGCGAAGGACTTTGAAGTGACCGGACCCGTGGCGTTGGACCTGTATGTGAGCAGTTCCGCCGTGGATACGGACTTTACGGGAATGCTCGTGGACGTGTGGCCGAACGGATTTGCGCAGAATCTGACGAGCGGGATTCTGAGGATGCGTTACCGGAATTCCCAGGAGAAGCCGGAGCTGTTGAATCCGGGGGAGACGTATCACATCACTGTGGATCTGTGGGCGACAAGCAACGTCTTTCTCGCGGGGCACAAGCTGCGGCTGGAAGTTTCGAGCAGCAACTTTCCACGGTTTGACCGCAATCTGAATACGGGAGAGACTCAGGCACGCGGAACCCGCATGATCAAGGCGACGAACGTGATTTTTCACGACAAGGCGCATCCTTCGGCCCTGATTTTGCCGGTAGTTCCTTAGGGGCAACGAAGTTGCGGGCATCCTGGAAACGGCCGATCCCCACGATCCCCTCTAACTTGACACTCCGGAGAGGCAGGTCTACACTACGGAGTTTTTAGATGGCCCCGAAAGCATACAGAGGGGCGGGACTTCCATGGACAAGAAAAGGCTCGACTACTACAGGAAAAAGCTGGTGACGCGCCGCGAGGAGCTGATGAAGACCATCGCGCGCACTCAGGAAGAGGGACGAACCGCGGACGAAGATCCGACGGTGGACCTCGCGGACAAAGCCGCGAACTCCTACACCAAGGAGTTTCTCTTCGGCATGACCAATACGGACCGCACGATCCTGAACATGATCGATGCGGCGCTGAAGCGCATACAGACCGACGATTACGGAGTCTGCGCGAACTGCCAGGAAGAGATGCAGCAGAAACGGCTCGAAGCGGTACCTTGGGCCAAGCACTGCGTCAGCTGCCAGGAGAAGATCGACCAGGGACTGTTGTAAACCCCGGGAGCAAACAGGTAGAGCGGCCGGCCAGCCCGAGAGAGCTGGCTCGATTCGTTTAAGGGGGTCGCCTGCCGCCACGATTACCCTGTCGTACATTCTTTCTTTCATTATAGTGCAGGCTAGCGTACATTGCTCCCTGCGCGATGGGATCAGCCTCTTCTTTCAAGCCCCCTCAAACACCCGGGAAGGGTGTGCGTGGATGGATAGGAGACGCGCGGGACGCGATTGTCAGCGTGTTTTTCCCAGCTGGCTGCCGGATCTGCGAGACGCTGCTGACGCGGGCGAGTCGCGTGCCCATCTGCGATGTGTGCCTGGCATCGTTCGAAGCACCCCCCGAAACGAGATGCGAGATTTGTGGACAGGGACTCGCGTGGATGACTCCGAGAGAGGGTGACCCTCCGGTTTGCCGCGCCTGCCAGCAGAAAACCTATGCGTTTGTGCGGGCAAGAAGCTATGGATGGTATGACGGTCCGCTAGTCCAGGCCATTCTCCTCTTGAAGTGGGAGCGGATCGAGCCCCTGGGGGCATGGTTCGCTCAAAGACTTGCAGAACTGGTCCGGCGAGAGGCAGAGTTCTTGGCAGCGGATGTGGTCGTTCCGGTACCGCTTCACCGGCAAAGGGAAAGGGAGCGCGGGTATAACCAGGCGGGACTCATTTCCAAACCTTTGGCGAGAAAGCTGGGACTTCCCCATCGGGCGGTGCTACTGATGAGGACGCGGCCTCGTCCGAACAAGCAGGTGCTGAGTTTGGAGGAGCGCTGGGAGTCTGTTCGTGGCGCTTTTGCCACACGTCCGGGCAGCCAAGTAGGGAAGCCTGGGCACATCGTATCCCCCCTGGTCGTTGAGGTGGTAATCCAGGAAGACGGGGGGAAGCAAGCAAAGTTCGAGAGGCAAGCGCGGAGCGAGCCGTTCGATGATCTGCCAGGGGCTGAGATTATCCTTGTGG
>DATGED010000064.1:0-4715 GCA_035310525.1 Candidatus Acidiferrum sp. | reverse complement strand
CTCTCGTGGCTGACCGCTAATCAGAACAAGACCGAAGGTTCTTGGAAGTCCTTCTCCTTGAACAAAAACAAGGAGCATCACCTCAGTCCAGAAACCGCGCTCTTCATGAACGACGCGGCTACGGCCTACGCCGTTTTGGCGTTAACCAACGCCGGCCGTCACTGAAAAAAGTCTAACCAGTTTTTCTGGAATGAAAAAGCAATGAAACACCGCGCCATTCATCTCCTCCAGAAGTATGTTCTCAATCCTCCCATTAAACTGTTATTTGTTCTGAGCCTTTTTCCGCCAGGGTACGCGCTTTTGGAAACCATCGGCCGCAAGACCGGGAAGCCTCGCCGCACTCCCGTCGGCAACGGAAGAGTTGGACGGCAGTTCTGGCTCGTCGCAGAGCACGGAATGAAAGCCTCCTACGTTCGTAATATTGCGAAGAACCCTCGCGTTCGCGTCAAGCTGCGTGAAGGATTCCGCGCCCGCTGGCACACGGGCACCGCCTCTTTGCTTTTAGATGACGATCCCCGCGAGCGCCAGCGCTGGCTGGCTCAGCAGCATCCCGGCAGCGCGTCAAACGCAGCGGCCGTGCGACTCTTCGGCTCAGAACTGCTCACCGTTCGGATTGACTTTGATTCCTGACTATCGCACTGAATCAAGACAAGGAAGTGGAGGGAACGACGGGCCGTTTTGCGCGAAAGCAAAACTTGGTGGCGGACGAGGCTGTAAGCCGGACAGTGAGACAGGCATTCTTGCCTGTCCACTTCGGACGGTGAACACGAAGCGCACGTGGGTCACGTCCGATTCCAGGGCGACCTTTGCGTTTCCTTTTTAATCGGGGAGTTAGTAAAGAATTGGCGGATGAGCCTGTAAGCCGGATTCTGTCGAGCGCGCAAGCCGCGAAACGGTCGGCGCGCCGCGGCGATCATTCCTCTAGGTCACGGTTCGCACCGTGACTCCAGCAGCCTACCCGAGGGTTTTCATCCACGATGGCTTGCGCCACCGCGAAAGGAGCGTGCTTTCTCTCGAAAACGCGCTCAATGAGCCGGGCCGGCTCTCCCCTCCTATTTGGCCTTGCACCACGCGGGGTTTTCCGTGCCTCCGGTGTCGCCACCGGAGCGGTGGGCTCTTACCCCACCTTTTCACCCTTGCCAAACCGAGCTAGCTTTTCGAAGACGCCTCGCAGGTTTCCCTGTTCGATGTCACCGAGCTCCACTCCGCCGGCGGTCTATTCTCTGTGGCACTTTCCGTGAACAGTAGCACAGGCTTTAGCCTGTGTTCTTCTCTTCAGCCGCGCAATGCAAATCGCACAACCGAAGCGGCACAGACTCAAGTCTGTGCTACCGCTCCCCTGGCGTTACCAGGCGCGTTGCCCATGTCATGAGTTCCCTTGACCATTCCGCGCACGCCTTTCGGCGTCCGCAAACGGCCAACGTGCCTCACGACGGTGTCCGGACTTTCCTCCCGCTTCGGCCTTGTAGCGGCGGCTTTACGCCGCCACTCCTCAGCCTCAGCCAGCGATCACCCGGCCCACCCGCCATCTTCATTATACCCCACGAATCACTACGAGAGGGCCGCTTGAGCGCGTTGCAGCCCCGCAAGAACTGGCCTTTTCTCAATCTTCGGTATTATTATCTCAGACAGGTAGAGCGCCAAAAAGCGAGCATACGTGTCACCTGCCAAGCGTCGGAGCCGTGAGGAGATCCTAGATATGTTCCGCGCCTGCCAAGCAAAGCTAGGTAGGACGCCAGGAACAGCACTCTTCTGCAAACTGACTGGGGTCAAGTCAGCCGAGGTTCAATACTATTGGCCCCGACACTCAGACCTCGTCAAAGAAACTGGCGGGCAGCCCAACGAGTACAGATCTAAACTGCCCGATGACGTGGTCTTTCAGGATTTTGCGCAAGTCTGTCTTCGCCTGGGCAAAGTTCCAACAAAACCTGAACTTCAAATCGCGCAAAGGGAGGTCAAAACAAGGACGCACTCCGCCTTTACAAGGTTCGACGGAGGCTACAAGGAATTCAAAGCACGCTTCCACGAATGGCTACAGAATTCAAAACCGGAACTTATGCCAATTCTGCAATTTGACGGCTGGCGGCTGGAAGCGGAACAGGAGGATCTCACCGCAGGTTTGACCACTGATTTTCGTCTTGCGCCAGCATTTCATCCGTTCCTGCCTGCCCTGCTTCAATATTTTGATACCCTTGCCCGCGGTGAACCCCCACCGTTTGAGTCGAATGAACCAAATGTAAGTACGCTTTTCGAGAAACGGACCGCGGATGCGTTTCGATGCCTAGGATTCGAAGTCTCGTCGCTTGGCCAAGGAACCGGCCGCAATGCCGATGCCTTGGCCCTCGCGAGGCATGAACGTTTCGCCGTAATCATTGACGCGAAAGTGCGAACGAACGGCTACGTTTTGGGAACTGAGGACCGTAAGTTTTTGGAATACGCTCGCAACCACGGTGCCGAGCTGCAGCGCCAAGGCATAGAAAGGGTATATTTTATCGTAGTCGGATCGTCGTTCAAGGAGAGTGATCTGAAGAAACTCACCGACGCTCTCGCCGATTCTCCAATCAGGAGCGTCAGCCTGGTTACAGCGCCAGCGCTCATGCACATGGTTGAAGAAAGCATTCGGAACCGGAGTGAATATTCGCTGACGGAGCTCGAGCGAGAATTCTTCGGCAATAAAATCATTGCGGACTAACTCAATGCTTTGCATCAAGTACGTCTTGCGCGTCTAACGGCTAACCCGTGGCTCAGCTAGCGGAGTCCCACCAACTTCTCAAACTCCCCTTCACTCAAAATCGTGACTCCCAATTCCTTCGCCTTGTCGTACTTCGACCCCGGATCCGTCCCCACCACCACGTAATTCGTCTTCTTGCTCACCGACCCAGAAACTTTTCCTCCGTGCTCCACCACAATCGCTCCCGCTTCCTCCCGCGTGCGATTCGCCAACCCTCCCGTAAACACAAACGACTTCCCCGCAAGCTTATCGCTCTTAACCTTGCGCTTTTCCGCTGTTGGTCGCACTCCAGCCTTCGCCAACTTCTTAATTAACTGCCGGTTCGCCGGCTCTGAGAAAAACTCCACAATGCTTGCCGCCACTTTCGGCCCCACTTCCGGCACTTGCTCCAACTCCTCTTCTTTCGCCGCCGCCAATTCGTCCAATGAAGAAAAATGTTCCGCCAGCAATTGCCCCGTCCGCTCGCCCACAAACTGAATCCCCAGTGCATAAATCAGCCGCGCCAGCGAATTCTTCTTGCTCGCTTCAATCTCCTCCAGCAAATTCTGCGCGGACTTTTCCGCCATGCGCTCCAGCGCCGCCACTTCCTCTTCTTTCAGCGCATACAAATCCGCAACGTCTTTCACCATCGCTTTGTCCACAAGCTGGTCCACAATCTTTTCTCCCAGCCCGTCAATATCCATCGCGTGCCGCCCCGCAAAGTGCAGAATCGACTCTTTCCTCTTCGCCGGGCACGCCGCGTTCACACACCGGTATGCCACTTCTCCTTCCACATGATGAATCGCGCTCCCGCACTCGGGGCAATTCTTCGGCATGCGAAACGCCTTGCGCGACTTCCCTTCTTTCACCACTTTCAGCACGTGCGGAATCACTTCCCCCGCGCGCTCGATCAGCACCGTGTCGCCAATCTGTACGCCCAGCCGCTCGATCTCATCCATGTTGTGGAGTGTGGATCGGCTGACAGTGACGCCTCCCACTTGCACCGGCTCCAGGATCGCCACCGGCGTCAGCGCCCCCGTCCGCCCCACGTTCACCAGAATGTCGTTCACTACCGTCGTTTCCTGCCGCGCGGGATACTTGAACGCAATCGCCCACCGCGGCGCCTTCGCGGTAAAGCCCAGCTCATTTTGTATCGCCGTGGCGTTCACCTTGATCACCACGCCGTCAATCTCATAGGGCAGCTTCTCGCGCTTCGCGTCCCAATCCTCGCAATACCCAATCACTTCCTGAATCCCATTGCACGGCTTCCAGTCGTCCGAAGCGCGGAACCGTAATTGCTTCAAAGCTTCCAGGGATTCCGAATGCTTGCCGAACGGCACTCTCCCATCCACCAGCAGGTAGTAGGCGAAAAAGTCCAACTTTCGCGACGCCGTAATCGTGGGATCCAGCACGCGTACCGCTCCCGCCGCCGAGTTTCGCGGGTTCACAAAAATCTTCCCGCCAATGCGTTCCTGCTGCCGGTTCAGCGCCTCAAACGCCTTCCGCGTCATCATCACTTCCCCGCGCACCTCGAAATCCACCGGCAGCTTCGCCTTTTTCAACGCCGAAGTATCCACGCGCAGCGGCACCGACCGGATCGTCTTCACATTCGGTGTAACTTCTTCTCCCGTCGTGCCGTCTCCCCGCGTCACCCCACGCACCAGCACGCCGTCTTCGTATTGCAGCGAAATGCTCAACCCATCAAACTTGTGCTCCGCAATGTATTCGATTTTTTCCTTGCCGCTCCCCTCTCTCACGCGCCGGTCCCATTCCCGCAGGGCGTCATACGAAAACGCATTGTCCAGGCTCAGCATCGGCCGCGCATGCCGCACCGTATGGAAACCTTCGCGCGGCGCCCCGCCCACGCGCACCGACGGCGAATCCGGCGTCACCAGCTCCGGATGCGCCGCTTCCAATTCCTTCAGCCGCTCCATCAACCGGTCGTACGCCGCGTCCGAAATCTCCGGCTCATCCAGCACGTAATACCGGTATTCGTGGTAGCGCA
>DATGED010000063.1:0-2040 GCA_035310525.1 Candidatus Acidiferrum sp. | reverse complement strand
TGACGTATGTCGAACTCTCCGCTCGCGCCTTGTTTTGGAGCTACGCGCTCGGCGGACGTGGAATTGGTCCTGGGGATCGTGTCCTTCTGTGGAGCCCCAATTCGGCGGAGTGGGTCGCGTGCTTCTGGGGAATCCTTTTGCGGGGCGCGGTTGTTGTACCAATGGACGCAGCGGCGTCTCCCGATTTTGTACAGCGCGCGATTCAAGACGCTGGTGTGAAGCTGATCCTACGCGACCGGCAACTCGGCGAACTGGCCGGGGCCCCTTCTTCTCTGATCATCAACGATCTCAAAGCTGTTTCCGCAACGCCCGAGCCCGGGCCGAATTACGAAATGGATCCTGGAGATGCTTCGACACGCAGTACTATTGCGGAGATTCTGTACACTTCGGGAACGACTGCCGAACCGCGCGGCGTGGTTCTGACTCACGGAAATTTTTTGGCGAATCTCGAACCCCTCGAGAAGGGCATTGAAGAATATCGAAAATACGAGCGATGGTTTCATCCTTTACGGTTTGTGACGCTTGTTCCGTTGAGTCACGTTTTCGGACAATTTATGACGCTGTTTGTTCCGCCGCTTCTCGGCGCGGCGGTTGTTCTTGAGCCGTCAACGAACCCTGCTGAAATCATTCGAACGGTGAAACGTGAACGCGCCATAGCACTGATCGCCGTGCCGCGCATGCTGGACTTGGTGAAATCGGGGATAGAGCGCCATCTGGAAGGCCGCGGCCAATCCTCGTGGCTGCGCCGGACTCTGGAAAAAGCCAACGGGCGAAAGTTCCTTCACCGCGCGTGGAAGTTCCAGCGGATTCATCGCCACTTTGGCTGGAAGTTCTGGGCGTTTATTTCCGGCGGCGCCGCGCTTTCCAGTGACACGGAGAGTTTCTTCAAGCGCATGGGCTATGCCGTGGTTCAGGGCTACGGCATGACCGAAACGGCTTCGCTGATCAGCTTGAATCATCCGTTCCGCGCAACGGAAGGTTCTGTCGGCAAGATCCTGCCGGGTCGCGAATTCAAACTGGCGGAAGACGGCGAAATTCTTGTGCGCGGAGAAAACGTTACAGCGGGCTATTGGAAGAGCGGAATTCTCCAGCCGTCTGGCGAAGAGGGATGGCTGCACACCGGCGACCTGGGAGAAGTGGACGCGGAAGGCAATCTGCGTTTCCGCGGACGCAAGAAAAATGTCATCGTTACACCGGCGGGCCTGAAAGTATATCCCGATGACCTGGAAAATGCGCTGCGTCTGCAACGCGGCGTGCGCGATTGCGTGGTCATTCCGTTTGCTCGGGATGGCAACGCCGAGCCATGCGCAATTCTTCTGATGCAGGATTCGAGTGAGTCGGCTGCGCGAGCCGCAGTAGATGGAGCCAATGCCTCGCTCGCCGAATACCAGCGCATTCGGCGGTGGGCGCTCTGGCCCGAGTTGGACTTTCCGCGGACATCGACAGGCAAGCCACGCCTTCCTGCCATCACATTCCGCGCGCGAGAACTTCTGAATGGCCAGCCTGCCGCTCAAGTTGCCATCCCTGTTCCTTCATCCGGTCCTAGCGCGATTTCCAGGCTACTGGCTGTGGTCGGCACAAGGCAGGAAGGCCCAACTCGCCTCGAACAAGAACTGAACCTCAGCTCGCTGGATCGCGTCGAACTGATGAGCGCCCTTGAAGAAAAGTTCCACGTGGAACTAAACGAGACTTCCTTTGCCGAAGCCAAGACCGTCGGCGACGTCGAGCGCCTGCTGCAGCAACCTGCTGATGGATATAACAAGGCTAGTTATATCTATCCGCGTTGGGCCCAGTGGGAGCCAGTTCGATGGTTCCGGCTGACAATTTATTACGCGCTGGCCTGGCCCGCGACACAGATTCTGGGGCATCCCCGAATCGTGGGCCGCGAGCATTTGCGCCGCATGAAGGAACCTGTGCTTGTAGTCTCCAATCACATTACGCGCCGCGCCGACATAGGGCTGATTCTCGCGGCGCTCCCTCTGCGTTTCCGCCACCGCCTTGCCCCGGCGATGGGCGGCGAAAGCCTGCAAAGGATGCATC
>DATGED010000062.1:0-69563 GCA_035310525.1 Candidatus Acidiferrum sp. | reverse complement strand
ATGGCGAAGGAGAAATTCGAGCGCAGCAAGCCGCATTGCAACATTGGGACGATCGGCCACATCGATCATGGCAAGACGACGTTGACGGCGGCGATCACCAAGGTGCTGTCGAAGCACAACCCCAAAGTGCAGTTCCGGGCGTTTGATTCGATTGACAACGCGCCGGAAGAGCGCGAGCGGGGCATCACCATTGCGGTGTCGCACGTGGAGTACGAGACGCCGAACCGGCACTACGCGCACATGGATTGTCCCGGTCATGCGGACTACATCAAGAACATGATCACGGGCGCGGCGCAGATGGACGGGGCGATCTTGGTTGTCGCTGCCACCGATGGACCGATGCCGCAGACGCGCGAACACATTCTTTTGGCGCGGCAAGTGGGCGTGCCGGCGATCGTGGTGTTTTTGAACAAGTGCGACATGGTGGAAGACGCGGAGCTGCTGGAGCTGGTGGAGTTGGAAGTACGCGAATTGCTGAAGAGCTACCAGTTTCCCGGGGACACGATTGCGGTGGTGAAGGGATCGGCGCTGCAGGCGTTGAACGGGGATGCGAAGTGGGAGAAGTCGATCGACGAGTTGATGGAAGCGGTGGACAAGAACGTGCCGCAGCCGGTGCGGGAGATTGATAAGCCGTTCGCAATGCCGATTGAAGATATTTTTTCGATATCGGGACGCGGGACGGTGGTGACGGGGCGAGTCGAGCGCGGCAAGGTGAAGGTAGGAGAAGAAGTGGAGATAGTGGGCTTCCGTCCGACGCAGAAGAAAGTGGTGACGGGCGTGGAGATGTTCCGGAAGCTATTGGATGAAGGCTTGGCGGGAGACAACGTAGGTTTGCTGCTGCGCGGCACGGAAAAGGATGATGTGGAGCGCGGGCAAGTGGTGTGCAAGCCGGGATCGATCACGCCGCACACGAAGTTCAAGGCGGAAGCGTATGTGTTGACGAAGGAAGAAGGCGGGCGGCACACGCCGTTTTTCACGGGGTACCGGCCGCAGTTTTATTTCCGGACGACGGACGTGACGGGAGACGTGAAGCTGGCGCAGGGAGTGGAGATGGTGATGCCGGGAGACAACGTGAGCTGCGAAGTGACGCTGATCACGCCGGTGGCGCTGGAAAAGGGATTGCGGTTCGCGATTCGCGAAGGCGGCCACACCGTGGGAGCCGGCGCCGTAACCGAAATTATCGAGTAGGTTTTTCCCCTCGCGAAACGAGGGCCGGGCGAGAGAAGGAAATTAGATCATGCGAGAAATCATTACGTTGCAGTGCGGGGATTGCAAGAACCGCAACTACACGACAACGAAAAACAAGAAGAAGCACTCCGAACGAGTGGAGACGAAAAAGTTTTGCAATACTTGCCGCAAGCACACGGGGCACAAAGAAGTTAAGTAGATTTGCGATTTTGGAGCAGAGATCGGGCGGAGCGGTTTTGGGTTTTTAGGGGAGTCGTCCAACGGTTAGGACTCCGGTTTACCCTGAGCGTCGCGAAGCGAGGCGAAGGGTCGACAAAACCGATGGACGAGTGGCAGAAGTGGAAAAAGAGTGGTTCTGCTGCATGGTTCGATGCGCAGATGGTTCCTTCTACGTTGGAATCTCAAGCAACGTAGAGGAAAGAATCAAGAGGCATAATTGGGGCGTTGGCCCTGATTACACCGCAAAGCGCAGGCCGGTTGTGCTGATTTGGAGTGAAGGCTTCGGGACGAGCGACGCAGCGCGGCAGCGGGAGAAAGAGATTAAGGGTTGGAGCCGGACCAAGAAGTTTGAGCTGGCAAAGCAGTGGCAAGGGTAAACCTTCGTAATGCACCATGGAGGGTAAACCCTTCGCCCGCTTCGCGGGCTCAGGGTAAAGGGGAGTCGTCCAACGGTTAGGACTCCGGTCTCCAAAACCGGGTATGGGGGTTCGAATCCCTCCTCCCCTGCCAGAGAATCGGGAACGGGCGGCGGCGCCGGTTCTGTAAAGAGGACGAATGGCCACGCAGGCGGTCAAAGTGAAGAACGACGAGTCGCAAAGCAATGCAATCACGGGGGCTGCGGCCGGAATCGGCCAGCGAGTCACCGGCACGGTGCAGGACACGCGGCAGTTTTTGCACGATGTGCGCGTGGAGATGAAGCAGGTCACCTGGCCAACCCGGGATGACGTGTTTTCGACCACGGGAGTGGTGATCGCGACGGTTTTCTTTTTCGGAGTATTCCTTGCGGCGGTGGATTGGGTGGTGCAATTGGGAGTGACGCGAATCTTCAAAATTTTCGGTGTTTGAAGGGGATTACAGCTTGACGGCAATGCAGTGGTACATCATCCATACGTACTCGGGCTTTGAGAAAAAAGTCAAAGAAAGCCTGGAAAGCCGCGTGTCCGCGTTCAGCTTGCAGGACAAGATCGGCCGCGTGCTGATTCCGGTGGAAGACGTGGTGGAAATGCGCGGGGGCAAGAAGGTAGTTTCCTCGCGAATGACATATCCGGGCTATGTGCTGGTGGAGATGGATCTTGACGAAAACACCTGGCACATCGTGCGCTCGACGCCACGCGTGACGGGGTTTGTCGGCTCGGCAACGGCGCCGTCGCCGCTTTCGGACGCGGAAGTCGATGCCATCATCAATCGCGTGCACGTGCCGACGGACCGCCCGAAGCCCAAGGTGGTTTACGAACGCAACGAACAGGTGCGCATCGTGGACGGGCCTTTCGCCAATTTTAACGGCACGGTCGAGGAGATCGACAACGATCACAGCCGGCTGAAAGTTTCCGTGACGATTTTTGGCCGCTCAACGCCGGTGGAACTGGATTTCGCGAGTGTGGAGAAGCTGGGCTGAGCCGCGATACGAAAGCGGAGCAAGCGAAAAGAGATTGAGGCAGGGACATGGCTAAGAAAGTACAGACGACAATCAAACTGCAATTGCCCGCGGGCAAAGCTACTCCGGCACCTCCGGTGGGAACGGCGCTGGGTCCGCACGGCTTGAACATCATGGACTTTTGCAAGCAGTTCAACGCAAAGACCGCCAAGGAGCCTGACGGAATGATTTTTCCGGTGCTCGTGACGGTGTACACGGACCGCACGTTCACGTTCATATTGAAGACGCCACCAGCATCGATTCTGCTCTTGAGGGCGGCGGGAATCGTGAAAGGCTCGGCCGAGCCGAATCGCAACAAGGTGGGCAAGGTAACGAAAAAGCAGGTTCAAGAGATTGCGAAGATCAAGCTTGTCGATCTCAACACCACAAATCTGGACTCCGCGATGCGCACGGTGATGGGCACGGCTCGCAACATGGGTCTGGAAGTCGTGGAAGCCTAGAAGTTCAGGCGCTACGAGGTCGAAGAGGTAAGAGCAATGACAAAGCTGGCAGGCAAACACGTCGAGAACGCGCGCAAGAAGGTGGAAGCGCGTCCCTACAAGCTCGCGGAAGCGAGTGAGCTAATCAAGAAGACGCATCACACTAAGTTCAACGAGACGGTTGAGTTGGCGATCAATTTGGGAGTAGACCCCAAGCATTCCGACCAGGTTGTGCGCGGCACGGTGGTTCTTCCGCACGGGCTCGGCAAGGCTGTTCGCGTCCTGGTGATTGCAAGCGGAGAAAAAGTTCGCGAGGCGCAGGAAGCGGGCGCGGATTTTGTCGGCGGCGACGACATGGTGCAGAAAATCATGGGAGGCTGGACGGATTACGACGCCGTGATCGCCACGCCGGACATGATGAAATCCGCAGGCAAACTCGGCAAAGTTCTGGGCCCGCGAGGCCTGATGCCGAATCCGAAGACCGGCACAGTCACGTTCGATGTGGCCAAAGCGATCAAAGAGACCAAGGCCGGTAAGGTCGAGTTCCGTGTCGATAAAGCGGGAATCGTGCATTGCGCCATCGGCAAGATTCAGTTTGACGCACCAAAGCTGGCGGAGAATGCGCACGCCGTGATTGCAGCGGTCATCAAAGCAAAACCCGCGGCAGCCAAGGGCAAATACGTAAAGAAAATCACGCTAACCTCGACGATGGGCCCCGGCATTTCGATCGACCTGGTCGAATCGGAATTGCTGGCGGCAGCAGCGTAAGCGAAGAGTTTGAGGAAACGGGATCATGAAAAAGCGCAGTGAAAAACAGCAGGACCTAGACAAGCTGAAGACGGAACTGGCGAAGGTCTCGACCGTGATTCTGACGACCTTTCAGGGCATCACCGTCGAAGCGGATACCAAGCTCCGCCGGGCCGTGCAGGCCGCGGGAGGGAAGTACCAGGTGGTGAAAAACACGCTCGCTGAGCGCGCGGGAGTGGGCACACCCGCGGAAAATTTGCTGAAGAACCTGAGCGGCACGAATTCGATTGCCTATACGCAAACCGATGCGGTGGCGCTGGCCAAGGCGCTGACCAAGGTGGCCAAGGATGTTCCGGCGTTCCAGTTCAAGTCCGGAGTGGTCGAGGGCAGGGTGATCTCCATCGCGGAGATCCAGCAGCTTGCGAATCTTCCTTCGAAGGAAGAGTTGCTCAGCAAGATCATGTTCCTGTTGAACGCGCCCGCGCAGCGCATCGCCATGGCGCTGAACGCGCTGCCGCGCAACCTGGCGGTAACCGTAAGCGAAGCGGTCAAGGCCAACAAGTTTGGGTCCGGCGGAGCTGGTTCCGAAGCGGTTCCGGCACCGAGCCCCGAAGCGGCCCAGTAAGTTTAATTCTAAGTATTGAGAGGAGAAGAAAGAGTCATGTCGAAAGTGGATACGATCCTGGAAGAAATCAAGGGGCTGACGCTGCTCGAGGCGTCCGACCTTGTGAAGAAGATGGAAGAGGCCTTCGGCGTCTCAGCGGCTGCGGCTACGGTAGTAGCGGCGGGCGGCGGAGCGGCGGCGGGCGCGGCACCGGCGGAAGAGAAAACGGAATTCACGGTAGTTCTGACCGACGTCGGCGGCAACAAGATCAACGTCATCAAGGCGGTCCGCGAAGTCACGAGCCTCGGCCTGAAAGAAGCCAAGGACCTCGTGGACGGCGCACCCAAGACCGTCAAGGAAGGCGTGAACAAGGAAGAGGCCGCGACGATCAAGAAGAAGTTCGAGGACGCAGGCGCCAAGGTCGAGATCAAGTAGTTTTTGTTGCACGAGCTTCGAGAGGGGGCGCGGCTGCGTGGATTGGCCAATCCAGAGGCCGAACCAAGCATGATCCGCCGCGCCAAAGGAACTCACGTACGCAAGTCGAGGCTGGTTATACCCACAACTCCACTGGTCCTTTTTGGACCCAGTGCAGCGGTGTGCTCGCTGACTTCGGGCCGGAAGCGCGCGACACCGACTGCATGAATTTCTCTAGATATTCCGCTATAAGCCCGAAAGGGAAGAGGTAGAGCAAGCAATGCCAAATAGTCACCAGCACGTCAGGGAACGCGAGCGGCTGGATTTCGCGAAAATTCAGGGATCGATCCAGATTCCGAATTTGATCGAAGTCCAGATGAAGTCCTACCAGCGCTTCTTGCAAATGGACCTGCTGCCGAGCGAGCGGGACGACGGCGGATTGCAGTCCGTCTTCACGTCGGTGTTTCCGATCAAGGATTTCCGCGAGATGTCGCAGCTGGAATTCGTGGACTACTCGATCGGCAACTGGGAGTGCAAGTGCGGCAACCTGAAAGGGTTGCACCATTTGCGCGCCACGTGCCGCAATTGCGGCGCGTCGGTGGTCACGAACCCGTACCAGACTGGCGACGTCATTTGCCACAAGTGCGGGACGTTCAACAAGAACACGCCGACGTTTTGCAACAAGTGCGGCGATCCCGTGGCCATGCAGCTCAAGTACGACGTGAACGAATGCCAGGAGCGCGGCATGACGTATTCCGCGCCATTGAAAGTCACGATCCGCCTGACCATTTACGACAAGGATCCGGACAGCGGCGCGAAGACCATTCGGGACATCAAGGAGCAGGAAGTTTTCTACGGCGACATTCCGCTAATGACGGAAAACGGGACGTTCATCATCAATGGGACGGAGCGCGTGATCGTCAGCCAGTTGCACCGCTCGCCGGGGGTGTTCTTTGAGAGCGCCAACAACCGCAGCTACTTCCTCGGGAAGATCATTCCTTACCGCGGGTCGTGGGTGGAATTCGAATACGACACGAAGAACATTCTCTATGTGCGCATAGACCGCAAGCGCAAGTTCCTCGGCTCGATTTTCCTTCGCGCGCTGGGAATGAAGTCCAACGAGGAAATCCTGCGGACGTTTTACCAAGTGGAGCGAATCTCGCTCCGCGAGAAAGATCTCTACTGGAACGTTTCGCCCGGGATTGTGGACCGCAAGCTGGCCCACGAAATACGCAATCCGCGGTCCGAGGAAGTGATTGTCGGGGCGCACAAGCGCATCACCGAGAATCTTTTCAAGGAACTTATTAAAGCGAAGATCTCGCAGGTGCGTGCCGCACTGGTCGATCTCGAGGGTGCCTGTAGCGTCGCCGACGTGGTCAATCGCCAGACCGGCGAAGTGCTTCTGGAAGCGAACAAGCCCTTGACACCCGAACTGTGGCAGGCGTTTGCCGAAGGCGGAATTACGGAAGTGGACGTCTTCTTTCCGGAGCGCGACGACATCGGCCTGGTGCTTTCGCGTACGCTTGACAAGGACGCCATCCGATCATCCAAAGAAGCGCTGATCGAAATTTACCGCAAATTGCGTCCAGGCGATCCGCCGACTCTCGAAACGGCCACCAATCTCTTCCGAGGCATGTTTTTCGATCCGCGGAAGTACGATTTCAGCCGGGTGGGCCGTCTGAAGTTCAACATCAAGATGGGGCTGGACACGCCTCTGGATAACCGCACGCTCGATACGCCGGACTTCGTTTCGGCGATCAAGTATCTCTTCAAGCTGCGGAAGAACATCGGTGTGGTCGATGACATCGACCATCTGGGAAACCGCCGCGTACGCGCGGTGGGAGAGCTGCTCGAAAACCAGTTCCGCATCGGCCTGGTCCGCATGGAGCGCGCCATCAAGGAAAAGATGAGCGTGTACCAGGAAATGTCCACGGCCATGCCGCACGACCTGGTGAACGCCAAGCCAGTTATGGCGGCGATCCGCGAATTTTTCGGATCTTCGCAGCTCAGCCAGTTCATGGACCAGACCAACCCGCTCAGCGAGATCACGCACAAGCGGCGTCTTTCGGCTCTTGGACCGGGCGGGCTTTCCCGCGAACGCGCGGGATTCGAAGTGCGCGACGTTCACCCGACACACTACGGCCGCATTTGCCCGATTGAAACACCGGAAGGGCCGAACATCGGCTTGATCAGCTCGCTCTCGTGTTTTGCGCGGATCAACGACTACGGCTTTATCGAGTCGCCGTATCGCCGCGTAAAGGGCGGGCGCATTATCGACTACGTCCAGATCGTGAACGCGGGCGACAGCGAATTCAAGGCGGGCGAAATCGTCGAGAAAGACAAAGTTGAAGAGCTCAACGAAGAGCTGAAACGCCGCAAGGTGGTCTACGAACCGTACTGCTTCTACCTGTCGGCATGGGAAGAGGACAAGTACGTCGTGGCGCAGGCCAACGTTTCGCTCGACGAGCGCCTGAAGATCACCACCGAACTGGTCAACTGCCGGCAGGCCGGCAACTTCGTGCTGAAGAGCCGCGATGAAGTGGATTACGTGGACGTTTCGCCGAAGCAGCTCGTTTCGGTGGCCGCCAGCCTAATCCCGTTCCTCGAAAACGACGACGCCAACCGCGCGCTGATGGGTTCCAACATGCAACGGCAGGCGGTGCCGCTTATCCGCGGGGAAGCGCCGCTCGTCGGAACCGGAATGGAACGCGTGACAGCGCGGGATTCCGGCGCGGTGGTTCTCTGCAAACGCGAAGGCATCGTGGATCAGGTCGACTCGGAGCGCATCATCGTGCGCGTCGAATCCGACCATTCCGGCGTGCTCAGCCGCGAAGTGGGCGCGGACATCTATCAGCTGATCAAGTTCAAGCGCTCGAACCAGAACACGTGCATCAGCCAAAAGCCGTTCGTGCGCGTCGGGGATCGCGTAAAGAAGGGCCAGGTCCTGGCCGACGGTCCCTGCACCGAACGCGGCGAACTGGCGCTCGGCCGCAACGTGCTGGTGGCCTTTCTGCCCTGGCGCGGGTACAACTTCGAAGATGCCATTCTCGTCAGCGAAAAGCTGGTGAAGGACGATTACTACACTTCGATTCACATCGAAGAGTATGAAATCGAGGCACGCGACACCAAGCTCGGACCCGAGGAAGTCACTCGGGACATTCCCAACATCAGCGAATCTTTCCTCCGCAACCTGGATGAAAGCGGAGTCATCCGCATCGGAGCGGTCATCAAGCCGGGAGACATTCTCGTCGGCAAGGTCACGCCCAAGGGCGAGACCACGCTCACGCCGGAAGAGAAACTGCTCCGGGCCATCTTCGGCGAAAAGGCCGGGGATGTTCGCGATGCTTCTCTCTATTGCCCGCCGGGAATCGAAGGAACAATCGTGGATGTCAAGATCTTCACCCGCAAGGGCGGAGAAAAGGACGAACGGCACAAGGCTATCGAAGCCACGCAGGTCTTCAAACTGGAGAAAAACCTCGCCGACGAAATTCGCATCCTCACGGATGAGCGCCTGAAGCGCCTCTCGGATTTGCTTGGCGGAAAGATTCTTCAGGCGGACTTGCACGACGAAAAGACGAACAAGCGTCTGTTGACCAAGGGAGTTGAGCTCACGCGCGATCTGATCGAAAAGATCTCCACGCGCAACCTCAAGCGCCTCAAGCTCAATGAGAAGGACCCTCTCCTCATCGAGAAGATCGAAGAAATCGAGGAAATGACCTCGCGGCAGATCGACGTCCTCCGCAAGATCACGGAAGAGCGGAAGGAAAAGCTGAAGAAGGGTGATGAACTACCTCCGGGTGTGATCAAGCTGGTCAAGGTCTATATCGCCATGAAGCGCAAGCTTTCCATCGGCGACAAAATGGCCGGACGACACGGAAACAAGGGCGTAATCGCCCGCATTGTGCCGCAGGAAGACATGCCGTACCTTCCGGATGGCACGCCGGTCGAGATCGTCCTGAATCCTCTCGGCGTTCCTTCGCGTATGAACGTCGGGCAGGTTCTCGAGACGCATCTCGGGTGGGCTTCCAAGGAGCTGGGCAATAGCTTGAAGCGCCTTCTAAGCAAGGAAGTCAAAGCCGAGGCTTTGCGACGCTGGTTCCGCGAAGTCTTCAGCGACACGACTGTCTGGAAGACGCTTGCAAAACTCAGCGATGACGAATTGCTCGATTACGCCGAAGGATTCAAGGAAGGGATTCCGTTCGCGACGCCGGTTTTCGACGGAGCGCGCGAGCCGGAAATCCGTCACTTGCTGGAGGTAGCGGGCTTGCCGCACGCGGGCAAGATCAATCTGTTCGACGGCATGACCGGAGACCAGTTCGACCAACCGGTGACCGTCGGCTACATCTACATGCTCAAGCTTTCGCATCTCGTCGACGACAAGATTCACGCGCGGTCCATCGGACCGTACTCGCTGATCACCCAGCAGCCGCTGGGCGGGAAAGCGCAGTTCGGCGGACAGCGTTTCGGCGAAATGGAAGTCTGGGCGCTGGAAGCGTACGGAGCGGCGCACATCCTGCAGGAGTTGCTAACGGCGAAATCCGACGATGTTTATGGCCGCGCGAAAATCTACGAGGCCATCGTCAAGGGCGAGCCGGGGATCGAACCGGGCGTGCCCGAGTCGTTCAACGTGCTCGTGCGCGAGCTGCAGTCGCTTTGTCTGGATGTCGAACTGATGAAGCGGCAAAAGGCTCCGGCGGAAAAGGCAGCCGATTAGCTGGAATCAAGCCGCGGGGGCACGATTTATCGTGCCCCCGCAAAGCAACTTCTTGTGAGTCAGTAAGTTTCGGTTTTTGGGTTCTCAGCCGGTCCGGTGCAAAACACGGGATCGCGTCCCCGGCGAAAGCAGGGGAGAGAGGAAACAACCTTGTATCGCAGCAGCCCTTATGATCGCGCCAGTTTGATCGCCGATTTCGATTCGATTCGAATCAGTCTGGCGAGCCCGGAAAAAATCCGTTCGTGGTCGCACGGAGAAGTTACCAAGCCGGAGACCATCAACTACCGCACGTTCAAGCCGGAACGGGACGGTCTTTTCTGCGCCAAGATTTTTGGCCCCGTCACAGACTGGGAATGCCTGTGCGGAAAATACAAGCGCATGAAGCATCGCGGCGTTATCTGCGACAAGTGCGGCGTGGAAGTCACTTTGAGCAAGGTCCGCCGCGAACGCCTCGGCCACATTGAGCTGGCTTCGCCGTGCTCGCACGTGTGGTTCTTCAAGGGTTTGCCCAGCCGCATCGGCTACCTGCTGGATATCTCCATGCGCGACCTCGAGCGCATTCTCTATTTTGAAGCGTTCGTGGTCGTGGATACCGGCGAAGTTGCCGTGCTTCGCGAGCGCGAAGTCCTGCTCGAAGACAAATACCGCGAGCTGCAGAAGGAATACCCCGGCCAGTTCACAGCGAAGATGGGCGCGGAAGCCATCAAGGAACTGCTCCGCCGAGTCGAAGTGGACAAGCTCTCGGAAGAACTTCGCGAGAAGATGAAAGCCGATCCATCGCTGCAGAAGCGCATCAAGTTCGCCAAGCGCCTGAAAGTGCTGGAAGCATTCCGCAAGAGCGGCAACAAGCCGGAGTGGATGATTCTCGACGTGATTCCGGTTCTCCCTCCGGAACTGCGTCCGCTGGTGCCACTGGATGGCGGCCGATTTGCGACCTCGGATTTGAACGATCTCTACCGGCGCGTCATCAACCGCAACAACCGGTTGAAGAAGCTGATGGAGCTGCGCGCGCCAGACGTGATCGTTCGAAACGAAAAGCGCATGCTGCAGGAAGCCGTCGACGCGCTCTTCGACAATGGCCGCCGAGGCCGAGTGCTGCGCGGCACCAACAACAGGCCGCTCAAGTCTTTGAGCGACACGCTGAAAGGCAAGCAGGGCCGGTTCCGCCAGAACTTGCTCGGGAAGCGCGTGGACTACTCCGGCCGTTCGGTGATCGTTGTCGGCCCGGAATTGAAACTCAACCAATGCGGTCTTCCGAAGAAAATGGCGCTCGAGCTTTTCAAGCCGTTCATCTACCACAAGCTCGAAGCGCAAGGGCATTGCACGACCATCAAGCAAGCCAAAGAAATGGTCGAGCAGCAGGAGCCGGTGGTTTGGGACATTCTCGAGGACGTGATCCGCGAACATCCCGTGCTTCTCAACCGCGCCCCGACGCTCCACCGACTGGGCATCCAGGCCTTTGAGCCGGTGCTCGTCGAAGGCAAGGCCATTCGAATTCACCCGCTGGTCTGCACGGCGTTCAACGCGGACTTTGACGGCGACCAAATGGCTGTGCACATCCCGCTTTCGCCCGAATCGCAAGTGGAAGCGTCTGTGCTCATGCTCAGTTCGCGAAACATCCTCTCTCCCGCCCACGGTCTGCCGCTGGCGGTTCCGTCGCAAGACATGGTCCTCGGCATCTACTACCTGACCAAGTCCAAGCCGGGAGCCAAGGGCGAAGGCCGCGTCTTCGGACAGTCGGATGAAGTTGTCTTGGCGCTCGAAGCCGGTGAAGTCGAGCTGCTCACTCCCATCCGCCTTCGTTATAGCGGTGAAGTAATTGACCTAACTACCGCGTATGACGATCAGGACGTGCCGCACACCGAGCCCGTCAAGATGGAGCGCCAATTTATTCAGACCACTGTCGGCCGCGTGATTTTCAATTCGCACTTGCCGGCGAAATTCCCGTATGTGAACGGACTTCTAAAAAAGAAGGGTGTCCAACAGCTCGTCTATTACGCCTACCTGCGTTATGGGCTGGCGGATACCGTCGTGCTTCTGGATCACTTGAAAGAGCTGGGCTTTACCTATGCCACGAAGTCCGGCATCTCCATCGGCATCGACGACATGCTCATCCCCAGCGACAAGTACAAGCTGGTGGAAAACGCGGAGAAGGAAGTCGTCAAGGTTCAGCAGCAGTATCTAGACGGCGCCATTACAAACGGCGAGCGCTACAACAAGGTCATCGCCATCTGGGGCGACGTTACCGAAAAAGTCGCTGACGAAATGTTCAAAGCTCTCGAGAACCAGGACAAAGAGGGCAACATTAACCCCGTTTACGTTATGGCCGACTCCGGAGCTCGCGGTTCGAAACAGCAGATCCGCCAGCTCTCGGGCATGCGCGGTCTGATGGCCAAACCTTCCGGCGAGGTCATTGAAACACCCATTACGTCCAACTTCCGCGAAGGCCTTACCGTGCTGCAGTACTTTATTTCGACACACGGCGCGCGTAAGGGCCTGGCGGACACGGCGCTAAAGACGGCCGATTCGGGCTATCTGACCCGGCGGCTTGTGGACGTGGCTCAGGACGTGATCATCAACGAGCGCGACTGCGGAACCAATGACGGCATCTACGTAGAGCCCATCGTGGAAGCGGGCGTCGAAGTGGAGCCGTTGCGCGACCGCATCGTGGGGCGCGTGTCACTCGATAAGATCAAGGATTTCGAGGGCACCGTCATCGTCGACATCAACCAGGAAATCACCGAGGAGCTTGCGAACCAGGTGCAGGCGGCAGGTATCGAACGGGTTCGCATCCGCTCGGTGTTGACCTGCGAGTCCCGCAGAGGAGTTTGCGCGCTCTGCTACGGCCGAAACCTCGCCTCCGGGCGCATGGTTGAGCTTGGCGAAGCCGTCGGGGTCATCGCCGCACAATCCATCGGCGAGCCTGGCACTCAGCTAACCATGCGAACGTTCCACATCGGCGGAACCGCGACACGCGTTTCCGAACGATCCACGCTGGAAGCGCGAAACAACGGCGTCGTGAAGTTCGTGGACCTCAAATTCGTCGAGGGCCGCGGCGGCACCTCGATTGCCATGAACCGCGCCGGACTCATCGCCATCGTGGACGAAAAGGATCGCGAAAAGGAGCGCTACCACGTCGTTTACGGAGCGCGCCTGCGAGTTCAGGACGGGGAACACGTCACTCACGGCCAAATCCTTGCGGAATGGGATCCGTTCACATTCTCGATCCTTACCGAGACGGCAGGCTCCGTGAAGTTTGACGACCTGCGCCCCGGTCTGACGATTGAGGAGCAGGTGGACGAAGTGACCGGCCTGTCGCAGGACGTGGTCACGCTTCCCCCCGGCGATGAGAAGCATCAGCCAGCGATCTTGATCCGCGACTCTTCGGGCAAGGTCCGCAAGAAGTACCTCATGCCATCGCGCGCCCACTTGATGGTCAAGGACGGCGACGAGGTGCAGGCGGGCGACGTGCTGGCGAAGATTCCGCGGGAAACCACCAAGACCAAGGACATTACGGGCGGTCTGCCGCGCGTCGTGGAACTGTTCGAGACCCGCAAACCCAAGGATCCCGCTGTGATCAGCGAGGTGGACGGCGTCGTTCGGTACGGCGACATCGCCAAGGGAATGCGCAAAGTCTACGTCGAGAGCGAAGATGGCAAGACGACCAAGGAATACTCCATCCCACGCGGGGTGCACATAAACGTCCAGGAAGGCGACCACGTCAAGGCCGGCGAAGCCCTTATCGATGGCCCGCTCAACCTGCACGACTTGCTCGCCGTCCTCGGCGAAAAGTTCACACAAGCCTATCTGGTCAACGCCATTCAGGAGGTCTACCGCCTGCAGGGCGTGAACATCAACGACAAGCACATCGAGACGATCTCGCGACAGATGATGCGCTGGGTCAAAGTAGAAGACGTCGGCGATACGCAGTTCCTCCTCGAAGAGCAGGTGGACAAGTTCCGATTCCGCGAGGAAAACGACCGCGTCATTGCCGACGGGGGCCGCCCGGCAACGGGACGTCCACTGCTTCTGGGCATCACCAAGGCGTCGCTCTCGACCGATTCGTTCATCTCGGCCGCGAGCTTCCAGGAGACTACGCGCGTACTCACCGAAGCGGCTGTCGCCGGCAAGGTGGACTACCTCCGCGGGCTCAAGGAAAACGTCATCATGGGCCGCCTTATTCCCGCTGGAACGGGCCTTGAGCACTACCGCAGCATCCAGTTGCTGACGGAGATGCCGCCGCCCGCTCCGATCGAGGACATTCCGGAAGCCGCCGAACTGACTGCCGAAGAGGCTGCGGCACTGGACTTCCTGCAAAAAGATACGGAAGCCGACGCCGCTACGGAAGGCTAAACAGCTAGAGTGGCGGAGCGACCCGCCTCCACTACAATCGATAGAAGAAAGCGTCTCGGCTAACACCGGGACGCTTTACTTTTAGAACAGTATGTACAGGTAACCTTCAGGCACCTCTCGACGTCCGCGTCATTGCCCGGTCTTGGCGCGCTTTCTACAATGACTTGTACCGTTATCGGGCGGTTTCCTGGCATCTTTCGCCAGTCCGTGCCCACGTCTCATGCCCAAACACGACGAGATCACTCCAGCTTCAGCGAAAGATTCACCGTCGAGCGGTTCCAGCCGCTCCACGGTTGCGTCCCGCTTCGAGCAATTCGAAAAACGCCAGAATGAACTGTGGCGGCTGACCTTCGTTCTCCTCCTTGTGCTTTCCATCGTCTTCGCCTTCACCTCGTGGAGCACTATTCGATCTCTCGCCCATCGCTTTGAAGCTCTTCCGATTGGCCTCGTCGTCCTCGTTGTTCTTTTTGGTTTCTATGCCTGGAGGCGCACGCAGGAAATCTCCGAACTGCGGGGGCTGGTTCGCGGGCTGGAGCACCACGATGCCGCCCCTCCCAGCGACAGGCAGCTCGATCAGCTCTTCGATGTCATTTCCCGCTCGCAGCAGGGGTACCGCGACCTCATCGATTCTTTCGACGACATTCTCATGGCCAGTTCGCTGGATGGCGAAATCCGGGCTGTGAATCGCAGCTTTGCCGATCTTGTGGGCGCTAATTTTCAGCAGATCATCGGCCGGCCGGTTACGGATTTTCTGGAGGAAGGCAGCGGCGAGGGCGGGGAACTGATCCGCCGTGCTCTTCCTCGATTTCTCGAGCGACGCCATTGGTCGGGCATCATTCAAGTCCGCTTGAAGAAACAGAATTCCATCTGCTATTTCGATTGCGTCGCTCATGCGATGACGCGCGATAACAAAGTCCACGGATTAACGGTTCTCGGCCGCGACATCACGGCGTTGCGAAAGAATGAGGCTCGCTTCACCGAGCTGTTCGAAACCTTGCAGGAAGGAATCTACATCACCACGCCCGAGGGGGGCATCCTAGACGCCAATCCCGCGCTGGTCCGCATGCTGGGCTATGACACCAAGGAAGAACTGCTTTCCAAGCGTGTTCCCGACATTTTCACCGAATCCGCGGAGCGAAAAGCGCTCGCGGAAGAGGTCGAACGCCAGCCTGTGCCCCAAGGCCGCGAAATCAGTCTACAGCGCAAGGATGGTTCACTTATCGTTTGTCTGAATACCACCACCGCCGTGCGCGACACCTCGGGCCGAGTCATCCGCTACCAAGGCTCCGTCCTGGACGTCACCGCCCGCCGTCAGATGGAGCGCCAGCTGCACAAAGAGCAGGAATTTGCACGACGCCTGGTGGATAACTTCCCGGATTTGATTCTCGTCGTGGATTCCGCATCGCATTACACCTTCGTCAGCGCGAGCTGCAAGGAGATCCTCGGTTACGAGCTGGTCGAAACTGAAAACATGGAACTTGGAGGACGCACACATTCTGAAGACCTCCCCGCTCTACACGCGCTTTTCACAGATCTTCTCGCGGGCCGGCAGAATTATGGATCGCTTGAAATCCGCGTGCGGCATAAACTGGGCGACTGGCGGCGCATTCGCTTTAATTTCAGCCCTCTTGCCGATGAGACTGGCAAAATCGAAGGCGTAGTGCTTTCCGGGCGGGATGTCACAGAGCTGAAGCGGCTGGAGGAGCAGCTCATCCAAGCGGAAAAACTGGCGGCCATGGGCCAGATGCTGGCAGGAGTCGCGCACGAGCTCAACAATCCGCTCACCGCTATCCTCGGCGTTACAGAATTGCTGCGAGAGCGTCCGACTGAGGACGAAACGACGAAACGCCAACTGGAACTGACGCATCGACAGGCGCGCAGGGCGGCGCGCATCGTCCAAAACCTTCTGGAATTCTCCCGGCCCGCGTCACCGCAGAAGAAGCCGGTAGATCTCTTGAGCGTCATAGACCGCACCCTGCAGTTGCATGAACATTCCCTCCGCAGAAATAATATCGAGGTGGATTACCGCCCACCGACGGACTCGCCGGGAGTTGTCGGGGACGCGAACCAGCTCATTCAGGTCTTTTTGAACCTTGTCACAAACGCGGAGCAGGCCATTCGCGAAGTGCGCGAATCCGGCCGGATTCAGATCCGCCTGGCTCACCTCGGTTCGCAGATCGCAGTCACGTTTCAGGATGACGGCGTTGGCATTCGTCCCGAATCCGTCCAACGCCTATTCGATCCGTTCTACACTACCAAGCGTCCCGGCGGCGGTACTGGGTTAGGACTAAGCATCTGCCTCTCGATTATTCGCGAGCACGGCGGAACGATTGAAGCGGAAGCTCTGCCGGGGGGTGGTTCTGCGTTTACGGTTTATCTCCCGCTGGCTATCGGCCAGGAACCTCCGGCGCCCTCTTTGGCCCAGGTTCCAGCAAAGGAAGCGACAGCAACCACAGATTCAGGGTTGCTGGAAGGCCGGCGCATCCTTGTGTTGGACGACGAGGAGAGCCTTCGCAGCCTGCTGTCTGAAGGGTTGGAGGCACGAGGCCTAATCGTGGATTGCGCCGGCACCCTGGAAGAAGCCTTGGACATTCTTTCCCAGCACTCGCCCGACGCCATTCTTTGTGACCTGAATCTCTCGCAGGACGGCGGCCACCTCAGTGGCAAGGCCGCGTCGGAGCGCCTACTGGCAGCCACGGGAAGCCGCAAGCCGCCACTGATTTACATGACCGGGGAGCTGGTGGAAGCTCCGAGCGCGGCAGGGGATTCGGGCAAACCCCGTCTTCTGCAGAAGCCTTTTCGGATCACAGACGTGCTCGGTGTACTGCAGGACGTATTCGCGAGCACTCCACCTACTACAAAGCTGGAATAAGAGGCTGGCCAATTCGGATGGCGGCCTGCAAGCACAGAGTGAATCGCAAACTATAGGGAACTGAGGCAGATGCGGCCGCATCCTCAAATGGCCGACATTTACTTCGATTTGTACGCAGCGGGAGTAGCGGCAGGGGAAGCGTCCACGCCGAAATCCCAAACATACAAGTTCAATCCGTCCTGGAGGATTTCGGCTAGGGCATATTCTCCGGGAGGCAGCGGAGCGCTGAGCGTGAACCTGTAAATGTCCGGTGCCACTTCCCAGCGCTGAACCGCAATTTCTTCTCTTTCCTGGGATAATTGCTGTCCGAAGAGATTGCGAATGGACTCAAGCAAGCGCTTGTTGCCCTTCACCTTCGCGTGAACGAGCGCGACATCAGGCCCGTCGGCGCCTTGGCGACTGCTCCTCAGAACTGGGGAATCCGGGTCTTGACCAGGTGCCGGCTCCCGCAGGTAGAATTCCGGCACGGCGCTCGTGAGCCGGACCGCGGCCCGTGAGCCGGGAAGTTCCACGTTTTGCTTGCTGGGGACAATCGGTATGGGAGAGAGAATCTGCTTTAAGAGGGTCTTTTTGTCGGTTTTGACTGCCGACCCTGCCTGCTGAAGCCGCTTGACCGACTTGCCTTCAATGGCGAACATACCCTCCCCATCAGGCAAGAACACGCCCGGCGCGACCAACAGACTCGCATCTACATCGATCGGCGTTTGAGCGTTCGCCGCCGCCTCCTGTATGCGGGTCTTTTCAAGGAGCGCCGCGGCGGCCTTTTCGTCGGCTTCGCTTGCCTTTCTTGTGGCGTCCCAGTCCACCATGGCTGCCGGAATCTCTTCCCAAGCATCTCTTTCAACGCTGAAGTAACGTACGCGGTCGCCTTTTTTTTCGTAGCTGCGGACGAGTTGGTAGCTGCCGTCTTTGAGTACCAGCTTATTGCCACGAGGGAGGCCTGTAAGTTCTTCCCCCGTGGCCGCAGGTTTGGCGGCGCTCTGCGGCCCATGCCTTTTGGCGGCTTTGGCGGCCGGAATCGCACACCACGCAATCACCCTCAGGTCTGGGGAGGAGAATTGCAGAAACAAAGCGAGGATAACGGGGAGGATCATGGAATTCACTGGGCTCTGAGATGCAGGCGGAACACGCGGGTTTGCCCTTTGGCGAGCATACCTCGCTGCTTGGCGCGCTGCAACTGCCCCAAAAAGCAAAAAAGCTCTTACCGGTGTTCCGGAAAGAGCCTGTCTTACTTGGAAGCGGATCGTTCCGATTAGTGGGTGCAACGAGGGAACAGGGTCACAAGCACCATCAGGTCGGAAAGAGTGAACAGCCACTGGTCAGCCTGTTTACCTGCCGCTTCGGCAGCCCGCGCAATGAAGCCCAAGTGCCGGCTTTTCGCAAAATTGCGGATATGATCCACGCAGATGCCAGTTAGATTGGCGATCTCCGCGTCAGTAAAAATCTTTTGGCTGGACTTGACTTTAACCATGGCCGTGTCCCTCGGACTCTTTCCCTCATTGCTTGCTTCGTACGCCCTGCCACAACTTTGATGCTTCTCGCAGCGTATACGATGCGCAAAAGTAAGAGCAATAGTCGTTCCGTTCTCAACATTCAAAACGAAGAGGCTAGTACTTTTGTTCCAACCCCCTGTGTAAAAAGAGATTATTCTTTTTCCCTAACCGCGGAGGGAACCAGTACGTGAGGAAGAAAAAGGGAAGCGAATGGGCACAAATGTCCTACTTTTGCAAATTGTCTATGAGTTTCGGTAGACTCGCCGATACCTCCTCCATCTGTTTTGTGTGCCGGATTTCGTGCGAGGATATGAACTGAATCCACTGGTAGGTGTTTAAGGTACCCAGCGCAGGGTGCGCCCAGCGGTATTCACTCAGGTCTCGGCTCTTCGTTTCTTGAAGAAACGAGAATGAACGCTCCCGAACTTCGCGTAGTTCAGCAAGCATGCCTTCTTTATCGCGCAGCATAGCGGAGTCTATCGGAATCGGCGATTTGCGCCGTACCAGGCGCGATTCAACCAACGCCATAGGAAGGTGAAGTCTCTTAATAAAAGGGACATGTTTTGGCGGATTTTGCACGACTCTGTCTGCTTTTCTAATGACGGCCCGTTCGACTATGATCAGATGTGCCACGATCTCAGCCGCGGACCAGCGCCCCACGCTCGGCGAGGCCTTCCAAAACTCGGATGGGACGGCATCAGCCGCACGCAGGAACCCTTTCTGCGATTTGGCCAGATTAATGACAAGGGAATCCAGAGATTGCATCAGATTTTCGCTTTGCGCTGGCTCTTCAAACTGAGCCGCCACCGGCCTGCTCAAAGGCATGCGCAAGTCGCAGAACGATTTCCTCGCCGAAGGCTGGCCCGAATATTTGCAGTCCCACCGGGAGCTTCCCGCCGATCTTTCCGCAAGGAACGGACATGCCAGGCACGCCGGCGAGCGATCCCGTAACTGTATATATATCAGCAAGATACATCTGCAGTGGATCGCTGGTGCGTTCACCTAGTTTAAAAGCGGGAACGGGCGATGTGGGAGTCACGATGGCATCCACCTTGGTAAAGGCGTCCCGAAAATCCTGGGCAATCAGGGCGCGAACTTTCTGTCCCTTGAGGTAATAGGCATCATAGTAGCCGGCGGACAGCACATAAGTTCCCAGCACGATGCGTCTCTTGACTTCTGCGCCAAATCCCGCGCCCCTCGTCTTTCGGTACATGGAGAGCAGGGTATCACCTTCTATACGAAGACCGTACCTCACGCCGTCATATCGCGCCAGATTCGAGCTGGCTTCGGCGGTCGCGATAACGTAATAGGTCGCTATCGCATAGTCCGTATGGCTCATGTGGATGTCGCAGAGCTGACATCCGAGCTTTTTGAAGACCTCAATACCGGCTTCAATCTTTTTTCGAACGTCAGCGTGCATCCCTTCGCCGAAGTATTCCTTCGGTATACCGATGCGGAGCCCCTTGACGGGTTTTTCCATTGAAGACAGATAATCTGGCACGGCGGCAGTGGTCGAGGTGGAATCGTTGGGGTCGCGCCCAGCGATGACGCTCAGGATTGCGGCTGCATCTCGCACATTGGTGGCAAACGGACCGATCCGGTCCAATGAGGAAGCAAACGCGATGAGCCCGTAGCGCGAGACCCGCCCATAGCTTCCCATCATGGCCGGAATCCCGCAGAACGATCCTGGCTGCCTGATCGACCCTCCTGTATCTGTCCCCAACGAAGCCACGGCCAAGCCAGCAGCCACTGCGGCACCCGATCCGCCGCTCGAGCCGCCCGGTACGCGGTCCGTCGCTTCCGGGTTTCGAACTGCACCATAGGCAGAGTTTTCGTTCGAACTACCCATAGCGAACTCGTCGCAGTTGGTCTTACCCAGGATTACCGCGCCGGCCGCTTCGAGCCGTTGCACGGCGGTTGCGTCATACGGTGGTACGTAGTTTTCAAGAATCTTTGAACCGCACGTGGTCCTCACGCCTTTGGTGCTGATGACATCCTTGATTGCGACTGGAATACCCGCAAGGACCGGGAGTGGTTCACCAGAAGCGACAAGATCATCGATGCGCGCAGCCTGCGCGTAGGCACGCTCCGGGCAGAGCGTCAAATAGGCGTTCAATTCAGGGTTACGTGCCGCGATTCGCCCAAAGAAATCTGCGGCCAACTCCCGCGCCGAAACCTTCTTCGTGGCCAGCGCTTCGCTTACGCTCTGAATGTTCCAGTTCGTTGTCACACTGCGTCCCGCAGAAAAGATAATCTTGCCTGAATTCTGCATTTTCCCCGAGGCATCGCGCCAACCAAGATGGGGAGAAAAATCTGTCCCATTAGCGCTCGATTACTTTTGGGACTCGAAAGTAAGGTGCTTCCGGATCCGGCGCTTGCTTCAGGACCTCCCCGGCCACGTTGCATGGAACCACAGTGTCTTCGCGCAAAGTGGCGTCGGCGGTCTGGTCGTCGGCCAACACCTGGGCCATTGGCTGGACCTGGGAAGTGTCCAGCTCATCGAGCTTCCCGATGTACTCGAGAATCTCATCAATTTGTTTGCGGTAACTCTCCAGCTCGGTTTCGCTCAAGTCCAGATAGGCCAGTTCGGCTACGCGTTCTACTTCTTCACGGCTGATCTTCATGGAATCCTCAGCGTCCCGCCGGAGCCACGGTTTCCGTGGATTTGCGAGGATATTTCTTTTCGATGTAATTATCGACCAGCGCCTGGAACGCCGCGGCCAATTCCTCGTAGGTTCCTTCGAGCGTCACATCCTTTTTCCCGTCGATGTAGATCGGGCAACGAGGCGCTTCGCCGGTCCCCGGCAAACTGATGCCGATATTCGCCGCTTTCGATTCTCCAGGGCCGTTCACGATGCAGCCCATCACGGCCAGTGTCATCGTTTCCACGCCCTCGTATTGCGTTTTCCAGATGGGCATGCTGTCCCGGATATAGCCCTGGACGCGTTCCGCAAGCTCCTGGAACGTTGTGCTCGTGGTGCGCCCGCAGCCCGGACATGCCGTGACGCTGGGCGAAAAAGAGCGCAGCCCGAGCGCTTGCAGCAATTCGCAAGCTGCATAAACCTCTTCGCGGCGGTCGCCGCCCGGTTTGGGAGTCAATGAGATGCGAATTGTGTCCCCGATTCCTTCGAACAACAAAACCCCAAGCGAGGCCGCCGACCAAATCTGTCCTTTCATGCCCATTCCGGCCTCGGTCAAACCGAGATGCAGCGGCTGCTCCGTCTTGCTCGACAGGTCGCGGTACACCGTAATCAGATCCCGCGGCCGGGAAGTCTTGCAGGAGATAATGATTTGGTCGCGGCGCAGCCCGCTCTCCAACGCCAGTTCGGTGGACTGCAGCGCGGAAAGCACCATGCAATCGTTGATAATCTCTTCGGACTCCTTGCCCAGGTTCTTGTCGGTGTTCTCCTGCATTTTCTGCATGACCAGCTCTTGATTCAACGAGCCGCCATTCACGCCGATGCGGACGGGTTTGCCGTTGTCGCGCGCCACTTTGCAAATGGTGGAGAACTGTTCGTCGCGGCGCTGGCCCGCGCCGACGTTGCCCGGATTGATGCGATACTTGTCCAGGGCCCTGGCGCAAGCGGGGTTCTTCGTCAGCAGGACGTGTCCGTTGTAGTGAAAATCCCCAATGATCGGCGCGGTGCAGCCGGCGTCGAGCAAGCGCTTCTTGAGCTCGGGCACGGCCGCCGCCGCTTCGGGCACATTGACCGTCCAGCGCACAATTTCAGAGCCAGCTTCCGCGAGCTCCAGGGTTTGCTTGAACGTGGATGCCACGTCGGCGGTATCCGTGTTGGTCATGGACTGCACGACAATGGGCGCACCCCCGCCCACGAGCACATGGCCAACTCGCACGCCATACGTCTTGCGACGGGGCCTTCCGCTTGCCGCCGCGTCGGTGCCTTTTATTTGGGTGAGCATTACTTCTTCATTTTAGCCTGAGTTCGATTCGAATGCGAAATCAGTTGCAGCCTTTTCGCCATAGCGCAATGGAATGGGCCGCGGCTGAACCGGAGCTTCTGCTAGAGACATCCTTTCGAGGACAGTCCTGCCCTCATTTCGAGCAAGACCGGGCTGTTCCCGCATACAGCCAGTTCAGGCTGTCCAAAACCAGCAGAAACGTAACAAATGTTTCAATCTAATCTTTCCGAAGTCAGAACGTCAGCGAATCTATGAAGTTCTTCGTGAGCGGGAGCGCTATCTCCACTTTCCTAACGTGGCTGATGAACAGAGTCAGACATATTGTGTGAGAATCAGCAGGCGTTTCATTTTGTTTCTGCTTTGAATCAGTCATTGACACTTTTCGAGTTTTTGGTGTAAGGAATGCTCATCTTTAAGGGTGGGGGCCCTGCGAGTGGTCAGGCATCGTCTGTCATCTCTGGCGCCCGTCAATCTTTGTCTATCAGAAGGTGTGTGCGCTTCGCTTTCCAGGTAGAAGAGCATGAGTGTTTCCCGGCGGGTGTTGCCACCTGCGGGCGCCAGACGATGTTTAACGAAGGCCGACTCCTCAGTTGAACAAACAACAAAGGTGGGGGGGATTATGAAGCTCTTCGTTCGTTTCTTTTTTGCTGCACTTCTCGTTCTGGGGATGCTTTCAACCGGTATAGCCACTGAGGCGCAAACCTCAAACTCTGGTGTAGTTCAAGGAACCATCACGGACAAAGCTGGGGCCGTCGTGCCGAATGCCACCGTGGAACTTGTCAACACCGCGACGAATGAAACGAAAGCGACAATCACAGGCGCCGCAGGGGATTACAGCCTCCCGAATGTGCCTCCAGGCACCTACACCCTAAAGATTTCCAAGGGTGGATTCGCCACCGTCACCTTCGCGAATATCAAAGTGGACGTGACCAAGAGCTACAACTACAACGCCACGCTCGAAGTCAGCTCCGGGAAGGAAGTCATCGAAGTTAGCGCTCAGGCACAGGCTGAACTGCAGACCTCGGATGCGGTAGTTGGCAATGTGGTTGGGGAAAATGAGCTGATGCGGCTTCCAACTCTCGGCCGCGATTCTCGAGAGCTGCTGACCCTCCAGCCGATGTCCACGCCTTTTGAAAGCAGCAATGGCGGCGGTTTTGGCAACAGTGGCGGAACCATTGCCGGAGCGCGCAGCGACCAGAACGTGTTTAATCTCGACGGCATCGACATCACCGACAACGTGATCGCTGGCGGCGGCAACCAAGTGCCTGTCATTCCCATTGGCGTGGAAAACGTGGCGGAGTTCCGCGTTGGCGTTACCAATAACAACGCTTCCTTCGGGCGTTCCGAAGGCGGCCAGATCAACATCATCAGCAAGAGCGGAACGAACGATTTTCACGGCGCTGTATATTGGTACCATCAGAACTCCGCCCTGAACGCCAACACTTGGGATAACGGTCACACGCCAAATGGCTCCGGCCTGGACTTCACTCCCAAGTCTCCCCAGCACGACAATCGCGGCGGCGTAAGCTTCGGTGGTCCAATCAAGAAGAATAAGACATTTGTCTTTGGAAACTACGAACTGCGGCGCTTTCCTCAGTCTGTCGAAGTCGAGCGAATCGTGCCCACGCAGTCACTTCGCAACGGCATCCTGACTTTTGGCGGCGTGGCATACAATCTGGCCACTTCAACCGCTTGCGGCGGCGGAAGCACGCCATGCGACCCGAGAGGCCTGGGAATCAGCCCTGTCGTCCAGAAACTTTGGAACATGTTGCCGCAGGGCAACGATCCGAACGTCGGTGACGGCTCAAACACCGAAGGATTCCGCACGAGCGTGCCTGAAGGTCTTAAGGACGATTTCGTGAACGTGCGCCTGGACCACAATTTTACGGATAAGGTTAAATTCTTCGGCCGCTACCTCTATCACCGGGACCTCGCACCCAATTCCGCCGGCCAGGGTGCTGGACAGGTGAGTTTCCTTGGGGGCTCAGCCGCTTCATCCAGCGCCTCGGACATACGAGGCGATGGTTTTACCAGCGGACTCGACTGGCAAATCCACGACAACCTTATTAACAGCCTCCACGTCGGTTGGATTCGGAGCCGGCAGGACTTCAACGTAATTCGTCCGC
The DNA here is from genome assembly GCA_035310525.1 of Candidatus Acidiferrum sp. Classification (GTDB taxonomy): domain Bacteria; phylum Acidobacteriota; class Terriglobia; order Acidiferrales; family UBA7541; genus Acidiferrum. The sequence continues at coordinate 45,058 of DATGED010000062.1, read as the reverse complement.
GTGTCTCCGCAGCGGCTCTAAATCTGGCGGGAACGAACACTGCATTGGGTGACATCGCCCTAGCTCCGGGTCTGGGTGCAACTGGTTTGATTGACACGGTCGTTGACGTGGACACACAGCGTGCGCGGCATCAGGCAATTTACGATAGCAACAAGCAATATGCGGACGATCTCACCTGGATCAAGGGGAAACACACCCTTTTCGGTGGTGCGGACATTCGATGGCTGCCCACCATTCACGACCGCGATGACAAAGTCATCGGATCGGTCAATTCCCTCGTGGCGACGCTTGACGCGGACGTGACAGGATTCAGCATCCCGGCGGCCAACCGTCCAGCGGCCCTAGCCACCTCTGATCAACAAAATTGGGATCGTCTGTATGCCGCCAGCCTCGGCCTGCTAAACAATATTGGCATTCTTGCCGTTCGTGACGGCAACCTAAACCCTAAGCCACTTGGTACATCCCTGGTGGCCAAGACGACACTGCGAGCTTACAACTTCTTCATTCAAGACTCTTGGCGCATCAAACCTTCATTCACGCTAACTTATGGCATCGGTTACGGCTGGCAGACCACCCCGCAAGAGCAAAACAAGCAGCAAACCTTCATCGCTAATGATGATACCGGTGACAGCATAATCAACGGCCTCCAATACGTCCAGGCCAAGCAGGCTGCCGCCCAAGCGGGTAATGTCTACAACCCCACTCTGTCTTACATTCCGATCAAGGATAGCGGGAGATCCGACGTCTTCAACGTGGATTACGGCGATTGGGCGCCTCGCGCGTCTGCGGCATGGAATCCGAGCTTCACAAACGGTTTTCTGGGGCGGATTCTGGGAGACCGCAAAACCGTCGTACGCGGCGGATATGGCATCGCCTACGACCGAGTTAACACAGTTCAGAGCGTTATCATTCCGATGCTTGGCGTCGGGTTCGCGCAGACCATCAATCTGCAGTCTCCTCTTTGCAATGTAAACGGCAGTAGTGTCAGCGGTTGTAACGCTGCCGTGGGTGTATCGGGGTCTGGCGGCAATCCTGGGTTGGCAAGTTTTCGCGTAGGGGTGGACGGCACGATTCCGACTCCTCCCTTGCCGGGTTCTCTCAGTTCTCCGATCGTGCCTGCGCTCGGACTGAGCGAAATTCTGAGCTTCCAGAACGATCCCAACTTTAAGGATGGGCGAGCGCACATGGTGGATTTCACCATACAGCGAAGTTTGCCGGGCCAGATGATCTTGGAATTGGGCTATGTGGGGCGCTTTGGACGTCAACTGGCAGGCAGCATCAACTTTAACTCCGCGCCATACATGTTCAAAGACAAAACCTCCGGCCAGATTTTTGCGCAAGCATACGACGCAGTTGCGACTCAACTTCGAAACGGCGTGGCACCAACCGCTGTAACGAATCAGGCTTGGTTTGAAAACCAACTGCCTGGCCTGGGAGTTGGGTGCGGTCCGGGAAAGACCAATATTTCCTCGACGGCTTGCGTGGCTTCTGGGAACTCAACAAATTTTATCAACAACAACGTATCGAGCCTTTTTCTCAACCTGGACATAGATCGGCAGTTCGTTCTCGGATTGCCTTCCTATGACAACTTGCAAGTCCTGGATTTGTTCATGCGCGACAGCAATGACAGATCCAACTACAACGCCTTCGTCGTCACTCTGCGCAACAATAGTTGGCACGGGTTGGTTTTCGACATGAATTACACTTTCTCCAAGTCGTTGGACACCGTGGGGGCGGTTCAAAATGCCGCTGAATATCATACCTCCAGCTTTAACTTTAATCTCGACTACGGACCGTCCTTCTTTAACCGACCCCACGTATTCAACGCCCTATTCAACTATGACCTGCCGTTTGGCGGTTCCCATCGTCTGAGCAGCAGCCACTCCGCTGTAAATAGAGTCATTGGAGGTTGGTATGCAGCAGGGATCTTGCGGATAAGCAGCGGCATTCCCAATCTCGTAACAGTTAGCGGCCAATCATTCGGCGGAGGAGATATTTTTGGTATCTCCGCGGGAATGATACCCACCGTGCCGATTGGCTCCATTGGTGGTGGCGGCGTAAATTCCGGCATCTGCAGCACCGGCGCAGGTTCCGGCGGGAATGGGCCGAACTGTGCAACCAAAGGAACAGGAACCGGCCTCAACTACTTTTCAAACCCCGGCGCCGCAATCAAGGATTTCCGCCCGACATTGTTGAGCAGCGACACGAACGACGGGAGAAGCAGCCCACTGCCCGGTCTCGGGTTCTGGAACTTCGACATGAGCCTCGGGAAGACCACGAGTATAACGGAGAGAGTGAAATTCGAATTCTCAGCCGACTTCTTCAATATCTTTAATCACGTTAATTTTCTGGATCCATCTCTCGATACCACCAACCCATCAACCTTCGGCGTGATCAACACGCAACTGGTTCCGGCCGACCGCATTCAGGGATCTCGCTGGATTCAGATCGGATTGCGCTTTAAGTTCTAAGCAAGCTTTCAAACCTCAAAATGGGAGAGGCCAAAAGCCTCTCCCACATTTCATTCCCTTTAATACTTGTCAGCCCTGCAGTGGATGACGAGCAGGGAGAGCTCTTGCACAGGTACGATTTCACCTAGCACTTCTTCCTGCATTGGCCTTTCCCCTTGCTTATTGACAGGAGTTTTTGCATAATCCCTGTCAGTAACTAAGGGGAATGTCATGACCAAGCCCACCGACCTCGTGCAAGGCACTCTGGACTTGCTCATCCTAAAGACCATCGCGCTTGAGCCGATGCACGGCTGGGCTATCGCGCAGCGCATCCGCCACGTCTCAAAAAATGTTCTTCAGGTCAATCAGGGCGCGCTTTATCCCGCACTTCACCGCCTCGAACAGCAGGCCTGGATCCAGTCCAAATGGGGCGAATCAGAAAACAACCGGCGCGCGAAATACTATTCCCTTACAAGGGCCGGACGAAAATATCTTCAGGCTGAGGAATCGAACTGGGAGCGCTTGTCTTCCGCAATTGGCCTGGTCTTGAAGACAGTCTAAAGGAGTTGCAACATGCGCCAGGTCCAAAGCATTGTTCACCGTCTTCGCACGCTCTTTCGAAAGCAGGTCTTTGAGCAGGAACTGAGCGACGAAATGCGCTTTCACTTGGAGCGCCAAGTCGAGGAAAACATCGCCTCGGGAATGTCCCCGCAAGAGGCGCGCCGTGCGGCCACGCGGGAATTTGGGGGCGTCGAACAAGTTAAGGAAGAGTGCCGCGACACGCGGCGCGCGAATTTGCTCGAAACGCTCTATCAAGATCTGCGCTACGGCGGGCGCATGTTGCGGAAGAGTCCGGGATTCACAACCGTAGCCGTTCTCACCCTCGCACTCGGCATCGGTGCGAACATCGCCATCTTTAGCCTGGTCAACGCACTACTCTTGCATCCATATGATTTCCGCGAGCTGGATTCTCTGGTCCGAATCTGGGAAAACCGAGGCATCGACGAGGGTGTTGATGCGCGGTGGATCGCTCCGGCGGATGCTTACGATTTATATTCAAAGACTAGAGTCTTCGAGAATTTCACCACCTACCGAGAGAAGAGTTTCAATTTAGCCCGCGACGGCGGCGTCGAACCAGTTTTTGGATGCGCGGTTTCATCGAGCTTTTTTGACGTACTTGGCGTGAGTCCCGCACTCGGCAGAGGTTTTCTTGAAACAGAGCAACAACCTGGAGATGACCACGTTGTTGTGCTCAGTCACGGTCTGTGGCAACAAAGATTCGGCGGTGACTCAGCCATCCTCGGTAAATCCATCAAATTGAACGGTCTCGAATATACGGTTATCGGGGTGACTCCGCCCAAGTTTAGCTATCCCGTTCCTTCGTTATTGTGGGTGCCGCTTGCGCTGGATCCGGCGCAAACAATGAATCGCGCCGACCTGTCACTTATGGCGCTTGGCCGCTTGAAGCATGACGTTAGTGTTGCAAAAGCGGATGCCGCGCTGGCCGCGTTTTCTCGCCAGTTGGAAACGGAATACCCTAAGACCAATGCGGGCAGAACGGCGACGGCCCTGCAACTCAGAAAGGAACAGTATCTCTACACACTTCCGCTCTTTCTGCTGTTGCAAGCAGCCGCCGGATTTGTATTGCTTCTCGCTTGCGCCAATCTTGCCAATTTGATGTTTGCGCGCATGATCGGCCGGCAGAAAGAGATCGCCATGCGTAGTGCGCTCGGCGCAGGCCCACGCCGCCTGACTCAACTCTTCGTCTCAGAAACGCTGCTTCTCGCTGTTCTCGCCGGGACCGCAGCCATCACCGTTTCCTTCTGGAGCGTCCGGCTTCTGCGGACGAGCATCTCTCAGGACTGGACAAAGTGGGTCCCTGGTTGGGATGGAATTCAGGTGGACCGAACCGTGCTGAGCTTCACCATTCTTCTCGCGATCGTCGTGGGGCTGCTGTTTGGTCTCGCCACAGTCCTCAGCACGAATGGCCTCAATCTGAGCAAGACCCTCAAAGAGGCAGGCCCGGGTTCCATGACGCGAGCGAAAGGAAGGTTGCGCAGCACTCTTGTTGTCACCCAAGTTGTCTTCGCCCTGGTCTTACTGGTGTGCGCCGGCCTGACAATTCAGGGCTTCGTGCGACTTTCGGAGGTTTATGCCGGGCTTCAGCCTACGGACGTCTTGAAGGTCGAGATCGCGCTCCCGGAAAAGAGCTACGCCACCAATACGAGAATCACGAACTTTTATCAACAATTTCTGCATTCCGCTGTTGCGATCCCGGGGGTTAAAGAGACGGCCCTGATCAGCAACCCGCCCGCGAGCAATGTGGATAGCGGCACGACTTTCTTTACGATTGAAAATCGGCCAGCACCAAAAACGAATGAAACGCCTTCCGCAACCCTGGAAATAGCCACTCCGGGATACTTTCCGGCTCTGCACATTCCGCTCCTGGCTGGGCGCCTTTTTTCCGAGGCGGACACCGCCAGCGTCGAACAAGTGGTCCTGATTAGCCGCAGCCTGGCGGCGCGGGACTGGCCCGGAGAGGACCCTCTCGGGAAAAGGTTTAAGCTTGGCAAACCGGACTCGAACGAGCCCTGGCTGAAAATCATTGGCATAATCGCCGACGTCCGCCAAAACTGGTGGAATCCGCCGGCTCTCCCGACCATCTATCGTCCATTTCTCCAGGCCCCGCAGCGGGGCATGGCTTTCCTGCTCCGTTCCGGTTCGAATCCCGCGGGATACGTTTCCGCCGTACGCGAAGCCATCCGTCAACTGGACCCGGACGTTTCACCGAGAGGGATCAATACGCTCGAGGGAGAAGTCACCGATTCCATCGGCATCATTCGAATCATGGGGATTCTGATGGGAGTTTTTGGACTAGTCGCACTGATGCTCTGTTCCGTCGGCGTGTACGGAGTGCTGTCTGAGAGCGTCGCGCAGCGTACACGCGAGATAGGCATACGACTTGCCCTTGGCGCAAATCCTCCCGACCTCATGAAAATGGTTCTCGGTCAAGCGCTGCGGCTCACGATAATCGGTCTTGCGATCGCACTGCCGATGGCATTCGCGGCTGGACGGTTGATGGGAGCCGTGGTCTTCGGAATCGTGCGTCTGGATTTTATCGTCCTGGCAGGAGTCGCCATCCTCTTGATACTCGTCGCCCTTATAGCCGGATTTTTCCCTGCTCGACGCGCCCTCAAGATCGATCCCGTGATGGCACTTCGTTACGAGTGACCTCGCGGTAACGTTGACCCAGACCTACGAAGAAGCTGCCTGCGTTCCGATATTTCCGCGCAATCCCAGAGCATCGGCTTGCTCACGCATTGCCGCGATGCAAAACCCGATGTGCTCTTCGAGGGGGATGGCAAGCTCTTCCGCGCCCTTGCGAACATCCTCGCGGCTCACACCTTTGGCGAAGGCTTTGTCTTTGAGGCGGCGCTTCACGGAGTCCACTTCGAGGTCGAGGATGCTCTTCGACGGGCGGACGTAAGAGCATGCGGTAAGGAAGCCGGCAATCTCATCGCATGCGAATAGAGTGTGCTCGAGGGGCGATTGCCGCAGAACTCCGGAATAATCGGCATGCGAAAGAATGGCGCGAACGATTTCTTCCGAGTAGCCGCGCTCGCGCAAGATCTTCGCGCCTTCCGCGGGATGGCCGCGGTCGGGGGCATGCTCGTTGTTGGGCCAGCGCTCGTAGTCGAAATCGTGCAGCAGCGCCGCGAGCCCCCAGAGCTCTTCGTCGGCACCCTGCTTGCGCGCGTAGGCGCGTACACAGGCTTCGACCGCCAGCATGTGTTTGCGCAGGCTCTCCGATTCGGTGAATTCGCACAACAGCTTCCAGGCGTCTTCGCGTGTTGGCATCCGTCTCTCCGGCTAAAGAAGAAGTAGTGTATCGCAGGTGCAGTCGCGACAGGCAACGCACGATGCCGCTACTCGCATCGCAACGGCATACACACCGAGTTCGATAGGCGGCGCGGCTTCGCTGGTCATTGGCGGTGATGATGGAGCGGTGAACTCCAAGGCATACGAGGCCTCACCAACGTCTTGGCAGTGTCGTGGCGCATTCCTAATGGAGGAGTAAGGATTATGAAATTCATCGTGAGTAGTCGAATTTGCTGGATGGCGATAGCGTTTGCTTTCAGCGCGACCGCATCGCTGGCGCAGGGAAAGCCGGCCAGCGGGGGAGAGGCGGGAACGAAGCTTGCAGCAATCAACATGCGGATGGCCATTGCGAACACCGCGGAAGGCAAACAAGCTGCATCGCAGTTGGAGACGGAGTTCATGACGCGCCGGAAAGAGCTAGAGGATTTAAGCAAGAAAATCAACGACTTGCAGCAGAGACTGACTTCAGGAGCGAGCACGCTCAATGATGAAGAGAAGGAGCGGCTAACGCTCGAGGGTCAGCGACTATCGCGCCAACTCGAGCGCCGACAAAATGAATTTCAGGAGGACCTCAACGACGCACAGAGTGAGGCGCTCTCCCGCATCGGCAGAAAGATGATCGAGGTTCTCGGAAAGTACGCGCCGAAGAATGGGTATGGCGCAGTCCTGGACAACTCCTCGCAAACCACCCCAGTCATGTATGCGTCGACGGATATCACAGAGGACATCGTGCGGCTGTACGATGCTACCTACCCTGCCAAAGGAGCTGCCGGGGCAGGGAATACGAATCCCAGCTCGAAACCGACGTCGAAGCCTGTCGGGGAATAACCTACCTGGAAGCAATGGGCCGGGCGAAGGCACGGTCTCCAAGTTAGATGCCGGCCACCTGAGCGCAATGAATCGCTCGGCAAGGGCGTCTCAAGTCTATTTTGGTTTGGCAATGAGGAGATCAAGCTCCTCCAGGGAGCGGGGCCAGTCCTCGCGCAGCAATCGGGAGAGGGCGCGGTCTGCGAGGAGCTTGCCGCCAGTCTGGCACGTAGGGCAATAGTTCGTTTCGTTGGAGGCATAGCGGATGCGCTGGATTTTGCTGCCGCAGCGCGGGCAGGGGAGTTTGTAGCGGCCGTGGACGGCCATGCCTTCGCGAAATGCGGTGACTTTTTCGGGGAAATTGTCCGCGGCCACGGCGCGGAGATGCTCGGTCCAATGCGTGAGGCTAGAGCGGATGGCTTCGTAGAGGCGATTGATTTCCGGGACGGAAAGTCTTTGGGTGAGCGCGAGAGGCGAGAGTTTGGCCTCCCAGAGGATTTCGTCGGAGTAGGCATTGCCGATGCCGCTGAATAGGCGCGGGTCGGTGAGGGCGCGCTTTAGCGTGTGATTGGCGGAGAGCAGCGTTGCAGCGAACTGCTCGGGAGTGGCGTCTAGGACTTCGAGGCCGCCAGGGTCGAGAGAGCGGAGGCCGTCTTCGCCAGAGACAACGTGCAGGGAGGCGCGCTTCTGAGAACCGGCTTCGGTCCAGAGAAGAGAACCGTTGGACAAATCGAGGGCGGCGAGACCGCGCGGCGGGGAGACTTTGACGCGCACGGGTTTTGAGCCGAGGGGATGCCAGTGAAGGCGGCCGGCGATCATAAGGTGGAGGACAAGCCAGAGATTGCCCTCGAAGCCGATGCAGATGCGTTTCCCCAGTCGGCGGAGGCCAAAGACTCTCTTGCCGAAAGCGGCGGCAAGCGGCGGACTCGCAGTACGCAGCAGAAAAGGGCTGACGATGCGCACGCCTTCGAGCGTCTGTCCGAGAATGCGTTTTTCGAGCGCTTCGAGGTAAACGACAATGTCAGGCAGTTCCGGCATGCGGTCTCCTGGGAGCTGACCAAGCTTTGCGAACAGAGATATCGTATAACAACGTAGCGTGATTCCGGCGAGGCTGGCCCAACGGGAATGGTGGAAGGCAGTCGAACATACAACAGGTTGTGGACACGGCAAGGAAATCGCCGAAGACTGGCCGTAGGAACAGGCGAAAGTGTTTCGTAGAGCCGCCGCGAAAAAATAGCATATACAAAAATAGTTCAAAAATACTCTTGACAGAAAATGGCCGTTCGAACCATACTCCCCGACGCGCCAGTTTTCTGCCTTCCCCAGAAGAACGTTCCGACGTTCCCTTCATATCCGCACGCCGGCCAAAGTCAGCGAGGAGTACCGGTGTCAGTACAAATAGAGAAAGAAACGATGAATTCGTTAGAAATGGATAGGGAAGTCATTCGCTGTAAGACATGTGGTCTCGTCCAGTACCGGACGCGCACGGGAAACTGCCGCCGCTGTGTGCGCGCCTTGCCTCAGCGTTTGGAATTCCTGATTCCTCCACCGGCACCTCCGGAGGAAGCAGCCGCTGAACCCACGTCCCAGAATTTCGCCAACCAGCAGACTGTCGAGAACATCGGCCAGCGTATTCGCCAGCTGCGCGAATCGCGCGCGATGACCCAGAGCCAGCTGCAGTCGCGCTCGAAGGTCTCGCGCTCCTATTTGTCCCGCATCGAAAGCGGCCAGATGACGCCGAGCCTCGGCACGCTGGAGAAAATCTCCGAGGCGCTGAATGTTGGCTTGAACCGGTTCTTTATCCCGGAATCCGACGGCGAAGCGCTGCTCGAGGATCCGTTCATCCAGGGATTGCGGCCGTTCCTGCGGCAATTGGATTGGGAACAGTGGCAGTCCATTCTGAAGAGGCTGCAGGCCATCAGCGATCACGTCCATGCAGCGCCGGTCACTCTACGCCCTATCGGTAATCCGGCGCGGATGCCGCAGCCCGCGCCGGCGAATGGCAACGGGCAAAACGGACATTTCGGCGCCGGCCATTCGAATGGGCATGCGTTTACGCATTCCCATGGGCAGCCGCAGGGTTATGTGCTGCGACGGCCAGGAGCGGGGCCGGTGTTTCAGAGGCCGGTGGCTAGGTAAGAATTAGCTGCCGAAAGTTTTTCGCTTCGAGAGCAGGGCAAAAATCAGCGCGGCGTGACGATCATCGTCACGCCGCGCTTTCTTATTGTTGAAGCGTGCATGCACGAAATTGCGCGGCGAGAGACTGGCTAAACCGCCTGTAAACTACTCGTGGACGACGGAGACTTTGGCGGCGGGGACTTCGAGGCGCATGAGGCGATGATTTGTGTCGAGGTAGAGGTTGATCTCGAGGTCAGTGGTATTGACGCGAAGGCCTTCGTAAGATGCTCCATCTGCGGTAACGGTACCGCTGGATTCAGCAGTGATGGAGCCGGTCATCAGTTCTTGGGGGATAAGCACGGGGAAAGTTTGAGGTCCGCGCTTAGACCAATCATAGAGGCCGGCAAGCACGGCGTATTGATAGTAGAGGTTGTTGTCGAGGACGGCAATCAGAGGAGTGTTGAAAGAAAAGCTCTGCTCGAAAAAGCAAGGCTGGGTACGGTTTGGATCCTTTATGTCATCGGCCGTGCATGGGCGGGCCCCTTCCATCTCAAGTGTCATTGTGGCAATGCCGTTTGCGAAAAGAATGTGCGCCCCGTTCTTCTTTTCGGCTTGCGTGGTCCATTCGTAGCTGATGGGAGCGCCATCGGGCTGGAGCGTAAGCGAGCCGGTAACCTTGCTTGCAGAGCTTTGCGCGGGCTTGATTTCGGCGCTACCTTTGGCTAGCCAGCCGCCGCCGGATGGCGCGATTTCAAAGTCTTCATGCCCCACCGTTCGTCCATCCAGCTTAATCGTAAACTTGCCTTTGTCCTGGGTGAAAACGGAAGCGCCAGGTGCCTTGGCATTTTTCTTTTGATCGGCGATGCCCGCGGCGGCGCAAAAAAGTATCAGCAGCGCTCCAAAGCTGAGCCAAAGGTTGGCCTTGGAGCCGAGCAGCTTTCTTCCCATGGAATCCCCCTTCGCACAAGCCCGCGAAGCACAACGCGAACTTAATCGAGAGACAATCTTCCCGCCTATTCTAGCGAAGGCCGGTCAGGAATTTGGTTTTTCGACAACGAGGTGTGCTTCGCCGCCACCTGCGGCGACAATGCCGCGGCGGAGGATTTCAGCGACGACCTGCGCGGGCTCGCCGGAACTGTCCACGCGGAAATCAGCAAGCTGATACGAAGGAAGCCGCTGTGCGTGCAGCGCGCGGAAGCTGGCCTCATCGCGAAAGAGCGGACGGCCGGACATGGTCATGCAGCGGGAAAGGAGTAACTCAATGGGCGAATCGAGCCAGAGAACTGGAGCGCCGGCATTGCGAAGGAATTCCGGGCAGCCGGGTTGGGCGTAGGTGCCGCCACCGAGTGCCAGGACGGTAGATTCCTTCAACTCGGAAGCGCGGCCGAGTGCGGCGCGAAGTTGGTCCGCTTCGATTTGTCGAAAAGCGGGCTCGCCGAAGCGCTCGAAAATTTCAGGAATGGCAAGCCCGGCGGATAGTTCGATGCGTTCATCGAGATCGACGAAACGCCAGGCGAGTTGCCGCGCGAGGAGTGTTCCCACAGTTGTCTTGCCGGAGCCCATGAATCCTGCAAGGCAGAGGACTTGTGCACGGGTGGCAGGGCCACGCAAAAAAGGCGGTTGAGTCACTGTTTGGTCTGGAACGTGGCCCTCAGAGCCCTCGCGTTCGCGGCGCGAAAAGTCAATCGCGCTTCATGATGCGAATTGTACCACTGTAGGAGGAGAGTTCGACCTTCGCAAGACCCATGCCAACCGTGCCGAAAAGGCCATGGGTGAATTTGGAAGCGATATGTTTCACTCCGTGGGAGTCAGGCTTCAAGAAGGCCGCGGCCTGATTGTCTACGTTGCCGGTGGCGGTCTGAGCCTTTAGATCAAACGAATCGGCGCTCGAAAAGCGCACCTCTACGAGGCCCTTGCCGCTCCTCATGGAATAGAGTCCCGTGCGCACAAAATCGCCGTCGAAAAGAATATTTCCGGTGGTAGTCATCAAGTTGACGTTGTTCAGTTGAGGCTGAAGAATCTGCGCGTTTCCGCCGATGGAGCTGAAATCGAGCTTGCCGGCGCACTGCGTGCACACCAGGGAGCCGCTCGTGGTCTTGACTATGATGTAGCCGGAAACTTCTTTTAGATGAACGTCGCCTCCGTAGCTCTCGAGTTTCATGTCGCCGGTAACCTGCTCCACGTATATCAGACCGGTCTCGCTCTTGAGCTGAAGTTCGGTTTCTTCTGGAACCGTGAGTTGCAAATTGGCCTCCAGATCCAGAGGCTGCGCTGCCGCGTCCAGGATATTCGCTGTCACGTCAATGCGGTCGCCCGCTTGTTCAATATCGAAACCGATCTTGTTGGAAGATTGCGTGCCGACGACATCGACTTCTTTATTCTTCCAAGACTTTACCTCAATGCGGCCGTTCGCCACGTTGTGGATCACCACTACGGGGCGTCCGGAGATGTTGAACTGCCGTTCGATGCGTTGTGCGGCACCGAAGGTAGGAGCAACACCAGTAAGAAAGAGTCCAGCGCTGAGGATGGGCAGAAAGCTTCGCTTCACCCAACAACCCGGATGGGCCCAATTCCTCCCAATCAGTTGAAGGCACATGTCAGTTTATGCTCCTTCCGCGCTCAATCATCGCGGACAGTAATTCGGCTTTTTGTTCGTAGGCTGCCGACAGATATTCGCGCGTCAGCTCATCCTGCGGCTGTTCTTTAAGATGGCGTTCACAGTCCGCGATAAATTCGTTCACTTTTTTCAGGTTGTCTCGCAGCGAAACGTCGACCGGAGAAGAACTCGCGAGAATCATGCCCGTGGCTAGAGGCTCCTGATCGTCGAGGGCCTGAGCGGCGCTCGCGAACGATTGGGGTGCCGCCACCTTCGGAACGCCAGTATTCAGTACCGCAGGGGCGGGCTCGACAACGGGGGTCTGGGTGGGCGGGGCATCCGCCACGCTCCGATCACGGCGAATTTGGAACACGGTGGCCGCCACGATGCAGATACCGACCATGGCAGTCGCGAGCGTGCGGCTGCGGAAAAAATCGCCTACAGATTGCCACCACGGAGAAGATCGCGAGGGCGCAGGATTCACCGGGGTTCTGATGATGCCTTCCTCTTCGAGTTGTGCGCGAAGCGAAATCCACACGCGTTCGGGAGGAGCGATTTCGGTTGGCAGCTTTTTGGCAACGTCAACGATGCTCGTAAGGTCCGCGACGTAGCTGCGGCAATCCCGGCACTCTGCCAGATGGGAGCGCGCCTCTTCGGAAAGAGGTTCCAGTCCTTCTTGCTCTAGAACGATTTCAATGTCTTTACACTGCATGGCACTTCACTCCGCGGCTCAAGCACCTGGGTAGACTTCCCGCTCGACTACTCTTACGTGAATAAGACGCTTCCCCGGGTCCAGCAGTTGGCTTCATTCTAGCTCAATTCCCGAGCCCGGCTTGCGTTTTTGCAGCGTGCCGTTCCGCTCGAGCTTGCTCGCGCAAATCCTCCTGGAGCAACTCGCGCAGACGTGTCCTCGCTTTGTGCAACTGAGACTTCGAATTGCCTACAGAACAACCCATGATGCCTGCGATTTCATTGTGCTCAAATCCCTGAACATCGTGCAGCACAAACACCGTCCGGTATCCCGGCGGAAGCTTTTCGATGGAGCGCTCGAGGTTGACGCGATCCACCGCGCCGCTGAGCCGCAAATCGGGCGCGCCGATGTCTTTCCTTGGGCCGCCAGTTTCTTCATCGGGTTCCGTCGTTTCTTCCAGAGAAGCCGCAGGGAGCGACTTCTTGCGCAACCGCATCAGGACCACATTCACCGTCATCCGGTGCAACCAGGTTGAAAATGCCGACTCGCCGCGGAATGTCCCGATCTTGCGAAAGAGCTGCAGGAAGGCTTCCTGCGTCAGGTCTTCCGCGTCGGACGGGTTGCCAACCATCCGCAAGCACAAGGCGTAAACGCGGCGGCTATGGAGCTGATAAAGCTGCTCAAAAGCCGCGGCATCCCCGGCCTGGGCCAGACGGATGAATTCCGCCTCAGTCGCCGATCGGGGTAACTGAGTGGCATTCACCCGATTTGGCGGCTGAGAAGCAGTCGACACACTGGGCTCGCTTGGTCGGTTTCGGGCCAACGGTCCAATTGCGGCGCATCCAACGGTTCGGATGCACCGAATACCTCCTGGAGTTGTCCTCGCAAAATCTGACTTTGCTCAATCAGACAGGCAAGAACTTAGTTCTATCCCTGGCGCGTGTGCGCCGGGTACCGGCCTTAAGGCTGGTGGTTTATTCTCCCCCCAACGGGGTCATTCGTCTATGCCGGATCAAACGTTGACTTAGAGACAGCCTCTTGGGTCTGGCGACCCTCAGTCGTGCGGCGACGGATAACTGGAACAGTCCTAGCTCGTCATCCGGCAGAGCCATTAGGAATGATTTCAATACAACAATCGATTCCCGGAGGCAGGTATTCAGGTCGTAATGAGCTTCGTCCAGCGTTCGCCATTCGGCATCGAATTGCATGCCGGGCTCGCTGGCAATCTCCGAAGCAGGAGCACAAAAGTCCTGGGTGAGGTCTTCCACCATATCGCCGAGGGTGTTGATCTTATAAAGAAACTGGGAGCGTTCGCTGAGAAGCACACGACAGAGCAAACTCGTGAAGCGCGCTGCGCGCTGACCTCGCGCGCCTTGGAAATTGGCGGGATCGAGTGGGGCCGCGTTCGGAATGGTTCCATGATGTTTGGCATGCTCGCCGAGCGATCCCAGCAGAGCCGACAGGGTGTGGGAGAAACGGCTGCAGAGATCCGGCGTAACCCGAAGTGCCTGGCTGGCTTTTTCCAGGCGTCCATCCTGGCGCAGTTCCATCGCTTCATCCAGCGAAACACTCAGCATGTTGTATGAGATTTCCAGCATACGTACATGGCCGCGAAAGACTTCGTCCTTCTCTTCCGGTAACCATGCACGCCAGTCGTCTGTGACCGTCCTACCGCGCATCAAAGGGCGGCAAACACGGTTTTTCACAAGTTTTCTCCAAGAGGGGCAGGTCACAGAATATAACAAATTCTAATGGTGGGGGCACGTTTTTCTTAGGTGCAGTTCGGGGCGAAGCTCCAAATCCAAACGTGTGGAGAAGTAATTCCGGGTTGCGGGCTGTTGCCCGGTAGCCGCCGGGACGGCTATACTCGCCTGCAATTGCGACGAAAGGATCTCCTTTGGAATTTGAGCCTCGCGAACAGTTTGAGCAACGTCAGAAAAAACTCGAACAGATTAAATCCTTGGGGTATGAGCCGTATCCACGCGAATTTCGGTGGAGCGATACTCCCGCAGCGCTCGTGGATAAGTGTGGCGAAAAATCCGCCCAGGCACTGGAGGTGGAAAAACATGAAATCCGCGTCGCCGGAAGGCTGGTTTCTCTCCGGCTCATGGGCAAGGCCGGGTTTGCCCATCTACAGGGTTCCGGAAGGCGCATCCAAATCTATGTAAAGAAAGATGTTGTCGGCGAACGTGGCTTTGCGTTGTTTCAACTGCTCGATCTTGGCGATATGGTAGGCGTCCGCGGGCATTTGTTTCGCACCAAGACGAACGAACTCTCCATTTGGGTTGAGGAGTTGACGTTTCTCGCCAAAGCTTTGCTCCCACTGCCGGAAAAATGGCACGGGCTCACGGACGTGGAACTGCGCTACCGGCAGCGCTATCTGGATCTGATCGCCAACGACAAATCGCGACAGATCTTTGTCGTTCGCGCCCGCATCATTCAGGAACTAAGGCGCTTCTTTGACGCCCGCGGCTACATCGAAGTCGAGACGCCGATGATGCATCCCATTCCCGGCGGCGCGGCGGCCCGGCCTTTCGTTACCCACCACAACACGCTGGACATCGATCTCTATCTTCGGATCGCTCCGGAGCTCTACCTGAAGCGGCTTACCGTAGGCGGTTTCGACCGCGTCTACGAGATCAATCGTAACTTCCGCAACGAAGGCATCTCCACTCAACACAATCCGGAATTCACGATGCTGGAATTCTATGAGGCCTACAGCAACTACCGCGATTTGATGGATATGAACGAAGAGCTGTTTGCGCTCCTGGCCAGGAATCTTACCGGATCGACGAACGTGAAGTACGGCGAGCAGACTCTGGATTTCGGCAAGTTTCAGCGGCTCTCCATGCGGGAAGCGATTGTGAAGTATTGGCCGTCCGGTGCCGACGGGGCTCCCACGGTGGCAAATCTTGCGTTGCCCGGTGGGGCTCGATCTGCCGTCGAACGCTACAATGCTTGGGCGAAAGCCACGGGCGCCCCCTATGCTGCTTCCAAAGGCCAGCTAAGAGATGGCGAATGGACGGGATTGCTTTTTGAGACCATGGCCGAAGACCAACTGATTCAGCCGACCATTCTCTACGATTTTCCTACGGACATATCGCCCCTTTCAAAGCAGAAGCCTGAGGATCCTTCACTCACCGAGCGGTTCGAGGTTTACGTTGCGGGAATGGAAGTGGCTAACGGCTTTTCGGAACTGAACGATCCCGCGGAACAGGAGCGGCGCTTTCTGGCTCAGATCGCCCACGGCGGTGACGAAGTTCCCAAGCAGCTTGATGTAGACTACATCCGCGCGCTCTGCCATGCCATGCCGCCGACTGCCGGCGAGGGCATCGGGATCGACCGGCTCACCATGCTGCTCACGGATTCGCCGTCCATCCGTGACGTGATTCTTTTCCCGCTTTTGCGTCCACGGGCCACCCAAGACTCCGCTTCCGAACCAGGCGGCGCATAAAGTATTCTCACACTGATGCGATGTGCCAATGCAATTTGAATGGTTTGTCGCGCGACGCTACTTGCGATCGCCCTACCGACCAGCTGTGCTGCGTTTGGTCACGCTGTTTTCCATACTCGGCGTAACTGCCGGCGTAGCCACGCTGGTAATTGCGCTGGCCATGAACACGGGGTTCCGCGAAACCTTGCAGGATCGATTGCTTGGGGTACAGGCGCATGTGTCCCTGACTCGGCCGGGCTCGGGGATCCATGACTACGAAGAGCTGGCGGCTAAGCTGAAAGCCATCCCCGGTGTGCGCTCCGTCACTCCCGCAGCTTATCAGACAGTGCTGCTTTCCTTTGGCGGTGAAGCCATTGGTGTCGTGGCCAAAGGCGTCGAACCAGAGCGCGAGCGACGCGGAGACGAAGCGCTGCAGCGAATCGTCGCGGGGACGTTCGATTTTGCTCCCGATGCGGACGGAATCGACGCTCTGGTGGTCGGAAAGCAACTTGCCGACGATTGGAAAATGAGGCCGGGAGATTACGTCACGCTCACAAGTCCGCAAGGGCGCTTAACTCCATTCGGTTTGATTCCCAGGACTCGGCGGTTCCGCGTGACGGGGATTTTTGATTCAGGCTTCTACGATTACGACAGGAACTGGTGTTTCATGACGCTCCATGCCGCGCAGTCCTTGGCTGGCACCAGCAACGTTGTCAACGCCCTCGAATTCCGTTTGGACAACCCGGAGCGCGCCGCGGAAGTAGCCCGCCGCGCGGAACAAGTCTCCGGCCAAGGTTTTTTGGCGACAACCTGGATGGAACAGAATTTTGCACTCTTCCGTGCTCTTCGCCTTGAAAAACTGGTCACCGCCATTTTTATCGGGTTGATTACATTTGTTGCAGGGCTGAACATTCTTGTGGTTCTCTCAATGACGGTGACGGACAAGGCGCGCGACATCGCGGTACTCATGTCCATGGGCGCGCGCGGCGCGCAGATTCGAAACATTTTTCTTTGGCAAGGCATCGCCGTAGGTTCCACGGGCACCTTCATGGGGCTAATTCTCGGTTATGCGTTTACACTTATTGCGGGAAGCTATCAATTGATTCCACTCGATCCGCAAATCTATGCGGTTTCTTATGTGCCGTTTCATCCAAGCGTTCTGGACGGCGTGTGGATCGCTGTTGCGGCGATGGCCATTTCTATCGGTGCCACAATCCTTCCGGCACGCTCTGCCGCACGGCTATTGCCTGTCGAGATTCTTCGGTACGAATAGTGAAGTGTGGTGTCATGACCGCTCAAAAGGGTCTTCAAGGAAGGGATTTTGGCGCGTGGTTTGCACATATGAACTCGTAGAGACAAGCGGGCAGGATGGGGTGCCACCCTCGCCACCATTTGCAAGGGAAGCCCGTTTCAAGTTGTTGAAAAAAAGAAGGTTAAAATTCTGTAAAAATCGAGACTTGTGGATGAATTTGGTGAGCGGCAGGTGTTTGGCGAAAACAGGAAAGTCTTGGGCAGCCGACCGGATGTTGCCAAGGCCACGGTCCACACGGCGGGGACCTGGATTGCATCTAAGTGAAAAGAGAGACACGGGCATTCGAGGACGCGGACTGATTCAAAACTGAGAGCAAAATGACCCAGCCGCAGGACAATCCGAGCCAATCAAATGGGACGAAAGATTCTCCTTTGCAGGGCGCGATTTCTGTCGTGATGGAGGCGCGAGGTCTCAAGAAAATTTATGGTCGCGGCGAGAAGAGTCTATCGGTTTTGTCGGATGCGAACCTCAGTTTGCGACGAGGAGAAATGGTCGCTGTCGTTGCTCCCTCGGGCGCCGGCAAAAGTACTCTCTTGCATCTGCTGGCTGCGCTAGACACGCCAACGAGCGGTACAGTATACTTCGCAAATCGAGCCATTGAAACGAATGATGACGCGGCGCTCGCGGAATATCGAAACCGCGCGGTGGGTTTTCTCTGGCAGCGCCACCAGTTGTTGCCGGATTTTACGGCCGCGGAAAATGTAGCCATGCCGTTGTTATTGCGCGGCGAAAGTTTTGCTTCCGCTTTGAGCACGGCGCGGAAGTGGATCGCGGAGGTTGGCTTGGAAAATCGGGCGGATCACCGCGCAGGGGAACTCTCGGGAGGGGAACAGCAGCGCGTCGCAATCGCCAGGGCGCTCGTCACCGGGCCGTCCGTGCTGCTGGCAGATGAACCTACCGGAGATCTTGACGAGCGTAATGCTTGGGCCGTATTTGAGATGCTGGAACGGTTGCACCGCAGGCACGGATTGACGTCGCTCATTGCGACGCACAATCTGGCGCTCGCTGCCCGGTGCGACCGGATACTCGGACTTGAACACGGCGTTCTGCAAACTCGCGGGGCTGCGGCTCCAGCGAGCGGGGCCCCAGGGGGAGAAGCGAGCTAACGTGTTCGAACGCTACACAGAAAAAGCGCGTCGCGTCATCTTTTTTGCACGATACGAAGCCAGCCAGTACGGCAGCCCGTACATCGAGACCGAGCATTTGCTTCTCGGCTTGATGCGCGAGGACAAAGCGCTGGCGAACCGTTTCTTGCGTCAGCAAGGGTCCATCGAATCTATCCGCAAAGAGATTGAAGCGCGCATCACCATTCGCGAACGCATTTCGACTTCGGTCGAGGTGCCTCTCAGCGCGGAGTGCAAGCGAATCCTGAACATGTCGGCGGAAGAAGCCGAACGGCTCGGACACAAGCACGTCGGCACCGAGCATCTGCTCCTCGGCATCCTGCGCGAGGAAAAATGCTTTGGCGCGGAAATTTTGATGGAACGCGGGTTGCGCCTTTCGACCTTACGCGAAGAACTGGCGCGCACCTCGGGTGAGAAAACGACTGCTGCCAGGCCCAAGGAAACTTCGCTGCTCGCCGAGTTCAGCCGCGACCTCACACAAGCCGCGGGGGAAGGCTCGCTCGATCCGCTCGTCGGCCGTGAGAATGAAGTCGAGCGCGTCATTCAGATCCTCTGCCGCCGAACGAAAAACAATCCCGTTCTGATTGGCGAGCCCGGTGTTGGCAAGACGGCGATCGTTGAAGGCCTCGCCCAGCGCATCTCCGATGGCGACGTCCCGCCCTTTCTCGCCGACAAGCGCATCCTTTCCCTGGATCTTTCGCTCATCGTGGCGGGCACAAAATATCGCGGGCAATTCGAAGAGCGCCTCAAGACCATCATGAAAGAGCTTATGGAGAGCCAGAACTCCATCGTGTTCATCGACGAGTTGCACACGCTGGTAGGCGCAGGCTCCGCGGAAGGCTCTCTGGATGCCGCGAACATTCTGAAGCCGGCCCTCTCCCGGGGAGAGATTCAGTGCATCGGAGCGACGACGCCCGGTGAATACCGCAAGTCCGTCGAAAAAGACCGCTCCCTTGAGCGACGTTTTCAGGCTGTAAAGGTTCCCGCACCCAATGAAGAGGAAGCGATTCAAGTGATTCAGGGCGTCCGGGAGCGCTACGAGAAATTTCATGCCGTCAGCTACACCGATGAAGCCCTCCGTTACTCCGTCTATCTTTCGAACCGCTATATCCCCGACCGTTTCCTTCCTGATAAGGCCATCGACCTGATCGACGAGGCCGGCGCGCGCGTCAAACTGCGACAGGCCACGGTCCCAGATGAAGTCGGCGAAGTGCAGAAGCGCGTGAAGTTCATCACTCACCGCATGGAATCCGCCATCGCCAATCACGAGTTCGAGAAGGCTCGCTTTTATTCCGAGGAAGAGCGCAAGGAGAAAGAAAATCTGCGCACCCTTCGCGAACGCTTCAAGCTGGATGATGCCTCCACCGGGATCGTCTCTCGCGAGGATATCGAGGAAGTCGTCTCTCGCTGGACGGGCATCGGCGTCACTTCCATTAAAGAGGACGAGCAGCAAAAACTCTTGCGCATCGAGCCGGAACTGCATAAACGAGTCATCAGCCAGGACAAGTCCATTACTGCCCTGGCGCGTGCAATTCGCCGCAGCCGCGCTGGTCTCAAGTCTCCTTTGCGTCCGGTCGGCTGCTTCTTCTTCCTCGGGCCGACAGGGGTCGGGAAGACCGAAGTTGCACGCCGTCTTGCGGAATTCCTTTTTGGTTCGGAGAAGTCGTTGGTACGCTTCGATATGTCGGAGTTCATGGAAAAGCACTCCGTCTCGAAGCTCATCGGCGCCCCTCCAGGGTATGTGGGCTACGAAGAAGGCGGCCAGTTAACGGAGCGTGTTCGCCGGACACCCTACTCAGTCATCCTTCTGGATGAAATCGAGAAAGCGCATCCGGACGTCTTCAACATTCTTCTTCAGGTCTTTGAAGACGGCCAGTTGACGGATGGACTCGGCAACACCGTTGATTTCCGGAACACCATCATCATCATGACTTCCAATCTCGGCGCGCGCCATTTGCAACGGCGCACCTCCATCGGTTTCCAGTCGGGTGCCGATGAAGCCAGCCAGAAATCCATCGAAGAGATGGTGATGAACGAAGTGAAGCGCGTGTTCAATCCGGAGTTTCTCAACCGGCTGGACGAAGTCATTATTTTCAATGCGCTCGGCGACGAAGATCTGCTCCGCATCATCGATTTGCTGGTGGGCCAGCTGAACGACACGCTGATTCACCGGCAGGTGCAAGTGGTGCTCTCGCCGGAAGCACGCCAGTGGATCCTCGAGAAAACGTGTGCGGACCGCAGCTATGGGGCACGTCCGCTTCGCCGGGCTCTACAGAAGTACGTGGAAGACCCGCTCTCGGAGGCTCTCATCCAGGGAGGAATCCAGAGGCCCGCGACTCTGCAAATTTACGTCGCTGGCGAAGGCTTGTCATTCCGTCCCGTGGTTGAGGCAACCCCGGTTATCCACTAGCGAATCTGACACAACGCACGGGAGACCTCGACCAGGTCGGGGTCAGCGAACGACCGGCCCACACCGGGTCCGGTGGGAGAAAAACAAATTGTGTTTTGGGGGCGCGGCCCTGATGGCCTCAGCGGCCGCTTATAGGAGAGTCTGTTTGCCAGTTGGAGTTTTGGTTTTACGCGCTGCCTGGATCGCGGCATTGGCTTTCATTTTCGCGGCCAGCTCTCCGGCAGCTACACAAAAAAATCTCCTCACGGGGGCGTCTGCCTCCGCGGCTGCTGGACTTTTGTCTTTTTCCCCTGATTCCCTCAAGAATAACTTCGCTACAACTGACCAGTCTGAAACTACGCGGCAAAACCCGGCCGGCCAGCCGCAGGTCGTGATCGAACGCATCGAATTTCTGGGAAACCGCAGAATCCGCAGCGATACCCTCAAAGCACGCATCTTCAGCCGCGAAGGTGATCCATACAACGAGGAGACGCTGCGCCGCGATTTCCAGGCGCTCTGGAACACGCAGTTCTTCGAAGACGTGAAGCTGCGCGTCGAGGATTCTCCCGACCGCCCGGATGCCAAAATTATCATTTTCGAGGTCAAGGAACGCCCGCAAATCCGCCGCATCCGCTATGAAGGCATACACTCGGTCACCGAATCCGATATTCTCGATCGTTTCAAGGAACGCAAGGTCGGCCTATCCGTGGAAAGCCCCTTCGACCCCACCAAGATCAAAAAGGCGGAAGTTGTCTTGAAGGAATTGCTCGGTGAGCACGGCCGCCAGTTCGCAAAAGTGACCCCTCAATACGAACGCATTGCTTCGAGCAATGCGGTCATTCTTGTGTTCAAGATTGTCGAAGGTCCAAAGGTCAAGGTCGGCCAGATTAAGTTCGTTGGAAACCACGCCTTTAGCGATCGTAGGCTGATCCGCGCCATGAAGCACGATCGGCCCTATCGCATCCCTCTCTATTTCTGGGACATTCCGGTGATGTCCAAGACCTATGACCGGGAAAAACTCAACGAGGATCTGGAAGTCGGGATCCGCGGCTTGTACCAGGACAATGGCTATTTTCGCGTTGTTGTGGCTCCCAATGGACCGATTCTGGACAATAAAGACGTTCAGCACCATGGGGTTCCGTTGCCTGGTCTCCGACCACACATCGGCAAAGCCGTCAACATAACCATCAAGATCGAAGAAGGCGAACGCTACCGGATGGGTGCGCTCAAGATCGTCAGTTCAGACCCCGACAAAGCTCTTTCCCTCAAAGTCGACCCGTTGAAAGGCCTTTTTCCTCTCAAGGAAGGAGATATCTTCGACGTCGATAAGCTCCGCAAAGCCCTCAAAAACTACTCCGATGCCTACGGGCAGTATGGCTTTATCGATTTCACGGCCGAGCCCGATTTTGACATCGACGATGCCGCGAAGAAGATCAATCTCACGCTGCGGTTTGACGAGCAAAAGCAGTATTACGTGCGCCGCATCAATTTCAGCGGCAACACAACGACGCGCGACAAAGTGATCCGGCGCGAGCTGCTGATCGATGAAGGCCAGCTTTTCAACAAGCGCTATTGGGATATCAGCATCCTGCGCCTCAATCAGCTCAATTATTTCGACAAGATCGACGCGGACAAAGCCGTCGAATTGCAAAAGAACAGCAAGGATGGCACCGTCGACATAAATTTGAAGCTTAAGGAGAAAGGGAAGCAATCCATCGGTCTGCAAGGTGGGGTCAGCGGCCTGGCGGGCGGTTTTATCGGCCTGACGTATCAGACCAACAACTTCCTCGGCTTGGGCGAAACCCTGACTCTCTCGGCGGAATTTGGAGAATTTCAGCGCACCGTGCAATTTGGCTTCACAGAGCCTTATCTGTTCGATCGTCCCATCTCCACTGGATTCACGCTCTTCTCCAGTAAGTACAACTTCAACGAGGCGCAGCAGGAAGCCCTTCTCCTCGGCCAGCAGGTCAGCGTCAACCCCCAGTTTATCCAGAATTACGATCAGAACAGCAAAGGCTTTACTATCTTCGCCAGCTATCCCCTGAAGCGTTTTTCTTTCGCGCGGCTCGGCTTATCGTATGGGTTGACCGACACCAGCATCACGGCCTTCAATCAGGCCTCCACCCTGCTCTTTGAGCAATTGCAGTTCCGCAGTATCGCCGGCCCGAGCGCGCTGAACGGCATCGTCTCCAGCGCCATAACCCCTTCCATCAGCTACAACACCATCGATAATCCCATCAACGCCACGAAAGGCAAGAGCTTGTATTATTCCATGTCTTTCCAGGGTGGACCCTTGGGAGGGAATGTCAACACCGTCTCGAACGTTGTCGACGTAAAGTACTTCCACCCGATCAACAAACGCCGGAATGCCATTGGCTTGCATTTCTCCACTGCCTTCATCACCGGTTATGGTGGCAAGGAAGTTCCCCCGTTCAGTCGCTTCTACATGGGTGGCGAACAGGATCTTCGCGGGTTTGATATTCGCTCTATCTCTCCTGTGGTTTTTATTCCGACGGCGACCGCACAGACACTCTTCTATCACGATCCCACTTCCGGAGGGCAGCTACGATCCTTTGGGCTTCCCGTTCTGGTTTACACTGCCACGCTGCCCGGAGGCGATCTTCAATATTCCGGCAACGCCGAATACCGCATTCCTATTGTCGGCAGTTACGCCAGCCTTTCCTTTTTCGTGGATGCCGGATCAGACGGCATCCTACGCAGGAGCGCCCTGCACCTCGATCCGACCGGCCTTGCAAACATTACGGATAGCTTTCCGAGCGCCCCCCTCGCCAAGACTCTGGGAATCGCCCCCGGAACGAATTTCAGGCTGAGGGACTCGGCCGGGATCGAAATCGGTCTCAATCTACCGATCATCCAGGCGCCTTTCCGTGTGTATTACGCATACAATCTAAGCAGGCTGTATTCGCAGATCTCCGCGCCGAACCCGTTCGTGAATCAAAGCACGCTCAATTCCTGGCAACAGACGCTGGATCAGCTCAGCCCCAATTTGTGGGAGAGTCAGATTGCTCCTCAGTTGGGATTTCTGAATAATCCCGGGCGGTTGAATTATTTTGAGCCCAAAACGACATTTCGCTTCACAGTGGGCAAGACATTTTAGCTGCCCGGAGGCGTAGCGTCATTGGAATCGTCTCGGAACAATCAGGCCGGCGCGCCCCCAACCTTGGCGGCGCTCCTGAACTTGGGGAGGCAAGGGAAATGAAGTTGTGGAAGACTTCGATTTGTTTGACGATGGCTGTCCTTGCGCCATGCTTGTTATTCACTGGCTGCGGAAGCAAAAACAGCGGCGCCATCGCTACTACCGTCTCCGTGCAGTCATCCTTGGGCAGCACTCTTATTCTTGGCCAATCCACAACTCTGACCGCCACGGTCGTCGGTCCTACGAACACGACCGTGAAATGGACTGGCTGCACCTACACTTCCACCACTGTATCTTCCTCCGGCACGCCGACGACTACGCCTGCCGCTACGTGTCCCCCGGACCCGAACCATACTCCCAGCGACCCCAACTTTACGATCTTCGGTTCCCTCACTAATGAGGAGGCCATCGGCTCTGCCACTTTCACCGCGCCTACCACTCTTCCCGATCAGACCAAGTACCCCGGGCTCACCGTGATCATCACCGCGCAAGCCGTCGCCGACTCGACCAAGTCCGGCACCGTAAAACTTTTCATCGACTCCGGCATTCAGGTTACGCTCACTCCGCCCACCGCCGCCGTACCCACTAACGAAAAACAACCCTTCTTCGCCCAACTCACAAATGACTTACAACAGAAAGGCGTGACGTGGCTGGTCACGCAATCGACCCCCACGGCGACCAGTTCAGCCAACAACGCAAATCCGTATATGTCTCTGCCCACCTGCACAGTGAGCGGTAATGCCACAGGATGTGGTTCAATCGACGCGAACGGTGTCTACACCGCGCCTGTGGTGGTTCCGACGGCAAGCACACCCTCGGGTGCCAGCACAACGCCAGCGAGCGTCACCGTCGTTGCCACTTCCGTCACGGACACTTCGCGTTTTGCTCTTGCGACTATCACGATCACCGCGGGCGGACCTATCACCTTCAACGGAA
Source organism: Candidatus Acidiferrum sp. (assembly GCA_035310525.1). GTDB lineage: Bacteria > Acidobacteriota > Terriglobia > Acidiferrales > UBA7541 > Acidiferrum. The sequence goes on along the minus strand of DATGED010000062.1, from coordinate 20,166 downwards.
TCTCTCCGACCATCGCTCCTCAAGGGGCGTTCTATTGGGATATTTACCTGAATGCCCCTAACATCACATCCGCCTCGCTCATCACGCTCACCGATGCGAACAATGGTCAGACCACACTCTCTTCCGCTTCGGGTCAGATTAAAGTTCTGTTTCCGATTCCAACCGCGAGTGTGACCAATCCAACCTCGACCGGCGCCCGCGTTCGTCTCTTCGCTAACAATCTCATCAACGCCGGCCCGGTCACGGTTTCCGTCACCGACCCCGGTCAAACTGTGACCACCACTCCCGGCGGCACATTTACCTACAATATTTTGCCGGTCCGTCCCACGGCTACAACCTCATCTCCGGCCGACATCGTTCAGGGATCCGTGTCTTCCGGCAATATTGCGCTGACGCTCGACGGCGGTTATTTTGGACCGTTCGGACAGTTAGCCAACGTGGTTTTCCAGGGGAATACAATCCCCGGGAAGACTAACGGTCAGGGACAGCCTCTCTCCTTTTCCAAGCAATTGCAGGTGGAATTCCCGAGCGGTCCGATCAATACCGGGAATCCGGGACTCTATTCGCTCTTCGCCGCTCGTACTACGCCGCCGCTCCCTTTTGCTGATAACCCCGCTGTCACGGATTTGGCCGTTTTCCCGAGCTACGCCACGGATCCTCCCGTCGTCACGAATTCTGTCGCTGCCGGCACAAATCCGGCTGCCATCGATATCGATCCGACTCTAGGTGTAGTGGCCGTTGCGGAGATTGGCGCAGACACCACGCTACCGGGCGCCGTGCAGTTCTACTCCATCGGCACCGGCGCGCTCACACCCATCGGAGGCCCGGTAGCCGTTGGCAAAGTTCCGACCGGACTCTCCGTGAATCGCAACAACCACACTGTGGCCGTGGTCAGTTACCAGGATCAGAGCGTTACGGTTCTGCCTATCCCGGGCGCTCCTGCGCAGGCTCCCGGCACTCCGTTCACTCTCGACATTTCCGGTGCGCTGCAGGGCCAGGCATCCCCCGCTCCACTGCCCTACGCGATTGGCGTGGACCCCGATACGAACATGGCGCTGGTGGCCTATTCCTCGACCTCGACTTCTTCGGCCGCAAACCTCGGGTTTCTCGTGAACTTGAATACGGGAGCGAATCCATATCCGTGTCTTCTTTCCTCCGCGACGCCGCCTTGCCTTTCTGCCCAGGTCACGCTGAATACCGGTGCCTACCCGCAGGTTGCTCTTGCCCCTCATGGACATGTGGCGTTCGTTACTCCCGGTGGGTTGGGCGTGCTAAGAGGCGTCGACGTTACGAAGCCATCGACTTCCGCGGATATCAAATCGGTCACTCTCGCTGCTGGAATCGTGACAGTCACAACGACGGCATCGAACGGGCTCGTGCCCGGCAATTCCGGCACCGTCTTGATCGCCGGCGTGCCGACCACCAACAGCGCGGCCAACACAAATTTTAACGGTGTCTTTGCCGTTTCCGCGCTTAGCGACACGAGCTTCAGTTACATCCTGAACTCCACAAACAGCGGCACCGTCACGATTACTCTTAATTCGGACGGCACCTCCCCGGCCAAGGTCTTTTACAACAGTCCGAATTTCATCTTCGGTGGTTTATCTCAGACGACGCAAGGTATCGCCATCAATCCGATTACCAACACCGCCGCGCTTGCCGACGCCAACGCCACGGGTTCGAATGGCCCGCAGATCAACTTGATCAACAATCTCGATCAGACCATCAGTTCGATCTCGTTCTTCGCAACCTGCACGTTTTACACTACCACTTGCTCCAATTCTCCTGAGTTGCTTGGTACGGCAGCCATCGCGTGGCAGCCCTATTCCAATGCAGTCGTTTCTTATAATCCCGGCACCCCGGGGTTACCAGTAAATCAGCTTTCCGTGTCAGATCCGGTGACCAGGAGGCGCTATTCCATCACTTCATTGACCGGAACAGGTGCGATCTCCATTGCCGTCAACAACGGCACAACCGGCAAATTGACTCTGTTTGGCGGCATTGCGGTGGACCCGGCGACGAATCAAGCGTTCGTCGTAAAATCCGGCAGCGGCAGCGTCGATATCGTCGATCTCGGCCCCTGCAAGGGCGCGCCTACCTGCAATAATCCAAGCAATGCTTTGAAGCCTGTCCAGATTACAGAAATCATTGTGCCAAGCCCGAATCCTGCGTTGGGAGTGATCGGCGGAATTCCCAATGCAACTGTGCCAGACGGCACACTTACTTCAGCGACCGATCTTGCTGGAGTGCAAATCTTCGGCTCAGGCTTTGATGCAGCGACCCAGGTGCGACTGGATGGAACGGGTATCCCGGCCAGCGACGTACAATTTGTGAGCAGCAGGCAGCTCACCGTTACGATTCCCGCTTCCTTCTTGACGTTCCCGCACCGCTACGCGCTCGATGCCGTCACACCAGATACTCCCCTTGGCAGCGTGCAATCCAACGCCACGGACTTTTTTGTGATTCAAGCCGTCGATATGACGCCCTCGTGCACTCCAGCCGTGGCGAACACCCAACACCCGAGTTCGGTCGCCATTGCGGATCAGCTCGCGAATGGCCCCTTTTCGCCAATCGCGGTGGTGAGCAACAGCGGATGTAATAACATTTCTGTGGTGGACATAAATCCGACTGTCACCGTGAACGGCGTGACGCAGCAGAATCCAAACTTTGGCACTATTCTGAATACAATCGCCGTTGGGTCGATTCCACAGGGCATCGCCGTAAGCGAACCCTTCGGACTCGCGGTTGTTGCCAACAACGGCGACGGCACCGCCTCCATCGTCAATCTGCTCACCAATTCTCTCTCTGTTCCTTCGGTGGCGACTGGCACCAGCCCAACAGGCGTGGCCATCGACGATGCAACTGGTGCCGCCATCGTCACGAACACGGGTTCGAACACAGTTTCGGAAATCAATCTTGGCTTGCTATTCGGAAGCTCCCCGGCGACCACTCTCACGGCCTCGAGCATAGGCGGCTTTCAGCAGCCTACAGCCGTGGCCATAGATCCGGACCGCGGTACGAACGGTCAGGGCATAGCCGTGGTGACCTCTCTGCAACTCGTCAGCGGGCAAGCGCCGCAGGGGGCTTTGCAAGTCGTGGACATCGGGGCCAGCACTCCGATTCTCAGCACATCCGCATTCACTGGCAGCGTGACGGCTCCCGCGACCGGAATCGTATTTGATCCCACGGTTTTCACTGGCACCGCACACCCCGGTCAGTTCTATGTCAGCTCCAGCGGCGGCAACGTCATTTCTTCGTTTAACCCCGACTCTGGCAGCGCCATAACCGTGAACGTCGGCATCAACCCGACAGCACTGGCCTTGAATCCGGAGACTGGAGCGATCCTGACCACAAATTTCGCCGGCAAGACAACCTCCCTCGTGGATACGACTTCGAATCCCTTGAAGACGGTGAAGACAGTCGGACTTCCCGGGTCGGCGCAGTTCGGAGTTGCCATCGATCAATTTACGAATCTTGCGGTCATCGTGGATCAGGCCAATAATCGGCTCTTGATCTTCCCGATGCCGAATTGAGGAAAGGCACTTTGAAAACGATGTTGAGAACGAAGCGGTTTCGCCTTCCGTGCTTTGTGATTGCAGGAGTGCGAGGCGCTCAGCTATACTTCAAGGTTTGCGCGGCTCCTACGGAGCGCACCTGCGATTGGGTTTCAAACCAATCGAGAATTGGTGGCGGTTGATCGCGATCTAGTCGGGATCATCCACAACAAGGAGAACAAAGTGAATTCTAGAATTGCATTCAGATCCGCCGCTCTTGCTGCTGCGTGCCTCATTGGCACAGGTGCGGCATGGGCACAATCAGCTCCCGCGGCTGGTGCGGCGGGGGCAAGCAAACTTGTCGGCATCATCAATCTGCGCGGTGCCATTGGCAGTACCGCAGAGGGGAAGCAGGCGTCCGCGGAACTGCAATCGCAGTTTGCGCCACGCTCGGCCGAAATCGATAACCTCACGAAGCAGATTAACGACTTGCAGCAGAAACTCCAGGCTGGCCAGGGCAAGCTGAGCCAGGAAGAAGAAACGAGGCTGACGGCCGAGGGCCAAAAGCTCACACAGCGGCTCGATCGCCGCCGAACCGATTTTCAGGAAGACGCGGGAGCCGCCCAGCAGGATGTGCTGGAGCGGATCGGCCGCAAAATGGTCGATGTCCTGGACAAGTACGCGCGCGAAAATGGCTTCAGCGTGGTTTTGGACACTTCCGGCCAGAATTCGCCGATCCTCTACGCGTCGAATCAAATCGATGTGACGCAGGAAATCGTTCGCCTGTACGATCAAGCGTATCCGGTAAAAGCGGGCGCGGGCGCTCCGCCAGCTCCGAAGCCAACTTCCAAGCCGACTACTCCCTCGGGAACAAAGCCGCCCCAGCGATAGTTGACTTCATAGTTGTAAAATGTTTTTTCTCGGGAAACGCCCCCTCACCATGGGGGCGTTTTCGTTTATCGAGCGTGGTGCGATCCAACGGTCTCGACCATCCCTGTGACTTGCAGCTCTTGGCCGCTTGCTGCCATTACTGTTCCTGTTTTTGACCACGCTTCGGCGCCGGGACTATAAGCCGAGTCGCGTTCAATGGAGTAGAAAGTCTCGTCAGTAGGGCCCGAAATTCGGTATATTGGGCCAAGTGTAGCAAGGAGGGGACTTATGGCTGAAGCAAAAACGCGATTCGAAAGAATTCCGCGGCCGCCTGTTTTCGCCACCCTCGCCGAGGAGCGGCGTCACCGGAAAGAAAAACTTGCGGGTGCGTTCCGCTTGTTCTCTCGCTGTGGATTCGATGAAGGCGTGACGGGGCACATCACCGCGCGCGACCCCGAACGGCTGGATCATTTCTGGGTGAATCCGTTTGGTATGCATTTCAGCCAGATTCGCGTTTCGGATCTCATCCTCGTCAATCATCAGGGCGAAGTCGTGGAAGGCGAGCGGGAAGTGAACCTGGCGGCGTTTGCGATACATTCGCGGATTCACAAAGCGCGGCCGGACGTGATCGCGGCCGCGCACGCGCACTCGCTGAACGGCAAGACCTGGTCTTCACTGGGCCGTCTGCTCGATCCTCTGACGCAGGATGCCTGTGCGTTTTATGAAGATCACGTGGTGTTCAACGACTACACCGGAGTGGTCTACGACACCGACGAAGGCGACCGGATCGCCAAAGCGCTCGGCGACAAGAAGGCGGCCATTTTGTGCAATCACGGCTTGCTGACCGTGGGGCAAACCGTGGACGAAGCGGCTTGGTGGTTTATCACCATGGATCGCTCCTGCCAGGCACAATTGCTCGCGGAGGCTGCCGGCGAGCCGCGCCCAATTCCGCACGAAACTGCGAAACTTACGCGCACGCAAGTAGGCATGCCGATGGTCGGGTGGTTCCAGTTCCAGCCGCTGTGGGATCGCATCACGCGGGAGCAGCCTGACCTGTTCGATTAGTGACCGTTAGTCCGCCCTGTGTGATTCGTCATTTGTTTCTGGAAATGAGTGTCCTGCGAAACGTGGGGCTATGCGCGCATTTGCGGCGGGCGCTACGTCACACCGTCAAATCTGAGGTATGTGGACCACGTGACGCACTGTATCTGGAAATTGACCCCCAAACAAAAACGCGCGGCTTCCATCTGTTGACAGTAAATCACCTTCCCATCGATGGAAATCTGGTCCTTAACCGAAGTGACCCGTATATCCGTGCCCGGTTGCCACGGCTCCTTGGAAAACACTCGCGCTCCGTGTGCGCTGATGTTATCCGTGTAGGTTCTTTCTTTTGTTTTGGCTGGAGAATCCAGGGTGCGCGCAAGGTGCACTATCGTCATTATGGGGAGCCGTCTCTCCATTCGGCCGCCAAGACCGTGCTCGTAGTGCATTCGCCTTCCAGTGGCCGCCCGAGTATCCCCACAAAGGAATTCCGGTCGTTCCTACGTAAATGCTTAGCATCCGCCTCATCCCCATACAATCGGGCAAGCACCCTAGTACTCTGGTACCTATTGCGGCGAGTTCTACACCTGCTGAGTATGTGCATTTAGGCGGATCGCAGGGTCTGCGGAGCAGAGAGCTGCGGCAATTTCCATGGCGTAGTTTACTTCAGGTGTGGAATCCTCACCCCCTCCTACAGCGATCTACCGTAGTCCATTATGATAAATCGGGTGCGAGGCATCCTCCGAAGCAGCTTTGATCTCCAATCATATGAGGGCGAGACTGTATCAGTAGGCTATATCATCCTATTTGGGCCATTGACGGCATCTCTCCGCGCTTTAATACTTTAGTTCGGGTTCATATACCTTAGGAAGAAAGGTCCCAGCCCATGCATCGTTTCCTGGCTGTCGCTCTGTGTACTCTCGGTGCGCTCGCAGATGGCACCTACGCGCAGAAATCCTCCATCCAACCCATGCGCGTTGACGCAGGGACCATTCTGGAGTTTCACTTGCAGACCCGCCTCGACTCGGCTGCGGGGAATCTCGTGGATGCGCTGCCGAAAGGGGCTCTGCTGCGAGTGAAAATGCTCGACTCCATCGATTCGACGGTTAGTCAAGACGGAGCCGAGTTTCACGGTTTACTGATGTCCTCCGTGAAATCCGGAGGAGAAGTCGTCGTGCATTCAGGGGCTGAACTCAGCGGAATATTTGCGTTATTGAGAAGTAGAAGACACCCCGAGGGCTTCCGGTACGAACTTCTACTCACCGGCGTGAAGGAGCATGGAAAATACTATCCCCTGACTGCTTCTCTCAGTTCCGCTATTGGGGATAGCGGCAGTCAATCCGTCGTTAACTCGAAGGCCGAGGCAATCCAGGATTCCAAAGAAACTATACCTGCCAACCGCAAGTTGCCTTGAAGTTTGTTGCGATTAACCGTCGGGTGATTCCTTGCGCTAGAGCCGGCTATCAAGAACCTTTTGGGCAGGCCAATTTTGCCCATTTCGAAAGTGTTCTCCGAGAGTGGTCAGCGCCAGCCTGGTCGGAAACAGAAGTATCGTGTCGCTGCAGCTTCCGGCGTTAAAGCGTTTACGAACCAATTACGGAGTCACACCCACGCTAACCGCCACGTTGTTTCCATTAGCCTGACGGTAAGTCACTTCCGCGCTTGAGCCGACTTTCAGCTTGCCATCGATTGTGGTGTTCTGATCGATCATGAAGGACATGGTTTTCGGACTAGCTGGAGGATCCTGAAAGCGTTGTCCTGGCGTTGATGTGTGTTCCGCAGCTACGGTGAGAGTAAATGAGCTTTTTTCGATGGAGGCGATCTTTCCAGAAACCGATTGCAGCTGTGGAGTTTGGTCCGTCGCGTTCGGTACGCCAGTGTTGGCGGTTCGATGTGGGGTTGCCCATGCTGCCGCCACGAGTAATACCGCGGCCAGAGAGCTGTACACAATGCGAGTTGCATTCTTCATGTTGAAATCTCCTCTGATTTTTGGGGGGCGGGTTACAGCTGCAGTGAGGATGCCATTCTTGAACCGGTGACGAAAAATGTTCGATCTTTAACTGAATAAGGAACTTGCTGGTGGAAGCCGGTTCGTGATTCGAAGGAGGAATTGGATTTGAAGGTACTAGTCCCGGAAATCTCTTCCCAGATCGTTGACAATCTGCACGCCCATCAGTGAATCGAGCGTCAAGGGCCGGTTGTCGGTGCCATCCGTCGCCTTTTGGCGGCAGATTACGTCATTGAAGGCAGAACTCCCGGCAACCATGGGCTACGTTTCGGGGCGAGAGCGGCGCAGCCAAAATGACTAGGGGAAGCCACGTCGCCGGAATGGGGAGGAGAAGTGGAGAAGAGGCGAAATGGCGAAGACGGGGCGTATCTTGCTTTTGACTTGAGGGCGGAATATACTGTCTTTTCGCTCTGAAGCGGGTCGCACGAATGGGTGGGCGCAAGCCCACTTTTTTGTTGGGCCGGTTTGAGTGCACTGGACACCGGCATTGCTCGGGGAGTCTCCGGTTGGACTTGGAAAAAATTCGAGATGCCGCCGAGCGCGTGGCGCGGTCAGTAGGCCTGGAAATATTTGACGTGGAATGGAAGGTAGGGAAGCAGCGCTTCCTACGGGTCATTATTGATAGGCCGCCAAAAATTGGGGCGGCCATGAGCGATGGGGCCGGACAAGTTTTGCCCCCGGGTGGAAGCGCGGCCGCAGAATTAGGGATAAGTCACGCGGATTGCCAGCGTGTAAGCGAGCAGTTGAGCGTGATTTTGGATGTTGAGGAACTGATTCCGGGTCCGGGATACACCCTGGAGGTAAGCTCGCCGGGGATGGACCGGGCGCTCCGAAAGCCGGCCGAGTACGAGCGCTTCCGGGGACGTATGGCGAAGATTTCGACGACCGAGCCAGTTGACGATGAGAAGTATTTTGAAGGCAGGCTCGCGGGCGTTTCGGAAGGCAAAGTACGGCTGGAGCTGAAGGGCAAGGCGGCGCGGACCGTGGAATTGCCGCTGGAGAAAATACGGAAAGCAAATCTGATGGTGGAGTTTTAGCGAGACTGCGTGCTTGGCTGTGAGCGGGGAAAATCCCGCGGCGAACATGGCCGCTTGTTTTCGCGGAGGACCCGCCGGTAACCGCGAAAGAGAATCAGGCTCGTAAGACTTTTGAGGATACGAAAGAGTTCAGGAACGGGAAGACGATCGGGAACGAGACATGGCGAACTTGCTCTATCAACAAATCGAGATGCTGAGCCGCGAGAAGCACATCGAGCCGGAGATCGTGGTGTCTGCGATCGAGGACGCGATGGTTGTCGCGGCCCGAAAACATTACAAGAGCGAGGAAGACCTGCGGGCGAAGTTCAATCCGGAGACTGGACAGGTCGATGTGTATTCGGTCCACATCGTGGTGGAGGAAGTGGCCGATCCTAAGAAGGAAATCAGCCTTGCGGAAGCCAGGAAGAAGAATCCGGCTGCCGAAGTTGGAACAGAAATCGTAGCCCCGAAGCCGACCGATGCGTTCGGACGAATTACGGCGCAGACCTTCAAACAGGTAATTCTGCAAAAAGTGCGCGAAGCGGAGCGGGACACGATTTACAACGAGTACCACACGCGCGTGGGCGAGCTGGTGACGGTCATCGTGAAGCGCGCCGAAGGGCCCGATCTAATCGTGGATATGGGCCGTACCGAAGCGCGCCTGCCGAAGCGGGAGCAGTCGAAACTTGAAACGTACAATATCGGCGAACGGCTGCGCGTGGTCATCAAAATGGTGGACCGCGCGGCGAAGGGGCCGCAAGTGATCGTTTCACGCGCCGATGCCAGCCTGGTGCAGCGGCTGTTTGAGATGGAGGTGCCGGAGATTTATGACGGCACGGTGCAGATTCGCCACGCGGCGCGCGAAGCCGGCGAACGCACCAAGGTAGCGGTGGCCAGCCGCGATAAAGATGTCGATCCGGTAGGCGCATGCGTGGGAATGAAGGGCATGCGCGTGCAGTCGATTATTCGCGAGCTGCGCGGCGAAAAGATCGACATCATTCCGTTCAGCGAAGAGACGGTGGCTTTCGCGCAAAAAGCTCTCAGCCCGGCAAAGGTGACGCGCGTGCAGATCACCGACCCCGAAAACAAGAAGCTGGAGGTAATCGTCGAGGATTCGCAACTCTCGCTGGCCATCGGGAAAAAGGGCCAGAACGTGCGCCTGGCGAGCAAGCTGATTGGCTGGGACATTGACATCAAGAGCGAAGAAGAAAAGCGTCAGGAGATCGAAGAGCAGATGACCGCGCTTACCGCGCCGGCCACTCCACTGACGGCTCTTGCCGGAGTTGGTCCGAAAACGATTGAAAAGATCGAAGCCGCCGGGATCACCAACGTCGAGAAACTTGCCGGGATGACGCCCGAGCAGTTGATGGAGATTCCGGGAATCGGCGAGAAGATGGTCGATAAGATTTATCAGGCGGTGAACCGGTTCTACGAGGGCGGTGCAGAAACTACGGCTGCCGTACCTGCCGGCGAATCGACGGATGATCTGGCTGCGGAAGGCGAAGCGACTGCCACAGAGGAAGAGGCCACTGCCGCTCCCGCTGAGAGCGCCGAACAGTCCACGGAAACCCCAGCCGAAGCCAAGGACGAAAGAGGGGCCGCAGCCGCCGCAGGACAGGAAGATTCCGCTGCGGAAGTTTCCGAGGGCTCGCCAAAGACAGAGGAAGAGCCGAAGCCATGAGTAAGAAGTGGCTTCGCATGAAGTGGCGCAGGTTGAGTAGTAGACCGTAGAACGGTCGATAGGACGCATGAGCGACGCAAATCAAGTCCGAATTAACGAGCTGGCCCGCGAACTCGAGGTAAAGGCCAAAGCAATCATTGACCTTTTGCCCGGGTATGGCGTCACCGAGAAGAAGACGCATTCGAGTTCGATTCCAGTCGATGTCGCCGAAAAGGTTCGCAAGAACATTCTGGGACAGGCCGAGGCGGAGGCGAAAGCGGAAGCCGCTGCTAAAGCGGAAAAAGAAGCGAAGGATGCGGCCGCCAAAGCGGCGCGCATGCGGCCTGCCGTAGTGCCCGCCCCGCTCGCGGCAGCACCGGCCGCAGTGAAGCCTCCGGTAGCGCCAAGTGCGCCGCATGTTGCGCCAACGGCGCCGCCTGTCACAAGACCTGCCGCTCCTGTGACCCCGTCGGCTCCAGTGTCTGCCACTCCAGTTGCAGTGCCTGTTGCCCCGAAGACCCCTGCTTCTGCTCCAGCCGGTGTCCCGGCTGCGGTTCCGCCAGTTGCGAAGCCGGTATCGCCTCCAGCGCCCGCCACGAAGCCTCCTGCGCCCGCGCCGATACGGCCAGCGGCATCAGCCGGACAGCCAGCAGCCGCAATGCCGGCTGCCGCACGGCCAACGACACCCACGGGAACAAAAGCCCCGGTTCGTCCCGCGGCGGCTGCTCCAGGCGCTCCTGCCGCACGTCCAGCAACGTCTGCGCGTCCCTTACCGACAGGCAACCGAGGACCTTTACCGGGCACGACTCCAGGCTCTGGGCAGCGAACCAGCGGCCCCCGGCCCGGCCAACCAATGCGCCCAATGCAGCCCGGCGGTCAAGGACGGCCCTACTCCTCAAGACCCGGTGGCCCGGGAGGAACGGGAAGTTCGCCGGCGAACCGTCCCTTTGAACAACGGCGCGGAGCAATGCCCACGGGGACGCGTCCGGGCCCGCGCATGCCTGGCCGTCCTGGGATGCTTCCTCCGCTGCCGGAGAAGCTGCCTCCCAAGGCGGAACCCGGCAAGCCTCTTTACACGCGGAAGCCCACGCAAAGGCAACGCCCTGTCATTGACAAGCGGGAGATGGAAGGCGAGCGCAAGCTTCACCCGACGCGCCAGCGGCCCGGAGCAGGCGATCGCCGTTCAGCCGCCGCCGTCATCGCGCCGCCGGAGCCACGCCCGCCGCGCGACGTGACGATTACCGAAGGCATCACTATCCGGGAGCTTGCGGAAAAGCTCGATGTGCGGGCAAAAGATCTCTTGAAAACGCTGCTCGATCGGGGAGTCTTTGCCAGCATCAACCAGGCGCTGGACGTGCCTACGGCAACGACTCTCGCGGAAGCTTTCAGCGGCGTTGTGAACGTCGTCTCTCTGGAAGAAGAGATGGTGTTGGAAGTCGCGAAGGAAGAGACCAAGGAAAGTCTGAAGCCGCGGCCGCCGGTCGTGACGGTAATGGGACATGTGGACCACGGAAAGACGAGTCTGCTCGACGCGATTCGCGAAGCAGACGTGGCCGGGGGCGAAGCTGGCGGTATTACGCAGCACATCGGCGCTTACAAAGTTGTTGTCAACGACCGTAGCGTGGTTTTTGTGGACACTCCTGGCCACGAAGCCTTCACTCGCATGCGCTCGCGCGGCGCGAAAGTGACGGACATTGTGGTGCTCGTTGTGGCCGCCGACGACGGCGTCATGCCGCAAACGAAAGAAGCCATCGATCATGCGAGGGCCGCGAAGGTCCCCATCATCGTGGCCATCAACAAGATCGATAAGCCGGAAGCACAACCGGAGCGCGTGAAGCGCCAGCTTTCCGACGTGAACCTAGTTCCGGCCGAATGGGGCGGCGACACAGAGTTTGTGGAAGTTTCCGCCAAGCAGAAAAAAGGCATTGATAAGCTACTCGAGACCATCCTTCTCGTCGCTGATTTGCGCGAGCTTAAAGCCAACCCGGACGCTCCGGCGAGCGGCACGGTGCTGGAGTCCCGCGTGGACAAGGGACGCGGCCCGGTGGCCACCGTTCTTGTCCAGAACGGAACGCTCAACTCTGGCGACTTCTTCATCTGCGGATCCGTCTTCGGTAAGGTGCGCGCCATGTTTGATGACCGCGGCCGGGTCATTAAGGACGCACCGCCGTCAACTCCGGTCGAAGTGCTTGGTTTGCAGGGCGTGCCGGAGGCTGGCGATCATTTCCAGGTTACCGAAGAAGCCAAAGCGCGGCACATCGTCGAATACCGCCAGGGAAAGCAACGCGACGCGCAGATGGCCCGCACAAGCGGGGCGCGCATCACGCTCGATCAGCTCCACGAGCAGCTCAAGGCCGGCGACGTGAAGGAGCTGGGAATCGTGATCAAGGCGGACGTGCAGGGCTCGGTCGAAGTGCTGAGCGAAATGTTGCCGAAGCTCTCGACGGACCTGGTGAAGTTGAAGATTATCGGCTCGGGTGTCGGCGCGGTTACGGAAAACGACGTGCTGCTCGCTTCCGCTTCCGGAGCGATCGTCATTGCGTTCGGCATACGGCCGGACCGCAAAGCCGCGGAGCTCGCGCAGCAGGAACACGTGGACATTCGCTCACACACAATCATCTACGAAGTGTCCGATGAAATTAAGAAGGCCATGGAAGGCTTGCTCGAGCCGGTTATTCAGGAAACGTATTTGGGCCGCGCGGAAGTCCGCAACACGTTCCGGGTCAAGGGCGCGGGCACCGTCGCGGGCTGCTACGTCGTGGAAGGGGTGCTCAAGCGCGACGCGCAAATCCGGGTCGTACGCGACGGCGCGGTCATCTACACCTCGAAACTGAGCTCGCTGAAGCGCTTTAAGGATGACGCAAGCGAGGTTCGCACGGGATTTGAATGCGGCGCGGGCATTGCCAACTTCAACGATGTAAAAGTCGGTGACGTACTGGAATGCTTCAGCGTTCAGAAGCTCAGCGCCGCGGAAGCGGCTGGCCAGACCAGCGGGGCGGCCGGTCGCAAGTAATCGCACATTAGTCCCCCGGAGCGCTCATGCCGGTCGGCTTGCTTACCCTTGAGCTGCACATCCCCGACGCGCAATCGCTGAAGGACAAGCGGCAGGTGCTTCGCAGCTTGAAGGATAAGCTGCGCAGGCAGTTCAATGTGGCGGTTGCGGAATTGGATCATCACGATGCGTGGCAGCGATCGGTGGTTGGCGTTGTGACGCTTTCGAACGAAGAGAAGCACGTAAAAGAGGTGCTGCAGAGAGTTCTGGAGGAAGCAGACAGCATTCTTGGGTCGTTCTTGATCAATCAGGCGATCGATATTATCTAGTCAGTTCCACGGGTACGGAAATGAGTCCAGCCAATCACCGTCACGAACGTGTGGGCGAGGAAATCGCCCACGAAATCAACGCCATGCTCGCGGGTGAGTTGAAGGACCCGCGGCTCGAGGGCATGGTCGTAGTCAGCGAAGTCCGTGTCCAGCCGGACATGAAGCACGCGCGCGTCTTCATCAACATGCAAGGATCCGCTAAAGAACAGACCGACGCCATCAAGGCGCTCGAGCACGCTGCCGGATTCATACGGCGCGAGCTGATTGAGCGGCTCCAACTTCGGCGTCTCCCGGAGCTTCACTTCACGCTGGACCACTCTCAGGAATACACCGAGCGCATTGACGAACTCTTGAAAGAGATGAAGAAAGACAAGCCGGCCGCGTCGTAAACGCGCCCGTCTATGGACCGCGAGTTCGACGCCCACCCACCATTCCATGCCACGCCAACCTCAGCCTGCGCCATTCGACGGAGCGCTTGTCATTGATAAGCCGCGAGGAAAAACTTCTCACGATGTCGTGGATGCGGTGCGCCACCTCGCGGGCTTCCGCCAGATCGGCCACCTCGGCACGCTCGACCCACTGGCGACGGGAGTCCTCGTGCTATTGCTCGGGCGCGCAACGAGGCTTGTTCAGTTTTACAGCGGGCGCAGAAAACGCTACTCGGCCGGATTTCGTTTTGGCTTTGCCACGGACACATACGATTCGGACGGCGAAGCGCAGGGGCCGGACGCTGCCCCGGCGCTTGACTCCGCGGTTCTCGAAAAACTCGCGGCAGAGAGCGTGGGGCGCTTCGAACAAATGCCGCCGGCGTTTTCAGCAAAAAAAGTCCATGGACGCCCCGCCTACGAGCTGGCGCGCAAAAAGCAGCCGGTTGAGCTGAAATCAGTCGAAGTCGAGCTGTTCGAATACAGGCTGAGGGGCGTCGAAGGAAGCGTGGCGCGTTTTGTCATTGAGTGCTCATCGGGCACGTACATCCGCTCGCTGGCCCACGAGATGGGCCAGAAACTCGGCTGCGGCGCGCACCTTGCGGAGATTACGCGCACAGCGGTCGGCGAATTTTCGATGGAACAGGCCATCAAGTTGGAGGAGCTCGCGGAAGCGGCGCGCGCTGGCAGATTTGCGGATTGTCTGATTCGTCTTGAAAATCTGCTGCCGAACTTTCCGAAGGTAAACGTGCTGCCCGTTGTCGAGAGGCGTGTCCGGCATGGCACAAAATTCAATGTACAGATAGCCCAGATTCAGCCGGGCCGCGTGGAGCTGCCCCCCGGCGCTACCCTTCAGCTAGACGCCGGAGAAGCCAAGCCGCCGCGTTTGCGCGTTTTCAGCCAGCAAGAAAAGCTCGTTGCCATCGCGGAAGCGGTGGTTCCGCGCACCTATCAGCCCATTGTCGTTTTCGAGCCACTTCCATAAACAAGGAATCTTCCGGACGGTCTGCGCTGCCGAACTCCACGGTTCCGGTCAAGGCTGCCGCTGCGAAGGCAAGGGCACGGGTGTGAAGCCGCGGCCGATGCTTGTATCGTGTCCGGCGTAGATGGAACGTGAGACTCGGTCCACCAGCCGCAATTTGTGCGGCGTTATCAGAATCAGCATCTCGGTATCCTGCGAAGTGTTCTTTCTCTGTCCGAAGAGGTAACCGAATCCGCCCGGCAGATTTGCGAATCCAGGCAGTCCCACGAGCGTGCGAGTCTCCTCGTTATCCAGCAACCCGCCGATAAGCGTAGGTTCGCCTTCTTTAACTCGCACCGTCTGCGATAGCGTGCGATTGGAGAGAATCGGTATGCCGTTAATTGCGGAGCCGGAGAGCGCGCGAATTTCGAACTCCAGCTGAAGAGTTACATCGTGATTCGCATGCATGGTGGGCGTAGCCTTGATTTTGACGCCGAGGTCTTCGTACTGTGCTCCGGGATAAGGTTGCTGCCCAACTCCAGCGCCGGCATTTGAAAAGAGGCTCGCGGGACTCAGAATCACCGTCACCTGGCCGGCGGCGCCGGATGGATCGTCGGTAATGGCCACGTCCGTTAAGGATGCGCCGCTCAGGTTTGCAGACAGAATAGCCGTTGGATTCGAGCCGACGGGGAGCTCGAAGGCGGGCGCGAAGAGTCCCTCCCCAATCCCGAGAAATACCGAGACGCTGTCCGTTTGCGGGTCGGTCACGGCGATGTCTGCGTGCCCATCGGCGTTGAAGTCTGCGATGGTGACGCTCGTTGGACCCTGGCCCGTGACTAGCGGTGAGTTTGTCGCGGCCGTAAACGTGCCGTCACCGTTTCCCAGCAGCACGCTGACTGTGTCGTCAGCCTGGTTTATCACCGCCAGGTCTGGGTGCGAATCATTGTTCACGTCGCCCGAAGCGACGGCTACCGGCGTTTTTCCCACACCAAAAGGTGAACCGGTAGCCTGCGTGAAGGTGCCGTCCCCGTTCCCAAGGAGTATCGAAACATCACTGGTCGTCTGATTTACAATCGCCAAATCCAGTTTTCCATCCGAATTAAAATCAGCTGCCGTCATGGCTATGGGGCCGGCCACCGCGTTCGGCAGGGCGAATGGCGAAGCCGGCGCCTGTTTGAAAGTCCCATCCCCGTTTCCGAGAAACACTGAAAACGTGTTATCCGTAAAATTCGTCACTACAAAATCCTGTTTACCGTCGGAGTTGAAATCGCCCGCGATGATGGCGCTGGGCTCCTGACCCACTGTAATCGGCGAACCAGCGGCCGCCTTAAATGTGTCGTCCCCATTGCTGAGCAGAACTTGCACCGTATTGGCAACCGGATCGGTGACCAGCAAGTCGTGAAAGCCGCTGGTGGTCAACACGGCGGAAGCAATCGAGGGGGGTACAGGAGGCGCGCTCGCCCGGCTTGCGCCCAGCGTGATGGGGGAACCGGTCGCCTGGAGAAAAGTCCCCGCGCCCTGATTCGCAAGGATCGTGACGCTATTGTCGATTTCGTTGACGACCGCGAGGTCTTGCTGGCCGAGATTCCGAAAATCCGCCGACGTGAGGGCGACTGGCCCCACGCCAACGTTATAAGAAGTGCTTGGAAGGATGCTGTTGGTAGTTCCAGGTACAAACGAAGTGGGTCCCAGGCTGTTGGAAAGCAGCGAAAGAGTAATTGGAAAGCGGTCTCCTACGAAGAAGGAAGCCGGTTTGCCGTCCTGGGCGCGCAATAAAACCTGGCGCCCGCTGTGCACGAGCGTCAACGCGTCGGAAAATTGCGCGGCGATGGCCGGCAGTGTCAGCAGAAACGTCGTTTTGCCTCCTCCCACCACGGTCAGCGGGGGGATCAGCGAGCTGAGATTGAGGGAACTACCGGCCCCGGCTGAGCTGCCTCCGTTTCCGAAAATGCTGGCCAGCAATGTAACCAGGGTGCTGAGGTCTTTCGCCTGCTGCAGTTGGGTCAGGATGTTCGGAGTCAGCGAAATCAGCTTCGCTGAAGACGGCGGCAGGACGCCCAATTGTTGTGCTTTGTTCCGGTCGACTTCGAGGATTTCGATTTCCAGCAGAACTTCGCCGCGAGCCTTTTCCGCTTGGCGTATGAGTTCTCCCGCGAGCGCGAGTCTTTCCGGAGTGTCGCGGATGCTGATCGAGCGGTTGTGCGCGTCGAGCGCAACGCGCGTGGCGCCGGTCATCTCCCGGAGGACGCGCACCATTTCCGTCATTTCGTTCGTATCCACCGAAGCAGGCAAGAGAAAAGTCTGTTCGGCTTGCGTGCCGAACTGGCGGTGTTTCTCTACCGTGTCTTGCGCCACGAAAAGGAGAGTGGAAGTGAGCGGCCGAAAAAATGTGCCGCTCTCCGTGCTGAGTACTTTCAAAGCCGTGTTGCAGTCGACGTCATCCAGACGTAGGCGCACGCTCCGGGTCGGCAAGTCCGGATCGAAAGTAAGCTTGATCCCGAACAACTGCCCCAATTGTTCGTATACAGCCCTGATATCGCCGCCCAGGTTGACGTTCTGCTTCCCGGCACGGGGTTTCAGTTCCGCCAAGCCTTCGATGCTTGTATCAGGCTTCGCCGCCGGGCCATCGTTCATCGCCTTCATTTGCTTCATGCGCTCCGTGACAATCGTGTTTCCCGGATCGATCAACAGAGCCTTGGCCAGTTCCTCCGTCGCCACATCTGCGTGGCCGGCCAGGGCATCTCGCTCGGCGGCGTCCACGTGGTCACGAACGAGTTTCGAACGCAAGGCCGCGATTCGCTCCAGGAGGGCTGTGTCCTGTGGCGCAAACCGCGCCGCCTGCTCGTAGTAGTTGAGAGATTCATCGATTCTTCCGTCTGCGAGTTCCTTATCCGCCAGGTCAGATAGCTTCTTCGCGTATTTTGGGTTGGGACGCGGAGCCATTTGTAGCTGCGCTTCGTTAGGGACCGTCTGCGGCGGGGGCGACGGAGCCTGCCTGGAAGACTGTGCAAAGGCCTGCGTGCTGACAAGCAGGTACGTCAGAACGAAAGCAGAAGCTTGGCGGAAATGAAGGCGAATCGTCATTAAATGGCGCGGGCTTTTTATTCTACCGTATGTTTGAATCAGATATCGGACCGAATTGGTCCGGTTGACGGAAATTCTTAGAAAAGGTAGACTTAGAGTGTAGTTGCAAATCATTCTCAACTGGAGAACTCTTGCTACCCGCTTTTCTCATCGCTCTTCGTGAAGGTGTCGAGGCCTCCCTTGTCGTGGGCATCATCCTCGTGTATCTCTCGCGCACCGGCCGCTCCCAACTGGCACGTTTTGTCTGGTATGGGGTCGCCGCCGCAGCAGCCCTGAGCCTCGCCGTGGCCGTTGGCCTGGAGCGCTGGCGGATCAGCGAAGACGGTTTCGAGGGCGTCATGTACCTGGTCGCCGCGGCGTTCGTCATTACGATGATCCTCTGGATGAATCGCGTTGCGCGCCATCTGAAAAAAGAGATTGAACAGAAAATCGAGACGTATGTTGGACGCGCGGGAGCCGCCGCGGGTTGGGGGATTTTCTTTTTTGTTTTTTTGATGGTTCTGCGCGAGGGAGCGGAGTTGGCGATTATTCTGCGCGCCGTCGAGCTGTCCAGTGAAGGACTGGAAATCTGGATCGGGACGGCACTGGGCATCGGGGCGGCGGTGGCCGTCGGGGTGTTTTTCTTCAAGGGAACGCTGCGGGTACCGCTGCACCGCTTCTTTGCCGTAACCAGCGTCATCTTGATCTTGGTGGCCGCTCAGCTTGCGCTGACCGGCTTGCACGAACTGAGCGAAGCGCAGTGGCTGCCTTCGAGCAAGGCGGAGATGGCCGTCATCGGCCCAGTTGTCCGGAATGAGCTGTTCTTCTTCGTGCTCATTTTCGGCGCTGCGACGCTGCTCGTGCTGCGCGAGTGGCAATCCGCGTCCCATGCGAAAGCGGCCAAAGAGACCGAAGGCGAAGCGGAGAAACGGCTGCTGGAAGCGCAAAATCGCCGGCAGCGCCGTTGGATGATTGCGGCCGCGACCGGTTTCCTAACCGTAATTCTCGTGCTTACGGCGGATTTCGTTTACACCCGCGCAAATTCCGCGCCGCCTTCTGCGCTCGCAGTTGACCCTGCTGGGAACGAGGTGCGCATTCCCGTCAGCGAAGTGCAGGATGGCAAGATGCACCTGTTCACGATCAGCGCTGGAGGGCAATCTCTGCGCTTCATGATCATCAAAAAGCCGAATGGATATGGCACTGCGCTGGACGCGTGCCGCATTTGTGGCGCCGAGGGCTATCGTCAGGACGGGCAGAACGTCGTTTGCAGGCATTGTGCCTCGGCGATTTATATCCCCACGATTGGCGAGGCGGGCGGTTGCAATCCGATTGGCGTGCCTTCGCATGTGGACGGCGCCGATTTGGTTTTAGACGTTTCCTCGCTTGTGCAAGCGACGAAGGAGATTCCAAAGTAGGGCACGTTAGTTCGCGACCCTGCGAGCGTCACTGCGAACTCTATGTTTTTACGACTCGTTGCAGACTCGTTTACGCGCCGGCCGCGCCGAAAGGTGCTGACCGCTGCGGCACTGTCTTTAGGAATGGCTGTGGTGACGGCGGCGCTCAGCGTTTCGCTCGACGTGGGCGATCGTCTCGCTAGCGAGTTCCGCAGCCTCGGCGCGAACTTGGTCGTCACGCCGCAAGCGGATTCGCTGCCGCTCGAAATTGGCAGCGTGGACTACCGGCCGGTGAATGCTGGCGCATACCTTCCTGAAGCGGACCTGCCCAAAATCAAGACCATTTTCTGGCACAACAATATTGTGGGATTTGCCCCGGTTCTCGAACTCCAAGCTAGAGCCTTGCTGTTGTCATCCGGTAATTGGATCGACGATGTTTCCGTGATCGGAACCTGGGCCGATCACGCGGTTTTGCTTTCCGACGGAGGAGAATTTAAAACCGGAATCACTAAGACGAATCCCTGGTGGCAGATCGACGGGCACTGGTTCTCCGAAAATGCGAGAGAATGCGTAGTCGGTTCCTCGTTTGCGCAGAAGAGCGGGATCAAGATCGGTGATCCTATCTCCTTGGCCACCGGGGGGATCACAAGGATTCCAAGTCCATTCAAAGTGACAGGGATCCTTTCGTCCGGCGGTCCAGAAGACGGCGCGGTCATCGTGTCGCTCCCCTATGCGCAAACGCTTGCAGATAAACCCGGCCAATACCGCAAGCTCAATGTAAGCGCATTGACCAAGCCCGAAGATGAATTTGGGCGGCGCGATCCTGCCGGGATGAACCCAGCCGATCTCGAACGCTGGATGTGCACTCCTTACATTTCCTCGATTGCGAAATCCATCGAAGAAGTCTTGCCGG
>DATGED010000061.1:0-35379 GCA_035310525.1 Candidatus Acidiferrum sp. | reverse complement strand
GCCATGCGCTCCTGGCCCTGGATTCTCACCGGCCTCGTCGCCGTCGCCGTCTATTCCCCGCACGGCGGTCTGCATCCGAGCGCGGAGTTCGCCGCCGAGCCGGAAAAAGGTTACGTCATGGTCCTGCGCGATTTTCTGCCGCCCGCTTTGCGCGGGTTGATGATCGCAGCGTTCCTTGCCGCTTTCATGTCCACCGTCGGCACGCAGTTGAATTGGGGCACATCCTATCTCATCAATGATTTCTACCGCCGCTTCCTTGTTCGTAAAGCAGGCGAAAAGCACTACGTCCTGGTCAGTAAGCTGATTATCGTTTTGCTCGTCATCCTCAGTGGCTACGCCGCCGCCAACATCACGAGTATCCAGTCCGCTTGGCAATTGCTTCTCGGGATGGGCGCGGGCACCGGTTCCGTTCTCGTGCTCCGCTGGTATTGGTGGCGAATCAACGCGTGGAGTGAGATCTCCTCGATGATCGCCGCGTTCATCGTCTCCATGTCGCTGACGCGCATCCAGTTCGCCGGCAACACTTCCGTCGTATTTGCAAAAACCGCGCTGATCACTACCGCTATCACTACCCTCGTCTGGCTCGTCACCACTCTAATCACCCGGCCTGAGCCCGAGGAGAAGCTCGTGCAGTTTTATCGCCGCGTCCGCCCGACCATCCATGGATGGAAACACATCGCGGCCCTCGCTCCGGATGTCGTGCCCGTTCGCGATCTCACCGCCAACACGTTCGATTGGATCATGGGTTGCGCGCTCGTTTACTGCTGCATGTTTTCTATCGGAGAATTCGCGCTTCACGAGTGGCTGATGGGCTTTCTCCTGCTCATCGCTGCTGGATTATCAGGCTATTTTATTTTTTGGAGTCTTTCGCGTCGCGGCTGGCAAACCCTCTCCGGCGCGGAACCCGCTCCCGTGCCTGATCCCAAGCCGCAAATCCAGACGTAGCCTTTCGTCAACGTACACCCGCTTCATTTAGTTTCTGCTGGAAATCTCGATTGTCATCCCCAGCGAAGCGAGTACCTCTGCGCCTCCGGGCGTTTTGTGCGAGGAGAACCTGCTTTTCTCCTGTTCCTCTTTGTATCCACTGCGTTGAAATTCCCGCGCTCTTACTTCGTAATCTTCGCAATGAAAACCGAGTACGGCTCCATCGGCAACACCGCAAACATCCCCTTCACGCGTTTGTGAAAACTTGTCAACAAGGCTTCCAACTTCGGCGCCGAAAATCCCGTTGCGGAAAGATCAAACGGCACGCTCTGTTCGACTGCCGACATATTCAGAATAACCAAAACCGCCTCACCCTTGTATCGCCGCAGATACGTCAAGACATTCGGGCTATCTTCGTTCACCGAAACGTAGTCCCCTTCCAAAAGCGCAGGCTCGGAATGCCGCAGCGCCAAAAGTTTCCGGTAAAAACTCAGAACGGAGTCAGGATCCTTCATCTCGTCCGCTACGTTATGCGTAGCCGCGCTAGCTGGCACGGGCAACCACGGCTTCGCCGCGCTGAATCCCGCATTCGTCTCGTGATTCCACTGCATCGGCGTGCGTTCTCCGTCCCGCCCGATTTCCTTCGGCCAGCCGAGTATTCCTTCAGGGTCCTTCACGTCCTCTTTTCTCGTTGGATCGTTGTTCTCCATTCCAATCTCTTCGCCGTAATACATGATTGCCGACCCGCGCAACGTCAGATACAGCGCCGCCATCATCTTGGCGATCTCGTCGTTGTGCTTGCCATCCCCGTAGCGCGTGTACGACCTCGTGATGTCGTGATTTGTAATCACGTATGTCGGCCACTGTCCCGCCGCGTTCACCGCCGCGATATGCTTTCTGTAATCGTCCGCCGATAGCCCTTTGAAACCTGTCATCATCAGATCCATCGGCATTTGCAGTTCGTCGTGCTTCGCTCCGTAATAATCCTTGAGCTCGTCAACATTGCTCGTCCACGTCTCTCCGATCAGCACTGATCCGTATTCATCCGCGATGCTTCGCAGCTTCCGCATCGCGTCGTGTACTTCCGGCAATTTCTTGTTGTATTTTTCGACCGTGTTCGGCCGTCCAAACTTGTCCATCCCGGGCAGGATAGGGTTGTCCGTCAAGGTCGGGTCTTCGTACAGCGTGTCCACCGCATCCAGCCGGAATCCCGCGACTCCCCGCTCGTACCAGAAGCGCGTCACGTCCAGCATCGCTTTTTCCACCGCCGGATTTCGCCAGTTCAAATCCGGCTGCTGCGGATAGAAATAGTGGTAGTAATACTGCTTGGTCTTCGGATCGAACGTCCACGCCGCTGTCCCGAAGATGGAGACCCAATTGTTCGGCGGCTGCCCTGGCCCTTTTCCGTCACGCCAGATATACCAGTTCCGCTTCTCCGCCGTCTTCGAAGACTCCGAGTCGATAAACCACTTGTGTTTGTCTGACGTGTGATTCACCACAAAATCCAGAATCACGCGGATATTCCGCTTCTTTCCTTCCGCCACCAGCTTGTCGAAATCCGCCATCGTCCCGTACATCGGATCGATCGCCTCGTAATCCGAAACGTCATACCCGAAATCCACCTGCGGTGAGGGAAAACACGGCGTAATCCAGATCGCATTGATACCCAGGTCTTTCAGATAATCCAGTTTTGAGGTGATGCCCTTTAAGTCGCCAATCCCATCGTTATTGCTGTCGGCAAAACTCCGCGGATAAACCTCATAAAACACCGCGTGCTGCCACCATGCATGCCCCTCCTCGTCTACTCCCTTTTCCTGCGCGCTTCCCCGCGCCGTCATCAAACCCGCGCTTGCAGCCAATAGAATCACGATCGCTAACTTGCTTCTCACCGGATTCACCTCTTTGGTTTGGACTCATTTCCTTGTGTGCGCCGTCTAGAGGATATGCACCTCCGCACCCCGAGATCGGAGCCTCCGATCAAAAGTTACAAGCTTAAGCCCAGCCACGGAGGCGAAAGCCAGAAGGTAAGCGTCCACCCATACTTTCGGGGACGTACTCCGAAGCGAGGACAAGCTTCGGAACTCGCTTTCGATTCCCTCGGGCTCGGAAACGAACTCGATTCGGTCATCCGCACAGACGTGATCCCACAAATCCCACGCCCCGTGCATCTTTTTCACGTCTTTTCCCATAACGGCCTGCGTCGTCAGAAGCCTGAGAACCGTCATTTGTGTGATTCGGCAGAAGAGGAATCTCTCTTCGTTCGAACTCTCGAACCACTCTCTCGCCTTGTCTGAGTGGATGTGCCGGCTCCACAGAAGTGCCAGCCAGACATTGGCATCAAGGAAATTCAATGTGTTCATAGATCTGTTCGTTCGTAAGCTCGACCTTCGGGCCGTCCGACACGATCAACGGGAACTTCACTCTCCGGGGCCGCGGATGCTTGCCTTCCACTAGCGTTACTCGTACACCTGACAGGATTAGCTCGCGAACCGACCGCCCCTGCGCCGCAGCCTGTGCTTTCAGCTTGCGATATAAGGTGGTAGGTATATCAACCGTTGTACGAACCGCTTGTTTCTTCATACTGCCATTTTGCCATCGGTGCCATAAATATGGAACAGCCAGCTTTTTTAAGCGGACAAGCACCGTCCCGCTGCCTCTAACGCCCTTTCTTCGGTCCTGCCCTTGCGAAATGAATGACGACTGTCTTGCTTAGATAGGCCTCCGTCGTGCTGGCGGGAATTTCAATCCAGATATTCTCGGGCCTCGGATTCTCAACTCCTCCACCGAGGTCCGCTCCTTCGATGCTTTGAATCTCGTTGGTATTCATGCTCCGCAGCCCATACAGATGCCCTGTGGCTCCAGCAACCTGCAACGTTAGCTGATCTCTCGATGGCGACCACACTTCCGAGAGCACTCGCAAACCTTCATTGGCGCCCCCAAGCGGAGGCAACGCTGATTCCCCGCTAAGGCCAAAATCTTTCGTGGTCCAAATGCGGAGCTGATATCTCCCTCCTTTGATGACAAACCGCACCACCACGTGCTGGTCCGTTGCACTCGGCTTGATCTGAAATGCAATCGGCTTGGAGTTTAGCTCGACTTTGAGCACCTTCGCTCGCGGGCTGATTGCCGGGCGAAACTCTATCGTGCATTCATCGCTTCCCGTGATCCGTCCCGCATCCAGCAGGATTCCGGCTGGTTCTCCGGCGATTCCCGCTTCACTTTTCTCGTAGTTCAACCCCAGCGTGCTGCTTCCCACTCGAACGTTTTCAATGCTGAACTTACTCCAAGCAGCGGGGACATGCGGAGCGAAGGTCAAAACGTGGCGAGCTCCGTCAACATCCAATCCCATCATTCCTTTCAGCACAGGGCTAATCACCATCGCAGCCGACCAGATTTGGTGCGGCGAACTTGTCGAAAGCGGCTGGTAATAATCCCCCGAAAGCACTTCCGTCACGTGCCCAAGCGAACCATCGAGCGCCAGCAGCGCATTCGCCCGCAAATTCTCGTAGGCCGGAAATTCTTGATGATATCGATACTCTGCTACTGACGCCCATCCCGTGAACAGCGGCCACACCGATCCATAGTGATACCCGCCTCCGCTGTAGAGCGGTGACCGGTTCGAAATAATCCGCATCCCCCAATCGGTCTGAATATCTGCGTCCGAAATCTGCTGAATTGTTGAGACAGCTTGCTCTTCGCTCGGTAATCCAAACCACATCGGCACTGTCGCCAGCACCGTTGGCTCATCCACTTGTTTATCATTCTTATCCAGCGCAAACGCAAATCGCTTCTTGTCCGCAATCCAGAAACTGTCGTTCACTAGCGACCGCTGCTTCTCAAACTCTTTCGCCAGCGTGTTCGCAGCATCTTCATGCCCCGCAAGCCGCGCCAGATTTGAAAGTGCCCGCAGTGCTTCCGCTCCCAATCCGCTCTGGTAAAATTCCGTCTTCACCGGCAACAGCGGCCCGCCTTCCACCCATCCATGGCCAAATCCGAAGTTTTGCGGAAGGCCTTTCGCATCGTACGTCGATTTCAAGAACTGATATGCCTTCCACAGGCTGTCCCACTTTTCTTTCGCGAACGCCGTGTCCCCGCTCGACGTCACGTAATCGTTCGCGGCGATGATGTACAGCGGCGTCGCATCCGCCGAGGCGTACGGATACGGATATCCCTTGAACCAGTCCACAAAATTCGCGCCTTGCGAGATTTCGTGCGGCATCTTTCCATCGTCTCGTTGAAACTTGCTCACAAATTCCAGCGCGGTTTTCGTATCTGCGAAATCTCCCTCAGCATTCAGCGCAAAAGAACTCCAGAATGAATCGCGCCCAAAATACCACGCAAATCCCGGCCGCTGGCTTTCCCCCGAAGTCCGGTATCCCGCTACCAAACCCGCACCCAGAAATGGATTCGTTACCATCCCTTGCGCCAGGCTGATCCTCGACCAGTCGTACGCGTCTTGCATCTGTTTGTCCGGCAACTCCAGGCTCACTGTCTGCTTGAGATATTCCCGGTAATAGTCCGCTGAGTCTCTCAGCAGTTCGCTATATCCAGAAGAAAGCCGCTTGTACGTTTTTTCTGCTTCAGCCAGGCTGGTCATTGAGCCCGCGATGACGATGATCTTGGTCTCCTTGCCTTTCTCCGTTGCACCCAATCGAAAGGAATTTTCCCCCGACTGGGAATAGTTGGTCTGGTATTCCGCCTGCGCGTTCTCCGCGGTCGGCGATCCTACAATCGCCGCAAATTTGCGCGTCTCTTCGCCGAGAGTGAAAGCTTGCAATTGCGCATTCCAGCTTTCGTACGTCGCCCCTAGGGCTGCGGGCCACTCCAGTTGAAAATCGCGATGAAAGACCGCCTCAATCTCAAGTGGGCTCTCGGTTTCCACGTCGAGCAAGATCAAAGCTCCGGGCTCCTTGACCGGCACGAAGAATGTTTCGCGCACCGAAAATGTATCTCCCGCGTACGCAATCGTGCTCGATTCCGGCCGCGTAATCAGCGTTCGCGCCAGCGACTCCGCGGGCAGGACTCGCCCGTCTACGTGAATTTTCAGATGGAAATCCCGAAGTATTTTCAGCGGGTAGACCCACGCTTCCATCCGCCCCGATTCATCTCCCAGTAGCCCCGCTTGCGTTCCCACTGCCGATAAGAATTCCCACGGCCTGATCGGCCGGGTGAGTTCGAGGGAATGCGACGGCTCTTGTGTGTGCGCTGTCCTCTGTCCGCGTGCCGGCGACTGCGTTTTTGGCGCTTCCTTCGTCTTCGCAGAGTCTTGCATCTGCGCTGTTGCGGTCCAGAGAAATGCGAATAGAGCCGTCCCGCAAAAAGCGACGCGGAATAACACCGTCTTTCGAACTTTGTCTTTTTTGTTAATCACAGTAGGAAGGTCCGCCGCGCAAGGGGTCTTCGTGTTCCCTCGCGTCCTTCAGTTTGAATCGTGGCATCCGCTCTGCAATACTGAGCAGCGGCAAATCTTAGCATGAGCCAATCCCGGGAAGGTACGATTCCATTTGTCCTCCTCACGCCGCGCGTTTCTTAAATCTCTGAGCCGTACCGCGCTGGTCTTGCCGTTCGAAAACGTCCTCGCGCTCGCGCGTCCCCTCCATCGAAAGCAATATCTCAATCGATTGGCAAGCGACGCGGGCGCGTCCTCCGCTTTTTTTTCGAACCAAGGCGTTTCCAGCGCTCCGAATCCGTATCCGCCTCCGCCAAAAGAGATCGGCGTCAACTTTCTAAATGTCGCTCGCGAATCGGGTTTGAACGCGAAAACGATTTACGGCGGCGAGCACAAAAACAAATTTCTTCTTGAAACCACCGGTTGCGGCGCCGCCTTCTACGATTACGACAACGACGACTGGCTCGACATTTTTCTCGTGAATGGCTGGCGTCTGGAGGGATTTCCCAAGGGGCAGGAGCCGGTTTCTCATCTTTTCAAAAATAATCGCGACGGCACTTTCACGGACGTCACTTCGAAATCCGGCTTGCTTCATTACGGCTGGGGACAAGGCGTTTGCGTGGGCGATTACGACAACGACGGCTTCGACGATATTTACATCACTTCATTCGGAAACAATATTTTGTATCGCAACAACGGAAACGGAACGTTCAGCGACGTGACGGAAAAAGCCGGAGTCGGCACGAGCGGAAAACGCTGGAACACCGGCTGCGCTTTTCTCGACTACGATCGCGACGGCCACCTCGATCTCTTCGTCGCGAATTACATCGACATGGATCTTGCGACCGCGCCCGTGCCGGAGTCGGGGCCCTGCGAGTACAAAGGAGTGCTCGTGGCGTGCGGCCCGCCGGGACTGCTCGGCGGAAAAAATATTTTGTTTCACAACAACGGCGACGGCACGTTCACCGACGTGTCCGAGCGCGCCGGAATTTTCCAGGCCAACGGCACCTACGGGCTCGGCGTGCTCACCGCCGATTTCAACAATGACGGCTGGCCGGACGTTTACGTCGCGAACGATTCGACGGCCAGCGCGCTTTATCAAAACAAGAAAAATGGCACGTTCACCGATGTAGCCATGGAAGCGGGTTGCGCGCTCAGCGCGGACGGCAAACCGCAAGCCGGCATGGGCGTTTCCGCCGCCGATTACGATCTCGACGGGAATCTCGATATCGTCAAAACGAACTTCGCGGGCGACACTCCTTCGCTTTACCACAACATCGGCGGCGGAAATTTCGAGGACGCCACCTTCCCCGCCGGCCTCGGCAAGCATACGCAATATCTCGGCTGGGGCTGCGGCTTTTTCGACATGGACAACGACGGCTGGCCGGACATTTTGATTTGCAACGGCCACGTGTATCCCGAAGTCGAGCAGTTGCGGACGGAAGCGGGCTATCCGCAGCAAAAAATCTTGTATCGAAATTTGCGCAACGGCCATTTTGAGGATGTGTCCTCGCAAGGCGGCTCCGGGATCATGGTTCCGGTCGCTTCGCGCGGCGCGGCGTTCGGCGATTTCGACAACGATGGCGACATTGACGTGGTCGTGAACACGGTGAACGATTTTCCGCAGTTGCTGCGCTGCGATTCGCGCCTCGGAAATAACTGGCTGAAAATAAAAACAATCGGCACAAAATCGAATCGGAGCGGAATTGGCGCGCGGCTGCGCTGTGTGACGCATCCCCCGGGAGAAACGAAGCCGCACCAGCAGATCGATGAAGTGCGCAGCGGCGGGAGCTACATTTCTCAGAATGATTTGCGCGTACACTTCGGCGTCGGCAAGGCAGAGAAAGTCGAGCTGCTGGAGATTCGCTGGCCGAGCGGGGCGGTGGACACGTTGAAGGACGTGGTGCCGAACCAGATGATCGTGGTGAAAGAAGGCGAGGGAATCGTGCGGTCCGTGAAATTCGAGCGGCTGAAGCCTGCCGTGCCAGCCAAGCCGCCGAAGTCAGGAAAGTAGGGAGATTCCGAGAATGCGTTTTCGCAGACAGAAGAGTTTTCTGATTGGTTGTTTTATTGCCGCGTCGCTCAGCATTGCGGCACAACAGACGAACCTCCCATTCGGCGCGTGGCGGCGCGCATCGGAAACTCCGATTCTTTCGCCGCAGGGCACGACGTGGGAGTTCGCCGGGACATTCAATCCCGCCGTCATAAAGACCGCCCCGGATAAAATGGCGATGCTGTATCGAGCGCAGGATGCGAAGGGAACTTCGCGGATCGGGTACGCGGAGAGCGCGGACGGAATCCATTTCGTGCGGCGCGATGAGCCGGTGCTTTCGCCGGAAACGGATTATGAAAAAGATGGAGGAGTCGAGGACCCACGGCTGCAGAAATTCGGCGACACGTATTATTTGACGTACACCGGATACAACAAGAAGGATGCGCAGCTTTGCCTGGCGACTTCGCGCGATTTGATTCACTGGGAGCGCAAAGGCGTGATTCTGCCGGCGTACAAGGGCAACTGGAACGTGGCGTGGACCAAGTCCGGAGCGATAGTCCCGGAAAGAATCGGAGGGAAATATTGGATGTACTGGCTGGGAACGTCCGCGGACAAGACGGACCAGATGGGGATTTCGTCGTCGGAGGATTTGATTCACTGGACGGAGGAAGTGAAAACGCCAGTGCTGCCGCGGCGGCCGGGAAAATTCGATTCGCGCGTCGTGGAGCCGGGGCCACCGCCGATTCTGACGCCGCAGGGAATCGTGCTGATCTACAACGGAGCGGACGACAAGCTGGTGTACCGGACGGGAGTGGCGGTGTTTGACCGGCGCGATCCGAGGAAGGTGCTGTACCGCTCCGAGGAGCCGGTGTTTGCGCCGGGAAAAGAGTGGGAGAAGGTCGGGCAGGTTCCGAACGTTGTGTTTGTCGAGGGCATGGTGAAACGAGGAGGCAGGTTTTTGTTTTACTACGGCGGGGCGGACAAATACGTTGGAGTGGCTGAAGCCGAGGTACGGGTGAACTGATGAAGCGACAACGTAATGAGGCAAGGAGAGGGGGTAGAAGCCCTGAACACGCTGCCCCCACCCCGGGTGTTTTCTGCAAAGAGTGCGGGGATGATTGAGAATACGGGAGTTAGTGTTTTGCGCGCGGCAAAAGAGTGCGTAAGAGTATGAAAACAAAGGGGAGCTAAAGCACTTGGAATGACATTGATGTGGACTCTTGCGGGAAGAGCGATACGGAGTGGAAAGTTCAAAATCGAAGGCGGATACGGAGACACCCCCCCCCTGTGTGACGGAAAGCGCGTGCATTCGATTGATAGCAAAGAGGTTGCGGCGGCACGAGCGTGTCGAGTTGTGACGGGTGTGTCGAGAAGGGAGCGAGAGCGGCGGGGCCGGGTAAGCTGACGGGTTGGAGAGCCATAGGACCTGAATTTGACGGTTTATTTTACCGTAAAAAATGATAACTTGTCAAGTTATTTCTACTATAGTAACCATTCGAATCGCTCGAGGTAGAGATTTAAGTGGATGAGGGGAAAGGAGATGGAGCGAAAATAGAGCGCGGGAAAAAACATTTCACGGAGCGACCGAGGCAGAACAAGAGGGCTAAGATAACTCGTGGGGCGGCATCCTATATTCGCGTCGTATTGAAACGGCAGGGCCAAGATTTGAACTGGGACACGCGCCCGTGTTCCTGCCAGGCGAGGACCGGAAGCAAAACCAAGACCCAGGTTCAGAAAACGAACCTGGCGCACCTTACGCGTTAGATAGATTCGTGAAAGCGGAAAAGTTTCATGTTTAGATCGATGGCGGGTTCCATGGTTCGGGGGCAGCTCATTCGGACCACCGGGCCGATGTCGTGGGGATATCAGAACTTACAAACCAGATTGGAGAATACGATGAAGGTTGAAATCGTTCACTGCCCGACCTGACAGAACAACAAGGTAAAGGTCACGAGTCTCGTGAACCTGATCAAGGAGCGGCTGAATGTGGAAGCAGTGCTTGTGCCGGGAAAGACGGGGCAGTTTGATGTGGTGGCGGATGGGGAGAAGATCGCGGAGCGAGGGGGGAACTGGCTTACGCGAAGCTTCGGAGCTGGGTATCCGGATTTGGATAGCGTTGTCGAGAAACTGGAAAAGCACCGAAAGTAACGCAGCCGGAGGAAAAGTCAAAACCCGCACCCTTGCACAACCCGCAAGCAGCACCCAATCCGTGCCCAGCGGTTAGAGGTTGCCACCCGCCACGGTGTGGTCCTAGACCGCTGCTGGACCGAATCGAGCCGTCAGGGACGATAGTCGAAGAATCTTGGAATCGAATTGGAATTCAATTTCCCTGGCGGAAGTCGAACACTCATCGGGTGTCAATACAGAAAGCTGGACGCGCGGGGGAAACTCATCGTAAATCTTGCCTTCCAGACGACGGCCGGTCTTTGCTTTCCGGACTCCTCCCCATTGTTTGAAGAAGAACGGGACTCTGCCTTTTTTGCATTGATCCCGCAGGGCGAGGACCCACTCTTTTTTCATCGGTCTGGCACCAGGGCCACTTTCGCCGCCGACGATCATCCAGTCGATGCCTTGCAAGTCTAACCTACCCAATTCTTCAAGCAGAGGCTCGACGGAAAGGAAGCGCACTGCCGCCTTGGCTCGCTGCAGCTCTTTGATTCGAGGGATGCCATATTTCTTGTCTTCAACGCTGACTCCCCACCAGATATGGGGCTGCTGAGCAGCAAAGGCGAGGTTTGAGTTAAGAAGACGACTAAGTCGGTCAGCTCGCTTCGTTAGAACCTGATAGGTATGCCATTTGGCGGCGGTCATGACCCTTGCGACGGCGACGACATATTCGTCGGGGACCTGGTCATGAAAGAGGTCGCTCATCGAGTTCACGAAGATCATCTTTGGTGTACGCCAGCGGAGAGGCTCGGCCAGCTTTTCGGGAACGAGCCGAAGATCGAAACCTTGCTCGTAGGGATGGCCCTTTACACCGCGGAATCGCTCGGCAAAAGTCTCGGCGTAGCAATGTTTGCAGCCAGGGCTAATCTTCGTACAGCCACGGACAGGGTTCCAAGTTGCATCAGTCCATTCAATCGAAGATTGAAGAGACATTATTTAAATCCCCCTGTTCCTGAACTTTTCAAAAATTTCAAGCACGATATGTTCAGCAGTGTCCTTTTGAGATGCGAAATAGAGATAATAAACTATTGCGCCCTTTGAATTCCTCATTGGCAATGGCGGCGGAACGCGAGCAAACCCTGCCACTACATTCAGTCTCTTTCGAAACGCCTCAGCGATAGTCTCATTTGATTCCTTTTCAGGAAATCCGAAGAGGCTTCCTGTTGTGCTATAAGCACATTGCTTCCATGACTCGTCGCCCCAGTATGAATTCATCCTTATGATTTGCGCGGGCTCAACTTTTTCTGGATTGCGCCAAAGTACGTTCCGGTTCATGTCCTGAACCGGAAAATTGAGAAAGACATCGAGGGTCTTCATCTGACCCGCAGTCTTGGTCACCTTCCAATCAAGATCCAAGCCGTATGGGTCTAGGATGCACAGACCGCGGCGGTACTGTTTATATTGGACCCTTGGAAACACCTCTTCGATCAATACTTCGTTGCAGTCGCCTTCAAATATGCGTACGTCTGTCCGGTTCCCGATCATACTCTTCAAGCCGTCGACTTTTCTGGCGTCTGTGTCGATGAGATAGTATTCGCGGAATGGAGGGCGGACATGCAGCGCATTGAGAGGGCTGCCCAGCACCAATTGGCCGGTCGACTTTGAAAGATGGACGCCGGCCCCGGCAAACGCATCGATGTACATATGAGAGAGAGCGGGATTTGTTTGGGCTGCGAGGATTCTTGAATAGGCGGAGGCGTAGTTTTTAAGAATCTCCAGTTTGACCTCAGACCAGTAACCGATTTCATCAAACCGTGAACCCATGCCGGTATTTAGTATTCGCTTTTTCTTCACCTGCGTCAACCAGTGTATGCAGGTTAATTGATAGCACGTTATAAATATAGAGTGAATGCCTTGATGGTTTATGGGTTCTGACGAGGATTTTAGGCATGAGGGATCGGCTGACTCCATTGATGCGAACGCTTCGGAGAATCGTGCTGTTCCATGAGCCTTCGAAGGAGGAGTTTCGCGTGCTCGCGGAGTGGGCGACAGCCCAAACGGGGAGTGGGGCGAGGAGAAGAGTGGTCGCTCCGCCGCGCGTCAGTAAGAAGCGCAGACGCTTCGGTAGGGATGACAGAGGAGTTGTAGCGAAGACGGCGTGGAGGCTAGGGAGCGGCAAGGGCGAGGTCGACGGTGAGGGGGACGTGGTCGCTGAGTTTGGACCAGGCGTCGTGGGAGCCGAGTTGGACGCCGGTGATCAGCGAGGCCCAGTCGCGGGGGAGGAAGACGTAGTCGATGTGATAGGGACGATTTTCGTGGTGCCAGAAGAAGTAGGTGGGCCGAGTCTCCTGGCCCTGGGGCTCGGAAAAGAAATGATGGTAAGCGCTGACGAGGCGGCGTTTCGTTAGCAGGCTGACAACGGCGGAGTGGTTGCCGGACTTTTGTTTGCCGAGTGCGCCATTCCGATTCGGGCGATCGCCGTCCCAGAGAGTGTTGCTGTTGAAATCGCCGCAGACGATGGCGGGCCTGCCGGCGAACCACAGCGGATTCCTGACGATGGCTTCGTACAACTGGCCGATATAACTTCTGACGGTGCTGCCTTTGACCGGCATGGTCCAAACGGCGATCAAGAGAAAATCGCACGGGGCCCCGGAGATGGACGCGGACGCAGAGTTCGTAATGGAAAGGGGAACGACCCACCTGCTGCGAGGTTTTTGCGCGCGCGCAATATGGAGCGGCTTGGCGACGAGAACGCCAAGTCCTTTGCGGGGGTTGTCGCCGAACCAGCGGCCTTCGAAGCCGTCGGTCAGGCAGAGCTTCAGACAATTTTGAGAACACTCGGGAATGATGGCGATATCGGGGCGGAGATCGTAGAGGTGCTGCCGCTTGCGCGAGAGTCCCATCTTGCAGTTCCAGACGACGATGCGCATGTGGGTGACCGGAAGGCTACCATAAAAATTAACGTTCACTAGAAAGCGGGAGAGAGAGATTTCATCACTCACAGATATGGTGAGCGATGAGGCAGCGGTTCTCGCTCCGCAGGCCGACACGTTCGCTGGCACGAACGTGAAGGAAAAAACTCCGGGCTGCTGCGTTCCCTTCCTTCGTCAGGGCGAGCGAAATGACGGCGGCAAGTTGGGCGGTGCGGGTGGCGGCAGGCCGAGCGTTTAGAGCATCAGGGGAGTACGAGGCTCAGGGGAGGAAAAGGATGAGGGTGTAGATTCCCAGAGTTGTGCCGAGGGGAAGGTCGGAGAGGGAAAGGAAGGAGGCGACGAGAGAAAGCCCGCGGGCGGAAGACTTCCCGGAAAGAAGAGCCAAGCCCGCGAATAGACCGAAGAGGCCGGAGAGAGCGGTCACGATGATGGCTGCGATGTAAAGGACGTGGAAAATATCCATGAGAGTGAAAGGGTCGGCGACACGGGTGAGGAGAGCGCCAAACATTACGGTGGCTGTGCCGCTGTAGAGAACTAGCAGGATTGCCGCTACCAGACGGAGGAGCGCGTAGACAATCCAGAGTGAGCCAAGAGTGCTGGAGTTCCTGACTGGATTTCGTGTGGTAACGGCGTTTGTTGACATGCGAGCTCCCTGGTGGTTGAGATGCTTTGGAATCGTCAAGCGGAAGCTTAACACTTCGCGCGGCTAATACATGCGGGCCAGGGGCTAGCGGAGTGGAGGGGAGAAGTCGGTGAGGGAGAGGAAGGTGGAGTCGACTTTTTCGACGAGCTTGCCGTTGGCTTCGGATTTGTCCCGGACGTTGATCCAATCGGGATCTTCGCGGAAGGCTTTCCAGTTGGCGGTGGCGGCTTCGCGGCTGGGATGGGAGAGGATATAGACGAGAGTCTTGCCTTTGAGAGGATCGTCCGTGGGAGTCCAATAGGCGATGTTCTTGATGCCGTGTTTTTCAAAGAGCTGCATGGTGTGGTCGCGGAAGCGGCGGAGGAGATCGTCGAGCTTGCCTTCGAAGACGTGGTAGACACGGAGCTCGTAGACGGTGGTTGAGGATTGCGGAGCGACGGGAATTTCCGCGGATGCGGAGTTGCTGGCGGCGGCCAAGGCGGCGGACGGGAGAAGGGCGGCAACGGGAATCGATTGGAGCAATTTGCGTCGTTTCATGAGAAGGATTGTAACAGAGGAAGGATGAGAAGAAGGAGAATTGGGAAGAATGGGAAGCTGGAAAAATTAAGCGGCAAAGAGCAGGCGAGTTCGTGGAAAGGTCGCAAGCGTGTGAAAAGCAGTGGAGCCCGAATTGCTGGAAGCTAGACGGGGACAAGCCATTAGAAACGCAGAAAGATGGAATGAAGGGAAACATGGCGGCTCGGGCTTTCGCAAAAATGATTGGTGACACGCTATGCCTGGGCGGGGCTATATTCGGAGGGTGAGCGAAGAGTACGAACATGTGCAGGTAAGTGGGGCAGAGCGGGTGAAGTGCCTGAGGAAAGAATCAAGTCAGGCGTGCTGAAGGAGGTATGCAAGCCATGGGAACTTATGGATGGATGGAAACTTTTTGGCAGGACATGCGGCTTGCGGTGCGAGGGCTTAAGAAGAGTCCGGGATTTCTCACGGTAGTCGTGGTATCGCTGGCGCTGGGAATTGGAGCGAACAGCACGATTTTCAGCATGCTCAATGCATTGCTGTACAGACCGTTGCCATACGAGCATCCGGAACAGTTGACGGTGATCTGGCAAACGGAGAAGGAGCATCCGGGAGACTGGCAGGCGCCGCCGATCGC
Organism: Candidatus Acidiferrum sp.; assembly: GCA_035310525.1. Classification (GTDB taxonomy): domain Bacteria; phylum Acidobacteriota; class Terriglobia; order Acidiferrales; family UBA7541; genus Acidiferrum. Next base: position 20,238 of record DATGED010000061.1, on the reverse strand, counting down.
AGAGCTGATGGACTGGAAAAAGGAAAAAACCGTTTTTCAGGATATCGCGCTGACCAGCTTCACGGAAGAAGTGATCATGTCGCGCTCGGGCGAGCCGGAGCCGATCCACGTGCAGTACGTGACGCCTAATTTTTTCGGGTTGCTGGGAGTGCAGCCAATTCGGGGAAGAGTTTTTACCGCGGATGAGATGCAGGACCACTCGTATGCGGTGGTGATCAGCAGCGCGTTCTGGAAGAACCACTTCAACAATGATCCAGAGATTTTGGGGAAGACGCTAACGGTGGACAGCGTGCCTTCGACAGTTGTGGGAGTGATGCCGCCGGGATTCGCGCCGTTTTATGGGGGCAGGCTGGATTTGTGGGTACCAGTGAATCCGGAGAGCGCAAGATATTCGGAGAGAATTGATCATTGGCTGATGCCGGTGGGGCGACTGAGGACCGGAGCGACGGTCACGCAGGCGCAAGCGGAGATGGACGTCATCGCGAAGCAACTGGAGATTGCCTATCCAAAGACGAATAGAGGCGTGGAGAAGCTCGTGAGGCCGCTGCACAAGGATCTTTATCAGTGGGCGGGCCAGGCGTTGTACCCCCTGCTGGGAGCGGTGAGCTGCGTGTTGCTGATCGCGTGCGTAAACGTGGCCAATCTGATGAAGTCGCGAACAGAGACGCGACGAAAAGAATACTCGGTGCGCGCGGCGCTGGGAGCGGGGCGGCGGCGGTTGATGCAGCAGTTGTTTGCGGAGAGCGGATTGCTGGCTTTTTTGGGAGGCGGGCTGGGAATCCTGCTTGCCTATTGGGGAATTCAGATTTTGAGGAAGCTGCTGGGAGATTTTCCAAATGTGGAAAGCATCGGTATTGACGGACGCGTGCTGCTGTTCACGCTGGGTATATCGGTGCTGACTGCGGGGAGTTTTGGACTTGCGCCGGCGCTTCAGGCTTCGAATCCCGATTTGAACGCGGCACTGCGGGAAGGGGAAGGGCGGACGGTGGCAGGCTCGCGCGGGATCACGCGGCACATCCTGGCAGTCTCCGAAGTGGCGCTGGCGATGGTGCTTCTTGTGGGCGCGGGATTGATGATCAACACAATACTGAGGCTGGAGCAGGTGAATCCGGGATTCGACCCGAGGAATTTGTTGACGATGCTGGTGCAATTGCCGGAAGGAGGGAAATATCTGCAGAGAGTGCCCGGCGGGGACATGGAGAAGACGTTGCCGACAGTGGCGGCGTTCAACCAACAATTGACGGAGAGAATAGCAGCGCTGCCCGGAGTGGCGTCGTCAGGGATCATGAGCTTTATTCCGATGCGAGGCGCCTACACGTTCAGCTTTTCCGTGCTGGGACATCCAGCGCCTTCACCGGAGAACAGGCCCCGAGCGGGGTATGACGACGTGAGCCCGAGCATCTTCCAGACCTTGCATATACCGCTGAAGAAGGGGCGCTATTTGGACGAGCACGACACGCAAACGGCGCCATGGGCCGTGGTGATCAATGAAGCGCTCGCGCGGAAGTACTTTCCAAACGAGGACCCGGTGGGGCAACAGATTGTGTTGCGATACGACCCGTACCCCGTGGAAGAAGAGCGGCCACGACAAATAGTGGGCGTGGTTGGGGATGTGAAGCATTTTGGCTTAGGCCAGGAAGTGCCGCCTTTTCTGTACGCGTCGTATCTGCAGCAACAAGCGGTGTTTCCTGGAGGTACCGCGATTCCACATCTGCATCACTATGTGGTGATTCGAAGAGCAAGCGGAGCAGGACAAGATAACGGGCTGGCCGGCGAAGTGAAAGAAGCAATTGCGAAGATCGATCCGGACCTGCCGGTTACTGAGATAAGCAGCATGGAAAATGTGATCTCGGAGTCGATGGGAGATTATCGCCTGTACATGCAGCTGCTCGCGGTGTTCGCCGGTGTCGCGGCGGTGCTGGCCGCCATCGGAATTTATGGCGTGATGTCGTACTTCGTGAGCGAACGCACACGCGAGATCGGGATTCGAGTGGCGCTGGGAGCCGGTCGCGGTGATGTACTGAAGTTGATTGCGAAGCTGGGACTTAAGTTGGCATTGTTGGGAGTGGCTGCGGGTCTAGCGCTGACATTCGGATTAACGCGTTTCATTGCGGCGTTTCTTTACGGTGTGAAGGCGACGGACCCGTTGACGTGCGTGATTGTGGCTGTCGGATTGATAGGGGTGGCGCTTCTGGCGTGCTATGTACCTGCGCGGCGCGCGTTGCGGGTCGATCCGATCATCGCACTGCGATATGAATGACCGGAGCGCTATTTATGCGAGAACGAATACACTGCAAGACGACTTGCCTATTGCCGGATTGACTTACCGAAGCACAAAAAAGCGTGAGCGAGACGTAGGATGGACCGCAGAGATTATCCTGCGGATTTTTTCTCGGCGAGTGCGACTGCTTCCTCAATTACCTTTTCCAAGCGGCGGGCTCGAGCTTCGGGCGAGCGATAGTAGAAGATGGCAATGAGCAGCCCGCGTCGACGCGACGGGGACATAAGGTTCCAACCGTCGAGAGCGCGGGGTTCACGCGTGAATGCCAGCTGCAGCGAGGGCGGCAGTTCGCGCTCCGCGTCCATAGCGGAGAAGAGCTGCTCAGCGACTTGTTCGGCGCGGCGAACGCGGGCGCCGGCGCTTTTTGGCTGCGTGATCCAGTCGACAATCCACTTGCGAATGGAATAGTTCAGCGCGTCAAACCAGCGGCGAAAAGCGCGGTCTTCCGCAAGGAATTGATTGAGCTCGTCAGGAGTGATGACGAAGCGCTCCTCGGTATCGGGCTCAAGCACGACTTCGGCGCGGGAGCCTTCCCTGGCGCCGGCGCCAGCCTGCATTTTTTTGTTAACGAGCAGGAAGTGATCGCCCGAGCGCGTGGGAAAGAGGGAAGTGCGGAAGGGGAAGCCGTTGATTTCTCCCCGGATTTTAAGGCGGCCGCGGCTGCCCCAAACTTTGTAGACATCGAACGGAATCCAAATGACAACCCAACCGAGATTGGAGCGAAGCCGCTCGAGAGAGGCATGGAACGATTTTTTGACGAGCTTGGGCTGCGACCCCGGCTTGGATTTGGATTTCGGTTTCGACTTCATCGAGGCGTCTCAGAGAACGCGGAGGATTCTAGTATGAGAGACGAAAAGCGGCGAGTTACTTTTGCGAGGAAGGCTTGATGAGCGCGCCGGCGCCTTCCTTGAGCGTATGAATTTTGTCAACCGCGAGATTGCCGAATTTTTCGAAGAGTCCGCTCGGCCAACGGATTTCGAGAGATTCGATCGCTTTAATGGAGCCGAGGCCGAAGTGCACGCGGATGTCGTTGTTGGAATCGTAGCTGGAGCCGCTGCGGACTTCGTCCACGAAGAGACGGGAGCCGGCTTTCATGGTGATGCGGGCGCCGATCGCGTCGCGGTTCGTGCGAAGTTTCTGCGAGGTTGACGCGAAAGAACCGCTGATCAGACGAAAGGCGACCCAGTGATTTGGAGTGCGCACGTCGTTGACGAGCAAACTGGGCGGGGCGTTCATGTTGCTGATGACGGCGGAAAGCCGGCCATCGTTCCAGAGATCACCGATGGCGAGGCCGCGGGAGGACTGGGGAGTGGTGATGCCGGGACCGGAGTCGGCGGAAATGTCGGTGAAGGTGCCGTTGCCATTGTTGTGATAGAGGATGCGAGGCTCCTGAAAAGTGCTGCCGAGATGCTGGCTGTCGACTTCGGGATAGACGTGTCCATTGACAAGGAGGAGGTCGGGCCATCCATCGTTATCGAAATCGAAGAACATGGTGCCCCAGCCAAGATATTTAGTGTTGAGGCCGAGTCCCGCAGGGAAAGTGACGTCGTCGAAAGTGCCGTTGCCGTTATTCCGATAGAGCGTCGCGGTGTCGTCCGAGAAATTTGTTTTGAAAATGTCCAGCCGGCCATCGCCGTTGTAATCGGCAACGGTTGAGCCCATACCGGCCTGGGCGCGGCCATCCTCGTTGAAGGCGGCGCCGGCGGTGATGGCGACGTCGGTGAAGGTGCCGTCGCGATTGTTGTGATAGAGGATGCTGGCGGTGCTGTCGCAGGCAACGAAAATGTCGGGCCAGCCATCGTCGTCATAGTCGAGCGTGGAGACGCTCAGAGAATAGTGGCCGTCTGCTTTGTCGATGTGGCTTTTTGCGGAGACGTCTTCAAAGGTACCGTCGCCGCGATTGTGGTAGAGAATGTTTTTTGCGGGCGGCAAGCCGCGTGGGCCGCACATCACCGGAACGCCTTTCCAGACGCAGGAAGGCCGGTCACCGGGAGCGGGGGCAGTGGAGATATCGAAATCGACGTAATTGGCGACCATCAAATCAAGATGACCGTCGCGGTCGTAGTCGACGAAGGCGCAGCCGTTGCCCCAAGCTTTGCCGGAGCCGGAGACGCCGGCTTTATCGCTGACGTCGGAGAAAGTGCCGTCGCCGTTGTTGTGGTACAGGACGTTTTTCCCATAATAGGTGACGTAGATATCTTCCCAGCCGTCGTTATCGTAGTCGCCGACGCAGACGCCCTGGCCCCAGCCGGTGTGAGTGAGGCCCGCTTTTTTAGTGACATCGGCGAAGGTGCCGTCGTGATTGTTGTGATAGAGATGGCTAGTCGGGGCTTTGCCGGGAAGGGCATCGAGTGTGGTTCCATTGACGATAAAGATGTCCGGCCAGCCATCGTTGTCGTAATCGAAGATGGCGACGCCGGTTCCCGTGGTTTCGATGATGTACTTCTTGGTGTTCACACCGCCAAAAATCTCGGTGTCCGTTAGTCCGGCTTTCGTGGCGATGTCCGTAAAATGAGCGAGAGGCTTCGGCGCGGCCTTTGGAAGTTGAGAGGCGCCAATGAGAAAAGAAACTGGCAGAAGCAAAGCCAGCGAAAGCCAAGTTCCCCTGAAGCGGAACCGGAAACGATGCATTGGACCGGAAATCATGAACTCTTGGCATACTAAGGTGGGGCTAAAGCACGGTCAAGGCGGAGAACGGCGCTACGGATACGGCGGCAGTGTTTGCCTGATCCAGTAGCATTTGTTATGCGGACTCTTTCGCCCTGAACGTTCGAAGGGATTCGACGTGGGTAAATCCGATATTTGGCGCGAGTCGAGGGCTGCGTTGAGACTTGGCATACAAGTTCTGGCGATTCTTCTGATTTCCACTTACGCGCATGCCCAGGGTGAGAACTCGAAGGCCGCGGCTGACGCCACCGCGGCAAATTCGATTTATAGCCAGGGGATGAATGCCCTGCAACGACGCGATCTTACGGCCGCGCGCGCGGCATTTGAAAAAACCGTTCAGATGGTCCCGCGGAGTCCCGAACCGCACAATTCGCTTGGCTGGGTGCTTCTTGCGCAAGGAGAGACCGATGCTGCCGTTTTGGAGTTCAAAGACGCACTGAGATTGAAGCCAGATTTTGCACAGGCTCGCATGAATCTTTCGCGCGCATTGCTGCAAAAAGGCGATACGAAGGGCGCCCTTCGAGAAGCGCGCGAAGCGGTTCGGCTGGCTCCGAAGGATTCGGAGGCCCACCACATTTTGGGGCGCGCTCTCTCTTATTCCGAAGATTTGACCGGTGCGACGCAGGAATTGAAGTCCGCGATTGATTTGGAGCCGAACCGGGCCGAGCTCCATGATGATTTCGGCGCGTTGCTTGTGAAGCAATCAAAGTTCGAAGAAGCGGCCGGCGAGTTCTCGGAAGCGCTCAAGCTTCAACCGCGATTTGCTCAGGCGCACATGCACCTTGGCGTGCTGCGGCTGCAGCAAAAGGATGTTGCAGGAGGCGAAGCCGAATTGCAGGAAGCGGTCACGCTGGAACCCACAAATCCTGTTGCGCATTTTTATCTGGGGCAGGCGCTGGAAGAGAAAGGGCAACCGGATGCCGCGTTATTGGAATTCGAGAATGCGGCAAAGCTGGATCCCGATAATGCCGATGTTCAGCATCATCTTGGGCTGCTATTGCAGCGCGCGGGCAATGCGGATGGCGCGGTGGCAGCGTTCCGGCGGGTAGTCAAGCTTCGGCCTGAAGATGCAGAAGCTCACAACGATTTGGGACTGGCCCTGCTTCAGACGGGCGACGGGGAGAGCAGCATTCAGGAATTTCAGTCGGCTTTGAGCGAAAGGCCGAACGATCCGGCCTATGAGGGAAATATAGGAGCAGCGTACTTGCAGAAAGCGGATTTTGACGCCGCAGAAACGCATTTTCAGGCGGCACTAAAACTCGCACCGGAAGACGCTTCGTTTCACTACGATTTGGGCTTGGCCTTGAAGATGAGAGACCGATTAACCGAAGCAATCGCGGAATTCAAGAGGGCGGAGGAGCTCGATCCTAATCTGGCCGATGCGCACTATACGCTTGGCGTGACACTATGGCAGCAGGGAAATCTCGAGGCCGCGGCGGAGGAACTGCGCGCCGCGGTCCGAGCAAAACCAGACTATGCGGAGGCTTACTACACGCTGGGTTCGGTGCTGAAACAAAAAGGGGACTTGCAGCCGGCGGCGGACGCGTTGCGGGAAGCGATTCGATTGCAACCGGATTTTGCCGGAGCGCACACAAACCTGGGAGCCGTGTTGCGGCAACTCGGCGACGCTGACGGAGCGGCGACCGAGAGCCGCAAGGGCATGGAGCTTTTGAAACAGAAGTCGAGCGAGCAGGCGGCGACGTTTGCTACAAACTCAGGACGCCGGCTCTTGAACGCCGGGGATCTTGACGGGGCCATCTCGCAGTTCCGATCGGCAATACGCTCCTTGCCGGCGTTTGCGACGGCCCACTATCAGTTGGGATTGGCGCTGCAGCGGAAGGGAAACAAGGAAGAGGCATCAAAGGAATTTCAGAGGGCGGCAGAACTCGACCCACATCTGAAAGCTCCGAGCCAATAACCACAACAAGTGCCATTGCGGCGTTATGCTGCCGTCTTCCGAATGGCTACCAACTCCGTTTCCACTGGCACGCCGCGGGCTACTTTCACGCGGATGACAGCTTCAAAAGGCTTTAGTTCGCCGTCTTGCGAAACGGAAAGACGCAATAGTAATTCCTCAACAGAGCTTTGCCGGCAAACGTATTCGACTGCCGCTTGAGTTCCTATCGTCGTGGTCCCCGCCAGAATCAACACGAATTGCCCCTGAGACATCCCCTTGCTCAGGGCGAGAACGGCGTAGTCCTCTGTGAGAGGCAAACCTGACGGAGTGGCAAGGAACTCCTTTGCTTCGTCGGGCTTGGGATGGACGTTGATAATCGCTTGATCTCCCTTGCGTGGACCGGAAGTCAGTCTTTGGAAAACGAATTCCTGGGTCCCGGGGATTTCCAGCAGCGAGAGATTTTCCGAAGGCGAGCCAATGAAAATGAGATTGTTGTTCTTGGCATCGTCGAGGGAAAACAGGCTGCCACGCTTTACGCGAATGCGGCGATGGAGAAGAGCAAACACGCCGTCGAGTTGGTGCACGGCCAGGACTTCACCGACTCCGGTGTAGTGATCCAGAATTGGGGCGCCCGCGTCCCGTTTGGCGTCCCGGTAGCGCATTCCCGTCTCGGGGCGGCCGACAAACATTGCATTACTGAAGACAACCCATGGCTCGTCCGGCCCGGAGGCAAAACCTTTCCAAAATACGCGAAACGCGGCGGGCGCTGACTCGCTCTGGCTGGCGAGGCTGACTGGAGGGGTGGTTCGAGTCGCCAGCAGCCAAACAATTACGGCGATGGCGGCCGCCAAAAAGATCGAGAGGGAAATGACTTCGGTTCCCCATCTGCGTTCCGAGCTTTTTGCCAGAGCCTCTTTGCCGGTGAGGCCGTTGACGTTTCCCGAGGAAGGTTTGACGGGGCTGGAGTTCCGCGGATGAAAGGAAAGCAGGTAAGTACCCTTAGGCAACTCCACGACGAACGGATCATCTAGACCATCCGAGCTGTAATACTCGGCGAGCTTAGAACGCAAGCGGCCCGCTTGGACACGAACCATAGAATCAAGCTGAGGATCGAAATCGGCAGAGCGTCCAAAGACTTCGGTGGCGATCTGGAATTCTTTGATGGGAGTACCCGGGTGATCCACGGCGTGCTTGGCCAAGTAACGGAGCAATTTGCAGAGGGACTCCGAGCCATGGAGGGCATGGCTGTCGGCGAGCCGATTGATCTGCTCGAGCAGGAGCTCTCGTTCGCTCACTGTTACCTCAGGATACGACGGAGTAACAGGAGTGTAACAAGCGGCGCATCTCTCGACAAGGCAAAGAGTTATTGGATGTAACCGTATCAGACGCATTGAAACTTCAATCGGGAACCCAAAAAACGAATAGTACGCATCAATATAGCCGCATAAGCCGCTGGAGTATTGGTGCAGACGTGTACTTTGCGTGGGGGCGGCCGAGCGGGTGTCATTCATATTGGTGCTTAAGTGCGAGGCGCACGTCGAGGGCGCCTGAATTAAGTTGTGGGGGTGCCTTTAACGGTTGAGCCTGGCTCTCTGTGCGCGAGTCCTGGCGCAGCCTTCCATTTTTTTCACGCAAATTAAAAGAGCTGGCAGCTGGGCAGGTCCGTGGCTTAGCGAGGTGCGGTTACCTTGCGAGTTATGGAGGGAGCCTGGCGGGCAATTCCAGACGAGCTCGAAAAGTTTCTGCAAGGAGGGGTGGGATGAGGAAGCAAGCGATTATTGGTTCGTTTCTGATTCTGTGTCTCGCGATTGGTCTGGGAGCGGGCAGCTCCCTTGGACAGGCGGTCTACGGGAGTATCGTCGGTACTGTAAACGACCCACAAGGGGCTGCAGTCTCGGGCGCAAAAGTCACGATAACGAACATATCAAAGGGAACCACAGAAGAAACAACGACAAATGAAAGCGGCAACTATACGGTCATTCACTTAATTCCGGATACCTACAAGGTGCACATCGAAGCGGCAGGTTTCAAGGCTTACGATGTCCCGAGTGTGCTGGTGCAGGTTGACACAGCTGCCAGAGTTGACGCGCAGCTGCAAGTCGGCGCTGTCACTCAATCCGTAGAGGTCACTGGTGAGGTTCCGCAGCTAAAGACGGACCGGGCGGATGTTTCGATTGATTTTAATTCCACCGAAGTTGAGCAACTGCCCCTGGTCAATCGCAATTTTCAGTCGCTGCTACTTTCAGCTCCGGGCACGCAACAAATCGGTTGGAGCCACGCGGCCACGGAAAACCCGCAGGGTTCGCAACAGACATTCGTACAGGGCCAACACTTCAGCGGGACAGGATACGAACTGGATGGAACGGACAACCAGGACCCCATTCTGGGAATCATTGTCATCAATCCCAATTTGGATTCGGTTGAGGAAGCGAAGATCACGCTGTCGGATTATGACGCCGAATTCGGCAAGTCCATCGCGGGCATGATGGTGGCCTCAACCAAGTCCGGGACGAACGATTTCCACGGCAGTGCCTTCTGGTTCCGGAACTCGGACGCTACCCAGGCGCGCAATCCCTTCACACAACCTGCGTCCTCGCCATTGCCGCATTCGAAGTGGAATCAATTTGGCGGTTCGCTGGGTGGCCCGGTTATGAAGAATAAGTTGTTCTTCTTCGCCGATTATCAAGGAACGCGACAAGCAAATGGTGTGACGAATAACATCACAATTCCAACATCCACGGTTTTGAGCACGTGCACCGCCGCGACCGGGATGTGCGATCTAAGCCAGTACACATCGGTGATCAGCGGTAACGGCAAGATCTACGACCCAGCGACAGGCGATCCCAATACAGGAGCGGGACGCACGGCATTCGCAGGCAACTTGATACCGGTGAGCCGGCTTTCTCCGGTGGCGGTAAAGCTATTAAAGCTTTTCCCGCAGCCCTCTAACAACACAGTGACTGGTGGCAACTTTTTCGGATCCGGTTCCGGTCCGTTTCACGGGAACTCCTTTGACACCCGAGGCGATTATCAAGCGCGCGGAAATCTGCATATATTTGGGCGCTATACGCGTGCTTACTACAGCCTCACGGGATCACCCAATCTGGGTATCGGTCTCGGTGGTTTGGGCGGCGGAGTCGGAGGACTGAGCGGGAGTTCCAACATTCACAACCACAGCTTGGCGGCAGGATTTGACAAGGCGATCAGCAGCACATTGCTGACGGACTTCCGCTTTGGCTGGTTCCAGTACAATCCGCATTCGATTAAGCCGGATGCTACCGTGGCGGCCGCGCAAGCTTTGGGACTGAACGGCCTGAATATCCCGAGCGATTCCTCCACTGGCGGTCTTCCTGCATTCCAGTTTGACGGTACTCTAACGAATTTCGGCGACGGTCTGGACCCCTCCCGCTGCAACTGCCCGTTGATCGAAAACGAGCATCAATACCAGTTCGTGAACAACTGGACCAAGATTGCGGGCAACCACAGCATGAAGTTTGGCGTGGACCTTCGGTTCGCGCATAACCTGCGCTTCCCGAGCGATGCCAATCGGACGGGGCAACTGGTCTTCAACCACAAGGAAACGTCACTATTCGATCCGGTTACCGGGAGCAACACAGGGGGGTTGGACCTCGCCTCGTTCTTGCTCGGTGATGTTTCCCACTTCGAGCGGTTCGCGAGTGTTAGTCAGACGGCTGCGGAAAGTCAGAAGCGCTTCTTCTTCTATGCTCAAGACCAATTCCGCATGACCAACAAATTGACTTTCACCTATGGAATGCGGTGGGAAGACTATCTGCCCGAATCCGTGAATGCCAAGGGTAACGGAGGTTTTGCCAACCTTGAGCAAGGCGTTATCCGAGTTGGCGGATTTGGTCCATACGGACTGAACGGCAACATTCGAAACTATTACGGTGCATTCGGACCACGAATTGGCATCGCGTATCAATTGCAGCCAAAGACGGTAATACGCATCGGCTACGGGCGCAGCTTCGACATAGGCGTTTTTGGGTCGAATTTTGGCCATGCCGTGACGCAAAACCTCCCCGTCCTTGTACACCAAGCGATCGGGGCGCACGACCTCAATCCGAATGCTATCAATGACAACGTTCCCGTGTACCAGATGGATTCTGCCACTGGACCTCCGCCTGTTCAGTTCCCGACACCCAACGCAAACGGTACGATTCCGTTGCGAGGGCCTCAAAACGCTGTAGATCCTCGCATTCGTCCGACAGTGCAGCGCCCGGCCTCGATTGATATGTGGAACGCCACTGTTCAGCATCAACTGACCTCCACCATGACCGTGGAAGTGGCTTACGTAGGCAACAAGGGCACGCACGGATTTGCTGGCGACGGACCCGCGTATAACGCCAATGAGAGAAGCATCGTCGGTTTTGGAGTTCCGGGGCTGAATCCGGATAGCCGGCGCCCATTCTTCAATCGTTTCACCTATCCAGATTGCTCCGTCTCGATGGGAGTTTGCGGCCTTGCCAATGTACCGCTGGCCGATCAGTTGCACTGTTGTTCTTCGGACATGGGCAATTACTTTGGCATGGATGCAAGCAGCAATTACAATGCACTGCAGATCAAAGTGGAAAAGCGTTTCTCGCAGGGGCTCCAATTTGTCTCGCATTACACCTGGTCCCGGGCGAGATTCCACGACAATAATTATTACTCCGTCGATCCCTCGGTCGGGTATGGCCCGATGAACGTGAACCGCAATCACGCTTGGATAACAAGCTTGGTTTATGAACTGCCGTTTGGCAAGGGCAAGAGGTTTATGACCGATGCCAACAAATGGGAGGACTACGCCATCGGCGGATGGAGACTGACGTCCATTACGGATTGGAGTGGTGGTTTGCCCTGGACGCCAAGCTACAAGGATTGCAGCGCGGACGAGGATGTCAGCATTTGCCGTCCAAATCGAGCGTCTGGCTCCTTCCCACTCGGATTGAAGAGAGATGCCAGCGGATTCCTCACGTGGTTCACGCCGGTTCCGGTGCTGGCAACCAACGGGGCAACCGCTGGAGAGTTCTCCAGGCCAATGCCTGGCACACTCGGCAACATAGGGTACGACCCGTTCCGTGGGCCGCACCTTTTTACGTCAAATCTCTCGCTTGCGAAGGGCTTCCGCATTACCGAACGCTACAACGCGGAGTTTCGCATGGATGCAAACAACATCTTTAACCACCCCGTGATGGGCTTCAATTACACGCAGGGAAACACTTGCATAGATTGTGTTGGCACCGATGCGGGACGAATCACCAATATCGAGAACAACACGTCGATGAGACTGCTCACATTTGGGCTTCGGTTCTCTTTCTAAGAAGGAAAAACAACACACCCCGAACCAACGGGGAGCCCTCACGGGCTCCCCGTTTTTTATGCTTTAATCGGTTTTGCTCTTTTCGAGTAAGGGTCGCATGGCTAAGCAATATTGGATTCGCCTGAGTCTAATCGCTGGTTTATGCGCGGGTGTGTTGCCATCGGGAGCCGGGCTCACACAGGAAGCAGAGAAAAAATCAAACGAAGCTTCTCTTCGGCCGGCTCAATCGCGAGACCCTGGCGGTGAATTCGAGGAGACAGAGCGGCTCTTGCAACAGGGCAACTTTGACCAGGCGCTCGCCAAACTGCATGCGCTCGAATCGCTCCATCCCGGGATGAAAGGGCTGTCTTACGAATTTGGAATCGCGTATTACAAGAAGAGCGATTTCATGAATGCGATCGCTTTCCTCAAGAAAGCGCTGGAGGAGAATCCGAGCGACAGCGAAGCAGACCAATTACTGGGTCTATCGTACTATCTGGCTGGGCGGCCTGCGGACGCGATTCCCGAACTGGAAAAGGTACGGACATGGTTTCCCAGCGCAAATGTGGATGCGTCTTACATCCTTGGAATTTGCTATATCCAGACGAAGGACTATCCAAACGCCCGGAAGGCGTTTGCGAAGATGTTCAATGTGCCATCCGAATCCGCAGCCAGTTATCTATTCACTGCACGAATGCTGCTGCGGCAGGATTTCGGGCCGGTGGCGGAAGAGTACGCGCACAAGGCTGCGGCGCTTGATCCGAAGCTTCCGTTGGTGCACGAACTGCTTGGAGAGCTGTACCTCTATCATTCGCAAATTGACGCGGCCATCGCTGAGTTTCAAAAAGAGTTGGAGATAAACCCAGGCTATGCCGCGGCGTACTACAAGCTTGCGGACGGTTATTCGCGCGTGCAGAAATTCGATGAGGCGGAGCAGCTCCTGCAAAGATCGATCTGGCTTGACCCCACTTCCACAGGGCCTTACATCCTGCTCGGCAAAGTGCTGGAGAAAAAAGGGGAGACGCAACTAGCCGTGCGTGCGCTGCAGCGAGCGCTCGCGATGGATCCCAACAATCCGATTCCACACCACCTGTTGGGGCAGGCGTACCGCGACTTGGGAAAAAATGAAGAGGCAGATCGCGAACTCAAGTTGGCCGGCCAACTGGAACAAAGCCAAAACACGAAGCCTTGAGCGGCTCGTCCATGCGAAAGTTCACGACGATCGGGCTTGGCGAACTGCTCTGGGATATTCTTCCAGATAGCCGCCAGCTGGGCGGTGCGCCTGCGAACTTTGCCTACATGACAAGCCTGCTCGGCGATGAGGGTGTCGTCGCCAGCCGCGTCGGCAGCGATGAACTCGGTTTCGAGACCAGACGCCGGCTGGAGCGACTCGGGCTCAGCAACTCCTGTATCCAGACCGATCAAACATATCGCACGGGAGTCGCGCAAGTACAACTTGACGCGAAGGGCCAGCCTGCTTTTCAAATCGCAGAGCCAGTGGCGTGGGATTTCTTGGAATGGACCTCCGCGTGGCAGGCGCTGGCCCAGAAAGCGGACGCGGTCTGTTTCGGCTCCCTTGCCCAGCGCTCGCCGAAATCGCGACAGACCATTCATTCCTTCCTAAAAGCCATCCGGCCGCAGACCACTCGCATTTTCGACGTCAATCTCCGCCAGTCTTTTTATACCGCGGAGATTCTCGCTGATTCCGCGAAGCAGGCGGACATCATCAAGCTGAACCACGACGAACTCCCGACAGTCATTCAACTGCTGGGTTTCCCTTCTCAGGATGAGGAGTCCGCCGCGCAGTGGCTGCTGCACACGTTTCGCGTCAAACTTGTTTGCGTCACTCGAGGCGGCGAAGGTTCCTTGCTCGTGAGCGAGCATGGCAAACACGAGCATCCCGGCATTCGCGTGCAAGTGGCGGATACGGTGGGCGCCGGTGATGCGTTCACCGCCGCACTGGTCTATCACTTTCTTCGTCGCGGCTCTCTCGCCACCATGAATGAGGCGGCGAACCGGATGGGGTCATGGGTGGCGAGCCAGGCGGGAGCAACGCCATCGCGGGACGAAGCCTGGCTCCAAAAAATCCGCTCAGCGGAAATTTGAACGACCCGGAAGCAAAGCTCTAGTGAGCCGCGACGGGAATTTGTCCCTGTGCCTTGGCCAGACGGGTGACCTCGCCCGGCGGCAGTTCGTGCAAGAGCGCCAGGAAGACGCCGTTTGTCCATCCAAAGCCCACAATGTTCATATGATAGCCGGCAGTCACTTGCGTTTCCGATGAGCGCTTCACCGCGTCGTATTTTTCGCGAATGTTGCCATCGCGCCGGAAATTCTCCATGACCATGGAGAGGAATTCATAGGAGACCTTGTCGGCTTCCTCATTGAAATCGTAGCGGCGCATCCCTTCATCGGCCATCAACTGGTTTGGCGCCCAGGCATACGGATAGTCCCACTGGCCTCCGGTTTCGTAGGGACTCATCACAAGGCCCCCGGGCCGCTCGAAGATGCCGATGTTCTGTACAACTTTTCGCGCTTGCTCGGGCGTTGCAACGCCCGCCCAGAGCGGATAAAACGTGGTCACGTAATCGTATGTGGATCGAGTCTGTTTCTCGAAGTCGTAATCGAAAAACAGGCCGCGTTCCTCATCCCACAGATATTTTTGAATATCCGCCTTGCGTTGCTCCGCGCGCTCTCGCCACTTTTCCGATTCATCCTTACGTCCCAGCGTTGCGCTCATTTGTTCAAGGTCTTTTTCGGATTTGTAGAGCAGGCTATTGAGGCACACGGGAGCGAAATGATGCGTCAAAGCACCATAAGGACCGAAGCGGAAGGAGATGTCGAAGCCGGATTCGCGCATGGATCGGTCCCCTTTGTAATAGTCCGCAGTTAGCGCAAATGTTCCGGCGGGATCGCAACCCGGCTGCGCCATGGTTTTGGCCAGATCGCATATCTGAAGAGCGAACAGCGGTCCTGCCGCAAGCGGCGAGGGCTTGGCGGCGCTCGATTCCACGAGAAAATTGCGGCCAAGGTCTTCTTGTCCGAGGAAATAGGCCGCCACTTGCCGATAATGGCCGGTTTCATCCTTCACACTTTCCGCCGCAGGGCCGTTTCCGAAATCGAAATAGCGGGAGAGGCCGGTCGAACCCGCACGATGTGGTTCGCTGGTCCACAATTCGTGATCTTTGACCGCGTAGTTGTAGGCTTTTGCCAGCCACTTGGTGTCCTGTTGCCCGCTGGCTTTCTGCGCGTCGTAAACGGAGAGGATCATGGAGGTTAGAAAAGGCGGTTGGGAGCGCGTTAAATAATAGGTGCGATTAGCGTTGAGCACTCCGCCATAGTGTTCGATTTCAAAGGAAAAATTCTCGAGCATGTCTTTGGCAAGAGCGATTCTGCCGTCGAGGACCAAGCCACGAATAATAAAATAGCTGTCCCAGCCATACATTTCGTTGAATCTCCCGCCAGGCACGACATAACGATTCTCGAGGAAGAGCAGCCCGGCGGGATCGATTTTCCCGGGATCCATTTCCCCGATGTGGTGAATCACCGCAGGCAAGTGCAGAACATTCACTTTGCACCGTTTCTGAAGCTGCTGCACCGAGGCAGGCTCCGCAAAACCGGCGGGAAGATAAAGAACGGAAGCGGAAGCGAGCTTGGTGTCCACCACCGTGGCGCAATCCGTGAGCGATCGCGTGAGCGAATCCCAGCCCGTTGAAATGTAGGCCCGGATTTGATCGAGAGCGCTTGTTTGTGGATTCGATTCAGCTTGGGCGAAAGAGGGGACAGCGTTCAACAAAAGAACGCACACCAAGCAGGCGCAAAGTTTCTTCAATTTTTGCATGAGGTCGGCACCCCGCGGAGCGCCCTCGGCGGCACCCGATGCGGCACTAGCAGCATAGTCGGTTGTCCCACTTGGAGCAACAATTCCGGGACTCTTAGGGAGCACCGCACGCAATTGAGAAAGTTCGGCGGCGACCAGTTAAGTCCCTGTCTAGCAATAACTTAGATCCTTAAATTCCGTAAACGGGGATTTAAGCGGCGGCAGGTGCAGCGATCATTTGGTACAATTTGGCGGCGAACTCTCTTCGGCAAATCGTTGGGGCGACACCGAATATTCTGACATCGAAAACGCAACTGATTTCATAGGCGAAGAGATGTAATTTGGTGGCCAGGAGTGGATCGTCTCTCTGCATCAGTCGGTCGTTTGAACACTGAGTTTCCGACAACGACTTTAGTTTTTCTGGTGCGAGCAAATGGATTCATACTACTGGATTGAACACTCAAGCAATGTGAGTTGTTGCGGGAGCAAAAAAATGCGCCCGGCGCGCTCCTTAGCTAAGGCGAACTCCCAACTAGAACAATAGTTGCTCTATCTCTTTGCGGAATGACGGATTCCTCCGCCCTAGAAGAGGATCGCGAGAACTCCTCGGGAATGTGACCAACTCCCGAACCGTGCGAAACCTTTTCGCGGTAAGATGTTGCAGTAAGCGTGGGGCCCGTAGCTCAGCGGTTAGAGCAGCGGACTCATAATCCGTTGGTCCCAGGTTCAAATCCTGGCGGGCCCACCAACCAATTTTTAAGTCCTGCGTTTGCAATCAGTTGGTTTTCCCGCTTTGTGCGTTTTCCTCAGATTCGAGAACATTCGAGAACAAAACTTTCGTAACCCCTTCCACTGCACGCCTTTGCGAGTCCGGGATCACGTGAGCATAGGTGTTGAGCGTCGTTCCAAGATCCGAATGGCCCAGCAAAGCCTGCGCGGTCTTGATCGACTCTCCTACCTCCGTGAGCAATGTTGCGTGTGTGTGACGGAACGAGTGCCAGGAAACACGAGGCTGTTCTATCCGATCACACGCGGGCGCAAGCACGCGGTTGTAGAGGTTCTTTTGGTTAAGAGGCGTCCCGCTCGGCGTGCAAAACACCAGGTCGTTCGGCGCTCTGCAGTTCGTGCTGCCCCGATAGGATTCCAATAGATCACGAAGGAATCCGCTGATGGGGATAACGCGGTTGCTGCTGCGAGTTTTCGGCGGACCAAACTCGCCGTCAGAATATGTCTCGGCGACTTGGATCGTGCCGCGAAGCAGGTCCACGCGTTTCCATCGAAGAGCGAGAATCTCCCCAATTCTCAGCCCGGTAAGCACGGCAAATTGAACGACGGTGCGGCATGGCTCCGTTAGCTCTGGCAAAAGCTGACGTACTTGTGCGGGAGAATAGAATCGGGGGTCCACCCGAATTCCCGTCGTGCGAATACGGATGCCATGCGCCGGATTTTTGTCGAGATAGCCCCGTTCCATGGCGGACTGCAACACTGCTGAAAATGTTGTTCGAACGCCACGGAGCGTTCCGCTCGCATGTCCCTTCTGCCTCAGGTCTGACAGGACTACCTCAATCTGCGCTCTGCTGATGTCGTAAAGCGAACAAGTGCCGAGGGCAGGGATGATGTGCCTGTCGAGTTGGTAGCCGTAATACTTCACCGTGCTCTTCTTTAGCGCCAGCGCAACATTGGGCCGCCATTCCGCTCTAATGAACTCTTCGAGTGAGATGGTTGCGCGAGGTCGGCGCTGGCATAGATTGATGGTGGCTGCTTTGTCTTGCAGGAACGCTCGTGCCTGCTGCCGGGTGATCTTGCTGACCGGCCCCAAGGTCTCGGCGCGCTGTATCCTTCGCACCGAGCCATCGGGTTGCAGAACGTTCTCTCTCCAGCGAACCACCCACATCTTTCTTCGTTTACCACGAGTCCACAAACAACCTTCTTGATAACGCGGTCGAGTCATACGCTCCTTTCGGCTGACTCTTCCGCCTCTTTCTGCGTCGACAATGATTGTAGCGCTCGCGTCAAGCATGGAAGCGCGCTCCCATCCGCTGACGCTCGATCCAGGCCCGAATGTCGGCCTCGCGAAAGCGCCAATATTTTCCGAGACGGTATGCCGGCAATCGTTCCAGCGAGCGCCTGCGAACACGCTCATAGACCCAAGACACAGGGACCTGCAATAGTTGAGCTACTTCCTGCACGTTCAGAAGAGGGCCCTCGTCCCTCTCCATTTTCCCTGTGGCGGCGTGTTGGGACGCCGCATTTTGAGGGCTCTCCGAAACTCCCGCTGACAGCGCGTGGGGCTGCGAAATCAGCGGAGTCTCCGGATCTACTGCTAGCAGTGAATCACCGTTCGAATGCGGATCGACTTCCGGGCGCGAGGCATGCTGTCTTGGGGACGCTGTATTCACGCGCTCACTGAATTGGATTGGACGGAGCTTCATAGTTGTTACGCCGTTTTCGTGAGAGTTTCTCCTTGATTCCGAGCAGGATTCCCGTCGTTAGCGTGTTGGCTTAGCCAGGCTTTGAACTCGTCATCGCGTTTGAATAAGACTTTCAGAGCCTCCGTAATGACGTAAGATGGGCTGGAGTCGATGAAATTTGCGTATTGATCGAGCTGCGCTTTCACCGACTCCTCCACTCGTGCCTGGATCGTCACTGACTTTGGTTGCTTGGGTGGTGCTTTAATGATCGCCATACTTTTTTTTTGTTCCTCCTTTACGGTTTTGTCTTACATCACGTCTTACAGAGTTCCAGACTCCCTTCTTCGTTCGCGGCCAAAACACGAGCTGCGTATTCCAGCAGCAAGAGGCGGGAGTGACCCCCGAAGCCCGAAGGGATCGGGCCGCGATTTTGCGGCGCAATGGGGTCGCTCCCGCCTCTGATCGTGTTTTGGCCGCGCTCCGTTTTCTTGCCGTCTCTGTCGCATCTGCCTGCTCTTTCTGTCGCTTATCTCCATGCCAGGGTGATCTCGGGGGTGAAATCCCCCGAGAAAGATGTGGCCTCGGAACTGTTCCCGGGTAAGTTCACTGGCTGATGTGGATGCCGCTCGAACAACGCGGCCTGTCCGTTTACGGTTGCGCAAATAAATGTGACCTGGGACGGCATCTGGAACTTCACGGATTCAGACCGCACCGCGTTCTCGGTGACCTCTCCGGCACGCCATCGCTGGTACAGATTCTCGATGCCGGGATTGCCGAATCGCTCTTTTCCCTGGTTCATGAACAGGACATCGTGCTCGGATAATTTGCCGTAGTTCTTCTCATCCCATGTTCGCCGCGTACGGAAATAGGCGAACAATCCACGAGGGGCTGCCGGGTTCCAAAGCCTCTGAAACGTGCCATGAAACAGCTTCTTGGCGCGCTCGAAATTCGTGTCGCGCGTGGCGACGTAGTAGAAGCGGAGCTGCGAAAGCTTCGTGAAGAGCGTCAAGTACGCGTCCAAATGCGTCCTGAAGCTGTCCATGCTCTCAAAGCCCGGATCGATGAAACTAAAGGTAATCACAGGGGGGAGAGAGGCGCTAGGGTTATAGAACATGGGGAATTTATCCACAAAATAGCGGTCGGTGAAGCCGCCCTTGATAGCTCCGGAATAGCGTTTGTGGGGCAGGATTTTCTTGTCGATTCCCAGTTGGTCGCAAAAGAAAGAGAGCTTCTGCCCCTCGGATTCAAGATAAGTGAAGCCCTGATTTCGCAAAATGAAGTCGAGAGCAATGAGCCGCGTTCGGATGTATTCGGTGGAGTGCACACGGCGGAAACGGACATTCTCCCTGCCAATGGCTTCATAGAGATTCCGCGAGAAAAGATGAAAGACGCGGCCATGCCGAAGATATTCCTTTGAGCTGGCGTGTTTCTTTTCCACAATCTTCTTGGCAAAGACGACGCTGCGTTTGCCGGGTTTCTTCTTGATGAACTGAAGAAACTGCTGGCAGGTGAAATACCCGGAATGCGTAGCCACAAGGTAGAGGAAACGAGACTCCTCTTCCGTATAGCCGAAAGAACGTAGCGCTTCCGTGTGAATGGGGAGGATTTTCATAGAGCAAAGATCCTCGCGCTGATTTCCTGGGTGTCGAGAACGCGGCGCAATTTGGCGTGGTCTTGCTGCCGGGCGAACATGTGAAATCCGGCCTTGGCCTTTTCGCCGAGGCCCTGGGGCCGATAGTCGCGTGTAGCGATTTCGAGATCGAGCGTGCGAACATCGCGGCAATCGTCCTCATACTCGATGCGCAGGTCTGGGATGGGAATCTTGCCATCCACTACCTTCAGATCGAATTGGTTGGCAATGGAGAT
>DATGED010000060.1:0-20219 GCA_035310525.1 Candidatus Acidiferrum sp. | reverse complement strand
TTGCGCGCGCGCTTGATGGCCACGCCGAGCCAGCGCTGGTGGCGCGAGCAAACTCCGGTCATGCGGCGCGGCAGAATCTTGCCGCGTTCCTGGACGAACTGCGAGAGGATGTCCGCGCGCTTATAGTCGATGAAGTCCATCTTCTCGACGCAGAACTTGCAGACTTTCTTCTTACGGAAATACTGCCGCTTGCCGCGCGGGCGTCCGCCGGGACCGCCCGGACCACCGCCACCCGGTCCGCCTTCGCGGCGCGGACCGCCATGGCCGCCGCCACCTTCGCGGCGCGGGGGTCCACTGTGAGACTGTGCTTGTTTCGGTTCTTCTGCCATACCATCCTGCCTTTCTCTCTAAGAACGGAAAAACGAAACTCTAAAAACGAAATTCGAAAAACGAGAACGGAAACTCAGCTCGCTGCCGTTTGCTCCGCGGCGGGAGTGGGAGCCGGCGCCGGAACCGAAGCCGGGGCGCTGCGGCGGGGACGCCGGGCGGCGCGCTGCTCGCGCTTTCCACCGAGCTTTTTCTGGCGCTTCAAATCCTCGTCAAGGCGCACGGTCAAATACTTGATGATCACGTCCTGGACGCGGAGACGGCGCTCGATCTCGGCGATGAGCTCGCCGTGCGCGGTGCGAATCTGCTGGTAGACGTAAATGCCCTCGCGATGTTTGGACACGCGATAGGCGAGCTTGCGGGTGCCCCAGTGCTCGGTCTTCTCGATCTTGCCGCCTTTTTCGGCGCAAGTGTGCTCGATGCCGGTGAGAACCTTCTTGATCTCGTCCTCTGGCGTGGCCGGGCGGGCGATGAAAATCAGATCGTACAAACGTTCTTCCATGATGACCTCTTTCCTTGTACCGCAAATCTTTCCGGGCCGTGAAGCCCCGCCGCTGAAGACCGCGGCTACAAGCCCGGGAAATTCAGTCCTTACTTTTCCGGCTCGTCCGCTTCAGGCTCCGCCGGTTTCCGGCGGTTGAACTTGTTCATGGCCGCTTCGATGCCGTTCGCGAGAATCATTTCGACGGCGTCGCCGGCTTCGCCGACCATTTCCGCGGCCACTTCGAGCTCGGCCTTTTTCATGGGGCGAAGCACGAATTCCTTGCGGCTGCTGAGCGGATGATCCGGGCCGCAACCCAAGCGAAGCCGAGAAAACTCCTGCGTGCCCACGGCGCTGATAACGGAATTCGCGCCGTTGTGGCTGCCTCCGCTGCCTTTGCGGTCGATACGAATCGTGCCAAAAGGCAGCTGCACTTCATCCCACATCACCAACAGGTCCGGCGGAGCCAGCTCGTATTTTTCCAGCAGCTCTCTGACCGAAATGCCGCTGAGATTCATGTACGTCTGCGGCTTGGCCAGAACGACATCTTCTCCGGCGAGTCTCCCCTTGCCGACGAGCGCTTTGCCTTCGGGCCGCTCGACGCGAATCGAACCGCGATTCGCCAATTCGTCGACGGCCATGAATCCGAGGTTATGCGGCGTCCATTGGTACTCCGGATCAGGATTCCCAAGTCCAACGATGAACCGCATAGGCCTCTGTCCAGCGGCCTGATTGACGCGAGCCGCCGTGAATCGAAACAAGCAGCACTACTTCTTTTTCTCGCCCTTCTCGCCCTTTTCGGCCTTCTCCGGCTTGGCCTCGGCTTCCGCGCCTTCCTCGCCTTCGACTTCCTTCTTGCCCTTCTTGATGACTTCGGGCTCGGCGGGCGTGGCAGCTTCCGTCGCTACGACTTCGGCGGGCTTCTCTTCTTCGACCTTGAGAGCGACGACGTGAGCCAGGACGCGCTCCGGCTCGGTGATCAGCTTCATCTTCGTCGAGTCAATTGCCAACTCTCCAGCGCGAAGCTGTTTTCCGAGCATGAGTTCGCTGACGTCCACCTTGAACTCCGTGGGAATGTCAGTAGGCAAGCACTCGATTTCCACTTCGCGCGTGACGACTTCGAAGACGCCGCCCTGCTGCTTGACGCCAGCGGGCTCACCGAAAGTATGGACGGGCACCTTGACGCGCATGCGAACGTCCATGGCGACGCGGACAAGATCGACGTGGAGCAGCTTTCCGCTGAGAGGATCCACTTGCCAGTCCTTCAAGATGGCGGGCTCGTGTTTGCCGGCGAGGTCCACCTGAAAGAGAGTGTTGTGGCCGCTGGCGGAGCGCAAAATCGCCCCAATCTGCTTGGCGTTCAGCGCGAGCGTGATGGAAGCGCCTTTGCCGCCATAGAGCACGGCGGGAACCTTGCCGGTCTGCCGCAGACGGCGAGCTTCGTTTTTGCCCCGATCGGAGCGGGGCGCTCCTTCTACGATAATTTGGGTCTCAGCCATACTTTCTTTCCTTCCCTGAAATCTTGTGGAGCTAAAGGTCTAATTTGGGTACTTCCCTTTAGCTTCAGCTTCACTACTCACTTCAACAAGGCGACAGACTGAAGTCTGTCCCACCAAAATCTAGATAAACAGCTCGCTGATGGAAGTCTCCTCGTGAATCGAACGAATCCCCCGCGCCAGCAGATCCGCCACGCTCAAAACCTTGATCTTGCCCATTCCCTTTGCGGATTCAGCTAGTGGAACGGAATCCGTGGCGACCACTTGCTTGATTTGAGAGTTGGCGATGCGCTCGATGGCCGGGCCGGAAAGCACGGCGTGCGTGCAAGCCGCGTACACTTGAGTTGCACCTTCCCGAATCAACGCCTCGGCAGTCTTCACCAAGGTCCCTGCGGTATCGATAATGTCATCCACAATCAGCGTGCTGCGGCCGCGGACGTCGCCGATGAGGTTCATGACTTCGCTGACGTCCACATCGACGCGGCGTTTGTCTACGATGGCCAGCGGCGCATCGAGCTTTTTTGCAAAGAACCTGGCGCGTTCCACGCCGCCCGCATCCGGCGAAACGACTGTAAGATTCGGTAGATTTAGATGCCGGAAATGCTCGACGAGTACAGGAGACCCGTACAGGTGGTCCACAGGAACGTCGAAATAGCCCTGAATTTGCGGCGCGTGGAGATCCAGCGTCAGAGCGCGGCTTGCGCCGGCTGTCTCGAGAAGATCGGCGACAAGCTTTGCTGAGATCGGAACGCGCGGCTTATCCTTGCGATCCTGTCGAGCGTAGCAGTAATAGGGCAGCACCGCGGTTATGCGCCAAGCCGAGGCGCGCTTAAAGGCGTCAATCATCAGTAGCAGCTCGAGCAAGTGGTTGTCCACAGGGTAGCAGCAAGGCTGCACGACGAAAACGTCGGCGCCTCGGACGTTCTCGAGAATCTGGAAGTAGATCTCACCGTCACTGAAGCGCCCCAGCTTGGCGTTACCGAGGGGCACTTCCAGGTGGCGGCAGATGCTTTCCGCCAGCGGCAGATTCGCGGTCCCAGAGAAGATTTTAAAACGGTCGTCGTTCACGACACTGGCGCTCCGTCGGCTCGAGATGGGGCCCGCATGCTACTTCGGCGTATTAACTTTCCCAGGCTAATAAATTGCTTCTGAGGAGACGCTGCGGATCAACCGAGGCAACACGAGGACACAAATCAACTTCTACGAGTGCCCTGCATTTTACGAACGTACCTGTCGCGCGAGAGAGTCTCGCAAACAAAGGTCTGATCGTCCGGAAACCCAACAGCGGCTCGGCGCGCCATCGCTGGGCTCGGGAAAACTCCAAACACCGCCGAACCGCTACCCGCCAGCGAGGCTTCTGCAGCCCCTTTTTGAAGCAAGGCCCGCTTGATCTCGCCAAGACGGGCATGACGCCGGAAAACTGGCCGCTCGAAATCATTCGAAAGGCCGCTTCCCTGCGCGCTCCAACTCAGAGCACAGAACTCCCAAAGTGTAGGGTTTGCGGCAGTTTTTGTCAATGTCAGTGGATGGGCTTTCAGCCAGCGGTACGCTTCCAATGTGGGAACATGAATTTGTTTGGGAGACACGATAAGTACGGCAAGTCTAGGAATGTCCGGAAGCGGGTAAAGTTCGTCGCCGCGGCCGACACCCATGGCACGACCCCCGAAGAGGAAAAAGGGGACGTCGGCGCCGAGCGACGAGGCAATTTCGAGCAATCGAGGGAGGGGCAGCTTGCTGCCGGTCAGGCGAAGATAACCGAGCAAGGCCGCGGCCGCATCACTGGAACCCCCGCCCAATCCCCGGCCCGCCGGAATTGTTTTCTGGAGTTCTATCTCCACTCCTGAACGAACCTTGAGGGCCGCGCGAAGCGCGTCCACGGCACGATAGACAAGATTCTTCTGGAAGGGTTCGCGAGACAGAGTCGCGTCTCCTCGAATGGACAAGGAAATGCCGGGGCGGCGGGAAGCGCGCAGGAGCAATTCGTCGTGAAGGGAAACGCTTTGAAAAATGGTGCGGAGCTCGTGGTACCCGTCGGGGCGTTTCCCAAGGATATGCAGACGCAAATTGATTTTGGCAAACGCGGGGATACGGACTTCGCGCATGCCGTCTATTGAGGTTTCGCGTCTTGCGGCGAAGATTTTTGTGCCACGCGATGCTTTACCTGGGAGAGCTTCTTTTCCAGTTCGGCGACTTTGTCGTTTTCCAGGTCCGCAGGCAGGGCGCGGCGCCATTCCGCGACGGACTTCTCCCATTCGATCGCCGCGAGATCGGTCCTGCCGGACTTGGCGTAAACATCGCCGAGATGCGAGCGAATAGTCGCATCATGGCTTTCGCGCGCGACGGCCTTGCGAAGTGTGGCTTCCGCTTTGGCAAGTTTGTTTTCCCGGAAGTAAATCCATCCGAGGCTGTCGAGATACGCGCCACTGTTCGGCTCTTCCTTCAAGGCGCGCTGAACCAGCGCTTCCGCTTCATCCAGCCGGATGCCGAGATCCCCAAGCATATAGCCGTAGTAATTGAGCACCGGGCCGTTCCTTGGATTTACGGCTAACGTCTTTTTGAACTCCTCTTCGGCGCGATCATAATATTTTTGCCGCTCATAGATAGCTCCGAGCAAAAACCAGACCATCTCGTTGTCGCGCGGCTGACCGGGGATGGCTTCCGCGGTTCGCGCGGCCTCTTCGGCTTCCTTATAGCGGCGGCCGCGCTCGTATACCTGAGCTATGTTCAGGTAGATATCGCGGTCAGCTTCGGTTTTCGTGAGCTGCGAACGAAGAACTTTTACGGCCTCATCGGTCTGGCCGTTCTCTCCGAGCAGAAGGGCGTTGGAGGTCCGAAGCCCGGGATCGCTGGGATACTTAGCCAGCGCTTCCTTGCCTGCTTGAAGAGCCTTGGGAAGATCTTTCGCCGCGCGGTAAGTGTCCATGATCAACATGCGAGAGCGGCGGTCCTCTTCGTCGCCAAGGCGGCCAAGCTCCTCGTAAGTGAAAACGGCGGCCTGAAAATTCTGTGAGTCCCGATAGAGTTGGCCGAGTTGCTGATACAAAATGGCGAGCGAACGGCGCCGGGAGGGCAGCACGGTCGATTGCGACTTGAGACCGGAAACGGCGTCCGACAGCACGCGGATGGCGTCCTCATAGCGCCCCTGCGCTTCGTAGAGCATGGCCTCGTTGTACATGACCTCGACACTACCCGGCGCGTACTGCCGCGCTTTCAAAAGATTCTCTTCGGCGTGATCGAGTTGGTGGAGTTCCCTGTAAATCTGAGCCAGACGCAGGTAAACGTCGGAGTCGTCAGGCATGAGATCGGCAAGCTTCTGATAGACGGCCAGCGCTTCGGAATACTTTTCCTCGGCGAGGAGGGTCTGGCCCAGCCCGCGCTCGTGGCTCAATTCGGATGGGTCAAGCTCCACGGCTTTCCTGTAAGCCCCTTCGGCCTTCTCCAGTTCGTGAGTTTGCGTATAGGCATCCCCGAGGAGATCGAGCAAAGCGGGGGAAGGCGTGCGGCTGGTGATTCCCTCGAGGAGCGAGACTGCATCCGAGGATTTGCCTTCATCCAGGAGAAGCTGCGTAAGCTGCTCGACCGCAGCTTCGTTTTCAGGATCCTCTTTCAAAAGGCTTCGCAGAACATCTTCGGCCTTGTCATGCTCATTGCGCAGGCGGTACAGCCGCGCCAGCCATAGAGCAGACTCGGAGTCCGTCGGATCCAGCTTGTAGACTTCGCGGTACTGTTCAATGGCGCGTTCCGCCATTTCCGACTGAGCGCTCGAGCTGAGATCTCCCAGGCTGCGCAAATAAATGCGCCCAAGAAGACGGCGCGTCGGAAGGTCATTCGGCTCGCGCTTGAGGAGTTCCTGCGCTTCCGTCACGGCTTCGTGGACGCGCTGCGCCTTCCAGTACATTTCGGCAAGGCGTTCGCCGATGACCGGCGACTTCGGATCGAGCGCATAAGCTTTTTTGTACGCGTCAATGGCCTGCGTGGCGAACTCCGGTTGATTGGTTGACTCGAATTGCTGCTCGAAGAGATGCCCCATGGCGAAATTGTAGTAAGCGTCCGCGCGAGCTGAAGGAGGGGCGGGCGCTTCGGACGGAGCAGCATCGGGCTTCGGCTGGACAAGCGGATTCTGCAGCTCTCCCTTGTCCGGAGGAGTCTGGGCACTTGTTGCTGCGCAAAACAGGCCGGTAAGGAGTGCGGCGAGACTGATTCTTCTTAAGGTCATAGATGCCCCGGAAACAAAAAGTATCCCATGCCGATGGAACGCGGTCAAAAGCGAAAAGCCGCCCGTTTCCAAGGCCAAAGCGTGCTAAAAGGCGCCAGTTCGTAAGATGCAAGAAAGAGCAAAAGAGTTGAAGAGGCCGGGTCCGGGCAAGCATTGAGGAAGAGACGGAACTTTTTAGTGCAAGAAGTGGCGCATCCCTGTAAACACCATCGCGATTCCCAGGCGATCGGCAGCTGCAACCACTTCGTTATCGCGAACCGAGCCCCCCGGTTGTATCACAGCAACGGCGCCGGCCTTGGCGGCTTCCTCAACACCGTCCGCGAACGGGAAAAATGCATCCGAGGCAACCACGCTTCCCGCCAGCGAAGACTGGGCCTTCATCACCGCGAGCTTGACGGAATCCACGCGGCTCATCTGCCCGGCGCCGATTCCGAGTGTGGCCCCGTCCTTTGCAAAGACGATGGCGTTCGATTTGACGTGCTTGCAGACCTTCCAGGCAAAGAGCATTGTCTGCACCTCCGTGGACGTGGGCGCGCGCTTCGTGACGGTCCGCAGCTCGCTTTCCCTGATCTCGCCCAGGTCGGGCTGCTGAACCAGCATTCCACCCAGTATGCGCTTGAGCTGCAATTCGCGTTCCGGTTCCAGTCCGCCCGGAGGCAACTCCAGCAAGCGCAAATTCTTTTTCGCCGCGAAGATCGCTTTGGCGCTTTCCTCAAAACCCGGCGCGGCAATGCACTCAACGAAAATCTTCGCGACCTCCGCCGCCGTGGCGGCATCGACTACGCGGTTGAACGCAAGCACGCCTCCAAAGGCCGAGACGGGATCGCACGCAAGGGCTTTCAAGTAGCCATCCAAGAGCGTTCCTTGCTCTGCCGTACCGCAAGGGTTGTTGTGCTTCACGATCACCGCGGCAGGCTGGGTAAATTCCGCCGCCAGGCTTCGCGCCGCTTCCAGGTCCACGTAGTTGTTGTAGGAAAGCTCCTTGCCCTGCAGCTGCTTTGCCGCCGCGAGACCCGCTGGCGGGGCTCCAGACGGGACATAAAGCGCGGCGGCCTGGTGCGGGTTCTCTCCATAACGCAGCGAGGCTTCCTTGCGCAGGCTGAGATGCAGGCGTTCCGGGAGCAACTGCTTCTCGCCGAGTTGCAAGTGACCTTCTACTAGGGAAAGCCGCTCCAGCTCTGTTGTGATCATTCCGTCGTAGCGCGACGTCGCCGCAAAAACCTTCCGGGCCAGCGCCAGGCGCGTTGCCGGCGAAGTCTCTCCTGTGGATTCCAACTCATCCGCAACTTTCCCGTAATCGGCTGGATCAGTCACTACAGTCACGCTTTCGAAATTTTTTGCGGCCGAACGCAGCATGGTGGGCCCGCCGATATCGATGTTCTCGACCAGCTCTTCCGAAGTCAGACCCTGCTTCGCGGCCGTGGCTTCGAACGGGTAGAGGTTCACCACCACGAGGTCGATAGGCGCAATGCCGTGCTGCGCCGCCTGCTTTTGGTCCTCGGGATGATTGCGGCGATACAAGAGCCCTCCGTGAACCTTTGGATGAAGCGTTTTCACGCGGCCGCCAAGCATCTCCGGCCACCCCGTGAAGTCAGCAACGTCGCGCACAGGAACACCGGCTTCGCGAAGCAGCTTGGAAGTGCCACCGGTCGAAAGAATCTCGATGCGGAGAGCTGCGAGCCGCTTCGCAAATTCCGCGATACCTGTCTTATCAAACACGCTGATGAGCGCGCGCTCCACCGCCATGTAATCCTCCCGAAAAAGAAAAGCACAACAGTTTATGCGCGCGGCGGAAAATCGGAAAGCGGAAACACCAGAAGATGGAAATTCAGGGGGTGAGATGGGCGAGCCTTCGGTGGAAATCCAAACTCCCAGAGGCAAGCATCTGGCAGCTTGAGCCTTGCCCAGGGAGGAAATTCTCGAGTGACTCAGGCTTTGACGAGGGCTTTGAGCTTTACTTGGCCGTTCACGACTTCGACGACGTACTCGACATCACGGCAATTCTTCTGTTTCTGCAGGTCCTTCGTCTTTTTCAAGACGAACTCGTTGAAGCTGGAGCGTGAGAGCTTTCCGGTCTGCTCTCCGGCTTGCTGCTTGGCTTGCACGAATGCATGGTAGAGCTGGTCGACTTTCTCCGCTTCGCGTTCCGGTTCGGAACAAACGACGCTAAATGAGGCTGGCGCAGCCGCCTCTCGCGTCTCAACGGATTTCTGTGTCTGCTTCTTCGCGCGTTCCGCTTCCATTGCTTTCGCGGCGGCGCCGAAGTGCCTCTGCACTTTTCCTTCTTCCTTCTGTTGCGTCTTCTTCCGGAAGATGTCTTTGTATTTTGCGTAGGTCTGCGTGAGGTTGTTTAAGCGGAACCGCTGCCCGTACTTCAAATCCCCTCCGCGCTCGGCGTACCGCTTCACCATCAACTCGATGCGCCACTCGATTTCCGTCGGCGGGCGCTTTCTGCCCCCGCCGAAGTACTGGTCATACTCAATCTTGAGCTGGCGGATGTCCCGCTCGAGTTGGCCCAGCTCCTCGTCGATGGTCGCCATGGGTGGAAACGCCCCTCGAACTATCATGCTAGGGACACAAAACGGAACCGTCAACAAAAGGAGAGCGAGGCGCTGCGCATCGGGTATCCCACCGCTCCCTGCGCTGCGGGCGCAAGAGAGCATTTGGTAAGGAATGTCTGATTGCCCGGAGAGTGGCGCTATGCTGAAATAGGGGCATGGAAGCGCGAGCGAAACGGGCTCTCTCACCCGAGCAGGCGGACCTCCTGCGTCAGATACCCTCGGTGGATGAAGTTCTCGCGCTGCCGCGCCTCGCCGCGCTGGCGGGACGGGTCGATCGCACACTTCTTTTGGAAGTCACCCGGACGGTCCTGGCGGAATTACGCTTGCGCATCGCCGATCAGCTGAAATTTCAAGTTCTCGGAGAATTCGCGCTCATGGCGGCCGATCCGGGCTCTCTCGAGGAACATATCAGCGCAGTCGTCGAGCGGATTCTTACGCACTCGCTGCAGCCGGTTATCAACGCCACAGGCGTCATCCTCCACACGAATCTGGGACGCGCACCGATTTCCGAGGCGGTCGTGGAAGAGTTCCGGAGGACCGCGACGCGGTATACGAATCTTGAATACGATCTGGAAGCGGGGTCGCGCGGCAAACGAGATGTGCACACATCCTCGCTGCTGGAGCGCTTGACGGGCGCGGAGGCGGCCATCGTGGTCAACAATTGCGCCGCCGCCGTACTCCTTGTACTCGCTGCGCTGGCGAAGGACGGAGAAGTTATTGTGTCTCGAGGCGAGCTCATCGAGATTGGCGATGGATTTCGCATCCCGGAAATCATGGCGGAGAGCGGCGCGGTTCTGCGCGAAGTCGGCACCACGAACCGCACGCGGCTCGCCGACTATGATAATGCCATCAGCGAAAAAACGCGACTGCTTCTGCGCGTGCACCCTTCCAATTTTCGCATCACCGGTTTCGCGGAAAAACCGTCGCTGGAAGAACTGGCCGCGCTCAGCAAGCGAACTGGACTGCCGCTTGTCGAGGATCTGGGTTCCGGTTGCCTCGTAGATCTCTCCGGGAGCGGAATTTCCGAGCCTGTTGTCCGCCAGAGCATCGAAGCGGGAGTCTCGATCGTGATGTTCAGCGGCGATAAACTTCTGGGCGGACCGCAAGCGGGAGTGATCGCGGGCAGGCAGGAGCTCGTCGCGCGCGTGCGCAGGCATCCGCTTTTCCGCGCTTTGCGGGTGGATAAGCTCACGACGGCGGCTCTGGAAGTCACGCTGGGCGCCTACTTGCGGGCGGCCTGGGACGAACTCCCCGCTTTGCGGATGATCCGAACAAGCGCCCAAGAGATAAAGCGGCGCTCCGAAAATTTTCTCCGAGAGCTCCGGCCAGAGCTTCCCCTCGACGAAGTAGAAATGGAAATTGTCGATGGCTCTTCGCTGGCCGGCGGCGGCTCAACTCCGGCACAAGCACTGCCCACAAAACTAATCCGCCTCGCCAGCGCCCGTTATTCCGCGGCACAACTCGAGCAAAGGCTTCGCCGCGCGCCTGCCGGGATTTCGGTAATCGCGCGCGTGGAAGACGACAAGCTGGTCCTCGACCTCAGGACCGTCTTTCCCGAGCAAGAGCCACTGCTCGTCAAGACGCTTGCAGCAGCATTGCATTGATTCCTCGGGTTGCTCGCCTTTATCGTTCGTGTGAATCGCTTGAATACATTTCTCCGGATTCGCTCATTCCCGATGCGATTTTTTCCAGACTGAAACTCGAAGAGCGTTCCGCGCGTCCTACGAAATGTTTCGGGAGAGTGGACGGATTCTTCCGAAATTTCACTGCAGCGTTTGTTGCCCGAAGAAAGTTTTGAATGATAAAGGAGAAATGTGAAATGAGGAGAGACTGGTGCGTCCTCGCAGGAATTGTTCTGTCATGCGGCCTGGCCACGGCCGCGGCCCAGCAGCCGACGGTTCCCCCCGGCCAGCAGCCGCCGCAGATGCGCGGGCGGACTCGGCCTGCGGTTGAGCAAACGGCGGCGCAAGGCGAGGGCGCTCAGGGGAAGCAATCTCCACATCCACCCGCTCCCGAAGAAAAATCCGTCGTCACGCATCACTCCGCGCGCATCGGCGGGCAAACCATCAACTACACGGCCACGGCGGCCACCTACAACATAAAAGCCGACGACGGCACGGTGAAGGCGACGATGTTCTACGTGGCCTACACAAAAGATGGCGTAGCCGACCCGGCTAAACGCCCCGTCAGTTTTGTATACAACGGCGGCCCGGGCTCCGCTTCCCTATTTACCCACATGGGCATGGGGCCGAAACGAGTGGCGCTGACGGCGGATGGTCACGGCATGCCCGCGCCGTACACCGTGGTCGATAACGAGGATTCCTTCCTTGACGCCACGGACCTTGTCTTCATCGACGCGATTTCGACGGGCTACAGCCGTCCCGCTCCCGGCGAAGCAACGGCGCAATTCCACGGCATCATCGAGGATGCCAATTGGTTTGCCGATTTCATTTACGCGTACACGACACGCAATGAACGATGGGCTTCGCCAAAGTTTCTGATCGGGGAGAGTTACGGCACGACAAGATCCGCCGAGCTTTCGGGCGTCTTACAAGAACGCCATCAGATGTATCTCAGCGGAATCGTGCTCCTCTCTTCCGTGGCCTTCTCCAACTGGGGCGCGGACAACCGGTTCGAATTTTTCCTGCCGACTTACACCGCGACCGCGTGGTATCACCACTTGCTGCCCGCGGATCTGCAGAGCCTGACCATCGAACAGGTGGCGCAAAAAGCGCGCGAATTCGCGCATGGTGAGTACGCGCAAGCCCTGGAAAAAGGCGATCAGCTTTCCGGCGCGGACCGCCAAAAGGTGGTCGAGGACATCGCGCGTTATACCGGCCTCTCCACAAAATATATTGAGGAGACCAATCTGCGCATTAGTTCGTTCCGCTGGTTCAAGGAACTCGAGCGCGAAAAGCGGCGAACCATCGGGCGGTTGGATTCACGCTTCGAGGGCATGGACGTCGACGCCGCTGGCGAGCGCAACGAATACGATCCGAGCGAAGCTTCCTACGAAGGCGCATTCGTGGCCACGTTCCACGATTACACGCGGCGCGAACTGAAGTGGGACAGCGATGCCTACTACACAGTGACTGCAAATGTCCGGCCGTGGGATCAAACCGGCAATACGGAAGTCGCCGAAGTCTTGCGCGCGGCGATGACCCAGCAGACGTATTTGAAACTGCTTGTTCTCTGCGGCTACTACGACGTGGCAACACCGTTTAACGGGATCGAAAACACGGTGGCGCATATGCACCTCGAGCCATCCGTCCGCAAGAACGTCAGCTTCGCGTATTACGAAGGCGGGCACATGATGTACGTGGACGAAAAGGCTCATCACAAGCTGCACAAAGACGTCGACGAGTTCATCGAGACGAGCTACACGCACTAATCTCCGCCGCCATGTGCGCATGGGTCCGAGGACGGCTCCGCTGGACTCGAACGAGAGGATTGCGGCAACATAGGCGAACGTGATCGCCTTCCAGGTTGTAAACGGTAAGCTCAGACGGCGGGAAGCGGACCTCCCGAAGCTGCGCCGCGGATGGGCGGCGATTCGCGTCAGGCTTGCCGGAATTTGCAACACCGACGTCGAAATTCTGCGTGGTTACCATGCGTTCCGCGGCACCCTCGGACATGAATTCGTCGGTGAAGTGGCGGACCTCCACGGTATTTCCGCATCACTGCGGAAAAAATGGCTCGGGCGGCGAGTCGTTGGCGAAATCAATGTATCCTGTTCGGCGTATCGCTACCGGCCTGTTTGTGCTTTTTGCCGTCGAGGCTTGAAAACGCATTGCGCTTTCCGCAGCGTGCTCGGCATCGTAAACCACGACGGGGCCTTCGCGGAGTACCTGTCGCTGCCGCTCGAGAATCTTCACGCCGTTCCCGACAGCGTCAGTGACGAACAGGCTGTCTTTGTCGAACCTCTCGCCGCGGCCTGCGAGATTCTCAAACAGGTTAATGTCAGGCAATTCCGAGAGGCGGCTGTATTAGGCGACGGGAAGCTCGCACAATTGATCGCGCGAGTTTTGCGTACCGCCCTGCCTCGCGTCGTCATGCACGGTAAGCACGAAAAGAAACTTTCGCTCGCTCGGCGCGCCGGAGTTGAAACGAAGAGAGTGCGTGGGGACGCTTCTGACGTGAAACAAATCAAAGAAAGCTACGAGCTGGTCGTCGAGGCGACTGGTTCTCCTACCGGGTTTGCGCTCGCGCAACACATGACCGAGCCCCGCGGCACGCTCGTTCTGAAATCCACATTTCACGGCACGGCCCCGATCGAGACCTGGCCCATCGTCGTCAAGGAACTGGCGGTTCTCGGCTCCAGGTGTGGCCCATTCGCTAAAGCGGTAGCGCTGCTTCGTTCCGGCAAAATCGACCCGCGACCGCTGATTTCCAGGACGTATCCACTCTCTGAAGCGCCCGCCGCCCTTAGATACGCCCAAGAACGGGGAATAATGAAAGTCCTCTTGAAGGCTTGATCGACCAGCGATTCCTAGAGACGGTTGATGCAGGATGCAACACAGGCAGCGCCGAAACCGTTGTCGATGTTCACGACCGTCACATTCGATGCGCAAGAATTGAGCATCCCGAGCAACGCAGCTACGCCACCGAAACTTGCGCCGTACCCTACGCTTGTCGGTACTGCAATTACCGGCGCCCCAACTAATCCACCTACTACGCTCGGCAGCGCGCCTTCCATTCCCGCAACGCAAATAATCACTCTCGCCTGCGTCAACTTCTCACGATGTTCCAGTAGCCTGTGAATTCCCGCGACGCCCACGTCATATAAATGTTCGACGCGATTCCCCATCATTTGCGCGGTGAGGACCGCCTCTTCCGCCACGGGAATGTCGCTCGTTCCTGCCGAGACCACCACAATCGTTCCCTTCCCCAATATTTCCCTGCTCCGTTCGATGGTAATCACGCCGGACAAGGGATGAAACTTTGCTGAACGCGCGCTCTTGCCGTTTACCCGCCGGATCGCCGCAAACATTTTCGAATCCGCACGCGTGACCAGAATGTTGTGGCGCGAATCTTTCTTCTGCAGCATTGCTCGCACGATTTCCGCAACTTGCGTTGAGGTCTTCCCCTTTCCTAAGACCACCTCCGCGTAGCCCTGCCGCAATGCGCGATGATGATCCACCTTGGCGAAGCCCAGGTCTTCAAAAGGCAAGTGCTTCAGCCGCTCGAGGCCCGCTGCCGGAGAAAGCTCCCCCGACTGCACAAATTCCAGAATTTTCAGTAATTCCCGCTGGTTCATATCGTTCAACCGACGCAAATTCTATCATTGCACGGGCGCGCGGCCTCAACTTGACTTGCCCCAACCCGGCTGCGAGACTGATTCTATCCGCACGGAATACATGTCTGACACGCAAAAACAAATCGTCACCGTTGCTGTGACCGGAGCGAGCGGCGCAATTCTTGCGCAAGAAGCGCTCGAGCTTCTTGAAAAAGATCCGCGTCTAGGACGCATTCACCTCGTTATTACGGAAGCCGGCCAGCGTCTTTTCTCCGAAGAACTGGGCATCGCCTCGGGCGATTTGAAGCAGCTCCCGAGCCGCCTTCTGAATCGCTCTGCCGCAAAAATTGAAGTTCTTCAGAATAAAGACATCGGCGCCTCTATCGCTTCCGGCAGCTACGCCGTGGATTCGATGATTGTCGTTCCCTGTTCGATGGGCACGCTCGCGGCCATCGCTGGCGGCGTGAGCGATGACCTCGTCTCCCGCGCCGCGGACGTCATGCTGAAGGAAAACCGGAGACTCGTCCTCTGCGTCCGCGACACGCCATTCAGCCGTATTCACCTGGAAAACATGCTTCGCGCGCAGCAGGCCGGCGCGGTGATCATGCCGGCGATCCCGGCGTTTTATCATCATCCACAAACGATAGGCGATCTGGTCACGCAATATATTTGCCGCGTCCTGGCACAGATCAATCTTCCGCAGGAAAAGATGTATCGCTGGACGGGCCAGGCAAACGTGAAAAAGGCGGAGGCATAATTTCCGATGGCCGGCCGCATCCGCACCGTGCTCGAAATGATCAAGTTCGAGCATTCCGTCTTCGCTCTTCCGTTCGCGCTTACCGGGGCTCTTCTTGCCGCGCGCGCCACTCATCAGCCGCCGAGTGGCTGGCCGACGCTGCGCCAGCTCGGCTGGATCGTCGTCGCGATGGTTGCGGCGCGCTCCGCGGCCATGACCATGAACCGCATCGTCGACCTTCGTTACGACCGCGAGAATCCGCGAACGCAACAGCGCGCGCTGGCGACCGGCGCCCTCACGGTGCAATTCGCCTGGTTGTTCACGCTGGCCGCCGTGGCTCTGTTCTTCGTCGCTGCCTGGCAGTTGAACCCGCTCGCTCTGAAGCTGGCTCCTCTGGCCATCGCCATCCTCTTTTTCTATTCGTTCACCAAGCGATTCACGAACTGGTCGCACATTTTCCTGGGGTTGGCCCTGGGGATTTCGCCGGCCGCCGCATGGATCGCTGTAACCGGCGCGCTCGATCGCCGCATGCTGCTTCTTTGCGCCGCGGTCACTCTCTGGGTCGGCGGCTTTGATGTGCTCTACGCTTGCCAAGATATCGAATACGATAGGCGCGCGGGCCTCTATTCCGTTCCAAAGCGATTCGGCATAGCCAACGCGCTGGGGATTTCCCGCGCGATGCATCTTCTCGTGGTCGGTCTGCTTTCTTGGCTGGCCTGGAGCTTTGCGCTTCCGTGGCCGGCGTGGGCGGGAATCGTGGTAGTCGCCGCGCTCCTGGCATACGAGCATTCCCTTGTGAAACCGGGCGACCTTAGCAAGCTCGACGCTGCGTTTTTCGCCGTGAACGGTT
Source organism: Candidatus Acidiferrum sp. (assembly GCA_035310525.1). Taxonomy (GTDB): domain Bacteria; phylum Acidobacteriota; class Terriglobia; order Acidiferrales; family UBA7541; genus Acidiferrum. Next base: position 4,316 of record DATGED010000060.1, on the reverse strand, counting down.
ATATTAGTTTATTGTTCCTTTTGTTCTGGGGCGCGGCGGCAGCGGTTTGGCGCGTCTGAAGCTTTCAATGGATTCCAAATGAGCGAACTGACGATCACAGATCAGCGGCTGAAACCAATCGCTGCCCGAGTTCTCGCCGGCGAGCGACTCAGCGAAGAGGATGGCATCGCGCTCTATCGATCGCCTGATCTGCTGGCCGTAGGCTGGCTTGCAAATTACGTACGCGAGAAACGCCACGGCAACATCACCTATTTCAATGTCAACCGCCACATCAATCCCACGAACGTCTGCGTGGCCCATTGCAAGCTATGCGCCTTCGGACGCGACCCGAACGCTCCGGGCGCGTATACCTTTGCGTTGGAAGAAATTTATCAGCGCGCGGAGCAGGGCGTTCGCGAAGGCGCCACGGAGTTTCATATCGTCGGGGGCCTGCACCCGGATCTCAGCTTCGATCATTACCTGGAACTGGTCCGAGGACTGAAACAGCGGTGCCCGGCGGTTCACATCAAAGCGTTCACCATGGTCGAGGTTCACTATTTCGCGCGCATCGCCAAGCTTTCCATCGAGGAAACACTGCGAAAGATGAAGGAAGCGGGCGTGGATTCCTGCCCCGGCGGCGGCGCGGAGATATTTCACCCGCGCGTGCGAAAAATTATCTGCGACCACAAGACGAGCGGGCAGATGTGGCTGAGCACGGCAAAGAAGGCTCATGAAGCGGGGCTGCGATCGAACGCCACGATGCTCTATGGCCACGTCGAAACCGAAGAGGAACGCGTCGACCACCTCATCAAATTGCGCGAGCTACAGGATGAAACCCACGGATTCGTCGCGTTTATTCCGCTGGCGTTTCACCCGGACAACACCGCGCTCTCGCACATTCCGAAACCCAGCGGCTATGCCGACCTGCGCAACATTGCGGTCGCGCGCCTGCTGCTCGATAATTTTGATCACATCAAGGCCTACTGGATCATGCTTTCCCCGAGCATCGCGCAGATCGCGCAGCGATTCGGCGCCAACGACCTGGATGGCACAGTCGTCGAAGAAAAGATCTACCACGATGCGGGAGCGCGAACCTCGGAGTTTACGCCGCGCGCCGAACTGGAGCGCCTCATCCGCGCCGCCGGGCGCACTCCCGTCGAACGCGACACGCTCTATCGCCCCGTCGATCGTTCCAAGATGCCGCCGGTGCCGCCATCTCCGCGGCTCGACCTGGTCAGCTTGACTCTCAACGTTTAGAACTTCTGGAAGGTATTCACCGAATCGTCGCGGCTTTCGCCGCTACTTTGGCGAGGAGTTCCTCGGGAAGCGGCGGGTAACCCTGTTCTTGCGCCATTTTCTGGCCGCTGGTGTAGACCCACTTCAGGTATTCCTCGACGGCGTGGCCGCGCTGCGAATCTTTCGCGACCGCTGGGACGTAAAACCATGTAAAACTGCTGATGGGATAACTTTCTTTCCCGGGACCATTCGTCAGCGATAACCGGAAATCGTCCGTCGTCTTGTTAGCCAGTGCCTTGGCCGCGGCCGCAATCGAACTTGCGGACGGTTTCACGAACTCACCTTGCTCGTTCCGGATACTGGCCATCCGCAGGGAGGCCTTCTGCGCAATATTCAATTCCGTGTAGCCGATTGCTCCCGAAGTTGCCTTCAGTTTATCTACCATATCCTGCGTGCTGCCGGCATTCGCGCCCACGGCCCAGTTCGGAGATTCGCTTCGGCCAATGTGGGCAAGGAATTCCGGGCTGGTTTTCGACAGGTAGTCGGTCAGGATATAACTTGAACCTTTTCCAGCCGATCGGTGCAGAACCTGAATCGGGATTGCGGGCAGTCTTGAATCCGGATTCAATTTGACGAGCGCCGGATCGTTCCAGGCAGTGATTTTGCCGAGGTAAATGCTTGCCAGCGCCGGACCCGAAAGATGCAACTCCCGCGTCGATCCCGGCAAGTTATAGATCACCACGATGCCAATCAGCACGGTGGGAAGCTCAACGACCTTGTTGGTGGCTCCCTTTAATTCCTTCTCCGGGATGGGGGCGTCACCACCCGCGAAATCACCGGTCCCCGTCAGAACTCGGCTGGCACCCGCCCCGCTGCCTTCGGGCAGATAACGCACTTTCACTGTTGGTTGCTGCTTGTGATACTCATCGTTCCAGAGCAAATAGAGCGGCTCCGGCATGCTCGAGCCGGTGACTACCAGCACGGTGGAATCCTGGCCATTCGTGACCGCCGGCAGAATGAGCGCTAGCCCAAGACCGAACGCAAAGCCACCTTTTAGAAATCGCCCCACGAGACCCTCCAGGTTCATCCGGGCTTTCTTTGAACGCAAGAATAGGGAAGCTGATTTGTCGTTCTACGCTAACTTTAGCGGAGTTTATTCCCCCCGTTGCAGTGTCTTGTGGTTCAGATGTGCAGAATCCGCCATTATGCCCTATGGAATCGATTTAAACTCGAAATGGGGAGAAAACCCAGCCTTGTTGCCTGGCGCGCTGCCCACACGAACGGATTCGATGGGAACCGGGGATTTGCGTGAGTGTTATACGCTTATGGGCTTTGCACCCCGAGCGGCGCATCCGCCGGGAGAGAATCTACTCAAAACGGAGAGAACCGAACACACATGCGAACGATCCTCCTGCTCACCATTTCAAACATCTTCATGACCTTCGCCTGGTATGGCCATCTCAAGTTCCGCGGGTCCGCTCTCTGGAAAGTGATCCTCGTCAGCTGGGGCATCGCTTTTTTTGAGTACTGCTTTCAGGTTCCGGCCAACCGCATCGGATCCTACGAGTTCTCGACTGCGCAGCTAAAAACAATTCAAGAGGTCATCACCCTATCGGTCTTCTCCGCGTTCTCGGTCCTTTATCTGGGAGAGAAAATAAAGTGGAATTACGCAGCCGGGTTTGGTTGCATCGTCCTGGCTGCGTTTTTCGTTTTCCACAAATGGTAGGCCGCCGACGAAGAGGAAACATCCCTATATTCGTTGGGGCTGCCACACGACGACATCCTGCCGCTTCGCAAAATGAAGGAGCGGTCTTACGGGCGGCAAGAAAATCCCGGAAGCCTCAGGCATCGTGTTGCTGGTCAGTTCCGCCTCGGCGGTTTGCAAAGGCCACGGCGCATGGTGAATCTCTCCGCGCAAGATCTGCCCTGAGCCGCTAGCCGCATACAGGCAGTAGCGCTCCGTCAGAAAATGTTCCAGACTTCCTCGCTCGGCTAAAGATGTTGAACCGACTGGCCGGTAACGGCCGCGGAAGAATCCGCAGGGGGCGCCGCGATGCGAACGTACGCTTCTGTACTGAATCCATCCATCGCGTTCGCGGCAGGCCATCTGCGCCCGGAAATACGGTAGATGAAACCATTTCCGGGCGATCGCCACGGCAATTCGATTCGCGGCATCCAGACTGAAAAACCACACACCCGGTTTTCCCTCGGCTACGACATAGGTTCGAACATTCAGTTCGGGAAAAGCGGAAAGCCACGGAACGCTGGGAGTCCCGCGCAGCCGCACGCCGGACATTCGAAACGGTACGACACCAAGCCACGCTTGCCCTTGGTAGGCGTCAATCGCCAGAGTGGAAGGGACAGCCCTCCGCAACGCAGAAATCTCGACCGGCCAGTGGGCAAACAACAGGTCGTGCCAACTTTGCGCCATCACCCATCGGCTCGCAGGCAGCGGCCAGGGGCGGTGAGAAATCTCTTTCAGTTTGGGATCCATCAGATTTCGTCTGCCTCACTCGACAGTTTGGCTCCGTCAATATACCCTTCTCTATCGCCGGCGAATCGAATTCTCCGGATTTGAATTCATCGGACACTCCAAAAGGAGCGGCAAAATGCAGCGCAAAGCATCAGCAGTCTGGCAAGGCGGTCTAAAAGACGGCAAAGGCTCGATCTCCACCGACAGTGGCGTCCTCAAACAAACGCAGTATTCCTTCAGCACGCGCTTCGAAAACGGTGTCGGCACGAATCCGGAAGAGCTTCTCGCGGCTGCCCACGCGGGATGTTTCACGATGGCGCTCTCCGGTCAGCTCGGCGCCGCCGGAATGACCGCTCAGAAACTGGAAACCACCGCTACGATCTCCTTGGACAAAGTTGGCGACGGCTTCTCCATCACCAAGAGCCATCTCGACCTCGTCGCAACCATCGCGGGCGCGGATAAAGCCAAGTTTGACGCCGCGGTGAAAGCCGCCGAGACGGGCTGCCCGGTCTCCAGGCTCTTCAAAGCGGAAATCAGCGTCAGCGCCCGGCTCAATTCCTGATCGCCCTGCCGCCGATCGACGGCCTTACTAAACAAGTACAATGCCCCACTTGATTCCATTTCCAGG
>DATGED010000059.1:0-2738 GCA_035310525.1 Candidatus Acidiferrum sp. | reverse complement strand
GCAGCGGTTGGGGCCATGGCACGCGGCGACGAGGTCCTTGTCGGTGGTGAATTGTGCGCCCTCCCGGGTGATGAAGCTTACATCTTGACAGCGTCCCGCACAGCACACTCGCGCGACGCATTCGACGTGCCGTCTCGCCCTGAACTGGCTTGCCCTGTCGGCGGGATGCCCCTCCGAGAGGCTCGCGGCTGGCATCGGCGAACGCGATCGCAGCCGGGGGAGGCACGCCTACTTTCCCTCGTTCCAAATATCGGCTGCGAGCTTCCAGTCACTTCCGACTTTCTTCCACACCACGACATACTCAAGAGTGACGAGTTCTCTTTCGTGTTTTTGAGGCATTTGCGTTTCGGAGATGGTCGGCGAGCCATCGCTCTGTGAGGCTGTCAAGCTCGTTGAGTTGCGCCTGGGAATAGTTTTCCGGATCGTAGCCCATATCGATCCAGTCGAGTAAAAATTCCTCGATCTCGTCACCAGGGAAGTCCGGGTACAGTTTCTGGATGCGCTGAATGGATTGAACGAGATCGAGCCGTTCTGCGTCGGGCCAGATCAGGTGCCGTTGCTTGGCGTCGAGTTCCACGTCCTCCAGTAAATCCCAGAGGACATCGCGTACCTCGATGCATTGCCGGCCCTCACGCGAACCCATCCACTCTAAGAATCCGTCGACGAAGGAATTATCCACGAAGATACTGTCTTGCAATTGTTCCCGGCGTTGCTTGCCCATGAGGTCCTCAACCCGGTCTGGGTCGTCGCGGCCCGTTTGGTGTTGGCGCGGCGGCGCGTCCTCCAAGACATCCATCGTGCCGTCAAGGCGCCGGCGTGGCCCGCGATTCCCGCAACGCAGTTCGTCTCGTCGCATCCGGATCATGAGCCCAAACATGGTTAACGAATTGCGAATCTATGGTGCCTATTGGGTGACCCGACCCAACTTGAACCATGGATGCCACCATGCCGGATCGGGGGCTGCCACTATCGCTGTGGGGTATCTGGTGGAATGCAATCCTTCTTCTGCGGCCGGCCTTCTCGCGCCTGCGTACCTTCATGTGGTTCGTCACCGCCGTGGCCGGCCTGACGGTGCGGGTGGAATTGCTCGGCGTCACCAGCATCGTACGCGCCTTGAACCTACGGCCAAGCCTCTACACCAAGCTGCTCGATCACTTTCACAGCAGCGGCATCAAGTTGGACCGGCTTTCGTCCTTGTGGGCGCAAGTTGTGCTGCAGCTGTTTCCAAGCCCCGTGCGGATCAATGGCCGGCTGGTCCTGGTCGGGGATGGCATCAAAGCTCCCAAACGGGGCAAGAAAATGCCGGCCGTAAAGCTCCTGCATCAGCAGTCGGAATCAAACACCAAGCCCGAGTACATCATGGGGCATTCTATGCAAGCTGTCGGCTTGCTCGTACGCGCGGCCAAGAGCGTCTTTTCCGTGCCGCTCGCCGTGCGCATCCATGAAGGTCTGGTATGGTCCAATCGCGACAAGCGTACCTTGCTCGACAAGATGCTCGGCTTGCTCGATATCCTGGCTATCAAGGTTCCCTTCTACTTTGTCGCCGACGCCTACTACGCTGCCGGTAAGATGTTGAACGGCCTGCTCAAGCAAGGCAACCATCTGGTGACCCGGGTCAAATCCAATGCGGTGGCCTACGCTCCCGCCCCGCGGAAGAAAGGTCGAAAGACAAGGGGCCGGCCCAAGACCTATGGCAAGAAGATAAAGCTGAAGTCGTTATTTGCGAATGTCGAACCAATGCAGCAGGTTGCCAGTCCGGTTTACGGCGAGCATAACGTCACGCTGCGCTATCGCGCCTGTGATCTGCTCTGGCGTCCGGCCGGGCGGCTCGTGCGTTTTGTGGTCGTCATTCATCCCACAAGGGGGTCTTGCATCCTGATGTGCACCGATACGTCGCTGAGCGCCGTCGACATTATCCGTCTCTATGGCCTGCGCTTCAAGATCGAGTGCAGCTTCAAGCAGGCTGTGCGCCAGATCGGTTCATTCTCATACCATTTCTGGATGAAAGACATGATCCCGTTGCGCTACCACAACGGCAATCAATACCTCCATCGCAAATCGGCCGACTACCGCAACCGTGTCAAACGCAAAATGCGCGCCTATCACGCCTTCATCCAGGCTGGCGTTGTCGCCCAGGGATTGCTCCAGTATCTCGCCGTCGTCGCACCCAAGCTTGTCTGGGGCTCCTTCGGGTCTTGGCTGCGCACCATTCGTCCCGGCATCCCGCCATCGGAGTTTGTCGTGGCAAAAGCGCTGCACCAGACACTTCCCGAATTTCTCATGGGTCCCGCAAAAAGCGATTCCCTCACGAAATTCATCGCCGAGCGGCAGGACATGCAAAACATGCCAATTTTCCGTTTGGCTTCGTAAACAAAAACAGGGACTCTTGAGATTATAATAAATATCCCAACGAAATCGCCCCACGTCGATCAGACAGGGGCGCGTGGTGAGAGTGTATGAAGAGCTCGCTTCGCTACGCATTCCCGATACCTATTCCTGCTCCAGGCGTCATCACCCACCCGCCCGGACTTCAGCCCTTACGAAGTGACGAAAAGGCCGCCCATGCAGGCGGCCGAAAATCGCCCAGAGCGGAGCCCTTTGCCTTGTCGAATTGCCTTCCCCGTCGCGGTAAGCTTGCCGGCAGTATCTTTGCGCGCCGCGTCCTTTTGTGTGTTCCTGGTCTATTCAGTCCGCTTTTTGAACTGTCAACATCAAACGCAAGTAGCCCGGACGTCGTT
>DATGED010000058.1:0-121008 GCA_035310525.1 Candidatus Acidiferrum sp. | reverse complement strand
GTAAAGGCCGCCGAAAACTGATTCACCGCGAGAGTTTCAGAGCTTCGGTCCTCCACCCCTCTGAGATCCAAGCGGTGCTGCAAAGCATTGCGGTGAAAAAGTGTCTCTTGACAACGCCTTCGTCCTTATCGAAGGCCACCCCAGAGTCTTTCCTGCATCGCAAAGTGTGTCTATTCTATAGCCGAATCGCGCAATATCATGCAGATCAAAAATCAGCTCGAATACAAACTATGGCCCACCCGCCCGCAAGATAACGTAAGCATCACGACACCATAGCCAACGGGAGACAAAATGCAGACTTCCCTTCCTTCATTATCAAGGCTATTGCTGGCAGTGGCGCTAATTTCGCCACTCCAAGTTAGTGGGCAGGGAAGACGAGCCCCGCAGGAGGACGTTCTTTTGCGTTCCGCTAGGATTGGTGCTGTGCCACTTCCGGCCCCCTCAGCGTTCGAAGCTGCTCTACAGGCGTCCGGCACTCCAGGAGGGGTAGCTTTCGTCGAGGGGTGTTCCGGCCAGCCGCCGCCGATGGTTCGTCCTCACGGAATCACCTTGCGAGAGGTACTTAACAGTATAACCGCTGGCGATTCTACCTACGTTTGGAGGAAGAGAAGAGGAGTGGTTAATTTGGAGCCGTCAACAGGTCTCCCCGCTCTGCTCCGAACTCATCTGGATAGTTATGACTCAGGCGGCGTTCCGGATGCGGTTTCAGCCGTGACATTCCTGAGTTCCTCTCCTCAGGTGACGCGTGCTGCGGCCAAGCTCCGATTGGCTCAAAATGCATTAGGCCCGGGGCTGGGCAGCATGGTGCAGGGGACACCTCCACCAAAAAAACCACTCGGTATTCGATTACACGACGTGACGTTGCTCGATGCCCTGAATGCCATAGCCCAAGCAAACAAGCACGGGGTTTGGGTCTACCGCGAGACTCACTGCGGCTCAGTCCACCAATTTAACGTAAGCTTCGCACAGTAAGCTGCCGGGTGCCCCACGTATCGGTTTCATACGCGGGTGTTTTGACTTTTCCACATTTTTCCACAGCCGTATCAAACCACAAGATTCCCTGTTTACCATCAGCTTCGAAGGCCAACCCTTTCCAACTCAGCGCCTTGCGAAGCTGTCATTCGAACCAGCGTTACCCATTCGAATAACCATACAGTACACGTAAATTAGCTATTGACATATAGTAACTTTCATGCTACCATGTAATATGGTCCGAAGCCCCCGTCCGGCAATCTCGTTCTCTCTGCGACGCCCTTCGCTGTCGCCTTTCTACTACACTACTCGGCCTATCCTCTGCCTCACTTCCGTCCTCGCTTCCCCGAACTCGACACACTCGTCACAACTCGACACGCCGGTACCGTCGCAACCCCTCTGCTATCAATCTCATCCACACGCTTTCCGTCACCCATGGGGTGTGCCTCCGTGTCCGCTTTCGATTTTGAACTTTCAACTCCGTACCGCTCTTTGCGCACCTGTCCACATCAATATCATTCCGCTCCACTTAGCCGTCCTTTGTTTTCATACTCTTACGCACTCTTTTGCCACACTCAAAACACTAACTCCCGCATTCTCAATCATCTGCGCACTCTTTCCACAAAACACCGGGGTGGGGGGCCCTTCCTTCCAGCGCAATCCTTCGATCCCCTTCGTGGCCTTCGCCACCGTCAACTCCGTCTCTTTGTCTCTCACGGCTCACGCGCCATGCTCGCACCCTTACCCGACGTTGTGTCTCGCACCACTTCACTGCTACAGTTCTACGAACGCGGAGGATCCAGCCAGAACCATTCCGTCTTCACTCGGCGGACAGGCGGGTTCACTCCGAGGTCAAGAACGTTTCCGTTTTCCTACACACCAAATCAAGAAAGCGAGCCAAACATGATCAAGCAACTGAGGGCAGTAGCAGCTATCGCCGTATTCGCATGCGCGGGCGCAGCCGCTGCTCGAGCGCAGGAAGTCACACCGGCGGACAAGGATCGCGCCATCCAGTATCTCGAAAAAACAAAGCAGGGCGTCCTCGATGCCACCAAGGGACTCTCCGAAGCGCAGTGGAATTTCAAGCCAGGCCCGGATCGCTGGTCCATCGCGCAAGTCATGGAGCACATCGCCGCCGCTGAAGACTACATCCGCGGCATGGTTGTGGAGAAAGTCATGGCCGCGCCGGCCGTGCCCGACCGCGACCTGAAAAAGACCGACGACGCGGTGATGGCCATGATTCCGGATCGCTCGCAAAAAGCGCAGGCTCCCGAGCCGCTGGTCCCGACCAACCGCTTCGGCTCGCCCGACGGCTCCCTCAAACATTTTGTCGCGAGCCGCGCCACCACCGAGGATTTTCTGAAAACGACTCCTGGCTTGCGCGATCACGCCGCTGATAGTCCCCTGAACATGAAGCTCGACGGTTACCAGTTCATACTGCTCATCGCCGCGCACAGCGAGCGCCACACCAAGCAAATCTTGGAAGTGAAAGCCGACCCCAACTATCCGAAGAACTGAGCAGGCCACGGAGGCGAACGATGCAAACGCAGAGGAGCCAGCGGACCGAAGATGCGCCGCTGCTCCTCTCTGTTTTCTATGCGGACTCGTCTCATGGAAACCGCTGGCCGCAAGCGTCTTGCCCTCCGAACCCGAGAAGCGTATGTTTTCCAGCAAAGTTCCAGCGGAGGGAACAAGCATGAATAAAACAATCTTGAAAAGTGTTTGCGTATTGTCGGCGGCCTTCGTGGCTTTCGCAGCGGCAAGTTTCAGCCAGGAGAAAAAGGAAACCGAGCCGGCGCACAAGATCGTGCATTACGGCGATCTGAAATGGACTGGCATCATCAAGGGCTGCGATCTCGCGCCTGTATCGGGCGATCCAAATGCGGACGGAGCGCCGTATGTTTTGCGCCTTCGGTGCGCGGATGGAGCGAAGATCCCGGCGCACTGGCACCCCACGGATGAGAACGTGACCGTGTTGAAAGGAACTTTTCTCGTGGGCATGGGCGATAAATTCGACGAGAGTAAAATGCAAACGATGAACGTCGGAAATTTTGTGACCATGCCAAAGGAGATGCGGCACTTCGCGCAATCCAAGGGTGAAACGATCGTGCAAGTTCATGGCGCGGGTCCGTTCAAGGTGAATTGGGTGAATCCGGCTGACGTTGAGCCGCCGGATGCTCCCGCGGCCGCAGCGTCAAAACCGAAAACTTGATTTGCATCCGCGGCTGAACAAAAATTTCGACCCGCTGAAACCTTTCGCCTCGTCGTGAAAAATCCGGCGTGGCGCTGGCAAAACTTCTGTGTGCTACACTCGAACCAGCAGTCGCTAGCGGACGTCGTGACTGCCGGAGCGTGGAACTTCGGGCTCTGTGCAACGAGGTCCCGCGAACCCCGCCAGGCCCGGAAGGGAGCAACGGTATCGGGATTGCCTCGGGTGCCGCAGACCACCCGAAGTTCCTCGCATCGCAGTAGGCTTGCGGCCTTCACTCTCGGGTTGCAAGCCGCGGGCGAGCGCGGGATGGAGCAAAGCTGTGGTGGTGGCTTTCAATTTTGGAGCGACAATTATTTTGGCTCGCACCGCGCTCGGAGTTTTGTTTTATTGTCTGCTGGAAAAAACCAAACAAGATTGTGCCTGCTGACACCCAATCGAAATGAGCTACCAGGTCATCGCGCGAAAATACCGGCCGCAAACGTTTAGCGATCTCGTCGGACAATCGCACGTCACCGCAACTCTGGCCAACGCGATCAAAAACAATCGCGTGGCGCACGCGTACATTTTTTCCGGAGCGCGCGGCGTGGGAAAAACCACGGCCGCGCGAATTCTCGCGAAGGCCATGAATTGCGTGAACGGGCCGACGGCGGAGCCCTGCGGGGAATGCGATTCCTGCAAGGAAATTGCCGCGGGAACTTCGCTGGACGTCATCGAAATCGACGCCGCCTCGAATCGCGGGATCGACCAGATTCGCGAACTGCGGGAAATGGTGCGCTACGCTCCGGCGGCTTCGCGGAGCAAGGTCGTCATTCTCGACGAAGCGCACATGCTGACGGGGGAAGCTTCGAACGCCCTGCTCAAAACGCTCGAAGAGCCGCCGGACCGCGTGGTTTTCGTCATGGCCACGACGCAACCCGAGGATCTGGCGGATACGATTCGTTCGCGCTCGCAGCACTTTCATTTCCGGGCTCTCACGTTCGCGGAAATCACCGGGCGGCTCGAAGAGATCGCCAAAAAAGAAAATTTGAAAATCGAGCCTGGCGCGCTGGCCGTGATTGCGAGAATTGCGGAAGGCAGTTTGCGCGACGCGCTCTCCTTGCTGGAGCAGGCAAGGGCGTATTGCGGCGAAGTGATTCCGGACAAGGAAGTGCGCGAACTGCTCGGCGTCGTTCCGGAAGATTCTCTCAACGAACTCGTGGCAGCCATCGCCGAAGGCTCGGCGGAACGCGCCCTGGGACTCGTGCACACTTTTCAAAAAGACGGCCGCAACCTCCAGCATTTTTGCCGCGAAGCAATCCGGCACATGCGCAACCTGCTGATCGCGCGAGTGTGCGGGGCCGATTCCGATTTGATTGCCGCCACCGCGGACCAGCGGCCCGCGCTTGCGAAGGCCGCGGCGCAATTCAGCGAAGAAGATCTCACGCGGTTTTTCCAGATTCTTCTGCAGACGGATGACGATTTGCGGCGCAAGCCCGATGCGCGCGTGCATCTGGAGATGGGCCTGTTGCGCTTGATCAACGCGCAACGTCTCGCTCCGATGGAAGAGCTGCTGGCGGAACTGCGCACGGGAGCAGCGGCGAGCGCGGCTGTGGTCGGATCCCAGCCGGCGGCGACGAGCGGTTTTTCTTCAGCCTCGCAGAAAACTTTTGCCCCGCCCCATCGAATCGCGGCTCCGACGTTTGCTGCGACTGCCGCAGCCGTAGCGCCGGCGCGCGCGGAATCGCACGCGACAGCTATGGCCGATTCAACGGAATCGATTGCCGCTGCTCCGGACTCCGAACCCGCGGCCGAACCGAGCGTCGAGAACACTTCCGAGACGCGAGCCGATGGCATAACGCAGGAACAGGTCTCGGAAATCAAAACGGCTGTCCAGGCGCAGCAGAAATTTCTCGGCGAAATCGTACAGCAAGGGAGCCGCTGGGAGCTGGAAGGCGCGGAGCTGAGAATTTATTTTTCGCAGGCGAAGCGCGCATTCGCGGAGTTGATGGAAGGCCGCGACTCGCTCGAGAAGGTCCGTATCTGTTCGAGCAAAGTGCTGGGCCGCCCGGTGCGGGTGTGTGCTAAAGTAGAAGCAGTTGCAGCGGCTGCGCCGCCCGAAACGCCGGACGCGCGGCAATTGCGCGAACGGTTCGAGCGGGATCCGATCGTACAGTCCATGCTGCAACGCTTCGGGGGAAGAATCTCCGAAGTAAAGTGGCGGCAAGAGGAATCCTGATGGAAGTCAGCGCTCTCCAACAGATGCTTTCGAGACTGCGGCAGGTTCAGGAAGACTTGCAGCGGCAGGTGAACTCGGTCACGGTGGAAGCTTCGGCCGGCGGCGGCATGGTCACGGTAAGAATGAACGGCCAGAAGCAGGTCGTGGATGTGCGCATCGAGCCGGAAGTTTTCGCGAGCAAGGATCAGGAGATGCTGCAGGACCTCATCCGCGCAGCAGTGAACGAAGCGGGACGCCGAGTCGATGACGAGCTGGCCAGCCAGATGAAAAATCTTGCCGGCGGAATCCCTGGAATGGCCGGAATGAAAATCCCCGGATTGTTTTAGCAGCCGAAGAATTCGTTTATTCCCGCACTTCGTTTCTTATCCTCTTACGTTTCCGGGTCAGCCTCTCACTTCACAAATTGGCCGTTGTGCACTTCGTATTCGACATGAAACGGTTTTTGCGTCTTGCGGTTTTCCCAATGCTGCTCCGCGATCAGAGTGTTGATTTGCGCAAGCCGCTCGGACGGAAGCGGGTGCGAGCGAAAATATCCGGTCAAGCTCTGTATGGCGAGCTCGGACAATTCTTCTTCGGGGGTCTCGGCGTGGATGACGTATTCATTGCAAAGCTTGGATAGCCGCGTGAAAAGATCTACCGCGCCATACGGCGAGTAGCCTGAGTCAACGGCGAGGCGAACGCCTTCGCGATCAGCTTCAAATTCTTCGTCTTTGTGATAGCCCGCCTGCCAGAACTCCAAGGGGATTTGCAGAAGCTGTCCGACGATTTCGAGATTCAGTTTTTTCAGCTTGGCTTCAATCTGCATGCGCTCGATGCAATGATAGTGATCGATGTGTTCGACTTCGTGGCCGAGAATGCTTGCCAACTCGTCTTCCGTTTCCATGAGATCGAGCATTCCTTCCCCGATATAGACCGGACCACCGGGAAGCGAAAATGCGTTGATCATGTTGTGGTCGGGGATCAAATGAAAGCTGTACGCAAGATGACGATGCGTGTGGGCGGCGACGGTGCCGCCAACGCGGGTGACATATTTTTCCAACGCCTCCTCTTCCGGAGTCAGTTTCATAATCTGGCCGGAATATTGCGAGGCTAGTTCCCTGCCGATGGCGATTTCCTGATCGTCGCTCAGACGCGTGAAATGCATGGGGACGCGAGTGAGATCGCGCTGCGCGTCCGCAACCATATCGAGGACGGCGTTGGGAGAAGAGGGAGTGGATTTGGCGCGGCGCTGGCTCCAGTAAAGGCCGGCGAGAGAAAACGCGAGTATCGCGAAAAACAAAACGAAAACTACGGGACGCTTCATAGATACTGCCGGATGTTATCGCGGAAACGAATGTAGAGGGACGAAACAGCGATCAGGGCGACGCCGACGATGATGAAGGTGATGTAGCGATCGCGCTGCTCGAGGCGCCATGCATCCATAGTTAAGACTTTGCCGACGCAAATGAGAAGCAGTCCCAGGCCGGCGAGGCGGAAGCTGCGTTCCTTGACGGCGAGCGCGAAAAGGATGATGAGCACGCCTTCGATGCCCCAGGAAATGGTGATCATCCCGGCGGTGGTCTTGAGAGCCAGCATAACCGTCAAAAGAGTGATGGGGACGAAGAACTGCAACTGCTCGGGACGGGCGACGAGTGCGGAGAGAAATTTGTTGCGGCTCGCGCCGGGCAACGTTTTATGAGCTTCGCGCAGCGGGAGTGCAAAGAAGATCGTCGCCAACAAGATTGCGACGGCGGTGCTCACGACGAAGTAGCGGCCGCTCCAGGTCCCTTCGTTAAAATAACTGGAGCCGAAAAGATTGTGAGCCATGCCGCGTGCGAAAGTTCCGAGCGTCACCAGAATGCCCTGGTGGAGGAAGATCTGGCGTTTCAGCGCCCATGCCCCGCCGAACAGAACGAACGCAATGGCCGCATACGCGGTAACCACCCAGTCCGGATCGAATTGGAAGTAGAAGAGCGCGACGAGCGAAGCCGTGCCGAGATAGGCGACCAGCGCATCAGAGCGGAAACGCGTTTTCCCGCCACTGCCGGCTTCCTCCGCGGATAGCTGCGCATAGACGAAAAAGAAAATCAGAATAAGAGGAAGCACAGTGTACATGCGTGGCCCAAGAAGTTCGCCGCGCACACCCGCAGTGAGGTTCGCGAAAAATATGCGCGCGAAAGCGGCGGTGAAGGCGACGTAGGCCTGATAACGGTATTGCGCGATCTTCCGAAGAAAGCCGTATTCGAATAGCACCAGGCCGAAGACGGCCCAGCCGACGGCCCTGCCGAGAGGATCGAGTTCATACCAAAGAAGAAGGGAGACCAGGAGCGAAGCGGACCAGGAATAAATGTGATGAAAATCGCGGGCGCGCCACTCTTCGGGCATGCGAATGAAAAGAGACATCGCGTAAAAGACGACGGCAACGAGAGCGAGAGTGAGGAGACGAACGCTGAGGCCATGCCAAAGCTCTTCGTTGTGCAGATTGACGCCGATGCAGCGAAGCAGAGTGATGGCAGCGAGGGCGTGAGCCTGCCAGCGCAGATCATCGAGCTTGAAGCGGCGATCGATCGCGGCGAGCGCGAAGGCGAAAAGAGCCCAGAAAGCGGCTAGCCAGCCGGTGGACGCTTCGTACCACATGAGCAGCGCGAGCAGGAAGGTGGCGGCGGTGGTGTGAAGATAAGCGGCGATGAGGCCGTGAGACGCGCTTTGGGTCGTTGCGCGGCGCGAGATGGCGTAAAGGCCCGCAGCGACAAGAGAGACAGTGAGCAGGCGGATGCTGAAGGGGCCGTAGTGGCCGGCAACATGACAGTTGTAATCCAGCGTGCGCAGAATGGCGGCGAGGGCGAAGAGATGCTCCTGGATGCTGAGATGGAGGAGATCCCAGCGGCGGGCGGCGAAGGCAATGATGACGGCGGCGGCGAGGAAAAGCGCGGCCATCCAAATATCGGGCGCTTCGCTCCAGATGAGAAAGCCGAACATCGCCGCGCCAGCAAAGGAAAAGAGCGCACGAAGGACGCTCTGGAACTGATCTTCGCCGAGCGGTGAGAGTTTCGCGGTGAGGTAAAAAATTGCGCCGAGGATGGGAAGAGTAATCAGCCGAGTGGTGATGTGAAGATGAGAAGGACTATCGATGTGCAGATTGAAGACGAGAGCGCGGTACAGCGTGAGAATGCCGAGAAGAGTGAACTGGATCCGCAAATGATGGGACTCGAGCCGACGGTTTAGCGCGGCGAGGCCGAGCATGACCGCGGCAAAAACGATTGCGGTCCAGTCGTACGAGAATAGCGCCCAGGCAGCGGTGGCCGCGGAGAAGGCGCCGAGATAGGAATGGATGGTGAGCAATCCGCGATCGAGAGAATCGTCGAAGGATTCTTTCCAGCGCGAGCCCACGTGCAAGGAGTTCAGATAAAAAACCAGGGCGCAGAGTGCGAAGAGAACTCCGCTTGCAAGAAAAAGGTCTTCGGATTTTGCGCGCAGATCGACGAGCGGCCGGAAATTGAAACCGATCAAGTCCACGCCGACGAGAAGCCCGGTGAAGAGCCCAAGCCGGCGGAAGACGACTTCCTTGAAAACGATTCCAGCGGAGAGAAGAACTTCCGCGCCGACGAGCCAGAGAATGGCAACGTTGTTGCCTGAATAGTGCGACGGGACGGCGGCGAGAATGAGCGACGCTCCGGCGATGCTGAGAATGACGAAGGCGCGGCGGCGGCGCCGGGTGATGGGGAGAAGGGCAAACATCAGTTCGAGAGCGCCAACGGCGAACAGAGCGATGTAGGCGAGCTCGGGATTCACGGATTGGAATTTCAAGAGGCCAAGAAGCAGGAGAGTATTGAGAAGCGCGGAGACGGTCGAGACGTGCTCCTCGAAGTCGGACTTGATATTGCGGGCGACGTAAGAGATGCGGAAGGTCAGCCAATAGAAAAACAGGAGAGCGAGGCTGGCGTGATATTCGGGAAAGGCGCGGCCGTGCGCGCCCTCGATGCCAAGAATGCGATAGAGCCAATAAAGATGATTGAGGTAGCTGGAGAGGATGCCGAAAATTTCGAGCTCGAACCAACCCATTTTGAGAACGATGCCGACGAGGCCGATGGCGAGCATCACGCCCGCGGTGAGGCTGTAGACGGTGTCCTGGCTCAACGCGACAGTGGTGTAGCCGAGCAGGAAAGCGAGGCCAGTGATGAACTGAGACTTGTAGCGCAAGGTGTGCGCGCCCATTCCTACGGCAACGACGAGCATGAGGACGGAATCCAGAAGGCCGGAATCGAGGACGCGCATGGCGGCGACGAAGTGAATGCCGAAGGTGCTGAAGAAAAGCAGCGCCCAGCCACCGCCAATCGCGACGCGGCCAAGGAGCTGATAACGGTCGCGCTTTTCGAGGAAGATGCCGCCGACAAGAAACAGAATCGAAATTGCGTAAACAATGAGCGCTTTACCGCCGGGGCCGAGATTCTGCAACGCGAGCTTGCCGAGCAGAGCGACGCCGATGACGGTCATGATGACGCCGAGCTTGGCGAACCAATTGGCGCCGAGGAGCTCTTCGACAGAGGAAACTGCTTTCATGCGCTCCTGAAGGGTTGGCTTTGGCGCGGGAAATCGGAGAGACGAAGTTGGAGGCGGCGATGAAATGCGCGCGGCTGCAGCGGGAGGAACCGCCGCTGGGCGTGGAGGAGGCATGGGAGGCGCTTGCGGCGGGGGCGGCGGTGCAATTTTTGGCGGAGCGGCAGGAGGAGTTGGCCTGATCTGGGCAGGCGGTACCTGCGTGACGGGCAGGGGCGGCTTCGGCTCAAGGATTGGCGCGGGCTCGGGCTTTTTCTCGATGACGGGAACAGAGGGAGTGGCAGGCGGCTGCAAGGGCGGCTGGGCACCAGCGCGTGGGGGAGCTGCGGGAGTTTGCTGGAGAGGAGGAACAACCGGGGCGAGAGGAATTGGAGCAACCGGAAAGGAGCGCGGTACAGGGACTTGTTGACGTACTTCTGAAGTAACAGATTCTTCAGAGGCTGGAACGGATGGCAAAGAACCAGTGGCAAGCTTGCTTTGCAGCTCACCGACGGCCCGCTGCAACTTCATATGCTGTTTCGCGTTGTCCTCGGCGAGTTCAGTTAATTCCCTGCGAAGTTTGGCCTGCCGGCCCAATAGAAATAGAGTCAGAAAGGGAGTGGCGATTACCAAGCAGACGAAGAGAGCAACCATCAGGTAGAGCAGGGGCATGGGCGTTCCTCGGACTACCGCTCGATTACTTCTGATGTTAGAACGTGCGGAGGCCGGAGACTTGCAGTTTGTTCGGAGGGGACTCACGGCTAGTAAACGGCAATTTTCTAAGTGTTGTGTTTTGTGCTAGTTAGGGTCGTGTCGGATGGACACTGCCTCCGGTTGTTTGCGCGAAGCTACGACGCTGTGCTACACATCATGCATGCCTGATTTTGCCGCCCCAGTCGAACGGCTCATCGATGAGCTAAAGCACCTTCCCGGAATTGGACAGAAAACCGCGCAGCGCCTGGCTTTCTTTCTATTGCGTGCGGCTCCAGAGGATGCGCTCGGGCTGGCGGACGCCATTCGAGACGCAAAGGAAAAAATTCGGGAATGCTCGGTGTGCAGCAATATTACGGACAACGATCCCTGCATTTACTGCACGGGCTCAAATCGCGACAAAAAGACGATCTGCGTCGTGGAAGAAGCGCACAACATCATGGCGGTGGAGAAGACGCGGACATACAGCGGGATGTATCACGTTTTAGGCGGTTCCTTGTCGCCGCTGTCGGGACGCGGGCCGGAACAGCTTAGAATCAAGTCGCTCATTGAGCGGCTGAAGGGCGGGACGGTCGAAGAAATCATCATCGCGACGAATCCGACGGCAGAGGGCGAAGCCACGGCCGTTTATCTTTCCAAGCTGCTAAAGCCGCTGGGAGTGCGTGTGACCCGGATCGGCGTGGGGATTCCGGTCGGCGCGGACCTGGAGTACGCCGACGAGGTGACAATGCTGAAGGCGCTGGAGGGAAGGCGAGACCTCTAGGTCCAACGCTCGCAACCGGTGCCTGAACGACATGTGTACGACCTCCTTGATTTGACTCCTACGATAAGAGTGGTTCCTCGAAGATAGCCGCAAGCTCGTTCTAGTACGTATGGTCGCCTCTAGCCAACAGCCCATTTTGGGTATAGAGTTTGAGTTTCCGCGGAATTGCCCCCACCGCAAGGAGGTGCGCTATGCCCGGCTTGGCGCACTACATGGCACAGTACGACCACGAGCATTCCTCCGGCGCGAACAAAGTGCTGCATGGGGTAGGAATTCCCATGATTTTTCTGGGACTCCTCCTTTTGGTACTCACGAAATGGATTTGGGGAGCGAGCTTTTTTGTTGGCGGATGGATTTTTCTTTTTGTTGGACACAAAATTGAGGGAAACCATCCGGCATTTTTTCAGGGACCGATTTATTTATTGGTGGGACCAATCTGGGTGGCAAAGGAAGCCTGGGAATTCGTGACGGGAACGCACCGGACGCCGACCTCGGAAGGCACATCGACCAAAGAGTCGTAGAAAGATTGCGACGCGAGAAAAGATTCAGGAGCGGCAACGGTGTCCATGGACGAGCAGGGCGGCAATCTTGCCGACGAAACAACGGAAATGATGTCTGAAACGGTGGAACACCAAAACGAGGAATTGCGGAAGCGGCGCAGCACGCGAATCATGCAAGCTGTTCCGCTGGCGGTGACAGGCGTGGACGCGCTGGGGCGGCCATTCACCGAACGCACGTCTACACTCATCATCAATTGCCACGGGTGCCGCTACCAGTCGAAGCACTACGTTCTGAAAAACATGTGGGTCACGCTCGAAGTGCCGCATCCGGAGGCGGGGCAGGCCGCGCGGACGGTACGCGGGCGTGTTGCGTGGATTCAGCGGCCGCGGACGGTGAGGCAGCTCTTCCAGGTGGCGCTCGAACTCGAAGTTCCCGGAAATACGTGGGGGATCGCTTTCCCGCCGCCGGACTGGTTCACTCCGAAGCAGGCCGACAGCGTTGCCCCTAGGCACGAAAGTGCGCAGGAGTTCCCCGCGAGAAGTCCGGAGACGGCGGAAATTCATCTGCCGCTGACGGAGCCGGAAGCCGCAACAGCGCAAGCAGAGGACAATCTGCGCATTTTCCCCGCGCCGGCAAGCGCTACCGATGCTTCGCTCCAATTGGCGAGACAGATGGCGAGGCTCGTGGCCGATGCGAAGCAGCAGATCCAGGCCGCAGCGCGCGAAGTGGCGGCGCAGGCGGTCGCGGCCGAGCGGCGCGTATCGATCGAAGAGTGGGAGCAGAAATTCTCCATTGCGCGCGAACAACTTGCGCAACAAGTGCAGAGTGCGATTGAAAGAATTCAGGAAGAGACCGATGCGCGTTCGCGCACCGCGCATACGGCAGCCGCTGAGGCTCTGCAAAAAGAACTGCCGCGGTGGATTGCCCCGCAGCTTGAAGAGCTTACGCGACACCTGACGCAGCAGATTTCGGATCGAGGGATAGAAGAGCGCGCCCAGCATACGCAGCAGCTTGCCAGCGCGGTGGAGTCTCTGCGAGCGCTTTGCCAGCAGGCGGAGGAATCCGCGACCCGGCTTCGCACGCAAGCGGAAGAAGCGCAGAACCAGATCTCGAGCCGAACCGCCGAATCGTTGAGCGAGGTCGAAGAGATCACCCGGCAGAACGAGTTGACTGCAAAGGCGAGCCACGAAGCCTTGAGCGCAGCGGCGAGGGAGATTCAGGAGCAGGTCACGGCCGCGCTTAGGGATAGGCAAAACTCCTCGCAGGGCCAGATCAATAATGAAATCGAAGGGGCGCAAGCACGCTGGAGATCCGCTCTGGAAGCCAGCCTGGAAGCCGGGCTGGAGAAAGCGGCGGCGGGGCTCGACGAGCACGTGCGCGGCGTTCTTTCGCGGTTTCGGGAAGAAGTTGAGCAGCAAGGCATAGCAGTTCGGGAAGGCGTGAACGCGGCGGCAACGGAAGCGGCGCAGCGCATCGACGCTTTGCGCAATTCGCTGCGGGAAGAAGCCGCGCGGCAATCCGCCGAAGCACAGGAAATCACGGCGGCCGCGACGGCGAGTCTGCGCGAAAGCGTGAGCGGCTTGGTGTCGCAAGTGCAGGAAGAAGCGAGCCGTCACAGCACAGCGGCTCGCGAAATCATGAGCGCGGGAGCGGCGGAAGCGGAACAGCGGATCGCCGCGGCGCGCAACGCGGCTCAAGAACAATCGCAGCGCCTGGAAAACGCTCTGGGGCGCGCCGTGGAAGTCAGCGACCGTCTGGAACACTTTCCCGCGCGCATCGGAGCGGCACAAGAGCAAGCTCTGGCGGGATTCGAGTCACAGATCGGCGACGTGCTCAACCTGCATCGCAATGAATTGCACCGGCAGTCAGAAACGCTTCTCGAACAGCTGAACGGGCGGATCCGCAACACGTTTGAAGAACAGTGCCAGCAGGCCCTCTCGCGGTTTGACCAGCAGATTGACTCAATGGTCCAGCCGCACATCTCAAGAACCGAACAAGCGATTCACCGGCTTGCCGGCGGGCGTTCCCTGCTGGATGCGGCCATGACATTGCAGCAGGACCGAATCCGGGCTGCCGCGGATGAAGCCTTCGCCGAATCGTTGGCCCGCTTCCGCGAAAATCTTGGGGGCGTGGATGAACTTCTGCAGGAAGCGGCCAGCACGGTCGCGGCACGCAACCTGACGGAAATCGAATCCAAAGTATTGGATCTGAAACATCAAACCGTGGACGATCTGTTGAAATCCGCAGAGTGGTACGAGAAAAAAGCACAGATGCAGATCCAAAACTTGACGGACAAAACGGTCGAACAGGCGGGAAATCAGTTCCGGGAGAAGGCAGGGGAGGTCTCGAGCGCCTTCGCCAGCGAACTGGATCACTCCAGCCGCAGCTTCATCGGGCATACGCAGACGCAGATGGAGGAGGTCGTGCGCGACGCCTTCGAGCATGCGCGCGCACTCTTCGCCGAAGCCGCGGATACGACGACGGCTGCGTTTACCGACGAAATCCAACGCCAGGCTCGCCAGGAACTTGCCGGATTCAACGATGAGACGCAAACTTCCTTGAGTGAATCGCGAGTGAAGCTCGAAGCGGCGCGCACAGAGTTATCCCACAGAGTCACCTCGGAGCAGGAAATGTTCTTGCGCGAATTTCGGTCGCGCATGACCGGGGCGGTGGAAGCCGGAGTCGCTGACGCAAAAGATAAAGTGCAGGCCGGGATGTCTCCCTTGCTGGATGCGTGGAGGTCCACGGTCGAAACGCATCGGACGCAACTGGGCGCCATATACGCGCAGCTCAGCAACCTCGCCGCGGAGCAACATCGCAGCCGGCTGGAAAATGTTTCAAACCAGTGGATGCTCGCCACGGTGGCGAGCCTGGATTACCAGTCCCGGGAAGCCGTTTCGAGTATTGCCGCGAAGGCCGAAGAAAAACTGCGCGAAACGTGTTCGCAAGTCTTTGCCGGAGTCGGCGATGCGCTGCGCGAACGATTGCAGCAGATTGCAGCAAGTTTGATGACCGCGGAGACGCCGATATCCCGCTCGACAACCGCCGGCGGCAAGGACCGCTAGGCGGCCAGTCGGCTTGCGCGCCGGCAAACACGGCCGAAACTCAGTTTGAATAAAATTGAAACTATCGATTAGTTTTTAGACCGAGAGACGGCGTCGAATTTCCTGGATTCGCATACCGCCGAGCGCACACGTATAATCGGAGATCTTGAAACATCATGGCTAATCGAGCCTATCTGCGCGTGTGGACGCGCGACTTCACCGAAAGCACATTGCTTGCCCAGTTCGCGAGATACCTCGCAACCGCTCCGCATTCCGCTTCAGAGCTTGCGTTCAACGGGCTGGTGGTGCAGCCAGTGGATGCGACGGAAGTTCCACTAGCGGAGTGGGACCTGAAGGGGCAGGGTTACGGGGCTGCGGAAGTCGCTGCCCTGGCGGCTCAGCACATCAACGCAGACAGCGCGTACATGGCCTCGGCAAAATGGGATTTGTGGAGTTTTGACGCGGAGAGTCTCAAGTGGACGCACAAGCCGGAACCGCTGCTGCTGACTTGCCACGGGCCCGAGTATGACGGTGGTCTGGCAGGCTCGGATGGGAATTTTATCGCGGATTTAGGGTTCGAACATTTTTTCACAGGACACGCGGGGCTGTTGGCACCCGGCGCCGCCTCGAACCCGTTTGAATCCTCCGATCACCCGCTGGAACACACGTTTCGCCAGTGGATGGCCGTTCCGGGCAACCTGAAGGAATATCTCGCAAAGACGCGCGAGAACATCCAACAGTTGTTCAACTGGGTGGAATCGATTGAGCGAGCTTTGCCGGTCGAGCGCAGCCAGCTCTGGTCCGAAGGAGAACAGAATTTTGAAGCGCGACTGGACGCGATTCTGGCGCACCGCTAGCCATAACCCGCAAGGAACTTCCGAAAGGCGAGCGCTTCCACGAATGGCCGGCAACGGATAGAATTGTTGTATCGCACCTCAGCCTCACGGGCGAAGAGAAGAACGGTCCACACGAAAGGAAAGTGGCGAACACGCCGGAAAAGGCGATCCGAGCGGCGCAATTCTGAGCATCGAACGGACAGTGGCAAATTTCTGATGGACGAAACAAGAATCATCTCCGGATGCAAGGTGAAGGCGTCCTCCGCCCTGATCCTTGCTGAAGCAAGTGGCAAGGAGAGGAACCCGCGCAACCATCGGTACGGGATCCGGCGATTTCTGTCGGGGATGGCAGCGGGCTTCTTCGTCCTTGGCGCGGTGTTGGCTGGCGGCTGCGGGGACGAACCCTCGCAAAAGTCCGCTGGGGAGACAGCCGCCAAGCCGGCGGAGCCAGCGGTGCCCGAAGACATTCAAGCCGCCGCACAAAGCCTGCTGGGGAAGGAAACTCAGGTCCTCGTATTTGGAGATCTGGCAAAAACCGGGAACCAACAGTTTCTCGCCGCGAATGTCGTCCCGAAGACGCCGAAGAATGAGCTGCCAGGGACGATCGTGACGCGTGCGGTCATTGCGGAAAACGACGATGGTTCGTGGAAGGAGCTTTTCCGCTGCGATGAGTACCTGAAAAATGCCAAGGGGTACCTGGCGCTGACGCCGCTGGCCTCGGTCGCCGGCTGGCGTATCCAATACGAGCAAGACCCCGTCAAAGGGATCCAGTTGTACTTCACGCCAATCAAGGGAGTCGCCGATCCGCATCAGCTGCCCATAGGAATCGCGTGGAATCCGGCGACGAAGCGCTACCAGTCGCTGGACCACACCTACGAACATTTCCTGCTGGAAACGCCATCGCTATCCAATGCAAGATCGGTGCTGCGATGAGCGCGGCCGCGGCAACCATAGGGGCAGCTTCGACGCCGAAGAAACCTGCCAAATCATCCTCCTGGAAAAACCTTGTCGGGTTACTTCCTTACCTTGGCCGCTATCGTGGATCGATCGCACTGGGCATGATCGCTCTCGTCGTCTCGAGCGTGGTGCAAAATCTGATCCCGCTCGCGACCGGAGTGCTCACGGACATTCTCGCGGGCAGCGCCCATCCGTTCGAGAGCAGCGCGCAAGGACATCTACTGGCCGGCTCCTGGCTGAGCCGCGCGATTCCCTACTACTCGCCGCATAGCCGCCACGCACTTGGCATTTATTGCCTGCTTCTGATCGGCCTGGTTTCGATACGCGCGGTGCTTTCGTTCTGGACCCGGTGGGTGCTCATCGGCGTTTCGCGCGACATCGAGTTCGACATCCGGGGCGGTTTGTTGAATCGCCTGCTGCTGATGGAGCCGGAATTCTACGTGCGCAACCGAACCGGCGAACTGATGTCCCGCGCCACGAACGACCTGAACGCCGTGCGCATGGTCCTGGGGCCGGGAATCATGTACAGCGGCCAGACCATTATCGGGATGGCTCTGGCGATTGGCGTCATGTCCCAATTGTCGGGGGTCCTCACGCTCTGGATTCTGCTGCCCGTGCCGATTGTGGCCATCGTGGTGCAGCATTTCGGCAAGGTCATCCACGAGCTGTACGAAAAAATTCAGGCCTCACTGGCCACGCTCTCAGCGAAAGTGCAGGAAAATCTTGCGGGCGTGCGTGTCGTCCGAGCGTATGCGCAGGAAGAAGCCGAGATTCGCGGCTTTGACGAGCCCAACCGTGAGTACGTCTCGCGCAACGTGAAACTGATCCGCACCTGGAGCATGTTCATGCCTTCGCTTCAGGCTCTCATCGGCGTGACCTTCCTGATCGTCTTGTGGCAGGGCGGCCACCTCGTTCTCTCCGGTCGAATTTCTCTTGGCGCGCTCATCGCTTTCTACAGTTATCTCGGCATTCTCGTCTGGCCGATGATCGCGCTCGGATGGGTGACCAACATTTTCCAGCGCGGCGCGGCGTCCATGGGCCGGCTGAACCATATTCTCATCGCGCAACCGCAAGTCGATGACCGGGCGGCAAGCATCTCCGCTGAAAAAGAACTGGAAGGCGAGATCGAGTTCCGCAACCTCAATTTTTCATATCCGACGACGATGGCAGGAGCGAGCGCAAACGGCAGCGGAAATGGCAACCGCACCGCCAGTGAGGGCGTCCTGCGCGACATCAATTTGCGAATACCGGCCGGCTCGACCCTGGCCATTGTCGGGCCTACAGGCAGCGGCAAGACAACCCTGGCTGCGTTGGTTGCGCGCCTCTGGGAAGCACCGGATGGCGCCGTGCTGATCGACGGCCGATCGATTCGCGAATGGCCGCTCGAAACGCTGCGCCGCGCCATCGGCTACGTTCCGCAAGACACGTATCTCTTCAGCGAAACTGTAGGCGAAAACATCGCTTTCGGTTTGCCGCAATTCGATGCTGAGCGCGTGCGCGAAGCCGCAGAAATCGCCAGCCTGGATGGCGATGTGCAGGAGTTTCCCGCGAAGTACGACACAATGGTAGGCGAAAGAGGAATCACGCTTTCCGGCGGCCAGAAGCAGCGCACGGCGCTAGCGCGCGCGATTGTGCGAGACCCGCGTATCCTCATCCTCGACGACTCGCTATCGAGCGTGGACACGCAAACCGAAGAGCGAATCCTAAGCCGTCTGCGCGGCATCATGCGCGGACGAACCACCATTCTCATTGCGCATCGCACTTCGACCGTCCGGGATGCCGATCAAATCATCGTATTGCGGGACGGCCGGATCACGGAGCGGGGCACGCACGACGAACTTCTCACACGCGGCGGGTACTACGCCGACCTGTATCAGAAGCAATTGCTGGAAGAAGAGCTAGAACGGGCATGAGCAATATTCACGAAGAAGAGAAGCTCGGCAAAGCATACGACGCGAGGCTGATGCGGCGGCTGATGCAGTACCTGCGGCCCTACAAGTGGCGGGTGGTGCTGGCGATGACGCTCGTCGCGGTGGTCACTCCGCTTGAGCTGGCTCAACCCTGGTTTTTTTACAAAGCTATCGACAGCTACTTTAAGCCTGCGATCAGCCACCTCGTTGCCGAGTCTGTAGCCTGGCGCGGCATCGAGTTCATCGGCGTGGCCTTCCTGCTCGTCCTAATTTCCGATTTTCTCGCGCAGTATGCGCAGATCCGCATCATGCAGCGAGTCGGCCAACAGACCATGTACGACATGCGCAGCGAGATTTTTGCCTACATTCAGCGCCTGCCGATGAGCTATTTCGACCGCAACCCCGTGGGACGTCTCGTCACGCGCGTGACCACCGACGTTGACGCTCTGAACGACCTATTCGCCGCCGGCGTCGTCACTATGATCAACGACTTCTTCGTCTTGACCGTGCTGGCGGGGTATCTCTTCTACAAGGATCATCGTCTCGCATTCGACGCCTTCGCAGTCCTTCCTTTCATACTTGTAGTCACTTATTTCTTCCGGAAGTTCGTGCGCGACGCCAACCGCCGCATTCGCACTGCGATCGCGCGCATCAACGCTTTCCTCCAGGAATACATTTCCGGAATGAGCGCGGTGCAATTATTCAATCGCGAGCGGAAAGCGCGCATAGAGTTTGAAAAGCGCAACCGGGACAACATGAAAGCGTGGTACGACGCCATTCTGGCCTTCGCTCTTTTCTATCCGGCCGTCGAATTCCTCAGCATCGCCGCCGTTGCTCTTATCTACTGGGCCGGTGGCAATCGCGTTCTAGACGGGCGCATCACGCTAGGCATACTCGTCGGTTTCACGATGTGGGCGACGCGTTTTTTCCGCCCCATTCAGGATCTCAGCGAAAAATTCAATATCCTGCAGTCCGCCATGGCCGCGTCCGAGCGGATCTTCAAACTGCTGGACGAGCCCATCACCATCGATTCCGCCTCTCAAACCGCGCGTCTCGACTCTCCCCGCGGCGAAATCGAGTTTCGCAATGTTTGGTTCAGCTACCGCGATGTGCCTGAGCCCGCTGATGAGGATTGGGTCTTGCGCGATGTCTCCTTCCGCGTAGAACCGGGCCAGACACTGGCGATCGTCGGACACACTGGGGCCGGCAAGACTACGCTAATTTCACTGCTGCTGCGGTTCTACGACGTCCAGCGGGGCCAGATTCTCCTTGATGGCATCGACATAAAGACTCTCAACCTGCAGGATCTCCGACGCTATTTCGGGATCGTCTTGCAGGATTCTTTCCTGTTTACGGGAAGCATCGAGTCAAACGTTCGCCTCGGTTCGCCGGGGATCGATCGCGTAACCGTCGAGCATGCCGTCGATGAAATCGGGCTCGGCGATTTCGTGCGAACGTTGCCAGAAGGCGTGAACACGTCGGTCAATGAGCGCGGGTCGACTCTTTCGGTTGGCCAGCGGCAACTCATCTGCTTCGCCCGGGCTCTTGCACACAATCCTCGCTTCCTCATCCTGGACGAAGCCACATCGAGCGTTGACACCAAGACCGAACTCCAAATCCGCGAGGCGCTTGACCGGCTGCTTTCCGGCCGCACTTCGCTGGTCATCGCTCATCGCCTGAGCACGATCCAATACGCCTCACGCATACTCGTTTTTCATAAGGGCCGCCTGCGCGAACAAGGCGCTCACCAGGAATTGCTGGCGCAACGCGGCATTTACTATCGCCTCTATCAGCTCCAGTACAAGGAGCAGGAACTCGGCCTGCCGTCCGATGACTCTCGCGACGCCGCGGCACGTCTCGCGGAGCAGCTTCGAGGACCATTGCAGGCTCCTCAGCCCGCCACGGATTGAGCGCCGCGACCGCGCATGGCTCCGATTCCGCTCCTTATCTCAGCAGGCGAAGCTTCCGGGGACATGTACGCAGCGCGGCTGGCGACGGCGTTGCAAAAGCGCGCGGATGTCGCTCTTTTTGGAATGGGCGGGCCGCAAATGCGCGCCGCCGGTGTGGAGGTTATCACCGACTACAAAGAGGTCTCCGTCGTAGGCATCACGGAGATTCTCAGCCACCTCCCCTCGCTGATTCGAGCCATGCGGCATTTGGTTTCGGAAGCGCGCAGCCGCAGGCCTCCCTTTGCGATTCTCACCGATTTCCCCGGCTTTCATCTGAGGCTGGCGCGCAAACTTCGCCCGCAAGGCGTGCGAAATATCTATTACATCTGCCCGCAATTCTGGGCTTGGCGGCCGTGGCGCGTGAGAGTAGTGCGGCGGCGGTTCGCGCAGGCGCTATGCATTTTCCCGTTCGAGGAGGAGTTTTTCGGCGGCGCAGGGGTACCCACGAAATTCATCGGCCATCCGTTGGTTGGCGCGGTACAGGCGACTGAAACGCGAGAGGAATTCTGCCGCCAGCAGAATCTCGATCCCGCCGTGCCAATCGTCGCGATCCTGCCCGGCAGCCGTAGGGCGGAACTGGCGCAGCATCTTCCCGTAATTCGCGAGGCTTGCGGCCTGATCCAAGCAGAGCGACAGACACAGTTCGTCATTGCCGCGGCTGCGCATAGCGAGGTAGAGGAGTTGCAAGCGGGCTGGCAGGCTGCAGGCAGAGTGACGGTCGTGGAAGGCCAGACCTATAACGCGCTCGCCGCAGCAGATGCCGCCATCGTTTCCAGTGGGACCGCCACGATAGAGGCCGCGCTCCTCGATGTCCCAATGGTTGTGGTCTATCGGGTGACGCCGCTTACAGCTTTGCTTGCCAAGCCTCTGGTTCGCACAAAACACTTCAGCATGGTGAACCTGATCGCGGAGCGGCGAGTCGTTCCTGAGCTGATTCAAAAGGACTTTACCGCGGACCGAGTGGCGCGGGAAGTCCTGAACCTGCTCTGCGACCCCCAGGCCGGCGAGGAGCTCCGACATGGGCTGGCCGAGGTGCGCAAGCGGCTGGGACCGCCCGGGGCAGTCGAGCGAGCCGCGGAGGCGATAGCTGGACTTCTTCGAGGGGTGGCTGGCAACACTTAGGCCCGTGTCTGCTATCCTATATGGGTAGAATGGTGTCGGTTCGCACCGCAGTGAAAGGTGCCCGCTGAAAGGTATTGGATGCCGCTCCGCCGAAGAATTCTACCTAAAGTTGCCTTGCTAGCGTGCGCGGGGATGGCCTTCGCCGTGTCTCCCCTCCGGGGCCAGGCACCCCGTACCGTCGGTTTTCTCGCAGAACACTACGACATCTCCGCCACGCTCGATTCCACGCGCCAGTCCATCAGCGCCATCGCAAAAATCGAGTTTCGAGCGAGCGAAGTCTCCAGCAATATCCGCGTCGAGCTGCATCCAAACCTGATCGTCAGCGACGTGAAAACGGCCGAGGGCAAGACTTTGGGCTTCGGCCGCGATTCAACGAACCCGCTCTACGTCCTCGTAACCCTTCCCACTCCTGTCCAAGCGGGGGGACAAGTTACACTCACCTTTACCTATTCCGGGATGCTCGCGAACGAGGAGAATAGCCCGGTGCCGGGCGTGCGAGCGGCGGTCATTGGACGGGACGACGCCTATCTGTTGCTTCCCTCCAGATGGTTTCCGCTGACGAACTACCCGTCGAACCGCTATACGGCTACATTCCACCTGAACGTTCCTGACACATTCGCCGTGGCCGGCTCCGGAAAAGCTGGGTCGCCGACGCCTCTGGCTGGAAAAACTGGCGCCGAGGGCGGTCGCCTTCTCTACACCTTTGAGTGCAAGTCGCCCGGCCCGCACGGGACGTTCGTGGCGGGCAATCTGCAGCTAAATCCCAAGCAGTCGGAAGGGATTGATGTAGCGGTGTATGCTCCGCGCTCCGACTCGGCGAATGCGCAGGGATTTGCGGACGATGTCGCCCGCGCCGTGACGGTATTCTCCGACATGTTTGGCGGTTTGAAGGATCCGGATTTTACCGTGATTCAATTGCCCGATGGCACGCTGCGCGACTTCTCAGCTCCGGGCGTTCTCCTCCTCAGCCGCCGGCTGTGGGAGCCGAAAACGGCGGAGCGCACTATCGCCCGCCTCGTCGCTTCGCAGTGGTTCGGGGACTCCGTGCTGCCGACCTCGCCCGGCGACGTGTGGGTGACCGATGGCCTGTCGCGCTATTGCGAAGAACTCTACGCGGAGCAGAGCGCGGGGAGAGAAGCGGGATTACGCGCGGTGGACGAATTTGCAGTCGGAGCATTGATGTATGAGGATGCCGCGCCGATCGCGCAAGCGGCCCGGCTGGCGCCCTACTCGAGCGATTATCGCTCGGTAGTGCTCAATAAGGGTGCGATGGTGTTCCACATGCTTCGCGCGCTGATGGGGGATGTCGCGTTCAAGTCGCTCCTGCATGATTTCGCCGTCCAGTATGCGGGGAAGACAGCGCGAATCGAAGATCTCATCAACATGTCCGACCAGCACGTCCAGGCGGCGGCGAAACCCGGCGAAGTTCCGCCAAACCTGCGGGCCTTTTTTGCGCAGTGGCTGAATTCCACAGGCGTGCCGGACTTTACGCTGGACTACGTTGTGTACCGCACACCGAAGGGCTTTCGTGTGGTGGGGAAGATCAAGCAGCCGATCGACACGTTCAGCATGCCCGTTCAGATACGAATCGACACGGAAGGAAATCCCGAAACGAAGTGGGTGGATGTTCTGGGCCTGGAGTCGCCCTTTACGGTGGAGACTTTCGGCCGGCCGAAGCCGGGCGGCATCAAGATTGACCCAAACAACCTCGTCCTCAAGGGAAGCACTTCGCTTCGTGCGCGCGCGGCCATCGCGCGCGGAGAGGAGCTCGCAGAGCAGGGTCTCTACTACGACGCCATCCGGCAGTATCAACGGGCGCTCTCGATCCAGCCCGGCCGTCCCCTGGCGAACTTCCGCATGGGAGAAGCCTTCTTCTACCAAAAAAACTATCAAGCCGCTGCCAATGCATTCCGTGAGTCCTTGCAGGCCGTTCCCGAGCCTTCTGAGAAATGGACGGAAGTGTGGGGGCACATCTATTTGGGCAAGATTTTCGATTTACTGGGACAGCGCGAACGCGCGGTCAACGAGTACAGCAAAGCAAAACAAACGAACGACGACACGGGTGGCGCGCAGCTCGAAGCCGAGCGCTGGCTGAAGAAGGCTTATTCTGAAGGTGGAATTTCTGCCGCGGTCCCCGCAACGGGCGCGGCCCCCGCATCCACGGCGCCCCCGCCGCCTCCGGCTGGCGACCGGCCAGTTCTCAAAAAGCCCGGACAGTAAAGCTCTGCTGTGCAGTTCCGGAATCAGAGGCGCTCGTCCGGCGGATTGTGTGTTACGCGCCGCCGGTCTTCGCGGAAGAACTTCCCTGAAGCTTTCTCCACGCGCGCGTAAACACGTCGCAAGCGTGGTCGTCGAACAGCACGACATAGATTTTCTCGAGGGAAGTCTCGCCCTTCAGGTGCTCCGCGGCTTCCTGCACCAGGATGGTTGCGCACTCCTCCACCGAGAAGCCGGCGATTCCGGTCCCTACCGCCGGAAAAGCGATGGACTTCAAGCCGCGCTCAGAAGCGATGCGCAAAGAATGCGCGACCGAGGTGCGCAGGTTCGCCGCTGTCGTCCGTCCGCCGAGCTGCATGCTTGCGGCATGGATCACGTGCCTGGCCTTCAATTTACCGCCACCGGTAATGGCGGCATAACCCACCGGGATACTGCCAATCGCGTCGCATTCGCGCTGAATTTCTTCACCGCCCTTGCGCCGGATTGCTCCGGCAACACCTGCGCCGAGCTTGAGGTCATTGTTCGCCGCGTTGACGATCGCGTCGGTATCCATGTCCGTCAGGTCGCCCTGCTGTATCACGATTTTTTCTGCGATGGACTTAATCATGTTCCCGTTGGTGTCTCGCGTTCTCTCGCGACTCGCCGCAGCACTCAGGCATGAGCATAACTCAATCGCGGCCGCCTGCGGCCAAAACGTGCCGGTCTTGCAGGATGGAAACTGTCGCTGCCAGGCGTCTGCCAGCTTCGAGGCAAGCCGCAATCGTCTCCTTGGAAGTATTGCACCCTTTCACAAGTTCGAGCCGCTCTTCATCGGGTGCATCTCCGAAAAAGCGCATCCCGATGCATCTCTCCGGACAGGCAGTGACGGATGCCAGATCCGAAATCAAAAATGAAGTGGTGGTGCTGGCAAAAATGGCTCCTGGTTTGGCAAATTTGTCGAAAATCGTAAAAAGCTCGAGCTTCATCTCCATCTCATCGGGCACGGCTTCGATAATCAAGTCCGCTTCCCGCGAGGCCTCCTCTGCTGATTTGGCCGTGGTAAGTTTTCCGAGCGCGGCTTCGCGCGCCGCACGATCACACTTTCCGCGCGCGAGGTCCTCGGCAAGCGCGCAGGCAACCCAGGCAAGTCCCTGTTCTAGCTTAGCAGGCGAAATATCCTCCAGGATGGTACGAAATCCGGCAAGAACCGCGCGATAAGCAATCTTCCTGCCAAGATTTGACGCGCCCACGATCGCAATGCTCTTGATTTCCATCAGGCTTTGCCGGATCGAAGAATCGAATTGCAACGAAATAGCCGGCGCTGCACACATTTGGTTTTTCGCGCCATACTATCTCAAAAGCTTCTTAAATCCTTCTTCATCGAATCCCAGGACGATTTGATTGCCTCGAACGACCAGCGGCCGCCGGATAAGATTCGGCACTTTGGCCATCATCGCAATGGCTTGCGGTCTGGCCGGTGGTTTCTCCTTCATATTTTTCGCGCGATAGAGTTCATTCCGCGGATTCAGAAACCGCAGGTAATCGCGCGCCCCGATCAGCGCGTCAAGTTCGGCTTCGCTGATGCGGTCATTATCGAGGTCGCGGCGCTCCAGATCCGCGCCATGTTCGAGCAAGAAACTTCTCGCTTTGCGGCAGGTCGTTCAAGTTGGTTTCTCGAGGAAAAGGATTTTTGGATTGGACATGAATTTATCGCGGTTAATAACGCGGCACGCTCGGATCCACATCGGTGGACCAGCGGTCGATGCCTCCCGACATGGATTTTGCGCCGGCGACGCCCTGCTGGCGCAGCCACACCGCGGCATCCAGGCTGCGCATGCCATGATGGCAATAACAAATCACGTCATCCGCGTCGAGCAGAAATCTCAGATTGGCCGGCAAAGCGCCAAGCGAAATCAGTTTTGCTCCCGGGATGCGGCACAGGTCGTACTCCCAGGGCTCTCGCACATCCACGAGAAACAGCTTTTCCCCGCGCCCGATGCGCTCGTGCACTTCCTTCGCCGTGATTTGGAGGTCGTCCATTTTATTTCGAGACTGCCGTTTAATAACTTTGCCACGAAGGAGCGCGCTTCTCAAGAAATGCGCAAATGCCCTCGCGCGCGTCTTTGCTCTTCATAAGCTGCGATAAGTATATGCGCTCGACCTCGGCCAGGCGCTTGCTGAAATCAGAGGCATGCAGTTTCCGGAGCGTGCGCCGTGTAAGCCGAAGGACCGCCGGACTGAGCGAGCGCAGCTCTGCGAGCAATTCCACTCCGGCCGCCTGAAGCTCGCTGCCCGGAACCACACGAGTAACAAGACCGAGCCGCATCGCTTCGGTTGCACCGATCTGGCGGCCGGTAAGTATCAGGTCAGACGCCGCGCGCATGCCGATGAGCAGCGGAAGAGTGACAAGAGCCACAGGAGGAAAGCAGCCCAGCTTTATTTCCGGCTGGCCGAATTGGGCGGAATCCGTGGCAATCACGAAATCACAAAAGGTGGCAAGTTCCATCCCGCCGCCGAGACAATTTCCCTGAACGAGCGCGATACTGACGCAGTCCGCTTTCGCAAGCCGCCGGAACACCGCGTGAAATGCGGAAAGCATTTTTGCGACGCGCTTGGGAGTGTGGTCGGCAATATCCACGCCCGCCGAGAATGCCTTGAGTCCCGCACCCTGGAAAACCACGAAATCAGATTTGAGGATAACCCGCCCGAGCGCGGCATCCAAAGCAAGCATCATTGGAATATCAAGAATATTAAGAGGCGGGCGGTTGAGAGTAATCCATGCGGTGCGGTTTTCCGTATTTGCTTGAATCGAATCGCTCACACTTTATCCCGGGCGCCGCATCCTGCATTTGCCCGCATTCATGCCCGGCGGCAATTTGCCCGGTGCGGCGCTACTTGCCTTGGAAATTCGGCTGGCGTTTTTCGAAAAACGCCCGAATGCCTTCGCTACAGTCCTGAGAATGAAAGCACTTCATCTGTTGCTGGACTTCCTTTTCGAGAGCTTTCTCCAACTCATCTTTACGGGCGGCAAAGAGAACTCTTTTGACGGCTTGGATCGCGAGCGGAGGTCCCTGCGCGATTTTCTGCGCCAGGGACTTTACTTCGGCCTCCAATTGCGCCGCGGGCACCACGCGGCTGACTATTCCAAGCCGCAGCGCTGTCTGCGCATCGATCATGTCTCCGGTATAAAACATTTCAGCCGCGACAGAAGGTCCGGCGAGCTCCGGAAGAAAATAAGTTCCCCCATAATCTGGAAACAGCCCTACCCGGGAGAAACTCTGACCGAACGTGGCCACGTCCGCGGCGATGCGGATATCCGCAGCAAGCGCTATGTTCATTCCGGCCCCAGCCGCCGAGCCGTTGACGGCGGCGATCACCGGTTGCGGCATTACACGCATTTTCAGCACCGCCTGCATTCCCGCTCGGAGAATGGGTTCCAATTCGGCGGTTTCGTTGCGCTCACGCCCTCGGCCAATGGCGAGGAGGTCGCCGCCAGCGCAGAACGCGCGCCCGGCACCGCTCAGGACAACGGCGCGAATGGAGTAGTCCTCGGCAATTCGCGCAAGCGCGTCGTTGAGGGCCGTCGAAAGCTCGCTATTGAGGGCGTTCAATTTCTCGGGACGGTTCAGTATCAGAATCGCGATGGCGTCGCGCCTGCTTTCCAGCAAAACCGGACCAGCGGTCGCCGTTTGCGATGCGTTACTCATGGAGTCACTCCGTCTCAGTGTCCTTTGGTGTCGCGTTCCTTTTCGGTGCGCGAGACGAGCTGGGCGAGCTTGCGGAAATGTTTCAGTTTTTCGCCCTTTCCCAGTGCATTCTGGCCACTGGTGGAAGGTAAAACGTAAACCTGGGCGCCGTAGAGAAGTTCTTTTTGGGCGCCAAACTTGCACTTGCGCTGCGAAAACTGCTCGTAGGTTATTTTCCCGTTGAAGGCCACCACGTGAGGCGAGAATTCCTCGAGTTTTTGGGAAAGCACGATTCTTCCCTCGGCGAAATCTTCCCGCGTGAGTTCTTCCACGCCCTTGGTCGGCCGCTTGACCAGGTCGGTGAGACCAATGCCGAATTCGATCACACGTTTATCGTCGTGATAGTCAAAAGGCTCGGGAACTACGCCGCTCTCGTACAAAATGGGCCAGAACTGATTTGTGCGACC
Organism: Candidatus Acidiferrum sp.; assembly: GCA_035310525.1. GTDB lineage: Bacteria > Acidobacteriota > Terriglobia > Acidiferrales > UBA7541 > Acidiferrum. The sequence goes on along the minus strand of DATGED010000058.1, from coordinate 92,952 downwards.
TGCGTAGTAGTGGCCGACGCGCACGGAAGATTCGCTGGGGTTGCAACCCACAATAACCAGCTTCATACCTTTTCGCAGGTGGTCGGGTAGGGTACGCATCTTTCTAGTGTTGCCTATTTTCAGTTGTCGGGACCAGGGATTCGGAGGAGTAGGTCCGAAGGGTCAAGGTCATTCTCGATCGATCGAAACCGGGTCTGCCTGGGATCAGGCGAAGTGCCGCGCCCGGCTCATAGGTCGTGGCGTAAGGCAGCGATACGGAACGTAACGGTAGAGATTCCGAGTGCGTGAGGCCAAGCAAAACTTGGAGAGGAGCAGGCTTTGGATAGTGCATCGTGCCTTTGGGGAACGCCCGACAAAACTCTAAACAGCCTTGCGGGACCTGTCAAGGTCCGTTGGTGCGGATGCCTGCCGGTGCACACCATGGGGAGTAATATTTTGAATCCTGGCGCGGGCCTGGCTCATCGAAACAATAGAATGAGGCGAGTGTGGCCGTGCTTTGTGCTAACTTTAGGACGGAGACGATTGGAGCGGGGCTGATCTTCAGCCCGCAACTATCTGTGAGCGCACCGAACCCACACCGACTGCCCTCGACCGTCGCCCGCGAGGACGAGCACCTGCTGGTCGCTGCCGCCAAGAAAGGCGACTTGGCGGCCTTCGAGGAATTGGTGAGCCGCTACGAGCGTAAAATATTTCGCCTGACCATGAACATCACGGGCAACCGCGAGGATGCCGAAGACGCCATGCAAGATGCCTTCCTGAAATCCTATTCCCACTTGAACACATTTCATGGCGATTCGCGGTTTTATACCTGGCTGGTTCGCATCGCCGCGAACGAGGCTTTAATGCGGCTGCGAAAGCGGCGGCCCAACCAGTTTTCGCTGGATGAACCGATCGCTGGCGACGAAGACCTGATTCCACGGGAATTGCAGGACTGGGGTCCCGGCCCCGAACAGCGGTTCGCACAAACGGAGATGCGCGAGATTTTGTCCAGCGTAATTGAGGAGTTGGAGCCGGAATACCGCATGGTATTCGTGTTGCGCGATATCGAAGAGCTTTCTACGGAGGACACGGCTTCCGCGCTTGGGCTTTCGGTTCCCGCCGTGAAATCGAGACTCTTGCGGGCACGGCTGAAACTCAGGCAGAAGCTGAATCGTTACTTCCAGCAGGGCGGTGCAAATTGAATTGCGATGAGGTCATCCACGAACTCTCGAACTTTCTAGATGGGGAGTTGAGTACCGCAGCGGCAGAAGAACTGGAGAGCCATCTGGACGAGTGTTCCGAATGCAAGCTGGTCGTCAACCAGACGAAGAAAACGATTGAACTGTACTGCGATTCTGAACCCGTCGAGCTACCGACGGAAGTACGCAACCGGCTTCACGACGCGTTAAAGAAAAAGTTCAGTGAAACACGGCCTTAGCAATGCGGCGCGTCGCGCCGTATTCACCGATGAAAGATCTGTGGATCAGCGCCCGTACTCACCGATCGCCTGCGATTGATCGCTCCAGAGTGGAATCTGACGACCAACTCCCTTTCCCTTCGCTACGGCAAAGACCTTCATCGCAACGGCCAAATCCCAAGACGCTATGCCATTAGATTTGAACAAAGTCACTTCGGAGTCGCTGGTGCGGCCGGAAGCCTTACTCGCAACGACGTCGGAGAGTTTTTTGACTCCTGTCCAGCAGATTTCATCGCCGCCAAAAGCAATGATCAAATCGCCGGCTTCCTGGCGGGACTGCTCGATGGAGTCCACGACGATCACGTCCGCGCTTTTCACCGCGTCGTCATCGAGCTCGCGTTTGTGCGAGTGGTTCGCGCCGATCGCGTTCATGTGCACGCCGGGAGCGAGGTCCGCTCCGCACACAACTGGATTCGCGGCCGTTGTGGCCGTGCAAACGATATCGGCGCCTTGAACTGCCTCGCTGGACGAGCTAGCGCTCCGCACTGGAATGGCAAGCCTTTGCGTCATTTCCTGCGCGAACTTTTCGCGTCTCGCGGCATCGCGGCCGTAGACCCGCGCAGATTCAAGCTTGCGAACCTGCGCTACGGCTTCGAGCTGCGTGCGTGCCTGGCCTCCTGTGCCGATAATGGCGGCCACGCGGCTATTTTGACGGGCCAGATACTTGGTGGCCACACCCGAAGCCGCGCCGGTGCGTAGCTGACCCATGTAATCAGCTTCGATCAGAGCGATCAGGTCGCCGGTCGCCATTTCGTACAGCGGCACCAAGAATCGGAGCTTTCCCTCCACATAGGTGTATTGCTTCATCGCGACATAGCCCGTCGAGAAGTCAGCCGCGGCCATATAGTGGAAAAAGCCGCCGCCGGGCAGCTCAAAGCGCCTGCGCGGGTGGACGACTACTTCGCCGCTGGCCTGTTTCCGCGAGACTTCCTCGACCGCTTCGATGGCCGTGGGCATCTTGAGGAGCGACCGGACTTCAGCTTCGCTGATGTGCAGCGCCATTCTTTCATTTTCCTTTCGCCAGACCGCGCAATTCTATTTGCCGAAGTAAGAGGACCCCATGCGGCCAACGGATTCGACTACTTTGCCGGTGAATTTGTCTTTCCCGCCCGACCGCTTTTCTTAGAACTTTCCGCACCTTCGCGAACTCGTCGGACGACCGTCTGCATCAATCGATAGACCCGCTCGCCTTTGGCGGCGCCCATTTCGTGAAAACGAAATTCAGGGTCGCCTTTATCACTTTTTCCTACAAGCACCGGAAGCTGGCCGCACAGGTCGTTTTCAATAAATGCGGTCTCGTACCGCTCCCTGCGCAGGTTCCAGGTATAAACGCGTAGGGTCGTAAAATCACAGGGCTGGCCCTCGGGGCCCCGAGCCCCAGCCAGGAGGTACTGCGGCTTGTCGCCCGAGGGATTGCTAACGCGGTTGAGTTCAAACCATGCAATCGGCCGGATGTTCGAGGAAGAAGCTCCATCGCGGATCGGGTCGGGCAGATCCATCTCGATAAATCGTGCGATGACCCAGCCTGCGATGGGGAGCGTTTGATCGCCGGGTTGTGTTGTGGTTGTTTCCGCGGCACGTGCGGTGGATTCTCCCGGCGGACGCGTCGCCAATCCTCGAATCAGAAACCAGTCTTCTTTCTTTGTGTCCGGCGGCTCAGTGGCTGCTTCTTTTTCGTCCGGAACCTGGACCCAATCCGCCACCGCGCGGCCCACGATCTCAACCGGTACGCCGCGTGCGAACTGGTAAAGGCGCGCCTGGCTGCGCCCGGGGGCAACTCGAAGATTGGTAGCCACTTTTGTGCGGCCGCGCGACTGCACGGGCATCGGGAGGACTTCCTTGAGGAGCCTAGTGCTGCGCTGCCAGAGCGCTGGATCTATCAGATAACGGCCTTCCACCCAGCCCAATTCGCCGGCGGCGGTGCGCACCTTCATGCTGTCATTGCGGCGAGCCACGACGTCGACGCGGTCGCCGTAATGCAACGTGTCCAGCGGTTCGCGAACCAAGGCCACGCTGCTCCAGAGTGTTGCGGTGCGTTCGCCCACGTAGGCCTCGCCGAGAGTTTCGTGTTTTGGCCTGAAGAGCCAGGCGAGAAGCGCGACGATACACAGCAGGGGCACGGCAATTAGTAGCTTGCGCTTCATGCGGAATACCCGAGAGTTGCGCGAATGGATGACTGTGCCCGCTGCGCAGTGAGAATGAGGATGCCGGGCACGGCATTGAGCCCGAAAAGCACGCAATGAGTTGGCATCAGAATTGAACTTTCCACTCTATTATTCATCAAGAATTGTACCTGATTCCAGGCCGCATCCGCCGCCCATCATGCCCTGTATGGTTTTCTGCTAAAATGCGGCTGCCTCTGGAGAGTTTTTTCAATTCTGATTCGAAGGGACTAGATGAAATCTCTCAACGCCCTGCAGCCGTTTGCTTTGCTGCTGCTCCGCGCCGCCTTTGGCGTTATTTTCTTGTCGCACGGCTACCCGATGTTGGCTCACCGAACAAATAGCATGCACGCTCTATTCGCACAGCACTCTATTCCCGATTACTTTGTCTATGTCTCGGGGGTGGTGGAGACCTTTGGGGGCGGTTTGCTGCTTCTGGGATTATTTACGCGCGGAGCAGCGCTGCTCCTAGCTATTGAGATGATCCTGCTGATTTGGAAGGTCTACCCGCCACACAGCTATTTTGCCGTCCATGAATACGCCTACCCGATGGTGGTGGCCGCGGGATGTTTTGCGCTGGCGACAATCGGCGCGGGGCCGCTGGCCATGGACTACCCGCTGTTCGAAAAGGGCGGGAGGTCGCGCGGTCCGCGCAATCCGAAGGAGAGGTGATCCGCGCTTGGCCGTTCCACTCTAAGTGGTTGTGACGCTCGCCGAAGTGGGTATGACGCCGCCCGGCGCCAGCGGGAGTACGATCCAGAGAACTATGTAGACGAGAAAGCCCGTGCCGCCGCAAATCACGAAGAGCAACCACAGCAGCCGGATGACGGTGGGATCCATGTCGAAATAATCGGCGAGCCCGGCACAGACTCCTCCGAGTTTCTTGTCCGTGCTCGAACGCATCAACTTTTTGGGAGCGCCGGTTGCGGGAGAGAGCCCAGGCGAGCCGGATTCAGGTTGCTTCGCTCCGCAGTTGTAGCAGAACTTGGAACCGATGGCGATATCTTTACTGCAGCTTGGACAGGTCATTCGTATACCCCCCAAATAGCGGTCTATCCAGCATTTCCTACAATAGGATACGCAAAATCAAGTGAAAAAGTTTCCTGGGTACGGGACAAAGGGGTTGGTGCCTAGTACTGAAGTATTTGCTTCACAGCAGCCGTAATGTGGCTGGTCTGCGGCAGAATCACGTCTTCCAGTTTGGGCTGGTAGGCACAGAAAGTGTCCATGGCGGCGACGCGCTTGACGGGAGCGTCGAGTTCGTCGAAAAGTTCGTCGGCGATGCGGGCTGCGATTTCAGCGCCGTAGCCCCAGCTGAGCATGTCTTCGTAGGCCACGATGACGCGATGGGTTTTGCGGACGGTGGCGGAGATGGCTTCCCAGTCGTAGGGAGAAAGAGAGCGAAGATCCAGGATTTCGACCGAGATGCCCTCGCGGCCGAGCTGAGCGGCGGCGACTTCGGCCCGATGGACCAAAGCGCCGTAGGTGATGATGCTGACGTCGGTGCCTTCGGAGACCATGCGGGCCTTTCCGAACGGCACGGTAAAATCGGGGCCTGGATATTCGGAACGATTGTACGGCTGGCGATACAGGTGTTTGTGCTCGAGGAACATGACGGGATCGTCGCAGCGAATCGCGGTCCGCAGAAGCCCCGCGACATCGAGCGCGGTTGAGGGCATCACCACGCGAAGGCCCGGGCAGTGCGTGAAGATCGACTCCCCGCTCTGACTGTGATAGATGGCTCCGCCGGTCAGGTAACCGCCTGTCGCGACGCGCAGCACGACGGGAGACTTGAAAACGCCGTTCGAGCGCCAACGCATCACGCACAACTCATCCCGAATCTGCATCATGGCGGGCCAGATGTAGTCGAAGAATTGGATTTCGGCCACAGGCTTGAGCCCGCGCGTAGCCATTCCGATCGCACGACCTACGATGCTGGCTTCCGCCAGGGGCGTGTTGAAGACGCGATCGTGGCCATACTTTCGCTGCAGGCCGGACGTAGCCTTGAACACCCCGCCCTTGCCCTTCACTTGCTTCAAGGTATTTTCGCGACTGGCATCCGCCACGTCTTCACCGAAGACGGTGATGCGTTCATCGCGCGCCATTTCATCGGAGAGGGTGGCGGCGACCATCTCGACCATCGTTTTCGGAGCACCGTGCAAATGCGGCTGTGCTTCGAAGGCGGAGGACGTAGGGTCGACATCCGGAGAATATACGTTGACGCGAATCGAATCGATCTGCGGCGTTTCGGCCGCCAGGGCTTCGTCAGCCGCGTTGCGCACTTCCTGGTCGACGTCCGCTTCCAGCGCTTCGATTTCTTTCTGATCGAGGATGTCTTCGCGGACGAGAAAAAGAGCGAACTTGGAAACGGGATCGCGGTGAGCTTCGGCTTCGCGTTCTTCCGGAGTCTTATAAAGTTTCTCGTCGTCGGAAAGAGAGTGGGAGTACGGCCGTGTGCAGTGCGCGTGAATGAGCGCCGGGCCGCAGCGTTCCCGGCAATATTGAACGGCGGCCTTGGATACCGCATAGCTCTCGAGAGGGTCCGTGCCATCGCATTCAGCGATATGCAGACCGGGGAAGCCCCGGGTGAGCTTGGAAATGCTGCCGCCCGCGGTCTGCACTTCGACGGGAACGGAAATGGCGTAGCCGTTGTCTTCAATCAGGTAAAGAAGTGGCAGCTTCCTGGCGCACGCGGCGTTCAGGGATTCCCAGAATTCGCCCTCGCTGGTGGCGCCGTCGCCGCCGGAGACAAAGACGATTTCTTCGCGGTCGTGGCGCACGTGGTCGCCGAGAGGTGCTTTCCTGGCGTGCGCCAAAGCCTTCGGATGGTTCTCGTAATAAAGCGTGGCCTCCGCGGCACCCACGGCCTGCACAAATTGGGTTCCCGTACAGGAAGATTTGTTGACGATGTTCAAACTCGCGTGGCCCCAGTGCGAAGGCATCTGCCGGCCGCCGGAACTGGGATCGTCCTTGGCCCCAACGGCTTGCAGGAGCATTTCTACGGGCTTGACCCCGAGCATCAGGCAAAGCGCCCGGTCACGATAATAGGAATAGACCCAATCAGTGCCCGGACGAAGAAGAAGCCCCATGACAGCGGTCACGGCCTCATGGCCTGCGCCGGAGATCTGAAAAAAAATCTTATTCTGGCGCTTGAGCTGGATTTCACGATCGTCCAGCCGGCGCGAAAGATACATGGTGCGGTAAATGCGGATGAGGGTGTCGCGATCGAGGCCGTGCAACTTGAGAGCGTCAAGCTTGGCAGGTTTGACGCGCGTTTGTACCGCCATACGTTCTGCCCTCGTTGTTAAGTTGGATCTTGCATCTGCGGGAGTCTATTATAACCGAAGTCCGGCCGCAGCCCCCAAATTGGCAATGCTACTCCAAGGAGTCGAACTGTTTGACTACTTCTTCGAATCGCGGTTCGCCCTGTCGAACGATGCGCGGAGACGCATCCTTGAACGGCTCCTCGGCCGGAATGCGCTCGAGCCAGCGCTGCTCTGTCAGCTTTTCGTGCCCCGAAAAATAGAGTCTTATAAGCAGATTCACCTTGCCATTGGGGGGCGTTGCGGCTCCTGGCGGTTCGGCAGCGGCGGATTTGGTTTTGGACTTGGACTTCGATTTAGACTTTTCGCCTTTTGGGGTATCGGCAGCCTTCTGAGCGGTTTCGGGAGCGCCTTTTGTTTCGTCTTCAGCGCGTTCAAGCTTGTACAAGAGTTTTTTATCCAGCCGAAATGCCTGTTTCCAGCCTTCGAGTTTGTGCCGCGCGAGCTGCGCCTTCTCTTCATCAGTGCCGAACTCAAACAGGATATATGTGTGCGCCATAAAATCAGTCTGCGACGCGGTCTCTGCCAAGTCAAGACGGCAAGGCCAGGTTGTTTGCCGCCCGTTAGCGTTACTTTTAGAGCATACAATTTCCGAATTACGCTCAATGGTCTTGGCTGTCCAAGGCGTCCGGCAGCCGTCTAACTGGAGTATCATTAAAATTGGTTGGAATACCTGTGGCTTCAAGAACACAAAATCGTTTGCGAGCGTTGGCGGCGTGGATTTGTCTATTAAGTGTGGTGCTATTATATGCGCCGCTCGCCGGGGCTGCGTGGCTGGCGCATAGCATGGAATGTTGCGCCGGCGGCTATTGCCCGATTACCGCAAATCACCACCACGCACAACAAAACGTACCTTCTCGCCAATCCTCTCCAATGGACTGCGGGCATGACTCAGCTGGGTTGACGTCGTGCTCCATGTCGTGTTGCCCGGATACTACGCGCCCGGCTTTGCTTCCGGTTGCGTTTCTGCTGCCTGCGGTAATTTTTGTGCCTGCGACGGAGGAAGTATCCCGTCCAGTGCAGGTTGCAAAGTCGCTCGAGGTTTCCCGCTTCATCAAGCCTCTATCTCCTCCGCCTCGATTCTCTTCTCCAGTCCTGTAGCGGACTGCTCGCTCTCCACGCACCTTTGCACAACTACATCCCGGCTTGAGAGCCGCGCGAGCGCTATTTCACGAGGAGAAATCGAAGTTTATGCGAAAGGCATTTCATGTAACTGCAGTTGTGCTGCTGTTTGCCGGCAGCGCTCTTGCCACTGCGTTTGGTACAGTGCGAGGAATCGTCCACGATTCACAACACCGGCCCGTTGCAGGCATCGAGGTTGTACTCAGCGCGGACTCGTCCGGCTATGCGGAGAAGACGCAAACCAATGCAAGCGGTGAGTTTCATTTCGATGCCGTCCCGCTCGGGACGTACACCCTTCGCGTGAGCGACACTTCTTTTGCGTCGCAAGAACAGCGCCTTACCGTCCTATCGGGGAGCGCGCCGATTCTGCATATCGAACTGCGCGTCGCCTCGCAAAACCAATCCGTCACAGTCTCAGCGGAAGCCGCTCCGGGACAGACCGAATCGGTGACGCCAACGACTCTTGTTGACCGCAAGACGATTCAAGAGACACCTGGCGCGGCGCGAACGAATAGCCTGGCATTGATCACCAACTACACGCCCGGCGCTTACGTCACACATGACCAACTTCACGTTCGAGGCGGCCACCAGGTGAGCTGGTTGATTGATGGCGTTCCCATTCCAAATACGAATATTGCCAGCAACCTGGGCCCGCAAATCGATCCCAACGACATCGACACGCTCGAGATGCAGCGCGGAAGCTATGCCGCCGACTTCGGGGATCGCACCTACGGTGTATTCGATGTCGCGCCTCGATCGGGATTCGAACGCAACAACGACGCGGAACTCGTGGTCAGCGTCGGGAATTTTTATCAAACAGACAACCAGCTCAATTTTGGAGGGCACACCAATCGCTTTGCGTACTACGCGAGCGTGAACGGAAATCGTTCGAATCTTGGATTGCAAACGCCCACTTCAACCGTCATTCACGACACGCAAAACGGTTTTGGTGGATTTACTTCGCTCATGTACAACCTGGATTCGCGCGACCAGCTTCGCGTTGTCGCACAGGTTCGGCGAGATTTCTACCAAGTACCGTTTGATCCGCGCGATCCTGACACGCAGGGCCAGTCTTTGAAGGATGCCAACCTAGAGAACGATTCGTTCGCCGCGGTGTCGTGGGTGCGTACGGTCGGCCCAGGCTTGGTTTTCACTATTTCACCGTTTTATCACTTCAACAGCGCGAAATACGAAAGCAGCCCGTTGGATCTGCCAAGTTCCACGACTCAGGCCCGTTCCTCCAATTACGAAGGCGGCCAGGCCACGATTATCTGGGTGGAAAAGCGCAATAATTTGCGCGCCGGACTCTACGGGTTTGGGCAACAGGACTCCCAACTCTTCAGCTTGATCTATAATTGCCCAGTGCCGATCACTCCGGCGTGTCCGGAGTCTAGCTCATCGGATTTAACTCCCACACAAGTGAATCCACTGGGCAGCCTTACAGCTCTCTACGCAGAAGATCAATTCAGTGTGAATTCGTGGCTCAACTTGAATGCCGGCGTCCGCCAGACTCACTTTTCCGGGAGCGTGGTCGAAAATGTCACCAGTCCCCGCGTCGGCGCGTCCGTGCGAATTCCCAAGCTCAACTGGGTCTTCCGGGGCTTTTACGGCCACTTTTATCAGGCGCCGCCGTTGCAGACCCTCTCTGGTCCGCTTCTGGCCCTGGCCACCAACCAGAATCTCGGGTTTGTTCCACTACACGGCGAGCGTGACGAGGAGCATCAATTCGGAGTGACCATTCCGCTCCGCGGCTGGACGATCGACGCGGATAATTTTCTCACTCGCGCGAGCAATTATTTCGATCACAACAGCTTCAACGATTCGGACTTGTTCTTCCCCATTACCATTCAAGGGGCGCGCATCAGCGGATGGGAAGTCACCGTTCGCTCTCCGCGTATTCGCAATCGCGCCCAGATCTATCTCACCTATTCGAATCAGCTCGCTCTCGGTTTTGGAGACATCAATGGCGGGCTGACGAACTTTTCGTTCGGCGATGGATTTGGCCTCCTCGATCACGACCAGCGAGACACTTTACACTTGGGCGGGCAATTCACCTTGCCCTGGAACGCCTACGCTTCGAGCGATGTCTCCTACGCGTCCGGCTTCACTAACGGCAATTCTCCGCCAGACCCGAATAATCATTTGCAACCACATACGACGTTCGATCTATCGGTGGGTAAGAACTTTGGCGAACGGTTTTCCGCCAATGTACAAGGGATCAACGTAGCCAACCGGCGCGTGCTGCTGGACAATAGTTTCACCTTTGGCGGCACGCACTATCTGAATCCCCGCGAGATCTTCGTCCAAATGCGCTTTCATTTTCATTATTAGCCCACGGCGACCATCGCTCGCATGAGCTGCCGATGCTCGCGCTGCCTTGCAGCGTTCGAGCTTAGCAATCGAAATTTGACTTCGGGCGCCCCAGGTTTTAGGCTGGCGCCCGTTGTGATCTTCTGTGGCGAAGCCTGCCACTTTCAATCCTCGGGAGGAGAGTGTGATGCGAAGAATATTCTTGGCTGCCATGGTCTGCTTGTTTGGCTCGCTCGCGGCGTTTTCTGCTCCCTCCCCCAGGGTGGTCTATGTCCGATGCGGGAAGCTCATCTATGACGCGGAAAAACCGCCGCTCACACAAGCGGTCGTGGTGATCACCGACGGCAAAGTGACTGCCGTCGGCAAGGACATCCCTGCGCCCTCGGGTGCCGAGAAAGTGGATCTCTCGAACTACACAGTGCTGCCGGGGTTCGTTGACGCGCATATTCACATCTGGTCGGGCCCCTTCGGACAGGCCGTTTCGGAGCCGCTTGCCGCCCTGCGCGGCAGCAGGGCGATGAGTTACGCGCTTTCTTCCGGAGTTGTTGGCGCGCGCGTTCTCGGCAGCGGCGGCTTCATTGATGTGGCGCTCAAGGACGCCATTGAAGACGGGACAATTCCAGGGCCGCACATTGTCCCAGCGGCTCACGCGCTCACCATCCCGGGCGGCCACGGCGACTTCTTTCCGTCACCGCCTTACGCGCCCATGGAAGATTTCTACACGCCCATGCATGGATTCATCAATTCGCCCGCGGATGCTGAAAAAGCCGTTCATTTGCAGATAAAGTATGGAGCGCGCGTGATCAAGGTGCTTGCGTCGGGCGGAGTCCTTTCGCCGCTCGATTCGCCGACTGCCGAGCAAGTTTCAGCGGAAGAACTGCGCGTGATCGTTCAACAAACTCACATGGATCACGTGAAAGTGGCGGCACATGCGGAGAACATTCGGAGCATTCGCTCGGCTCTGGAGGCCGGAGTGGACTCGATCGAGCACGGGTCGGAATTGGATCAGGCCGCCGCTGACTTCATGAAGAGCCACGGCGTCGTGATGGTTCCCACCGTGTTCGTTGTCGATGAGAGTGTGGCTAACGGCCAGAAAATGCATTTCCCTGAGTATGTGATCGTGAAGGTCACCGCCCTTGCCAAAACACATTTCCCCAGTTTTCAGCTGGCGTTGCACACCGGCGTGACAATCGCGGCGGGTTCGGACCACTCGTACGCACCGGGAACTGGGACTGTGCGCGACGAGATGATGACGGAGGTTAAGTACGGCATGACTCCTCAACAAGCGCTTGTTTCCGGGACCAAAACAAGTGCAGCACTTCTTGGCCTCGAACAGCTGGGAACTCTCGAAACCGGCAAGGAAGGCGATCTTGTCGCTGTCGAGGGAGATCCCCTTAGCGACATTCACGCGCTCGAGAAGGTGCGCGCGGTCCTGTTCCAGGGCAAAAGCGTGGTCCCGGCTAACCGGCCACAATGATTCTCGTACAAATCCGGCATGGGGAGCCAACAGCAAAGTTTGCTGGCCTGGAGCTGAGGATTAACAATGACCCGAGTGTATTGCGCCGGAGGTCGAGCGGGGGTAAGCTCTCTGAGGAACGAACATTCGAAGGCGATGGAGTTCGCCTAAAATGGGCCGATGGAATTAGTTGGCTCTGATGACTCCTGGCAGCCATATGGCTCCAGGAGTTTTTTGTTGGACGGAGCGGTTGGCAGCAGATCGGGGAGATATTGCGCATCCTTTTGATTGCGATTTTCGGCGCGGTCGGCACTCTGACGCGCTACGGGCTGCAAGGCATAGTCCAGATTCGCGCGGGCGGGGCGTTTCCCTATGGCACGCTGCTGATCAATCTGACGGGCTGCTTCCTGCTCGGCCTCATCGGGCAATTTACTCTGAACCGAATGTTCATCTCGCCGGACTGGCGCGTGGCGATCACCGTCGGCTTTTTCGGCGGTTACACGACTTTCTCCAGCTTTGGCTGGGAGACGGCCAAGATGCTGGAAGACGGCGAGTGGCTGCGGGCGACAACCTACGTCGCCGCCAGCGTTTTTGTTGGTTTGTTCTTATCCGTGGCGGGTATCCGGCTCGCAAACCGCTTTTAGGAGCCTCGATGACACACGAGAAATTCGAAGGCGAGCGCACGCTGATGCGCATCCACATCGGCGAATCGGACAAATGGCATGGCAAGTCACTGCACGAAGCCATTGTTGAAATGTTTCGGAAAGAAGGCTTTTCCGGCGCCACCGTTCTGCGTGGCGTCGGCGGTTACGGTGGCTCAAGCGTCTACCATACCGACAAAATTCTTCGCTTGTCGCAAGACCTTCCCATCGTCGTCGAAGTAATCGAATCGACCGAACGGATCGAGAAGATTCTTCCGCGTTTGGACGAAATGGTGGAAGGCGGTCTGATCACGCTGGAAAAAGTTCGCGTGATTCTCTACCGGGCCGCCAAGAAATAGTCCCATTTTTCCAACCAGCTTTGCAGCCTGATCGCGGGAACCTCGTGCTTGTCCAAAGAGTGCATTTTTCTTCGGACTCCAACGAGGTGACTGTACACTCTCTTCCGATGACTGAGGATGCCCAAGGCAAATCCTGGCTGAACCGGACGGTCCTCGGCGTCGGCCTCACCAGTCTGTTCAGCGACTGGAGCCATGAAACTGCGACGGCAATTCTGCCCGCATTTCTTGCCGCTCTAGGAGCGGGACCCGCGTGGCTCGGCGTAATTGAGGGCATCTCCGATGGCCTCTCGAGTTTTACGAAGCTGGCCGCGGGCCATTTTACGGATCGCTTGAAGCATCGCAAGCCGCTCGCGGTAGCCGGTTATGCGGTGACCGCCATTGCGACGGCTTCTTTCGCGTTTGCGACGCACGCCTATCAATTGCTGGTTAGTCGGGCGATCGCGTGGCTTGGCCGCGGCGTTCGCTCTCCTGCCAAAAAGGCTCTCCTGGCGGCGGACGTTTCGCCGAATGCCTATGGCCGCGCCTTCGGCCTGGAGAGGCTGATGGACACCGTCGGCGCCATTGCCGGCCCGCTCACCGCGTTGTGGCTGCTCGAGAAAACGAGCCACAACTATCGCACTGTTTTTCTCTGGACGCTGATTCCCGGCACGATCGCCGTGGCCTGTTTTTGGCTGTTCGTCCGCGAGCGCACCGTCGCAGTGAAGCCTCGGCGTTCTTTCCTGATGGGCATTCGTCAGTTGCCCGCACCGTTCCTGCGATTTCTTTTCGCGGTCGGGGTATTCGGCGCGGGCGATTTTTCTCACTCGCTTCTCATTCTTTATGCCTCGCGCATGTTGGCGCCCGGACATGGACTCGCTCGCGCCGCCAGCATGGCCATTGTGCTCTATACCATACACAACGTTTTTTACGCGGGCTCCGCTTACGCAAGCGGCTGGTTGAGCGATCACGTTCCTCAACGCAAGATCGTCCTGGCCGGAGGTTACTCCCTAGCGGGAATCACGGCGATTCTGATTTGCACGGGCACGCATTCCCTCTGGCTGCTTTGCGCGATTTTTGTGTTGGCAGGGCTTTATGTCGGTACGGAGGAAGCTCTCGAAGATTCCGTCGCCGCCGGACTCGTCCCCAAAGAACAGCATGGCATGGCCTTTGGTACATTGGCCGCTGTGAATGCTGTTGGGGATTTCCTTTCGAGCTTGCTTGTCGGCTTTCTTTGGAGCGCGGTCTCCCTGCAAGTTGCGTTCGCTACTTCCACAGTTCTCTTCTTCGCCGGCGCCATTCTGATACTTCGGCTTCGCCGAGAGTAGTTACATTCACCGAAAAAAACGCGACTCATTCGTGCGGAGGCAACGGCTCCGGCCACTGTGTCACGCTAATCCGGCCATCGTTTTCCAGTTCAATCGCGGGAGCATAAAGCCCGAGAAGCTGGCGTCGCCACCATAAGCCGCTCTTCGTTTTTTCCTCCATGGCCGTGAACCAATATTGCCAGAGGACGGCCCGGACTTGGCGCGGCGGCCGCTGGGGAAATGGATTCGCAGCGAATAGAGCAAGGACGTCGCTGTCGTTCGAAAGCAGGCGCCGCTCCGTTCGAAGCACGATCGGATTGTCGCGCCACTCGCCCAGGGACGCGAACCACAGGTTCCAGTCGAACCGCGGCTGATACGGCGCGTAGATGCGCGGGGCCTTGTTCAACTCCTGCGGCTTATGCCGGAATGGATAGGCGACCCACGTTTGGCCGTCGTCCGAGCCCTGGAATTCGATTTCGTAGCGGTTGCGAGTCATGACCGCGAAGAGCCCATAGCGATTGGCGATTCGGAATGGATCGAGCAAAGCGACCGGCGTGGTTGGCAGCGGCGCGGGCGTGATCATCCAGATCATTTGCACTGCGGTGGCGTAGAAGATCCACGTCAGCAGAATCGCGGCAATGGAGACACGGAGTGGAATGAGCCAGGTGTGAAGTTCTCGCCGCCAAGCGGGGCGCGCCTCGCTCGCCGCGGGAGCTTCGCTTGCTGATGGATTTGGGGAAGGCGCTAAAATCGAAAGATGGTCCCGAGCGGGCGCGTCTGCTTCGATGGAGCGAGCGGCAACCGCATCGTGGAGCAATTTAGTCCATCTCGCTGGAGAAAACCGCATCAGGAATCGGTCGTCCAACAATAAGAATCCGAGAATGAGTACAAGGTAGTTCAGAAACGTGTAATTCGCAGTAAGGACGATTCCGATCTGCCAGGGCGTCACAAGAAAGAAGAGCGCGATGCGAAAGGGCCGCGGCAGGAAGGCGGCCCAAATCAAGACTAATTCGAGAGCCAGGGTTAGAAATGCAGTTCCCGCGTGAAACCAGTGCGGCAAGTGCTGAACGTGCCAGCCGATCCATGTTGGGAGTGGGCCGTTTTGATAATACTCGTCCATTGCAGTGAAGTTACGCCACTCTGGATCGCCGCTGGCCATTTTCGCGACGCCGGATTCGAAGTAGATGCGAAACCATTCCCAGAGAAGCAGGTAAAACGCTGCCCGCACTGGCAGTCGCGTCTGGCCCAGCCTCGGACGAAATCCGGAAGGCGCAAAAAATAACGAAAGAAATCCCGCCTCGAGCAGCATTCCGTCGGACTGGTATCCCGAAAAATCCCCCGCGGCGCTGACAAATGAAAGAAAACAGACAAAGCAGATGACCAGCATTCCGCGCGGCCACAAATTGAAAACTAGCAGCACAGCCGCAGCCATACCAATCCAACAAAGCGCCATCAGCATGTGCGACCCGCTTGAAATCCACAAAACGCTCGGGACATACCAATACCGTGCATACCCAATCTGCTGCGCCGCGCTTTTCAAGTACTCGCTGGCTGGGAGAATTCCTTGCGGCCCGATAAGTCCGCGAATTTGAAACACGAGGGAGAAAAAAGCCGAGAAATAAATCGCTCCAAGCGCGCGTAGAAAAATCCAGCGCGGCAAAGAGCGGTCCGAGGGGCCGCTTCGCGAATCGAAGAGCCAGCGAATGAGGGACGAGGGAGTCCAGTCCATAGATGCGGGACATTATAGCGGGGCGGCGGGGGAAGAATTGGTTCAGGGTTTTTCGCGGGCGATCTTCTGTGGTACCGCCTGCTGGTCGATATGCAAAGCGCAGGTTCCGTCCTCGCAAAGGTCCCGGTTCCAACGATACCGATTCCGCGCCACCCAACCGTAGAAGCGCTGCGCCACAAAGTGAATCCCCGGCACGAGAAGCAACCATGCGGCCAACTTCCAACCCGGGAGCGCCAATCCAATGCGTGACCAAGCGTCCGCTCCAGAGTAGACGCGCCCGCCGCGATCGACTGCCTGCATCAAACGCATCGCCTCTACAATATTTACTTGCGGAAAACGCTCAGGGACCGACGCGCCGTGCAGGTCCACGAGATCGATCAGGCTTCGGGGATCCATGCGCCGCACACGGGCAACGCTCGCCCGACAGAGACTGCAGGCGCCATCATAAAGCACGGTAAGCTCGGCCAAAGGTCTCCTCGCTTGGGCTGCGACCGAAAGCAGTTGAGAACCCTGCCACGTGCGACAGCCTCACTTAAGACCATTCTAGCAGGCTGCCCACATGCACCGGCGGCCCATCGCTCGGCTGCGAAACCAGGCGTTCTGCAGACTCCGCCAAGAACCTTGGGAAACCCATACAAATCCGTGTTGCGGCCATTATCGCCACGTGCTAGGCTTGGCGAACAAAAGGCGAATTATAGGAGGCGCTTTCCATGTCCCATTCTCTCGCGGTGCGCGCGGCGGCTCCTGGCTCGCTCCAGCCATCTCCTGGTTCGTCGCTCGCTCGCGTGCGTGAAGTTCTCGATACCCTCGCCACCCGAGACGCCACCGGCGAGATGCTTACTGCTGTGCGTTATTTTCCCGCTCGGGAAGCGCAGTGGGCTGACTTTCCCGCATGGGTTCGCGCCGATGTTGCGGCCGCTTATGGAGCCAAGGGAATCAGCCGTCTCTACACGCATCAGGCCATCGCCGCCGAAGCCGTGCACGCGGGCAAGAATGTGGTGGTCGTCACACCTACGGCTTCCGGAAAAACACTTTGCTACAATTTGCCGATTCTGAATTCCATCCTCGAAACTCCGGACACGCGCGCGCTGTACCTCTTCCCTACCAAGGCTTTGGCGCAGGATCAGCTAGCTGAACTTTATGATCTCAATCAGCGCCTCGAAAATCGCTTCGGCGTATTTACCTACGACGGGGACACCCCGGCGGATGCCCGCCGTGCTATCCGCGAAAAGGGCCATGTGGTTCTCACCAACCCGGACATGCTCCATTCAGGCATCCTTCCTCACCATACACGCTGGACTCGTCTATTTGAAAATCTTCGCTACATTGTGATCGACGAATTGCATAGCTACCGGGGGGTTTTTGGCAGCCATCTTTGCAACGTCCTTCGGCGGCTGCGGCGCATCGCGAATTTCTACGGGCGCGACCCTCAGTTCATCTGCTGCTCGGCTACTATCGCGAATCCAGGAGAATTGGCGGCTAAACTGATTGAAAAAGAGATCGAGGTGCTGGACGCCAACGGCGCTCCGGCGGGCGAGAAGACTTTTGTATTTTACAACCCGCCCGTCGTTAACCGCGCCCTCGGTATTCGCCGCGGCTATATCGGTGAAACATCACGCGTCGCTCAGGAATTCCTGAAGCACGATCTGCAAACGATGGTCTTCGCCAATTCTCGGCTCCAGACCGAGATTCTGCTGACCTATCTCCAGCAAGCCAATCCCCAGCCTCCCGGCAAGCAGGAGACGATTCGGGGATATCGCGGCGGCTATTTGCCGAATGAGCGGCGCGAAATCGAGCGCGGCTTGCGCGACGGCCGCATCCGCGGGGTCGTGACGACTAGCGCTCTCGAACTTGGAATCGACGTGGGCTCGCTCGACGCCGTAGTGATGGCAGGCTATCCCGGCTCGATTGCCGGCACATGGCAAAGAGCCGGACGCGCCGGACGCCGCAGTGGCGCTTCCTGCGCCGTTCTGGTTGCTTCTTCGTCGCCGCTCGATCAGTTTATCGTGCGTCAGCCCGACTATTTTTTCGGCAATTCACCCGAGCACGCTTTCATTCAGCCAGATAATCTCGAAATTCTCATCAATCATTTGAAATGCGCCGCGTTCGAACTGCCCATCGCCCCCGGTGAACGCTTTGGCGCGGTCGACCTCCCGGATATTTGTTCGCGGCTGGCGGAGGCCGGCTATCTGCATCTTGCCGGAGATCTTTATCACTGGACGCATGAAGCCTACCCCGCCGACACCATCAGCCTGCGATCCATCAGCAGCGACAATTTCATCATCATCGATATCACCGGCGGGCCCAACGTAATCGGTGAAGTTGATTTCCCGAGCGCGCTGATTTTCCTGCACGAGAAAGCCATTTATATTCACGGCGGTCAGCAATACCACGTCGAGCATCTCGATTTCAAAGAGCGCAAGGCCTATGTAAAGCAGGTGGACGTCGATTATTACACCGACGCTGTGCGCTACACGCAAGTCCGCGTCCTCGAAGCAACCGAAACAGCTGGCACGTCCACTCCTTGCGCGAGTTCGCATTCCCACGGCGATGTTCTAGTCCGCTCGCAAGTCGTCGGCTTCAAGAAAATAAAATTCTTCACCAATGAGAATATTGGGGATGGCAAGCTCGAGCTTCCTGAGAACGAGATGCACACCACTTCCTACTGGATCACTCTGGAAAGGCCATTGCTCGATGCACTGCCCTATAGCGTGGGCGAGCGCCAGAGCGGCATGTTCGGATTGCTGCACGCTCTCGCCTCGGTGGCTACTCTCTTGCTAATGTGCGACGGTCGCGATCTCGGCACAGCCATCGGCGAACGCCCGCCGTCTCCCGATTCGGATACATCGCTCGTTGAGGCAAGACATGATGTGCTACAGCCAGGGGTGATGGATGATTTCACTCCTTCTCGTTTCGGAGACCGATCTGCTTCGAATCAAAGGGAATTTTTCGAGCCTAATCTCTATCTCTACGACGCTTGCCCTGGCGGTATCGGCTTTTCGGAACCCCTTTTCCGCGCCCACGGCTTGCTCATTCGCAAGACACGGGAACTGATTGCAGCCTGCCCGTGCGCGGAAGGCTGCCCCTCATGTGTTGGGCCTGCGGGTGACCTCGCGCCCCGCGCGAAAGCTGCAGCTCTTGCGATCCTGGACGCGTTGTGTGGCTGAATGAGTCCCTTGGACGACAAATTCTCCCTACTCGCGGCCCTCCGGCCCGCACGCTCAGCGCTCTCGCGACCCGCGTCTCTCCGGCCTCCCGACCGGGAAGATTCCTTGGCCCATCTGCTCGGCGCGGGCGTCGCCTCAAATCAGTTCGGCGAACACCTCGCCATTCGAAACTGGTTTTCCACGCCGGAATTCACCGAGCCAGCGGCGGTCGCTCTCGAACTTCTTTCCCGCACACGTGACGCCGCTCTTTCCCTCCACATGCGCTTCGCGCTTGCTGATTCCTCCAGGTGGCTTTTTCTGGACACCGAGACCACTGGCCTCGCCGGGGGAACCGGGACTTATCCTTTTCTCGTGGGAATCGCTTGGTGGGACGCCGGCGGCCTTCAGGTCGAGCAGTTCTTCATGCGCGACTTTTCCGAAGAGCACTCGCTCCTTCACGAACTTGCAGCGCGCCTTGCGGAACGATCCGTTCTCGTCACGTTCAATGGCAAAACTTTCGACTGGCCGCTTCTGGAAAATCGCTTTGCCATGACGCGCTCGATTCCGACACCTCGCCTGGCGGCTCATCTCGATCTGCTTCATCCCGCTCGAGCCTTATGGAAGTTGCGTCTTGGCTCCGTCCGCCTGGTCGAACTCGAGCGTCAAGTCCTCGACGCGCAGCGCCTTGGCTGGCACCGCGAAGACGACATCACCTCCGCACTAATCCCCCAGTATTATTTTGACTATCTTCGCGGCGGTTCTTCGGACCCGCTCGTTGGAGTTGTGCGTCACAACCAGATGGATCTGCGAGGACTCGCAGCTCTCTTCGGCAAGATCAACTCGATTCTGGCAACGTCAGACACCGACTGTAATGGCATTGACAGTCTCGATCTCTTCGGGCTGTCTCGTTTTCTCGAACGGCGCGGAGATCGCGATCGAGCTCAAGTCGCTTGCACCCAAGCGCTCCAGCTTGGCCTCCCCGCCGAGATCCGTCCGCGCGCTCGCCGCGAGCTTGCGTTACTCGCAAAACGCCGGGGGGACTTCAAAGCGGCTGCTGCGCTCTGGCACGAACTTGCCGCCGACCCCCAGGACGGCGTCTTCGCATGCGAGCAGCTCGCCATTCATTACGAGCGCCGCGATAGGGACTTGACTCGCGCAGTGGAATTTGCTCGTCTCGGGTTGGCAAAACTCAAACGTTCTTGCGCTCACTCGCGCGATCCTTACGTCGCAAGCCGCGCGTCACGTCTTGCGGAAAAATTTGTGAGTCGAATCAGCCGGCTGGAGTCCAGGGCAAAGCCTGGGAAATCTGGGGCAAGCCTGCCTGTGTTCAAGGGATCGGTTGAGTAAGCGAGACTGGAAACCTGATTTTTCCCAAGAAGGAAATGCTCAGTTCTTGGCTTGTGGAGAGAGGCTTTTCGCCATTGAAAACACAGGACTTAGCTAGTGCTGCTTCGCAGCTGTGGCTCCTACCTCGGAGAGTTTGGGCGCGGCGGGCCAACCCATCATCTCGTTGATGCTGTCAAATACCGCCCGAGATGTGCCCTCTGCAGAAATGCAGTCCGTCGCGGCGCAACGCAAATATACACCGCCATCCGGGGTGGGAAAGGTAAGGAAATCCGGTTCGCTGGACGGATTCGTTTTCTCGCCATATTTCTTTTGTAGCGCTTCTGCGTACGCATCAAAAAAGCGCACGGCATGGGCTTCGCTGTCCAGGCGCACGAGAGCCACCAACACAAGCCGTTTGGTTTGCTTCTGCTCGTAGAGGACATAGTGGTCGCCATCCCACGCGGTGGCCGGCGGGGTAGCCCGCTGCTCGCCAAGAAACTGCTTCAGAATCTCCTTCCACCCGAACTCGCCCATTACGTTCTCGTCGATTTTCGTCCAGTCCGGGCCAAGCAGCTTTTCGATGGAGGGAAGAATGATTTGTGCCGGGGCTTTCTCCAGCTTGTACAGAGCCGGATGCATGATTTGCTGGGTGGAAAGTGGCGGCTTGGCGAATACGGCCGACAAGCCGTTCCATCCCCCAGGTTTCAGGATCGCCGCCGAAAACTTCAAGCCTGCAGAATAGGGGAAAATGAGAGCATCCTTCAGAAACTGAGGTGCAGCCTGTAATTGTGGTGTCTTCGATAGGTCGCCGGCGAACACGGACGGATCAATCGCCGGCAGATCTTCGACCTTTTGCCCTGTTCCCTTCAGCAAGTAGTCGATCATCGCGGCCATGGCGCTGCCCTCGAGCACAGCTTCGCGCGCAAGTTCCGCGTCGTCGTTGGGCCGCGCCGCCTTAACCCAGGTTTCTATTTGAAAATGCTGGTCCTGAAGCGCATGAGTCAGTTCATGCGCCATGACCATCCGCTGATCATCCAAAGGAATCCAATCCGCGATGTAAAACTCACGCGCTTTCGGGTCGTAGAGGCCTGCGATCTGTTCGGTCAACAAATCCACCATGAAGTTGTCCAGGTTGAATCCTTTAGGAATCAGCCCAAAGGCTTCCGCGCTCTTTGTCTCCCCATAGCGTTCCGCGGGGTTCTTCTCGTCGTCCATTTCCCGGATCACATAGGCGCGAATCTCATCTCTCGAGCGCAAGGTCTTTTTAAGCGGGGTGATCATCTTGAGCCCGGTGATCTGGCTGACTTGTTGCAGTACTTCGTCCGCGGCAGCCGCAAACTCGGAATTGTTCGATTTCGGCTGAGTCGCGACGGGCGGCGCGGTCACAGCTTGCTGCGAGAAAAGTGCGCTGGCGGCTAGTGAACAGAGCGTGACCAGGAACAGAAACCGGAGACAGGTGGCAACCTTTTTAGTCGGATGAGGCATGGTCTTCGCAGAATAGCAGATAACGCTGCTGAATGGCCGCTTCCCGTGGAATACCGTGCTGGCGGATTCGAAACAGTTTCTGTTTCAGGGCTGCCTGCCTTGCGTTTTGGTTGCTATGGTTCGAAGCGCCGCGAGAACCTGCAATTCGGTCCGGGAGACTCAGAACGGGAGGATCGGGACAGAGAGTTGTACAGACACTCTCCATTCAATTGGTTGATGCTGCCATCAAGAATGTTATTCGAATCAAATCTAAAATGACTTGTTCTGAATCCTTAACAGAATGGTAATTCTGTTATACTTTCCTTTGTAGGCTTTGAGGTCAATCCCGAGGAAAACATGCTCCCAGGACTTCGTCTGCGGCAAGCCCGTGAACGACTGGGTCTTACATACCGTGATGTCGAGCGCGCCAGCTTTGAGTTAGCGGCGCTACGAGGCCGTCCTGAAATGATTCTTCACATCAGCCGCCTGGCGGATATCGAGAATCGCGGTGTTACGCCGGGACTTCACAAACTGTACACGCTCGCGGTAGTTTACCACCTGAATCCCCTCGACATATTCCGCTGGTACGACGTTCCGATTGAGAACTGCTTCCCGGATGGCGCTACGTTTCTAGCCCCTCAAACGCACTTAGCAGCACCCCCCATCTGTCTCAGGACCCCGGTGCGCTTCGATCCCGCATTCGATCCGAAGCGAACCGAGCTGCTTTCCCGGATGGTCGAACAGTGGGGGAGTCTCGAAGGAGTGCTAACCAACAGAGATTCCCGCCATCGGTATGGGTACATCGGCTTGTCCGACAGGCGTATGGTGCCTCTGCTTCGCCCCGGCAGCGTAGTTCTGATTGATGCAACCATGCGACACGTAGAAGACGACAATTGGGCTAATGAATACGACCGGCCAATCTATTTTGTCGAGGTGCGGGATGGATACCGGTGCGGATGGTTTCATCAAGCCGGCACACGCCTCCTGATGCAGCCGCATCCTCTTTCGCGCTGCGTGCCGGAATCCTGGCAAATCCCGGATGAAGCGGAAGTGATCGGCCGGGTTGTTGGGGTGGTCACCCGGCTGAATGAGCCGTGGAACATTCTTCCAGAAGAATCTCCAGCAGCGCGCGCAAATTCGAGCAGAAAAGCTCCTTGAGATAGCCCGGAACACGCTCCGGCATCAAAACTCGGTAGGCCTCCATACGGCGCCAATGAGCCAGGGCCGCGCAGAGTCCCCCAGGCATGCGTTCCAGGCATTCCTTCAAGTCGGTTTCCTGCCGCGACAGAGGTGTTTCCAAAACGCGCTCGAACAACTGCTCATGACACAATTCCAGGGCTTGCTGGACGGCCTCATCGGGATATAACGCCGTGAGCCCGGCATGTTCGTAACGGCCGCTGGATAGATCGCGGAGTGAAGCCATATAGGTCAGCCGGCCATAATCACCAGGAATGCCCGCGAGTGTTGTGAGAGTGAAATCCTGAATAATACGGCGATTTTGTTGCAGCAGCGAAAGCATTTTCGTCCAGTGTCGCGTTCCGAAGACGGAACGCTTCAAATCGTTCTGATCAGTCCGTCTTTTTCTGCTTCATGGTTGCAACCAGGAGGGTTCATCCATGAAGAAAAGTATCATCATTCGCTTGGCGCTGTGCTTCCTTGCTCTGTCGATCGTACTCCCTGTTGTCAGCTCAGTCAAACCCTTATCCAGTAATTGCGCAATCGTAAGCGGGTCACCGATTCCCGCTCCGCCGCCCCCGGGCTTCCGTCTATTAACCGCTAGTGGCTCGCCCATTCCGGCGCCGCCTCCTCCAGGATTCAGCTTCCCCGCCGTGAGCGGTTCACCGATTCCGGCTCCGCCGCCGCCCGGAATGGAAGCGTAGTAGAGAAGAATGTTCCGACCTCCGCAACTCTCTTGCAGATGATCGGGGAGTTGCGGAGCGCTGGATCTTAGACACTTCTAACAACAGGCCCTGTCATCCGATGGTTGGCCGGAGCGGCGGCGCCACGATCTGATTGACCCCGATTCCGACTCGGGTCATAGGCAGAGAATCCGTCCGTCATGCATCAAAGGTTTCCGGCCCGGAGCGCTTACGTTCTCAGAGCGTCCTAGGACCAACTACCCACTTGTGCCAGTACCATTGTCTTGTTTATCGGCCAGTCAAGACATGCTAGTATGCACGCTCGTGAGTCATCTACCTCGCTACGTGCTAAGTCTATGGGCCTGCAGTGCACTTGTCCAGATTGCCTTGCTGCTGGTCTTGATTGCCAAGGGAAATTTCAGGAAGCTACCCCTATTCACTTCGTACGTGTCTCTTAACCTCTGCCAAGCCGGTTTTGTTGTGATGTTGTATTCCGTTTGGGGGCCTAACTCTCTGACATCGTTCAGACTCGCCTGGTATTCGGAATGTGTGACTCTCTTCGCCCAGGCATTGGCCACGTCCGAAATCCTTAGGATCACGCTTCGAACC
Organism: Candidatus Acidiferrum sp.; assembly: GCA_035310525.1. Classification (GTDB taxonomy): domain Bacteria; phylum Acidobacteriota; class Terriglobia; order Acidiferrales; family UBA7541; genus Acidiferrum. The sequence goes on along the minus strand of DATGED010000058.1, from coordinate 68,707 downwards.
TACGAGGGCATCTGGGGTCTCGCGTGGCGGGCGTTGGTTGTCACCTCATCGGTCGTGATACTGCTCGTGGCGTTGGCAACGCACACTCACTGGGCCATCGCTCGATGGTTTGAGCTCAATCGCGGCTTTCAAATCACTTTTGCATCGGCGGTAATCGCCTGCCTGCTGCTGGTCCGATACTACTCGATCGTGGTCCCCACGGCGTACAATATGATCCTCGGCGGCTTTTGTTTCTATTCCTGCATGGAGATTCTGATCAACACGGTGCTCCAAGCATTCTTGAAGAAAAGCTATTTTGATTATCAGTCTGCGTGGCAGTTCTCGACCATGCTCTCCTTTGTGCTCGTTCAAGTGGTGTGGGTGAGCGCAGTGCGAAAGCCTTTGCAGAGCGAGTACAGAAAACGGGAGCGGCAATCGGAAGTCGACTATCTGAGGCTCTCTCCTCAGATCGATGAACGGTTGCGGCAGCTCGACGAAAAGCTCAAACAACTTTGGAAATTGGAGGCACGGCCAAATTGAGCCTTGCCCTCATGTCACTCGCTGGCTTTGCGATTCTGCTCCTGATTCTGGTTGCATGGATTCTGCTTGCTCCGCGCAGACACGCCGAGCCCGGCGAGGCTCTCCGCCTGGCGGAAGAATCAGACCGACGCCACATAGTCTACTTCCCGCAAGTGCGGCAAGCGATGGGTGCGGAAGACATCGCCTATCTCGAATCTAGGGGCTCGCGCGCTCTTAGCCGCCGAGTTCGCAGTGAACGTCGAAAGATCGCGCTGACCTACCTGGGCTGCTTGCGTGGCGAGTTCCTTAAATTATGGCGGCTGGCACGGGTCATTGCTTCCTTGTCGCCGCAGGTTGGCGCAGCCCAGGAATTCGCGCGGCTCCGCCTTGGTTTGTTCTTCAGCCTGAGGTACGAACTAATTCGCTTCCAATTGCTGTTCGGAGTCGCGCCGCTCCCCGAGATTGGAACCTTGAGCGAGGTTGTCGGCACACTGGCGATGCGGTTAGAAACAGCGATGCGAGAGATGGGCGAAGGGGCCGCGATGACATCGAAACTCGCTTCACCCCTTGAGGGGCGCGGGCTGCGCACCCGCTAGCGCGGCATCCACCGTGGCAAGCAATTCCGCCGCCTTGAACGGCTTCTGCAGAGTGTGCTCTCCATTTTGTGGCATTTCGTCCGGTGAGTTCCCCAGAGGGACGGCGCGCATCCACACGCATCGATTGGCTAGACCCGGTTTGCGGACCCGAATCCAGTCGTGGAGTATATTCCGTTCGGCCGTGCCGGAAAGATCGAGATCCGCTACAACCAAATCGAATTCCTTTTGCTCGAGCATGGCCATCGCATCCGCCGCGCTTCTGGCCGTCTCGACTTCATGGTCCCGCTCTCGCAAGATCGCTCTTACCGCCTCCAGCACGGAATCATCTTGGTCGATCAATAAGATGCGCCCCTCCTTTACCTGTTCCAGTGGCTGCTCGGATCCGCCTGTTTTTGCGGGCCGTGCCGGCTGGTAGGGCACTTCGATCAGGAACGACGCCCCGCGCGGGGGAACGTTACGGACGCGGATAGTGCCTCCGTGTTCCGTGATGATTCCGTAACAGATGCTGAGACCCAGCCCGGTCCCCTTGCCCACTGGTTTCGTCGTGTAGAAGGGATCGAACACCTTCGAGGCATCTTTTACGCCCGGGCCGCTGTCTGTAAACTCAATGAACAACCGGTCGCCGTTCGCTCCCGTTCGGACCCACAGGTCCCCTTCCTTGGAATGGTCGAGCATGGCGTCCACAGCGTTGTTGACCAGGTTCAGAAACACTTGTTGCAACTGGTGAGGATCGGCGGCGGTAAGGGGCAGGTCCGGGGCGAGTTCCAGGTGGACCCGGATGTGATTCATCCGCAAATCGTAATCGCGGAGCGCCAACGTTTCTTCGAGAATCAAGTTCAGCTGCACGGGAACGCGCTCCGGTTTGTGCTGGCGGGCAAAACTAAGCAAGTTCTGGACGATGCGGTGAGTTCGCTGCGCCTGTTTGTAGAGTTTCTCCGCGTATTCAATCCCTTGCGGACCTAACTGTCCGCTGGAAGTTAGCAACTGGCTGTAGCCGAGGATGGCGGTAAGCGGATTGTTCAGTTCGTGGGCGACTCCAGAAATCAATTGGCCCACAGCGGCCATTTTCTCGCTGTGAAGGAGCTGTTCCTGGGCGCGCCGCAGATTTTCGTAGGCCTGCCGAGATTCCTCGTAGAGTGTCGTTCGTTCGATGGCGCTGGAGAGCTGGCTGCCCACGGCGATTAGCAGGTTGATGTCTGCGGGTGAAAACTCTTTCGCTAAGCGGCTTCCAACCGTCAGGCCACCGAGTACCCGATCTTTGGACCAAAGCACAACAACGTACGCGGAGGCAAGCTCTTCTTTCCTCTGCGCTTCGCGGAATATCGCCGGCAACGGCAGCCCCTGCACAGAAAGAAACGTCGCGTGAACCGCCTGAATATGCTGAAGCAGCTCGGGCTTCACGGTCACAGACGGAAAATTCCGAGAGTATTCGGAGCGATGCCCCACGGCAGCCACTCGCCTGATCCTTGTTCCCCCTTCGTCAAAGAGGTACAACGCGCATGCGTCCAAGCTAAAGAGCTCGGCCATCTGCCGAAGCGCCCGGTGGAGCGAATCGCCCAGGTCCATCGACTCCATCAGTGTTTGTCCGATGGAATTCAGCACCAGGAGCTCGCGGTTCCGTCTCCGGACTTCCAGCTCGGCGCGCTTCCTTTCCGTGATATCCAACAGAAAACCCTGATATGCAGTAACGCTGCCGGCCGCATCCTTGACGGCGATGGAAGACTCGAGCACGGTTCGAACCTCACCGTCCTTGCGCCTCATTTCGAATTCGAAGTCCGCTACGGAGCCGTGCTCCTGCAGCAACCTCTTGAGACGCTCGCGATCGGTCGAGTCCGCGTACATCGTCCCCGGAATATCAGCCGCCAGCAGTTCATCCCGAGTCTCGTATCCCGTCATTCGAAGCATGGCATCGTTGAAATCCAGGAAATGTCCTTGGGGGGTGGAAATGAATACGCCTTCCTGAACGCTGGAGACGAGCGTGCGGTATTTCTCTTCAGCGCGCTTTCTATCGGTAATGTCTTTCAAGACGTGGACTGTGCCCAGCAGATTCCCCGCGGGATCAGTGAACGTGGAGTTCGAGGCAAGAAAATATCCCTGGAGCCACGGATCGGGATCGTCTCCTTCGCCGGCGACACCCTCGCAGTACGGACACATCGCATACGAAAGATTTCTTCGGTTCAGAAGTTCGCTCACCGCCCGCCCGCCGAGCACTTGCGAATCCCTTCCCAGGAGATGGCCCAAGCGCAAGTTGCATCGCAGAATTCGTCCTTGGCGGTCGTGAACAAGGATAGGGTCGCCGATGGAGTCGAACGTGTAGGCCCACTGCTGCTGCACGGTGGCCACCTGCTCAAAGAGGCGGACGTTCTGAAGCGTGAGGCCCAGCAAATTGCTTATATTCAGGAGATAGGAAATCTCGTCATTCTGGAACTGTTCGTTCCTTGCGGAACCTATAGCGATGATTCCCAGGGGTCCTTCTTTTCCCGGCAGTGCCATCGTAATGATGTTCTGGATGCCGCTCTCCGCCATTCTCTGGCGAACGGCAGGATCCTGTTCATCTTCCAGCCGCAAGAACTCGCACTCCTTGTGCAAGACTTGCTGGGACCAGGGTGCTTTGGCCGCCAAAGTCTTGTACTTTTCCAGATAATCCTGCCGAAAACCAACAGAGGCATGAACGACGAGCTGAGCCTTGTCTCCCACGCCTTCAAGCAGCCGGACTAATCCGTGGTTGGCTCCCAGGCTTTCCACCAGGTGAGCGAGGACCTTGTCCAGCACTTCCTGCACGGATAACGTCTGTGTACTCGCAGTCGTTAGAAGCGTTAATCGGCGCAGTTTCTCATTGAGCTCTACTGTGCGTGCGCGCGCACCTTCCAGCACTACGACCACCATGGCGATTCCCAACGCCACACCGAGCAAGTGGTCAGACGCCACGCGCAACGTAAAAAATGGGTGCTGTATCCAGAGGGGTCGATCCATTCCATGCAGCCCGGTCAAGAGGAAGATGCCCCCCAGCAATCGCACTCCGTGACCGCCTTGCGACGGTCGCGACCTCCACAACAGCATCCCCGCGCTCAAGCTTACCGCGCTAGCCAGCAGGGCCGTTCCCCAGGGCACGTTTCCATAGTCCGGCGCGACGCCGTGCTGAAAGTAGTACACGCCGAGCAGCACGACTCCGGCGAGAGGCAAAACAGGCCAGCTGCGTTTCCCCGAATCGGCCGTAAACTGCACCACGGCGGCGGCAAAGAGCAGCTTTGCCGCCACTCTTCCCATCACCACAGCCATCCATAGCATGGGCAGATCCCTGCTGAGCATGGCTACTTCGCAGAGCGAGGAGAAGGTAAGAACAAGCCAGCCGACCACCCAGAGGCGGAAGTACCGATTTACGTGATCGCGCTGAAAAATGAGGAACAGGACCAGCAGAACGATGAACGCGGTCGCTTCGAAGAAGGCGATGCCGAGCAGGCCCTGGTTCACCAACACGATGTGTTGCCTCCCGGCCTGAATTGCCGTCGTCGCGACAAAAAACCGCTTTGTGCTCTTACTTAGGACGGCTTAAAGGCTTCTATCGACCTTCCCCCGACGCTAACATGCTATTTTCTTAATGGGCAAGGGCACCTCCGTACTGCTGTGCTGTCCCGTATAATGGCAATGGGGGCAAACACCTGTGGAGCTAGAACAGATACTGGTCGTTGACGACGAGGAGGCAATTCGTGAAGTAGTCTCCACAATGCTCGAATCCAAGGGGTACCGCTGCACAGCAGTCAGCAACGGCCGCGCCGCTCAAGAGCAGGTGAAGAGGGTTACGCCGGATCTGGTTCTGAGCGACATGATCATGCCCGAAATGGATGGGATCAAGTTGCTGGATTGGCTTCGCGAGTACGACCCCGAGGTCCCTGTGATCATGGTCACAGCCATCCACGACATTTCTACGGCGCTCGAGGCCATCCGCCGCGGCGCCTATGACTACATCCTCAAACCTTTTGAGAAGGATCAGCTATTCCTCGGCGTTGGACGAGCCCTCCAGCATCGGCGGCTGGTTGCGGAAAACCGCAGCTATCAACTCAAGCTGGAGCAGCAGGTGGAGGAGCGCACGGCCCAGCTCACCTCTGCTTTGACACGACTTGAACAGTCCTACGACGACACTCTCGAGGCTCTAGGAAGCGCGCTCGACTTGAAGGACGCCGAAACCGAAGGCCATTGCCAGCGCGTTACCGCTTTTACGATTTCCATCGCCAAAGCCATGCCAGTTCCCAATCATTACCTGCCCATCCTGGCGCGGGCGGCCTTTTTGCATGACATCGGCAAAATGGCTATCCCCGACGGCATCCTTCGAAAGCCCGGACCGCTCACGGATGACGAAAAGCAGATCATGCGTAAGCACTGTGAGATTGGCTATAACATGCTGATCCGTATCCCGTTCCTCCAGGATGCGGCGGAAATCGTCCTCGCGCACCAGGAGTTCTTCGACGGCACGGGTTATCCTCGCGGCCTTAAGGGCGATCAAATTCCCTTGGGGGCCCGCATCTTCACCATCGCCGACTCGCTGGACGCCATGATCAGTGACCGGCCTTACCGCCGGGCCCTGCCGATGTCCCACGCGCGCGATGAGATTCGCCGATGTTCGGGCACGCAATTCGATCCCAAAGTCGTCGAGGTCTTCGCCACAATCCCCGAGCAGCATTGGATCGACCTCCGCGAACACCTCGGATCGCCCTTCCGTCTCGCACACTTAAAGAATCTCTGACCCTTCAACACATGCTAATGGCGTGAGCTTTGACACAAGTATCCTCAGCGCCGGGGCGGCGCCAGGAATTACCGACTCAGAACTCCAAACTCTAATTCGAGGTTTTTTTGTCGCCTAAGGCGGCCGCGGCTGTGCTTTCTTTTGGAGGTTCGCTAATCTTCTGCTGATCGTCGATGGAAAAGAGCATGTACTTCGTAAAAGTATGCCGGCGATGGAACCGGTGGCCACGGAAAATGGCATAGTACTCGGCGCTCTGCGGAAGCCACAGAACAACTTTGCGGCTCTTGAACGGCACGGGGCCATATTCCATCACCAGATGCTCTGTAGTAAGCCGAAGATCGGGACGAGGCTCGCGAAGATCAGTCTCAAGCCGTAACACCTGAAACGTGTTGGGGTCAATCCAAGCGCGGCCCTTGAGGGCTATCGGGTAAACGTGACCGCCCATACGGTACTGGCGGATCCGGCTCTCCTTGTCCTTTTTTTGGCTGAAGTAGACCTGCCAGGCGAATCCCGTGTTTACCCGGCCCAGGCCTTCGCATTTCATATCAAAATCCGTGATGAGCCAGGGATGGAAGATCAAAACGATGGAGGGCAGACCGGTGCTGGCCATCTGGTCGGGAAACATGTCGTTGCCGGTGCTGCCGTTTCGGTATTCCTGCACGTCAAGGAATTCCCCGAACTTATTTTTTATTTCGCGAATGGAGGCGAGGTAATTGAAGGAAAGATTCTCGACATGATCCGCATAGCCGGCATTGTTCATATTCTCGTGAAGCAAGACCTCGGTTGCGGTGTAACGGTCCACCAAAGACGGCAGCTCCTCCACGTGCGCTGAGGTTTTTTTCAAAACATCGTCCAACGAACATGCAACGCCCGGCTCTACAGAAGCAACTGCGTCGTCAACATTAGGAGGAAGCCAATGAAGCGCCGCCGCCGTGAGCGGGAGGGAAACATCCGGATCGTCATTCACCAGGCCTGCGTTCCCATAAGAGGCAGTCACACCCCCTACCGTCGCCTGCGCTGGGGCACTCGGGGAATGCTGCAAGCGTTCAATTAGCTTCTCCACGGCCTGCGCCTGTTGCTCTGCCGGTTTAGTCGCCAAATAGTCTTTGAGGGCCGCAATCGCCTGCTCGTTCTGACGTTCGGCGGCGAGCGCCTGACCTAGAATGAGCAGCGACGAACTGGCTTGGCCCTTCCCAAGTTCCATGGCCCGTTCGGCGTGCGTCACCGCCTCCGCATAGGAATTCTGTCGAAGCAGGGCCGTGGCCAGCAGTGTGTGCGCGCGCCAGGAATTGGGCGCCACCTCGACTGCTTTGTCCAAATACCTTCGCGCTCCAGTGACATCATCCTGGCGGAGTCGGACGTCTCCGCTGGCGAGCAACGAAGATATGTGTCTCGGCTCTGCCTGCAGCGCTTCGTCCCAATACTTGTACGCAGTGGCAAAGTCATTCTTTTTTTCGTAGACCATCCCCAGCATGTAGGAGATATCCGGGTGGTTAGGCGCCAAACGATGAGCAGCGTCCAGATGTTTGATGGCTTCATCAAGTTTTTTGGCTTGGAGGGCATCCATGCCTTTGGTGGCTTCTCTTTGGGCCTTTGGCGCCAACACCATGCCTGATGGAGCGGTGTAATGCGTGCCGTCGCCGTCCTCGGGCTTCAATGTGACTACGAGCAGTTGTTGCCCGTGATCGGCCGAAATCGTTGCCTCCGCCTGAGTCTTTGCGTAGCCGGACGCTTCCACATTTATGACGTATTGTCCGCGGTTAAGCGGGGTAAACATCGCAGTCGACCCGAATGTCGTTTTAGAAGTTATTAACTGGCCGGCTAGATTCGAGACGCTCACAAGCGCAAGGGTTTCTAGGGTTGATCCATTCGGCGTCCGGATCTGCACCTCGAGTGAACTTGTGTCCCGCGGCTCCAGTTTGGAACTCGAGTAGAAACCTGGCGCCGAGCCTCCGGGAATGAGTTGTGCGCCAGAAGTGCCCGCGCCAAGCAAGCACACCAGAGTCAATACGTAGACAGACCAAGACCGGCACTTCATAGGGCCTCCGGATGCGAATGCATGGAACAAAACTGGCTGAATCTACTTTGGAGTTGGGCAAGAGTCTGAAGCACAGCGAAGCTCACACTCTTATAATTTTAGCAGAAAATATCTTCAAAGTCCTGTCCCTCGGCCCAGCACTGCTCGTTAGGATAAAAAATGGCGCCCGGCTAAAGCCGGGCGCCATTTTCCATTCCCATTGTTAAATAACAACTAGAAGTAGAACTTCGCGCCAAGCTGGACGATCCTCGGCCCCTGACTGTCGGACGTGATTACGCCGAAAGTGGTCGAGTTCACGTTGCCAGCTGGATTATTAAAGGACACGTGGTTAAACGTGTTCTGCGATTCCATACGAAGCTCGAAAGACCTGCCTTCCGAGATCTTGATGTCCTTCAGAAGCGCTAGATTGGTTACGTTGATTCCCGGACCGTGGAACGGATTCCTCCCGCTGTTGCCGAACTGTCCAAACTTCATCGGGCAGGTTGCCGCGCGCGCGGTGCAGAAGTCAGCCGGTGCAAAGTAGAAATTCTGGTTCTTAATCGTTTGCCCCCTGGCGTTTACAAGGGTCTGCACCTGACGGGGGTCAAATTTAGCGATCGCGGAAGTAAGCTGCTGGGCGTTGTCCGGGCAGCCGTAGAAGAAGAACGCATAACATGTCAGTGAGTCGAAGTCAGAGTTTGAGATGTTGATCGGGAAGCCGGTCTGGAGTGTGGTAATTCCCGCCACCCGCCAGCCTTGGAACACTCTGCTCATCCAGCCGCTGCGCATGGACCGCAGGACGGGGATCTCGTAGGTATAATTGGCCACGAATCGCTGACGAGCATCGAAGCCCGAGTCCCCGACATTCAGCCCCGGTAGAGCCAGGTTTGTTCCGCGAACACCAAAAGAGGTATTCTCGAAACTTGAGCCGTTGTCGATGCCATGCGACCAGGTATACGCAACGTCGAACGTGAGACCGTGTGAGATTCGCTTCCGTAGGAAAACTTGCAGGGAACTGTAGTGAGATGTCCCATCCGTGGCCTGCTGGCCGAGGCCCCCAAACACTAGCGGATCATACCTGAAGTTCTGGGGCGCCACGAAACCCTGGAACACTCGGTTCGTAACGCAAACCGGGTCTGCGGCGCAAGCAGCAGGGTTAATTCCCGGGTTCAGATCGAACGCCCTTTCCAGGTGGCGACCGAACGACCCTACGTAACCCACCGAGAGGACCATCTGTCCCGGAAATTCACGCTGGATCGTGAGGTTGTCGTTTATGGCGTAAGGTACCGAGAAGTTCGGATCGATCAGGTTCAGTGAGAAGGGTTCGAAAACGTTCGCGAAATCGACCGCCGAACCAGCGGGTGGTGGAGCGAACTGGAACTTGTTTGGAATAGATGCTCCAGTTGAAATGTCCGTGTATGGATTGGCAAAGCTCGGGCTTCCTAACAATGGGAAGTCCGACGCACCTGCGCTGATGAGCGCGAACGGAGGAGCTAGCAGATTCTGCAGCGTAAGTTCTTCTTCCACTTGGTTGAAGAAAACGCCTGCTCCTGCACGGATCGAGAACTTGCCCGGGCCGCCGCTTAACCATCCCAAATTTGGCGACCAAGCCACACCGAGTCGTGGACCAAAGTGTGTAAAACCAGTCTTATATCCGGACGAAGTACAACCTGCATCACCGGGAAAGACAAGGCCAGCCGGAGCAGTGGGGTAGATTGCGGATTGCTGCCCTGGACGGAAGCAATTGATTGCCCTCGCGTTGTTGAAATGATCCGTCGTGGGCGTATTGATTTGCCAGCCCAACCCGTAGTTCACGGTGAAATTGCTGGCCGCTTTCCAAGAATCCTGCATATAGAAATAGTGGCCGTAAGCCCTTGCGTCGATGAAGCTGCCGCTGGACTGGCTGTACGTGTCCGGGATTCCCATGAGGAAGTCGGCTCCTGGCACTCCGGTGCTGAAGGCACCGCTCCCATTAAAACCATAAGATCCGCTGTTTTCGAAAAAGAACGGATTCGCTACCTGGAACCGTCGCGAATCCACCCCAAACTTCAGCGTGTGACGCCCGATAACCAAGCTGAAGTTGTCGTCGAGCTGGAAGGTCTGATCGATGCGGGGCTGCGGCCCATTGGCGCTAAACCCCAGCGTGAAAAGCCCATTGACAGAAATCACGGGCAAGCCGGCAACGGCGCCGTCTTGAGGAGTTATGCCGAATCCCACCGATGACGGCAGGACTGGAGTATTGGGTTCTACCGCGTCAAAGTTAAATCGCGTGTAGCCGAAACGGATCTCATTCAAAGCGTTGGAGCTGAAGGTGTGTGTCCAACCTGCAGTGTGCTGGTTGTAATGCCTCTTGGCGTGTTCACCGAAGCCTGGCACAGTGGCGCCCGTGAAAGGCAGGGTGTCGCTCGAGGGGTTGCGCTGCCAGTAGCCATAGACCGTAATCGTATCCTTCGGTCCGAACGTGTGATCCACTCGCCAGATGTGCTGGTCTGCGTGCGTCGAAGTTACCGGACTAAATGTGAACTGGTTCGTTCCGAGATTCGGCAGGGGTACAAACTGACTCGTCAGGTTGGTCGCTATAGTGTTCAAGTCCTGGGAAGGGATCACGCCCGTGCTAAAAAGAGCGCTGTACTTCGTATTAGCTGCGCACTTGACGCCGCCACTGACCGGGCAAGTTGAGGCACTGTCCCCAAACAGCGGAAAAGGTGAACTGCCTTTCGAAGTCTGAAGTCCGTCCGCGCTAAAATCGCCCCCGCGCTCAGCTTGCGTGAATACGTGTGGAACGCTGAAACCCTGCGCTTGACGCGCTCGTGTCCCCTGATACGAATAAAAGAAGAATGTATGGTTCTTGTAAATCGGTCCGCCGATCGTGCCACCGAACTGATTCTGATGGAAGACCGATGGGTTCTTCTGGAAGAAGTCCTTCGTATTCAGGAAGGTGTCGCGATAGAACTCAAAGGCATCGCCATGAAAGGAGTTGGTTCCCGAGCGGATCGAGGCGTTGATGATAGCACCGGAATTCCGGCCATATTCTGGATTGATCGTGTCGGTGACCATATTGAATTCGCCGATGGCATCCGGATTGGGAATGATTATGGGGGTGTTTAACGGGAGATCGTTCGCGTCCTGTCCCATAATCAAGAAGCTATTCTGTTGAGATTGGGACCCATTTGTTGCAAACGTGCCGAAGCGATCAGATGAGGCTACAACGCCGGGCTCTAACTGCTGCAGGTTGATGAAGTTGCGTCCGATCAGCGGCATGTCACGAATTACATCGCCATTGATGACCGTGCCAAGCTGTGTGTTCACCGTTTCAACTTGTACGTTGTTGGCTTCCACAACCACCTGCTCGGATATCTGTCCAAGCTCCATCTTGATATTTAGCGCGTAAACCTGATCTAGGACGAGAGTAATTCCCGTCTGGGTAAAAGTCCTGAACCCTGCATTTGTTGCCGTGACTTTGTAGGTACCGATGGGCAGATTGAGGAAAACGAAGCCGCCATCCGACTTGCTTTCAGAGTCGTAGGAGATGTTCGTCCCCAGATTGGTTGCTGTGAGCTTGGTTCCAGCCAGCACGGCTCCGCTAGGATCCGTCACCACGCCTTGAATTCTCGCGTAGAGGTTGTCCGCCTTTGCAGGCTGGACCGTCAAAGCGCTAACCACCACTGCCAAAACCACCACCAAGGACACGAGCAGAGACACAAAAGTGCCTCCGCACAAAGTACGCTTCATAATCTTTACCCCCATTAAGCTCATTTGTCCGTCAGAAAATTTGACTGTGACACACCCGAAACCTGGATGATATAAGGCAAGACTCTCTCCAATCTAAACTTAATGTAAGACTTGGATTTATTTGAGCTAAACTCTTTATTTCCAATGCAGTACTATTACTTGCCGACTTGCTCCTAATGCTCGATATTCCAAAATATGTAGGGACTCCCCAACTTGCTCCGCTTAACTGAATTGAGCCTTCGATGTCCAGACACCTATTTTGGAGTGTACAGCTCAATCGATCCCGAACTCTCCCAGGCTCTTGGTGCCTGGAGCGCGTTGATAGCTGCTGCCATGCGGACTCTACGGAAGGTTGGTCACCCGAGGCGATTCTTGCTAACAGGAATCCCCAACAGAACAGCATGCCTTAGGTTGAATTGGCTGGATTGGGTCACGATTATATGACCATGCGCCGATACTCCGTCCCTTTTCGAGACCAACTTATCGCTCGCGGAAGCCGAGGCGCCGAGGAACGCTCACCGAGCGGGGATAGGGCGTTTATCGGCAGTCCATAGAAACAAAAACCGGGAGGGAGCAGAGCTCCTTCCCGGCCCCTCTTAGGTTCGGGTGGGCGACTTACTCACCACAAACAATGAGCGAAGCGCTGATCCGGAATCCGGGGTAGGTCCTGCCTAAATTGGAGGAGAGTCCAAAAAGTGAAAACGGGAGCCACTGTGTGGATCCCGTTTTCTCGAGTGCATCAATTGTGAACCGGCCTTAGAAAGCGTACTTCAGCCAGAACTTGACCTGCCGGAAACCATTGGTCGCACCAATGGTTGAAGCGATATTCATGAAATTAGAGTTAGCCACGCTGTACGAATTTACCCCGCCATCTGTAAACAGATTCGGATGGTTGAACGCATTGAAGAGTTCGACTCGTAAAGTCAGCGATTGCCGCTCCATGAACTTGAACGAGCGCTGAACGCTAGTGTTGTAGTACCACTGTCCTGGACCGATGAAGGTATTACGTCCGACGTCTCCAAGATGTCCCGGCTGGTTGACAACGACAAAGTGGAACTGATCTTTCGTGGCTGTAAACGCGCCCGTAGCGGGATCAGCTCCGAAGGAAGAGTTGAAGTCTACGAAGTGCACTCCGTCAAAGCTGAAGCCAACGCCCGTATCGCATGTCCCAGTCGGATTCAGGCAAGCCGCGCTGTAGTTGATGGGAACGGCCAAGTTGGCAAGATCGGGCCGGTCACCCGATCGGCCGTCTCCATTGTTGTCGAAACCGTCAGTGATCGTTTCTGGCGCACCGGACTGGACTGTAAATGTGCCGGCCCACTGCCAGCCTCTGGTTACTTGGCTCAACACCTTCATCCCGGTGTTGCTCGAGCTCTGGGGGTAAGGCAAATCCCAAATATACGTCATCACAAACCGATGACGCCGGTCGTAAGCCGACAGTCCGTAGTCCCCCTTCTGGTTAAAGAGGTCCTGTGAAAACGTGCTGAATCCTGTGGTGGTAAATACCTCGGAAGCATCATCGATGAGCTTCGAGTAGGTATAAGCTCCACGCAACAGCAGGCCGTGAGAAAACTTACGGTCCAAAGTGAGCTGACCGGAGTGATAGTTCGAATCACCTGCATTGTCGCGGACTGCTACATCGCCGAGGGCTGGGTTCAATCGTATACCGGTATTGGGGTCGATGGGATTGTACTGCTGGTTGGCGAAAAGGTGCTCGCCGCGAGTCCCCACATAAGCGGCCGTGAGGATGAATCCGCCAGGCAGTTCGTGCTGGACATCAAGGTTATACTGCAAGGTCAAAGGATTCAGCATGTGAGTAGCCATCGTATTCAAGGTTGCCTTTGGATTTGCCACAGGCTGAACGGCGGCGAGCAAGCCTGTCGCATCTGCGAGGCCACGGGGCGGGGCGTTAGGAGCTGAAGCTGCCGGAGCAGTCAATGTCCCTCCCTGGACATTGGGAACCGAACTGGCGGTGTTGTCCAGAATGTTGGTGAAGATTCCGTCATAAAACATTCCAAACCCTCCACGGATTACGGTCTTGTCCTGTCCAAGAAATCGCTGCCCGAACTTTGGCGTCCATGCAAAGCCCACACGAGGCGCGAAGTTGTTCTTGTCACCCTGCTGCTTCGTGGATAAGTAGTTCGGGAAAACTGCGCCTGGGAGTCCCTGTGGGAATAATGCGGTGTTCAAAGTGGGGAATGGAAGAATATTGCCAACTGTTCCCCAGTACTCATAACGCAGGCCGAGGTCGAGTGTGAAGTTAGGTTTCACGTGCCACGTGTCCTGCACATAGGGGGCGTAGATGCCTACAAAGGGCTGCACCTCTTGGTTTCCAAAATTGATAGAGAGTGACCCGCTTGGTCCGGTGAAGTTGTCAACGAAGTTAGCAAGATCGCTAAACGCGGGAGTGGTCGCACTCGCTTTAGTCTGTTGGAAGTTGATCGTCCCGCGAGAATTAAACGGCACACCATCGTCCACTTGCAGGTAGTCGATGTCGCCGCCAAACTTAAACGTGTGGCGACCAAGGGTATAGCTGAGCGCTTCCTGAAACTGGTACGACTTGTGACCGCGGAACTGCGCGATTCCGGTTGGAATACCGAGAGTAGGCAACGGAGATTGCGCAAATGAAATACCCGGCGTATTGGCCAGGGGCCCCGCCAAGGTGGCGGCCGTCGGGGCGAAACTGAAGTCGATGTTTGAATAAGAGAAACGCAATTCGTTCAAAGCCCGCGTGGAAAAAGTGTGATTCCACATTCCAGTAAACGCCTGCGCGGGGCCGCCCTGTTCAGTATCAAAGGGCGGAAGACTTGTGGGAAAGTTGAAAAAGTCCGGCGAAAACGAGCCGTCCGTTCGCCTGTAGCTGCCGCGCAAACTATCCACGCTCGTCGGGTTGTAATCCATTCGGACTTCCCATTCGCGAGTGAGAGAAACGACGGACCCTTGGCTTCGGGTAAAGTCTCCGACCTCCACGGATCCACGATCAACACCATTAGCCCCAGGCCCGAGCGCAATCGGGCTACCATTCGAGGCTGGAGCAACAAGCCCGCCAAATGACGCGATCAACAGCGCAACATTGGGATTGGGAAGCAATGACTGCAGAGTCGCAATGCCAGCGGCCGTTGGAATGGTAATAGGCAACGCAAGCGCTCCTGCGGCCGCGAAATCCCGGTCCCATTGAGCGCTTCCAAAGAAAAACAGCTTGTCTTTCTTTACTGGTCCGCCAAATGAAAATCCAAAGAGATTTTCGTTGTCTTGCGGATTCTTGGTAACTCCCCCCAGGGCTGATTGCGGCGGAACCGCTGCAAACGCGCTATTCCGGTTCTGCCACCACGCCTCGCCGTGGTATGCGTTTGTACCACCCTTCATGATTTCGTTCGTCACTGACCCGCCGCCCCGGCCGTACTCCGCGCTGTAGGAGTTTGTCAGAACAGTGACCTCTTGGATCGCGCCGAGATTTGTGGTTTGAAATGCCTGCCCGTTAATTGAATTATCATTGTTATCTTGTCCGTCTATCAAAAAGTTGTTGGCGCGTGGCCGAGTTCCATTCACGGAAAAGCCCATACCGTTGCTAAACGAGAATCCGTTGCCGTCCTGAACTCCTGGCTGCGTTAGCACTAATTCGACCGGGTTCCCAGTCTGAATGGGCAAGTCGTGGATCTCTTGTTGAGAGATGTCCGCGCCCAGCGAACCAGACTCGGTCTGCAGTTCCTGTCCGGAGGTTGCTTCGACCGTGATTGTGCTGGAAACGCTCCCCACTTCTAAGTTCGCGTTCGCCGTGACTTCCAAGGAGCCCCTAACCTGGATCTTTGCCATCCGAAAGACGGAAAACCCACCCGCTTCAACGCTAATGTCGTAAATGCCAGGTGCCAGATTCTCGAGCCGATACGAACCAGTGGAGTCCGTGACCGTGCTTCGCTCCACGCCGAGTTCCTTGCTCACTCCTGTTACTTTAGCCGCAGGAACCGCCGCCCCGCTCGAGTCAGTTACCGTGCCGACGATCGTCCCGTTACTTGTTTGTGCAAATCCCGGCTGGGATGTCACCCCCACGGTGAGAATGACAAGAACCATCGCAATACGTAGCAACCGAGTCGATTTCATATATGTAAGATCAATACCTTTCATTCGCTTACTCCCGTTGACAGTATAATTTTCATTTGTAGAGGACCTTTCCCGCATACCAAGGGCCTGCCAATGGATTGCAAGAGACTGCCCAATCTTGGAGTTATGATTTGTTCATCCTCGTGGCGGATTAAACCCTTTGTTCTTATGCCTAGTTCTCGAGGATTAGGAGAAAATTAGATGTAATTTATCCGAATCTATGTATCTTTCTCTCTGAAATCTTCCAGAAAGCAAATAAAATGCGAGAAGATTTCAAATCTAACTGTCTCTGCAAGCGCGAGATTTATGAAAGCCACAGTACGCATTACGACTGCGGACGCTTGGAATGCAGAGCCCGAAGCGTATTCATTCTGGCAGGAACGCATTAGAGACTCGGACCGCTGTCACCACATCGAGAGCAGGAGGCGTATGCCCCGTGCAAACGCCATTTCAGGACTAATCAGACTGAGTACCAGGTAACTGTCGGAATGAAATTCATAAAAGTGGCCAGGATGGACGTACACTCCTTTGGTGGCAAGCAGTTCGAGCGCAAGCTCTTCGCCGGAACGCGTTGCAGGCACTCGGATGACGACATTCCAGCCGCCTTCCACTTCCAAACGGCTACAGGATTTCTGCATCGCTATTTGTTTGTCGAGTTCGGTTAAGTTTACGTTCACGCGGGCCAGCAATTGTTTTTGGAATTCGTGCCCAAGCCCCAAAAATGCCGGCATTGCCAGTTGAATCGGAGCACTCATCGAGAGATAGGTGTCCGCAATTACTTCGAGGCGGGCGAGCGCTTTGGATTTGTACGGTTCCGGGCCGCTCACAATCAGCCACGCCGCCTTCATTTGCGGCAATCCGCAAATTTTGGAGAGACCGCTCATCGTAAACGTCAGGGCTCCCGTATTCGTGGCAAATGTGGCGGGCTTTTCTTGGGTTAATGAAAAATCAAGAAAGACTTCGTCGGCGATAATCGCCATCGGTCGCGCGGCGCAGATCTCGTTCAATTTGACGATCTCCGCGGGCTTGCAGAAGTGACCGGTCGGATTATTCGGGTGGACCACGATCACTCCGCGAGTCCGCGGCCTGATGGCCTGCTCCAGCGCGTGGAAATCGATTTGCCAGCCGTAATCGTAGACCAGCGGGTAGCGCGCCAGCCGGACATCCTGAATGTCCGCGAGGTATTCGAACAGAGGATAACTCGGCTCTGGAATCAGAAGCTCGTCGCCCGGATCGCAGAGGGTACGGAACGCGTAGCTGTACGCCTCGCTTGTGCTTGTTGTGAGAAGAATATCGTCAATCGGAAAGGCCGCTCCATGTTCTGCGTAGTAGCGCGCGACGGCGCTTCGCGCGACGGCCAACCCGCGAGGATTCGGTTCGTATTTCAGCGCCGCCGGATTGCGGAGGGAGTCGAGGATAGCCGCTTCGTCATACTTGAAGGCGCATTCGGTGGGATTCGAAACTGTCAAGTCGATGAGCGGCCTTCCTGCGGCACGATGCGCCGCAAGGGCCAGGCTCAATCGATTCGTCTCCAAATTCCAGTTTGTGCGCTTTGCAAACATTTCTTTTGGCGCATCATTATAGGCGATTCGCGCACAGGCGGAACTCACTGTCGTATACTTGCCATGCTGGAGAGAGCCGAAGAATGAGCGCCCAACCAAAAACCACGCCTCTGCTTGAGACTGTGCCGCAGCTTGATCTTGCAGCGCAATATGCCGCGATCAGCACAGAAATCCGTACCGCGGTCGAGGGCGTTCTCGCGTCGCAGATGTTCATTCTGGGCCGCGAAGGCGCAGCGTTGGAACAGGAAATCGCGCAACTCTGCGGAGTCGCCCACGGCATCGGAGTCGCCTCCGGAACCGACGCTTTGATGCTTGCATTGCGGGCGTGCGGCGTGCGGGAAGGGGACGAAGTGGTGATACCGCCGTTCACGTTTGTCGCCACGGGCAGCGCAGTAAGCGCGCTCGGCGCCAAACCGGTGTTCGCCGACATTCGACCCGATACGTACAATCTCGATCCTTCGGATCTCGCGCGACGGGTGACGCGGAAAACGAAAGCAATCATCGCGGTGCATTTATACGGACTCTCGTGCGACATGGATCCGATCGTGAAGTTCGCCCGAGCGAGCAATCTGAGTGTGATCGAAGACAACGCGCAATCCATCGGCGCAAGCTATAGAGGCCGTCGCACCGGCTCGCTCGGCGATGCCGCCTGCTTCAGCTTTTATCCGACGAAGAATCTTGGCGCCTACGGCGATGGCGGGATGGTTGTCACCAATTCGAACGAAATCGCGGCACGGCTCAAAACACTGCGAAATCATGGCCAGTCCACAAAGTACGTCAGCAGCGAGCCCGGATGGAACAGCCGACTCGATGAAATCCAGGCCGCAGTCTTGCGTGTGAAATTGCGGCATTTGCCCGCTTGGCAAAGCGCTAGGCAGGCGCACGCGGCGTCTTACTCGAAATTACTGCTCGGGATTCCGGGGGTTGCGCCGCCGCTCGTTCCGGAAGGATATGAACATGTGTTCCACCAATATACGATTCGAGTGGAACGGCGCGAAGCGCTCGTGAAGTTCTTGAACGAACAAAAAATCGGGAGCGCGGTCTACTATCCCATGCCCCTGCACCTGCAGCCGCTTTACGCTTCGCTCGGCCACCGCGTGGGTGATTTTCCGCATGCCGAACACGCGGCCCAAGAAGTGCTGTCGCTTCCGATGTTTCCGGAGTTGCATCAGGAGCAGTTAACGCGGGTCGCCGAAGCGGTTGCTGAATTTGTGACCCAATAGCCGCCAATCACCGGGCCGCACCGAATGGGCTCGGTGGATGCCCACGCATGGTCCTACACTTTCCCTGATTGCCACTTCGGGCCTTTCCTTCCGGCGCCCGCATTCACTTGCCGAAATAGAGCAGTGCGAGCAGGAAGATCCAAAGGCCATCCATGAAGTGCCAGTAGTAGGAAGCAACTTCCGCGGCAACGGTCCGCGACACTTTGGCTCTTTCGAATCTGCGAAAGGCCACATAGAACAAGGCGCAAAGGCCGCCGAGAAGATGCAAGCCGTGGAGTCCGGTAAAAATATAAAAAAAACTGCTGGCCTGATTGGTGGCTACGTAGAAGCCCGCGCGGATGAGCTGGCGCCAGGCAGCCAGCTGGCCGATGAGAAAAAGTACGCCAAGAAGAGTGGCCGCCGACCACAAATTACGAAATCGCTGAATATCCGCGAGAGCCAGCCGCCGCCGCGCTAATTCCATAACTCCGCTGCTTAGGAGTAGGACCGCGGTGTTCACCCAGATGAGCCAGGGCAAGCGAAGGGGAACCCAAAGCTTGCTTGTGGCGCGGAGGAAAATGAAAGCGCTGGCCATGGCCATGAAAAACATGACTATCGAGAGGATGGCGAGAATGATAGCCGTGGCATAACGACGCGAAGACGGCGACTGGGGCCCCCGGCGCTTTCCGCCCTCTCCATCATCTCCACCGCCGGGCGGGCGATTTCCTCCGCCGCCACCGATGTCTTCGATGATGAGCTCGATGTCCTCGACGATCGTTGAACCAGGCATGGAAGTCTCTCCTACGTCTCCTTTGCTATAAATTTTGCAATGCGCCGGGCCTGCCGCCCAGCTTCCGGAGCATTGGGAGCAAGATTCTGCGCGGTGAAATCTTCTGAAACGGCGGAGGTATCGAACTCGTACGCGCCGCGATAGACCACGGGCTCGCTCGCGCCAAAGTTTCCGCTGGGCGGCGGGGATGAAACGGTCCATTCGAGTGTTGTGGCCTGCCAGGGATTCCGCTCCTCGGACTTCCTACCGCGCCAAAGGGTCCCGACAAAGTTGACCACGAAAATTGCCTGGGCGGCGACAGTGAGTATCGTTGCAACGGTGATGAAAGTGCGGAGCGATGAGTCCAGCGGAGCCGCCCCTGTAAAATCGCCGCCTGCGATCCGCGAATGTGTCATCAAACCCAGCCAATGCATGGGCATGAATACGCAGTAGACTCCGGCAAAGGTGAGCCAAAAATGGACCTTGCCGAGGGATTCGTTGAGACGGCGCGCGAATATTTTAGGAAACCAGAAAAAGAGAGCGCCAAGAATCGCAAACGTGGCTGCCACGCCCATTACGAGATGAAAATGGCCGGTGACGAAATCGTTGCTGATGGCGGCGGAGGCAAGGTCGTTGCGTGCAAGGAAAAGGCCGGAAACGCCCCCGGCCAGAAATAGGGATACAAAGCCAAGCGCAAAGAGCATGGCCGTGTTGAGTTGGATCTTCGCCTTCCAGAGAGTGCCAAACCAGACGAGCACGAGAACACATGCGGGCAAGCCCAGAGAGGAGGCCAGCAGCGAGAAAACGAGCGGGGACCAGGGATTGAGCCCGCTCGAAAACATGTGCTGGCCCCAGATGCAAAAACCGAAGACTCCAACTCCGCAGAGGGCGAGGACCGCGGCTCGCTCGGACCAGACGCGCTTGCGGGAGAAGGTGGAGAGCAGGTGCGACACAATTCCGAAACACGGGAGTATGGCGACGTAGACATCGGCTTGCGCAAAGAACCAGAAAAGGCGCTGCCACAGAGACAGAAGAGTGGACTGCGCGAGCGGCGCCGGCTGGCGCGAAAGAAAAGTCAGAGGCGAGAAAAACTGTGACCCGAGCAGCCGGTCTGAAAGGAGAAATACGCATGCAGCCAGAAGAATGCTGAAAATCAGGAGGCTGAGAATCGCATTGATGAACCAGCCCCAAACCGTCAGCGGCATGCGTGGCAGAGTCATGCCGCAGGCACGAAGGTCGAGCGTCGTGACGCTGAAATTGAGGGCGGTGAGAAGTGCCGCGAGGCAAAACAAAGCAACGCTGGCCGTCCAGAGGGTGATACCCGCCTCTGGATGAACTAGGAATGCGCAGGTCATGCCGACGAGCGAAGCAGCAGTAGTCCAAAACGAAAAAAGATTCATGGCCGGGAAGGCCATTTCGCGAGCGCCGATCTGCAAAGGCAGGAAATAGTTTCCGAAGCCCGCTTGTGGTGCGGTGGTGAGCACCAGAAAGATCATCAATGAACCGTGCCACAAGGTGAGGGAGGTATAGCGCGCGGGGTCGTCGCCGAATCCGTTAAGAAACGGGATTTGGACTGATGGCCAGACGAGGTGGATGCGCATCAGCAGTGAAAGAAACATCCCGAGCAGAACACTTCCCAGGGCAAGCCAAAGGTAGCTCGTCCCGATCCGTTTGTGGTCGGAATTCAGTACTGTCCTGGCAAAAAAACCGGAAGAAGAAACTCCCGATCGCGATCCCGGTCCCTCGCTGCTGTCATAGCTGACCATGGCCGAGTGACACTATACGCCTGCGGGTTCGAGGCTGGAAGCGCCGGGAAAGTACTTTGCGTAACGAGGATTAATCCTTAAAAGTGAGCGCCGCGCGGCGTTTCGAAGATTGCGAGATGTCAGGGGAGGCGCGCACTCCGCTGAGTTTTTCGATCAGGATGCAGTAAAAGAGAGGAACGGGAGGCCGAGGCTGCCGGCGAAGCTGGGTGACGGTATAACCGCTCTGCCACCACTTCGGCCTTTTCTGAAGCAGGGAGCGCGCGTGCTCCCAGCCCTTGCGGTTCTCGGGATCATTCGGGATTTCCACGTAGCGCCCGAACGCAACAACGCTCGTCCAATCATCATGTGCGTGAATTTCATCGGACTGGACGCAGACCAGCGGATTTTCGCGCATCCACTCAATCTTTTGTCCCAGCGTCGAGAAGCAGTACAGACGCTCGCTGTCGTACACGAAATAAATCGGAACTACGTACGGGCGGTTATTCGAAGAACAGGCCAGCCGGCCAAATCCGAGGCGGGCTAGAAAATCGCGGCATTCTTTGCTTCGCACTCTCGTGATCAGCATCTGACTGTGACAAGTATGCCTCGATAAGAGATTCTCTTCCAGCACGTGAGAAAAAACCTAGCTAGAAACTCAATGACCGGTCGATTTGGGCGAAATTCCCACGGTTGCATTTTCCCTCCAGCTTCGCCCCAAGCTCCGGACAATCTCGTACCTACCGTTCTCGCCGATAGACGACGCCGCCTTTCATCACAAAGCTGACCTTTTCAAGAACCGTTATGTCAGTGAGCGGGTTGCCGGGAACAGCAATGATATCCGCGAGGTAGCCGGGCTTGAGCGCGCCGATATGTCCCTGCCAGCCGAGAAGCTTTGCGCCATTCAATAGATCCGCTCGAAGGGCGTCGAGGGGGCCCATGCCGTACTTCACCATGAGATAGAGTTCACGCGCCTGCGTCCCATGCGGAAATGGGCCGACATCCGAGCCGACAGCCATCGGCACTCCGGCTGCAAGCTGCCTGCGAAACTCCTCGGCATGAAAGTCGAGCATCTTGTGTTCGCGCTCGGCTTGCGCCGGAGACGCGGCATGCTCCGCGAAATATTCCGCGATGGCGAATGTAGGCACAGCGAAGATCTGCTTCTCCCGCATGATACGCATGGTCTCGTCGCTGAGTTGGTCGGCATGGTCGATGGAGACGACGCCGGCTTTCGCAGCGTACAGAGTTCCCGGTTCACCGGTCGCGTGCACCGCTACGCGTTTCCCGACGCGCGCGGCCTCCTCGACCGCGGCGCGCAATTCCGCTTCGGTGTATTGAAAAGGCGTGGAAAAACGCCCGTCGCGAAACGAATCGGGACCGGTCTCGTACATTTTGATGAAGTCGGCGCCTTCCTTGAATTGCTGGCGAATAACGGCCACTAGTTCGGCGGCGCTGTTGGCGTAGGTGGCATTGGAGAGAACGCGCTGCTCCGGATTGTAACGGATGGCGTCTTCGTGCCCTCCGAGAATGTCGATGGCGTTGCCGCTTATGCGCAGGCGCGGTCCGGGAATGGCGCCGCGATTGATGGCGTTGCGAACGGCGGTATCGGCGGACCCGGCACCTTCGGTGCCCATGTCGCGTTCGGCGGTGAAGCCGGCCATCAAGTCGTCTCGTGCCGCGAGAGTCGCTATGATCGTACGCTGCGGGACGGACTCCTCGACGGTTTGCAAATCTTCCGCTCCGGGATGAAGGAAAAGATGCACGTGCACGTCGATCAGACCGGGCAAAAGCGTGGTATCACCGAGATCGAGAATTTCCGCTCCAGCCGGATGCCTGACTGTGGAGCCGGCCTCGACGATTCGGTCATCCTCGACGAGAAGTTCCCCGGGGGAGATGATTTTCCCGGCTTCGATGTCGAGAAGGCGCGCGGCATGCAGGACGGTCTCGTGTTTGGAGGCGGGCGCTCTTGGATGTGCCCGGAGAGAGGACGACAGAAGGACCGCAGAGCTCAAGATTGTGCACGCAAGCACACCGACGACGTTCGATTTTGCTCTCATAATGACGGCGATGATACCACTCTGACTCCAGAGGAGCAGAGGGCGAAGCGAGTTGGAGACAAGAACGAGACCGAATTAGAGTTTCTGGAAGAAGTGAGCGACCTTCTTGCCCGCGCTCTCCGTGTAATACACCGTAACTTTGGTGGATTTCTCGGCGCCCTTGCCGATCTCCTTGGCGGACGCTGCGGTGTCCTGGCCGACCACGTGGAATGTTTCTTGCGTCCCATCGGCGGCCTTGACGACGACTGTCTTGCCACCCTCGCCGACGCGTGTGACTGTGCCGTCAACTGCGTGCATGCCACCCTTTCCAACCTTGTCCACCTCAACGGCAGTGTCTTCCCCGCCCTTCTCAGTGTAATGAGCGACAACCTCCGAGCGCTCCGTGACGCCGTGGAACGCGTCTTTCGCTCCGGAGGCCGTAGCGTGCGCGCCGTGGACGGCGGTCTTGTCGACGAAATGAAATGTGTGCTCGGTGCCATCGCCCGCTTCGACGACGATGGTTTTAGTGACGGCATCGACCTTCGTGACCGTGCCGCGAATGGCTGTAACGGCGTCCTCGTCCGCACGGGCAGGCAATAGCACCAGTGCGGCGATGACAAACAGACGAAGAGTGCCCTTGAACATAATTTTCCTCCTCTCCGTCGTTGATTCTGAGTCTAAGCTCAGGAAAAAGAGCGCGCAAGTGAGGGGAAGAGCCCGGCGAGAGGGGCGAGAGCGGAAAGGTGGAAGAACAAACTTGACACGCCTCCGTATTTCTGCAAATATGGAAATATGACAATCCCCGCAAGCAGGAACAGCGCGGAAGAGGTCGCTAGGTACGCAGACATGATGTCGGCCATGGGCACGGAACCTCGCCTGCGCATCATGCAATTATTACTGTCCGCACACCCCGAAGGTCTGGTTGTCGGCGACATTCAAGAAGAAATGGAAATCCCTAACTCAACGCTTTCCCACCATCTGGACAAGCTGAAGAATGAAAATCTGGTCCAGGTGAAGCGCGAAAGCACTTTTTTGCGGTACACGGCGAACACGGAGGCTCTGCAGAAGCTGATGCAGTTTCTCTATTCGGAATGCTGCACGCGAAACAAGGCGTTGAAACCGCGAGACATCATTGAAATTTGCCGGTAAACACCCGGGCGGGCAAGAGGCGCTCGCGCGAATCGGCTTGCACAAAGGTTTTGCTCAAGAAGCTAGACTGGAGGACGAGATGGATCGCACAAATGTGGAAAGCGCATTGATCAAGGAAATTGTGAAAGAGAAATATGGCCAAGCGGCGCTTCGTGCGGGGTCGGGTGGAAGCTCCTGCTGCGGAGCGGCACCCGCTGGCGTCTCAGGGTGCGACCCCATCACCTCGAATCTGTATGACGACGCGCAGGCGGAGCAAATACCGGAGAAAGCGCTGCAGGCCTCGTTGGGATGCGGCAATCCGACGGCTCTCGCGAAATTGAACGCCGGAGAAACTGTTCTAGATCTCGGTTCAGGGGGCGGGATTGACGTTTTGCTTTCAGCGCGGCGGGTGGGACCAACTGGCAAAGCGTATGGCCTGGATATGACGGACGAAATGCTTGCGCTGGCGAACGAGAATAGGCGCAAAGCCGGAGCGGAAAACGTCGAGTTCCTGAAGGGAGAAATCGAACATATCCCTCTTCCCGATAATTCGGTGGATGTGATCATTTCGAATTGCGTGATCAATCTTTCCGCCGACAAAGACGGCGTTCTGCGCGAAGCCTTCCGAGTGCTGAAGCCGGGCGGACGCTTCGCTGTGTCGGATGTGGTCACGCGTGGCGAGATTTCTCCCGAGATTCGGCGAAGTATCCTCCTGTGGGTCGGTTGCGTCGCTGGCGCGCTGGAAGAAAGTGAATACAGAAGCAAACTGGCTGCGGCAGGATTCGAAGGAATCGAGGTCGAACCTACGCGCGTATATCATGTCGAAGATGCAAGACAGTTCCTCTCGGAAAAAGGACTGGATGTAGATGCGCTCGCGCAACACGTTGATGGGAAGTTCATGAGCGCCTTCGTGCGCGCTGTGAAGCCGGTCCCCGGGAAGACTAGTGGGGCTTGCTGCGGCCCGGCATGTTGTAACTAGGAAATTCAGTTCTGCTTATCCCAGATCAGGCGGCCGAAAATGCAGGCACGCTATAACGTATTGTTCCTTTGCACGGGGAATTCGGCTCGCTCCATCATGGCGGAGGCGATTCTCAATCAAAAGGGACTTCCGACCTTTGCAGCTCACAGCGCGGGAAGCCACGCTTCTGGTTTCGTCCGGCCGGAGGCGCTGCACCAGCTTGAACTGGCACAGTTGCCGACCAAAGGGCTGCGCAGCAAGGACTGGGGCGAGTTTGCTAAACCCGCAGCGCCGAAAATGGATTTTGTCTTCACGGTTTGCGACAACGCCGCAAAAGAAGTATGCCCTGTCTGGCCGGGGCAGCCGATGACGGCGCACTGGGGCGTTACCGATCCAGCTCAAGTTACCGGCACTCCCGAACAGATCGAGCGCGCTTTTCGTGAAGCGTATTTGACGCTCGACCGCAGGATCGGGCTCTTTCTTTGCCTCCCTCTCGCAACTCTGGACAAGCTTTCTCTTCAGAGACAACTCGAGCGCATTGGAAAAGAATGACGGAAGAATGGATTGGACATTTTGGTGCGGTCGAGTGGATTCGAACCACCACGGTATTGCTACCGCCAGCCCCTCAAGCTGGTGCGTCTGCCAGTTCCGCCACGACCGCACTGAGGTGAGAACTTCATTGTAGCCGCGAGGCGTCAACCCCGCAAGCCAGTCGCCTCAGCCTGCGAAAAGCGCTTGTTGCCTTCTCAGGGCTTCTTCGGTTGTGAAGGAGCGGGTTGCGGGGACGCCGGAGTTTTTCCCGCAGGTTGCTGGGCAGCCGGCTGCGAGGATGCTGGCGCACCGCCTGATGCGGGAGAGCTGCTCGGCGGCGTCGAACTCTGCGGAACTGGCGTATTCGTGGCTGGCGCCGGCGCAGGAATCTTCGCGGGAGCAGGCTTTGAGATTTGCTGCAGCACCGAGCCGCCTTGCTCCACGGCCTTGTCTACCCGCACAACCAGAGCAAACGCGCACACCATGAACATGACGGCGCACCAAGTGGTGGCCTGCGAAAGAATCGTGGCCGCACCACGCGGACCAAACGCCGTCTGGCTTCCCGCCCCGCCAAAGGCTCCGGCGAGATCAGCCGCCTTTCCGCTTTGAAGCAGAACCACGACCATCAGAACGAGGCAATTCAAGATGAAAAACCCGCTCAGCAGCCACCCGGCCCAACGAAAACCGACAACAATGATCGCGAATCCTATCAACAGTGCTATGGTCCACTTCATCCAACCTGGCATTTCTATCTCCCTGCGCAATCTCTAATGATGCTCGCGAACGATTTCGGGTCGAGGCTCGCTCCGCCGACCAGCGCTCCATCCAACTCTTCCTGCGCCATTAGACCCTGAATATTCTCGGGCTTGACGCTGCCGCCGTAGAGAATCCTCAAAGCGGCAGCCTGAGCGGACGAAAACTTCTGCGCCGCGCATTGGCGGATGATTCGGTGAACGTCTGCCGCAATTTCCGGGGTGGCCGTGCGGCCCGTGCCGATGGCCCAGACTGGTTCGTAAGCTATCAGAATACGGGAGAATTCATCGGGGGTCAACGAACCCGGGCCATTCAGGAATTGGTTTCGGCAGACGTGCTCCACGTGGCCCGCCTCCCGCTCGTGCAGCATCTCTCCGATGCACACAATGGGAGTGAGGCCGGCGGCCAGGGCGGACTTTGTTTTTTTTGCCACGGTCTCGTCCGTCTCGCCGAAGAATTGCCGCCGCTCCGAATGGCCGATAATCACGTAACGGCAGCCGGCTTCGACAAGCATTTGCGGAGAGACTTCGCCCGTGAAGGCCCCTTCCTTTTCCCAGAAGACATCTTGCGCGGCGATGGCAATCTGGGAGCCGCGGGTCGCCTGGACAGCGCAATGAAGGGCCGTAAAGGGAGGAGCGACCACGATGTCGCACTGCGTGATGCCTGAAACGAGCCCGGAAAAAGTCGAGAAAAACGCTTCGGTTTCCGCCTGCGTCTTGAACAGCTTCCAGTTTCCCGCAATGACGCGCCTGCGCCTAGCCTTGGGAATGACGCTAGCGACCCTTTCTTCAGGCTTGTCCGTCAGCGCTTCAACACCCGGCAGCTTCGCACCGGCAAGAAACTCGAGCGAAGCGCCGCCGCCCGTTGAAATGTGGGAAATTCGCGCGGCGACTCCGGATTGGTGAACGGCGGCGACGGAGTCGCCTCCGCCAACAATGGACGTCGCTCCGGCACCCGTTGAGGCCGCCACAGCTCTCGCGATTTCGAGCGTGCCGTTGGCAAACGCCGGCATTTCGAACACGCCCATGGGCCCATTCCAAATGATGGTTTTGGCTTTGGCAATTTCCGCCGAGAATGCGGCAACGGTTCGCGGCCCGATGTCGAGGCCCATCTGGTCAGCCGGCGTGGCAGAGATATCGACCGTAGTTGCTGGGGCGGTGGCATTGAATTCCGGCGCAATGACGTGATCAACGGGAAGTAGCAGCCTGAAGTTTTTCTTTTCGGCGTCCGCGAGAATCCTGCGGGCGAGGTCGAGCTTGTCGTCTTCGACGAGCGATTTTCCAATCGGCAGACCCTGCGCTTTAAAAAAGGTGTAGGCCATGCCGCCGCCAATCAACATCGCGTCGGCAACGTTCATCAGGTTCTCGACGACTTCGATTTTGTCGCTGACTTTCGCTCCGCCAAGGATCGCCACGAACGGCCGCGTAGGATTCGTCAGGGCTTTGCCGAGATAGTTGAGCTCCTTTTCCATCAGCAACCCCGCCGCGGAGGCCTTCACAAAGCGCGTGATGCCGACGACCGAAGCGTGCGCGCGATGCGCGGAGCCGAAGGCGTCGCAAATAAAGAGCCCGTCGCAAAGGGCGGCCAGTTGTTTCGAAAAGGTCTCGTCGTTCTTTTCTTCCTCGGGATGGAAACGCACGTTTTCAAGCAGAAGTATTTCGCCGTCGCCTAGGGTCTTGCTTTTGGATTCGGGAATCAGGCCGACGCAATCGGAGGCGAACCGAACGTGCTTGTCGAGAAGTTCCTCGAGCTTTTTGACGACTGGGAAAAGCGAGTATTTGGGATTGACGCCGCCCTTAGGCCGCCCGAGATGCGAAGCAAGGATCAGTCGTCCGCCTTTTTGAATGGCGAGGCGCAGAGTTGGAACGGTTTCGCGAATGCGCGTGTCGTCGGTAACGACACCGTCCTTTAGCGGAACGTTGAAGTCCACGCGGATGAAAACCCTTTTGCCGCGGAGTTCTAGATCATGGATGGTTAGCTTGTTCATGGCTTCGTGACTCGTTATAGCTCGCCCGCGAGACGAGAGGGGGACTCCTCCCTGCCTCTGCCGCGCGCCAGCAGCGCTAGAATTTCCCGGCCATGAATTTGATGAGATCGCGGCATCGGCAAGAATAGCCCCACTCGTTGTCGTACCAGGCCAGAACTTTTACGCAGCGGTCGCCGACAACCTTGGTGTAGCCGGAATCAACAATAGATGAATTGGAGTTTCCTTTGAAATCGGCGGAGACAAGTTCTTCCTCGGTGTAGCCAAGAATCCCTTTCATGGGACCGTTGGCGGCTGCCTTCAGGGCGCCATTCACCGCCTCGACGGTAGCGGGTTTCTCCACGAATACGGTGAGGTCCACGACACTGACATTGGGTGTAGGTACGCGCATCGCGTAGCCATCCAGCTTGCCCTTCAGCTCGGGAATCACGAGATGGAGGGCTTTGGCGGCGCCCGTTGAGCTGGGAATCATATTGATGGCGGCAGCGCGGGCGCGGCGGAGATCCTTGTGCGGCAAATCGAGAAGACGCTGGTCGTTCGTGTACGAGTGGATTGTGGTCATCGTTCCGCTGTGAATCCCGAAGCTGTCGTGCAAGACTTTGGCGACTGGAGCAAGGCAGTTGGTGGTACAGGAAGCGTTCGAAACGACGTGATGCTTCGCCGGATCGTAAGTCTTGTCGTTCACGCCGAGGACAAAGGTCGCATCCGGGCCGTCGGCGGGCGCGGAGATAATCACCTTCTTGACCGGGCCGCGAAGGTGTTTCTTGGCATCGACACCCTTGGTAAAAAGGCCGGTGGATTCCACCACGATATCCGCGCCCACGCTGGCCCAGTCGATTTCCGCGGGGTCTTTCACCTTGAAAACCTTGAAAGCCTTGCCTTCGACGGAGATGGAATTTTCGGTGTGAGTTACGTTGTGCGGCAAATTGCCGAGGATGGAATCGTACTTGAGCAGGTGCGCAAGAGTTTTCGCGTCCGTGATGTCGTTGACGGCTACGAATTGGATGCCTTTGTCGTCGAGGGCCGTTCGCACGATGTTGCGGCCGATGCGGCCGAAGCCGTTAATACCAACCTTGATGGGCATGCTGCCTCCGGTGGATTGTTAGAAACTGCGGCGGACTCTGTGCAGAGAAACAGCCGCAAGGTAGAACCCAAAATGCTAGGTGCTGCCAATAGAAAAGTCAAACGCCTGGAAGGGGAGTGGGAAAACGAACATCCTCCGGTGTCCCGGAGCAGCCTGCTTTGCAAAGACAAGAAATCCGCTACTCTGGATATTGCTTGATCTTGGTTACCCGGTCACCGTTGAAGCGGACGAAAACGGTCTTCGAAGGCGGCTGTCCATAGATCCAATCTTCGATGTCGTTCCCTTCGGGGTCCCGTTCGCGAACTTTGTGGTCGGGCTTGCCGATCGCGGCGACTACCTCTTCGCGGTCCATGCCTACCACAGGCCGGCGTTCTGCTATCGCCTTTTTCATCTCGGGTGGAAGCGTATCCACCCATTGAACGGAGGCGGAGCGCTCCCTCCTGAAATCGAGAAATGCCGCGAGAAGCTGTTTCAAATCATTCGGGCTCAAATCCGGAACGGGCTTGCTGAAATCCAAATAGATGGTGCTCCCCGCTCCGGGCTGCAATCCAGGCGGCCCTGTCTGCTGCTGCTCAGTGGTCGATGTAACCGTCGGAATGCCACCCATTTCAATATGGAAACGATCGCGCAGGCGCTTTTTGCCCCGCCCGCCCCCGTTCAAGTCCACGATAATTTGGTGGTCTCGAAAATCCAGCTTGGTAATCTGAACCCTGTCGCCATTGTTGACGGCAGCGCCGTGCGTTGCCAAGGCGCGTTCCAATAGGTCGCTGTTCAGCGGCTTGCCCACGTAAACAATCAGGCCTTCTTTGCCCGCGGGAAGTGACTTCGTGGCCTTGGCGAATTCGCCCGAAACGTATCGAATCAGGTCGAGCTTCGAAGACTCCTGCAGCGTTGCGCTTTTAGGCTTCGACGGATTCTGCGGGTTTCCCTGTCCGTCGGGTGCTTCTGCAAGAATATCCGGGAAAAGATCTATCTCGGCTCCGGAGGGAAACACTGCGATGGGTTGAGCGGGCGTACGAAGGCTGTTGATGCGCGGGACGTCCGCGTCAGTGACAAAAAAGAGTGCCAAACTGAGAATGAGCCGAGTCGCCATGCCAAATTTGAGCCAGCCTCTTCTCTGACCGGCAATCCTATTCTATAACCAGATTATCCGCTAGATTCTATGATGCAGGAAATGAGAAAAACAGCTACCGCCACCCAATGGGCTGGGAGACCGGGACCTCGTATCAACTAGCCCTGCCAGAGAGAGTGCTCGAGAGTTGGCACGAAGAATAAGCCCCGGCGCAGGCAGGCAGCAGACCTACCGGGAAATCACTTGAACTCCCTGGCGATCTATCGTCACGGGCAGAACTTCGGCACCCGCTTCGACGATGGCGGCTTCCACGCTCTTGCGCGCATCCGGCTCGATTAGAAGAACAACACAACCGCCTCCCCCCGCGCCGCACACCTTCCCTGCCAGAGCGCCCTTCTGTCGCGCGCCCTCGATGACCCGGTCAATCTTCTTAGTGGAGATAGTCGGCAGATTGCGCCTGCGGAACGACCATTCTTCACGCATGAGGCGCCCGGCTTCGTGCCAATCGGGCTTCTCCATCGCGAAGCGCATCTTCTGGGCGACTTCGGAGATTCGCTCGAGGCTATTCTGCACCGAGCGATTGCCCCCAATCTGCGCTTTGAACACCTCCCAATTGTTGATGCCGTGCTGGCGCGGCTTGCCCGTGTAGCAAACGGCGATGCGGCGCTCCAGTTCATCGAGATTAACGCGCAGCTCGACGCGATGCTCGCCGCCGGGAGGTAGCTCGATGGCGGCGGCTCCGCCGAACGCGGGCGGATAATGATCCTGCGTGCCGGTTGGAACGTTGATGACAATGGCTTCCGCGTCGCGGCTGATGTGGATCCAATCGACTTTGCTCTTCCCTGCCCCCGTGTACCGGTCCAACGCCGCGCAGATCGCGACAGCCATTGCGCTCGACCCGCCGATGCCGGCGCCATTGGGAGCCTCTGAATCCGTCGTGAGCGTGAAGCCGCCCTGCGGCTGGAAAAATTTCACGATTTCCGCGAGAAGCGGCAAACGATAGCGCTTGGTCTTGACCAGCGCGCTCAACGACGGGAAGCTTTCTTCCCGCTTGATGTCGCGGGAGACGAGCTTGATTCGTTCGTCCCAGGGCGCGTGAGTTTGAATCACGCAGGAAGCGTACCGGGAAATCGCCGCGTTCAGTGTCACCGACCCCGGATGAAACAGATACAGAGGCCAGATGTCGAGGGTGCTTCCGGCGAAGTCAACGCGGGTCGGGGCCTTGGATTCGATGATCATTGGAGTCCGTTAGATGAAATTGGGGTGCCGTCTGTCGAGACAGTTTGCAGGAATCACCCGGCAAGCTCAAGCGAAGAGGGGTACATGGCTGAAAAAACGGCCGCGAAAGCATGAGGTCGCAGCTCAGTTGCCACTGCTGCTCGCGGCGCGATTACGGACCATCAACTGCGGTCCCGCGTCTCTTTTCTCTTGAGCCATCGCCGGATTGGGCTCGAAGCACCGTCGGCAGCGTGCCTCATACATCCCGCCCGCGCCCACGACGATCAGCTCTTCGCTTTCGACCAGTCGCTGTGTGTGCACGGCGGGGTTGCCGCACCTCATGCAAATGGCCAGCAACTTGGTGATCTCTTCGGCGATGGCGAGCAGACGCGGCATGGGCTCGAAGGGCCGGCCCCGGTAATCGGTGTCGAGTCCGGCGACGATCACGCGCTTGCCCAAATTCGCAAGCTTGGTGCAAACGTCGACGATTTCTTCGCCCAGGAATTGCGCCTCATCAATGCCCACGACTTCGGTGCGCGGCGAAAGCTTCTCCATGATTTCTGAAGCTTTGGTTACATTATCCGAAGGAATGCCGAGGCCTGAGTGGGAGACGATTTCGTTGGCGGCGTAGCGTTCATCTATCGCGGGCTTGAAGATCTGCACGCGCTGCCGCGCAATTTCGGCCCGGCGCAGCCTGCGGATTAACTCCTCGCTTTTGCCGGAAAACATCGGGCCAACCACGACTTCGATCCAGCCCATGTTGCCTTTAACAATGTCCACGCTAGTCCCCCTGACTATCGCCACACAAAGTCTAACTTGCCGCGTTTGTCGCCCTTCCGTACATCTTCGCATTATAGAACGGAGCAAAAGCCGTGATCACGGCAACACGGAAAGATTCGTCCCGCGGAATCAATTCCGAGGAGAGAACTCCCCAGGCGCCCTGCCCGTCGCGAATGCCGACCGCCCCTGCATATCGATCAATCGCATCGGACAAGTCAAATCCCCGCTCGAGCACTTCGTGTGCGAGTTCCTCTGGCAGCTCGATGCCGCCAGACCTCCCGTAAAAGCCCTGCGTTCCGTCGCTCACGTAAGCCCAGCTCTCCAGAAAGACGCGTCGGCTTCGATCATCCTGTAAAACTTCGAGACCGCCTTCTAGTCCGACAAAATATCGCCATGGCTTGCGAGTTTCGCGGGCGATCTGCACAAGCGCTTCCACGCGCTGGCGCGCCCCGCGCATCAGTTCTTCCGAGGACGAAGGCGTGGAGCTTACTCCGCTCTCAACTTCGACGCCCACAACCTCGAAGTCCCCATCCGGAATCAGCTTCGACGCGAAGGAGTTCAGAGCCTCCGTCACGGCCCGGAGCTTGGGCTTGCGGGTACTGCCGACGGCGACGATGATCTTCTTCATGAAGGCCGCAAACTAGCGCGCTGATTCTAACGGGAATGGCATGAGAATATCACGCGCAATTCGAGAGCCTGAGGAAATCTTCGTCAGCCGGCGACGGGTTCTGGCGGGAATCGGATTTTGCAAAGATTCCGCCACAAATAAGTGCCATGACGGCGCTTCGCTTCGGATTCCTTGGCAACTAAGCTCTTAAACTTTGAGCGAAACAGCTTTGCTGGCTGCCCTGAGCAAAGGCGCCTCACGTCCACGCGCCGAGACTCTCTCTACCGACTCGATCTCGCCTTTCCGCACCAGCAGCGCATCATCGAAATTGTTGACCGTCGGGCAAACGTGCCGGGGCAATAGATAAAGTGCTTGCCCAAGCTGCGGGCCTGAAATGCCCGCCTCGAATGACATCGGGAGATGCTCTTCGCTCGGCGAAAGTGGCGTAAGTTCCGGATGTCCGACAACGACGCATGTGGGGACACCGGCGTCCGCGGAAACGGCTTTATGCCCCGCGTCGCAGGTAACAATACCTGGGCGAGGCCGGCTCACTACGCGCGTCAACACTAACACTGCGGGGCGATAGCCGTAGTTTCTTGGCAGTTGCGCAAGGCTTGTCGCGTCGCAATACACAATTGTTCCGGGCGAAGTTCGGTGACGGAATCTCCCTCCGCGAAAGCCCGCGTAAGAAAGCGAGCACGGGAAGGTAGGCGTTCCAGACGTGATCACTTCCGGCACTCTCATTCCGCCCAGTTCAAGCTCGTCTGCGATTCTCAGCAACCGATCATAGCCCTCGCGGACCGCCCTGGTCCGCTCCGGCTCTTCCAGCGCCCCATACTGGCCGTCATAATAATGAAGCCCGCGGAACTCCGAGCCGCCCGCGGCGATCTGTCTGGCTAACGCAACAATTTCGTCAGCATGGTCTTGTTGAATTCCTGTGCGGTTCATGCCGGGATTTATGTCCAGAAAAATTCCCATTCTGTTGGCGCGCCATTGCTGAATCTGTTCTTTGCTTTCCGCCAAAATGGAAATGTGTATCTTCGGAAATTCCTCAGCGATCTCCATTACCCGGCGCGCATTTGCACCCATACACGGATAGGCCACCAGAATGTCCGTTGCTCCGCACTGGCAGGCCGTCAGTAATTCCAACGTGGTTGCGCATTTGAAATTCCGGATTCCCCGTTCGACAA
This sequence comes from Candidatus Acidiferrum sp., assembly GCA_035310525.1. Classification (GTDB taxonomy): domain Bacteria; phylum Acidobacteriota; class Terriglobia; order Acidiferrales; family UBA7541; genus Acidiferrum. The sequence continues at coordinate 34,409 of DATGED010000058.1, read as the reverse complement.
GCATGCGGAGCGTGAGGCCCAACTTGGCCGTCTTGATGTGCACACGCCAGCGGTCGGCATCGCCGTCGAGCAATTCGACCGTCCGCTCGATATTTGACGCGATCATCTCTGGATACACCACCAGCGCCGGCGTCATCACTTCTTCGACCCCGCGCACTTCATATCTTGGGTCCCAGCCAAATTCGTTCAGCATGTAATTCTGCGCAGCCATGGCCGCTTTGATGATACCGCGTAAGTGCGTTCCTGAATCAAGGGACAGGAGAAAATTTACTCGTGTCCTCGAACTGCGCTGTGACATGGATCTTCACGATTAGCGCCGCAGCGGTTGACCGCCTTCCGGCCGAGTAGTACTCTCCGCGCTTCCATGCTCCCCGAGCGTCCTGACGCAGCCTCTCTTCCTCAATCTTCGGACCTGATCCGTGGCCTTGGCCTCTTGTCCGCGACCGCCATCGTCATCGGCGACACAATCGGTACGGGTATTTTTCTCGTCACCAGCGACATGGCCCGCGCTGTCGGCTCAGCTGCATTGGTGTTCGCAGCCTGGCTCCTTGGCGGCATCATCGTGCTGTTCGGCGCGTTCTGCTATGCCGAATTTGGTGCCGCGTTCCCTCACGCCGGCGGCCCCTATGTGTACCTTAATCGCGGCCTGGGGCCGCTCTGGGGATTTCTCTTCGGCTGGATGAGTTCATTTCTTGAACGTCCCGTTTCTATGGCCACCCTGGCCGCAGGATTTCTGCGCTTCCTCGGATTCCTTTTTCCGGCGGTAGCCGCTCCCTTGTTTACAAGCCACATCGGGCGATACCCCTTCACCTTCACCGTGGCCCAACCACTCGCGGCAATTGTGGTCCTGGCCGTCACTGCAATCAATTATTTGAGCGTTCGCTTGGGCGGCGGCATCCAGGTGTTGCTGACTTCTCTGAAGATCGGAGCGATCCTTGTCATCGTTGTGGCAGGTATTCTATTCGGCAAGCAACATGCCGTAGCGGCCGCGCCACTCGTCGCCCCGCTTGGCCTGGGAACAATCGGTGCTCTGCTTACCGCCCTGGTCCCCGCCATGTGGGCTTACAACGGTTTCAACGACCTCGGCGATCTGGGCGAGGAAATCCTACATCCTCAAAAGAACATTCCGCGTGCCATCATCCTGGGACTGCTCACCGTCGGCAGTCTTTACTTCCTCGCGAACGTTGTCTACTTCCGAGTGTTACCGTTCGAAACCATCACGCAATCTCAGCACGTTGCCTCTGCTGTTGTACAGGCTCTAGCCGGTTCGCGCGGAGCAACCTGGCTGACCATAGCCATGGCCATTTCCGCCCTTGGAGCCCTCCATGTCGTCGTCCTTACCGGAGCCCGCATTCCCTACGCCATGGCCCGCGACGGCGTCTTCTTCAAATTCGCCTTGCGCATGCACCCTTCTTTCCGCACGCCCAGCGGTTCGCTTCTCTTTCTCGGTTCGATCGGGGCGCTACTCGCCTTGAGCGGAACCTACGAAGAGCTCTATTCCCTTTTCGTTTTCGCGGTGTGGATTTTCTTCGCGTTGACAGCGATTGCGCTGCTTCGTTTGCGCAGGAAGGAGCCCAGTCTCTCCCGACCCTACCGTGCCTGGGGCTATCCATGGACGCCGCTCATCTTCTTACTCGCGGCGGTCGCCCTTACCGTGAATCTGTGGATGATCCGCCCCGTGCGTTCCTCGCTTGGCATGCTGGTCATTTTGGCAGGCGTTCCATTCTTCTACCGCTGGCGCAAATCGACTCGCGACCCCGCGGGACAAAGCTAATCTGACAAGATTTCCCAGGGCGGACGTTACCGCTCGAACTTGTAGAAGCCGAATCATCATTGCCAATCCTCATCCAAAATGTTGTTTCGAAAAACTCGGAGACTGAGAAGCCTACTCGCTTGGTCGAGAACGCAGCGACGGCCTTGCGCGTCGAACTTGAAAACTTAGGATATAACGTCAGTTGGAAGTACAGATAAGCCACGTGTGTTTGGCACGTCTATTTGCATTGGACTCCGCTGGGGTCATAATAGAGTTTGTTCGGAGCCAAGCAGCAAGCCCATGGAATGCCCAGTCTGCGCCACTAAAAATCCAGACGAATTATCGCACTGTGGAAAATGTCATACACCACTTCCCGGTGCATTTGGACAGGAAACCTTAAATGATGGTCGCACGCCGGGATCGTGGTCTGTCGAAGTCACTCCGCAGCCAACAGGAATCGCACCCGTTGTCGAAGATCTCGAGCTGGGAACCGTCTTAGCCGGGCGCTACGAAATCCTCCAATTGCTTGGCCGAGGCGGCATGGGTTCAGTCTACAAAGCGCGCGATACCGAACTCGACCGCGTTGTCGCTCTCAAACTCATCCGTCCGGATCTTGCCAAGAACCCCGAAATTCTTCGGCGTTTCAAGCAGGAATTGATTCTTGCCCGCCAGGTAACTCACAAAAATGTCATCCGCATTTTCGATCTGGGCCAGTCCGACGGAGTCAAGTTCATCACCATGGATTTCGTCGAGGGCCAGGACCTTCGGGCTTTGTTGTTGGAGAGAGGCAAATTACCGCCCGAACAAGCCGCCCGCATCATGTTGCAGATCTGCCGCGCTCTGGAAGCCGCTCACTCAGAAGGCGTGATTCACCGCGACCTGAAGCCTCAAAACATCATGGTGACTTCGGATGGTCGCGTTTATGTGATGGACTTTGGCATTGCGCGCTCCGCCCATCTGCCTGGTATGACGCAAACAGGCTCGCTCATCGGCACGCCTGAATATATGTCTCCGGAACAGGCTCGCGGCGAGAAACTCACGGAGCGTTCCGATCTTTTCTCTCTCGGGGTTATTTTCTACGAGCTTCTCACCGGCAAGTCACCTTATCCCTCGGACGCCGCGTTGGGAACCTTGTGGAAACGTCTGCAGGAAAAGCCAAAACCACCCATTGAGGTCGATGCTGGCGTTCCCAAGCCACTCAACGACATTGTCATGCGCTCTCTCGAGATCGAACCGGAGGATCGCATCTCGAGTGCCCGTGAAATGGTCCAGCAATTGGAACTTTGGTTGGGACCGACGTCGGGCGGCTCAACCGTTTATTTACCCGCGAAGGGCATTTCGGCTTATTGGAAGTGGGCATCCGCAGCCCTCGGCTTATTGCTCGTTGCAACGATGATTACGCTCCGCTTGATTCGCACAACTAAGCCCAAAGCTGCTCATCCCCCTGTGAGCGTTCTCGTAGCGGACCTCAGAAATGAGACCGGCGATCCGATCTTCGACGATACCTTGGAACCTATGTTCAATGTCGCGCTCGAGGGGGCAAGCTTTATCAATGCCTTCAGCCGTGGCAGCGCACGCAAGCTTGCCAGCCAACTTCCCCAGCCCACGGCCAAACTCGACGAGCAGTCGGCTCGGCTGGTTGCGGTCGGTCAGGGGGTCGCTGCGGTCGTCACTGGCTCGCTCAGTCGCCGGGGCGACGGCTACAAGCTGTCTGTGGAAGCGTTGGACTCCAGGACTGGCAATTCCATCGCGACTTCGGAAGTAAGTGCGGCCAGCAAGGACGAACTCTTGCTCGACGTGCCCAAGTTGGTCGCCCCCATTCGCAAAGCGCTCGGCGACTCTACGCCCGAATCGGTGCAGTTGGTGGCCACGCAAGGAAGCTTCGCCGCCGGCAATCTGGAAGCGGTGCACCAGTATGGTATTGGAGTGGAACAGCAATTCGCTGGGAAGATGGAAGACGCATTGGGCTCATTCTCCAAGGCTTCGGAGCTGGACCCGAGCTTCGCACGTGCCTACGCCGCTATGGCCGCGATTGCAGGAAACCTGGGGCGTGTGGAAGATGCGACAAAGTATATCAAGCTCGCGATGGAACACGTGGATCGCATGACTGAACGCGAGCGCTACCGCAGCCGGGCCATGTATTACCTCAGGACCCGGAACTGGGGAAAATGCGTCGATGAATATAATGATCTCGTAAAGCAGTACCCGGCAGATCTCGCCGGTCATATAAACATAACTTATTGTTACGAAAACCTGCACAACCTGCCAAAAGTTGTCGAGGAGCTGCAGCGCTCTCTGGAGATCCTGCCCCAGAATCAGCCCTCCCGTGCGAATCTTGCGTTATCCCTTTCGTACATGGGTGATTTCCCTGCGGCTGAGCGGGAGGCGAGGAAAGTCTTGGAGGTCAACCCTTCATACGAAAAGGCGTATCGTGGTCTCGCGTATGCCCAGGTCGGGCAGGGCCAGATAGCCGAGGCGATCAAAACTTATCAACAGTTGGAGACGGTCAGCAATGTCGGAGAGTCCTCTGCTGCGAGTGGACTGGCGGACATCGCCCTTTACGAAGGACGTCTTGGCGAAGCCGTGGAATTGCTGCAGCGCGGCGCGGCGGTCGACGTAAAAGCCGGCCGTACCGACTCTGCGGCCGCTGACTTGGCCTTGCTTGGGAATGCCCTGGTTTTGCGAAACCAGAAAGCGGCCGCATTAGCTGCGTTGGACAAGGCCCTGGCCAATAGCAAATCGATCTCGACTCGTTTTCTGACGGCGCGCGTCTACGCAGCCGCCGGCGAAACCGCCAAAGCACGCTCTCTGGCTGCCACGCTCGCCGCCGAGTCGCAGCCCGAGCCTCAGGCCTACGCTAAATTGATTGAGGGCGAAGCAGCCCTTCAGGATAAAGACCCTCGCAAAGCGATTGCGTTGTTCAGCGAAGCCAATAAGTTGCTTGATAGCTGGATTGGACATTTCGATCTCGGCAAAGCCTATCTGGAAACGGACTCTTTCGTTGAAGCGGACTCCGAATTCGACCAATGTATTGCGCGACGCGGCGAATCCCTGGATTTGTTTGATTTCGTGCCCACGTATGCGTACATCCCGCCGGTCTATTACTATCTCGGTCGCACGGAGGAGGGACTTCGCAGTTCCGGGGCCGCCAATTCCTACTGGAAATTCGTGTCCATCCAAGAAAAAGGGGACGGCGGGGCAATGCTCGAAAACGCCAAGAAACGCATTGATGAGCTAAACAAGCGGTAGGAGCGAACCCGCGAATTGTCTTGCCTCGGGTTGCGCAGACCGTCAAGCTTGGTCGTGGTTAGGGACACTCCAAGAAGGATCGTGACGGGCGATCTCGCGGTCCAGAGTACCCTTCCAGATCCCCGTCAATTGGTTTTCGGTCAGTAAAGAATGCAGCGGGCCGCCTGTCAGGGCGGCCCGCACCACTGTAATATTCCTCAGAAGCTTACAGTTATATGCGTTAGGTTCGAGGCGCCGCTCGCTGCTCCCTGCGTGTTGATGTCCGTCACAAAATACGTATATGTGTTGTTGTTCTTCACATTGCCGTCTGTGAAAGTAGTAGACGGCGCATTCACGGTGCCAATGACTGTGAACAGTGTCCTGTTCGCAGCTGTAACCGTGGTGAACGAACCCAAAGCGCGCCAGACCGTATAGCCCGCTTTTCGTCTGACCTGGCACACTCCAGGCGGCATCCAGCTCAGGACCACGAAATGGGCCTTGGATGGCTCAACTGCGTTCAGCCCGGTCGGAGGATCGGCAGTGGAGCACGCCGTCTCCGCATCTTGTTCGTTGCCGCCAACCGTATCGAGGGCGTTCCCTCCAACTGTATCCAAGGCGTTGCCGCCGACTGTATCCAGCGAGTTCCCGCCGATCGTGTCGAACGCGTTTCCGCCAACAGTATCAAATGAGTTCCCGCCAATCGTGTCGAACGCATTCCCGCCAATTGTGTCGAACGAATTTCCTCCGGAAAATCCGAAGGTATTGGCTCGGGCGCTCGTTTGACGCAGATCTAGATTTGACCAGTCATTATATCCGGCCAAGGGTGCGTCCACGTTGCTGCCCGCGGGCGTATTGAAGAAATTGTTGTTGAAATTAACGTCTTGCGTCAGACCAGCGTCAGCCGTACTCCCATTGTTGTTCCAATCGATGGGGGCGGAGTAAGTGGTTCCGTCGACTCTCGTCATTTGGGCTGCATCCAACTTCGGCGTGCCGTCGCAATGCCGCGTGGCAGCACGGCCGAGTTGGATATCCAGCGCACTGGGAGGCGCGTACCAGCGAGTGAAGTGGTCGGCAGGGAGGCCGCTATACATATCTGTGCCTATCCCCACCCCTTCGTTTAGTGCTTGTTCAGACAGACTCGACAACGTCTGCCCGGAATAACCAATTCCTCCATCGGGGAATCCTCGGATTTGGTGCAGATAATTCATCGAGCTCAGGAAGTTGGGGCTGCAGTTCAATCCGTAGCTCGGCAGCCCCGGTGAACCATCCAAGGGCGAACTATTGACCTGTTTGCCGTCGATATTTTGACCATTTGGAAAGAACGTCCCGCCATGCGTTAGCATGAACGTATGCCCCAATTCATGTAGCAGCGTCCCGGCCTCCGCCGTGATGCTGCCAACCTCGTTGCTGCAATACGATTGGCCTACCGCCAGAGTGATTGAAGGATCTGTCTGGCACCCCGGCGCGTCGTCCACCGGCCACAACCCAAACGTGATCATCGAGTCTCCGCCACCCAGGTCCGAATGCCCAGAGCTGCTCGTCGGACCACCATATGCAACTGCCAATTGCGTCTGATTGCTTAGATTGTAGGTCCCGTCTGCCACGCACGGTGTCAAAGTGCACGTCGCGGTCGTGTTTGTTGTGGCGATGTTGAAAGTCGTAGTCGTTACTCCATTTGCGTCAGGGAGTGAATTGCTGAGATTCGTGAAGAAATACGTCCCGTTTAGAGCGAGTTGTCCAATCGCTCCGGTCACGCTTACACGTTTCGAGTTGGCGTCACAGCCCGAATTCGGGCAATCTCCCGGCTTTAGGAGCCCTTGGGGCGTTGCAATGGTTACTTTCGCGGTCGTTCCGGAGTTCACGATCGAAATTAACTTCGCGAATGAGTTGTTTGAAACCGCGCTGCCGAAAGTGGACCAGAAAGTTCTAGGCGATCCCAATGAGTGGCCGAACAGCACATAGTGCCTGCTATCTCTTCCGCCGGGCTGAAATCGCCTTATACAGGGGCCGTGCAGAGCAGCCTCACACGATATCTCGTCGGGATAGTTGAGCGGCTGGTTCTTGAAGAACAGCAAGCCTTCTTTCCAGCCGACTGCCGCCTGGCCTGGAAACTGGCACAGCGACGTTGCATCGGTGCAAAGCACGGCACTTTCAGAAATCTTGTTTCCCCCTGTGCCGCCCTGGATTATGTAAGGGTCGGGACAGGTAGACGGAGAAGTCGTCGAGCAGTTATTCGCATAATTAGGCCCAACATCGAAATGAATGTGCACGTTTCGCGCGGCAAGGGTGTCTCCCACCATGTCCAGAGCCGTCTGCTTCGGTAGATGCGAGTGTGGCGCATCGCTTGGGACGAGACCATCAAGGTTGCTGAGGTAATCGATCTGCACAAAAACATCTTGCTGACCTGTTGTCGCCCCGGGGAGCGCGACCGCCTGGCCTGTCAGGAGGTCCGTATAGCCGTGGTTGGCCTTCCACACGTCAAGCAGGCCGTCGCCGTCGCTGGACTGCACCGTAGTGCTGAATATGATCGCGCCCCAATCCACGCAGCCGCCCCCCGACTGAGCTGACGTGACCGATGCGGTTGCCGTAGTGTCAAATCCGCTCGCTCCGCCCTTAACCAAACTGCTGACGTCCCACGTCGCATTATCCCAGGATCCGTTATAGACCCCGGGGAACGCTGCGGTCGTTGAGATGGTTGGATACAGAAAGGGAAGGTTTAAGCCGTTTAGTTGCGCGGTCTCACTCTTATTCGGCTGGCCATCTCCTACAATGTGCGTGATCTTAGCCCTATGGAGACCATCAGGCTGATAGAATCCTTGGATCGTCTGTATCATCGCCTGATTTGTTTGATTGCTTGGGGCAACGGCGCCGTCGTAGAGGACGATTGCGTTCAGCGGATGGGACGGCGAAAACTGGACCCGGTAAATGATTACTAAACTGGCCCCCAGTGTAAAAGGTGTCCCGTTGCCATTTCCTCCGCCGGCCAGACTTAGAGGAAATGTACCATTCCCTTGGATTCTCCCAGTCGTCGGATCGACGGGCAAAAACGGCCGTACATCTGAGCGGTAGGCTACTATGGTTTTTACACCCCCGTTTGACCCCCCGCAGCCACCATTGCTCCAGGAAGTAGGAGCGTTTTGGTTGCCGAGAATCTTTCCGGTTATGGCGAAACCATTGAAAGTTCCTGTTTGTCCAGGATGGGGCGGCAATTGCGATGTTGATTCGACGGTTTCCCAGTAGAGGAATGCAGCTACGATATCAGCGCCCACGGGCACGCCTGGAGAGGGCACGCCGGTCGCACTGGCCTGCACCGTATCCGGAATCCTTATGGTTCCCGTCGTCAAGTCCCATCCCCCGACGACGTAGTCACCTGTAACAAAATAGTTCTGCGCGGGGGTCAGTCCATTTACAACTTGTCCAAACGCCGGCCGTGCAAATCCAAACGCTAGCAGCAATCCAAAGGCAGCAGCAAAAAACGTAAACCCTCGGCTCAATGAGCTTGTGTCCGGTGCCACGCAGGTATTTCGCATAATCATCCTCATTTACCAAGAATTTTGGAAGAGAACTTAAACTTCGGTTCCAGTTTCGACAGTTTGAAATTCCTCATTAACCTAGCTTAGGAAAAAACCATCATCATGACAGCTTCAGCCTGACATACCTCTTCTTGCCGACTTCGCGCTCTGGAGCCGCTTCTGAGTGAGGACGTGCGATGGGAAAGAATCAATCGATCTCAGAGCTGGGTTTGAGCTCGCCGCTATTCGACCAGACATGGGGGACTTGCCCGGGTTTGTTAGCGTGCGAGCGTACTACTCTTGAATGAATTACGTCAAGCATCTAAACAATTTCAGTACTTCTGGTCCTTCAGGTTGGTACTTGGTCCTCTGTGAGCTGATCTTCCTCCAACTTTATCGACCGTGCGGCCCACGCTCCGCGCGTGCCTTGTCCCGGAATCCAACCGTACCAGTCTTAATGAAGCAGTCTGCAAACCTTAATTGCCCGCTAGTCCTCGGTGTAATTCGGCCTGAGAAGGAAGAGCCATGTTCTCCGTCGAACGAAACGCGTCTGAATGTTTCGATCATAACGCCAAGTATTGGCCATTTGCGGCATCCTGACTTGAGGTGGTTGAGATTGATCGGAGAGCCTGCAGTCTGCTTCTATTTCGGTTTGTTTCTACGCGAACAAGGGAAAGTGTGCGGGCTGGAGTGTATGGAGCGGCCTATCGGAATCGAACCGACACCTGAACCTTGGCAAGGTTCCGTACTACCACTATACTAAGGCCGCTTAACGACTCTTCTTTTTATAACATGCCCGCACTGGCAGCCACAAGCATTCCGTGTCATCCCTCTTGCCAAGCACGGGGGCTTTCTACAGAAGCGTCAGGAAACCATCGTGACGCGCGCGGATTTCACCACCGGCGACTTCTTCTGCCGGTCCGCGAAGCGATCCGCTTTGTCTTTGTCCGTGTACACGCGCCCGAATTTTTCGCCGTCGGCGTAGAAAACCGTCACCAGATAATGGTGATGTTTTCTCCGTTTGTCTCGATCGTAATTCGTCTTCTCTCTTTTGGGGGATTTGTTCGTCGAAGTTTTTGTCACAGAGGCCATCCCTTTTCTGTTCGAGAGTCACTACACCCACTATCGCAAGGAAGCCCCACTCGCGCAAGTACCGCTGTGGATAGTAACGTTGGTTTTATTACAGTAGCACTCGGTAATTCGGAAAATTTCTCGTTTGCCCAGCGAGGCATCCACCTCCCTTCGCGGCCCACGCTCTGGTCCAGGCGAGAACGGAGCGGCCCCTTCTCCCCATCCAATTTGGACCACCCCCTGAAATATTCATTTTCCACGATTTCCGGCCAAATTTAAGCCTTTTGGCCCCGTTCCCCATCCCTTGCGAAACATTCCGCAAAAGAAGTTGCAGTCCATGAAACTTTTTACCTGTTTTTTCGTCTTTACAGAAGAAGGAGACGATAAGCTGAGTGTGGCGGAGATTGAAGATGATGATGACAATTACAAAACACCCGCCCTTGGTGGAAGACCTGCGTAACCATTCGCAGGAGCAGATTGCTGAGCTTCGCATTCTGCTTCAATCCTGTGCGCCTTCGCGGCCAGATCCGCGGCGGCCCGGCTTCTTTGAAGTCGAAGGGCGTTCAAGTATTTATTATGTTTTCAAATATCCTTCCGGAACGAAGGTTCTCTTGGTTGGCGTGTGGGAACGCGAGAGCGATCCTGTCGCGGATCTCGTCGTCTGCACTTGTCCGGCCGCCTAATTCAAAGATCTCTCCTGAGAGCACACTATCTAGGAAGCGCTCCGGCCCTGCCGGGGCGCTTTTTAGTCTTCGTCCAATTCCAGCGCCACCGAATTGACGCAATAACGCAAGCCTGTCGGCTTTGGTCCGTCGTCGAACACGTGCCCCAGGTGTGCGTCGCACCGGCTGCATCTCACTTCCACTCGGGTCATCCCATGGCTGGCGTCGGTCTCCGTCTCCACGGCTTCCTCGCTTGCAGGCGCATAAAAGCTCGGCCAACCGGAGCCGGAGTGGTATTTGGTATCAGAACGAAACAAAGCCTGCCCGCAGCAGACGCACTTGTAAACCCCCGGCGTGTCCTCATCCTCATACTCGCCTGTGAAAGGCGGTTCTGTCCCCTTTTGACGGGTCACAAAGTATTGATTCGACGTGAGTTGCTTCTTCCAAACCGCCTCATCTTTCCGAATTTTCTCGTCCATGCTTCTCCTAAGCTCTGCTCGATATTTGGTCTTTGACATGCATTCCTAGGTATCAGATTCGCCGCAGTCCCACGACGATTCGCCCCGGTTTGTGAAATCTCTCGGCTACACTAGGATTCTAGCTTGAAAACCTCCATGCCAGAAAAGCTCGAAAAACAAATCAAGGAGAAGCGCGCTGGCCGGAGAGCCAAAATTGCCCGGCCCGTCCGCGTGCGTCCCTCGGAACCTCGCGACGACCACTTCGAGGACCTGCCCGTCAGCGTCAACGCGTCAAAGAGCGGCATCTATTTCACCTCCCGGCTGCACTCCTACTATCCCGGAATGCGCGTCTTCGTCACATTCCCCTATTCTTCCCCGCACGATCCTTTGAACTGCGAGTACGTCGCCCAAGTCGTTCGCGTCGAAAAACTCGGGAACGGCAAAACGGGCGTCGCTGTGCACTTGCAAATGGGCATGAACTTCAACGCCTCGAGTCCGCAAACTAAGGGCAGCCGTAGCTGAAGTTTCCCCTCCTTCCCTGCGTCGCCTTCTCTTTCGAAAAACCCCGGTTGACTCTCGCTGCGATTTTCTTTATTTTTATACTATGAACTCTCGGGCGCATCGTCACCATCATCATCACGGCCACACGCCGCGCCCGATGAGGTGTGCATAGAGTTTCAAAGTACAACGCACTCATTGGCCCGCTGGCGCAGTAAGCCCAGCGGGTTTTTTGTTTTACGTACGGTTTCCTTCGGTCGGGATTCGTATTTCAGTCATTATTCGTTCGGGAGGCGGCATGCAGATCGATTTTGACAAAGCGGGCGGGCTGGTTCCCGCCATCATTCAGGACCATCTATCCGGCGATGTCTTCATGCTTGGCTTCATGAATTCCGCCTCGCTTCGCGAGACGCAGCGCACCGGGGAAGCAGTTTTCTTCAGCCGCTCCCGCAACAAGCTCTGGAAGAAGGGCGAATCAAGTGGCCACGTCCTCAAGGTGCGCGAGATCCGCGTCGATTGCGACGCCGATGCCCTTCTCGTCCGCGTGGACGCCGTCGGTCCCGGCGTCTGCCATGAAGGCTATCGCAGCTGCTTTTTCCGCCGGTTGGAAACCGATGCCAGCGTCAAAATCACTGAGGAGCCCACCTTCGCGCCCCAATCCGTCTACGGCCGGGAGAAACAGGCATGAGCCGCCTCAAGCTCGGTATTCCCAAGGGCAGTTTGCAGGACGCTACTCTCGAACTTTTTGCGCGGGCCGGCTGGAAAATCACGCTCAGTTCGCGCAGTTACGTTCCCACCATAGACGATCCCGAAATCGAATGCCTGATGGTCCGCGCACAGGAAATGGCACGCTATGTCGAATCCGGCGCTCTCGACGCCGGCATCACCGGTCACGATTGGGTCGTCGAGACGGGCGCAGCCGTTGACGAACTTTCGGAACTCGTCTATGCCAAGCAACGCCTCGCCCGCGTTCGCTGGGTCCTCGCCGTTCCGGAAGATTCCACAATGCGCAATGTCCGCGACCTCGAAGGCAAGACGATCGCCACCGAAGTCGTCCAGATTACGCAGAGCTATCTCGCTCGAAACGGAGTCAAAGCGCGCGTGGAGTTTTCCTGGGGCGCCACCGAAGTAAAAGTTCCACAGCTCGCCGACGCCATTGTCGAAGTCACCGAAACCGGCTCTTCCCTCCGCGCCAATCGTCTTCGCGTCATGGACACCGTCCTCGAATCCTCTACTGTGTTTATCATGGATCGCGCCGCTGCCGCCGATCCCGCAAAACGCGAAAAAGCTGACAACCTCATCCTCATGCTACAGGGAGCTATCGCGGCCACCAGCAAGGTCGGACTCCTCCTCAACGTCCACCGCGACGATCTCTCCGCAGTTCTCGGCGTTTTGCCCGCGCTGAAAAAACCAACTATCTCGGCGCTGAGCGATCCGGAATGGGTCGCCATCAACACCATCGTCGAAGATGCCGTCGTTCGCCAGATTCTTCCGAAATTGAAAGCTGCCAGGGCCCAGGGCATCGTCGAATATCCTTTAAATAAGATCGTCCTCTGATGCGCATCCTGAAACTCATTCCTACAGTCGAAAAAAAACTGCTCCGCGTCCGCCACGAACGCGTTCGCGAAGCCGAATCCATCGCCGCACAAATCGTCGCCGAGGTTCGCAAGCGCGGCGATTCCGCGCTCTTTGCCTACGCCAAACGATTCGATGGCATTGACTTTCGCCGCACCAGCGTTTGGGTTTCCCAGCGCGAAATCGACTCCGCCCGCAAGCAGGTCGGCATGGAGCTTCTCCGCGCCGTCCGCCACGCAGAAAAGAATATTCGCCGCGTCGCCGAAAAGCAGTTGCCGCGCCCGTCGTCCATCACCGTCGAGCCTGGCGTCACCGTCTCTCAGCTGGTGCGCCCCATTGATTCTATCGGCTGCTACATTCCCGGTGGCCGCTTCGCTCTCGTCTCTACGCTCCTCATGACTGTCGTTCCGGCCCAGGTCGCTGGCGTCCGAAACATCACCGTTGTCTGTCCAAAGCCCAACTCCGATCTTCTCGCGGCCGCCGCTCTCCTCGGCGTCACACGCCTCGCCCGCGTTGGCGGCGCGCAAGCCATTGCCGCCCTCGCGTACGGCACGAAATCCATTCCTCGCGTTGATAAAATCTTTGGCCCCGGCAACCGCTTCGTCACCGCCGCCAAACAAATCGTCAGCAGCGATTGCGCCATCGATCTTCCCGCGGGCCCCACGGAGGCCATCGTTCTCTCGGAACGAGGCAACGCAAAATGGGTCGCCGCCGATCTTCTCGCCCAAGCCGAGCACGCTCCCGACGCTGGAAGTTTTCTCATAACGCCGAGCCTCAAGCTCGCCCGCGCCGTCCAGAAAGAAGTTCACTCGCAGCTGGCGGAGTTTCCCCGAGGCAATCCCGCGCACTTCTCCATCCGAAAAACGGGCGCGATTCTGTTGGCCCCTTCGCTCGATGCCGCTTGCGATTTTTGCAATCGTTTCGCCCCGGAGCACTTGAGCCTTCCGGACGGAGCGAATCCCCTGCTCGAAAAAATCTCCGCCGCTGGCACGATCTTTCTCGGCCCACGGAGCGCGCAGCCGCTCGGCGACTACATCAGCGGCAGCAACCACGTTCTTCCCACCGGTGGATGGGCCCGCATGCGCGGCGGCCTTTCGGCGGCCGATTTTGTAAAGTGCATCAGCGTCCAGGCCATTTCGTACAACGGCTTTCGGCGTCTCGCCCATTCCGCCGAAACTCTGGCAGAATCCGAGGGCCTGCTCGCGCATCGCAACGCCGTGAGGATTCGCCGATGAAGCCCCAGCTCCCAACACGCCAGGCCATTCTCGATCGTCGCACCTATGAACCGCCGGGCGAGGGCCGCGCCGCCAAACTTCGCCTCGATTTCAACGAGAACACCGCCGGCTGCTCGTCGAAAGTGCAACGCGCGCTCGCCAAACTCACGCCCCAGCTTCTTTCCATGTATCCCGAATACGAGCGTGGCGCTCGCCGCCTTGCGCGCCATTTTCAGGTAGCCCCTGAAGAACTCCTTCTAACCAACGGCGGCGATGATGCGCTCCGGCTTTTCTTCGATGCCTTTGTCGACTCGGGCAGCACCGCGCTTATCTGCGAACCGACCTTCCCGATGTACCGCTACTGGGGTGAAGTTGCGGGCGCGAAAATCGAAGCTCACCACTACAGCTCCAGCATGGAATTTCCTCTCGATGGTGTCCTGCAATCGCTCGCGCAGCGCCCTCGCGTCCTCTTCGTCTGCAATCCCAACAATCCCACTGGCACTCTGCTGCAAAAGGAAACGATCGAAACGATTTTGAAAGCCGCCACGCACACCGCTGTCGTGGTCGACGAAGCTTACGCCGAGTTTTCCGGGCTCACGGTCGTACCTTGGATTAAGAAGCACCCGCAGCTTTTTGTGGCTCGAACATTTTCGAAAGCCGCCGGTCTCGCGGGCCTTCGGCTCGGCGCAGTCATAGCTTGCGCCGAGTCTCTGGCCATCCTTCGCCGCGCCTCAGCTCCCTTCCCCGTCAACGTCGCCGCTCTCGCCGCGGCGGAAGCGGCCGTAAACGATTCCAGGACGATGAAGCTCTATGTGAAAAATATCCTGCGCACGCGCGCGTGGTTCGAAAAGGAGCTTCACAAACTCAGCTTAATAACATATCCGAGCGCCGGGAATTTCCTTCTCGCCGATTTCGGTCCCGGCAGCTCGGAAATGTGTTCACAATTGCAAAAACACGGCATTCTGCTTCGCGATCGCTCGAAAGACATAGGTCCCGGCCACGTGCGAGTTACCATCGGCACACAAAGAGAGATGGTGCGCCTGCTGAAACTCATCAAGCGTTATCGCTGAGGACCACGATCATGCCCCGCACAGCCACAATTCACCGCAAGACAAAAGAAACCGATATCCGCCTCAAGCTGACTCTCGATGGTCGCGGCAAGTCTCGCATCTCCACCGGCATCCGTTTTTTCGACCACATGCTCGATCTGGTCGCGCGCCACGGCGCTTTCGACCTGCAAATCACCGCAGAAGGCGATCTCGACGTCGATCAGCATCATACCGTCGAGGACGTCGGGATCGTCCTTGGGGAAGCCGTCCTCGGCGCGCTCGGCTCCAAGCGCGGCATTCTGCGTGCCGGTTACTTCCTAATGCCTATGGACGAAACGCTCGCCGCCGCCGCCGTCGATTTCAGCGGCCGCCCTTATTGCATAGTCCACGCAAGAATTTGCGCGAAACGCGTCGGAGATTTTCAAAGCGAACTCGCCGAGGATTTTTTCCAGGGCTTTGCACAAGCCGCGCGCGCCAACGTCCACCTCCGCGCCCTCTATGGCCGCTCGCCCCATCATCAGATCGAAGCACTCTTCAAAGCCTTCGCCCGCGCGCTCCGTTTCGCTGTCTCCCGCGACAAACGTCTCCGCCGCGTTCTTCCCAGCACGAAAGGTCTGCTATGAAAATTACTCTGCTCGACTACGGTGCAGGCAACGTCACCAGCGTTGACCGCGCTTTGCGCCGTCTAGGCGCCGAGCCTCTGCGTTCCAACTCTGCCGAATGCATCGCCAATGCCGAAGCCATCATTCTTCCGGGCGTCGGCCACTACTCCGCTTTGATCCGCGCCCTCGACCAGAAAAATCTGCGCTACGCTCTCGTCGATGCCCTTCATCGCGGTGTCCCATTCCTCGGCATTTGCCTTGGCCTGCAGGCACTTTACAAATCCAGCGAAGAAGCGCCGGAACTGCTAGGCTTGAATCTTCTCCCCGGCCGTGTGTGCTCCCTTCCCTCGACTCTAAAGCTTCCCCACATGGGCTGGAATCAACTGAAGGTCACGCGACCCTCTCGCCTGCTCGGAGGCGTCCCGCCCGATTCATTCTTTTATTTCGCTCACTCCTTTGCCGCAACCCAGCCCAACGGCGAAGCCGTGGCCGTCTGCAAATATGGCATGGACTTCGTCGCCGTCATCGAACAAAAAAACATTTACGCCGTTCAATTTCATCCCGAAAAAAGCGGCGATCCAGGCGCGAGACTGCTCCAGACTTTTCTGGCAGGTTGCCGCTGATGCAAAAAAGACTTCCACAGGGCGGAATGTCATTCCGAGCAGAGCGAAGCACCCAACTTGGAAATCTGTCATTCCGAGCGGAGCGAGGAATCTGCTTTTTCTTCCGTCCCAGGCGCAACTCATGACCCTCGCCCACCGCATTATTCCCTGCCTTGACACCGACGGCGCACGCGTCGTCAAAGGCGTCAACTTTGTCGGCCTCCGGGACGCAGGCGACCCTGTCGCCCTCGCCGCACGCTACAACGCCGAAGGAGCCGACGAACTCGTCGTTCTCGACATCGCCGCGTCCCGCGATCGCCGCCCCACGTTCATCGAAATCATCCGCCGCGTCGCCGCCGAGCTCGCCATACCTCTCACCGCCGGCGGCGGAATCCGTTCACTTGATGACGCGCGCACCGTCATCCGCGCCGGTGCCGACAAAGTGACCGTGAACACCGCCGCCGTCGAGCGCCCCGATCTGATTTCCGATCTCTCACGCGAATTCGGCGCGCAAGCTGTCGTCCTCGCGATAGACGCCAAGCGCGCAAACCATCGCTGGAACGTTATGGTCCGCGGCGGCCGCGAATCTGCGGATCTCGACGCCATCCTGTGGGCAAAGCTTGGTATTGCCAGCGGCGCCGGTGAGATTCTTCTCACTTCCGTCGACCGCGACGGCACTCAGCTTGGTTTCGATGTCCCTCTCACCGCTGCGATCTCCCACGCTGTCTCCGTTCCCGTCATCGCTTCCGGTGGCGCCAAACTTCCCGAGCATTTCGCGCAGATATTTTCCGAAGGCGCTGCCGACGCAGCTCTCGCCGCTTCCATCTTTCATGACGGCGTGCAATCCATCCGTGAACTGAAGAAGTATTTGGCCGCCCAGAAGATCGCGGTCCGCTTGCCATGCTGATTCCCTGCATCGACCTGCAAGGCGGCCAGGCTGTTCAGTTGGTCCACGGAAGACGGCGGGAGCTTGCCGTCGTGGATGTTTTTGGCCTTCTGGAAAAATTCAAATCCAATCCGTGGCTTCATATCATCGATTTGGACGCCGCCATCGGAAGCGGCGACAACAACGCCCTAGCACGCGAACTCTGCCGCCTCGCGCGGAGGCGCTACAAATTGAAAGTTCGTGTGGGCGGCGGCATTCGCACCATCGCTCGCGCCCGGGAAATCGCCGCGTGGGGTGCGGACCAGATCATCATCGGCAGTGCTGCCTTCCGCGACGGAAAAATCAACATGCGTTTCCTGCGGTCGCTCAACAAAACAATCTCGCGCAACAAAATCGTCATCGCTCTCGACACCGCCCGCGGCCACGTCGCCATTCATGGCTGGCGTCGCACACTCTCTCTTCGTCCGGAAGAAGTCATGCCCACTCTGGAAGCCTTCTGTGCCGCTTTCTTTTGCACCGATGTCGACCGCGAGGGCACCCTGTCCGGCGTGAATCTGAAATGGTTTCGATCTCTTCGCGCCGCCACCAACCATCCCATCATCGCCGCTGGCGGAATACAGACCCGCCGCGAAATCTCCTCGCTCGAAAAAGTCGGGATGGATGCCGCCGTCGGAATGGCCCTCTACAAGAACCGCCTTCGCTGACCGCAGAGTCATCCTTGCGAAAATCAGCGCTTCTCTATCCCAAGTCTCGCCCATCCTCGATTTCTCCGCGAACTCTGCGTTGATCTTTTTCCTACCTCCTCTTGCTGCCGTCCACCGCGATCCCGCTTGCACCGCAACCTAATTGCGATAGGATAGGCAGCCATGCGCAAAACAATTCTGTTGTCTCTGCTCTTCGCGATGCTCGCGTGCTCCAGCCACGCGCAAGAAAAGTCCACCGCCGAGTCTTCGTTTTTCACGCTAAAGCCTCTCGGCAACAACGTCTACGCGGCTATCGACAAGCCCAAAAGCAGCGCGGGATCGAACGCCGGATTCGTCATCGGCGATGACGGCGTCGCCGTTATTGACACCTTTCAGGACGCCAAAGCAGCGGAGCAACTTCTTGCGGAAATTCAGAAGCTCACGAAATTGCCCGTGAAATTCGTCGTTAACACTCACTACCATCTCGATCACGTCACCGGCAACGGCGTTTTCGCGAAAACCGGCGCGGTCATTGTCGCCCAGAAAAATGTCCCCGCGTGGATTCACACGGAAAATCTGAAATTCTTCGGCGCCGGCATCAAGCCCGAACAGAAATCCTGGATTGCGGGCCTCGTCGCCCCCAACGTCGGCTACGATTCCGCCGTCGATTTGTATTTAGGCTCGCGAAAAATTCTCGTTCGCTATTTCCCCGGCCATACCGGTGGCGACACTGTCGTCATCATTCCAGATGCTCAGGTTGTCTTCACCGGAGATCTTTTCTGGAAGAAAACACTGCCCAATCTGATCGACGGCACCACTGCCAAGTGGGCGGAAACAGATGCGAAACTTGCGGCCGAATGGCCGAAGGCCGCGTTCGTCTCCGGACACGGCGACGTAGGCAATGCCGCTGACGTGACGGAGTTTCGCGGCTATCTCACGGACTTGCGTGGGATCGTCGCGCAATCCATCAAGAACGGACTTTCCGGCGATGCGCTGGTGAACGCATCGTTGCCGCAAATTCAGCAGAAGTATGGAAGCTGGGATTTCTTCGACCACTTTTCCAAACGGAACATCGCCGACCTGGAAAAAGAACTACGCGGCACCAAAAAGGTTCCGCAACCCGCAGACGAATAATTAGAAAACGCGCGTTCGCGAAATTTCTTTCCGCGAGCTTGGACGCGCTCCGAAGATTTTTTTAGTGGCCTATCGCAAGTACGCGTCCGTGATGTACTGCTGTACCATGCGCTGCGTGTTGAAGAAAGAGCCGTTGATGGCGATGGCGTGCTGCATGACCTGGATGTACTGCTGCGGCTCTTTGTAGAACATCGGAAGAATTACATTTTCCAGTTTCCAGTACAGCGACTCGGCTTCCTTGGCGTTATCCGCGGAGGAATCCGCGGGGTCCATGGAGCGTCTCGGCTCGCCGATGGACCATCCGGTGACGCCCTCGATGTGCCCCTCGGCCCACCAGCCATCGAGAATACTCAGGCTGGGAACTCCGTTGAGAGCCGCTTTCATGCCGCTCGTGCCGGAGGCTTCGAGAGGAAACTGCGGCGTGTTGAGCCAAAGGTCCACTCCAGAAGTCATCTTGCCGCCGAGCTCGAGGTTGTACTCGTCCAAGAAAACGACGGGAACAGTTTTCCGAAGCGCCTTCTTCGCCAGGAAAATGTGACGGATGATGTCCTTGCCGCCGGTGTCATTCGGATGCGCTTTGCCGGCATAGATAATTTGAAAATGGCCCGCGTTCTTGGCGATCAGCCGCAAACGGTCGAGATCGAAAAGGATCAAATCCGCGCGCTTGTAACCGGTGGCCCGGCGAGCAAAGCCGATGGTGAAAACCTCTTCGTCCAGACTGAGGCCCGTTTTCGTGCGCACGGCTTCGAGCAGCTCGTGCTTGGCGATGAGATGGGCCGTCCAGACTTCTTCGGGAGGAAGTCCGAGCGCGCTTCTCAGGCTGTAATTGTCTTCGCGCCATTGAGCGATGTAGCGGTCAAACAGATTCTGATACGGAGGAGAGGTCCAGGTTTTTGCATGAACCCCGTTGGTGATGGCCTCGATCGGAACTTCCGGAAACATCTGGCGCGATGTGACACCATGCTGTTTGGCCACACCGTTGACGTAAGTGCTCAGACTCAGCGCGAGGTAAGTCATGTTCAGATGCGCGCCGCGCGCCGCCGCCGCTTGCAGGTCCGGGTAGTTCTGTTCCGTTTGCAGAGACCGTTTGACAAGATCCGCGACCGCAGCGTCCTTCAGATCGAAGAATTTTGCTTGCAGCGGAAAAATGCGCGTGAGAAATTCGATGGGGAAGCGGTCATGGCCCGCCGGTACCGGGGTGTGCGTGGTGAAGACACACCTTGCGCGAACTTTCTCGATATCTTCGCCATTGATGGCGGTGCGGCCGGCCTTCAAAGCTTCGGCGCCGAGCAATTCCAGCGAAAGCAGAGCGGCGTGGCCCTCGTTCATGTGATAGCGCGTGAGGTCCTCGTATCCCAGAGCGCGGAGCATGCGCACGCCGCCGATGCCCAATAAAACTTCCTGGCACAGGCGGTAATACGAATCGCCGCCATACAGTGCGCCGGTGAGATTGCGGTCCCACTCCACATTCGAGGGAAGATCGGCGTCAAGAAAATAGACCGGCACTTCAAAACCCCGTACGCCTTTCACGTCGTAGCGCCAGCAGCGAAGCTCAATGCGGCGATTTTCCAACGGCAGAGTGATGCGCGCGGTTTCTTCCTTGAGGAACTCCTCGACGTTCCAGACAACCGGCTCTTCGGTCTGGGAGCCATCCTCGGAGAGATGCTGAGCAAAAAATCCCTTCCGGTAGAGGAGTGACACAGCCACCATGGGCAGCCGAAGATCCGCAGCAGCGCGGATGGTGTCGCCGGCGAGGACGCCGAGCCCTCCGCTGTAGCTGGGCATGGCGTTCTCCAGCGCAATCTCCATGGAGAAGTAGGCGACAAAGCGTTTCACCGAATTCGCGTGCGTGGACATCTCTCTCAATTCTCCGCTCGAAGCCGCGAGTGCGGCCAAGCGGGAAAAACTCGCCGATGTTGACCTTTAATTGTCGGGGAAACTCCTGGCTCAATCAAGCGAACAGGGATTGATAGTTGCCATATGCCCCTCCGTCGGACGCGGCGATTCAGCGTATCGGGGGCTTGTTTCCATTTCCGGCATGCGCTTGAGGCGTGGGCCGGGTGAGCAGATCAACGTACTCCTTGTAGAATTTCTCTTTGTCGAGATCGTCCTGGACTTCGACGAGGGATTCGCCCATGCCGGGTTGCTGACCGGGGGCCCAGGCAAGCGTGTCGCCATAGGACGCGCCGTGATCGACTTCTACATCCATATAGAGCTTTTGCCATTTGGTGATGATGGTTGGGTCGAGCCAGGCTGCGGCGGCGAGCTCGTCCCAGAGATAATTGGCTTCGGCATATTTCGCGACGTATTGGGCTGCAGGCGTGTTGCTTTTGGCCACTTGTGCGATCAAGTTTTTTTCCATGCGCGTCTTGATGGAAATATCCACGGTTGTGAGCACGAAGCGTGGCCAGTGGGCGTGCAGGACGGCGTGAGAGGCTTCGGGATCCATCCAGAAATTGAATTCGCGGCGAGGCGAAAGATGAAACTCAGGATCATCGGACATGGGATTTATGCTGCCTCCCATGACGATCAGTTCCTTAACAAGTTCAGGAAAGTGGGCGTCCAACGCAATGGCGAGCGCGAGGTCCGTCATGGGACCAGCGGCGTAAATGGTGACTTCATGGGGAAATTGATGGACCATGCGAACCATGAAGTGAGCGGCGTCTTCGTTGGAAGCCTTGATTGAGGGAGCGCCTTCCGGCAATGGCGGAATTTCGTAAGGGCCGTGGACGGCATGACCCTTGGCGAAATTCCAGGCTCCTTGATAAACGACTTTGCCGTAGAGGGTTTCCCACCTGGCGATGTACTCCTTGGAACTGACAAGAGGAAAAGCCGCGCCCGGGAGAACGGGAATGTCTATGCGGCCGATGATTTCGAGCAATCTTAAGGTGTGTTGCACTTCTTCATCGCGCCAAGCGTCACCAGTTAGGACGGTGATTCCGAGCACGTCGGTTTCGGGCGAATTGATTAGTGCGAGAATGGCTTGCATGTCCGTTCCGCCGGGTCCGGCGGCATCTTGATCAATGATGACTTTGCGTTTGGACTGAGCGCAGAGAGGGAGCGCCAAGAGAGCCACGCCCAGCAGGACTTGCGCTGCGAGGCGAGTGACACGGCGGGCGGCGAGTTCAAGCGTGAGACTCGTGATCAAAGCGATTGTCGAGAGTCCTCGTGAGGAATCCGGCGCGGAATGAAATCTAGTTAACAATAACTACCCCCTCCCCCCTGTTTTTTTGTAAATGTTGATTCTAAGGAATTTACATTATTTGTAAACCGCTTAGAATCAACACTTGCGCGGGGCCTTGTAAGTGTTGATTCCAAAAGCTTTAGAAGACCAAGCGAAGCTCGCTGTGACCCGCGCGCCGTTACAAATTGCTTGGGGGTGTCGGATATCCCCTAGCCGATCCGGGAGCGGCAATTCGAGAGCTAGGATTTGGGAGGGGTGTTGCAAAGTGGAGGTTCGAAGCTGATTAGCGAACAACACTATTAATCTTACCACGAAATGTACCAATTGTCTATATTAAAGTTAATGTCATTCGAATGACCTACGGAAAGGTCTCGCAGGCCAACCACAGCGGCGGGCGAAAAACGGGGGCCCGCGCGGGTACGGCGGGCCGGTTGGTTCCGCATGCTAACAACCGCGCAACTCGAACGACCTAGAATGTCAACTTCAGGCCGAATTGGACGAGGCGTGGGTTGTTGACGGTGGCGGCAATGGAGCCAAAACCCGGCGAGGCAATGTCCGGAGTGGCCAGGCTGGTGGTGCTATCGGGCGTCGCAAATTGAGCATGGTTGAAGAGATTGAAGAACTCCACACGGAAATTCAGACCCATGTTTTCCCAGGGCAGTTTGAACTGCTTGATGACCGAAAAATCGGTGTTGACGAAGTCCGGCCCGGTGACAGGCGCACGGTTGGCGGTACCCAGTTGGCCGGCGGGAGGCACCACAAAGCAAGCAGTGTTGAACCACTCGGCGAGCGTGTGGGGGCCTGCATTCGGATTGCAGCCGGCGACGAGATTGGGGCGCATCAGACTGTTGGCATTACCGTTCAGGAACCCGTTGCCACCGACTCCGGTAGAGAATGTGTTGCTATCGACGACGAAAACCGGGAAACCGGAGGTTATCTTCTCAATGACCGTGATCTGCCAATTGCCGAGAAGGTTGTCGATGGGGCCGTTCCAATCCGAGCCCCACTTCTTGCCTTTGCCGAAGGGCAAGTCGTAAATAACGCTGGCAGTAAAGTTATTGTTGAGATTGATGCCGGAGAGCGCCCAATCCAGGCTTTGCCAGTTGGGGAGAGGGAAGTAGGTGGCGCCGTAGTTGGTGCCGAGGCCGTCGGAGAAACCAGTATCGTAGGTGCGGGAGTAGGTGTAACCGACAAGGGCGTAGAGGCCGTGGCGTGCACTCTTTGTTTCCGCTTTGATCTGCAAGCCATTGTAGTGAGCAAGGCCCTGATCGGTGGTGGCCGAGATGGTGGAGAAGGGGAAGTTGGTCAAAAAGGGACTGATGAATTTCGCGCCGTTTGGCGCGCAGCCGAGTGTATAGCCGGAGACGGTGCCGCAAGCGGA
Organism: Candidatus Acidiferrum sp.; assembly: GCA_035310525.1. Classification (GTDB taxonomy): domain Bacteria; phylum Acidobacteriota; class Terriglobia; order Acidiferrales; family UBA7541; genus Acidiferrum. Next base: position 10,917 of record DATGED010000058.1, on the reverse strand, counting down.
GGGCGAGGTGATGTTGATGTTGTTTCCGTCCACCAAAATGTGCGAGGTACGTGAGCCGACATAACCCACGGTAAGCACGATCTGGCCGGGGAGCTCGTGTTCGACGTTGACGTTAAACTGCTGGACCATGCCTAGCTTGAAGTTAGTGTTTTGGGATTGAATGGTGCCGGTGAAATCGGTGAAATTAGGCTGAGTGGGCGGCCCGGTGATAATCGGAAAACCTCCGGCTCCGCCGGAGAATGCTGTCGGAAAAATGCTAATTGCTGTCGCGTTAGGGGTGGCAGGGGTAAAGCAGGCAGCAGCCGCAAAAGTGCAAGCGCCGCCGAAGGCGAAAGCATCGGATTCATCATAGTAAGGGGGGTTCTGCCACAAGCCCTGCGCGCCCTGGTTCCAGGAAGAATCGTGGTAGATAGCGTAACCGGCGCGAACGGCGGTTTTGTCGCTGCCCCGGGGTTTCCAGGCGACACCGATGCGGGGCTCAAGAGCGTTCTTGTCAAATTGAATGCCTGCCCATTTACTGACGCCTCCCACACCGGGCACGAGAAATAGGCCGGTGGCGGGATTGAAGTTGGCCTGGCGGTTGCCCACCTCCGAGATAGGAGTGGTGAGGTTCCAGGCGAGTCCCAGATTGAAGGTGATGTTGTTTGAGAAGCGCCAATCGTCTTGAACATAAGGGCGGAAGACCTTCCAGCGACGGCCGGTGGTGGGGCCTTTGAAGGTTTGATCGTGAATGGCCAGGCTGGACAGACCGAGAAGGAAATCGGCCTCGGGATCGCCAGCCCAGAAACCGGTGAACTGCCAGAAGCCGTCCTGGAAGCCCTCGGTCTTGGTATTCATCTGATTCGCGCGGATGCTCATGCCGACCTTGATGTCGTGCTTGCCGCGAATCATGTCCAAGGAATCGCCGATGGAAAAGACGTTAGTGCCGCCCTGGAACGGGGAAAAGCCGCGATCGCCAACGGAGAAATAGCCGCCAAGAACTTCGGAAATGGTCAAGCCGCAACTGACGCCCGAGGGCTTGCAGGTGTTGCCGGAAGAGCAGTCCAGGTTTGCGCCTGGAATGTTGAGTTTGGCGGCCGCACAGGTTGAGCTGCCCTGCGATGTAATGTAATTGAAAATGCGGTTGTAACCGCCGCTGACTTGATTGACGGTGGTGGGAGAGAACACATGAGTTTCGGAGAGGGCAATGTTGCGGCCGTGGTTGATGATGCCCTGATTGCTGGCAAAGAAATTGGACTCGGTGATATTGCCGACGCCACCGCCACCGGGAACATAGGAAGTGGCATTGTCATAGCTGAACCTGGCAAAAGCAGTGTCGGAGTTGGAGAAGCTGTGGTCGAGGCGAACGTCGAACCTCGTTTCGTAAAGAGAGCGCACCGGTTCGGCCAGGTAATTGAAACTAGTCGGATTGGCGACATTGGGTTCGGGATAGAAAGCCATCAGCTGCGTGGCGAGAGGATTGATCAGGCCAGCAGGAATCTTGTTGCAAGGAGTGCCGGCGTTCTGGCTGCCGTTGCCGGCGGGATTGGCGACGGTGGCACCGTTGAGGGGCATCGGATTGCCGGCGGAGTTGCACTGAAAATCAGGTCCACCGGTTACATTGGGGTTGAAAATAGCCCCAGCGGGATTTGTGACGCCAAGGGCATTCTTGGTGAAGTCGCCCGTCTTCATAGCGTCAGTGGGCACGAGGCCGGTAAAAGTGACGCCGTGAAGCTGATCCTTCTGCTCACCATCGAGGAAAAAGAAAGTCTTGTTTTTGCGGAGAGGACCGCCTAAGGAGCCGCCGAACTGATTGAGATTGAATTTTTCCGGCGTGCTGGCGAAGAAACTCTTAGCGTCGAGGGAAGTATTGCGGAAGAACTCGAACAGGGAGCCGTGAAAATTGTTCCCGCCGGACTTGGTTGTGACGAGGACGGTTGGTCCGCCGCGCTCACCGTATTCGGCGGAGTAGTTGTAGGTGAGAACTTTAAATTCCTGGATGTCGTCGATGGAAGAGAAGATACCGATGCCGCCGGCGGTGAGTTCGTTGTTGTCATTACCGTCGAGGAGCCAGTCGGTGCTGTTGGCGCGGGAACCGCCAACCGAAAGAGAGTAGGTGCCGCGGGCGGCGACTTCGCTGCTGGGGGCTCCGTTGAAGAAGCTATTCGTGTTGGTTTCCTGCGTGGTGCCGGGAGTAAGAGTGGCGAGCTGAACGAAGTTACGGCCATTGAGAGGCAGTTGGGAGACTTCCTGAGCGGTAATGACCTGGCCGAGGGAGGGATTGGCGGTTTCGACGGCGACGGCGGAAGCGGAAACCTCAACTTGCGAAGTCACAGTGGAGGGCGCCATCGTGAAATCGAGTTCGCGGGCCTCATCGACTTGCAGGCGCAAATCCTTGCTCTCGACCGTTTGAAAACCCTGGAACTCGACGCGGAGTGTGTAGATGGAAACAGGCAGCAAGGGAATGAGATAGTGACCGGCGTCATCAGTCTTGGCCTGCCGGGAGACGCCGGTGCCCTGGGAAGTGGCGGTCACCGTGGCGCCGGCGATGGCAGAGCCGGATTTGTCCAGGACGGTGCCGGAAAAGCTTCCGGATGCTTGCCCGTAAAGAGCCGGAGAGAGAGAAAGCGCGAGAGTAAAGACGAAGAGCAGAAGCACGACTCTAAACTTCATGAGCGACACCCCTTTCGATAACACCCGTTTAGAACGCACTCAATAGACGGACCCAAACAAATATTGTTGCGCCGCGAGAAGAAGGCTTCGGAAACATTCCGCAAAGGCAGCGTTCCGGTTGATGTGCGGGACCAGAAAGCTTAGACAGAGGGAAACCGAGAAGCCGGGTCGAGCCACACACTGCGGAAACGATCTTGCCAACGCGCGGCGAAAACAAACAAAAATCAAGTCTTTCCAGAATGTTCCCCCAGTTGCACCGGTTTGCGTAGGCTAGCTTTGTGATGAGAGAGGTGTCAAGACAAAAGTAAGGTTTGGAAGCGCAGTGGAAAAATTTTCGCGAGAGTTTAATTTTTATGATGCATGCAAATTCTTGATGATGGACGGCAGTAGCTTGGAAGATGGGATCCGTCCGACAAGACGCGCGAGTCTAGAAACGAGAATGGAGACGATGTCGGCTATAATCACGCACCATGTGCGCGAAAGAGATCCTGGAAGGAGTACGCGTCGTCGAGATGAGCGAGGCGCTTGCGGGACCCTACTGCGCGATGTTGCTGGGAGATTTTGGAGCGGATGTAATCAAAATTGAGCGGCCGGGAGTCGGAGACCAGTCGCGTGGGTGGGGACCGCCGTTCGTTGGAAAGGAGTCGGCGTATTTTCTGGGAACGAACCGGAACAAGCGGTCAGTTGCGTTGAATTACGATATCCCGCGCGGGGCGGAAGCGCTTCGGAAGATCATCGCGGCGGCCGATGTTTTCATCATGAATCAGCCTTCGCTGGCCTCGCTGCGAAAACGCGGGATGGATGCGGAGACGGTCTGCGCAAAAAATCCGAGGCTCATCTACTGCAGCATCACCGGATACGGCTTCACCGGGCCGAAAGCGGGGCGGCCAGGCTACGACATTCTCGCGCAGGCGCAGGCGGGAGTGATGAGCTTTACGGGCGAGCCGGGCGGCGGGCCGATGCGCTATCCGATCGCGATCGCCGATATGACTTGCGGCATGTACTCGGCGATGGGAATTCTAGCGGCGCTTTATGCGCGAGAAAAAACGGGGCGCGGGCAATTCCTGGATATGGCGCTGCTTGATTCGCAATTGACCTGGCTCGCTAACATTGGCAGCAGTTATCTGAATGCCAAGGCACTGCCGAAACGATGGGGTAACGCGCATCCGAGCATCGTGCCGTATGAAATGTTTCGCGGAGGAGACGGGCGAAGCTTTGTATTGGGAGTGGGAACGGAAGCGCTGTGGAAGAAATTTGTTCACATGATGCAGATGGATGACGGCGTGGGGCGCGACGAACGGTTTCAGACGAATGCGTTGCGAACGAAGAATCGGGACGCACTGATTCCGGCATTGCAAAAGATGTTCGACGGGAAGCCGGCGGGCGCGTGGCTAGAGCTGCTGGCAGCGGCAGAAATTCCCGCCGCGCCGATCAACACAGTGGAAGAAGCGTTGAGCGATGCGCAAACGCTGGCGCGGAACATGATCGTGCAGATCGAGCATCCTGCGCTGGGATTGGCGCGGAGTATCGGGAATCCGATCAAATTTTCGGAGACACCCGTGAGTTACCGGCTGCCGCCCCCGATGCTGGGAGAGCATACGATGGAGATTCTGCGAGGGCTGGGGTATTCGGAAAAGGAAGTGCGAGAAATGTCGGCGCTGTGAATCTGGCTGAGAGGAAGTTGCAAGACAGCAGCGCCCGCTAGATGAAATTCGCAACTCCAAAGTAGGGATGCGCTCCCTCGCCGCCGCCAAATCCAACATAAGCGCGAAACACGACTTTTCCGGCAAGAAAGAAGGAAAGACCGCCACCTAATCCTTGGTGCAAATTTGTAAAGTTCAGATCGCTTCTGGCAAGCGTTACCTTCCCCGCGTCGTAAAAGACCATGAACCCGACGGGACCGATGATTCTGCGGTCATATTCCGTTTGGACCAGGAATGAATTCGGGCCTCGGAACCGGAAATCGCGGAAAGATCGAAGGGTAGGTTGATTATCTATATCGCTGCCGCCAATGGTCTCCTGGAGATAGAAGGGCACGGCGTTGGAGGCGCTGGCGTCAGACATGGCCAACCGGAAGCGCACGCTCAATACGCTGTCGAGACGGCGGTGTCCGTTTTCTGATTCGGGGTAAAAGCTGTGGCCGAAATCAGCGACCAAGCGCCGGAAGGAATAGTGCCCGGTGTCGATGTCGCGGAAATATCCATAGCGAAAACGATAGTCGAACTGAATGCGGTTGGATGCGAGGCTAAAGTGAGGGCGAAGAAAGGCTTCAAAGTGCAAAAAAGTTGGCTGGGAGATCAAGCCTGGGGCGGTCTGTTCGGTGTAGATCTGGCCGATGGAGATGACATTGTTTGAAGAGACGTTGCCGACATTGGGAAACAAGGTTTCGAGTGTGCCGGCGGCAGAAAGCCAGGAGGTCAATGGACTTGCCAGGAGTGCGCCGAAGCGCGTGTCGCGCTGGCTGAAGTGAACAGCATTGTGGACGCTTGTGTTTGGACCCAATCCGTAAAAAGGCAGATCCTGCATCTGCTTGTTGTGGGCATATATCTGAAAAGCGAAGTTTTCATCAGAATGATATGAGCCGAAGTGCGGTCGTCGCGCGGTGAATTTTGCTTCAGTGAACCAGAATTGGCGGATGGTCATCACGCCTGTCAGTTCAAGACGATTCTGCCAAATATCGTGGTTGAGGTCGCGGCCGTAGTAGCCACCACCGCCGACGCCGCTGCCGGGATCGACGCTTTGCGCGAGGAAGTGGAACGGGCGCGAGCGAAAGGTGCTGGTCGCGCAGGAGAGAAAAGTGTCTTTGCCCAAGTCTGTCGTCATGTCATGACAGTTCTTTTTCCACTGATCCCAATCATCGGTTCCAGTGACGGTGGGGTCGGAAGTCCACATCGGTGGATTCGTCGGAGGGCTGCTGGGAGCAATTTGCGCAAAGAGAGGCGCGGATGAAAGAGCGGCCAAGGCTGCAGCGACAAGTAATTTCGTGATCTTCAAATCTGCTGGCGCGACGAAGTGCATTGCTGAGCCCTCCTAATTCCCTGTCCCAGCGCCAGTCGAGCTGGGCGGCTTATTTGCTTGTGCGAGTAGTTTGGATTGGACACCAAGTAGAAAATCAGAGGCCTGTTTTTCCGAGCGAATGTCGTCCGGATTGACCCCGCTTTGTTGAGATGGAGGAAGAATTGTCTTCTCGAGCCGGGATGCCATTTGAACGTGTGCAGCTAGGTGGTCGTTGATATCTGCGTTCAAATGAGAGGCGTCCAGATGCGCTTGGCCAAGATCCACAAGCGACTGATTAGCGGGTGCGGTAAGTATGAAATTGGGCGTGTCAGTGCGGGGAGCAGTGAGAGTAAGGTTGGCCTCAAACGTATTTGCAGCGCGGTCACGGTCGGTTAGGGAAGCGTTCGGTACGTTTTTGAGGAGGAGCTTGCAGGCCGTAGCGATGATTGAGCTGTGGTCATAGAGGGTGTGGTCAATCTTGCCCGCGGGTAGATAGGGAGAAATCAAGACTGCTGGAACTCGAACGCCAAGGCGCGTGAAGTCAAAAGGGGGATCGAGTGAGTTGGGACTGCCCGCCCAATTTTTCTTGTCTGGATTTATAGCGGTCGGAGGTGGGACGTGATCGTAGAGTCCGCCGTGTTCATCGTAAACAACGATTAGCAGGGTGGACTCACGAAGGGGCTGATTGTTCCAAATGGCGTTGAAGGTGTCCCGAATGAGGATTTCGCCCTGCTCGACGTTGTGATCAGGGTGTTGATCGCTGGCTGAGAAGAATGTGTTGTCCACGGGATCCTGACCGTTCGCATAGCGCGGCTCGATGAAGCTGTAGGCGGGGAGCCGATTCTTCTTACAGTCAGAGAGAAAATCCTCAAACTGGCCAAAATAGCGGCCTTGATTCATCAGGCCCTTGAAAGTCATGGCCATCGTCGAATCGTGGTAGTAGATGCGCGAATCGACGTTATTCTCTGCGAGCAGCTCGTAAATGGTCTTGGACATAGCTAGCCAATCCACACCCATGTCGACGCGACCGATGGAAGTGGCGCCGTGGGCGAACGCACGGTTCGGAAAAGTCGGTCCCGGTATGGACGAGAACCAGCGGTCGCAAACCACGAATTGGCGGGCAAGAGTGGTGAGGACGGAGACTTTGTTCTGTGAAAAGCATTTCATGATGCGATGTGCGTTGGAGGGATTGTGCGTTTTACCCTCGTAGCTGAGAACGAAGCCGTCCATGGTGGGATTTTGAGAGACGGAGGTTTTCGCGTCGCTGTAGAGCTGTGTAAGGGTGTCGAATAGAGCGTGGCCAGGATCGGGCGTGAAATCGCCAGAGTAACTTGCGTCGTTCGAGACAGTCGCGAATTCGCCAGTGGAATCACGATTTCTTTCGGTTCCCCCCAGCCCATCGATTGGCCATGTAGGAGTGGCCGCAAAGCCCAGCATGTGATCGAAGGAGCGATTTTCCATCATTAGGACGACGATGTGTTTCAGGTTGTCCAATCCCGCCGGCATAGACACCCCCGCACAACTCTGAGATTTGGCTGATTCTCTGAAAGTAGTGACGCGGAGGCCACGAAACGTTTCATCGAGTGGAAGCACTATTTGCATATAGGCCTGATTCCCCGCACTGATAGGAGCAAGTGATGGTGGGGGACGGCGTCGCCTGAGTGAAGATCTCTAATCCTGGCCGACACCGCCAGACTCTGTTTTTCGTCGATTGCTGTTCTCGGGCGTGGAGGTGGGAATGTTCGGCTCACAGGTCCTGGAAGTCGTGATTGGGCTGGTGCTGATCTACTTGTCACTGAGCATCGGATGCTCGGGGATCAAGGAAGTCGTAGCCGCAGCTCTCTCGTTGCGCGCGAAGACGCTCGAAAAAGCGATCCGAAACATGCTGAAGAATGGCCCGAATGACTACACGGCGAAAGTTCTCGGGCATCCGCTGATTCTCGGCACCGCGCCAGAAGGCGAGAAGCCTTCCTACATTTCCGCGCGGATGTTTGCGGCAGCCTTGCTCGACGTCGTCGCTCCCGCAGACGCGGCGCAGCCACGCACTATACAGTCCCTGCGCGCGGGAGTTGCGCAAATTCCAGATGCGAAGCTTCGCGGGACTCTGCTCAACATCATCGATTCGGCGGGCGGCGACGTGGAAGCTGCGCGGCTCAAGGTGGAGCACTGGTTCGACGACACCATGGCACGGGTAAGCGGGTGGTACAAACGCATGGCGCAAAAAATCATTTTTGCAGTAGCGCTGGTGCTGTGCTGCGCGGTGAACGCGGACACGTTGATGATCGTCAAAGAATTGTGGAGCGACCAGGCGCTTCGCAGCGCCGTGGTTGCGGAAGCGGCGAAAACGGTTCAATCTACAAGCCCAGCCGAATCCACCAACCCAGAGGTATCGCTGCAGCGTATCGCCGGAGAAATTCGAGAAGTGAACACGCCGCCTATCGGATGGTCGAGCAACGCACAAGACATTCGAGCCTTGTCCAGCGGCTTAGGTGCGGGGGCCTTGAAAGTTCTGGGAATACTGCTCACATCGTTCGCAATCGTCATGGGCGCACCGTTCTGGTTCGACATTCTGAACAACTTTATTAACTTGCGATTGTCCGGAAACCCGCCGCCTGTCCGCTGAGCGGTTGAAAGTTTCCTCCGGTATCCGGTTCGTAGAGCGGAATCACGGAATCCAACATCGGAAGGGAGAATTCAGTCATGAGTCCAGAGCAAAAGCAAATCCGGCTGGCTGGAAGCACAAAGCGCCGGCTGCCGAATGCAGAAGTTGTGGGAAACGTGCCGAGCGCGGAGTTCCGCGTTACCGTCATGGTTCGCGGCCTTAATGAGCTTCCGGCCATCGAAGAGCAAAGCAATCGGAAACCGCGCGAACGCACCTACATGACGCACGCGGAACACGCGGAGCGCCATGGAGCCGATCCGGCTGACATCGCGAAAGTCGAGGCGTTCGCGCTGGAAAACGGACTGCGCGTCTTGAATACAAACGCCAGCCAGCGCACCGTCACGCTTTCGGGCACGGCCGAGGCTTACGGCAAAGCGTTCGGCGTCGAGCTGAAAATGTACAAAGCCGGCAGCGCGGCGTACCGCGGCCGCGAAGGCGACATTCTGATTCCCGAAAATCTGCAAGGCATAGTGACCAGCGTGACGGGGCTCGACAACCGCCCTTTCGCTAAGCCCCACTACCGCATCCGGCGCGGCACGGCGCGTGCGGCAGGCGTGCCAGGGGCGGCCACAGCGCACGCCGCAGCTGCTCCTGTGCCGGCCGGATTCACCCCGCTGCAACTCGCTTCGCTTTACAATTTTCCAAAAAATCTGGACGGCACCGGCCAGACCATCGCCATCCTGGAGCTCGGCGGCGGATTTCATCCTCAGGAAGTGACGAGCTATTTCACGAACCTCGGCATTGCAAATCCACCGAGCGTGACGGCAGCCACATTTCCGAATGGCGGAACCAACAACCCGGGCACGAATGCGCTCGATCCCAACAATCCCGACGTGGAAGTGATGCTGGATATCGAAGTGTGCGGGGCCGTCGCGCCAGGAGCAAAGATTGTGGTGTACTTCGGCCCGGACGCTTCGGATCAGAGCTTCCTTGGCGTGATGAACGCAATCCTCGGCGACACCGTGAACAAGCCAGGTATTGTGTCCATCAGCTGGGGCGGCCCGGAGGATGGCGCCACCGCACAGTTCAGAAACGAGTTCGACCAGTTGTTGCAGTCCGCCGCGCACCTCGGCATAACCGTTTGTGTGGCCGCAGGAGATAACGGCTCGGCCGACCTCGCCGCGGATGATCCCAATTGGGATGGCAAGGCCCACGTTGATTTCCCCGCCTCGAGTCCATTTGCGCTCGCCTGCGGCGGAACGCAATTGGCGGCTTCGAGCGGGACCATCTCGAGCGAGGTTGTCTGGCACGACGGGGCTAATGACGGAACCGGCGGCGGGGTCAGCAGGGTGTTTGCGCTGCCAAGCTATCAGCAGAATGCGGGAGTGCCTGCAGCGGCAGATCCCGCGGGTCCCGTGATGCGCGGCGTGCCGGATGTTTCCGGTGACGCCGCTCCCGCTACGGGCTATCGGATTGTTTGCGATGGCACGAGTTTCCCGGACCCCGCGCAGGGAATTCCTCCCGTCGGCGGCACAAGCGCCGTCGCGCCTCTCTGGGCTGGCCTGATTGCGCGAATCAATCAAGGGCTGAACAAGCAGGCTGGTTTCCTCAATCCTCTGCTCTACGCCGCACCGGCGAACACGACTTTTCGAGACGTCACGCAGGGAAACAACGGGGACTACAAGGCGGGGGCAGGCTGGGATGCCTGTACGGGATTGGGCAGCCCCAACGGGCAAAACCTTTTACTCGCGCTGATGGCTTGAGACAGGAGGGTCGTTGCGTCAGACAAAATAAATAGAGATTGCGGGCGGCGCTTACTTGATGCGTCGCACACCTCTGATTTTCGTACAGATCAAAAAATTGAAGCTGACGGATTCGTCGTTAGTTGTGCTTTGAGGTCGCGAGCGTTGAGGATCTCCATCGCGCGTTGCAGCAATTGTTCAAACTCACAGCGCTCGATTCTTGGACCCGCATGGGTAGCGGGCTGACTTTGGGCAAGAACTGCGGAGCTTTCTTCGCCGGCCTGAACATTGGAAGGATCTAGATTCACCGAAACACCCCTTGAAAACGAATGGTTGGACTAGAGGTAGTGCTTCAAAGTAGGGAATCGTTTCACTGCGGAGCGAGCCGCGGCGTGTGCCCAAGCCAGGAACGCAGAGAAGGAAAGAATTCCGGAGCTGCAAAACTCGACTGTGGGGCTGTCAGGAGCCCGCATAGAGCTGGAATGGCGCCCAGTAGTAGGGCTTTCTAAAGACACTGTCGGAATGCAAAAGCGAAAGTTTGGCGGCACGGAGGGCGGAGGCAGGGTCCTCGCCGCGGCTGAGTCCGTCGTAGAGCTTGTCCATGAGCTGTGGGGTGGAAGTGTCGCTCACTTCCCAAAGTGCGCCAATCACGTTATGAGCGCCTGCACGCAAAAACGCCCAGGAGAGCCCGACGAGTCCTTCACCGGAAAACGTGCGGTTGCCTGCTCCGTTGCACGCGGAGATGGTGACGAGATAAGCGGACAGATGGCGCTTGACGATGTCTCGAGCATAGAGCTTGTAGGTGTCCTCATCCTTCTCTTTGCTGAGAATGACGGCGGATTCGAGAGGCTGCGCCCGGCTGGCTGTGCCATGCGTGACGAAGTGAAGATAGGTGTATTGGTCAGGTTTGCTGCTTAGATAGGC
>DATGED010000057.1:0-3939 GCA_035310525.1 Candidatus Acidiferrum sp. | reverse complement strand
GGTGGAATCTTGGGAGTTATTGGGAAAAGCGGCAGCGAGGCTGCCGCACTCCAAATCGCTTCTTCGCGATACTATGCGGGACTTAGTGGAAGACGATAGTGGCGAGATGGAATGGGCAGGGAAACGTCCATTCTGTCCCCGGTACCCCGTCTACCTCCGGTTCCCCCCGGTTCCCCAACTTACGCGCCCGGGTTCATTCCACACCAAGAAGAATCGCGGCGGCGAGGCCATCTTCAGGTTGCGTCCTTGACAATTTCCTGGAGAGCGAAAGTAACGAGGGCCATTTCCCGTTCGAGCAGTGCAAAGGCTTCGTCTACTCCTTCTTGCTTCCCTTCACGCCCCAAAGACTCAAGGTTCTGCGCGGCCTCGACAGCACTCTTCGCGCCAAAAACACCGACGGAACCTTTTAAGCTATGCGAAGCCAGCATGACTTCGCGAAGGTTGCGCGCAACCACTGCGGCCCGGGTCGCCGCCAACTTGCCCGGGCAATCGGCCAAGAATATTCCGATAATCGTTCTTAGAAATTCAGCGTCATTCTCCAGGCTCTCCAGGAGGACTTTCCTGTCGATAACGAGCTGGGTCATATTGTTCTCATTTCGCGCCCGCGAGTTGCCCTCTCTTGGAGCGAGCTAACAAGGTTTTGATGCGGGCCACAAGCCGGCGGGGCTCGACCGGTTTGACAATATAATCATCAGCGCCGGCAGCCAAAGCTCGGGTCTCATCCTCAACCTTATCGACGCCGCCTCCGGAAGTGAGCATCAGGATGGAAATATCCCGGGTTAGAGAATCGGCGCGGAGCGCCTTTACCATAGCCACCCCATCCATAACAGGCATGTTGCAGTCGGTCACGACGATTTGAGGAAGCTGGCGCTTTGCCGCTTCGAAACCGAGGAGTCCGTTCTCGGCAACCGCCACTTCATAACCTTCCAGCTCCAGGAAATACTTCACAACGGAGGTGATGGTGCGGTCGTCCTCGACGATTAATACCCGTTCCTTTTTCTCCGACCCTTCCACGCCCTTGATTTCGGCGGAGGTGGGCGGCGGCGTCTCGACACTTACCTCTACTTTTTCTCCAGGAGCCTGAGCAGGCGCGCCGCGAACAGCGTCTTCGGATTCATCCTCGGGCGCCGCGTCATCCCGCTTTACGACTTTGAGAACAGCCTCCAAGGTTGTAAGGCCCCGAGCAGCTTTTGCAATTCCATCCTCGAGCAGGGTTCGCATGCCGGCTGCCCTTGCCGCTCTTCGAATTTCGTGTTCCGGTGCACGGCGGCTTATAAGTTCGCGCAGCTCATCGTTCACCACCAGCAACTCATGGATCGCCAAGCGTCCCTTGAAGCCCGATTGCTCGCACTTTTCACAGCCGCGTCCTGCGAGCCAATTGGCCTCGCGCGGCAACCGGACGGAACCACCCAGTCTTTCCACAACTTCCGCGCCAGGAACTTGCGGGGCCGCGCACAGGAGACACGTCCGGCGCACAAGACGTTGCGCCAGAATCCCAATCAGCGCGGAAGCGACGAGAAACGGCTCGATGCCCAAATCGAGTAGCCGGCTCACGGTAGCCGGTGCATCATTGGTGTGCACGGTGCTCAACAACAAATGACCCGTCTGCGCCGCTTGCAAGGCAATGTCTGCGGTCTCCTGGTCTCGAATCTCACCCACAAAAATTATGTTGGGGTCTTGGCGCAGAATCGATCGCAGGCCTCCTGCGAAGGTCACGCCGGCCTTGGTGTTGATTTGTACCTGGTTCACGCCATCGAGCTGATATTCAATGGGGTCCTCGATGGTGATGATGTTATTCGTAGCCGACTTCACGGAGTTGAGGGAAGTGTAAAGCGTTGAGCTCTTTCCGCTGCCCGTCGGGCCGGTCACCAGAATCATCCCCTGTGGCCGGCGCAGCAATGACTGGAGGGCCCGGAGGTTTTCGGGGCTGAGATCCAATTGGTCCATCTTCATGTGTGCCCGTTTCTGATCGAGGAGACGGACGACCACCTTTTCTCCGTATTGAGTGGGCATGGTGGACACGCGCAGATCAATGCGCTTCCCATCAAATCGCAACTGGCTCCGGCCATCTTGAGGGCGGCGGCGGTCCGAGATATCCATCCCGGAAATAATCTTGAGACGGGAGATGGTGGCATCTTGAAGATGCTTGGGAATCTTAAAGACGTCGTGAAGGAGGCCGTCCACGCGCTGGCGCACCAACAAGGCTTTTTCTTTGGGTTCGACGTGAATGTCACTGGCACCCGCTTTGGCGGCGCCGCTCAACACGAGATTGACAAGCCGTATAATGGGAGCGAGTTTCGTATCTTTTGCAAGCTTCGCCGTATCGACGGTTTCTTCCGCATCTCCCACCGCCACCACCTCGCCTTCGGGGACGGCACCTGTCAAACTTTCGTAAGTCTCCTCCGCTTCGACGACCTCCGAAGGAAACCTGTTCAGCAGCGTTATGATGGAGGTCTGGCTGGCTACGACCGGGACCACCTCTTTGCTGCTTCGAAACATGACATCTTGGATCGTGGGATAATCCAGAGGGTCGGCCATGCCAAGTCGAAGGGCATTGCCCTTCAGATTCAACGGCACGACAAAGTGCTTCAGGCAGAATTTCATGGGAAGAAGGGCTTCCAGCTCCGAGGCAATCTCGGGCAGTTCCGCGCCTAAACACTCGAGCCGCAGCGCCCCCGCGATGGCGGCGCACACAGCGGCTTCCTCTGCCAGCCCCAGGTCTGCCAGCGCCCTGCCCAGAGAGACTTCACCCTTTGCTTGAATCTCCGAGGCACGGCTGAGCCCGGAAGCGTCAATGAGTCCTGCCCGCACCAAAAGTTCGCCTACTCCGCTAGATTTGGTCACGATCGTGTCCTGACAAGTTGCCGAAAGGCTGGCCAGCCGCGGCAGGCCATGCCTTCAATCTCCCGAAAGAAATAGAAATGCCAACCGAAGTTCACACGCGTTTATTTCGAATCAAAGACGGCTTGACTCTTGCCCGCACGGATGGGAAGTGCAAAAAAGCGGACAGAAGACTGCCGAAAGGAAGGGGTAAATTCACTTTACACGAAAGTACCCCGGGCGCAACCCGATTTACGAACCGGTTTGCACGATTGGTCATGGATGGGCACGTTGGAACCCCAGATCATGGCATTGAAGCCAGACGAGTGAAAACATTCGCGTGAGTAGCCTCGCCTTGGCAGTGTCCTTCACGTTTGTGGCTCCGTGCGATAGCTGCCGGATCGTCGGCTAAGCTGAAGTTGGCCGGGGACGCGGTGCGAGGAAGTTATGGAAGCGAGCCGTCGGGGCGCTCAGACGATGAGCGAGCTTGGAGGACAAATTAATTCGCACGCCGCCAGTTCGACCCATTCAGACAGGAATCGGACAGGAACTTTGCAAACTTGGGAGTGCGACGTTAGAGTACCTCCGCAGGCAAGCCACACTGGGCCAGGCGCCACATTCGACAAATGAATCAAGGAAAAGAGAAGCGAGATGGAATATACCAACCGACGTTTGATGTGGCATGGGATGTTCTTGTTTCTAATTGGCCTGCTGACTGGCTTTATGGAGCAGCATTTTTCCAACATACGGATGGGACTTGCCGCACACCTGGAGGGTGTGATGAACGGTACGTTCCTGCTTGCACTGGGAGCCGGTTGGAACGAAGTGCGGCTTTCTTCGCCGACAAAGGCGATCGCGTATTGGACCGCGCTTTGCGGCACGTATGGGAACTGGTTTGTAACGACGCTGGCTGCGGTTTTTGGTACGGCGGCGCTTTCTCCCATCACCGGAGCAGGGCATAGCGGACAGGCATGGCAGGAAAGCGTTGTGACGATTGGTTTCCTTTTTGTGGGCATCACTATCATCGCGGCCGCAGTGCTGATTCTCCTGGGCCTTCGAGCGAAAGCGATGCCCCGAAGCCGTACGATCCTGTTGGCCTGCGGACACGGGCGGACGAGC
>DATGED010000056.1:0-15274 GCA_035310525.1 Candidatus Acidiferrum sp. | reverse complement strand
GGTTAGATACAACATTTGCGGCTCTGTCTGATCCAACCCGCCGGGCGATGATCGAACGACTCTCCCATGGGCCTGCCTCTGTGCATGGATTGACGGAACCGTTTGCACTCTCGCAGCAGATGATTTCAAAACATATTGCCTACCTGGTGCGGGCTCGGATTGTGATCAAGAGGAAGCGTGGAAGAGAGAGTGTGTGCACGCTTAGGCCAGAGGCGATAAAGACAGTCAGCGACTGGGCCATTTATTATCGTCGATTCTGGGAAGAGAGTTTCGACAAGTTGGATGTGGTTGTGAATCAAATGAAAAAAACGGAGGCCAGAGATGACAAAAAACACGGTTAACGAGAAAGAGCGGATGGTTGTCACTAGAGTGTTTGATGCCCCACGCGCATTGGTTTGGGAAGCGTGGACAAACCCGAAATATGTGATGCAGTGGTGGGGGCCGAAGGGTTTTACTGCGCCTTTTTGCGAGATGGATTTTCGCGTAGGAGGAAAATTTCGCTGCTGCATGAGAACGCCGGATGGGCAGGAGTTCTGGAATGCTGGGGAATACCACGAGATTGTTCTGCACGAGAAGATCGTTTCCTCCATGTACTTTTCCGACTCGAAGGGAAACAAGGTTGAGCCTGCGCACTATGGAATAGAACATGAGGCCATAGACGATGCGCACGACGTGGTAATTTTTGAGGATTTTGGAAACGGCCAGACGAAACTCACCTTCATTGGAAATGAAACCATGGAGAACGCGAAAAACAGCGGGCAACTAGAGGGCTGGAATCAGATACTCGATAAGGTTGCCGCAGTGGTTGCGGGGCTAGCGCAGGCGAAATAAGAAGTTGAAGTTTTGACGATCGTCTTGCGCGAGATACAGCTAAGGCTAGCGGCGGGGGCCTAGTTAGAACGGGCTTCTCGTCGCTTGGCCGAATAGTCGCATTTCCGGCTAAGTGGCTCTCGGCTCAAATGTTGCCTTCAGGCCAATGGGCTCAGCGACCAATGTTTACCGAACTCAACATTAGTCCTGTGAAACGCGCCAGCAGTGAGCGATCAATCGCTGGAGAGAAGCCGACTTCCCGTTCCTGATCCGGCAAACTTCCTTCTTACCGACGACAGTCTAAGCCAATCGCGCGGTGGACACCGCACCACTCCACGATGTCCAATTTGCTAGGGCTTCAAGGGAGTTGCATCCTGGCTCTTGAAGAGACTGAGCCCGGTGGATTGGCGGATGATGGTAGCTTTGGTGGCCCCATCGTTATCAAGACGCGTGTGGCTGGCAGTGGGGTTGTTGCCCCTGGCGATGCAGGCGGCGGTGATACACCCATCCGTGTATGCGGCGAAGACACGACCAGTCTTGTCAACCGTGAGGTCATTGAAGTCCAGGAGGTTTCTGGTTCCATTGGGGCACGTCGTCCCCTGTGTACAGATCACGCCGAGCTGCGCGGCATCATTGGGCGTGGCATCCACAGTGAACCAAGTCCGGCCGCCGTTGTAAGTGGTGGCGATGTAGCCGTGCCACACTCCGTTGAACGGAGTTGGTCCCGTGTCTGCGCCCGTGCCATCGCCGGCCGAGGGCGTACCTAGGAAGAAGAAGGACGCACGGTCGTTGTCCCCGGCAACGACTTCGGGGAAGACAGTATTGCGGATGCTGAAGGGCACTCCGACATCCAAGTCACGGTGCCAAGAGCGCCCCTGATCGTCGGAAACGGTGATGTGCGGATGTCCATCTCCGGCAACGTAGCCAAAATACACGCGCCCTTTGGAGCCGATGCCTACGGATGGGTCGCTCGAGTTGGGAGTGCTTCCGGTAACCGGCTGCACGGTGAACGTGAGACCGTTATCCATGGAGACGATAAGGCCTTGCGTGCTTCCGCAGCTTTTATTGGGGAGGTACACGATGCCGCTCGGGCCAACCTTAATGTGACCGTGCAAACCACCGCAATCCACCAGCGTGTACATGGGGCGGGCAGCTTCGTAGGTCAAGCCGCCGTCCTGACTAAGCGCCATTGCGGCATCGCCGATATCCTGCGACGCGTAGTAAACAGCATGCGGATATTGCGTGAGGGGGCCACGAACGGCCAACTGCGCACAGGGCACCGGAGTAGCCAGCAACTGATCGGCGGTACAAAGGCGAAACGGTCCGCCGCCGACGGTCTGATGATCGATACCGGAGGCGATGCCGCCGCCCTGACTTACGGTATAGGTTTCGCCATCGTTGTCGGTAAAGGCAGAGAGGCTTGTGGTGCCAAAGAGCTGAGAGACGACGGTGCGGCCAGTTTGGGAATCCGTGAAGAGGATGGGATCCAGAGTAGTGATGTTTGTGTTCGGCCCATCCTTGAGCAGCCATGTTGCCGTCGCCGGCGACGTGTTGGTGTTGAAAGAAACCTGCAAGGTGTCGAACACCGCCTGGGTCATGATGCGGCCCGAGTTGAAGTTGGCGCCAATCGAAGGTTCGCCGGAGTTGTCGCCCAGACCTGGCGGCGATTGGTAGTTGGCATAGGTGGGCGCGGTGCCGTGAGCCAGCGAGTCCGTAGGCGGGGTGGTGATGGTGGCCACGCCACTATACGGGTCACCGGGAGCGACATTGGAATCCACGACGTGCACGGTGTATATGCCAGTTCCCGAAACGGTGGGGTCAATCACCACGGCTTCGCCGGCTTCTGGTATGCCGCCGGTCGAGCTGGCGATCACCGGACCAGTGAGATCGCCTTTATGCACATAAAGATCGTAATCATTGAGCTTGATCTGGTGGGAAATGCTGATGGCCAAAACCAAACCTTTGTAGTTGGCCGGGGAACCGGTAAGAGTGATGGTGTATACATCGCAATCGGTTCCGTCGACGCAGGTTGTTTCATCCGTAGTGGCTCCGGCAATGCCGCCGCCGGCCCAGGACGCGGAAGAGCCATTTACGGGGTTGAGAGTGCTGGAAGCTGGAGTTGCCGCGTAAACCAGAGTCGCGAAAGAGAACGCAGCTAGGGCGAGAAATATTCCCGGCTGCAAGTTAAATCTAGTGGCCCGGCCAACGCTATTGGGGGTGTATCTGGACACTGAAAAACCCTCCTCTTATCTTCTTAGTGGCGACATTTTCAGGACACGGTTACAGCCTGACGGAGCCTATAAAGTAATTCGGGACACGGTAAATCAGGCGAAGACCTGATTTCTTGCGCGGAGAATCACTGGGGAGTAGGACTTGGTGCGCGGCCCCGGTTTTTTTTGTTTACTCAGAGCGAAAAGCAGAAGCGCCGATTTGTTGGAATTTTTGGTAGTCGGGAGTAGTGGAGAGAGTTGTTGGAGTCGAGAATCGTGCACCCAAGGCAGCTGCGCTACCAGGTTACAATTCGTCGGGGACACTTGCCGGGACCGGCGGCCAGATAAGTTGGAAGCAGCAAAGCATCCAATCGTCGGACGGCGAGAACGATCCACCTTTCAGAGTAGTCCCGATAAACGCACTTGATGTCAGTGAACGATCGCTGGCGATAAGTCGACTTCCCATTACCAATTCGCCCAAACTTCCCATAACCCCGTTTCTAGATAATTTCCGGTTAGCCGACGCGGCACGCCACGTATCCGCATTAATGAGAAGTGGTTCCAGGCAGAGGTCCAATCACAGAGAAGAAGAGATTAGTCAACGCAGGGAGACACTCCGTAATCTGTATTATCGAAACTGCGAGCGCACTCCTTTCCGCGTGAGCAGGATGATCCACCACAGACTCAGAGGACTCATCAGTACAAGCGAATACACGCAGAGTGCATAGGCGAGGTCCCCGACGACGAGGAAGCTTCCCCCTGTCTCGGGCGGGAATATGATCGCCGGTCGGAGAATCACTATCGGCAAGTAAACTATGAGTGGAGCAAGCGCCAGAAAGAGAGTCGTTCTCCTTGCCCACTCCCGGACGCACAAAAGTCCGACAGCGGCCGCGAGACCCAGAAAACCGAAAATCGCGGGAAGAAAGCCTAGCGCAGCAACCCGGGGGCTAATGAGGACGCTCACGGGTTGGCCCGTGTTGCGACAGATATTGACCGCGCCCACGAATTCCAAGGCCAAACCTGCCAACATGGCCAGGCTTCCCAAAACCAGGACCACCGCGACGGCTATGATCGAGCCCGATGGACGCATAATGATGGAGTTCGCCTCCTGGTGTCCGCTATCTGGGCCTGGGATAGAGGGATAGGATGCCGTCCTTAATGGCCTTGTAGCCTTGCCAGATGGATGGCAACGGAGTCTCCCATGTTCAGATATCCGCTTTATTCCGGCGGAATTGAGTGCGCACACTCTCACGGGTTAATAGGATCCACCACCAGGCGCTTACGGGTATCAAAATTGCAAGCAGCAATTCGAAAAACATAAAGTAAAGTCCGCCTCCTATCGCGAGGAGGGCGCCCTGCCCGGGGTCGGGCGGAAATACGGAAAGAGGTCGGAGAATAATCAACAGTGCACAGCCTGAGACGGGAACGGTTGCAAGAACGATAGTTATTCTTCTCGCCCACTCCCGCAGCCGCAAAAGCCCGACCGCCGTGACTATGCCCAACAACCCCAAGCAAAGCGGACACGCGACATAGACAGCGTAGACCGCTGTATCCAGGGATTCGAAGCGTAGAGTGGGAAAAAGGCGATGGCCTTGAATTGACGCCGCAAAGAACAAGCCGGGTGGAACCAACGCTGCAAGGCTACCCAAAAACTGAGCCGCGGCGACGCCTACGACAGAGTCCGGCGTTTCCATGACGATTCGAGTCCCTTCTCCCTTTTAGTGTCCGCTATCTGGACTCTTCCCCGGAGTCTCGATATCGCAAAGAGCACCATAAAGAGTGAGATCGTGAACGCGGCACACGCGATAATGAATGGCCGATCCACGCCCGTATCGGAAATCGTCCGCGCTGTAAAGTCGCCGGCGATACCGGTCCACCAATAAGCGAACAGCCCAATGTCCATCACCACGTGACCGATCATCCCGGGAATGAGCGATCTGGAAGACCAGGCAAGAAGCCCCAGCAGTACGCCAGCGCCAAACACGATGGGGACCATTCCCGGAGTCGCCCAGGCTTTGGTGAGATGCAGAGCCATGAAGAAGAACGAGGAAATCAGAATCGCAACCGGCGCGCCATGGCGCCGTTCGAACGGGCGCTGCATGTAGCCCCGAAAACCGGTCTCTTCGCAAATCCCCGCCGATATTGCAGAGACCACAACTGCCAACCACCTCAGGGGCTGGGAGGGGATGAAAGAAATGTCATAACCGTGACGGAACGCCGCCATCGGAAAGGACATAAAGCGGAACAGCAAAACGATTGAGGCATGAATCGTCGCGGCGAAGAAGAGCGCGGCGATAACGCCCCAAAACCATTGTGTCGGCGACAGACTGCCACGACGGAACGCCGTGGCGCGGGCGGCTTGCGTTGTGCGCGGAGGACCTCCTCCGCCTGTCCACCAGAGAAAAAGCCCCAGGAATATCACTTCGGCGAGCGCGGCGAGCGGCACGCCAAGGTTCAGAAGCAATAGCGGCCACACGTTGACAGCAGCAAGCGTAATAAAAAGGCCGGAGATAACAGCCCGCAGCGAAATGGGCAACTTCGTCCACCGAGTGGGCGCGCGGTCCTGCGCTGTCATGGTAGAGGTCCTCGGAACATTTGGGGACAACCTTTTGGTTCCCAGTGGTGCAACGGACATCGTCCTTGTACTCCGGCCCGTTCGCATTCCCGCGCCCCGGGCAGCACCTAGGCCAGGAGTTTCTCGAGTGGCTCCCAATAATGCGCTTTCCATCCGGACGCCAGGACTTCCGCTTCGCCTTTAGGAAAGCCCGTATGGTCAAATACGATCTTGGTCCCGGAGCCTTGCTCCACCAGCTCAAATTTCGCAATCGAATAGACGCCCGGAGGCCAGCCACCCGTTCGCCAAGCCTGCACGATTCGCTCGTTCGGCACAAGTTCGACGTGTCGTCCCATGATGTAACCGCCGAACAGCAAGAACGCACCTCCCACTTCACGATTGATCTCCGCGGGCTTGTCTGGCAGGTGCATGGCTTGCATGACTCCACTGAGCTGTATGACCTTGTCGAACTGTTTGGCGTTGGTAAGCGCTTCGTAGACGCGCTTCCGGCTCGCTTTGAAAACGGGCTCTTGATGAATGGATTCCGCAGTGTGAGAAATCTCCTCCTCGGCCTCCGCCCAAGCCTCCCTCGAGCCCAGGGCTAGTCCACCAAACGCAATTGCAGAGCCGAAAATCATTTGACGCCGTGTGGGCGTTTTGCCCGGCACCATCAGATTGCTTCTATCGCTCATCATCGTCCTCCCGATCTCTTGTCTTCAACCTCCCCCGGAGAAGAACACGCCTCGAAAATATGTTCAAGATAATATTTCACTAGGTAGGTGAACACGCTTCGAGGCATACTTCATCACCCAACGAATTCGGAGGCCTCATGCCTTACCCTGCTGGTCATCGTGCCGCAGTAAAGAAAAACATCATTGACAGCGCACGCAAGCTGTTCAATCGGCATGGCTTTGAGAGTGTCTCTCTCAACCAGATCATGGCCGGTGCGGGCCTGACGCACGGCGGGTTCTATACCTATTTCAAGAGCAAGAGCGATCTGTATGCCGCAGTATTAGGGTGCTTCTTCACTGACCCAGAATGGAAGAGCTGCTGGGAAGGCGTGCATGTGGATCTGTCATCGACCGACGTAGGGCCGCAAGTCGTCCGCGCCTATCTGTCTCGCCAGCATTTCGAGGACGTTGAGAACTCCTGCCCCATGGTCGCCCTGCCCACCGACGTTGCCCGCAGCGGCGTAAGCGCCAAGCGCGCCTTCGAGACGGTCTTCAAAGCCATGGTAAGCGTCTTGGAGCGAAGCTTGATACAGAATGGCAAACCTCGCCGCACCACGGCACAGAGCATAGCTGCCCTGGCCATCGGCGGCATGGTCGTGGCTCGTACCATGGTCGACCGCGCTCTTGCGGACGAATTGCGCGCCGCCTGCACGGCTGTCGCCCTCAATCTTGGCGGCTGGGACAAAAAGAGCAAATCGAAAAACGGAAAACCTAAGCGCTCCCGACCGCTCCGCGCGGCCTAGCATTCCTTCCAGCAGAGGTGATACAGGCCACGCAGATGCGCGGCTTGCTTCTTCGCCCTGGCGATCGTACCCGGATAACGGGCAACTCGGAAGTTATCAGCTCGCACGACGGGTTAGTACCGACAAACGCGCTTGTGGTCATTGACGCACCGACTCCCGGAGTGTCGGTCATACGGAAGTTATCCGCGAACAGCGTTCGGAGGAGTTGCCTAGTTAGTGCTGAATCAATAATTGAGCATAGTGCGGGCCAGGATTTGTTCCAGAGCCAAAACCCTGGAATGGGTCAAAAATCCTGCCTTATTTGAGGCATTTTCTTCGTTGAGCTTTTTCGTTTTCGAGGCCTCTTAGTATCGTGAGGGGAGTTCTCGCCACGTACTCCCGCGAGCAACGCGACACCGGGTTCCCCGGTCCGCCGCTCTGCATCACGCAAGGCATGCGGTAACCGCGAACGCGATCCCGGGACAATCTTTTTACGGGGCTAACGCTCCAACTGCGCCTCGACACCGATCGGACCCACGTGGTGTGGACAGCAGACTCCCGCATCGCCCAAAGTCTTGCCGCCCGCCCCCGGAAACGCCAAGAGCCTCACCTCGCTGCGATACATGGTTACCTTTCCAATTTGCTGTGAAGGCGTGCGCGTGAACATTTCTCTCTGTAACCGTTTCCGTCCGATCCTCTTCTTCGGCTACAATGCCGCTGGAGGCCTCATGTCCAAGAAATCCATTCTCATGCTCATCGGCGATTACGTCGAAGATTACGAAGTGATGGTTCCGTTCCAGGCTCTCTTGATGGTCGGGCACACGGTTCATGCCGTTTGCCCGGGAAAAAAATCCGGAGAATTTGTGCCGACATGCATCCACGACTTCGAAGGCGGTCAAACCTACACCGAAAAGCGCGGCCACAATTTTGAACTTAACGCCACCTTTGATCAGATCAAGCCTGAAGAATATGACGCGCTCATGCTCCCTGGCGGGCGTTCGCCGGAATATCTTCGCCTCAATCCTCGCGTCATCGAAATCGTTCACCACTTTTCGAAGTCAAACAAACCTCTCGCCGCCATATGTCATGCGCCTCAGATTCTCGCCGCTGCGGGCGTCCTGAAGGGGAAAAAGTGCAGCGCCTATCCGGCCACCGGTCCCGACGTTACTATTGCTGGTGGGACCTACGTCAATCTGCCCATGACCGACGCGCTGGTAGACGGCAATCTCGTCACCGGTCCGGCCTGGCCTGCTCTCAACAGCTGGCTCTCCAAATTTCTGGCCGTCCTCGGCACACAAATTCAACCCTGAGCCGAGCCGGTCTTCCTTGAGCGGAAGACACAGCCTTTAGTTTCTCCATCTCTCTAAGCTTCCTAAATCTCCTCGCTACGTGGATAATTATCGGTTCACTATTTCTCTGAAGGGACGGCCCTGGAATCATGGCGAACCTCAACACAAAGAAAGGCGTCATCGGCATCCTGACCGGCGGCGGTGACGTTCCCGGCTTGAATCCCGCGATCCGCGGCGTGACTATCCGCGCGCTTCATGAAGGCTATCAGGTCATCGGTTTCCGCCACGGCTGGGCCGGCCTCGTCGATATGGTCCGGGAAAAGGACTACGACAATTCCGATAATTTTCTGGTGCTCACTCAAGAAGTTGTCGATCGCGCCGCCCGTACTGGCGGCACCTTCCTCCACTCCTCCCGAACGAATCCCGGCCGGGTGAGCAAAGCCAGCGTTCCTGCCCACCTGAAGCACTCCTTCAGCCTTGAGAAAAACGATCTCACGTCCGAAGTCCTCAAGAATCTCGCCTGGCTCGGCATCGACACACTCATTCCCATCGGCGGCGATGACACACTCAGTTATGGCGTCCGCCTGCACAAAGAAGGCTTCAAAGTCATCGCCATCCCCAAGACCATGGACAACGATGTTCCCGGCACGGACTACTGCATCGGCTTCAGCACTTGTGTCACGCGCACTTTGCAGCTCGTCAATGGCCTTCGCACTTCCGCCGGCTCTCACGAGCGCTTCATGGTCATCGAGGTCTTCGGCCGCTACGCCGGTTATACCGCCATGCTCCCTACGATGGCTGGCGCCGCCAACCGTTGCGTCATCCCGGAGTACAAGTTCAACATCGAGCGCCTCACCGAACTGCTCGTGCATGACCGCAATAAAAACCCCAGCCGCTATTCGACTGTCCTAGTTTCGGAAGGGGCAATGTTCGAAGGCGGTGAGATGGTTTTTGAAAGCGATACTGCGGACGCCTACGGTCACAAAAAATTAGGCGGCATCGGCGACATAGTCTCGGACAAGGTCAAGGAACTCTCCGCGAAATTCAACAAAGGCAAGACTGTGGAAGTCGTCAACCAGAAGCTCGGCTATCTGGCCCGTTGCGGCGATCCCGATGTCGTGGACTCGATCGTTCCCATGGCCTACGGCAATATCGCCCTCGAATTACTTCTCAGAGGCGAACACGGGCGGCTCGTCGTGCTCCATAACGGAAGCTACGGCAATATCCCCATTGAAACGATTACCGCAACCAAGAAAGTTGTCGACATCAAAGAGCATTACAATACCGAGCGCCTGCGGCCGCAATTCTCGAGCTTTCAGAAGAAGCCGCTCTTCATCATGGGCAGTTAGACGGCAATCCGGCAACCAAGCGATCCTGCGCTCGCATGCGTGCGCTCAATTTTATGCGCAACCTGCCTTGCCTGTGTTTCTGTCGCACCGCACTGGATTTCAGATTTGTTGGTCGCCAGCGAGCGATTTTCAATCCGAACGGCGTTTCCCGTTACGGACGCTTGACCATTCGAATCACGGGAAGTGTGATTCCGTTTTTCACAGCAACTTCGATTTTCTCCGCCTCCACATATCCCCTCTCCTTGAACAACTTTGCTCCCGTCAAGGTCGCACCCAGTTCGAAGCTCGTGAACCCCGCGGTGCTGGCCGCGATTTCGCACGCTTCCAGAATCTTGCTGCCGATCCCACGTCGTGCCCAGGCCGGATGAACGAAGAACGCCCGAATCTTCGCCGCGTCGTGCTTGGGATCCACCAGGGCGTTCTCCCGCCCACTCCAATGATCGCCGCCGAAGAGCGTCTTCCGTTTGCTCCATCCGCCGCACCCGGCAAGGACCCAGCCCACTCCTGAATCCTTCCTTCCACTATGTTGCCCCGCCTCCGCGTGCCCGCCCGAAGTTCTCACCTCTGCAACGAAATACGTTCCGTCCGCGATCAATTGGCTATCCACTCCAACCACCTTTTCCAGCGCCGCTTCCATCTGTGCAGGAGTGTAATCGGCGGCCTGCAGTTCTCGCACCGAGCACTCAATGAGTTCGCGCATTCTGCTGACGTCTGCCGACTCAGCTTTTCTGATCCGGATCCTCGCGCTTTTCATCAGATGCAACCTTCAATCATGCAGGTGACTTGAGAGCTGCTCGTCCCCAGCCGGCTCTGACAGATTCCCGATGTACGCGTCACTGATTACTACCCTTTCGCTCTCGCCTTCAGGTTTTTCACTACTCTTTCGATTTCCTCCATCCTCTTGAACATCTTCACGGAGAAAATGTCTGTCGTTGGCGTCTCGTCCACCTCTCGCTTCAGTTCGACTACTAGCTGATCCAACCGGTCGACCTCTGTGCGGAACTCCTTTTCATTTTGCTGCATCGCTGCTCGTTTCGCACTGTCCGAAGTAGCTTTTGTACTTTGCGCGTCAGCGGGGTTCTGGTTCTCAGCAGGCTGCGGAGGAGTTGGAAAGGGATTCCTCTTCTTTTGTCCAGGTACCGGAGTGGCCATCGCCGCGCAACAACTCGCCGCGGCGGCCAGCGTTGCTAGGAATCTGCGCCTCGTTTTCACCATGGTCTCCTCCAGCTCTCCCGCTCCTAGTCTGCGCCCATTTTGTCACTTCTTGGTCCGGCGAATGGCCACATTTAGCGAGAGCCAGGATTGGTCCGGGCCGCTCGTGCGGCGCAGTTTGTTTGGGTCCCTTGTCCCTGAAAAAATCTTTCGTAATTCAGCGCCCACCGGTTCGCAGCGCCGGCAGCACAAATGTCGGCTTGATTTCTTTCCGCTTGGACCAGTCGTGATACGTGTGGCATTCGAAGCATCGCGACTCCGCATGTTCCGGCCCCGGCGCGTGACACTTCTTGCAAGTAGAAATCCCGGGCAGAAGCACGTCGCTCGTCTCCGTGCTGCTCAGCGCCTTTTCATGGCAGCTCACGCAGGAGAACCCGCGATGCGCGTCGTGATCAAACTTCGCATGGGGCATCCACTGCGCGGTGATGTTGGCTTTGGCGACTTCGAAGGTGCCTCCCGCGAGCGCGCCTGAGTTCGACACCTCATCCTTCTGCCCGCTCGCTCCACGAATTCTTCTATCCCCGGCTTCCGCTTTTGTGAAAAGCGTGTGGCACTGTTTGCAAGTCTTTCTGCGCAGCAAATCTTCTGCCTCCGCGGTCCGCTCAGCGACCCACTCCCCCGGCGCGAGTATGCGAACCGCCGGAGCCAGCGGTTTACCGGTCAAATCGCGCCCTGGATCACGAACCACTCGCGCTTCGCCAGGATGCGCGGCAATATACTCGCTGAATTTCTTTACAAGAAATGCGTGCACCACTTCCGGTTTGTCGTGCGGCACGCCTTCATTGAATCGCTTGTCGAACGCCAGCGAATGGCAGCCCGCGCAAGCGTATGCAAATCTCACAGGCGCCATCAGCTCGCGACCGCTGATTGGTTTGGGTTTCCGAAGCGCCCCATTCTGAATAGCGAGCACTTCGTCTTGGCGCGAATAGCTCGTGTTTTCAGCTTTGTAGTTCGCATCAGCGTATTTCCATTCCGATGAGGCCGCTCCAGGCTGGTGGCAATCTCCGCATTCCAGCTGCACATTTGGCCCGGTCGGCCCACTCCGGATCGGTCTCATATGAATTGCATGATTGACTCGGATGGTTCCGGGATCACTCGCCTGTACGCCGCCATTCGCGCGCAATGCCGCAAATTCCGGGTGGCCGTCTTCAAGGCTGAGGATATGAGCTTCGTAGCGAACGGCACCGCCGCTTGCCTTCAAGTCGTCGTGGCATTGCGCGCAACTTTCGTTTCTCGCCGCGACGATGTTCACGCGCCCTCGATGTTCGGTGTGGCACGTCGCGCAGCCCGGTGGGTTCAATTGCGCCGCGTGATGAATCGGCCCATCGTGGCATGCCAGGCAGGCCGCATCGCTGGCTTTCGCGGAGATAGCTCCTGCGGTTTGCACATGGCATGCGGCGCATTGCGCTTCCAGCACCGCGTGTGACTCGCTCATCCGTCCGCTCGAGTACACGCGCGAGTCTCTCGCATACCCCTGCCACGCAATCCAGATGAACGCGAGCGTCGGCAACCCAACGCTCAGCCAGAACTTTGCACGCTTCAGCGGCGTGGGCCTCTTGAAATAGTTGAGGTCGATCCGCTGGGCCAGGTTTTTTGTTGTTCGTGTTCTCGCCACTTGTCGCTCTTGAGTTCTTCAGTACCGCAGCGCCATTACCGCATGCACGGCCCCCAGCAAAATCAGCGCTAGCGAGAGGGGGATGTGCAGAAGCAGCCAGCCGTGCAGCCAGAGATGCAATTGCTCCTGCCTCGCAAGTTGCCGGGCTTCGTCGCAGATTTCTTCCAGGTCCTGTAGAGCGGCGTGCGTTGCATTGGGCATCAGCGTCTGCAATCCGGAAAACACTCCATGTGCTTTGTCGGCATCGCCCAGCCGCGCCCCGCGTTTTTTCGAATGCATCAGGAACGGGCGCATCTCGCTCAGATAAAACTTGCGAAGCGGAGCGCGCTCCTCCTCGCTCAGCACCACGGTCTCCGTCGCAACAGCCGTTCCACTTCTCCCGATGGTCGTGCTTCGCGTCGCGCTGAATCCCCCGGCGCGCCAGATTTCGCTCTTCGCGCCCTGGGAGACGCCGAGCTGCCCGCAGAGCGCTTCCACATCTCGGTCCGCCTCTTCGAGCAGCAACATCCGCACGTGTCCAATTTCGTCGTAGATCGTTTCCAGCCTCACGTCGGTGGTCATCACGTTCGGCAGGTAATGTTGCAGCGCCACGCCGAACACTCCGCTTGCAACCGTGATAATCAAAAGCCACATCAATACGCTCGTCAGCGTTCCGCCAAAATGGAATCCGCTATGAAACAGGATTATCGGCAAGCTCATCAGCCCCAGCCACAGATGCCCTCGCATCCAGGCTTGCGCCCGGCCCAGCCGCCATGTGGGAACTCGCTTTCTCGCTCCCAGCAGTGCTGCAAAAATCATGAAGCCAAATCCAGCTGTTCCGAAGAGCAACCCCATGGCGCTGCCCCCGCGTGGTCCTTCGGGCGCGTTCGCAGAAAACACTGCGTATGCGAATGCGCTTATCGCGAGTATGGCGAGCGACGCGATCCCCCATCCGCGCTGTGTCCTATCGATTCGCACGCAAACCTTCTTGTCCCCTCACTTCGTCGCTCGGCCGTCCAGCATCTCCGAGAAAAACTTCCGCGGATCGACGCGGTGGGCGGCGTCGTGCGGACACGCATATACGCAGCTCGGCTCTTTCAAATGCGTGCACAAATCGCACGACGTAGCCTTCTGCTTGACGACCGCCTTCTTTCGTCCGGGCCTTTCCAGATCCTCCACCATCACCTCGAAGGGATGCAGGTTGATATTTCCGTACGGGCAATTCCTTGCGCACAGCCCGCATCCGATGCACCAATCCTCGATGATCACTTCCAGCGAATTTCGCCGCCGGATCGCTCCCACCGGGCATCCCACCATGCACAGCGGGTCTCGGCACTGCCGGCAGGAAGTCGCCACCAGATACTGATCGAACCGCAATCCTTCCCGCACCAGTCGCGTGATGCCATCGTGCGCGTCGGCGCACGCATTCACGCAAGCGTCGCACCGCGTGCAATTCTGTAAGTCGAGAATCAGCAGGCTCTGTGCCTCCATCAGTCCTTGTGAGAGAAACTGGTCGATCGGAACGCTGTGCACCGCTTGCATTCTCTGCTCATTTGCCGCCAGCCGTTCCTTGGCCACCGCTTCCAGCCCCTGCCGCACGCTCGGGAATCGTTCCACCATCTCCCGAAAATCGTCGCCGGAAATGCGGACCACCTCCACATGGTCCAGCGCCGTGCACGTTGCCGTGCGCACTCCCCCTCCCAGCAAACCGATTTCGCCGAAATAATCTCCTCGTGAAAGGTAGGCAAGCACAAGCTCACCCCCCGGATACGCCTCCGAAACCTTCACGAACCCGATTCTCACCAGATAAAAATTCTCCGCTGAGTCGCCCTGCCGGGCGATTTCCTGTCCCGGGGCGAACCTCTGCAGATCCACTCTCTCTTTCAATCGCTCAATGAAATCCGGCGAGAGATCCGCGAACATCGGCACGCCACGCAAGTGATTTTCGAGCGCCCGCCGGCGATAGTTCTGGTCAATCTGCGCGCGGAACGTTTTGTTTTTCAGCAGGATGTCCAGCACGTTGCGCAACATTTCGAATGCAACAACGTCCGTCTCCGCAATGACCGTTGCCGACCGCGGATAAAAGTTCATGCAGGTCATCTCGCCGAACAGATCCCCGGCGCCCAGCTCTGCCACCGGATTCCCATAAGCGAGGTCCACGGAAGCATCAATCGGAATTGTTTTGTCGCGCGCTTCTTCGTCGCGCGCGTCCGTATCGCGCGCTGCCAGCGTGCTTGTGAGTTTTTTGAACAGTCCTTTTGCGCCGCCCTGCGTTTTCACGTGTGCGATTGGCGCCGAAAGGGAAACTCGTGCTTTCCCTTCCAGAATGTAGAACGCCGTCGAGCCGAATTCGCCCTCCTTACAGATGATTTCGCCGGGATGAAATCGCCGTTTGACGATCGCTCCGCGGTTCAGCTCCAAAAATGTTCCCGAAACACCTTTGAAAACCGGCAATTGCAAGAGCTCTTCCGCTTCGAATCCCTCGGCGCCCGGTCCCGCCGCAATGGCCGTTCCAACGACAGTCTTGTTTGTAAGTGCGCCCGTTGGACAGGAGACCATGCACTCTCCGCAGGAAATGCACGTGGAATCGCCCATCGGCGCATTGAGGTCGAACGCGATCCCCGTGGAATAGCCTTTCCCCATGCGGCCCAGCACAAAATTGTTCTTGATTTCGTCGCAACCGCGAATGCACCGGTCGCACAGAATGCATGCATCGTGCTCGACTGCGATCGCGAGCGACGAGTCGTCAATGCCACGCGACAAGGTGCGTTTCGCGAATCGCGGTTCCTTGACTCCCGCCGCG
>DATGED010000055.1:0-22869 GCA_035310525.1 Candidatus Acidiferrum sp. | reverse complement strand
GCGAATTCTGGCCCGAGATTTCCCGCAAATGCAAACTGCCATTCCGCGGAGAACCCGACCTGGAGAGCCACGACACGAAGCCGGCCACCAAGTGAGCCATTGGGCTCTGCAAATAGTATCGAGAACCGAATGCCAGTGACTCCCCGAATCGAACAGGAGGAATCACGGCGCGCGCGCCGTCACCCATGGCAAGCCTTCATTTTTCAGTTGCGATTTTCCCGTTTCCGTTTTAGCGCGACAGAATTTGCTCAAAGAATTCGAGCGCGCGCGGATCGTTCGACTGGCCCAACCAGAACATGGCTTGCTTCCGGACCTCGCGGTTGCGATTTGACTTGGCCACTTCGATTAACTTCGGCACGCCTTCGTCCTTCGGCATCTGGCTCAGCGCGAAGACCGCTTTCTTTTTTACGTCCGTGTCCAGATCATTCTCGATCGCGCCGGTGATTGCGCCCATGGCCTTTTGTCCTGCTTTTTGCGCCAGCCAGAAGAGCGCCTGGCCGCGCACGTGCGAACTCTCATCCTCTTTTGCCATTCGAATCATTTCGTTCAGCGCTTCGGGCTCGTGGCTTACGGAAAGCGCGAAAGCTACCTGCGATCGCACCGTTGGACTCGGATCGCTCTTGGCCATTTTTTGCAGTAACACCTCGCCGGATTTGCCGCGCGCGGCTCCCAGCCAGAAGGTGGCGTGTTTGCGCAGTTGTTCCGGCTGACCGGGAGCGACGAACGATTCGAACGCCCGGTCTGCCGATGGGTCCGCGTGCAGCGCAACCGCGGACAACGCGCCCTCGCCAATTTCGTGCTTGCCATGTCCTTCGAATGTCGCCTGATGAACGAACTCCGTGAGCAGCGACACGCTCTCTCCGGGTTTCACGCCGGTTAGCCAAACAAAGGGGAGCCCGCCCGCATCAAGCGAGCAATCTTCCGAGGCTACGCGAATCCGCATGACTTTTTTCTCTTCGAGCCGGAACAGAACCACAAGCAGCTTGGGGCCTTCGAGCTTCACCGTGCCGCCTTTTTCGGAAGTGCTGCTTGTGAAGCCATCTTCTTTTTCGAGCCTGCAGGTTCCGCAGCCGTTGTAGCCGTCACTGTAGTTTCCGCAACACACGGTGTGATCGCCCGCGATTTTTGGGACGCTGTATCCCACCCACTCCGGCTTGTCCGCCTGCGCTTCGATGCCGCGAAGTGTGTCCGGGAGGGTGCCGGTCACCGCACGCGTCTCCATTCTTGAGTTCAGTACCTGCGGCGCTTCCGCCGACTGGCCCGCATACGAAGCGCCGGCCGCGAAAAGCGTCATCGTCGCAACCATTTTCACGTTTAAAATCGTCCGCCACGTTTTCATGTTCACCTCGCGCGAGATTCCCATCGCTTCATCGCTCACAATTCGTCCCGCACTACCCGACTCACTTCTGCAAAATCTCCATCAAATAATCGTTGCCTTCCTTCGAATTCATCAGCGAGAGCTTGGAAACCGCCATCTTCTTCAGCTCCGGATCTTTCTCGCCGCGCGCAATCGCCACCAGGGCGTGCGCATTTCCTTGAATGAAAAGCGCGTTGAGCACGGTCATCTTGTTATCGCGGTCAGTTTCTTTGGCGTACAGCATGGGCAGGGCTTGCCTAGCGTCTTCCGAACCGATCAGTCCAAGATTGTGTATGGCGGCGCGGCGGATGTCCGGGTCCTTCTCGCCTTGCGCGGCTTCCGCGAGGAACTTCGAATCGCCCGAGAGGAAGAACGCCTGGAGAATGTCCTTCTTCACGTCCGCGGAAGTTTCGGTTTGATAGAGCTGGCGCAACTCACTCGGAGCGTGCACCAGGCCGAGCTGCCGGATGGCGTCGGCGCGCAGAGACGCGTCCTTTTCGCCTTTTGCCGCCGCCAGCAAGTGCTCCTTGTCGCCGCCAATCATGTAGCTGCGCAGGATGGCGCGCTTGATGGAGGGATCGTTTGTCGAAGTATAAATATCCGCAAGCGTTTGCCGCGACTGTTGTCCGCCGAAGAGACCCAGATATTCGACGGCTTTGCGTTGCAGGTCCGGATTGCTCTCGCCCCGTGCGATGCGAGCAAGAATTTCGCGCGATTGCGGCGAGCCGTTTTGCGCCAGCACGAACAGCGCTTTCGATTTCTCTTTCGGCGTGCCGGGGCCGTTGAGGACTTTTTCGAGCAATGGCATCGCTCGTTGCGGGTCGCTGTTCATGAGTCCCTGAATCGCAAGCATCTTTAGTTCTTCGTCCGGCTGCGATTCAGGATGGGGGGCTTGTCCCGTCGATTGCTTCACCTCGATCTCGAGAGCTCCCGCATCCTTGAGCCAGCGGCTTTGCGCAAATCGCTTCTTCAAGTCCGCGATCGTTGTCAGCGCGGAGTCTCTTTTCCCAAGCTTGTTCTCTGCATAGGCCTTCCAATAAAGCGCGGCATCCGTTTGCGGGCCGTTCAACTCCGCGAGCTGGCTGAATTTGTCGGCGGCCTTGTCAAAGCGGTCTTCGTCCAGCGCTTCTCTGCCGTCGCTGTAAAGCTCGTCGAGCCGCTCGGCTTTTTCTTGCTCGCGGTCTCGCTTCTCCTGTGCACGGTCGCGTGCTTCTTCTTCGCGGTCGCGTTTCTCCTGCTCCCTGTCGCGCGCTTCTTGTTCACGATCCTGGGCATCCTGGTCCTGCCACGATTCCGTGAGCGCCCCGTTGCCGCCGAGGGCGGCCGCCGGTTTCGCCAGCCGCGGCGCGACCAGCAGTGCTGCCGCCACTATCCAAATCTTTATCGCTCTGCCTGATTTTTCTCTGATGCTCATGCCTTGTTCCTCTCTCTTAGGTCCGATCCCGTCGCCGCCGGCGCGGAATTCGTCGTATTCTGCTTTTCTTGCAATTCCTTGCCGACCACTCGAACTTTGAACAAAATACCGTGCGCCTCAATCCGCTTTTGCAGCGATTCCAGCTTTGCCGGCGTAAGTTCGTCCGGGCTGTGCGCCACGTCCAGCAGCACGCGCTCGAGGTCATCCAGGACGCTCGCAAGCGCCGCATCGCCATCCTGCTTGGCCGTCTCGCGGTATAACCTGTTTGCATCCAGCAAGTCTTCCGCCCGCTTCTGTTCCGCGGATATATTGATTTCCTTTGGTCCGGAGCTTGGTGGAGCGGCGTTTGCAAGCTCCATCAGCACCATCTCCGATTTGCCCAGGTGCTCGCCGACGGCCAGGACGAGAACGCGCTGCCGTACTTGCACTGCGCTGGCTGCGGGCGCACCGCCATCGGGCTTCTTGGTCCAGCGGCCGGCAACGAATGCCGCGAGCACGATGGCCGCCATTGCACCGATGGCCACCCAGCGGCGCGGTTCGAACCACGCGCCCCATCCGCGCCCGGCTTTTTCCGGGAGCTGCGGAGCAATCTTCTGCCACACTTGACGTCCGTATTCTGGGCCGCGCTCGGGAACCGGAAAATTGTCCAGCGCGTTCAGCACCGCCTCGATGCGATCCAGTTCCGTTCGGCAGGCCGTGCAGCCGGTCAAGTGCTCGGCAATCGCTTCGCGTTGCGTGGGCTCCCCCTCTCGATAGGCAATCAATTGTTCTTCCGTCAGGTGTTTCATAGTTCCGTTCCTCTGGGCTCAGGAGCGGCGCCCGCGGCCTTTGCTTGCAAAGTGCCGCGCGCTCCCACGTAGGGCTCTAAAGCCCGCCGTAATTTCTGCACCGATCGAAAGACGGTATTCTTCGCCGCGCTCGTCGTGGATTTCAGCACGGCGGCAATCTCTTCGATCGCGCAGCCCTCCCAATGGCGCATCACGAATGCTGTCCGTTCGGAGTAGCTCAGGCTCTTGAGCGCTTCTTCCATCTTTTTTCTCAGCTCCCTGTTCGTGGCCAGGCGGTCCGGAGTCGGTCGTTCATCGGGCATCAAATCCAAGGGGTCCTGCTCCGATTCTTCCGCGAGGCTGCTCGGCGTACTGCGCCGCGCATCTTCGCTGCGCTTTTGCCGCATGCGATCGATCGCATAGTTCGCCGCGATGCGATAGGCCCAAGTCCCGAAATTCGCGCGCGAGCCGAATTGCCCGAGGTTCTTGTAAGCCCGCAAAAAAGCTTCCTGAACCACTTCCTCCGCGTCGTGTTCATTCCCGGTCATGCGGTAGGCCAGCCGAAAGAGTTGCTGGCTGTGCTTTTCGACCAGCACGCGGAACGCGTCGCGGTCGCCCGCGAGCGTGCGCTCGACGGCGAGGGCATCGCTCTCTCGGGCCGCGTTTTGAACCGCTTCGCGGTCTTGCATGCTGCCGTCGCTTTCGCTCATCCGAATCATTAGACAGGAAAAGGGCCTTGCGGTTAGGTCAGTCCGGGATGGACTGGCAACGCGTGCCGGGCCGACACGCGCTGAAGGACATCCGTAAGTCCAGCCATATCATCGCACTGTGGAGGAGTTCAAGAAGAGAACTATTGCCATCAAAACGCTGTCGGTTTGTCACTCATGCCGGAGCGCCACGACAGGATCGACCCGCGTGGCTCGCCTCGCAGGCACATAGCAGGCGGCCAGCGTCACGCCCACGAGCAGGACGGTGACGGCTACATAGGTCAGTGGATCGGCGGCCTTCACGCCGTAAAGCAGATTCTTCGCAAAGTGGGTCAGTCCGAGCGCCAGTCCCAGTCCAACGATTGTTCCCGCAAGCGTGAGCCGCATTCCTTGGGTCAACACGAGCTTCAGGACATCCCGCCGCGCCGCTCCCAGCGCGGAGCGAATTCCAATTTCTCGCGTGCGCCGCGCCACTTCGTAGGAGATCAGCCCGTACAATCCGATGCACGCAAGCGTCAGCGCCAATACGCCAAAAGATCCCGAAAGCCTCGCCGTTAATCTTTGCAGGAAGATTTGCCTCTGGATCTGCTCGGTTTCCGTCCGGATCTCGAAGACGGGCAGATTGCTATCCAACTGGCTGACCATCGCGCGAATCTGCGGAATCGATTTCGAGGGATCGGTTGCCGTTCGAATCGCGAAGGAAACCTGCCCCCCGCTACTCGGTATGTAAATGGTCGGCTCAACGTCCCGCCGCAACTGGTTGTATCTCGCGTCTCCCACCACCCCGGCAATCTCCCAGCCCGCGCTCTTGTCTTCTCCCTTTGCGGGATCGGCCGGCTGTGCTCCAAAAACGTGACCAAGCGGGCTCACCGACGGAAGGAATTTTCGGACGAAGGTCTGATTCACGATCGCCGGCGTTGGAGGCAGATCTTCGGACGCGATTTTCGCGGCCGCCCCCGCATTGGACTTCAGGTTGCGAGCTCGTTCGGCATTTTGTTTTTCTTGCGCGCTAGCCAGCAATTGAGCACGGGCAAAATCCGTCGCGTTGAATTCTCGTCCCTGGAGCAGCGGTATCCGCATCGTATGGAAGAACTCCGGCCCGACAGGCAGAACATCCGCGTCGGAATCCTGGTCCTTCGGCGTGCCCTCCAGGTGAAACGAAGTCGTCCACAGTCCTCCTCCCAGCAGCGGCCTCCACGAATAGCTGACGGACTGCACGCCGGGCATTTGCACCAGCCTTTCTCTTAATTCGCTGTACAGATGATCCGCGTCCGAAATCTTGTAGCCGATCAGCGTGGGATCCATGCTGAAGGTGAGCACGTTCTGCGTATCGAAGCCCGGGTTGACGTTTTTCAGGTTCTGCAGCGTTCGAACCAGCAGTCCCGCGCCGGCCAGCACCACAATGCTTAATGCCACTTGCGCAACCACCAGCGAATTCCCCGCGGTGAACCAGCCCTTTTTCGCGCGCGAGAGCTGCGCGCTGCTTCCCGCCCCTTCCTTTAGCGCTGGCGTCAAATCCACGCGCATACCGCGCAGCGCAGGGGCCAATCCGAACACCACGCCTGTCAGGATGGCAATGATTGCCGTATAAATGAGCACCCGCGTATCCATCGCGGGCGTGAACGGCAGCGGTCCATCTTGATTGGACTGAAGAAATCCCACGATCCCGGCCAGACACCAGCTCGCGATAAACAGCCCCAGGACGCCGCCCGCGCACGACAGAATCAGGCTCTCTGTCAAAAGTTGCCGCAGAATTCGTCCTTTTGAAGCCCCGAGGGCGAATCTCACCGCCATTTCTCTTTGCCGCGAACTCGCTCGCGCGAGCATCAGTCCGGCCACATTGGCGCAGGCAATTAACAGAACTATTCCAACAACGAGCATCATGAGATAGAGAGGCGCAGCTGCCCCGCGCCGCGCGCCGGTGAGCCCTCTCTCCAACGGCCTCAGCTCGATGCTGCCTCCATCTTCCGGCTTCAACATGGGAAGGCCCCCGTGGCCCACAGGTCGGGCCGCTTCGTTTTGGAAGAGTGTGCTCAGTTCCGCGTTCGCCGTTCCCACCGCCGTTTCCGCCTTCAGCCGCCCGACCACTACCAGCCTCCAATAGGCCGCGTCGATGTCCCGGCCGTCCCAGGGAAGTTCCAGCCGCGACGCGGTCGCCAGCGGCAGCCACAAGTCGAAGATATTCCCGGGCGAAAGGGAATCAAACGCTTCCTCCGCCACGCCAATGACCGTGAACGGCACGCGGTTCAGGAGGATCGTCTTTCCCAGGATATCTTTTGATCCTCCAAACCGGCTGCGCCAGAAGCGGTAGCTGAGAACCACGACGGAAGCCGCCGAAGACTTATCGTCATCGCCGGCGATCAATCTGCCTATCGCCGGCTTGATCCGCAGAGTCTCAAAGTATTTTCCGGTCACGTATTCCGCCCGGTTCACCACGCTTGCGTTGCCACTGCCGCTCAGGCTGAGCCGCTCCGCTGAGCCAAACGCCGCCACGCTGGAAAACATGTCCTCCTTGCTTTCGATCTGTCGAAAGAATGGCTCCGAAAGCGAACAGCCGTAAGCGCCTGTTTTCTGGAAACTCGACTCGCAGTCTCCGTAGGAAGCCATGCCCAGGTGCGCAGGCGCTTTGCGTGCCTTCCATTGCAACGCCACAAGCTGCTCCGCATCTCGCACGGGAATCGCCTTTAAGAGCGCGGTATTGAACAGGCTGAAAATCGCGGTGTTTGCGCCAATGCCCAAGCCCAGCGTCACGATCGCGATGGTCGCGAAGCCCAGCTGTTTGTGCAGCGTTCGAAATCCATAGCGCAAATCCTCATACAAGTTTTCCAGCCAGCGCCAGCCCCACGCGTCCCGCGTCACTTCTTTCACCAGTCCTACATTTCCGAATTCCCGCCGCGCTCCTGCTTGCGCATCGCGCGCTGTCGCGCCCCGCTCTTCCCGCTCCGACGCGGCCATCTGCAAATGGTGCTGGATCTCTTTTTCCAGCTCTCGTTTCCGTTCTTGCCACACCCACCAGAGTTTCATCGCGCGCTCCCTTTCTCTTGCCATTCCTTTTGCAAAAGAAGCTCCGCATTTCTTAGAGGAGAAAAATCAACCGCCGAGTTCCACCTTCGCGCCTCGCCGCCGCACTGTAAGTTCCAACGAGCTACTCATACCTCAGCGCCACCACTGGATCGACGCGCATCGCCCGCCGCGCCGGTGCCCACGACGCGAATAGTCCAAGCACTACGATAGCTGCCCATGCACTGACCATCACGAACGGATCGCGCGGCTGCGATTCATACACAAAGCTTGAAACCACCTGGCCGACTGCCAGCGCAAGGCCAAGTCCGGCGAGCGATCCGATAGCGAGTAACGCTGCGGTCTTGCCGAGGACGAGACGCAGCACGTGACTGGGACGGGCGCCAACCGCCATGCGGATGCCGAACTCATGCGTCCGCCTGGATACAGCGTAGGCCACCTGGCCGTGGATTCCCGTTGCCGCCAGCATGATGGCCAGAATGCCGAATGCGCTCAGCGCGACCGCGGCGGTGCGTGTCGGAAAAAAGGCAAAGCCAAGCATTTGCTCGAGGCTGCCGACGCTATAGAGCGGCAGTTCCGGATCAAGCCGTTCCATCGTTCGGCGTATTTCGCTGATCACCTGTGTTGCCGGCATCGAGGATTTCACCTCGAGCGTGGTTGTCGAGTTATAGCTCTGCAGGATGGACCAGAAGACGGCGGGCTCCCGCGATTCCGTGAGGCTGCCATATTTGCCATCCTGGACCACTCCGACGACTTCTGTGAAAGGCCTCAGACTGCCCCCGCGAAAACTCTTGCCCACGGCGTTTTCCGTGTGCAACACGCGTTTCGCGAAAGCCAGATTGACAATCGCTACCTGCCGCGACTTCGCGTCGTCGTGCCAGGTGAACTCACGGCCGGAGAGCAGCCTGGTTCCCATCGTCGTGAAAAACCCGGGAGAAACCTGATAGAAAGTTGTACTGATGCGGTCGGAGGGACGGAGGTCCGGCTTGTCGGCTGGAAAAACGCTCGTGTGGGACTGGTCGATACTCAGTGGAACTGAGTTGGAATACGAGGCGGACTGAACACCGGGCAGTTGCACAACGGCTTGCAACACTTGCTGCTGGAATGCGCGCCCGCGCTCCTCGGAATAACCCGCCAGGTTCAGTTCGAACGCGGCCGTCGCAACCGGCTCTGCTTGAAACCCAAGGTCTATTTTCATGGCTTGTTGAAGCCCGCGCAGAGAGAGGAACGAGGCGGAGACGAGAACAAAACAAAGGGCGACCTGCACGACGATCAGCAGGTCGCGGAAAGCCAATCGGCTACGGCCCCATGTCGCGGAGGCGCCCCGCAGCACCTCGTTAGGGTCCGTCTTGGAAGAGCGCCATGCGGGTGCTGACCCGAAAAACATGCCGGCGAGAATCGCTCCCGCCAGCGCAAAAAGGAAGACTCTCCAATCCGGGTTGACATTGAATTGAACGGGGAAGTCCATCGGCGCGTGCCAATTGCCCACTGCCTGGGACAGAAATGTCGCGAGCAGGTAGCCGGCGGCACCGCCCGACAGCGATAGGACCAGCGTCTCGGTCAGGATTTGACGGACCACTCGGCCGCGGCCTGCGCCGATGGCGAGACGGACCGCGACTTCGCGCTGCCGCTCTGCGCTTCGCGCTGCGAACATGCTCGCGAGATTGGTGCACGCCACCAGAAGAACCAATGCAGCAAGCGTCAGAACACCGAACGCGAATGCTTTTGCGGGTCCGCCAATCATGTTGCCGATCAGCCCCGGCTTGGCGAGTTTGAATTGCAGCCCATCATTCACGTCGGGATATTCGCGCGCCATCTGGGAGGCGACTGCATTCAGGTCCGCCTCGGCCTGCGATGGAGAGACACGAGGCTTGAGGCGGCCGACGACCCAAACATTCCACGTGTTTCGGTCCTCGAGCCACGAGCGGCTCTCGATTCGCGGCTCCATCATCATCGGCACCCAGACTTCCGGCCAATAGAAGAGCTCAGTACCGTGGAATTCAGGCGGGGCTACGCCGATTACGCTGTACGGCAGGCGGTTGAGGCGAATCGTTTTGCCGATGATTGCTGGATCGCCGCCGAATCGCGATTGCCATGCGCTATAGCTGAGCACGGCGTAGGGACTGGCGCCGGGATGCTGGTCCTCGGTCTGATGGAAGAACACGCCAAGCGCGGGCTTAACACCGAGTACATCGAAGTAATTGCCCGTGGCGAGATACCCCCAAATGCGTGCCGCGCCAGTACCCAGTTCGAGCTCCATCGGCGCAACGCGGTATCCCATCAACCCTGCAAAGCTCTGGTTCCTTTCGCGAAGATCTTTGTAGTTGGGAAACGACTGCCCCGGCCCGTAATGGGCGTTTTCTAAAAAGGTCAACTCTTCCGGACGGTCGACCGGCAGCGGACGGAGTAGCAGGGCATTCACAACACTGAAGATCGCTGTGTTCGCACCGATTCCCATCGCCAGCATCACAATGGCGGTCGCCGCAAACCCAGGATTCTTCCGCAGCATTCGAACTCCGTACCGCAAGTCCGCGACTAGGTCTCCCAGCCACCGCCAGCCCCAGCTATCCCTTGTCACTTCTTTCACCAGGCCGACGTTTCCGAACTCCCGCCGCGCTCCCGCTTGCGCATCGCGCGCTAGCGCCCCTCTTTCCACGCGCTCCTTTTCCGCCATGCGCAAATGGTGCTGAATTTCCTTCTCCAGCTCGCGTTCATGTTTTCGCCAGAGCCACCAGAGTTTCATCACGCAC
Source organism: Candidatus Acidiferrum sp. (assembly GCA_035310525.1). Lineage (GTDB taxonomy): Bacteria > Acidobacteriota > Terriglobia > Acidiferrales > UBA7541 > Acidiferrum. The sequence continues at coordinate 12,853 of DATGED010000055.1, read as the reverse complement.
CTTCTTTTTTCGCGGGATTCCCGCGATACTCGGTCCTGCCGTCCGCAATGCGTCGCTTGTTCTTTTACTCGTATCTCAGTGCTATGACCGGATCCACGCGCATCGCCCGCCGTGCGGGAACCATGCAGGCCACCACTGCAACGGCCACAAGCGCGGCGGTCACTAGCACAAACGTCTCTGGGTCCGAAGGCTTCACTCCAAATAGCAGCTTGCTCATCAGTCGCGTTAAGCCAAACGACGCCGCAAGCCCCAGCCCGACCCCTATCAGTGCCAAGCGCAATCCCTGGTTGAGAATCATTCCCAAAATGTCTCCACGTTTCGCACCCAAGGCAAGGCGTACACCCATTTCGCGAGTCCGTTGGCTGACTGCGTAAACCATCACACCGTAAATTCCCACGGCGGCCAGCAGCACCGCGAACCCGGCGAACCCCGCCAGCGCCCCCGCGTTGAATCTTGCTGAGGCTACATCCGCAGAGAGCATGTCATCCATTGTTTGGACGCCAAATACCGGCAGGTTTCTATCTAGATCGCTCACTTGCTTCCGCACTGCCGAGACCAAGCTCACGGGATCGATCGAGGTGCGCAACACCAGCGTCATCCAGGATCTCGGCCACTCCAACGCCGAGGCCGTTACTTCCGGCATGATGTCGCTCGCCAACCCCCGCTGTTTCGTATTGCCGATCACTCCTACGATGGTCAAGGTCTGCGGCCCACCAGTTTTGGGGCCCAAGTTCGCGATGAGCCTCTTGCCGATGGGATCTTCCTTCTTTTCGAAATACCTTTGCACAAACGCCTGATTCACCACCACGGAACTTGGCGCGTTGGCTCCGTCGCGCTCATCCAGAAAGCGGCCTTCGACCAGTCGCACCCGCAGTGCCGCGATATAGCCCGGCGTCACAGAGTTGATGCTTGCTGTGGGGACGTTCGGCACACCAAAGTCCGCCGGCGGGTGTCCTACGATTTGTATCGTCGACAACATCAAATTCTCTCGCAACGGAATCGAAGCCGTTGCTCCGGCCGATGCGACTCCCGGCAGCGTCTGCAAGCGCTCAACAAGCTGCTGGAAGAAAGCCCGCTGGCTATCCAACGACTGGTATTGGTCGAGCGGCAGTGCTACCCGCGCGGTCAGTACTCCATGCGGATCGAATCCCGGTTCGATCGCCGTCAGCTGGTGGAAGCTCTTGACCAACAGCCCGGCCCCGCTGAGCAACACAAACGAAAGCGCGATCTCGGTCACCATCAGCGCCCGCTGCGCGCGCCGTGTGCCCGCTGCCGCCCCGCTCTGAGGGCTGCTCTCTTTCAGGGTATTGCTCAGCGACACGCGAAAAGCAGTGAGTACCGGCGCTAATCCAAACAAGATTCCAGTCGCAAGCGACACTACCAGCGTAAACACCAGTACCCGCACATCTAGCCAAGCGCTTTGCAAGTGCGGAATATTCGCCGGCGCAAAACGGTGAATTAGCCGGATCGTCCACGAAGCCAGCAAAAGCCCCGCCAAGCCGCCGGACAACGCCATCGTCGTACTTTCCGTCAAGAACAATCTCGCCAGACGCCAACGTCCCGCGCCCAGCGCCCGGCGAACGGCTACTTCTTTTTCCCGCGCTGCTGCACGCGCCAACTGCAGATTCGCTACGTTCGCGCAGGCAATCAGCAACACGAATCCCACCGCCCCCAGAAGCACAAGGAGGGCCGGACGGACGTTGCTGACTTCGTGGTCATGTAGAAGGAATACCTGCGCGTGCCCTTGGCCCGTCATATCGCCCAGCAGCCGCCTCAGATTGGCGGGCAGTCCTTCAGCGACGCGCTTATCGATAGTATTGAGTTCACTCTTTGCGCTTGCTATGGTCGCGCCCTTCCGCAGTCTCGCCACAATATTCAACGGCATGACTCTCCCCATCATCTTCCCGTTCGAAACCTCAAAGCTGCTGGCCGCAAGTTGGAAGGGAACAAGCACATCCGCCGGGCTGTTATCCAAGAATTCGAAATCCCGCGGCAACACTCCGACCACCGTGAACGGCGCATCATCCAGCGCGATCACTCGTCCAATCACTTTGGGGTCGGCGCCAAAATTAGATCTCCACACACCGTCGCTTAACATCACCGCCTTTGCACCGGCGGGTTGGTCTTCCTCCGGCAAAAAATCCCTCCCCGCCTGCGGTGTCACGCCCAGTACGTCCAGAAAACTCGCGGTAACATTAGCCCCTCGCAGCCGCTCTGGGGTTCCTGCTCCCGTCAGCGTAAATTCGGCAGGGTCCGAATATGCCGCGATGTTTTCAAATGCTTGGTTCTGTGTCCGCCACCCCGTATATACGTCTGTGAAAACGAAATTCTGTCCCTGGCTGGAGACAAAGTTCGTCGCCCACACCAACCTTGCCGCATCGCGGTACGGCAGCGCTCGGAACAGCACCGCATCCACCACGGAAAAAATGGCTGTGTTGGCGCCAATACCCAGCGCAAGCGTGAGAACGGTGACGACAGTGAAACCCAGACTCTTCCGCAAGTTACGCAGCCCGTACCGCGTGTCCTCGTACAGGTCTTCCAACCAGCGCCAGCCCCAGGTATCCCGCGTCACTTCCTTCACCAGTCCTACGTTTCCAAATTCCCGCCGCGCTCCCGCCTGCGCATCACGCGCTGACGCTCCCCGCTCCGCGCGCTCCGTTTCCGCCATGCGCAAATGGTGCTGTATCTCTTTCTCCAGCTCGCGTTCACGTTTTCGCCAGAGCCACCAGAGTTTCATCACGCACCTTCTTTTTTCGCGGGATTCAGGACGCCGCCGATTGCATCCGAAATCTGCTCCCAGCGTGAGCGTTCCTTCATCAGCTGCTTTCTTCCCGCCGCCGTCAACCGGTACACCTTCACTTCTTGTTTGTTCTCCGAGATTTTCCAATCGGCGCCGATCCATTTCTGTTTTTCGAGCCGGTGCAGCGCCGGATACAATGACCCGGCATCCACCTGCAACAGGTCGCCGGAATTCGCGCGTATGGCTTGGCTGACGCCGTAACCGTGCTGCGGACCCCACATCAAAGTTTGCAAAATCAGGAGATCAAGAGTGCCCTGCAACAACTCGATCCGGTTCTTATACTGTTCGCCCATTCCCCCTCCGGCTCTCAGGCTATAGACCGGCTATATCCTACCCTATAGACGATCTACTACCTCATTTTGTTTCCAGCTTTCCTGCCCGCTTGCGTTTCCGCCAAATCCTTGCACGCCAAGCATTTGCCGGGAATTTCCGCTTGCCGGCTTCACGGCTGCTTGCTGCTGTCGCGCCTGGGCGTTCCGCATTCACGCGGGTTCACAGGTCCGTTCGGGCTTGCCCGGCTGCACTATGACGCCGCAAGTTACGGTATGATGAAGTCGGAAGCCCCGAACAGATTTCTAAAGATGGCGATTCTGGATTTGTCCGCTCGGGCGTGATTTTGTCCACGCTCAAGGAGAGCTGGTTTGATCCCACGTTACACGCGTCAACAAATGGGCCATGTCTGGAGCGACGAGAATCGATTCGCGAAGTGGCTGGACGTCGAGCTTGCCGCCACTGACACGCTTGCCGAAGCCGGGCTGGTTCCGAAGGAAGCTGCCGCGATAATTCGCGAGCGCGCCAGAATTGATGTGAAGCGCATTCACGAGCTTGAAGCGAAGGTGAAGCACGACGTCATCGCGTTCACGATGAATGTCGGCGAATCCATCGGCGACCCCGCCGCTGCGCGCTGGCTGCACTACGGATTGACTTCGAACGACGTCGTGGACACGGCGCAAGCGTTGATGGTTCGGGATGCTTCACACTTTATCGAGCGGGAGCTCGTCGTGTTCGGCGAAATCCTGGACCTTCGCGCGCACGAATTCCGTCATACGCCGCAGATTGGCCGCACCCACGGCGTGCATGCGGAGCCGATCACATTTGGATTGAAGATTGCCAACTGGTTTTCGGAAAATCAGCGCAACATCGCACGGTTTCGCGCCGCCGCGGCGGAGATGGCTGTCGGGAAAATTTCGGGCGCCGTAGGAAACGCTTCGCATCTCGGCCCGGAAATGGAAGAGCGCATCTGCAAGAGACTCGGGCTAAGCGTTGCGTCTGTGTCTTCGCAAGTTGTCCAGCGCGATCGCCACGCCAATTACCTCAGCGCGCTCGCTCTCATCGCTGCGACTCTCGAAAAAATCGCGCTGGAAATTCGGCATTTGCAGCGCACCGAAGTCCGCGAAGCCGAGGAACCTTTCGGCGGAGAGCAGCGCGGCAGTTCCGCCATGCCGCACAAGCGCAATCCCGTCGCGTCGGAACAAATTTGCGGGCTCGCTCGCCTCGTGCGTTCGAACATGCTCGCTGCGTTCGAAGACGTGGCGCTGTGGCACGAACGCGATATTTCCCACAGCTCCGTCGAGCGCATCATTCTGCCGGACTCCACGATTCTCGTGGACTACATGCTCGCCAGGATGAGCACGATTATCGGGAAGATGCGCGTTTTTCCGGAGCGTATGTTGCGCAACCTCGAATCCACGCACGGGCTGGTGTACTCCGGGCAGTTGCTGCAGGACCTGGTCGAAAAGGGCATGCCGCGGGACGACGCGTACAAGGCCGTGCAGGAAAATGCCATGGCCGCGTGGGAAACGGACTCGAATTTTCGGGAGCGCGTAGCCAAGGATATTCGCATCACGAAATTTCTGGACGAGAAAGCGCTTGCGCATACTTTCGATTTGCAGCGGCAACTGCGTTACGTTGATGCGATTTTCGACCGCGTATTCGGCGCGCATCCCGCGGGCGAAAAATCCTCAGCGAACAAAGCGTAAAACAAACTAAAAAAGAAACGCAATCGTTTTCAAAGAACGAAGAGCCCCGGTTGCCCGGGGCTCTTTCGCCTCTTCTCATTTTCGCTCGCGCGAAAATCAGCTGCGGAGGCGGAAAACTTTCAGAACGAAACGCGAGCTGCGAAAATCGAAATCCGCAAAACAAATTTCAGAAGCGCCGCGAAGTCCGAGTCTCACTCCGGATTTTTCACGGCGATTCTACACCGCTATTCGACACGCTGGACGTAACGCGCCTCCGTGGTGTCCACCTTGACTCTATCGCCGGAATTCACGAACGGAGGAACCTGAATTACCAGGCCGGTCTCGAGCGTCGCCGGTTTCATGACCGCGCTGGCGGTAGCCTTCTGAAGCGTCGGCTCGGTTTCCAAAACTTTCAACTCCATGGTATCCGGCAGATCGACTCCGATGGGCTTTTCCTCGAAAAATTCGATCTTCACGGTGGTGTTCGGAATGAGGTAGTAGACGGTCTCGCCCAATTCTTCGCGCGTCATCTGCATCTGCTCGTAAGTCTGCGTGTTCATGAAGTGAAAATCGTCGCCCTCTTTGTAGAGGTATTCAAACTCAACTTCGTCGAGAATGGCGCGCTCGACAAATTCTTCGGCGCGGAAGCGGTAGTCGATCATGGTGCCGCTGCGAAGATTCTTCATGCGCGTTTGCATCGAGCCGCGCTTATTGCCGGGCGTGCGGTGATCGACGCTGAAAACGGTGAAAAGCTGGCCCTCATGCTGGATGACCATGCCGGGGCGGAGTTGCGTGGCTTTGACGCTGCTCATTATTTTTTGCGGCCGCCAGGCGGCGAGCATCTCCCTTGAAAAATAGTTGATTTCGGAAATTCCGGAGGGCGCTGCGAATCCGCCCCTGCACTGCACGCGGAATGACTCGAGGCACGAGGGTCCAAAAAACGGGCCCAACGCGAATCAACAGTATAAGCGGCAGCGTTCAAGCCGGTCAATCATCCCCCTTGCGCGGCTCTTTGGCGCGCTGGGCGGCGGCTTCGGCCATGATTTTCTCGATCTCGTTCGGATCCCGGGGGAGACGCTCGCTCAGGAATTTGTAGCCCGATTCGGTGATGAGGATGTCGTCTTCGATGCGGACGCCAAGATTTTCCTCCGGAATGTAAATGCCTGGTTCGACGGTGACAACCATGCCTGGCTCGAGCGGTTTGCAGTACTCGCCGGGATCGTGAACATCCAGGCCGATATCGTGGCCGAGTCCGTGAATGAAATACTGGCCCAGCGATTTTCCGTGAAGATCCTTGCCGTGGGAATTGATGTAGTCGTAGGCAACTTTGAAGACGCTATTCTGGCCTTTTTGGCAAAAGTCCCTGCCGGGCTTGATGACGGCGAGTGCGGCGTTCTGCGCGCCGAGAACGATGTCATAGATTTCGCGCTGGCGCGGTGTGAACTTGCCGTTTGCGGGGAGCGTGCGCGTGATGTCGGCGGAGTAGCCGGAATATTGCGCGCCGACATCGAGGACGACGATGTCCCCGTTTTCGATTTTTCTGGAAAGCTTGTCGTAATGCAGCGTGACGGAATTCGGCCCGGCGCCGACGATGGGAGCGTAGCCCTCGGCTTCCGACCCGCCCATGGCGTGAACCTCGACCATTTTTGCGGCAACCTGATATTCGTAAAGGCCAGGGCGCATTATGCGCATGGCGGCGAGATGGGCGTCGAGCGAGAGGTCGATGGCCCGGGTGAGAAATTCAATTTCGCCGGGCGATTTGATCTGGCGCAGAGCCGCGATGTTCGAGCGAATGTCTTTCAGCTTCGCTTGAGGCGCGGCCATCTGAATCCAGTCCACCACCTGCTTTTCGTGCGGATAACCGCCATTTTCTTTTTCGTAGGGGAGGATGGTGTAGATGGTGGGATAGAGACTCGCGAGCTTTTCGAGAGTAGCGCGCATTTCGGGGAAGGGGAGCACGGCGGAGAAACCGGTGCGCGCCTGGATTCCGGGATCGGATGGCGACATGCGAAAGCCGTTCCATTTTTCCTTGTTGGGATTTTTCGGCGGCAGAAAAAGAATCTCCTGCGGGCCATCCCAGGCCGCGGCGCCGGCGCCGTTTGGACCATTGGTTGGGCTTTTGGGCGACGGAAGAATGATCAAGCCGGCGCCTTCTTCATTGTGGCCGGTGAGGTAGTAAAAATTGTCTTCCTGCTCGAAGACGTAATTCTGGGAGAACTCCTCGCGGCCGGTGAAACCCCAGAGGAGGATGGGGGAGTCGGCTTGCGCGGCGAGTTTGGCGCGGCGGGCGGAGTAAACGCTGTTGGGTTCGCGTTCGCGGCGCTCCTGAGCATAGGACAGCGGCGGAGAGCAAAACGCGGCGATGAAGAGAGCGACGATAGCGGAGAAGAGAGCTCGAGGTATCATGCCCCTACAGAAGCGGCGACCTTGCGCCAAGACGTTGGACCTACCGGTCATGCAGTCTCCTTGATAAGAACGAGCACACGATTGTACTGGAAGCAGAGTGCGCGGCAAAGGAAGAGAGAGAGCAGTGGGAAAGGCCCCCGGGTGTGCAGAACACTGCGAAATAACCGCAAGAAAGGAATGGAGTTGCAGGCGTTGCTGAGTGCCGGATGTGTTCTCGATGTGGAAAAAGCGGGAAGAATTTGGGCGGGGAGAATGGACACGCGAAGGGTACACCCCATGGGTGACGGAAAGTGTGCGTAAGCGGAGGAGAGGAAAGGGGTTGCGGCGACACGCGCGTGTCGAGTTTGGTGCGCTGTGCGTAGTAACGAGTTGCAAAACTTTGCAGCTGAAAAGAGGCACCCCCTCCCGGTTTTTTTGTAAGTGTTGCATCTGCGGGAGTTGAAGTGGAGTGGAATCAACAGATGCAGAAGTGTTGCTTCTGAAGGGGTTAGGCGAGGAAGGTTTGTATCAAGTGGTAAACGCGGTGAGCGGAAAGATTTTGGGAGAATTTGAAGGACCGCGCGGCGGAAGCGCATGAGTTGCGGCGGGCCCAGACGGAAGGGAGCCCGGAAAAACTAAAAGAATTATACCATATTGTCACTATTTGTCAAGGAGAAACAGCCAGTCGTTTGTTTGGCGCAAGTTGACCCAGTTGAGAGGGCAGAGAGATTAGGGGATCGAAGAAAAAACGGGGGAGCCGCCCTGGCATGAAGCAAACTCGAAGTGATGGGCCACCCTTCGGAGAAAGACAGAGTCAAAACCTCCTCGCCACTAGAGGATGTTCCACCCGCCGTGAGGTGAGGAGGCGAGGCCCATCTCGGAGGGTCTCGCGAAATCGGTTCTACTGCAACCCGCGGGCGCTATAAAGCTTGAGATCTTCGTCGGTGACCTCATCTGGAGGAACTAACTTGTAGTGTTTTTCGGTTGCGATTCCCAATCCCTCCTCACCTTCCTCGAATTCGAACAACGCTATCACTCCAGCCTGCATGAACTGGGCACCGATTGGGCGGCAGATTAGCGAAGGAAACTTGTGTGCACAGACAGCGAGGTCTTGCTCAATCTGGACAATGTTGAGTTTGTCGGAGCCGCTCTTTGCTTGAACCGGAAAGACGTAGTGCGCACCTTTTTTGTCTAGACCCACGTATATTTCGTCAGTTTCAGCCTGACCCATATTAGGAACGGATGTCCGGAGGTGGTTCTGCAACGAGTAGCAAACTACCCCGGTGAAAACGTCGACCAAACGGTTGTAGCGTAGCTTTGCGAGCAGAGCCTGTTCGTCGCTGAGAGCATATTTCGAAACAACGCCTGGAGTTGCGTCCGGCACTTTGGTGACAGCCAGACTCTCGTTCGGAGCTATGGGCTTATCGGGCACCAAGACAGAGCAATACTTGCCCCTGCCAGCGGGACGGATGATCCACGTCTTTCCCTCCCCAGCATGCTTTTTGATCACTTCCGGCAACGCAGCCCGGTATCGAAAGGTGTAGATGAGGTCGCCTAGGTTTTTCGGCTCTTTCAGTCCCAACTGTTTGGCGACTACGAGAAGTTCCTCACGATCAAAGTCTAGTTCACTCATGCCCTTCTTGAACTTTGACTGAAAGATTCTTTCAATGATCGCGCTGTAAAGATTTTTTTCATTCATCAACGTAGTCCTTGACCTATTTTTTTTTCCTGGCCAGCGGAGGAGCATAACTTCTTCCCTAAGCTGCTCCTTCGTTGCTGTTGCTAGACGTGTCCTGAAAAGGTCGATGCCTGTCACTTCATAACCTAGCGAATCGGCAATATCTGCGAGCAACTGGCCGGTGCGGATCATGACACGAAGATATGAAGCCTGGTCGCCAACGACATATGCGAGTTGAGCTCCGGGTCGAAGTACAGTACGGAGGTCGGACAAGTGCCTAGCCATTCCCCCGAAATAAAGCTTGGTCACTCGGGCATACAATCTTTCAAATCCCGAGGTCTTGCCGAGCTCTATTCTCCGATTCTCTATGGCTTCCGCGATTCTTTGGATTTCTTCGTGATCACCGACGAGAACGTCGTCACGGTCGCTCTTGTAAACGCCTCTGGTATTAGACCTGAGGAGGTCTTGCTTCAGGGCACGCAAGCCTTGTTTGTTGCGGATAAACCCCAGCAGCACTGACTCTAGACGCGTAGTCCGCGTGTAGTCCTTTTCGTTTGGGTAGGGTGGAGATGTGATTACCGCATCGATTGAGTTTGGCTGCAGGACGCTTAAAATATTTCTTGAGTCCGCTTGGTGCACGGTCGCCGGGACCAGATTGCGATTCCCCATCTCACGAAGGTCATCAGCAATCGACCGGAGAGCATCGAGCCAGAATGTAACGGCTGGAGCGTCGGATTTCGCCGGGCCGACTCCGACTTCTGGTCCGAATTCGAGATTGCTTATCTCGGAAACTAGTGCTTTTGCCAGAGCGAGGCGCTCATATTGGGTGAAGAGGTCGTTTCTAGACTCCTGGATCGATTCCATCAGCACCAGAACTCTGTGGAGGGGCACAGGGCTGATCGAATTGGTAAGCAGTAGTTTTTCTGCATCATCGGGCAGTCGGCGAAGACCGAGGGCGCTGATCTTCGGCTTGCCAGCCCTGAAAAGCGGCATGTTCTGATATTCTTCAAGGCCGTTGAGCGCGAGCCGCTTACACGCTGTAGCCGCTATTCCCCTTGCATGCTTGAGGAGCGCGTCGGGATCGGCCTCCCAGTTGACCTTTACCCGCGTTGCGAAGCATGGCATCGGATTAGCTTCGATTCCGACGCTTGGTATTCCTTGCTTTTTGCATTCGACCAGAGTCGTACCGGTGCCGCAGAAAGGATCAAGGACAATCTGGTCTTCCGAGATTGCGAACCGTTCCAAATAGCTCCGCACGAGATGCGGCGGGAATGAGAGAACGAAGCGATACCAGTCATGGACGCTTTGGTCCGCAACCCGAACCTTGTTGTTCTCTCTTGGTGCCTGTGGGCTTGTCCGTGCTGCTGCAGTTTGATTCATAAGTACGACTGCGATGCTATCACGAAGTATCGGCAACTTCTCTCACTCCCAATTGTGGTTCCAAGACCGTTCTGGGTACGGGTCATTTTTTCCTCAAGCGTGACAAATCCCTTCGGCTTCGTTGCGGCTACGTATCTCGCCAAGTGAGGCTATGAATGAGTACGCGTCGGCGAGAGTGTGTACAGTGTGGGTGTCCCGAAGATTGCCAGAGAATTGCAGAGATTTTCGTCGAGATAAAGGACGAAGTCGTCAGGCGGCGTGAATGGTGAGCTGGTAAGCGGGGCCGGTGGGGGTAGGTCGATCGATGAAAAAAACCGCAGGAGCCGCCCTTGCATGAAAGAAGCTGTGAAATAACCTCAACTCGGAAGCGGGCTCAAAAACTTTTCTCCATTAGCGGCCCGAGGAGCGATTATTTGGGCCTCGGCATAGATTTTGTATCACCCAAAAAACCCCTCGAAAACATTGGCAAAAGGGTTTCTTCACAGCTTCTGAAGCAAACCCGCAGGGATGGGCCACCCCCAAAGCTGGGCTGAGGAAGGCGGCCTGACAGGTGACAACTCATAGCCGGGAGCCACAGGTTGACGTGAGTGGTCAAAGCACGTAATATTGTGCTGCACGTGGAGCTGTGCTACCCGGTAGGAGGACTATGAAAAGAAACGTAACTTTGAAACTGGACGCGGAGCTCTTGAAGCGGGCGCGTGTTCTGGCGGCGGAGCAGGGAAGTTCGATCAGCAAAATGCTGGCGGAGAAAGTGGAGGAAGTGGTGCGCGAACGGGAAGGATATGACCGTGCGCGGAAGAGGGCGCTGGCACGGCTTCGCGCGGGGATGGATCTGGGCTGGACGCGGCCGGGATCGCGAGATGAATTGCATGAGCGATAAGTATTTTGTGGACACGAATATTCTGGTGTACGCGCACGACTTGACGCAAGGTGCGAAGCATGAACGGGCGCGGGCGCTGGTGCAAAGCCTGTGGGAGAGCGAAAACGGCGTGGTCAGTACGCAAGTGCTGCAGGAGCTATGCGTCAGCTTGCGGCGGAAGGTGGCGCGTCCACTGCCGGTGGAGGGAACGCGGAAGGTGATCGAGGATTATGCGAGTTGGGAAGTGGTGGGGAACACGGCGGAATCGGTAATGGAGGCACTGGAGATCGAGGGGCGGTACGGGATTTCGTTTTGGGACGGGCTGATTGTGCAGGCGGCGGGAAGTTGCGGAGCGGACGTAATTTATTCGGAGGATTTGGGGGATGGGCAGAGTTATGGGGAGGTGCGGGTGGTTAATCCGTTGAAGTGAGAGTGGCGGCAGTCAGGCAATCGTCCCGCCTGTCCGCAGTTCCCTATCCGTTCTCCGATTCTAGTGCCATTTACAAATGGCATTAGCCATGCAATAATGCCATAAATGGCTAACAGAATTTCCATCGACAAGGCGGGACGAGTCGTTCTCCCCAAAGCGCTTCGGGAAAGGATGCGCGTGGAAGCCGGCGACGACTTGCTGGTCGAAGCCGAAGGCGACCGCATCACCTTACGTCCCGTCCGCCAGGAAGCTCTACTGAAGAAGGAGCTTGGCATCTGGGTGTACAAGGGGGAAGCCTCGAGCATCTCCATTCCGGAATTGATCGAGGCGGAGCGTGAGAAGCGGGTTCAGGAGCTTCTCGATTGAGGGAATTCTTCGACACGAGCGTTTTGATCGCTGTATTTTGGGGCGGCCACGCAAACCACGAAGCCAGCATCAAGAAGTTCGCAAAGGCGGAAAAGAAACACTCCAGCTGCGCAGCTCATACTCTGGCGGAAATTTACGCCACGATGACGGCTCTGCCGGTGAAGCCTGTGATCCCGCCCGAGCAAGCGCTGCTATTCGTCGAGGAAGTTCGCAAGCGCTTGAGTTTTGTCTCACTGGAACCCGAGGAATACTACGAAACCATTCGCGGGGCCGCCGACGGAGGTCTCACGAGCGGGCGCATCTACGACGCCTTGCTGATGAGTTGCGCCGCCAAAGCGAAGGCGGAAGTCATCTATACGTGGAACCTCAAGCACTTTCATTCCATCGCGCCCGAGATGGCTCGGTACATCCGGACCCCGTAGGAAAGATTGCAGCTTTGGCAAAACCGAACTCCAGAGCGTGCCACCCGACCTCCCCAGAAAAAGGCAGAGTCAAGTTCGTTGCGCGGGGTTTGGGCAGTACCGCCCGCCCGCGGCTCTCTTAGCGAATATGAATTCGACTAACCTTTTGGCCAGCGGAGGTGGACTTCGCCGGCGCGGGTGATGGAGGCGACGAAGGGCGGTTGGAGTTTGTGGCAGAGGCGGCGCATTTTGGGAATGGCGAGTTCGAGTGCCGCGGCCATGTCTTGGCCAGACATATTGCCGGACGTGAAGACGAACTCGCGGACAGCGTGCTGTTTGAGGGCGTGCTTTTCGAGGAAATTGTAGCGAATACGTTTGTCGGCGGTCAGCAACACCCATCGTTTTGAGCCGACAAGAGGTAGCCAGGTCTCGTCGGGAATTCCTCGCTCGAAGTGGGCTAGCCCGGATTTCTCACCAGATGTGGATGGATGCTCAAGAGAGGGTCAAGGGAGCTTGTTTTTATTGCGCGAGACAGGGGCAGCAGGTCGCTGTTGATTTTTCAGCGTGAATAGCGGGTCCGGTTGACGAGGGGGTTG
>DATGED010000054.1:0-48261 GCA_035310525.1 Candidatus Acidiferrum sp. | reverse complement strand
TGAAGGCCCAATTTTCTTTCAAGTCGGGTGCGATAAGTCGAAACTGTGCTGGGGGATAGGTCTAATAGCGAGGCTATCTCTTTGGTGTCTTTTCCCTTGCCAGCGAGAACCAAGACTTGCCGTTCCCTGGGAGACAGCGCGGCGAACTCGCCGGGCTTTGAGGAGGCCGAGGCGTCCTGTTTCGCAGGCTCTGACTGAGCAAGGGCTTCCGCCACATTCCATGACGCATTTCTGGTGTCGTTCACCATTTCGGAGATGCTTCGCAATTCCTTTGAGACCAAATCCAGAAGTCCCGCTTCCTCATTCGGACATAGGCGATCGCTGAAGTCTCGCAAATCTGGCGGGTCACTAGAAATCTGAGCCCGGATCCAACTTATATCCCCCATCATAGTAAGAAAATACTGCTCGATTCTCTTTTGATGGCTCGTCTCAACGGTGATCGCCGCCACTTGGGTGAGCCCCTTGGCCGGGTCTTCAATGGGGACCAGACTGAATAGGCAGTGGTTGACGAGACCTGAATGGGACACCTTTGTCGAAATATCCACGCTCAAATGCGACATGTTGCCATCGAAAACCGCCTTAACCGCAAATTCAAGCTCGTCAGCGGCACGGCCAAGAATTTCGCGAATTGTTTTTCCGACGAAGGAAGGGACCGTCGAATTCGCGACCATGAATGCAAAAGCACGATTGGACAGTACAACCCGAGTTTCTGCGTCAAATACAGCAAGACCTACGAACGTGGCATTGAATATGCCTGTGAAGATGTTGTTGAGTTGTAAGAGATATGAAGTGTTTGCAAATTCAGTCACCGCAGATCGGTCAGGCAATTGCGCCTCCGATCTTGGTTGAGACTTGGGGACGAAACTGACAACCAACTCTTAGCAGGCGTGCCAGCGAAAGATCTTGTTGCGCCCGAGCATAGTTCAGGGGGGGAATGCTTCCCCAGGAGGGGTGGGGGCATCGTAGATTCTCCTCAAGTAATATCATCCACTAAGGGAGCACCGATACATAATCAGGTCGGTAACTACATGTCAAGATAAATGTTTGGCTGTTGTGGAAAACGGAAGAAAGCGATGTCCGCCCTACGCATCCTCGGGCTCGGAATCAACAAGAGGGCCCGGAGTGTGATTGGTGAGCCGCCCGTTGGAAGAGTGCGAATTTAACGCTTAACTCAAGCAGGTTGGGGGCCGGGCGGAGAGGAGTAATCTCTTTTGCCCGGCCCGTCCAGGCCCGTCACGCGTTTTGCGCCCTCAATGTACGTGTGGGCATGGCTAATCAAAAAGGGATGTCGCAGTTCTCTTTGATATACCGATGCGTAAATAAAATAAGCAAGATGGCATGGAGTTAGAGATATTGAATTTTGGAGAGCAGTTTCTCAATTAAGACGAATAGCTCTGCCCCTTTGAGACCAGACACGCAGCCTTCAGGGACACCTTCATTTGCTGGTTGAATGCTGATATAGCCCGCGTCGAACTGTAGGTCGTTCTGTGCCTGAGCTCAGAACGGGCAAGAGGATGGAGTAATTTCGCCGCACAAAAATATCAGCCATTCTGAAACGTCGCCTCCAGAAGACACAGTTTCTGAATCCTAGCGCGGGTCCACGCACTCCTTGACCCCTGCACTTCAATTCCGCAAGTCGCCATTAGTCATTACGCGCAAGATGGCTTCATCATAAGCTTGCATGGCAGCGACGACCAGAGGCTTGGCTACCCGTACCTCCTGTGTGAGTGCGACTTGATACCGCCGCAAAAGTCTAGGATTATTCAAAACGGCGCGACGCAGGGCGGCAATGTCGGTCATTTCTGCGGTCAGGGTTGCATGCAGTGCTCTGAGGTGTTCAAAAGCCAGGCTCAAACATTTTCTGGTTTCTACTTCTTCGTTCGACATGGAAGTGTTGCCTCCGTTCGACCTACCAATCCACTGGCAGTCAGTTTTAGAGGACCCGGGGAAGACGCGGACCTATTAGGTGGGGACAACTACCGGGAATACTGCTCGCATGGTGGGGATAACGCAAGTACTTCCTCCAACTGAGCAGAAGGATGCAGTTGTCGCACGGCAACACGACCTGGACTTCCTCTCTTGCTAGGCCTTAGTGACGCGCCCACTTCTGCGTCATAAGCAAGATCAATTTTCGGTCGTTCTCGCCGAAATCGCTCAACAGGCGGCGGAGTTTATGGGTATACTTAGCGTATTCGCCTGAACCGCCCCGAAGAGCCTCGTTTTGGAACTTCCGTTTGAACAGATCCGGCAAGGTCGGGGTTTCGTTACACCTGCAAAAAAGGTTGATACATCGGAATTTCCAACGCCTTGGCAAACTTCTCCAGCGTTTGGAGTGCCGGAACCGTATGTCCGTTCTCAACCTAGGAGAGGTAGCACCGCACTACGCTAATCCACTTGTCGCTATCACCCTAAGTGTGATTCTTCCCTTCGCGCAGGACGCGAAGGCGGTCCACCCACTACCTCGCATGGAAGCCCACTCGGTGTCGCAGTCAAATTTAGTTCCTACGACACTTCACGCTCCTAGAAATCCCTTTGGGCAGTGGGTTCGGGGATACGAGGGCCGTTGGCTCCGGGACGCGAATCGCGAACGGGCTTAAACCCATCAAGGAGTGTCTCTACGAGACTCAATAGAGAATTTTTCGGCGGGCTACATCATCCGAAGAAAAATCTGCCCCATGATAGTAGCTATACCCACATCTAATGTTGAGGGCAGCAGCGTGAGGGGTATGGTTGGGCCCGGCAGTTGAGATCAGCCTCTGAGCCGGGTCCAAGGATGACCTAGTTCGGCGCGCCGACGGACTCTGAAGAAGTGCCAGCTCTGCGCAGAGGGGCTGATATGTATTGAATCGCTAGTTCGACTGCCTCCCGAGCGGTTGTTCCGTAGAAAGTCTTGCCTTCTTGTGCAAATGATGCCTGCACCTGAACGCGAAATCGCTCAGGCCAGCCCGTCGAGCCCCTGACCAACTCCTGCGCACGCAGAACATGCTCTTTCGTTCCAACTGAGAAGATGTATCGTTCTTCGCGAATCAGTTCAGCCACAAGAGTCTCGTTAATCCACACTCGGTGCGGCAGCCCAAGACATACGAAGAGTATGAAGAGCGTGTCTATTGAACGCAGTGTCATGGCTCACGACACAATGTGACGGCGAACACAGTCGTGTCCCACGAAAAACAAGTCGATTCGGGAAACTGGCAACACGCTTGATTAACGCGCTATCGGAGAGGTCAAATCGTCCCAAAAGAACTTGATTGCTTAACAAAGCTGCCTCCTCGACGCGAGCAGACTTTGGTTGTTTGAAGACCATAAACGCCTGACAAAACGGCATAGATGGCCTAGTAATTGGCTAAATTCTCTCAGACGCTGACTGGGGGTTTTGGAAGTTTGATCGAAGTTCATCGGGAACTTTTATCGATACTTCCTATTGCTGTTTACGCTGATCCTCTCGCAGGAGCCGCAGCGCCTCTTCCACGCTGACATCGGTCGGGACCAAACAGACACCCAGGCACTCACCGTTGTAAGCTGGAGCGGGAAATACAAACTCCGTGATTCCGTCGGCACTTCGGCAGCGCGACACTACGGTCTCCTTCCGGTCTTGGGGTCGCGGGAGGCCGAAAACAATACGCACATTAGGCGGGCGATTCTCTTCCTGTTCCGCCAACCGCTTTTTGGATTCCAGGAGTAATCGCACAGCGGCTCTCGACGCCGCCGATCCCAGAGGGAAGTCCCCCGGCCTCGGGGCGGATTTTGTTGCGGTCGAGATCGGCTTTTGGCTTGATTTATGCGACGTTTTCGGCCCCCTGACTGTGCTGTGGCGTTGCGCCCACATTCTGAGAGAACCACTCAGGCAAGACTCCCTCGCGGGCGTAGGATTCCAACTCTTCGACAGTCATGCGCTCAAATTGTTCGTTCAAATTAACGTGTTCGCTCCGATCGATCCACTGGCCCGCTGTGTTGATTTTCGCGTATGCCTGTACTGCCGCTACAACTGCTGGTGCCGTGACATCGACTTCTCCCACCTGCTCGATGATTCTTTCTAAGGCCGCGCGAACGTTCCGCCCACGCTTCTCGAAGAGTCCCAACGCGTGCGCGTGTCTGTAAACGCTGGCCCGATTTCCAAGTCTATATTCGGTTGCTATGCGGGCCGGGCTTTTCCACCTAACAAACTCGGACTCGATTTCGGCGCGTTTGCCGTGTCCGCAGATCCGACAATTCGTGGAGTGCCTGCCCAAAGAAACCACTGGGGCGTCACCCTTCGTCATAATGGACCTTGTCTCTTTCCCTCCCATGTCCGGGTCGATCCTCCTAGAGGCGCACTGGTGCTCCCCCACGTCGCGTCTAACCTCACGCCGAAACTAAGGTTTAGTCTACGCTATTCAGGCATACGCTGATCGAGTCCGTTGCGTCACGGAATACCACAGCCCGGACCTGATCTGCCGTTCCCCTATTGGCTATTCCAATTTTTGAAGGTATTGGATTTGGTCGTCAGAACGCATCACAACGCGTGAAAGTGTTGCGTTCTCCTCGATTACTCGGCGCATGCCGGGGCAGGGTACAGACACGTGCTGTGCCTGCTTTCTACATGGTATCCTCACACCGTGCCCAACGATCAGAGTCCTGATGACCGTAAAGAGCGCTTCCTTCTTCTCGAATATGCCCAAGCCCAAGAGTCCGCCCAATATCACGACTCGCTGACCTGGGAAGTGACGTCGATAATCTGGGGGGCAAGCACTCTTCTAATTGGGTTCATCGTCGAAGCACTATGCAATGGCAATCCGGCTGTCCAGGCCGTCATCGCCGGTACCGCCGTTCTCGGGATTCTCCTCACTTGGATCTCATTTTACCTAATGCTTAGAAATAATCGGCGAATGAACGAGTTGTATCTAGTCTGCCAGAAAATCGAATGCGAGCTCTCGTTGCCAAATAGCATTCACTGCGAAGCTAAAAAACAAGTTCATGAAAGGAAGTGGAGAGGTCAACAAAAGCGACTTTACTTGATAGTTTCAACATTCTTTTCTATTGTGTGGATCCTAATATTGGTATCCAGCATTGTGTGCTTACAAAGGGGTTGCCACCACACAGACCAAGGGCTTGCCTCGGCGGCCGCATGCCGAACACCTCACACAAGGTAATAATTTCAAAAATGCAGACCCATCAAGTTAGCAAGACTCACTACAAGGTTAGCGACTTCATAACGTGGGCTAAAGCCGGAACTCTCATTCTCAGTCCGTCTTTCCAGCGTCGATCCGTCTGGCCGGTCGGGGCGAAATCGTATCTTCTCGACACAATCGTCAGGGGACTGCCGATCCCGATCATCTTTCTCCGCGAGCAGAAGACCGATCTCGAAAGCCTGGAACCGAAGCGCGAAGTCGTTGATGGCCAGCAGAGGATACGGACAGTTTTGGCTTTTCTCGTTCCCAAGTTGGTTAAGAATTTCGACCCCAATCGGGATGACTTCACTATCAAGCCGGTTCACAACAAAGAACTGGCCGGTAAGCCGTTCAAAGACCTACCCGCGGACGTAAGACAAACCATTCTCGATTACCAATTCAGTGTCCACGTCCTGCCATCCAGCGTTGATGACCGGGAGGTTCTGCAAATCTTCGCTCGGATGAACTCGACGGGCCTCAAGCTGAATGCGCAGGAGCTACGAAACGCTGCGTATTTCGGGGAGTTCAAAACGTCCATGTATGCCGTCTCCGCTGAGCAGTTACCACGATGGCGAAAGTGGCGGATATTCACCGAAGCACAAATTTCCCGAATGTCGGAAGTCGAGATCACAAGCGAGTTCGCTCAGATCATGATAAGGGGTGTTGTCGGCAAGACGCAAAAGGCGATCGACAACCTGTACGGGGATCTGGAGGATGAATGGCCTGAGAGGGCCGAAGTGGAGCGACGTTTCAGATATTGTATGGAGGAGATAGACAATGCCCTGGGCGATGATCTGGCGAATACCGCCTTCACTAACCGCGCTGCATTCCACAGTCTTTTCACCGCAGTATACGCGGCAGCTTTCGAAATTGGATCGCCGCTAAAAAGAAAAAAAGCGGAAACTCTTCACGCTGATTTCAAGGCTCGTGTTCTCAAGACTAGCGACAGCATTCGCGGAGGAAAGGCGCCGGACAAGGTGATGGAGGCCCTTGCCCGTCGTACGACGCACAAGGATTCCCGTGTGACGGTTAACGACTATCTCAAAGCTCAGCTTTTTCATGCCTAGGCCAGCCACCGCCATTTCGAATGACTTCACGGCTCGTCTGCGAACCTTCGACCGGTCCCGTGGGAAGCTTGAACGATTACTGCTCGGAGGGCATGTCACTCGTCACGACGTCAGCCTATTCTACGAGGGGATATTTCTCAGAACCGTGACATCGTTTGAAGGTCTGATAGAAGAACTATTCGTAGGCCTTCTTACTGGCGCAATCACATCCGGTCGCGGCGTTCATCCCCGAGTAACTTTTCGATCAACGGCCGTAGCCCGAGATGTCATGCTGGGCGGCAAGGCTTACGTCGATTGGCTGCCCTATCACCACACCGACAATCGCGCATGCGCCTTCTTCCGGGCAGGACGGCCCTTCAGCATCTTGAACAGAACCGAAAGGAAATCGCTCGAACGCATGTTCATTATTCGCAACGCCGTCGCTCACCAAAGTCGCGCCGCGCGCAGAAAGTTCGAAGACGAGGTGATAGGAGCAGCACCACTTCTGCCATCGGAACGAACGCCGGCCGGTTTTCTGCGCTCGGTGTTCCGCGCACTGCCGCCCCAGACGCAATACGAGGACATAGCGGCAACCTGCGCGTTGCTGGCGCGAAAACTCTGTGCGTGAGAAACATTGTTGTCCGCCTCGATGTCAGCTTTCGCGGGACTGAAACGCTCATCTGGGAGTACTTTTTCGCAGAGCTGCGATCTACGTGCGAGTTGCACCAACGTTGCACCACCTCATGCAAACTACTGAAATCAAAGACTCAAAATGCGAGTAGCCGTGAGCCTATCGGCAGAGCAGGATTTGACGCTCTATATGCGACCCTTTCTCGGGTCGCATCTGGTTCGTAGCTCCCCCACCCCTTATAATGACGCTCCAAATCATCAAACGCGGGAGCGTGAAGACATGGCCGAATCTGATGACATACGGATCGAACGCATCTTCCACCCATATGCGACCGAACAAATGGAGTCGTTCGCCAAGAAACAAGGCGATGGACAAGTGAGTTTTGTTCACTACACGTCGGCAGAGGCAGCGTTGCGGATATTTGAAAACAAGCGCATCTGGATGCGAAATGTTACCTCTATGTCCGACTACTCCGAGGTACAGCACGGAATGGCCCTGCTGAATGAAACGCTCTTCGGCAACGACGGCAAAGGATTGAAGGCGTTGACTGAAGCCGTGGATGGTTGCGCCGTGGGAGCGACAGCGGAAGCGATTCATTTCTTAGAGAAATCATGGACGGATATTCGCTATAACACCTACCTCGCATGCATCTCTGAACATGACAAAGAAGAGGATCAACACGGCCGGTTATCAATGTGGCGGGCTTTCGGCACAACTGATGTTCGCGTTGCAATTGTCTTTAAGTTCCCATATTCGCTCATTCACGGAAGCGTGTTCAGCCTAGTAGTCAGTCCGGTCGCATATTTCGCAAAAGAGCAAGTTGAGGCCGAACTGTATAGAATCATGGACAACGTTCACCGCAATCTCGATTTGCTCAAATCAGTTGGCCGCGAGCGGGTAGTAAGGGCAATCTATGCAATGTTGGTCGCTGCCGTGACGTGCGTAAAACACAGGGGCTTTAGCGAAGAACGTGAATGGCGGCTGATCTATGCTCCCGGTCGCTGGCCTTCTCCACTGATCAAGCCTTCAACAGAAGTAATTCGTGGCATTCCGCAGACAATCTACAAGATTCCGTTTGATGCGAGCGTTCCGGATGCACCTGAAGGTCTCAAGCAACTCGATTTGGCACAGCTTTTCCATCACCTAATCATTGGGCCTTCTCTGTACCCCTTCTCCATGCTCGAAGCATTCGGCAACGCACTTCAGAATGCCGGAGTGCCGGAACCAGCGAAGCGAATTGTGCCATCGGGTATACCAATCCGAATGTAATCGCGCAGGTGTGGTGGGCGCTTCTGCGTTGGCAGGCCCACCGGTAAATTACAGTGTGCAATGGCTTTGCAACGTGTGCTTTTCGGCTCTTAGATTCAGCAGATTGGAATGAATCGCCGTCTGGCTAACGGTTGTCCAAATAGCTCGATTTCCTTTTGAGGTGGACTCGTGTTCTAACAAGTCACCTCTAACTCGGTGAATCCGGTCAAGCGGAGCGTCGAACTGCCGGTCCAACAATGAGCTGAGCCGTCTTAGAACATTTGTCAGGAGTTTGGAACATCCTTGCAACAAAACCCTCAGTTTGTGGGGCAATTTTCAGCAACTTCCAGGCGTAAAGGCAATCGAATCACAGGGTTTATGGAGCGGGCGATGGGAGGCGAACCCACGTCCGAACGTTGGGAGAATTCAATGGGTCCAATATGGGTCCAAAACCCCTTGCTTATAGGCTCTTTTTCAGGTTCTGGCTCCCACAAAAGCAATGGAATCATCAGCAATTTGGCGGAAGCGTGTGGGAGTCGAACCCACCATTCGACCCGCGAAGGACCGAATCGCCGGCTTTGAAGGCCGGGAAGATCACCGGACCCCTTTCGCCTCCGGTGAGAGTATAAGCGTCAGACGCGGGCTGTTTCAATCGCCGCGGCGGCGGCTTTGGTGCGAATCAACGCGGCAACCAGATCATACAGCTTCGGGCTGGTGCACACTTCGTAGTAAGGATGGCTAGACGCAGCACCTATCTTACCGTCGGGAAGAAGTTCACGTGCGAGGCCCTTTCGAAGAACCAACAGTTCCACTGTCTCTCCCATGGGAACTTCGCCGTAATGCAGTGTGACTGTTTCTTTGCCCCAAGGCATTTCCAGTTTCGTTTCCACGGAATCCAGCGATATTTCCTCCGAAAGCTTCTGGAACCCCTCTTCGTTCAGTTCGATGCCGTTCGTGTTGAAGCGCACGAGGAATTCGTCCAGTTCCTCTGCAGACGCACCTTTCATCGCTGTCAGGAATTGGTACACGCTGAAATGAGTCTTTTGTCCTGAGAGCATGCGCTTGGCAAGCTTTGCGCATCCGGAAAGGCGGTCGGAAAGGTTCAAGGCCTTGGAGATCATGATTTTCGAATCTCCGTCCGTCCAGTAAGTCGGCGCGGATCCTTGAAACGCGACGCCTAGACCAAGCTCAAGGGCGGGGAGGTCGGTATCCGCCGCGCGATCGTTATACGAATTGCACACAGCAAGAATTTGGCGCGAAAGAATGCAAGCTTTGGCGACTGCCCGTGCGAACGTGCGGGTGGAATCCGTTTCGAATATTGCCAGAATTACGGCGTCGCCTTCGATAAACACTTTCTTCGCCCCAAAGCGATCCAGGAGCTTTTTCACCGGCTCGTGAAGGTTCAAACTGAAATGCGAGGCCGGGCTCAGGCCGCGCGACAGAAGATCTTGCGTCATCCTCGTCGAGCCGCGCACGTCGGCTTTGATAATCACGTGGGAGACAACTTGATCCTGCTGGCCCTTGGCCTCGTCCTGAAGGACGCATTCATACAAGCGGTTGTTCAGACGGGAAAGTTCCCTGGCCTGCTCCGTGGTGACGAGATGAATTCGTTCCATGCAGGTCGTTAGGTGCTCCGCATCGCGAAGGTCGCGCCGCAATCTCAGAAAATCCGTCGCAAACCGCAGCACCAGGCCCTGCATTTCCTCCCGCGAGTAGCGACGGATTTTTCGCGCGAGTTCCTCGATCGGCTTCAACGACAGCTGCTTGGCGGGAACATGTTTCAACACTTGCTCGACTTGTTTCAATTCCTCCTTGGAGACCAAAGCTTTGCGGAGTTGCTGCAAATGCACCGGAGGACAATAGTCCTTGGCAATTGGACGTATTTCGTAGCTCGCCAAAACGTGATAAAGGACATCTTGCTGTTCAAGGCGGTCGACGAGTTGCGCCAAGAGGCGGGTCTGTTCTCCAGGGTTCGGCCCGCCATACGAGGCATCAAGAAGTCGTTTGGCGTTTTCCGGATCATTCAGATAATCCCCGAGGCGGCCTTTATAGTCTTTGTTAAAAAAATCGAGCTTCTGTTTCGCCGCATCGATCTGTGGGCCCATCTCCTCGAGTTTTACTTCCTGGTGCTTCAGCCGCATTTCGATGTCGTTCAGGGAAGCTTTCAAATTCGAGGGATCGGCCGAGGCCAGGAATTTGTTTAGAAAGCGTTCGCCTCGCTCCAGCCGTTTGCGCGTGTTTTCCCGCTGTTCTTCCAGGCTGACAATCTCGGCTCGCATGGCCTTCGCCTGCTCGAGCAGTTCGTTGTGAGCCTGATTCGCCTCGGTGAAAGCGGGGTCCTGACCAATGGTTAGTCCCGCTTCACAAAGGAACTCCTGAAAGAGCACGTCCATGGCCTCAAAGCGGTCCGGGTCGCGCGCGTAATTCCCAAGTAAGACGTAATGCTCCAGAAAATAGACATCGTCCTTTCCGCCGTCCAAAAATATGATCCGGTTTTTCAGCAGTTCATAAAGCGGCGCAAAATCCTCGCCGAACAGCGCACGGCGAGTCTTGGCGATGACATTTTCCTCGATATCCACAAGCATCTGGGCGACTTGTTGCCCGACCCCGCGGATCACCCGCCGCCTGGCCGATTGCAACTCCGACAGCCGCGCCTTGATAACGTGCGCCTGCTGGCTGCGCTCGAAGTACTCGCCGCGTTGCCGAACCCATTCCTTCCCTTCCAGAATGAGATTAGCGAACTGATTGGTGAGTTCCTGAGTAAGAAACTTCAAAAGGCCGAGACGGAATACCAGATCGATCTCGATGTTCTTGTAATATTTCGCCTGTGTGAGGGCGCTCTGAAGAAGTTCGCTGATTAATTTGCGAAACGCGCTATTGTCCAGGCTCTTGACGTTTCGCAGCTCGATGCCGGTAAGATGCGTGGCGCTGGTGTTTTGGCGAATCAGGTCAAACAAATAGTCGCGCGCCGCCTGGACAAACTTCGGGCTAAGAAACACATCGTGATGGATATTGTCCACCCCGATGGACAACGATCCCATGGGGATCGTGACGCTGTAGCTCTTAAGTTCGATCCGGGCCGCTTCTGCAACGCCAAGGGTAAGAATCTCGTCGGCCATGCACTCCACCAGAAGGGGCTTCAACCAACCTAGCAGTGCAAGGCAAGCACCGCAACAGAACTCCCCGACTCGGTAACGAGATAGTAAGGACCGGGCTGCAAGATGCTAGAAACGCGAAGGTTACTGGATGGAGAGGCGCCGGGAGTCTCCGCCGCGGTGCTCCAGGCTCACCCTTATCTGCGGCCATGGGGACTTCAACGGGAAACGTTCCGACCATTCCAAAATTACGACTGCCGGCTTCGCAAACAGGTCTTCCAGACCTAGCGTCTCGAAATCATGAAAGTTCTCGATGCGGTATAAATCTCCGTGGTAAACCCGGGGCGAGGTTCCGTATTCGTGGACGAGCGTGAAAGTGGGGCTCGTCACTTCTTCTTCGCGAGCCGCTCCAAGGCCCGCGACGATTCCCTTCGTCAGTGTCGTTTTCCCGCTCCCCAGGTCTCCCGTCAGCAAAACTAGAACCGGCGGAGTCAATCGCTTCGCAAATTCCCGTCCCCATTTGGCCGTTTCTTCCGCGGAATGTGTGATGATCTCTTCAGCCACCGTACTGAATCTCCCGCAGCAAATACTCCCTGGCGTCTGGAATTCCTTTCGCAACCTCTCCCGCAAGAATCCCTGATGGCTCCATTTCCCGCTCGAGTGTGTTTGATGAAACTCCGTGTAAATACACTCCCAGTGCGAGCACGCGTAGCCAGTCGTCAGTTCCGAACTGCGCCGTTAGCGCCGCTAGGACGCCCGTCAAAACGTCCCCACTTCCGCCTTTGGCCAACCCAGGTCCCCCGGTTGTGTTAACCCACGTGCACCCGTCCGGCGCCGCCAGGATTGTATGAAATCCCTTGAGAACTACGTGCGCATTCCAACTTTTGGCCGCACGCCTGGCCGCGGCGAGACGGTCAGCCTGAACAAGCGTCGTAGATACACCTAGCAACCTTGCCATCTCACCCGGATGTGGTGTCACGCATAAAAACTTCGCGGCACGCTTCTTCAAAAGCGCGCTTTGCCCGCGGAACACGTTTAGCCCGTCCGCGTCAAGCACCACGGGCAAATCCGTCTTGGTCACGAGGGTCCGGACAAATTCTTGCGTTTGTTTGTGCGTTCCAAGCCCGGGGCCGATCGCCAATACGCTCTTTCCCTCTTCCAATTCGTGGAAGGTGCCGTCCAGAAGGCTCCGCGCTCCCAGCGCGCCGGACTTCGTTGCCGCCAGTGGCGCAGTCATATACTCCGGATGCGCCGCTGCTATTATCGGCTGACTAGCCTCAGGACACGCGATCGTCGTCAGCCCTGCTCCGGCCCTCAACGAGGCATATCCAGCCAGAATAGCGGCGCCGGATTTTCCTGCCGAGCCTGCTACAAACAAAACGTGTCCGAAGGTACCCTTGTGAGAATCAGCCGCTCGGACCATCGGTAGCGTTGCGAATTCGTCCGGGCCAACCCAGCGCAAAGTCTGTTTTCCTGTTTCTTCAACCAACTCCGCAGGAGAACCGATTCCAACGACTTGCAGGATGCCGCAGGCCGCCGCGTTTGCAGAAATCAGTTGACCCACTTTTGGCGCCGTGAACGTGACAGTTCGATGAGCGAATAGCACGGGACCGGCGGGTGATTCCCCATCTGATGGCAAGCCGGAGGGAGTGTCCACGGAAAGGATTAGCGCTGGCCAGGCGGACGTACCGTTTTGTGAATACTGGTTGATGTCCGCGATCGCGCGAGCGATTATGCCGGATGTTCCGCCCCGCAACCCCGTTCCGAGCATGGCGTCCACAATCACGTTCGAACTTCTAACACTCGGCCAAATCCTTGCCCAGTCTGTCTCTTCCAGAATGATTTCGGCTTTATTACCTCCCTCCATCCACTTGGCCAGGTTTGCCGCCGCATCGCCCCGTACGTCATCCGGTTTGCCGAAAAGTATCACGCTTACTTCAAGCTTCGAGGACTTCAAGTGGCGCGCTGCCACAAATCCATCGCCACCATTGTTCCCTTTTCCGCAAAGCACGCACACGCGCACGCTTTCGCGACCCGCGACCACGTGCCAAACGGCATCGGCGGCTCGACGGCCGGCGGTTTCCATCAATTGCAGGCTGGGTATGCCAAATCGCGCGGTCGTTAGGTGGTCGACCTCGCGCATCTCGGCTGCAGTCAGGGCTTTCATTTGAAAAAACTCACGGCGAGTTTACAGCATCCATCCACCGCTGACGTTTAAGACTTGGCCGGTCACGTATTCTGCTTCGTCAGACGCAAAGAACGCCACGGAAGCCGCCACATCCTCCACGGTCGGCGGACGGCCAATCGGAAACCTGGCGTCGCGCATGCGGCGCGCTTCGTTCAGTGTCAGCTCTTTCTCGTCGATGCTGGAGGGATTCACAACATTTACTGTGATACCGTTTTTCGCTTCTTCCAGCGCAAGGGAGCGTGACAGCGCCACTACCGCTGCTTTGGCTGCCGCGTAGGCGGAAATCTTGGCCTGGCCAAACGCCCGCTCGGCGCCCACCGCGCCGAGATTGACGATGCGGCCCCAGCGCCCGCGTCTCATGTGCGGTAAGACGGCACGGCTCACGTACAGAACCGTGGAGAGATTCGAGGTAAAAATGCTCTGCCAGTCCTCCAATGACGATTCCGCCACCGTACCCCAACGAAATCCTCCCACATTATTCACGAGAATATCGATCCGTCCGAACCTGTCCGCCACCGTATTGACTAGTTGTTCGGCGCGGGCCGCATCGGTGACATCCGTTTCCACGGCCACGCAATCCGCACCGCTTGCCTGTAATTGCCGCAGCGCCTGCTGGGCCGCCATTTTGTTCGAACGATACGAGATCGCGATTCGAGCGCCCTCCTGTGCCAGGCGGATGGCGATGCCTCTTCCGATTCCTCTGCTGCCTCCGGTGATCAGGGCCACGCGATTAACAAGCGTCATTCTTCTCCTTGGCAACTTCGGATAGAAAGCCTGCAAGTATAGCCCAGCGGCGCTAAGCGCACTACCGCGTCAGTCAACTCCGCCAGTCAACGAAGTCGCGCGACGACCACCGTCATGTCGTCGGCTTGCTCGGGTGTGCCCGCCCATTCTTCTGCGGCCATCATCAGCGATTCGCCAACGAAGCGGGGGGCGGAACTCTGAACTCGGACCGCCGCTTCCTTAAGGCGGCGTATGCCGAATTCTTCGCCATAAACGTTTTCCGGCTCAACCAATCCGTCGCTGTATTCGACAAGCAGCGAGTTTGGCGGAACTACCACAGAACCTTCTTCATAAACATAATCCTCCACCACCCCCAGAACCATTCCGCCTTGGTCCAGGTGTTTGGCGCTGCCGTTCGAAATCAGGAATCCCGGCAGATGCCCTGCGTTGGTATACCGCAAGGTGCGGGTGGCGCTGTCGTAGACGGCAATGAAAAACGTGGCAAATCGGTCGTCGCCCGTATTCCTCACCAGGTGCGTATTCAAACGCGCCACGAGTTCCGCCGTGCTCATCATTTCGCTGCCGGGGGCTAAGAGCTGGCTGCGCAGCGCCGCCTGAAGGCTGGCCATTAATAGGGCTGCCGAGATTCCCTTCCCTGAAATATCCGCCAAGGCGATTGCGACGTGCGTTGGGCTGAGCTGAATGAAGTCGTAGTAGTCCCCACTTACCGTCCGTGCGGCTTTGCAAATCGCCTCAAGCTCGACTCCCCCTACGTTAGGCATCTTCTGAGGAAAGAGCTGGTTCTGCACTTCACTGGCGATGGAAATTTCATTTTCAAGGCGCTGTCGTTTTTTCGACTCCTCCAGTAACCCGCTGATGGATCCCGTCATGTCGTTGAAGGATTCTCCGAGCACTCCCAGCTGGTCTCTGCGGTCGATGCGCACTCGATGCGTCCAGTCGCCGGTTTTCACATACTGAGTCGCGTGATACAAATCGCTCACCGCCTTGGTAATCCGGCGAGTCATCACGATCCCGGTAATCAGCGCCGCGACTTCAATCAGGAGAAAGACGACGCCTATGACGATAAAGAGGATTTTGTAGGAATCGCTCAACTCGCCGAGCGATGAAAAAATCCGCGAATTCAACCGCGACGGCCTGGCATTGAAGGTGACCAGGACGGGCCGGTGCAAATCGACCATACCACCCGCGCCCACGTACACCGCATCCAGCCGCGAGAGCCCCGTTATCGCCGGATCAATCCAGTAGGAAGCCGGGTATAGCGTCCTGTTTTGAGCAAGAATTCCTTTGATCGTTTCATATTGAAAATTACCCGAATTGTAGAGAATTCCCTGCCGTGCCCCGCCCTCGAACCGGCGCGTCAGATTCAATTGGATCGCTCCCAGGTCCGGCGCGATGGTGGCTAGGAATTCCGGTGAAACGCGTACCCGCAGGGTGACTACACGAAGGCCTTGCTTTTCCTGCATCGCCCGGATGCTGGTAAGGTAGAGAGTCTCGCCTTCCTCCACAATTCCTAAGAAGGAGTTCTTTTCCCCGCCCGCCACTTTTCTCAGAAAGCTCAGATTGTTCGTGAAAGTGATGCTTAGGTTGGGAAGCTCCTGGTCATGAACCATGTGCGACTGGGAGGCTAGGACGCTCTCCGATTCTTCCTCTGATACTCCCTTTGGCAAACTGCGATGTGCAGCCGCAATGTGCTCGGTAATATCGGCCATCATGGAGATGCGCCGCTGAATGTCGCCATATAGCAGGTAAGCGCCAAGTTGCGAATAGAGGATCTGGCCCGCAAGTCCTACCAGGGAAACGATAAGCAGGATGGGGACGACGGCGATGAAAAGATAAGCCACAATCAGCCGGTTCCGCAGGCTCCAGAGCAGCCGGGTTCGCCACCAGCCGGCAAGCCGAACCAGGAGGTAGACCGTTGCGAGGACTGCAAGAAACCTCAGAAAGCTGACCAGGTTTCCGCTTAGGTCCAAAACGGCGGAGACCGCCCCTCCGAGCATCAGCAGAATCGCGAAGAGGTCAATCCGCGAGAGGCGGCGCCACGTATTTCGAAGTTTCGCAGAAAAGACGGTCATCTGGCGATTGAGCGTGAAAGACTACTCTACCTGAAGAACGCTCGCGCGCGGAGGAGAAAGGCAGCGCACGGAGCAAGCAAGTCTAGACGTCACCGTTTTTGTTGGTTACTTCAGCGCATTCCGTACGCGGCTGTGTTTGACGCTGTAGGTAAAATAAACCACCATGCCTATGACAAGCCAAACTACCAAGCGAATCCAAGTTACAGCCTTCAAACCAGCCATCAGCCCGAGCGACACAATCATGCCTAAAATCGGCACTATGGGCACCAAGGGAGTCTTGAATGGTCGGACAAGGTCCGGTCGGCGTACCCGTAGGATCCAGACGCCGGCACACACAATCACGAAGGCAAGGAGTGTGCCGATACTGACGAGCTGTCCGAGATCCCCGATCGGTACCAGTGCCCCGACAAAGGCAACGCAAATCCCTACAATCGCCGTAGACTTCCATGGCGTGCGAAAGCGCGGATGGATGTCGCCCGCCCACTTCCAAAGCAAGCCATCATTAGCCATCGAGTAAAATACGCGCGACTGACCAAGCATCATGACTAGCATGACCGTGCTCAGCCCGGCCAAAGCGCCCGCGTTAACCACATAACTTCCCCACTGCACTCCGATTTCACGCATCGCGAGCGACACAGGAGCTCCGATGTTCAATCGCGAATAGTGCACAACCGCCGTCAGTAGACCGGAGACGAGGAGATACAAGAATGTGCAGATCACCAGCGACCCGAGGATACCTATAGGCATGTCCTTTTGGGGATTTCTTGCTTCTTGCGCCGCTGTCGACACGGCATCAAAGCCGATATAGGCGAAAAAAACCACGCCCGCCCCTCTGAGGATTCCCGACCAGCCAAACGCGCCGAACGTGCCGCTATTAGGGGGAATAAAAACTTTCCAGTTCGCGTGGGCGATATCGGGATGCTTGAGTACGAAAGCTGCCGCGACGGCGATGAAGACCAAGACCGCAGTCAACTTTACAAAAACCACGCCGGTATTGAAGTTGGCCGACTCTTTGATTCCAATGATGAGTAGCATCGTAACTGCAAGCATCGCCAAGAAGGCGATCAAATTAAATTTGGCTGTCGCCAGCGGGAGTCCCACAAGCTGGTCGGCGCTCAATGTCAAGGTGTTCAGTGGCATCCAGCGCCCGTGGTACATCACCCACTGTGCGCCGGGAACGTCGCAGATTTGCGGCGGCAAGCTGATCCCGTAGTCTTGCAGGAAAGCCACCAGAGTGCTGCTCCACCCGCTGGCCACTGTCGCGGCACCGAATGCGTACTCTAGAATCAGATCCCAACCTATGATCCAAGCAACAATTTCGCCCAGCGTAGCGTAACCGTAGGTGTAGGCCGACCCTGCGATGGGAATCATTGATGCAAACTCCGCATAGCAGAGGCCCGCGAACACGCAGCCCAAGCCGGCGAGCACGTAAGAAAGCATAATTGCAGGTCCGGCATAGAGCGATGCTGCCGACCCGGTCATCACAAAGATGCCGGCACCGATGATGGCTCCTATGCCAAGCGTGACCAGGTTTACTGGGCCGAGCGCGCGCTTCAGGCTGTGCTCGCCGGTGGCGCCCGCTTCCTGCATCAACGTGGTCATCGACTTTGTTGCGAATAAGGGGTTGCCCATGCAACTCCTCCTTCTCGGGGATGTACGCCCCAGTTCGTCTGGGTACTGCCGACTTGGCCTTCAGCATTGTAGAGGCGCGGCCTGCTGCGCCCTACACAAAATTCACGAATTACCCTCGCCAGTCCGAACTACCCTTCCCGAGCGCCTGGACCACAACCAAAACACTGGTAAGCCCAGCAATACGATAATGAGTCCGCCTCCCGCCGTTTGTGTTTGGTAGAGAAGCAGAACGATCATTACGATTGTCGCTGCGGCAATGTAAAGCAGCGGAACGACCGGATAGCCAAAGGCCCGGTACGGCCTGTCTGCATCGGGCCGCTTTCGGCGGAGCACAAAAATCCCCAAGATCGTTAACACATAGAAAAGCAGTACGGCAAACACCACGTAATTGAGCAAATCGTTGTAGAGGTTGCCGTAGGTGACCGCGCCGGCTGCATCCACTCGCCGCGTCCGGAGCAAGATCAGTACAGTAATCCAGATCCCCTGAAAGATGAGCGCGCTTTGCGGAACACCCTTCTTGCTGAGCTTGCCGGTGGAGCGGAAAAAGAGTCCATCGCGCGCCATCGCGTAATAGACACGCGCGCCCGCCAAGATCAACCCGTTATTGCAGCCAAACGTGGAAATGATGATTGCCACGGCCATGATCGCCGCACCCGGCGCCCCGAAGATGCCGTGCAGAGCAGCCGTAGCCACGCGGTCGTCCGCCGCTGTCTGTATCTGCACGAGTGGCAATACAAGCAGATAGGCGAGATTTGCCAGGCAATAAAGCGCAATGACGATGCAAGTGCCAAACGCCATGGAAAGCGCCACGTCGCGCTTGGGGTTTTTCACTTCGGCTGCCGTGAACCCGATGTTGTTCCACGCGTCGGCGGAGAAAAGGGACCCGACCTGGGCAACGCCGTAGGCTACGATCAGACCAAACACCCCGCTCGCCGCGGTTACCGTAGGGACTAATCCACGCAGGAAATTCGCGCCCGGCTCGATCGGTTGCGCACCGCGAACCGCCCAGAAATGCGCGAAATTCTCAGCGATCGCGCCCGCATTTCGGCCTACAAAAATTCCCAGAATGATCAATCCGACGAGCGACAGAGCCTTGGCGCTTGTAAAAATGTTTTGGATCAGCTTGCCGAGACGGACACCCAACGTGTTGAGAAAAGTGATCAGCACGATCATTAGGATGCCGACCAGTTGTTGGATCGAGAGGCTGATCGCGAATTTTGAGCCCAGCTCGATTGGCGCGACAATCCACGTCGTCGGCGAGATGGAAGGAAACAGCACCCCTAGATAGCGCGCAAAACCGACGGCGACGGCCGCGATCGTTCCAGTTTGAATCACCAGAAACAGCGTCCAGCCGTACAAGAACCCCCACAATAGAGAATAAGCTTCGCGCAAATAAACATACTGCCCGCCAGCGTGAGGAAACATCGCCGCGAGTTCGCCATAACAAAGTGCCGCGGAGACAGTCAACAACCCCGTTAACACCCAGGTCATCAATAGCCCGCCCGGCGAGCCGGTCTGCCTTGAGATATCCGCTGCAACGATGAAAATGCCGGAGCCAATCATCGACCCGACAACAATCATCGTGCCGTCAAAAAGTCCTATCGCGCGGACAAATCCCGGCTCACTTTTGGCTGCGTTTTGCGTAAGTGCGTCCGTTGTGTCGGCCATTAGCTGGGCGCCTCAGACTGTGGTCGCGTGCTTTGCTGCTTCAACCGTCTTCAGGTACTCACGCGCGCGTTGGTAGGGATCATCGGCGGCTAGAATTCCGCTGATGACCGCCACAGAATCAGCGCCGGCCTCGATGACGCTCGCGGCCAGCTCCAGCGTGATTCCGCCAATCGCGACCAACGGTTTATCGCTCGCCGCCCGAGCCCTCCGCACAAGGTCCAGGCCAACCACGGGATCGGGATTTGTTTTTGTCGAGGTGCTGAAGACTGGGCCCACTGCAATATAGTCCGCCGAACTCACCGCCGCGCGTTCGATCTGTTCGAGATTGTGTGTCGAAACCCCAACCAGCATGTCCGGCCCTACCAAACAGCGCGCGGCCGCCACATCCAGGTCTTCCTGGCCAACGTGGACGCCGCTGGCTCCAGCCAGGTGAGCAACGTCCGCCCGATCATTCACAAGGAACAACACTCCTCGAGGACGTAACATTGCCGCTAGGTCTTGTGAAGATTGGAGATACTGCCGCGCCGCCGCGGTCTTGTTGCGATATTGAAACAGACGGACCCCGGCATCCGCGAGGCCTTCGGCACAGTCTCTTTCGGAAGAAGTTATCAACGCTGCGTCTAGTATCACATACAGCCGGGGTAGAACAAGGCGCATAGACACTTATTTTCCGCCGGTTCCCAGCAGTCTTTCAATGAAGTGGGTATCGAACCGTCCTTCGGCGAATTCCGAATCAGCGAGTATCCGCCGGTGGAGCGGGATAGAAGTTTTGATCCCCTCGATTACAAACATTTCCAGGGCACGCTTCATCCGCCCAATGGCTTCCGCGCGGTCCCGGCCCTTAACGATCAGCTTCGCAATCATCGAGTCATAGTAGGGCGGGATCACGGCATCGGTGTAAGCTGCCGAATCCACGCGCACACCCGTCCCGCCAGGCGCCTGAAATGTGGTGATGCGCCCAGCCGAAGGCACGAAAGTTTCCGGATCCTCGGCGTTAATGCGGCACTCGATGGCGTGCCCGGAAAAGTTCATCTCCCCGACCGCGTCATCCAGTCCTTCACCCGCGGCAATGCGAATCTGCGCTTTGATCAGGTCAACTCCAGTCACCAGTTCCGTCACCGGATGTTCCACCTGAATTCGCGCATTCATCTCGATGAAGTAGATGGATCCGTCTACATCCATAAGGAACTCCACCGTACCCGCATTCGTGTAGCCTACCTTTTCGAGCGCCCGCACAACTTTCGCGCCCAGCTCTTTTCTCCTTTTGGCGTCCATTACGGGTGATGGCGACTCCTCGACCAGCTTTTGGTGCCGCCGCTGGATGCTGCACTCGCGCTCCCCAAGATGAATCACTTTGCCATGCTGGTCCCCCAGCACCTGAAACTCGATGTGCCGGGGATGCTCGATAAACTTTTCGGCATAGACATCCGGCGTACCGAAGGCTTGCTGGGCTTCGCTTCTCGCTGTTTCGTAGGCGTTCAAAAGCTCTTCCTGCCGCTGCACCACGCGCATCCCACGCCCGCCACCCCCCGCTGAAGCTTTCAGGATCAGCGGATACCCGATCCGCTTTGCTTCCTTCGCGAGCTGCTCCTCTCCCTCAACCACCCCCTCGCTTCCAGGAACCGTTGGCACGCCAAGCGCCTTCATCTCCCGGCGCGCACGGTCCTTCTCTCCCATCATCTCAATGACTTCGGGAGTGGGACCGATGAAGGTAATCTCCGACGCTTCGCATACCTTTGCGAAGTTTGCGTTTTCCGATAGAAAGCCGTATCCGGGATGGATGGCATCAACGTTGGTGATTTCAGCCGCGCTGATCACCTGTGGAATGTTCAGATAGCTCTCCGAGCTTCGCGGCGGCCCGATGCAAACTGCCTCGTCCGCGAACCGCACGTGTAATGAGTTCCGGTCTGCTTCTGAATAGATCGCGACCGTGGAAATCCCAAGTTCTTTGCAGGCACAGATGACCCGCAGCGCGATTTCCCCGCGATTGGCTACCAGGATTTTCTGGAACATGGCCTAGGGCGCCGGCTACCTCTTCCGGCTTGGACGGA
Organism: Candidatus Acidiferrum sp.; assembly: GCA_035310525.1. Classification (GTDB taxonomy): domain Bacteria; phylum Acidobacteriota; class Terriglobia; order Acidiferrales; family UBA7541; genus Acidiferrum. The sequence continues at coordinate 26,739 of DATGED010000054.1, read as the reverse complement.
TGCCGAAAAGCGGTTGGCCATATTCCACGGGCTGCCCGTTCTCGACAAAGATGCGAATCAGTTCTCCGCTTTCGTCCGACTCGATTTCATTCATAAGTTTCATGGCTTCCACGATGCAGAGCGTCTGCCCGGACTCGACGTGCGCCCCGATTTTCACAAAGGCCTCCGCGCCCGGGCTTGGCGCCTCGTAATATGTCCCCACGATCGGTGACTTGACCAGATGGAGGTCTTCCGTCGCTCGCGGCTCTGGAATCGCGGAACTGCTCGGCGGTGCTGCCGCCTGGCGCTGACTGGATTCCGAAACTATGATTTCGGGAGCTCCCATGGATCGCGGGATCATAGGGATGCCCACGGAGGGTTTCTTCAGCCGTATCCGCAGGTCTCCCCTCGAATATTCGAACTCCTCAAGATTGTGCTCGCTCATGAAGCGGAGCAATTGCTCGATTTGCTGGACTTCAGGACTTTCGATCGTGGAGCTTTCGTTTACTTTTGAGGGCTGTTTGCGTTTCATGCCTGTATCAGAGCTCGATGAGATCCCGCGGTATGCGGGTCAGAACTTCCGACATCCCGGGTTTCACGGCGACGTCATCTTCGATGCGTATACCCCCAACACCCGCCATGTAAACTCCCGGTTCGATTGTGACAACGAATCCAGATTCTAACCGGGCCTTTTGCCCACGTGCCAGCCGCGGATCTTCGTGTACTTCCAAACCCAGGCCGTGCCCTGTGCTGTGTGTAAAATAACGGTCCAGCTTGTACGCGGCCAAGACACGCCGCGCTGCGTCGTCCACGTCCCCGCAGGTTGCACCCGGCCTCGCAGCCACAATGCCGGCTCGCTGCGCCTCCTGTACGGCTCGGTACCACCCCTTTACGCGCGCCGGAGCTCGCCCAACGAACACAGTCCGGGTCATGTCGCTGCAATAGTGCGCGAGTATAACACCCAGGTCTAGTACCACCAACTCATTTTTCCTCAATCGTTTGGAGGTGGGTCGCGCATGAGGCAGCGCGGACCGCTCTCCGAAGGCGACTATCGTCTCAAACGCCGGTCCTGATGCTCCTCCCCGCCTCATCTGGTATTCAATCTCGCCTGCAATCTCGTTTTCGGTTACTCCGGGTTTAAGCAGCTTGAGTGCTCCCATGAGGACATTCCCCGCCAGATTGGCTGCCTGTCGTATCTTTGCCAGTTCAGTAGCATCCTTACGAATTCGAAGACCTTCCACCAACCGGGGTGCGGGTATCCACTTCGTGCGGGGGCCCGACGCTCGACGGAGTAGGCGAAGCTGCAGCACGGTCAGCTGGGATGCGTCATACCCAACTCTCCGTCCCCGCTTTCGCCCCAGATATTTCCCGACAAACTCCATCAGGGCTCCCTTCTGCTCAAGAAACCGAACCGAAGCGAGCTCCGTTTTTGCCTGAGTCGTGAATCTCCCGTCGGAGATCATCGTGGCCCTGCTCTGCTCAACGATAAGAACGCCTGCTTCGCCCGTAAAGCCGGTCAGATAAAACCAATTTGCGGGGTGGGTGACGACCAGGGCGTCCAGGTCTGCTCCGGAAATCAGGCTCTGCATCGTTTTACGGCGGGCTTTGAAGAGTTCGCTCATAAATGGAACGAGGAGACCGCAGTCTCCTCGTTGCCGCTATTAGTTTAGAGATTTTTAGTCCCAATTACCCGGGGATAATCCGGGGCGTCAGGAAGAACAGCAATTCTTGCGACTGGATAGTGACGTTTGTCCGCTTGAACAGATTGCCGATGAGCGGCAGACTGCCGACAATGGGAACTTCGCTGACGTTTTTATTCTGCGTCGAAACGATGATTCCCCCGATCACCACCGTTCCGCCATCGGCGACCAGCACTTTGGTCTGCGCGGACTGTGTGTCGAGAGCCGGAATACCCTGTACGCGCGGGATACCTTGATCGATCTGGGTATTTTCCACGAGCACATCCATGAAGATCGTTCCTTCAGCCGTAATCTGAGGAGTCACTTCGAGTTGCAGAACGGCATCGATGAACTGCACCGAAATCGTGTTGTTGATGGTCGTCTGAATGGGCAGCTTGACGCCTTGCTTGATGACGGCCTTTTCGTTGTTCTGGGTCACAATGCGCGGCTTCGAAAGAAGCTTGCCAACGCCCTTGGCTTCCGCGGCGGTGATGAAAAAGTCGACCGCGAAGTTCGGAGAACGGTGCGAAAAGCCGAAACCACTGGAAGGCACTCCAGCGGAAAGGCTTGTATTCAGCGGGGTGCCTGTTGTAATGCCATTACCGCTTTGAGTTCCCGTGCCGCAAGCAATAGGAGAGGCTGGAACTGTGCCGGTCACGCCGCTGCAACCTACAGCCGGGGTACCACCGAAAAGGCTACGGCCACTAGTCGTAGTCCCCGCGAAGCCGAGTTCGGTGCCGATATCCTGGGCAAAAGACCGCGAAGCCGAAATCACTCGAGCTTCGATCTCAACCTGTTGCGATTTGCGATCGAGCTGCCGGATCAGATTGTCGATGGTCGGAAATGACGACGGAATGTCGCGGATAATGAGCTGATTCGAACGGTCATCCGCGAGGATGTCGCCGCGCGCGCTCAGGAACTTTTTGAGGGTATCTTTCAACACGGACGCCTTGGCGTAGCTCAAGACGCGCGTTGTGGTCGTGGGAGCGATGGCTTCCGACTGCGCTTTTTCGAGGTCGCGCATCGTCTCCGCCTCCTTCTTTAGCGTGTCGTGAGTCGCTATCCGGAGAACGTTTCCATTGAGCTGCTTGTCCAGTCCGTTGTTCTGAAGAACAATATCCAGGGCTTGATCCCACGGAACTTCATCCAGAACGATCGTTAATGTCCCTTTGACCGCCGGGTCCAACACCACGTTAAGTCCGCTGATTTCATGAATAAGTCGGAAAAAATCGCGCAAATCGACGTCTTTGAGGTTCACGGAAATCGGCTCGCCAGTGTACTTTCCTTGCGCTGCCGGGGCTGCGGCTGGTTGTGGCTGCTGTGCCTGCGTTGCGGACGCAGCCAAAGTGTTGGCCGCGGCGGTCGACTGCTGGGCTGCCTGTTGTGCCGCCTCTTGCGCTCTCTCCGGCCTCCCGGGGCCATTCATCCCGCCAAACGATGCCAGTGCGACTGAGGGCTGGGTCAGTTCGCCGGGCAACGCGAAGCGAGGAGCTGGAATCCTTAAACTGCTCGAGGGTCGGGCGCTGGTTCGAGGAAGTGAAGCGCTGTATTCGAATCCCGACTTCACCGCGCTCTCTTTCTGCGATGCGACGGCTCTCGGGTCCCCTTGGGTCACGTTGGGCGATTCAGGCTGTGCGTCGAAAAAGACCACAACAGCCCCACCATCGTGGGAAATCTGGAACGGCGCAACGCCGGTCAGGTCCACAACCACGCGCGCAAGGTTGGGCCGGTACTGCCCGAGCCGAACTTCTCGAACCGGTTCCGACACTCCCGGAATAATCGTCCGATCTACGGCCAACCGTGCACCGGAAAAGTCCAGCACGACTCGCTCAGGATTCTGCATGCGCGCAGCACGGACGTCTAGCCGACCTTCGCCCTCCACCCGCACACTGGCGCGCTGAGGCGATTGCGTTATCGCCACGCTTGAGATCACCGCGGGTGCCGCGGTCGCGCCGGCGGACTCCTGCGTCTGAGCGAGCAACGGGCTTGCGCCTGCGATTACGCTCGAAAGGATCAGGCAGCCACACCGCAAGGCGGGCCAATTCGTCTTCATTGCTGTTCTCCTGCACTGGAGTAAATTCTCTTGTTTACCTGGCGTTCCACGGGCTTGCCGAATGCATCTTTGCCGATTTCATGGAACGAAACGCCATCCATCGCGATCTTTTCTACGCGCCCGTCATACAACTGATCGCCTTCCCGGAGAAAATAGGTTCGCGCCTGCGGGTTGGTCACAACTGCTATCATGCCGTTGGGCGCCTTGACGACCCCGTCCAGTCTCAGCGTCCCCACCTGAAGCCCGGCCTTCCCTGGCGGCAGATTCTTCCCCGCATTTGATTGGGCCTGCTGGCGAGCTACCAGGGACTCGAACGGGTCCCGGCGCCCGGACCTCTCTTCGCCTTCCTTCGGCGCGTCCGGATTCACCGCGGTCTCGACAGGCTTGGCTGGCTTGGGGGCCTTCGCCGCTTTCTTAGTTACAGGCTTCGCTGCGGGCTTTGCTGCAGGCTTGGCCGCCACAGGTGTTGCTGGTTTTCCGGCCTGCGGCGCAGCCTTGCTGGCGGCCTGTGGCGCGGGCTTCGCGCCAGCGGGAGCCGCCGGTTTGGCTTGCGCGCGCAGCCCAGGGGCGGCCGCCGCGAGCAAAATCCCTAGTACGAGAGTTAGTGCTGAACGCATAGATCGCTCATTCCCGCTCAGTGTGTCCCAGCCGGCTTTATCGCGGACTTTGCCCCGGGTGCGGTGCTCGGTCCTACGTCAGCTGGCTTGGTAAAGAAAGTTGTCGCCGTGAAAACCGCGGAGACTGTCGTGCCCGGCCTGATCGGATACTTCGTGCCCTTGGCTGTCGACGGATCAGCGAACTCCAGATCCCCGACATTGATGATGCGCGACAACCTACCCAAGCGTCCGAAAAAGTCCATCAGGTTGAAGTAAGGCCCGTCCGCCTGCACTTCGAACGGCATGTCATAGTGAAACTCACGCGGAACAATGGCCTGGGCTGTTAGCCGCCTGATCTGCACGTTCGACGCGCTCGCTGCACCTTCCAGCAGCCGGATAAACTCATCCGTTTCTTTCTCTTCCGGAACAATCGTCTTCAACGTATCCAGTTGCTTGGAAAGCGCATCCATCTGCTGCTTCAATTCGCCATATCGCTGCCTGTAAACTTGAAGTTGCGTAACTTCCTGATTCAGTGTCGTGCGCTGTTGAACAGCCTTTTCGACCGCATCCCGCTCCTGCGCAACCGGTGATACGGGGATGTAAACGCCCAGCAGAAGCACGACGACCGCGATGGCGACCGCCACCAGGCCCTGCATGAACACCGACATGTCACGAAACGGATTGGCCATGTTGGTCCCTTACCCTTTCTTGGCCGGTGCCGTAGTTGGCGCGGCTTTGGTCGGCGTGTTTGCCGGCTTTGCCTGCGCCGGGGCAGCTACCCCTGGCTGCGGCGGAGTAATTTCTGCGGACAGCTGAAAATTAAAGGTTTGTACGGATGTGTTCTTGTCGTCCTGCTTGGTTTCCTTGATTTCCACTTTTTGGAAATATCCCGACCTCTTCAGCGCCGTAATAAAATTGGCTACAGCATTGACCGAAGCCGACGCGCCCTCGATGGAGAGGTTGCTCCCTTTTCGAACCATCGTGGTCAGCCACAGATTTTCCGTCCGCGAAACCGTGTTTGCGATCATATCCAGCAGTTCCTGCCCGCCCGTGCGGTCGCGCTGCAACTGCTCGATCGTGGCCACTCTCTGCTGCAAAACCAGTTTCTGTTTATCGAAGGCTTCTACTTGTTGCTTGATGTTCTCAAGGTCGGTCTTCTGAGCCTGCAAGACTTTGATCTTGTTGTTCTCCGCGGTTAGTTGTTGCTGCCACGAGTAGTACAGGAAACCAAGAACAAGCACGCCGAGCACGATCCCAGCGCCGACGAATAGCACAGGAAGCGCGGCGCCCGTGTCGACTGGCCGGCGTGTCGCCTTCGGCCTTATTTGTCCGAGAAGGTTTATGCGGATCATGGTTAGTCAAAGCTCCTCAGTGCCAAACCCACCGCGATGGCCAGCCGCGGTGAATACTCACGGATCTGGTCGTCACTGTGCCGGCTGGGATTGATGAGCACTTTACGGAATGGATTCAATTCTTCGACCGGCATCGCAAACTCTTCCCGCAGCAAATCCACCAACCCCGGAACGCGGGCCGTCCCGCCCGCAACGACGATCCGTTGGATGCTTTCCCCGCTGGCCGTCGCCCGGAAGAAGTCGAACGTTTTTTGGATCTCAAGCGTCAAAATATCCGAAACGCTTCGAAGAATCTGCTGCTTCTGCTCGTCGGTCACGCTGGGGAGCGAGTCACCCTTTTTCAGTCGTTCCGCATCCTCGAAACTCAGATCCAGTTCCTTCTGGAGGGCGTCTGTGTACTGGTTTCCGCCCACGCTGACATCGCGAGTAAAAAGCGGAACTCCACCGCGCACAATATTGATATTCATCACGCTGGCGCCAATATTCAGCAGCGCTACCGTCTGGCCGGCGTCCGGTTCGTAATTGATTTCGAAGCAGTTCTGTAGTCCGAACGCATCAATGTCCACAACCACGGGTGTCTTACCCGCCTGCGCCAGCACGTTGGTATGGTTCAGAATCTTGTCTTTCTTTACGGCCACTAGGAGTACATCCATCTGCGCATCCATGGACTCCAACAACTGGTAGCTGAGATTGACGTCCGCGATATCGAAGGGAATGTGTTGGCTGGCCTCGGAAGGAATTCGGTCGTACAACTCTTCTTCTGTCATCAAGGGCAGCGGCACTCTCTTCACGATCACCGAGTGTCCGGATACGGAAGTCGCCACATTCTTCGTTTTGATTCTCTGCGCATCGAAAATCTTGCTGATCGCGTTCGCGACTTGCGGCGCGTCCATAATCGCGCCGTCCACAACCGTGTCTTGCGCCAAAGTTTCCATGCCAAAGCTGACGAGCTCGTAGCCGGCTTTTGTTGACTTCAGCTCCACTGCCTTGATCGAGCTTGAGCCAATGTCCAGCCCCACCAGCTGCCTTGATTTTTTGCCCATACCCAACATATCTCGGCCTCTTTCGCCTTCGCTCTCGCCAAACTATCGGCGCCTCGCATGCGCCTGGCTCATCTTTCGTTCCATCCAACGGTCCAGAATCGTCTTACGCAGTTTCCAACGATTACCAAGTTTGAACGCGGGAATTTCGCCTTCGGTGATGTAACGGTACAGGGTATCCGGGGAAATCCCCAGATATTGCGACGCCTGTCTCACATTCATCACTTCGCGCGATTCAATCACGAGGAACGTCACCCCGGCGCCCGAACTCACGCCAACCCACCACTTCTTCGAAGCACCCCTCTTTGCGCTGCGGATTTCTCGAGGTGCCGTCCGTGCAAGGTTTATCCCATTGAAAAGCTCAGAGCGTCAAGGGATTCTCTACCGGAGTTGCCTTAAAACTACCCCTATTCTCAGGCAGTTCTAGGGTATTCGCGGCGCTGTACCATGAATATTGTGGCTATACGCACAGCCGACCACAATTACTAGTGTTTTTCTGCCCTCCCTCCCTGTCCCGATGGACGGTTATCCTTAGTGGTCAATCTCTTGTTTTGCTCCCCCGCTTCTTCACAATTGCAACGTCTTCCACAACGCCTCCACTCGCGTTTTCGTTTCTCCGTCCATCACAATCTCATCCGGCCATGGCCGCGCGAATCCCTCCGTCTCCCACTTCCGCGTCGCATCGATTCCCATCTTCGAACCGAAGTCCTGCATGCGCGCCGCGTGATCCAGTGTATCCACAGGTCCGAATGAAAATTGCACGTCGCGCTCCGGGTCCATCGCGCACAACGTTTTCCACACAACCTCTCGATAGTTGTGCACGTCCACATCGTGATCCACTACCACGATCACTTTCGTGAACATCGCCTGCCCCAGCGACCATATCGCGTTCATGATTTTCCGCGCATGTCCCGGGTACGACTTCCGGATCGCCACGATCATCAGATTGTGAAAAATCCCCTCCGCAGGCATCGCTACATCCGCGATCTCGGGGTACTGCATCTTCATCACCGGCAAAAACACCCGCTCCACAGCGTGCCCCATGTAATAATCTTCCTGCGGCGGCGGCCCAACCACGGTCGTCAAATAAATCGGCTCCTTGCTATGGGTTACGCATTCCACGTGAAAAACCGGATACTCTCCTTCCAGTGAGTAGAACCCCGTATGGTCCCCGAACGGCCCTTCCATCCGCATCTCATTCAAGTTCACATACCCTTCCAGCACGATTTCGGCGTTCGCCGGAACCTCCAGATCGTTCGTCTCGCACGCCACCATCTCCACCGGCTCACGCCGTAAGAATCCCGCAAACATCATTTCGTCCAGATCCGGAGGAATCGGTAGCATCCCGGCAAGTGCTGTCGCAGGGTCCGCCCCAATCGCCACGCTCACGGGAATACGCCCCTCAGGATTCTTGGCTCTCGCCCGGCGAAAATGTTCCGCCCCGTGTTTTTGGGTCTGCCAGTGCATCCCCGTTGTTCGCTCGTCATAAACCTGCATGCGATACATCCCCACATTGCGCTTTCCCGTCTCGGGGTTCCTCGTAAATACCAGCGGGAACGTAATGAACCGCCCCCCGTCCTGCGGCCAACACTTGAGAATAGGTAAATCCAAAAGGTTTACGTCTTTCCCATGATGCTTTACATCCTTGCAGGTCCCTGTCTTCACGCTCTTCGGGAAAAACGATCCCAGCTCCGCCAGCTTCGGAAGCATCTTGATCTTGTCAAACAAACCTTGTGGAGTCTCCATGGCCAGGAACCCGCGAATCCGCGCCGCCACTTCGTCCAGTTCCGCCACTTCGAATGCGAGCGACATCCGGCGCACGCTTCCAAATGTATTCACGAGAAGCGGCACGCGTGAACCCTTCGGCCTCTCGAACAACAGCGCCGGCCCGACGCTATCCGGCAAGCGCTTCGGGTCTCGCGCCACTCTCTGTGTAACCTCGGTAATCTCCAGAACTGGGTCAACTTCCGCGCGTATCCGCTTCAGTTCTCCTTCCTTCTCCAGTTTCTGGACAAACTCCCGCAAGTCCCGGTACCCCAAATCTTTTCCTCCTCTTCCCGACTCATGCTTTCCTTATTGGCGGGTAACCCGAACGCAAGACTCTAGCACGGTACTGCTTTGTCGCGGAATCGCGGAGTCCCCGAAATTCATTCACTCGACGTGAGTGTCAAACACGCCTGTCTCGACCTGGCCTGCACGTTTGATCTGCACAAAAACTCTGTACTCTCCGGGCTTCGGGAACCCGTAGGGAAAACTGACCTCTGGTGACAAAACGCTAGCAGACGACGGCATGGCCATCCCTTCGCTCATCTCCGCAGCTCTTGTTGGAACTCCCGCGAGGCCACTCAACTCGCCGCCCGCGCCGGCCATTTCCAGCGCCGCCATTGAAACAGACCCCGCCGGATGAATATGCGCAAACACACTCCAGTCCGAGCGCACAATCTCTGCGTGCCCTGCCATTCCCATGTACGGCTCCACATCCTTCGCGGGCTTCCCGTCCTTATCTTCAATCTTGAATTTCAAATTCATCGCGACATTCGCCCTCAGCGCGCCGCCCGGTCGATCCCATCTCAATCGCCCGCCGTCCGCCAGGGGAGCCGTCGTTGCATCCGCGGCATTCCCCGACAACGCTGGACCCGACCACCTTGAATCGTCTCCTGTTATTGGCTGCCCGGTGACCTGCGGCAGATTTACTTGCCCAACCAAAGTCCACGGGAATCCATGCTTGTCCACAATGTCCGCAAAAAGTTCGTAGCGTCCCGCGGGCATAGTCGGCAAATCCTGAGTGAACGCATCGCCGGTTCGCTCCGGATGCAAGTGCCACATTCGATCCATCTCCGGCATGCTGATCAGGAAGAGATGCATCAAATGATTGTGATCGGGTATCACCTCCTTCATCTTGACTTCGTCTGACCACTCCGGATCCTGCCCCTTCGCCCGAATCACCAAGCGGTTTCCATTTTCAAGTTGTGTCTCCGCCAGTGGCGGCTTGAAAAAATTAGCGTCACGTTTGTAATTCGCCGCTTCCGCTCCCCACCATGCTTTACCGAGATAAAGAATGCCCAGCACAACCACGGCCATAAGCGCCATCACAATCCGCGCCCGGCGGTTTCTCGCCGTCGAAGGCGTATCTCCCGGCTCCAGATTTCCCTCGCGCGTCGCGGCACGCGCGATAAACACCAGCCCCACTGCCAAGAACACCATCAGAAATCCCAGCAGTCCTCCCAGTGACCGTTGCATGGGCAACGATTTCTGCGCGAACGCAGGCACGGGCACGGCAAGCTCTCCCTTTCCTTTGCTGCCCTGCGCGGTGACACGCACTTTCAGTGCGCCAAACTCCATCAGCCACAAGTTCCCTCTAAAGAACTGCGCATCCTGTTTCGATCTCTCCGCAACGTCCGGCGTCGGTGGAAAATTCGAGCCCGGCCCGCTCAGCCGCATCGGCACAATCTCTATGCGCTCCACATCGTTCGACGCGCTTCGCACTTCGATCTCAGCGATTCCCGGAATCACCTGGGGCACTCGCACCGTCACATAAAGGTGATACGGTCCCGCATCCCCCTCAAAATACACGTCAGGACTCCCCACGTGCGCACTAACGGAAATTGCCCCCAGCAACACAACTCCCGCAATCCCAATCTTTCGTAACTGCATGATTCTCCCGAATGAAGTTCGCCGCGTGCTCGATGAATCTATGCAGTGGCAAACGATGCTCGCGATCCAGTCCAGCACTGACCTCTGCACGCGGCGAGTCTACACCTTCCGCTCATCCGGGCAAACCGCCTGGGGCCAGCCGTCACGGGCATCTTTTGCTGAGCTATTTGCTTTATTGCCCGGTGGTTCCCGGCCGTGTAAATGCTTGGAACATTCACCGCTGGACTTCGTAATACATACTTAAGGGCTTTGCCACTCGCTTCCTCGCTCTGGCATGGCCTGGGGGCCAATCCATGAAAGCTTTTTTCGTCCAACTGAAGCAGGTATTTCGCCGTCTCGCCCGGGCGCCGCTGTTCACGGTCATCACGCTCATCACGCTCGCAGCCGGCGTTGGCGGCAACACCGTTGTCTTTAGCGTACTCGAAGGTGTCCTCCTCAAACCTCTTCCCTATCCAAAACCTAGCGAATTGATTGGCGTGTGGCACACCGCTCCCGGCGTCAACATCGCTGACCTCAACATGGCGCCCTCCAACTATTTCATCTACCGCGAACAGAATCAGACTTTTCAGGACATCGGCGTCTATCAGCGCGATGCTGTCAGCATTACCGGCCTTGCCGAACCCGAGCGCGTTGATGCTCTCGACGTTAGCGACGGAATCATTCCCTTGCTTGGCATTCCTCCCATTCTAGGCCGCTCGTTCACCCGCCAAGACGATTCCCCCGGCTCTCCCGACACTGTCATTCTCACCTACGGCTTTTGGAAAAAGAAATTCGGAGGGGCCACCTCGGTCATTGGACAATCAATTCTCTTGGATGGGAGGTCGCATGAGATTATCGGAGTCCTTCCTCAGCGCTTTCATTTTCTCGATTGGACTGATCCGGCCGTGCTTCTTCCCTTTAAGTGGGACCGCAATAAGACGTTCCTTGGCAATTTCAGCTATGAAGGTATCGCCCGCCTCAAGCTCGGTGTCACCATGGCACAAGCCAGCTCAGACGTTGCCCGCATGCTTCCCATTGTTTCGCGGTCTTTTCCCGCACCTCCAGGTTTCAATGCCAAGATCTTTGAGGACGCTCACATTGGCCCAAATCTTCGTCCTCTGAAAACCGATGTTATCGGCGACGTTGGCGGCGCCCTCTGGGTACTCATGGGCTCCATTGGCCTGGTCCTGCTCATCGCTTGCGCAAACGTTGCGAACCTCCTGCTGGTGCGCATCGAAGGCCGCCGCCAGGAACTCGCTGTTCGCTCTGCCCTGGGCGCTAGTCCATTCCGGATCGCCGGGGAATTGTTCCTGGAAAGTGTTACCCTCGGCTTCCTCGGCAGCGCAGTCGGCTTGGGGCTCGCCTACGCGGCTCTTCGCATCCTGGTCCTCATTGCACCCAATGGCCTCCCGCGTATCAACGAAATCGGAATCGACGGCCCCGTGTTGCTCTTCACTTTCGCTATTTCCATTCTCGCCAGCGTGCTCTTCGGCTCCATACCCATTTTCAAGTACGCCGGAGTTCGCCTCGCCACCGGGATTCGGGAAGGCGGCCGCGCCAACAGTCAAAGCCGCGAACAGCATCGCGCGCGCAGCGTTCTTGTTGTCGTGCAAGTCGCTCTCGCCCTGGTCCTGCTTATTTGCTCCGGCCTCATGATCCGTACGTTTCGCGCGCTCACGCACATCAATCCTGGGTTCGCCCAGCCCGCCCAGGTACAAACCTTTCGCATCGGCATCCCCGATAATCAGGTAAAAGACGACGAAAGCGTCGTCCGCACCTTCGAAGCAATGCGTAACAAAATCGCGGCCATTCCAGGGGTGTCCGCAGCAACCATCTCAACCTCCTTTCCAATGGACGGTAACTCCAACAACGACATCCTTTTCGCGCAGGATCATCCATTTATGGAGGGAAAAATTCCTCCGATTCGCCGCTTCGCTTTCGTCATTCCGGGTTTTTTTGCCACTGAAGGCACTGCCTTGGTCGCAGGCAGGGATTTCACATGGACGGACATCTATCAGAAGCTTCCGGTTGCCATCATTTCTGAGAATTTTGCTCGCGAGTATTGGAATTCCCCAGCCAACGCTCTTGGCAAACGCATTCGTGTCGCCTCCACAGACGACTGGCGCGAGATTATCGGCGTCGCCGCCAACGTTCACGGTGACGGTGTCAGCAAGAATCCTCCCTCCATGGTCTACTGGCCTGTCATGCGGGTTCATTTCGAAGGCAGTGCACACTCTGTGACGAATTACGTGGGTTTCGGCATTCGGAGTTCTCGCGCAGGCTCGGAAGCTTTTCTGAAGGAAATTCGCGAAGCTGTGTGGTCTGTTAATCCTAACCTTCCGCTTTCGAACATTCATACACTAGGGTATTTCTATACCCGCTCCATGGCGCGCACTTCGTTCACGTTGATTATGCTCGCCGTGGCCGGCGGGATGGCACTACTTCTGGGCGTCGTCGGTATCTACGGCGTAATCGCCTGCTCCGTTTCGCAGCGAGTCCGTGAAATCGGGATTCGCATGGCACTCGGCGCGCAACAACGTGCCGTCACCGGTATATTCATCCGCCATGGACTCATCCTCGCAGGCGTCGGTATTGCCTTCGGCCTCGTTGCCGCCCTCATCGTCATGCGCCTGATGTCCTCTCTTCTCTTCCACGTTAACCCCATCGACCCCATTACGTATGTGGCCGTCACACTGGGCCTTCTTCTGACCGCATTTATCGCCAGCTATCTTCCCTCGCGTCGCGCCGCCACGGTCGACCCCGTCGACGCCCTCCGCGCTGAGTAACTACGCCAGTAGAATGAGAACAACGTAGCTGATCCTCACGCCCGATGACTCTTTCGCGGTATGCTGAGAAAAGGCTAATGAACCGCGCTTACCTCGATTACAACGCCACGACCCCCGTCGACCCTCAAGTCCTCGACGCCATGCTTCCCTATTTCTCCGCCGAGTTCGCAAACGCTTCTTCGATCCACACACCCGGCCAGCACGCCCGTGCCGCGGTCGAGACCGCCCGTGAACAAGTCGCTGCCCTGATCGGCGCCAAACCCCAGGAAATCATATTTACCAGCGGCGGAACTGAAGCCGACAACCACGCCGTTTTTGGAGCAGTGAATGCGCTCATCACTCGGCCGATTAACTACAAGCCGAGTTCCGTCGAAGCTCGCGAACGCCGCTGGCTCATCTCCCACAGCAGGCACGTCATCACCTCACAGATCGAGCACGAAGCGGTACTCCATACTTGCCAGGAACTTGAAATGCTAGGCGTGCAGGTGACTTATCTCCCTGTAGATCAGAATGGGCGCGTCGCTGCCGATTCTGTCCGCAGAGCGATCCAGAGCGGGCGGGTTAATCCCAACCTGCCGGAAGAGCCTATTCAGCCGACATCTACCCTAATCACCATCATGCACGCCAACAACGAGCTCGGCACCGTCCAGCCACTCGATGAAATTGGGCGCATCGCAAGGGAGCATAAAGTCTATTTCCATACCGATGCCGTGCAGTCCGCAGGAAAAATCCCCGTAGATGTCAACGTGCTGAACGTGGATCTGCTTTCTCTCTCCGGACACAAGCTCTATGCCCCCAAGGGCATTGGCGTTCTATACGTCCGCAGCGGCACTCGTCTCCGCCAGCTTCTCTTTGGAGGCCATCATCAGCGCGGCTTCAGGCCGGGAACGGAAAACGTCGCCGGCATCGTCGGCCTCGGCAAGGCTGCAGAGATTGCCCGAACCTCGCTCGCGACCGACGCCCAGCGAATCGCAGCGCTGCGCGACAAACTGGAACATGGTTTGCTCGAGCGTGTCCCGCAAATCCGCGTGAACGGCGGCGAAACCCAGCGCACTCCCAACACGACCAACATCATGTTTTCAGGCATCGAAGGGGAAGCCCTGGTCATCGCTCTCGACCTGAAGGGATTGGCTTGTTCGGTCGGCGCTGCCTGTTCCTCCGGTGCCGTTGAGCCTTCTCATGTCCTCACTGCCATCGGCCTCTCAAGTGAGGAAGCGAAGTCCAGCCTCCGCTTTAGCCTCGGCCGCCATACTACCGAATCCGAAATCGACTTTGCCCTCGAAGTCATCCCCGCTGCTGTAGCCCAGCTTCGCGCTCTCTCGCCGACCTATCGCAAAGAAGCCGCCGCTCGCACATGATTTTTGCGCCCAATTTGGGTTACTCAGCCGCCTGGGCCACGCATCTGTAGAGGCGCAGCTTGCTGCGCCCCGGTCGCTGACCCGCAAGCAATCCGGGACGTGACCCGTTACAATAGACCTAGCATGAGTTCGACCGCACAATTCGACACCCTGCCCACCAGCGCGGAACTCCAGCGCGGCCTCATTGCCGTAGCCATGTCCGGGGGCGTCGACTCTTCCACCGTCGCTGCGGTTCTAAAGGAACAAGGTCATACCATCGTCGGTTTGACGATGCAGCTCTGGAATCAGCGGCGCCTGCCCGAGTTGCAGGGCGACGGCCCCAAGCAACACCGCTGTTGCTCCCTGGATGATGTCTACGACGCCAAGCGCGTCGCCCAGCATTTGAATTTCCCGCACTACGTTGTGAATTTCGAGGAGCAGTTTGAGCGGCGTGTCGTTCGCCCTTTCGTCGATCAATATCTTTCCGGCCGCACGCCGATCGCCTGCACCAACTGCAACACCGACGTGAAATTCGAGCCGTTGCTCCGCATGGCGCGCCAGATCGGCGCCGAGCGATTGGCCACCGGCCACTACGCCCGCATCCGTAGAAATGAAGAAACCGGCCGATGGGAACTTCTCCGCGCGCGCGATGAAAGCAAGGACCAGTCCTATTTTCTCTGGGGACTTTCCCAGGAACAGCTTTCGCGCAGCGAATTTCCTCTCGGCGAATTGACGAAGGAAGAAGTTCGCGCGTTGGCCCGCCGCACGAATCTTCCCGTCGCGGAAAAACCGGAAAGCATGGAGCTTTGTTTCGTTCCGACCGGAAATTACGTGCAGTTCATCCAGGCTTATTCGAGAGATGCGGGAATTCCGTTGTCTCAGGACGATGGCGAAATCGTTTCAGAAGATGGGACCGTCCTCGGACATCACAATGGCGTTCACAACTTTACGATCGGACAGCGCAAGGGTCTCGGCTTCGCCGCAGGCAAGCCACTCTATGTTATTTCGTTGAACACTGAGAAAAATCGTGTCGTGGTCGGTGACGACGATTCCCTGCGCACTGCTTCCTGCGAAGTTACCGGCGTGAACTGGGTTGCGTTTGCCCACCAAGAAAAGCCCTTCCACGCCTGCGTTAAAATCCGGCACAAGCACGAACCCGCCCCCGCACTCGTTGAAGCTCTTGAAGGTTCGCGCGCGCGCATCACCTTCGATAGTCCCCAGCGGGCCATCACACCTGGCCAAGCCGCCGTCTTTTACGACGGCGATCGGGTCCTTGGTGGTGCCTGGATTCGCTGAAGATATGGAATTGGAGGGCTCGACTAAGTCCAAAGCAGAGAAATGCCTTTGTGCGGATAAATCAAAAGCTCAAATAAACAGCTCTTCCTCTTGCTCCAGTGGTTCATCGGGTCGCCTGCCGCTCCGCCTCGAGCGCAATAACTCCAGCCCGACTTTTATTCCTTGCACCAGCGCCGAGGCCTTCTGCATCGGCCGCCATACTGTGCTGCGAAATTGCGATCCCGCATCTTCCACGGTTTCCAGCGTAGCCGTCAGCAGACGGTCGACGTGATTCAATTGTCCTCGGAGCCTGTCCGTTGCATCCGTCAGCACGCGGTCCAGTTTCTGCGCCTGTCCGCGCGTAAGGTAAACGATGTGCGCCGCGTCCGCCACCATGTTCGATATTTTCGGCTGGGTATCGTCAAGCAGGATTTGCGCCCTCGTCAGGATCGGCCCCACCCTCGCATGTAAGTCCGTCACCAACCCGTTCACCTTTCGGTTGGTCTGACGCAGCTCAAAAAACATGGCGATCAGCATCGCTCCTTGGACGACCAGCGCAATCGCCGCGACGATGCTGAAGATCATGAGCCAGGTCTGCATACTCGCCCCACACCTCTATTCAAGAAGACCAAATCACGCCAAACGGCAGTTCGCCGCTTCGAGACTTCCTCGCTCTACGACTTCGAAGCCTCGCGACGATACGCCTCCCGGGCGCCCTCGACAGCGGCCGAGATCGAATCCTTCCCTCGTACCGCAACATCCTTGCTTCTTTCGATCAAGTCATCCGCTCGCTCGCGAAGCTCTTTTGCTTTTCGCTGCGCGTAGTCGCGGCCCTCATCGGCCTTTTTCGAAAGGAACTCGCGGGTCTCTTCGCCGGATTTTGGCGCAAACAAAATCCCCACCAGGGCGCCCACGCCGAGACCTACCAGAAAATATGTCACTTTGGAGCCTACATTGTCCGCCATGAGAACCTCCACAAAAACCGTAGCATAGCATCTCGGCACGCGCAATATGGACTAACCACTATCTCCTACACATTCCGGTTATCCGTCTCCCCCGCGCCCCCCAACCCCTCATATAACTTTTCCGCCGCTTTTCGGGGGATTACTTCGCTGAGTTTTTCGAGCCCTGCTCGTTTCACATTTGCTACGCTTCCAAATCTCCTCAATAGCTTTTGCGCCGTGCGAGGGCCAATGCCCGGTATCCCGTCGAGTGCCGAGGTTGTCTGTCGCGCGGCGCGACGCTGCCGGTGAAACGTGACCGCAAAGCGGTGCGTCTCGTCGCGAATTTGCTGGATGAGATGAAGCACCGGCGAGTGATGTTCCAGCACGATGGGCTCGTCTTCCTGTCCGAAAACGTAGAGAATCTCTTCTTTCTTGGCAATGCTGGCGAGCGGCTGGTTAATAATCTGCAACGAATCGAGCGCTTGGGCCGCCGCGTGCAACTGGCCGATGCCACCGTCAATCAGAATCAGGCTGGGCAGCGCTTTTTTCTCATCCTGCAAACGGCGGTAACGGCGCGTCACCGCTTCGCGCATGCTGGCGAAATCGTCGTTCTTCGCAATCGTCAGCGGGTTGTTTGCTTCTTCTCCTCGAATGATGAATTTCCGGTAATCGGATTTTTTCATCCGCCCGTTTTCCCAAACGACCATCGAAGCGACTGTGTCGGTGCCTTGTATGTGCGAAATATCAAAGCTTTCGATCCGCCGCGGTTCCTCGGGAAGATTCAAGGCGTTTTGCACCGCTTCGCCGATGGCTTTCGAACTCGGCTTCGGTACGCGAAACCGCTGTTCGAAGGAATGCTTTGCGTTGCTCTCGACCAGGTCCAGGAATGATCGCTTGTTGCCCCGTTGCGGCGTGAAGATTTCCACCTTGTGTCCGGCTCGCTCCGCCAATGTCTCCTCGAGCAGTTCGCGATCTTCAAAATCAATGGGCACATGGATGGCTTTCGGCAGATATTCCGCCTCCAGGTAAAGCTGCTTGAGCAGGGATGGCACGAATTCCTGCGGTTCGAATTCCTCGAGATCTTCCCAATAAAACTCCCGGCGGTCGACCACCCGCCCACCACGCAAGTGGAAAAGATTCGCCGCAACGAGCGGCGGCTCGGCGTAGTAGGCCAGCACGTCCGTGTCGTCGCCCTGGGCCGCCGCGATGCGCTGGCGCTCCTCGATATCTTCGAGGGTCCGCAAAAGATCGCGGTACGCTGCGGCCTGTTCGAACTGTTCTCTCTCGGCTGCCGCCATCATTCGCAATCCGAGACTCTTCATCAAATCGTGCCGCTTCCCTTCCAGGAATAGCCGCACATCCCGCGCTGCCTCGCCGTATCGCTCGTCGCTTGTCAGGCCCGTCACGCAGGGACCCAGACAACGCTTGATGTAATACTGCAAACAGGGTCGGGGATGGCTGCGCGTGAGATCGACTGTGCAAGAAGGTACCAGAAATCTCTTGTGGACGAATTGCAGGATGCGCCGGGCCAGTCCCGCCGGGAAATACGGTCCAAAATACAGCGAACCATCCTTCTTGATCCGCCGCGTGAAATAGACGCGCGGGTACTTCTCCGCCGCCGTAAATTTTATGTAAGGATACGTCTTGTCGTCGCGGAGTACGACATTGAACTTCGGGCGGTATTCCTTGATCAGGTTGTGTTCAAGAGCGAGGGCCTCGCGTTCATTGCCGACGAGAATGGTTTCCAGATCCGCGATCTCTCGCGCGAGAGATCCTGTCTTGGTATTGACCCAGCTTGACTCGAGAAAATACGAACGTACGCGGCTGCGCAGCGATGCCGCCTTGCCGACATAGAGCACCGTGCCTGCGGCGTCTTTGAAGAGGTAGACGCCGGGACTCTCAGGAAGCAGAGCGGCTTTTTCTCGGGGTTCCATGGGAGATGTCGCTGCGGAATCTACACTTAACGGACGACCTCCATCATACTAGAATTGTGCGTGACAGCTCGATCGGGAGAGGCCAGCGATTCAGCCTTCCGATTCGACTGAGTGGACGGCCTGCAACGTGCTCCGTATGATTCAGCATCGAACAAAACACATGAAAAGGACTTTGCGATTGCCGCTTTTCGGGGCGCTCCCCCTCATGCTCCTGCTAGCTTTGCCAGCCAGCAATCCCGCGCAGGATCCTGCCCCAGCCCCCGCTGACAAGCCGAAACCCCCTAAGACAAATTCCGACAACGCCACCCAAAATGCTTCAGATCAGCCGATGTGGGATCCACTACGAGCCGAAAAAGACATGCAGGTTGGCACGTATTACATGCACAAAGGCGACCTGGATGCAGCCATTGACCGTTTCCAGGATGCCGCAGCAGCCAAACCCGGCTATGCGCTTCCTTTCCTCCGCTTAGGCGAGGCCCAGGAGAAAAAAGGTCTGAAAAAGCAGGCCATCAAGTCCTATAGACGATACCTCGATTTGTATCCCCACGCGGAAGATAAAGAGAAAGTCCAGAAGAAGATCGAGAAACTATATAAGGAAGTGGAGAAAGAAAAAAAATCAACGCGCTAACCGATCCAGAATCCGGCGGGCTCGTTTGAACTCCTCGAACCGTTTTTCTTCCGCGCGGAATTGGCTCGAATGCGAGACAAGGCTGCAGCCTGAACGCCTGGTAGGATGCTTCATGTGCAGCATTTCATGATACAAAACGTACTCGACCGCCACTTGCGGGACTCCCGGATCGTCCATCCTGCGGTTCAGTAAGATTTGATTTGGTCCCGGGTCGTAGCAGCCAAACTGGCGCCGCCAACTGCGCGTGCTCCACCCGATATGCGGCCGCTCCAGGCTTCCGCCGAAATACTTTTCGTTGAGCCGCGCGTACATTTCCTCCAGATCGAAGCGCCTCCCTCGAGGTCCGGCGGATGCAAGACGCACACGGCCACTCCGCATCCGGCTGATGCGTCCCCGCGTGCGATCCGAACGGGCGTAACTCAGATAGGGTTCAACCAGCGCGCGCGGAGCCTTCCGGCAGTACACACGAGCGAGAAGCAGCGCCGCCGCACCTTCCAGCACGGACGCCGGCGCGCGCCGCAGCAGATCGGAGAACCGCACATAAACGACGTCCTCGCGGCGGCGAATCGTGAGCACGAGACTGGCATAAGGATAGTATTCGACCCGAAAGCGAGGTGGCCGCCCCTCGCACCCCAGCCGTGTAAACATGCGCTGAAAAAGCGGGCTGCCCCCTGGAACCGGCGAACTTTCGCGCTTCATGCCCTTCATTTCTTTCGCCGAACCGGCGGCGGCGCCACATTCTTCTTGGCCTGCTCGGCTTCCCGGAGGGCGTCCTGCGTCCCTTCCTTGGCGTCCTCCAGATTGTCCTTGTAGAGATCGGCGTCCGGCACGCCGGTCGGGATCTTTTGTAAAATCGCCAGATACTCCTTGGTGCGGTCCGCCATCAGGTTGATCGCCTTGCGAATGTTCTGTTGCTTCTCGATTCCGAGCTGGATAAGGTCGGCGGCGTCATCGACACAACCGACATATGCATTCAGGAGAGAATTAATCATTTCCTCGTGCCGGTTTTGTGAAGGGTGTTCCAGTTCGTATTGAAGTTTCTTCAGGCGGTCGTCCGCGAAGGAAAGAAAAAGCGTGATGCGTTCGTTGGGAGTCTCCGCGTCTCTAATCTTGTCGGCCTCTATCGAGGAAAGATAATCCTTCTGCGCGGGCGGTTTCGTCCGCGTACTTGCCGCGCCGAGTAGAGCAGGCAAGCTGAGAGCTAGAAGAAGTGCACGCACTTTCATGGTTGGGCTCCCGGCCCTGGCAGTGTTGCTGGCGGTCGCGCGGCCACTCCAGACTTTTCATGATGATGATCGGGAAACAAACGCCGAAGTAGCTTGTTATCCGTGCTCAGGAGATCCCGACGAACAAGTTGCAGCGGTGGCTTGAAGACGTCGGGAGCCTCGAGCAGGAACTCGTCCAGCTCGCGCAATCCTTTTTGCAAATGCATTTCTAGCTGTTTGTAGCCGTTGGGATGTTTCTCGCCATCCGGGTTTTCCTTTTCCAAGGCTTCTGCAGCAACGCGCACATTGTCCCGGTATTTCTCCATCAGCAGGTCTACTGTCGTGAAATTCCCAGCCTGCTCCGCCCGGCCTGCTTCTTCAAATTCGGCATCGCCTAGTTTCTGTAGCATCTTTGCCTTGTGAACGGCATTCGTTTCGCTATCGAAACGAGATTGTAGCTCGCTAAGTTTGTCCGCGGATTCCGCGGCCCCGCACAACGCACCCAACAGGATCGTCACTGCGACGCCTTGCGCAACGCCGGGGCCCATGCCTCTACCTTTTCTGATCCAGCATGCGACGCAAAACCTTGCTGCGCTGTTGCGCTTGCCAGACCTGGTCGGGGTTCCTGTCCTGGTCGAGTTCGAGAAACTTCTGGTACGCCTCGAGCGCAGGCTTCGGCTGGTTCAGACTATCGTAGCAGAGAGCCCGAATAAACCATTCCCCTGCCCCTGGTGTTTCCGATTTGGCAATTACGTCCAGCGCCGCCAGCGTGGCTTGATAATTCCGCCCTAGATAATAAGTCGACATCAAATCCTTCCAGTACGAAAGGTTGTTGCCATCGATCCTGAGCGCCGTCTTGATTTCTTTCTCCGCCGCCGCGAAGTCGCGCTTCTGCATGTACACGCGCCCCAATCCCCCGTGGAGTGTCGCGTCGCCCGGGGCGAGCTCGATTGCTTTGCGCAGGGTGACGATGGATTCGTCCCATTTTTTCTGGGCAATCTGAATGTCGGCGCGTGACCGGAGCGAATCGAGTGTGGGGGCTTTTCCGACATCCCCGCGGTCGAGTTCAGCAAGCGCGGCATCATATTGCTTTTGTTCGAGCAGGAGCTGAATCAGGCGAGTCCGCGCGGCTGGCCCGTCCGGCTGTACAGCCAGGTAGTCCCGAAACGCGTTAGCCGCTTCCGGTTTCATTTCGCCGTCCAGTGACTGCGCGAGACCGAGCAGTGCCTGCGGCGATTTCGGCTGCGATTCGATCGCTGCCCGGAATTTTGCCTCGGCCTCGGGATAACGTTTCAATGTCAGATAAAGATTGCCTAGATGAATGACCGTTTCGACGTCGCGAGGATCGAGCCGCAGCGCCTCTTCGTACGCTTCAACCGAGCTAGCCACGTCGC
Organism: Candidatus Acidiferrum sp.; assembly: GCA_035310525.1. GTDB lineage: Bacteria > Acidobacteriota > Terriglobia > Acidiferrales > UBA7541 > Acidiferrum. Next base: position 4,904 of record DATGED010000054.1, on the reverse strand, counting down.
CCGACCGCTCTAGAGCGTAGCCGAGAAGGAAGCGCGGCCTGCTTTGGGCAGGAAGCAGCTCGACGGCTCTCTTCAGCGGCGGCACCGCCGCGGCTGGATCTTTTTCTGTGAGCATGATCCCCAGATTGAGAAATGCCTCCGCCATTTTTGGGTCAAGTGCGGTCGCGCGTTCGTATTCGGCGCGGGCTTCATCAGTTTTCTTGAGTGCGGTGTACGAGTACCCCAGCTGGAAATGGGCCCAAGCTACATCCGGTTTTTCAGCGATGAATCTTTGGAGCGGAACAACTGCGGCTTCGAACTGGTTGTTGTCTATGTCTCGCTGCGCCTCATCGAGAAGATCGTTAAGCGGATTGGAAAGCTTCTGTGTTCTTGTTTGAGATGGCTTCTGCTGTGAGGATTGAGAACTCGGGACCGATGCCCTGCAACTTGGGGCCGCACAATTCTGCGCGACACCAAACACAAGCGTAACGAATAAAATCTGGTTGGCGAGGCTTCCGCGGCTCGCGACTGTTCTTGTACCACTCGGACTCGGGAACTTCATGGCTCTGCCGGACGATTCCCCGCTCCATTCGCGATCGTACCCGAAGGCATATTGTTCTTGGATGCGCCGCTGCTAGACCGCTTTGCCTGCCCGTTGCCGTTGAGCACTCGGGCAAGGAATCGACCGGTGTGGGAGTGCTGGTTGCGCGCAACCTGTTCAGGCGTGCCCGTTGCGATGATTTTCCCGCCTTGATCGCCACCCTCGGGTCCCAGATCGATCAACCAGTCGGCGGATTTGATCACGTCCAAATTATGCTCAATGACAAGAAGCGAAGCCCCGGATTCCAGCAGCTTTCGGAAAGCTGAAAGCAGTTTCGCGATGTCGTCAAAATGCAAGCCAGTGGTGGGCTCGTCGAGGATGTAGAGAATCCCCTCGTTTTCCGTCCGTGTCAGGTGCGCGGCCAGCTTGAGCCGCTGGGCTTCGCCTCCGGAAAGTGTCGTCGCCGACTGGCCGAGCCGCAGGTAACCAAGACCGATTTCGTTTAGGACGCGAAGCTTCGAGACAACTTTGGGAACGCCATTGAAGAACGCGAGCGCCTCGCGTGCTGTTAGCTGCAAAACGTCGTGCACGTTTTTCCCGCGGTAGCGCACGTCGAGCACACTGCTTTTGAATCGAGTCCCGCGGCATTCCTCACAGATAAGCTCCACATCGGCAAGAAACTGCATTTCGACCGTGACCGTACCGTCCCCCTGGCACGTTTCGCAGCGTCCGCCGGGAACGTTAAACGAAAAATGGCCGGCGGAGAATCCCCGGCGCTTCGCGTCTGGCGTTGCAGCGAATACTTCGCGGATGGAATCGAATGCCTTGAGATACGTGGCAGGATTCGAACGCGGCGTCCGGCCGATGGGAGACTGGTCGACGATCACCATCTCGCGAATGTTCGCGTCGCCTTCCAGACGGTCGCAGTATTCCTTTACGCTCCCGCCGGTCCGCTTGGCAGCCATCGCACGGTAAAGCACATCATGAACGAGCGTGGACTTGCCCGAACCGCTCACTCCTGTAACCACGGTCAGCGTTCCAAGCGGCATCATCAAGTCGATATTTTGCAGATTATGTAGAGCTGCGCCGTAGAGACGCAGAAATTTTCCATTGGGCCTGTGCCGAATGTTGGGAATTGGTATTGCCAGTTCCCCGCTCAGGTAGCGTCCGGTCAGGGACTTCTGCTCTTCCAGCATGGCCTGGTAATTGCCCGCAAACAGCAGCTTCCCTCCGAGTTCGCCGGCGCCCGGGCCCAGATCGATGATGTGATCCGCGGCGCGTATGGTGTCTGGGTCATGCTCGACGACAAGGACGGTGTTGCCGAGGTCACGCAGCGACTTGAGGATATCGATCAACCTCTGCGTATCGCGCGGATGCAATCCGATCGAAGGTTCGTCCAGAACGTACAGCGCCCCCACTAAGTGCGACCCGAGCGATGTGGCCAGCTGGATGCGCTGCGATTCACCACCCGAAAGCGTGGACGTCAAGCGTTCAAGCGTCAGGTAATCGAGGCCTACTTCATCGAGGAATTGCAGCCTCGACCGAATTTCTTCCAGAATTTTCTCCGCGACTTTTGTCTGTGATTCGGAAAGAGCCAGCGTGGAAAAGAACCCTCGCGCTTCTTTCACGGTCAGTTTGCAGATTTCCGTGATCGACTTGCCCGCCACGCGAACAGCCCGCGCTTCCGGTCGAAGACGAGTGCCGCCGCACTCCGGGCACGTCGCATAGCCCCGGTAACGGCTGAGAAAAACGCGGACATGCAATTTATATTTTTTCCGCTCGAGCCATTCGAAGAATCCCTTTACTCCCTCAAACTTGTTTTCCGGGTCGCCTTCCAGAACTAGGCGGCGCTGCTCGGCAGTCAACTGCCGCCAGGGAACCTGGAGCGGAATGCCGCGCCCGCGCGCCCATTTTTTCACGTCCTGCAAAAGCGCACGGTAACGCGGCTTCGTCCACGGCTCGATCGCGCCTTCTTCGAGCGTCTTGCTGGAATCCGGCACCACAAGATTCAGATCAAAATCGATTGTGTTTCCGAAGCCCTGGCAGCGCGGACATGCGCCGTACGGATTGTTGAAGGAAAACAGCCGGGGTTCCGGCTCCTGGTACAGAGTTCCGTCGTTCTTGCATTCGAATCGTTCATTGAAAGTCAACCGCTCGGCGGCGTGGCCCTCAGTATCCGCGGCGAATTCGAGGATGGCTTCGCCGCGGCCTTCGCGATAGCAGATTTCGATGGAGTCCGTGAGTCGCGAGCGCGATTCCGGATTCACGGAAAGACGATCCACGAGAACGTAGACAGGCTTCGAAAAGTCCACATCCAGCAGACTCTCCGGCGAAGAAAATTCATGGACTCGTCCATCCTGGTAAAGCCGGTTGAACCCGCGCTTCTGGATGTCGCCGAGGGCTTGCTTGAGCGCCTCTTGCGGGGGCGAAGGAGTTTTTTTTCTGGGGACGCGGCGCGCGTCGCCGGTGGCTTGCGGCTGCGCGACCCGAAGCGGATACAGGATATAAAACCGCCGGCCAGGAGAGAGAGAAAGAATGCGCGAGGCGATTTCGTCTGGATTGTCGCGTCGAACCTCCGCGCCGCATTTTATGCAGAGAGTCTGGCCGCAGCGCGCAAAAAGGAGACGCAAGTAATCGTAGATTTCGGTGGAAGTGGCGACGGTCGAGCGCGGATTGCGAGTGGAATTTTTCTGGCGGATTGCAACAGCGGGAGCGATGCCTGAGATTTCGTCGACGTCGGGTTTTTCCATGCGCTCGAGAAACTGGCGCGCGTAAGCAGAAAGAGATTCGACATAGCGCCGCTGGCCTTCCGCGTAAATGGTATCGAACGCCAGCGACGACTTCCCGGAACCGCTGACTCCGGTGACCACAGTGATGGCGTTGTGCGGGATTTCCACGCTGATGTTTCGCAGGTTGTGAACCCGGGCGCCGCGGACGCGGATTGCCTCCTGTTCGCTAAGCACGGGCGTGAGTTCGCTGGTCGCCAAGGGGAAGCCTAGACAGGGCGCTCGGAGCGCGGTGTCCAAACTTTAAATTATACGTCCAGCGCAAAAACGGAGCAAACCCGGCCGCGAACGGCATGACCAGCTAATAAAAATCTCAGTACAGCTTCGGAAACGCGGAAAAGGATCAGGGTTCCTCAGTCAGATTGATGGTTCCCACACCTCCCTCAACTTTCAGGTGGATCGTCACGGGAGACTTGCCGTAGGCATCATTGGTGTACGCGTCGCCATCGCGCTTCAGGCCGTGAGCGTCTATGGTCCCGATGCCACCCGAGGCGTTCACAATGACGCCGATCTTCCTCGGCAAACGAATGTTGGCCTGGCCGACCCCGCCTTCCACATCGGCGTTCAGATCCGATTTGCGGTCGCCAGTGAGGTCGAGGTCAACCTGCCCCGCGCCAATGTCCAGATTGAAGCGAGTTACGTCGATATCACGCAAACGAAGGTTGCCGTGGCCGGCGCCCATATCGATCTTGATCTCGAGCGGGATATCGTTGGCGAAGTGGAGAGTCCAGCTGTTATCGGAGGTGCCGTGGATGTGGTTGTTGTTGTCATCCTCGGAAATGCGGAGTTCTCCGGAAGATCCGGAAATGGAATACTCCACCCTTGGTGCGAGAGAAGAAGAACGATAGTCGAAATCGGCTTCCAAAAGATGGCTGGAGCCCCCGCTGATATTCAGGTCGCCCGCGCCCATGTCGAGATCCACGCGCACGGACTTGGCATTCTGGCGGTCGACGGTGCGCGATTGATGCTGCATCGCGTAGACGGAACTCCCGCGCCAATGCGAACCGTTGCGCCCATGCCAGAGGAGGACGAGCAGAATAATCACGAAAGCAATAGCGCCGAGACTCGGGCCCAATGGGGCCCCGGTTGGCGCGTCCGGATGCTGGCGGCGCCACCAGGTGTCCCAGATTTTTCCCAGGCCCACGAAAATCAAAATGAGCGGCCAGTAAGTCCAAAGAATCGGCCAAGGATCGAAGGCCGGATGCCAGTTGGAGTAGAGGAAAATCGCGCCAAGCGCGATGAGAAGTACGGGAACAACGAGTGAAGCGCGCCTAGGAGTGCCCTGTTGAGCCATCACACACCTCTTCACAGTGTAGTACGCACAGAAGAACAGAAAAGTTCAGGAATGGACAAGAAATCAAACCTTTGCGGAGAATACCGGCTATTCCGGTGACGGTCAACGGCTCGGGGGTTGAGCTGTGAAGAGCTGCGTGACGCGAGCGGTGGGTTGCGATTGTGCTAGCCCGGATTTCTCACCAGATGTGGATGGATGCTCAAGAGAGGGTCAAGGGAGCTTGTTTTTATTGCGCGAGACAGGGGCAGCAGGTCGCTGTTGATTTTTCAGCGTGAATAGCGGGTCCGGTTGACGAGGGGGTTGT
>DATGED010000053.1:0-114597 GCA_035310525.1 Candidatus Acidiferrum sp. | reverse complement strand
GCGGCGTAGATGCGCCGGGTGTGGCGGCAAGGGAGCGCTTCGTCCTTTTCATCGCAGATGAGCAACACGGGAAACGGGCGCGAGGCGACTGCTTTTTCCGGGGAAACTTCGGCGATGGGAAAACCGGTTAATTTTTCGCCGCGATAGAGAAGTGTCCAACTGAATGGGCGAAAGAGTGTCATGCCGAGGAGCGGGGAGCGGCGCAAGCCGGCGTAATCGTAAGAGGCTTCGCGCAAGTTGGCGAAGGAGGCTTCGGCGACGACGGCTTCGATGCGGGGATCGATGGCGGCGGATTGCAGCGCGATGCCCGCGCCCATGGATTCGCCGAGAGCGAATATGTGGGCAAGAGAGGCATAGGAAGTTGAGGAGGTAAGGGAGGTAGAGGATTCGGAGCGGAGTAGCGCGTCGATGATGGCGCGCGTGTCGTTGCGTTCGAGCCAGCCGTAGGTGGCGATGGGGCCTTCGCTGGCGCCGTGGGCGCGGGCGTCCATCATGACGACGCTGTAACCGGCGCGGAGAAGAAATTCGGATTGGCTGACAACGCCGATGCGATTATCGGCGACGCCGTGGAATAGCAGGACCCAGCTCCCGTTGGGATGCTCGGGGCGAACTTTCCAGCCGTGGAGCATGATTCCGTCGGGTGCTCGGACGTCGAAGTCTTCGCGGTGGCCGCCGGAGTGGGCAAAGGAGGCATCGGCTTCGCGGATGAGGTCGGGGGTGAGTTCGCGGCGGATGGGATGGAGGAAGCTGAGGGCGACGAGCCAGCCTGCGATGCCTGCCAATAGCGGAGGGAAGAGGAGAAGGATTAGCAGGATACGGATGATTCGGCGGCGGGTCATGGGCATGGGCTTAATTTATATACGAGAAAATGAGGCTTCGCGTTCGTGGCGGGTCCATGAAAAGTGCCAGGGATGCGCCCGGTCTGTCTACCCCGACCTTGCCTACCCCCTCCCCTCTTTTTCGTAAGTGTTGATTCTAAATAACTTGGATTTTTTGTAAGTCGCTTAGAATCAACACTTGTGGGCGCTTTTTGTAAGTGTTCATTTTAAAGGGTTTGCAGGTAAACATAACCACTACTCCGCACTCACGATTTTTGGACCCTAAGCAGGGCTGCCGAAGAAGCCCAGCCTCGTTCTTGCACTGGCGAAAGGACGGAGGGTAACTGGGCTTGGCTGGATCGTTGGCAGGGCATGCGTAAAACGCCAGGGGCTGAGAAGCGCACAGGCTGAAGCCTGTGCTACCAAAACAAAACGGCAGCCGATGGCTGCCGTTCTCGGGAATTTTCCCTAGTTATAAGAATAAACTAGTCCGGCAGCTTGTGCAAGAGACAAATTGGACTGCTCAGAGCTGGCGGCGCCGAACGTCTTGCGCAGACGGGCGGCCGCGGCTATTTGCTGGAAAGGGCGAACTGGTTGCCGTCGGGATCTTTGAAGACGCTGGAGGAGCCCCAGGCCTCGGTCTTGGGCTCGACGGCAAATTGCACGCCTTTGGATTTGAGGATTTTGGCGGTGGCGAAGAGGTCGTCGCACCAAAAGGCGAGGGACTGAAATTGACCGATGCGATTTTCATGGCCCTCGGGTGTATAGAGCGCAAGACCGGTTTCAGCGCCAGGAATCATCAACTCGATCCAGCGCTGTTTTTCGGTGAAGGGCTGATCGGTGACGACTTTGAACCCCAGCGTCTCCGTGTAGAACTTTAATGCGACATCCTGATTCCGAACGGGAATGCCAGCGAACTTGATGCGGCGAATCATGGAAGCCTCCTTGATGAAACTGCTGGGAAGATAGCCTGCGCTGAAGGGCAGTTGCAATCAGGCAGGCGTTGCTATATGAATGGTTGATATAGCTATGATCTCTTTGGATGATTACGTGGTTGACGTGTTGCTGCGAGACCTTGTGGGGCACGACCGGAGGCCGGTGTGTTTTTTGGTGTACTTGTGGCTGGCGGCGGAGCAGGGGCGGCGGGATGGAGCCGTGGAGGTGAGTTACCGGGAGATTGCGGAGAGTGTTGGGGCTTCGAAGAGTTCGGTGCAAGGGGCGGTGAGTTGGCTGATTCGGAGGAAACTGCTAACAGTGAGCAAAGCAACTGTGACGGCTACGCCTAGTTATTCGGTGTTGAGTCCATGGAAGAAAGGCACAGACCCGGACAAATCAAAGCGGGTGCGTGGCCGGGGTTGAATCTTGACGACAAGGGCCCCAAAAGTTGCGCCCCGATGAGATGTGGGATGCAGTAGGAAGAAATTCAGGAGCGGAAGAGGACGGATTCGCGCTGGAACATTTTGATGGCGATGAAGAGAGCGACGGCTGCGTATACGCAATTGGAAGTGAAGATCAGTGCGATCAGATTCCAATGATACGTGCCTGCCACGAGTTCCTTACACAGAAGGCTGGTTCCGAGAATGGGAATGAGAGAAAGTTTGGAGGTGAGCTCGACGCCGGGAAGCATGGCGGCGATGGCGGGAATGATGACAATGAAAGTCATGGGAGTGAGATAGCTCTGGGCTTCCTTGTAGGTTTTGGCGAAGAGAGCGATGGTCATGAGGACCGCGGAGAAAAGAACGGCGATAGGAAGAGCCATGAGGAAGACGGAGACGACGGTCTTGGGGCCGAGGTGAAGGAGGAGGCCCGCGGCAGCGTCGCGGCCGCTCGCTGATTGTGAAGTGTAGTGGCCCAAAACGGAGAAAGAGACACCCATGGACAAAACGGAGAGAGCCGCGGTGCCGAGAGCGGCGGTGAGGATCAGAAAGAATTTGCCGAGCACGAGATGGGTGCGGGAGATGGGGCTGGAAAGAATCGTCTCCATGGTGCCGCGTTCTTTTTCGCCGGCGGTGAGGTCCATGGCGGGATACATCGCACCGGTCATGCACAGAAGAATGACCATGTAGCCGATGATGCCGCCGATCGCGGCGCCGCTGACTTTTTCGGGAGGGGCGACGTTTTCCCGCTTCATTTCAAACGGCTTCAGAACGTCCACCGGAAGATTTTTTGCGGCGAGCCGCTCTTTCACGACGTTGTCGCTGTAGGACTTCAAATATTTCTCGATTTTGTCGCTCGCAAATTCGGATTTCAATTCGCCTTCGTAATTGTAAATCTTGACCGTGTCTGATTTTTGCTGAGCGATGTCAGCCTGAAATCCAGCGGGGATATCAACGGCGGCCCGAACTTCCTTGTTGATGATCTGGTCTTTCCAGGTGGGCGTTTCGGGAACGATCTCGATCTTGTCGAGCTTTCGGAGGCCGTCGACGATGGCGGGAGAGTCCGCACCGCCGATGAGCATTACCTTGGGGGTTTCCTCCTTCGCTTTGCCGACGAGGGCGACAGCGAGCGAGCCGAAGCCCACGCTGAGAACAGGGAACAGCAAGAGAGGCACGAGAATGGTGGAGATGACGGTGCGGCGGTCGCGAATGGCTTCGGTGAGTTCCTTGCGGTAGACGATGCCAACGTTGCGCAGGGACATGTCAGTTTTTCTCCTCGGCGACATAATGAGGCGTAACCACTTTGACGAAGATTTCCTCGAGATCATGCTCGGAATATTTATCGCGAAGCTCGGCGAGAGTGCCCTCGGCAAGAAGCTTGCCGGACTGAATGATGCCGATGGTGTCGCAGAGCTTTTCGACTTCGGACATGATATGCGTGGAAAAGATAACGGTTTTGCCGTTGTTGCGGCACTCGCGGATGAAGGCGGTGATGGTGCGAGCGGTCATGATGTCAAGGCCGTTGGTGGGTTCGTCAAAGATCATGACGGGGGGATCGTGGACAAGGGTGCGCGCGATGGAAGTCTTTTGCATCATGCCGGTGGAGAGCTTGTCGCAGCGGCGGTCACGAAAGCCGTTCATGTCCAGACGATCGAAGATATTGTCGACGCGTTTCTTGAGAGTGGCTTCGTCGAGGCCGTTGAGGCGGCCGAAGTATTCGACGAATTCCTGGGCGGTGAGCCTGCGATAGAGGGCGGTGGCGGTGGAGAGGAAGCCCACATTGGCGCGGACTTTTTCTGGGTGTTCGACGACATCATAGCCGCAGACGATGGCGGTGCCATCCGTAGGCTCAAGAATGGTGGCGAGCATGCGCAGGGTAGTGGTTTTGCCCGCGCCGTTAGCTCCCAGCAGGCCGTATATCTTTCCTGGCTGACACTGAAAGCTGATGTTATCCACGGCGCGTATTTCACCGCGCTTCTTGTCCTGGAAGCGTTTGGACAGGCCACGAGCATCAATCATGAATGGACCCCTCAATTGGAGCGATCAAGACACAGGGCAACAAGGGTACAGAGTCTACTACGTGTGGGGCGGGGAAGATATTTCAGCGGGAGAGGAAGTGAGGGGCCAAAGACTGGTGACTCGTGACCCGTGATAAAGGGACGGGCCCGGCAATGGAAAGGGGCTCAGTGATTGCGTTGACGGAGGGTTGCGGGTTCACGATGCGAGGGTAAGAGGGACTGCGCATCCTGCAGGGCGAGCGCTGCATCTTTATAGTGTTGGTGATGAGGCACTTATTAGGAACCAAGTTGGGGAAGCAGTGTAGAGAAAGCAGCGGGGCTATTGCTAGAATGAAATACTTCGGGGTCCGCCAGATTTAGGGAAGCAAGCCACGGACAAGTACGTGCATGGCGTGGGGGCGCAGGATACTGTGTGTCCTTGGGCGCCCCAGGCAAGAGACTGCGCGGAATAGGAGAGCATGGATCGCAAGCTGCGAAACCGGATCGTGATTTTCCTGGTGCTGGCGGGGTTGTTCGCCTATTTCCTCGTGTCGGTAATCGGGAGGAAACCTGCGGCGAAGATCTCGGCAATGACACCCACAAGGAAAAATCTTGTCTCGTCGATAAGCAGCAACGGGAAGGTCGAGCCCGTATCGCCCTATGTGATGAGGGCGCAGCTGGACACGTTTGTGAAAAAGATCTACGTGACGGAAGGCCAGAAAGTGAAGCACGGGCAGCTATTGTTGGAACTGAACGTGAAGGAAGCGTCAGCGCAGCTGGCCGAGATGCGCGCGAAACTCCTGCGTGTGCAAGACGATCTGCGAGCCGCGAAAGCCGGCGGAAAGGCGGACGAAGCCGCCAAAGTGAACGGGGACTTATCCAAGGCGGAAGCGCAACTGGACCGCGTGCAGCGGACGCATGATTCGCTGACGCGACTGGCGGCGGAACAAGCGGCGACGAAGGAAGATTTGGCCGCGAACCAGCTGGCGCTCAGCAATGCGAAGGCAGAAGTGACGCGCCTGCTTGCCGTAAAACAGGAATTTGACCGGCAGGCAAGCCTGGATGTGGAACGGGGAGAGCTGCAGGTGCAGCAGACACTGAGCGAAATGGCGGCACTGGAAGACAAGGTGAACGACGGGAGAATCGTGGCGCCAGTGGACGGAACTTTGTACTCGCTTGGCCGGAACGCTGCTTCGGTGCCTTTGAAGGCGGGGGACTACGTGAAGGTGGGCGACTTGCTGGCGGAGATGGCGGACCTTCATAGAGTCCGCGTGCGGGCGTTCATTGACGAGCCGGACCTCGGCGCGCTGGAGAAGGACGAACCGGTGATTATCACTTGGGACGCATTTCCGAACCGGAACTGGGTGGGGAAGACTGAAGTGATTCCCAAGCAGGTCGTCCCGCACGGAACGCGCAGCGTGGGAGAACTGCTCTGCGGAGTTAACAACGACAACCTGGAGCTGTTGCCGAACATAAATGTGAATGTGCGAATCAATTCGAAGGAGCGAACAAACGTGCTGGCGGTTCCGCGAGGGGCGGTGGAATCCGAAGGAGGGCACCGATATGTGTTCGTGGTGAAACCGAACCAGCTGGGAAAGTCCACGCTGGAAAAGCGGGAGATCAGAGTGGGAATCGCCGATGCAACAAGCTACGAAGTAGTGAGCGGATTGCAGGAAGGGGAAAGGGTGGCACTGCCGGGAGATACAGATCTGCGGGACGGCATGGCTGTTCAGGTTGTGAATACGAATGCGGCGTGAAAGGTGGGCAGGCAGTCGGACAGGCAGGTGGGCGCTGCCAGCTCTGCTGCTGGCGGGAACAGCGAGCGTTGCGACGACTGTCAAGCAAAGTGAAGCGTGGGAAGCGGGCCGGCGAGCTTACGAGAACAGCGATTACAACACGGCGGTGAGAGATTTACAGAGCGCGGCGGCGACGCAGCCGCAAAACGGCGAGATACAACTGCTGCTGACAAAGGCTTATCTGGAGTTGCAGGAGCACGACGCGGCCATCGCGAGCGCGGAAAAAGCGGTGGCCATCGATCCTCAGAGTTCGCAGTTTCACGAATGGCTGGGGAAGGCCTACGGAGAAAAAGCGTCGCATGCGTCGATGTTTTCCGCGATGGGATTGGCGCGGAAGACGCACAAAGAGTTTGAAATAGCCGTGCAGCTGGACGGCAGGAATTTTTCGGCAAGGCAAGCGCTGATCGAGTTTGATTGCAGCGCTCCGGGTATTGTCGGCGGAGGCGTGGACAAAGCCGAGCCGGAGATCGAGGCGCTACGGGCGATGGATGCCGCCGAGTGGCATTACGCCGTAGGAAACTGCCGGCGGCAGAAGAAGGATTTCGCCACGGCGGACGCCGAGTTCAAGCAGGCGCTGGAAAGCCATCCGAAATCAGCGGAGCTGATTTATGACATCGGAGACTATGCAGTCAAACGAGGCCAGGCGGAAGTCCTGCTCGAAGTGGCCGAAATTGGAGCGAAGGCAGCCCCTTCGGATCCGCGCGAGCTCTTCTACCGAGCCGTAGGATTGATCCTGAAGAGTGAACAGCCGGAGCGAGCGGAGCGCTTGTTGCGGGAGTATCTGGAGCAAGCGCCGAAACGCGCAGGATATCCGCGGTACGCGACGGCGCATGATTGGCTGGGGCGCTTGTACGAGAGCCGAGGCGAAAAAGAATTGGCGGCAAAGGAATTTCAGGAAGCGGCGCAACTGGATCCGAAAGACAAAACGGCGCGCGAATCGCTCAAGAGACTGGGAAGGGATTGAGAAGTAGGGCGCAGAGAGTTCGCGGCATCTTCGAGTATGGACGGCTCGGGCAGACGCGGTGAGTAAACCTTCATGATGGATCTGAAAGAAACGCTGTCCGTCTCGGTCGACGCCTTGAGGTCGAACAAGCTGCGCGCGATGTTGACGTCATTGGGCGTGATCATCGGCAGCGCGTCGATTGTGCTCGTGGTGACAGTTGCGTTGACGAGCAAAAAATTCGTTATTTCGAAGATTGAAGCGGTGGGATCGAATGTGGTCTGGGCGGAACTGATCCGGAGTTCTGAAAAGGCTCAGCCGCTGAGCTATGAAATGACCGAAGAAGACATGGAGGCGGTGAAGAATACCATCCCTGAAATCACCCAGGTGGCGGGAACAAGCGACGTGCAAATGTCTGTAGTGGCGCAGGGAGTGGTGAGGCCGGTGACCCTGATCGGGGTAACCACGGGGTACCACGAGATACGCAGGTTGGTTGTGCTGCGCGGGCGCTACCTGGATTCGCTGGACATGGAGGCCCACAGCAAGAATTGCGTAATCACACCACAGCTAGCCAAGCGGCTATTCGGGCAAGACAACCCAGTAGGCCGCGATTTGCACGTAGGAGAATTGATTTTCACGATCATCGGGGTCTTCAACGAGCGCGTGGAGACCTTTGGTCTCTCCGACATCCAGTCAGAGACCGTGCTGATCCCCTTCGGACTCATCAAGTATTACACCGGCGTGAACACACTGAAGGTGCTGGACGTTCAGGCCGCGACACCGGAGGACGTGCCGCTTGTGCAGCGACGACTCAGCGAACTTCTGCAAAGCCGGCACCCAAGCAGCGCGGAATACCATGTGCAGACACTGGCTTCGATATTGAACGCGGCGAGAGACATTTCGCTGGCGTTGACGATCGTGCTGATTGTGATCGCGGCTATCGCGCTGCTCATCAGCGGGATCGGGATCATGAACATCATGCTGGTAACGGTGACGGAGAGGACGCGGGAAATCGGGATCCGGAAGGCCATTGGAGCCGCACGCAGAGAGATCATGTACCAGTTTTTGACCGAAGCGTTCCTGATTAGCGGCGGGGGAGCGGTGCTCGGAATTCTAATCGGGTTGTTGGTGCCGGCCGTCGTGCAACTATTTCTTCCGGGGAACCTGCGCGTGCCGGTGTCGCCGTTGAGCGTGGTGCTGGCGTTCGTCGTGTCGTGCTCAACAGGGCTTTTCTTCGGATACTTGCCGGCGAACCAGGCAGCCAGGCTGCAGCCGGTCGAGTCGCTCCGGTACGAGTAACTGGGGCTGAAACAATTCGGATTCGCCGGCGGAACCGAACCAAGGAGCGGAAAAATGAAGAAGACTTCCGTGATGTCGATCGTCGCGGGATGGACGATGGTGATAGGCGCCATGCTGTTGGGCGCGCGGGCGAACGCGCAGACGGCGGCCACTGAGCAAGCGGGACAATCCACGAACGCGGCTGCCGGAGAACAACAAGGCATTCCCGTGACACTGACTCTGCGGAGCGCGATTGAAACGGCCCTGAGAAACAGCAGAGACATTCAGGTGGCAAAGCTCCAGGCGAGCGTTGCGGATCATGCTTCGATGGTCAGCAGGGCCCAATTCCTGCCAAATCTCTACGCGGGGTCGGGGGCGGGGTATACATACGGCATTCCCGAGACGCCGGGAGGGCGAGCGCCTTCCGTTTTCAACGTGACGTACTCGGAAGAAATTTATAACGAACCGCTGCGAGGACAGGGGAAAGAGCTGGAGGAGCAGGCGCGTTCGCAGAAAATCATGCTGGAGGACGTGAAAAACAGCGTGATTATGCGGACAGCGATGTCCTACCTGGAGCTGGTAAAAGTAAGGCACTCGATCGAGCTATTGCGCGCGGAGCAGGAAAGCGCGGACAAAATCCTGCAGGTCACCAAAGATCGTCAGACCGAAGGTTACGAGTTGCCGATGGAAGTGACAAAGGCGGAACTCACAAAAGCGCAAGTGACGCAGAGGATTCTGCAGCTCGAGGGACGAGAAGACGAGTTGGAAGTATTTTTGCAAGGACAACTGGGACTGGGACAAGACCAAAGGATCGAAGTGGCCGCGGAAGAATTGCCGGGAGAGGCGGAGCAGGAAGGCGCAAATCTGGTGGCCATGGCGATGCAGAATAATACCGGACTGAGACTGGCGGAGTCCGACGTGCGAGCCAAAGAGTTCCGTTTGAAAGGGGAAAAGCGGGGGAATCTACCAACACTGGAATTTGTCGGGATTTACAGCGTGCTTGCGGACTTCAATAACTACACGAAATTTTTCAACCCGAATTCGTTTCAGAGGAACAACCTTAACGCCGGAATACAAGTGCAGGTTCCGCTGTTCAGCGCGAGGACAAAGCAGGCGATCGGGCTCGCGCAGATAAATCTCCAAACGGCGCAGGCGACGCTGGCAAACAAGAGGACGGAAGTAAGCGCCGAGGTGCGGCAAAAAACTCTGCACTTGCGGGAACGAGACGCGGCAAAGGAAGTCGCGCGGCTGGAGCTGCAACTGGCCCAGCAGAATATCACCGTGCTGCAACAGCAGTTCGGCGAGGGTAAAGCGAGCCTGCGAGACGTGGAAAAGGCGCGGCTGGAAGAAAACGACAAATGGATGGGCTATCTGGATGCAAATTTCCAGCGGCAGCAAGCGCAACTGGATCTTCTGAGGACGGCGGGGCAGTTGGACAAGGTCTGGCAGTAAGAAGAATCGACAGGTGAAGTGTGGCGGGTGAGCAGTGCTAGAACGGCAGAGTCTGGACGCGCTCCTGGAGGCCGTGAAAAAACTGGACGCGGGGTTTGGAGCGTTGCCTGCGTTCGAATCGAAGACGCCCGGCATGGAGAAAATCGCGGGAGCGCTGGCGCAAACCGCAGAACGGCTTCACGACAACTATCCCTATTTTCACCCGCTGTATGCAGGGCAGATGCTCAAGCCGCCGCATCCCGTGGCGCGGCTGGCGTACGCACTCTCGTTGTGGATCAACCCCAACAATCACGCGCTGGATGGAGGACGCGCGACATCCGAGATGGAAAAAGAAGCTGTTGCGGAGATCGCGGGGATGTTCGGATGGAAAGAATTTCTCGGGCATCTGTGCGGCGGCGGGACGATGGCAAATCTCGAGGCGCTGTGGGTGGCTTCGCAAACGCACCCTGGTAAGACAATTCTTGCAAGCGATCAAGCGCACTATACGCACAGAAGAATCAGCGCGGTGTTGCAAGTCCCATTCGAAAGCATAGGCTGCGACGCGCGAGGACGAATGGATATGACCGCGCTCCAAAGAAGATTGGCGGGCCGTGACGTGGGCACAGTGGTCGCCACGATGGGAACGACGGCGACGGGGTCAGTGGATCCACTTCCTGAAATTCTTGCATTGCGAGAGAAGTACGGCTTTCGAGTACATGCGGATGCCGCGTATGGCGGTTACTTTGTGCTTGCAAAAAATTTAGGAGAGGAGACCGCCACAGCCTTCGCCAGGATGGAAGAAGCGGATTCGATCGTTATCGATCCGCACAAACATGGATTGCAGCCTTACGGCTGCGGCTGCGTTCTGTTTTGCGATCCCGGCGTGGGACGATTCTACAAACATGATTCGCCGTATACATATTTCAGCTCGGCAGAGCTGCATTTGGGCGAGATCAGCCTGGAATGTTCCCGGCCAGGCGCCGCAGCGGCTGCGCTGTGGGCGACTCAGCAATTGCTGCCGCTCGAGCGCGGCGGGGAATTTGCATTTGGGCTGGAGTGCGGGAGAAAGGCCGCGGTGGCGCTGCACGAGAAACTTGAGAAGGACCAACGCTACATGACGGCGTTTGCCCCAGAGCTGGATATCCTGGTTTTTGCCCCGCGGGCAAAAAGCGTAAGCGGTGCATCCGGACTGAGCCGGCGGATTTTCACGGCAGCTGCGAAACGCAATTTGCACCTCGCCCTCGCGGAGTTACCTGCGGATTATTGGGGTAGTTTCTTCGCCTCCATGGATCGCGACCGCGAAACCATGACCTGCTTGCGGTCGGTGCTTATGAAGCCAGAGCATCTCGATTGGATAGGACAGATCTGGGACAAGCTGTCAGCAGCAACGACCGAAGCGCTAAATGAGGATGGCGCAACGCTTGTCGCCAGTTGATAGGCACGGACGAAAACGATGGAGAGCCGGGAGGCTGGCGGCACGAGTCGAACTCCGCGCAGAACGCAGTCTAGAGGCGCAGCGGAAACATGCGAAAAGCCCAAGAACTCCGCTAGACAAATGCGTGTGCAGCCAGCAGCGTGCTAACCCGGCGAAGCAAAATCTCTTTACTGATCGGACGGGGCAGCATGGAAGAGACTACTTCAGCGGGGTCGGGGACTTCCAGAGTTGCCATAGGATTGCCGGATGTATACAGGACGCTCATATCCGGGAATCGGCGTCTCAAACGAGACGTTAAATCGGGGCCGGTCATTCCGGCCGGCCGGAGTGTCGTAATAAGAAGCTGAATGGGGCTGGGGCAGGAACCGGCAAGTTCGAGCGCCTGAGAGGCAGTCGCAGCGGAGAAAATGAGAAAGCCGGCATCTTCCAAAATCGCCTGGAGGAACTGCAGCCGGCGTGCTGAACCCTCGACAACGAGAATGACAGGGCCCCAAGGCGCGTTTGACCGAGCGGTTTCGTTTTCCATCGCGATTTGCTCCTACACAAGTATTACATAACTTGTACTATCTTACTTAGGTTATATTAAAAATGTTTCGCAAAGGGAAGCCCTCAGAAAAAACAGCGACAGATAGCTAGGCCGAGTTATAAAGGCGCACATGCGCGTCCCGGGAGGGAACTAAAGTCCTTGCCAGCGCGATTTTGCACGATGGGAATCGACTGGGAGACCCTACGCCTTTAATGGCAAGAAGGAAGCTCGCGCGGCGAGGGGAACAGAGGCAATGTGCCAGCCTTCCGAAAGAAGGGTGAAAACTTCTTCCTGCCCATTCCACGGCCAACTGAATCCTTTGGTTCCAGAATGGCACGTGCGGGTGTAATTGTTTGAGGGGATACCGCCAAGTCAGGTAAACTACATAGGGTGTGGATGGCGAGCGGTTGGTGGCCAGTTGAACTGGCAGCGAGTTAGGGGAAAATGGGCTCCAAGAGGCCTGTCGGAACGGGCCTGTTTAAGAACGACTGAGGGTGAAGAATGCCGGATGTATTGAAAACGCTGTTGATGAATCCGCCGAGTTTTGAGAATTTCGACGGTGGAGCAAGCTCGCGCTGGCCCGCAACGCGCGAGATTGAATCTTATTGGTATCCCGTGTGGCTGGCCTATCCAGCGGGGATGATTCCCGGAAGCCGATTGCTGGATGCGTCGCCGCACAAAGTGAACTGGCAGCAGACAGTCGAAATCTGCAAAGAGTACGAGTTTTTGGTGTTGTACACGTCCACAGTCGGATTCCACAGCGACCTCAAGTTGATCCGGAGGATCAAGGAAAGCAATCCTGGATTGAAGATCGCGTTCGTCGGGCCGCATGGGCACATCAAGCCGGACGAGACGTTGATGGCGAGCGCAGACATCGATTTCGTCACGCGGGGGGAATTCGATCACTCGGTGACCGAATACGCACACGGCAAACCGATCGAACAGATTCTTGGCGTGAGTTACCGGAAAGACGGACGAGTCGTGCACAACGCCACGCGTCCGCAACTGCACACCGAAGAACTGGATGCTCTGCCGTTTGCCACTGACGCATACAGGAGAGATTTGAACATTGAAAACTACAATGTTCCGTTTTTGCTCCATCCGTTTGTCTCGTTTTATACGACGCGAGGATGCCCGGCGCTGTGCACCTTCTGCATGTGGCCTCAAACAGTGTCTGGACATGCTTGGCGCACGAGGTCGGTGGACAACGTCGTTCAGGAAGTGAAGAACACGCTGGAATATTTTCCACGGATGAAAGAGATCTTCTTCGACGACGATACTTTCAACATCCGCAAGGATCGGGCCATCGAGCTGAGCCAGAAATTCAAACCGCTAAAATTCCGGTGGTCCTGCACGGCGCGCTGCCACAGCAAATATGAAGAGCTAAAAGCCATGGCGGACGGGGGCGCGAGACTCTTCATCGTGGGATTCGAATCAGGCGATCCGCAGATTTTGAA
The DNA here is from genome assembly GCA_035310525.1 of Candidatus Acidiferrum sp. Taxonomy (GTDB): domain Bacteria; phylum Acidobacteriota; class Terriglobia; order Acidiferrales; family UBA7541; genus Acidiferrum. The sequence continues at coordinate 101,543 of DATGED010000053.1, read as the reverse complement.
GAACATCAAGAAGGGCGCCACGGTGGAGATGGCGCGCGAATTCATGAAGAACTGCAAGAAAGTCGGGATCAAGGTGCACGGAGATTTCATTATCGGGCTGCCCGGCGAAACCAAAGAGACCATCAACAAGACGATCGAGTTTGCGAAAGAATTGGACTGCGAGACAATCCAGGTTTCTTTGGCGCATGCGATGCCCGGCACCGAACTGCATGAATCGATGGCCAAGGAAGGTTTCTTGAAGGTAGAGGCGCTTGCCGATTCCGGCGGACACCAGTTGCCGCACATCGAGTACCCCCATCTTTCCAAGGCCGAGATGATGGGCGGTGTGAACCGATTCTATGACGAATACTACTTCCGGCCGCGCGTCGTGTGGCGCATCGTGCGGGAAGCGCTCTGGGATTCGCACGAACGCAAGCGTCTTTATGAGGAAGCAACGAGCTTCCTGAAACTGCGTGCGGAGCGCTGGAAGTGGGTACGCCAGGGCGGCGACAATCTGAAGAAACCCATGATTTCCGTGCCGGAGACGCCCACGGCTTCCGGGAACGACTAAAACTTAAGCAAAATGGCAACCCAGGCAAGGCTGCGGATAAAGACACTGGTCATGGTGTGCGCGATGGTGGTGTGCGCCAATGCGGGAGATCTGATGTTGAAGAGGGCCATGCTGCAGATCGGCGCTGTGGAGCTGTCCGCGGTGGGGCTTGCGCACGCATTTCGATTGACCATTTCAAATGGAAGCTTGTGGATCGGCATATTTTTCCTCTGCGGCTTTATGGTCAGCTACATGACGGTGCTGAGTTGGGCGGACTATAGCTACGTAATGCCCGCTGGGGCGTTCGGCTACGCTCTGCTCACTTTTTTAGCCGTCGTCTTTCTGCACGAGGCGGTTTCCACGCGGCGCTGGGTGGGGGTCGTTCTGATTTGCGTCGGTGTGCTACTCGTAGGCCAAACGAAACCGCGAACGACAGCGGTCATACGCGAGGCTTTGGCATGATCCGCGTCGCGGTATTTCTCGGTTTGCTGATTTTCGGAAGCACCGCAGGAGAAATCGCCATCACTCGGGGCATGAAAGCCACGGGCGAACCGGAGCGGCTGCGGCCAAGGGAACTACTTCGATTCTTACGCAGAGGATTGCGCAACGGCTGGTTCTGGACCGGGGTACCGTTGATGGCGCTTTCGTTTTACGCCTTGCTGGTCCTGCTCTCCTGGGAGCCGATCAGCTTCGTCATCCCCGCTTCGGCTCTTAGCTACGTGGTAGGAACTTTCGGCGCCAAATATATTCTGGGAGAAGAAGTGAGTGCTGCGCGCTGGATGGGCGTGATATTCGTGTGCGCGGGTGTGGCGCTGGTTGCGCTAGGTTAAGCGAGGTATCCTGCAGCAGCACTATTCTCCAGGATGGGTTGCACTTGAAGCGGTGACTGCCTGGCCGGCTCAATTTGCCGGCGTACGAGAGGTTCTCGAACTTGTGCGGAATTGCCGGATTTACACATAAAAATTGGGCGCCCGATCCGGAGCGAATCGAACAGGCCACCGCGACGCTGTCCCATCGCGGCCCGGATCAGCGCGGAGTCTACCGTTCCAGCTTGCTCTCGATGGGCGCGGCACGCCTGAAGATTATCGATTTGCAAGGCGGAGACCAGCCCATCATCACGGAAGATGGCGACACCGCGATTACCTTCAACGGGGAAATCTATAACCATCTCGAACTGCGCGGCGAACTGGAAGAACTGGGGCACAGGTTTCACTCTCATTCCGACACTGAGACCGTCTTGCATGCCTTCGTGGAGTGGGACACCAACTGTTTTTCGCGGTTGCGAGGGATGTTTGCCGTCGCTCTGTGGACCAAATCTTCGCGGCGTTTGGTTCTGGCGCGCGACCGCATGGGAATCAAGCCGCTGTATATCGCACGTCGTGGCGAGGACCTCTTCTTTGGCTCCGAACTGAAAACAATTTTTGTGCACCCGGAATTCGAGAGGCGATTGAGCTTCGCAGGCCTCGAGTGCTACCTCTCCCTGAACTACATCCCGTGTCCGTGGACGATGGTGGAGGGGATCGAGAAGCTCCCGCCAGGGCAGTGGCTGGAATGGCGCGACGGAAACGTCCGTGCAGAGTCCTACTGGAATTTGCCGGCGGGGCCGATTCGCGAACGATCGCTCGGCGCTGCGTGCGAGGAACTGGATACCCTGTTGCAACAATCCGTCCGCGAGCACTTGCTTTCGGACGTTCCTCTCGGTTTGTGGCTGAGCGGTGGCATCGACTCTTCCACCGTCCTGCACTATGCCGCGACCGCCTCCGCGAAACCGATCAGAACTCTCTCCATTTCCTTTCTGGGAAGAAGCTTCGACGAAACGGCGTACATCCGTGCGGCCGCGAAACAGTATCAGACGGCGCACACAGAATTTGATCTGAACGCAGACGCAGATCTGCGGGGAACAATCGAGGAGTTCGCATACTATTCGGATGAGCCGAGTTCAGATGCGGGGGCCTTGCCGGTCTGGTTCCTCTCGAAGATGAGCAAAAGGGAAGTGACGGTCGCGTTAAGCGGCGAAGGCGCGGACGAACTGTTCGGAGGCTACCTGACGTATCGTGCGAATCAGCTCGCGCGGCCGATCCGCCGGCTTCCGAAATGGGCGTTGCGCGCGGCGTTGGGGCTCGCACGCCTTTGGCCAGTCTCCGACGACAAAATAAGCCGTGAATACATGGCGAAACGTTTGCTGGAAGGATGCTTGCTGCCGTCCGACCGGGCGCACGTCTATTGGAACGGGACATTTTCCTCGACCGAGGCAAGGACTCTTTCGGCGGAGCCGCTGCCGGCTGCACTCGAAACAGTTCTGGGCTGGTTACGGGATTCGCCGGCCGCCAATGATGGAGTCGCTCCATATCTTTGGTGGGACCAAAAATATTTTTTGCCGGACGATATATTGAATAAAGTCGACCGCATGAGCATGGCGCACTCGTTGGAAGTCCGGCCGCCATTTCTGGATCACCGCATCGTGGAATTCGCTGCAAGTTTGCCCTCAAGACTGAAGATGCAGGGATCAAGCCAGAAAATCATTCTCAAGGAATTGATGAAAAACCGGCTTCCGGAGTTGATCTTGCGGCGCAAAAAAGTCGGGTTTGACATTCCCGCGCACGAGTGGCTTCGCGGTCCCTTGCGGGCTCTTCTGGTTGAAACGATGGCAGAGGGTCTGGCCGATCACGGTGCGCTCTTTCGGGCGGACAAGATCCGGGAAGCGTTGCGGCAGCACCTGGAACGCCGCGTAAACATCGGGTACCACCTGTGGGGACTGATGCTTCTTTTCCTGTGGATGAAAAAATGGCGAATACAGACGGCGCCTGCGACCCTGCCAGCCGCCTGGATGCAGGAAAAAACAGGCATTTCGACGTAGCGGTTAAATTGCTTTTGGAAACGCGCCGGACTGTTCTTCTGGCGGGATAGTTATTGAGGCAAAGCTATTGGCCCCCTATTGAAAACGGCAAATCGCAAAGGAATTCCGGAACGGCGAAGGGCGTAATCGAGCTCTAATCACGTATACTGTAGCTAGCTCCAATTGGTGGAGACCGCGCCAGGGCGCTTTCGGCACGCCCTTTCTTCCAGCATGGGCCGGCGCAATGAATAAGCGCCACTCCACGAGGCCAGTCATACAGGGGGATCGCACTGAGGAGGCACGATGAAGATTGCTGTGCTTGGGGGGGATGGCTATTGCGGATGGGCGACGGCCCTGTATTTGTCAAAGCAAGGGCATTCCGTCGCCATCATTGACAATTTTATCCGCCGGCAATGGGACCACGAACTTAGCGCGCAGACCTTGACTCCCATTCGCCCGCTCTCGGACCGTTTGCGGGTTTGGCAAGCGGTGAGCGGCAAGACGATCGAGTCATTCTACGGCGACATTTGTGACTACGAGTTTCTGGCTTCCTCCATACTCGCGTTCGAACCCGACGCGGTCGTTCACTTCGCCGAGCAGCGCTCCGCTCCCTATTCGATGATCGACAGGGGCCATGCCGTTTTCACGCAGGTCAACAACGTTGTCGGTACGCTGAATCTTCTCTTCGCGCTGCGCGAGCATCGTCCGGACTGTCACCTGGTCAAGCTTGGAACCATGGGCGAGTACGGCACTCCGAACATCGACATTGAAGAGGGCTACATAACGATCGAGCACAATGGGCGCAAGGACGTGCTGCCTTTCCCGAAACAACCGGGCTCCTTCTATCACCTTTCAAAAGTACATGACAGCCACAACATCATGTTTGCGTGCAAAATATGGGGTTTGCGCGCCACGGACCTGAACCAGGGCGTGGTTTACGGAACGGTGACCGAAGAGTCCGCCATGGACGAGGCACTCATCAACCGCTTCGACTATGACGATGTCTTCGGCACTGTGCTGAACCGCTTCTGCATCCAGGCCGCCATCGGGCAGCCGCTTACGGTGTACGGCAAGGGCGGACAGACGAGAGGGTTTCTGGATATTCGCGATACCGTGCGGTGCATCGAAATCGCCTGCGAGAATCCGGCGGCTCAGGGCGAATGTCGTGTTTACAACCAGTTCACGGAGCAGTATTCCGTGAGAGACCTGGCGAGTATGACCGTAACCGCCGGGAAGAAGCTCGGCTTAAACGTCGAAGTGGATCACTTACAGGATCCGCGCGTCGAAGCCGAGGAGCACTACTACAACGCCAAGCACTCCAAGCTGATTGATCTGGGGCTGAAGCCGCATTTGCTTTCGGACTCCCTGCTGGACTCTCTGATGAACATTGCCATCAAGTATAAGGATCGCGCCGACGCGGCCTTGATGCTGCCTCAGGTAAATTGGCGCGAACCGCGCAACGACCGGCGCCTGCAGATGAGCAAGACCGCGAGAAGTTATCTGGGTGGAGCGCGCTCCCAAAACGCGGCGGAACCGGTGGAGAAGTCCAAGAAGCAATCGCACGGCTAGGCAAACGCGGGGCGCAGGATCACGGTCGAGGATGAGTAACGGGCCGGTCGGCGCCGCTTATTTTTGTGTCGCGGACGGTGCAAGGGGAACCAGCATGCCTTCGCGGATGCGATAGTTGATGTCTCGCCAGCGAATACTCCTGCGTCCGAAACTAAGAAGCCAGATAAGCAGAGCCCACGCATCCCATAGCGGGATGAGCGCCATTTTCTTCCAGATACCAGCTTGCTTCAGACCCCATACCCCGATCAACCAGGTCATGACCGCCCGTACAACGAAGTATCCACCGAAATAAAGGATGGCGGTTCGCAGCGAAGGGTGAACGGCGACGGCGGCAATGGACCACGCCAGCCCTTGCGTAAATACCAGCCCAAAATGTCCCCACGGGCGCATATGACGCATGACGGTCATCCATCGTAGCCGTTTGAAAAAAAACTCGCTAAAGGAATGAAAATCGGCGACTGTCTCGACGGTATAAGGCAGCAGGGCGACCTCAAGACCTTGCTCAGCAACCAGCCGCCCGACCAACAGATCATCCGCGGGACGGTTCTCGATGGCGGAATAACCTCCGAAACCAGCGAGATTTTTTCGCGTGGTGACGATTGTTTGTCCGAAGGCGAACTTGACGCCATCCAATTGCCAGGCAACCAGGATTCCGGGATAAAAATCGCAAAACATGCCGATGGATTGGAGTTTCTGGACAAACGTGCGTTCGTGAGTGGAAACGTAGAGGCAGGTTACGGCGCCAACTTTCGGGTCGCCGAGCGGGGCCACCACGGAGCGCAGATAATCCGGCCGCACGCGAACGTCGCTGTCGTTGATGACCAGCACTTCATTTTGTGCCTCTTCCACCAGACGCGCGAGCTTCACGACTTTGTCGTTGGCGGCGGTGTGTCCGGATACGTGGACGACACGAATTCGGCTCTCCGGAAAATCGCGTTTCAGTTTCTCGATAACCGCCAGGACCGGCTCGTCACCGTCTCCGATGGCAAAAAGCAGCTCATAATCCGGATAATCCTGCCGGCAGTAGCTCGCGAAATTATCGTAGGCTTCGTTATCCAGGCCGCGAATAGGCTTCAAATTGCTGACGGGAGGAGTGAACGGCAGAGTTGGTTTCGACAGCTTCGCATGCTGAAAGAACCGCCACGAACTAAAGAGCGCAAGGAAATAATAGATGAACGGTATCGCGGCCACGCCCAGGAATATGTACACCGCGCTATGCGCCGGCACGAGAAGCCTCGAGACGAAGCCAGCCGACAGCCGATATCATCCATTCGGGGTGGGCGCGCAGGCCGGCGCTTGCAAACAATTCCCGGAGAGCAGCTTGGCGCGAGATACCAGGCAACTTGAGCAGGGCGATCAACATTCCTTTTTCGGCGGCCGGTCCTTTCAAACCAGTTGAAGAGTTCGCAAGAGACTTAAGAAGAATAGCAAAAAAGCTGAGGGATTCACTCCTGGAAATGTCAGAAACCGAACGGCACCGAATCCGGGGTTGGCGCCGCACCGCCGTGATTCTGGCGTGGAGAGGCACTGCGCCTTGCCGGGGGGCTGTCGCTGGGAACGCTGCGAAAAGCATGCAATAATAATGGGACGAAATGAACGCAAAATCTGAGTTTGCTTCAATAAGGATTTTAGTCTGGGCCCGGCAATCATTTGGTGCGCGGCAGAGATTCGGCGTGCATTCCAATGGGCGGCCTGTATTCAGCTCGGACGTGCCTGCGGCATGACCTCCTCATCCGGCCTGCACTTCAAGACGTATTGCATGATTTTGATCATGGTCGTCTTTGGTCCGCTTGGAAACGTGCTGCTGGGCAAGGGTATGAAGCACGTCGGCTCGGCGGTCACATGGGCGGCGCCGGAACTGCCGCGCATCTTCCTCAGGATTTTTGGGTCGGGTTATATATGGCTCGGCGTGGCCTCGCTGCTAACGTTCTTCGTAGCCTACATGCTGATTCTGTCTTGGGCGGATTTCAGTTACGTGCAGCCAGCATCGTCGATTGCCTACCTTGTCGTCGCGCTCCTGGGTTACTTCTATCTTGGTGAGCGGATAACGTCGATTCATTGGGTGGGAATCGCAGTGATCTGTCTTGGGGTTTTTGTGGTTGGAAATACTCCGCCGCGCACCACTGAGGCAGGCTGAATATGCGCGAAGCGCTGCTTCTCTTTTTTGTGGTTGCCGCGGGAACCGGAGGGGAGTTGTGCGTTACCCGCGCCATGAAGCATGTCGGTGAAGTGACCGATTTCCGCCCAGTCGCGCTGGTGCGCGTAATACTTAGCGCGTTGAAGGTGCCCTGGATGTGGGCGGGCGTGGCCATGATGGCACTCGCGTTTTTCTCCCTATTGGCCATGCTATCGATCGAGAATGTCAGCTTTGTTGTCCCGGTGACGGCGCTGAGCTACGCCGCGGGCGCGTTGGGAGGAGTTGTCTTTCTTGGTGAACGCGTCTCCGGCCGCCGCTGGGTAGGAGTCTTTCTCGTCTGCCTTGGAGTCACACTGGTTTGGCTTGGCAAGCACTGAATCGGCCATTCCCAGCGCATTTGGCACTTCCCGCGCAAAACATCCTTGCTTTTGAGAATCGCATCCATATAATCGGGGTACCGTGTCGCAACCGTGCGTGCAGGCCCTGTGCACTTATGTACGAACAGGATCGCACATCTCGCGGTTTCGTTAGTTCCTGCGATTCTTGACGGAGTCCCGGGATTAGGCCACTAAAGGTCAAGAAAAGAGCTCGAGGAGGCACTACGTGTCTACTGCTCTTCGCTTTTCAATCCTCATTCTTGCCGTAGCTCCGCTCGGTTATTATCTCTTGTCCTTCTATTGCGTGCTGGATTATTTTCGCGGAGTGCGCAAACTTCGGCCAGCCGACAAGTCCTTCACTCCACCAGTGAGTATCATCAAACCAGTGCGCAACGTGGACCGGGAAGCCTACGAGAATTTCGCAAGCTTCTGCAGGTTGGACTACCCGGTCTACGAAATAGTTTTCGCCGTGACCGACCCTGACGATCCCGTGGTTCCCGTGATCGAAAAGATACAGCAATCCTATCCGGACTGCGCGGTCCGGCTGGTCACTTCCGCGGCCAACCTGGGAGCGAACAACAAGGTCAATAATCTGTGCCGGCTGGTTCAAGAAGCCAAGTACGAACTGGTCGTCATGAGTGACAGCGACGTTCGAGTGGAGTCCGACTATCTGAGAGATGTGGTCGCGCCCTTTTCCGACTCGCAGGTGGGAGTTGTAACCTCGCTATACCGCGCCAACTCCGGAAAGGGATTGGCTTCCGCGTTGGATGACCTCGGAATGTACACGGATTCCGCGCCATCCGCGCTGGTGGCGCGCAAGCTGGAAGGGAACATGCGATTTGCGTTCGGCTGGACCATGGCCACCACGAAAAAGGTTCTCTCCGAAATAGGCGGATTTGAGTCCATGGTCAATCATCATTCGGATGATTTTGAACTCGGCAACCGGATTTCAGAACTTGGATACAGAGTCGAGCTGATGCGCAAGCCGGTGAGCATGGTTCTGCCGGACGAGAGCTTCCGTGAATTTCTGAAACACGAGCTGAGATGGTCCATTGGGCTGCGAAATGTTCGGCCATTGGGTTACCTCGGGATGATCTTCACGCATGGGCTGCCTTGGACGCTCGTCGGCATGGCGGTGGCGATCTCCCTGGGGCGGGGAAGCATTGCCATTGCGTATGCCTTGGCGTATTTGGTTTTGCGATTCGGAGTCGTTTGGACGACGGCCGTTTGGGGCCTCGGCGATACCCAGATCGGGAAAAAACTGTTCCTGTTTCCGTTGCACGATGCGATCAGTTTTGTGGTGTGGGTGGGAGGATTTTTCTTCAACCGGATCGAGTGGCGCGGGTCCGTCTATCGCGTGAGGAAAGGAATGCTCATCCCTGAAGTGAGCGAGGAAGGCGCTCACTAGAAAGTTCCGATCGGCTACACGCGTCGCTCGTTTTACTTCTAGAATTTCAGCCAATCTCATCCGGAATCGACCCATCTTGAAAACTTCTTCGTTCGTTTACTCTTTCCATTGCGACCGCAGCTTGGGAATTACGGCGGGCCGCTGCTTTGTGGCAAGCTAGTAGCCGGCTTGGAGCGCGCCCCATCGAATCAAGTAAAATCAATTTGAGCAATTCATCGTGACTCATCTGCATTCAGGATGGCGCGATGCGGTGCTTCTTCTGGCCGCAGCGCCGCTGTTTTATTACTTCGCGGCGACCGTTGCCGCCTGGCGATTTTTTCGCCGCGAACGCGAGCGCAAGCCGGTGGCGTACACTCCCCCAGTGAGCCTTCTGAAACCGGTTCGTGGAGTAGATTTCGCTTCCTACGAAAACTACACGAGTTTCTGCCGGCAGGACTATCCGGAATACGAGATTCTCTTTGCCGTGAATGACGCTTCGGATGCGGCGATTCCCCTGATTCACAGGCTGATCGCCGAATTCCCCGGACGACAGATCCGGTTGTTCATCGGTGCGGAAAATCTGGGCGCAAATCGCAAGGTGAACAAGCTTGCGCGGCTCTCGCGCGAAGCGCGCTACGAAATACTCGCCATAACGGACGGGGACGTGCGTGTCGGCCCCAACTATTTGCGCGAAGTGGCCGCCCCGTTTGTCGAGGCGAGCACCGGCGCGGTGACGAGTTTCTACTGCGGGATTGCGGAGAAAAATCTGGGCGCTCAGCTCGAAGCGATTGGCGCGTCCAGCGACTTTTTCGCGGGCGTGCTGATGGCAGAGCTCACCGAGGGGGTTAATTTCGCACTCGGCGCTTCCATCGTGACGACCAAGCATTGGCTCTCCAAAATTGGCGGCTTCGAGTCCATCGCCGGAATGCTCGCGGACGATTACGAACTCGGCTTGCGTATCGCGGCAGCGGGCGGGAGCGTAGAACTTTCGCGCGAGCCTGTCTGGACGATGTACCCGGCGCAAACCGCCAAAAGTTTTTGGGGCCACCAGCTTCGCTGGGCGCGAACAGTTCGGCTGTGCCGGCCGCTGTCTTACTTCGGATTGATTTTTACGCTTGGCCTCCCTTGGGCGATATTGGCGGCGATTGTGGCGCCCACGAAGTGGATCGCTGCGGCCTACTTGCTCGCCTACCTGGTGCTGCGGCACGCCATGGCATGGACCGTCGGCGTGTGGGGAGTCGGCGACGATGTGCTTCGCCGCAAACTCTGGCTCGTGCCTTTCCGCGACGCCATTTATCCGGCTGTCTGGCTGGCGAGTTTTGCCTCCAACCGCATCACCTGGGGCGGCCGGAAATACGCCATGCACAAAGGACAAATGGTGCCCATTACAACTTCGGGAACGGCGGATTCAGCGCCGGCAACGTCGCCTCGCGGTTGACGCCCCCGCGAATCCCGATTAAATTAGATAAGTAGAATCGTAGCTGTCCCGATCCGCGGGAATCTGCTACGGTTCGTTTTTCTTCCTCCCCTCGGCTGGGAGATCGTCCAATCGGTAGGACTCCAGACTCTGGATCTGGCTATCCTGGTTCGAGTCCAGGTCTCCCAGCCAAAATTTTCCATGAAGTAGCGAAGACCCTTTCTCCAGCTCGGGAACATTTGGCGACATTATTATTTTTTTCATTTTCGCCGGCGTCGTGCTCGATGCTGGACTCATCGTCACCTGCGGCGTGCTTTCCTTTCTGGCCGCGCGGCGCACAGGCCAAATCGACATCCGGATCGCTCTTGGCGCGCAGCGCAGCGCCATGCGCAGCGACCCCTCTGCGCCGTCCGCCACGACTGACATCCCACCGTGACACACGCCGGCCCTGAGCAGGGAACGGGACGATTTGAAGTAGAACTTGAAGTGATGGAGGGTGGCGCGCCCCCCACCCCCCCTGTGTGACGGAAACCGTGCGGAAGCGCATGAGGAGAATGGGGTTGCGGCGACACGGGCGTGTCGAGTTTGTGTGCCCGTGCGCAAAACGGTGACGAGTGACCCTGCGACTTCGGCCAGGGTGAACGGGTGGCGAAAGGGGACGGCAGAGAGATTTCTCGCTTCGCTCGAAATGACAGACAAGGAGTAACAAGTTGACAAACTTTGCGGGCGGAAGAGGCGAGCCCCTCCCCCATTTCTTGTAAGTGTTGCAGCTAAAGGATTTGAGTTTTCTGTAAGTGTTGTAGAATCAACATTTGCGAACGGCTTCGCAAGTGTTGATTGCAAATGGCTTAGGGGAGGGTGGCTAGTATAAAGTGGTAATCGGGGTGGGACGGGAGGTCCTGGAGGAATTAGAAGGACCGCTCTGCGGGCGAGCCCCGGAAACGCTTCCGGGATGCAAAAAACGCACATACTGACGAATTGAACCTTACAAATGGAGCCTTACAACTACGGCGCGAGACCCGAATTTCAAAGAAGAGTATATACGAATTAGTACCGTCTGTCAAGGATTATCTGTAAGTGGTTTGGGTGCTAGATGTTAGAGGATGGAAGTTAGACGTTGGAGGTTGGAGGAAGAGGCGTCCCGTCGGTGCCAAAGGCGGATCGCCCCTGAGGTCCAACAACGAGAGTGCCCACCCTTCGCGAGAAACAAACACGTGAAGGGATAGGCCAGCCGAGAGTTAAGGCGCGCCCACGCGCCAGTCCCCCGATTTCCCCGATTTCCACTGTTAGAGGCTCGCCCGAACGTTTTGGGTGAAGCCGAAATGCGGAGAGAAAGACTGAGAACGGCGTAGCGTCGTGGGTTTGACGTTCTTTGCGATCTGCGCATTATGAATCGTGTGCAAGTAGTCTTTGCCGTATGTCTTTCGGACGAGGTCCCTCAGGTGCTTCTTGGGGTCGCTCAACGACTCCGGGTTTCCCGGAAGTTTTGGCAGCTTGCTCCCTTTGAATGTCGTAGCGATGGCTTGATTGTCGTATAGCAGCCATGCCTCGATCTCGCGCTTCGGTATCAGGACGACGCTATAAAGTGCCTTCGCGGGAGCGATTGCGTTCGTCAGCTGTGTGCGAAGCCGAAATTCGTCGTGCTGATCAAGATCGTGAACAACCGCGATCCAAGGGCAACCCTGTTTAACCAGGTTGCTTGCCCACGCTTCGCATTTTCGACGGAGTTTTCCGGAACCGTCGCCTACAAATTTCTTGAAGCCAACTGCTTTGGGTCTGATCAATTTGAGGGTGATTTCACGAAATACGGCTACGTCGCTGTCGTCCTCGGCGATTATCCCAATTCTCACGGGCGGTCTCCGAGCCCGCCTTCACGCCAGAACTCGCCGAGGTTTCCTGTGGTGTCTAAGTAGTCTCGGAGCGCTGAGTATTCTCGGGCGGTCATCGAGCGCCTTATGCTCTTGACGATGGTGCCTAACGATTTATCGAATGTGACTCGCAGAACGTTTTCCGGCTTCACGTGATCGAGTACGAAGTCTGAGTGCGTCGAGAGCACAATCTGTTTCCGGTGGGAGGCCGACTTGATGATTTCGAGAATGCTGGCTAGAAGGCCATGGTGGACGCAGACCTCTGGTTCTTCGATAAGAAGGGCGCTGCTGTCGTCGGTGATGAGGTGGAAGACGAGGACAAGGGTCTTAAACGTTCCTTCCGACAGCTGGTTGGGCGAGAGGACTTGTCGTCCGATCCTGAATTGAGGGATAACTAGACTGTTCTCGCGCCTGCGCCGTTCCAGTTTTCCGCCAACTCGGACGCTATATTCGGTGGATGAGCTTCGAACGACCCGAAACGTTACGCCGTCTACCAGGCGCAGCCCTTTAGGACCTACGAGGTCCAGAAATCTCTTGTATTGAGGATTATTGTGGATCCTGCTTGCGGAGTACATTGCGTGCAGTACTCTACCGTGGCCGCGGACTCGATAGGAGCTAGTTGGGTCGCCGTCTCGGTCAACTTCAAGAGATGGCGGGCAGCTTCCAGGGTTTGTGAATTGAGACGCTCCGTAATAGGTTATTCGGCTGCAGAATTTGGTGAGCTGCCGGATTGCTTTCCATGCCCATTCGGGCGGCATGTCGGCAGAGTGCAGTTCATGAATTAAATATCTTCCCTCTCGAAAAAAGAATGCTCGAGGAATCGAATTATATTCAATTCGGCCAAAGCTGAAGGGGAGTCGGGAGGTGAACTCCTTCTTACCCCCTTTGGAAAAGGTCCAACGCTGGCGCGACTCGAGGACCTTGTCGTTGTTGGAATTGTCGGTGAAGACGTCGATGGCCACATTGAGGCGTGCTGTGACATTCGCCCATTCAAAAAATGACTTTATACGAGACGTAACGACTTGGCGGCGTTCTTGACGAGGAAAGCGTTCGCGCGAGAGCGCGAGTTTGTTTATGAGCATGATTGCTTGCAGAATGTTGGTCTTGCCGCTACTATTCGGGCCGATGAGCACGGAGAGCTTGGGATGGAGATTTAGCTTCGTGTTGAGGCAGGATCGGTAGTTCTCGATCAGAACCTTGTTTAGCATGTTGGGCCACTCGTCCCGCCGTCAGAATAATAGGTTTACCTCTGATTGATTGCAAGAGTGTATATCACACGTCGACCGCTTATTTCATCGTTTGGACTACATGCGCTGCGCCGATGAATTTATCGGCGAGGTCATGGCAGAAGAGGAACTTGCCAGGCTAACGGAGAACGCGGGTGTCCCAGGTTTGTCGTTTGATTCTGGATCCTTGGGCCTTTGTCGTGCAACGCTACCACGCCGCCCACTTCATGGACAGTTTCTTGCGCTCTTTGTGACGGTTGAGAAGATAGAGATCGATGAGCTTCTGGCGAGGGAGTCCCGTCTCCGCCGACAGCGCTTTGAAATAGTCCAGCACTTGCGGACTCAAGTTGGCCGGTGGGCCAGCCCTTGCGTTCTTGTTTCTTGTGCGGGTGGGGCTGCTTCTTGCTGGGGCTTTTCTCGAATCGTGCCATGCTCGTCTTTGACTGCCTCGCGGTTCAATGCTCGGATTCCGAAGCGGAGGAGGGAATTCATTGTTGCTCCGCCGGAGAAGAGAGATTTCTCCCTCCGTGGGCCGGACATCATCGCAGGAGCGATGATGAGAGAAAATGCGTCGGCCCACTGCGCTCGAAATGACAGGTCAGGGGTGGGACGAGGAGTAAGAGGGATTACATTGCTGCGCCGCCGGAGAAGAGAGATTTCATCGCTCACAAAGCGTGAGCGATGGGGCAGAGTTCTCTCTGCGCAGGCCGACACGTTCGCGGAGCGAACGTGAAAGAAGAAGCGTCGGCCTGCTCCGTTCGATCCCGTAGGAACGTTCGGGATGCAAGAGGCGCAAATGACGAGGGGAAACGTGAGGGCAGAGGGGGAGGAAGAGAGGTCCCTCCACTGCGCGTCAGCGAAAGCGCTGACGCTCCGGTCGGGATGACAGCGCGGGTGGGAGGCGCGAGCGATGGGGCGGAGGTCTCTTTGCGCGGGCCGATGAAGAGCGAAGAGAGATTTCTCACTTCGTTCGAAATGACGGGCAAAGGAGACACAAAGAAAAAACGTCGGCCTGCTCCGTTCGATCCCGCAGGAACGTTCGGGATGCAAAAAGCGCAAATGACGGGTCAGGGGTGGGGCGGGGAAGTAAGAGGGATTTCATCGTTGCGTCGCCGGAGAAGAGAGATTTTATTGCTGCGCCGCCGGAGAAGAGAGATTTCTCCCTCCGTGGGCCGACATCATCGCAGGAGCGATGATGAGAGAAAATGCGTCGGCCCACTGCGCTCGAAATGACAGGCCAGGGGTGGGGGCGAAGAGGAGGAGGGGCACGATCGAGCCGTGGTTCTTCGCTGCGCTTCCTTCGGGGCGTGCGGGGGGCAGGCTGGGACGATGCTGCTAGAGGGGCAGGGGGCACAGACTGAAGTCTGTGCCACTCAAGACAAGATGCAGCTAGAGGGCAAGGAGCACAGACTGAAGTCTGTGCCACTGAAGACAAGATGCAGCTAGAGGGACAAGGAGCACAGACTGAAGTCTGTGCCACTCAAGGCAAGATGCTGGCGTAAAGGGCGGAGATACAGGGACGCGACGAGGCGGGATATTTGCCGAGCGGGGACATCAGCCTGACGTGGTAGCTGGTTTTGACGGGCATGTAGCTGATTTTCATTTTAGCTTACCGTATTAGTCGATTGTGTCGCTTATTGAAGATTTATTTGCAAACGCCCGTTACCTACGTGAGGAGAAACCGAGGGACTGTCCGAACGTTTTCCAGCCATTTCGATTTCGGTTCGAGGGAGACCACGCATTCCCGCTTCGGACAGTACGCTCGGGACGGCGTGTGCCGGCCAAATCTAAGGTGGGAGTTGAGGAAGCGAAGAGGGAGGGCATCTAGAAGTGGCCCCACCCTTGTAAGTAACAAAATCGCAAGGGTGGGCCGCTCCGGGAATTTCATCGGATCGACGGGCGGCCACCCGCCCGCCAGAAGACCGTCTTAATGAATTTTTGTTCCTTTAGAGAATCTGGGACTTTCGATGGTGCCATCGATGCGGAACGGGAAAGTGAGCTTGCCGTCGACAAGCTTCGCGCCTTCCAATCGGGCGAGAGAGTTGGTGAAAAAACCCTGTTTGGTGGCGATTGCCGCTACACCTTGATACTGAAGATCGTCGGAGCCGGATACGCTAATGCTGCCAGAGCCGTCCACGTCGACGCCGTAGCCGTCAATATCGATGGTCTTGCTCGAAATTCTGAGATTTTCGAGTTCGAGGTCGGTGGTGATCGAGGAGAAAGAAGCGGGATTTTCCTTTGCGGGGCCGAGATCGTTGAAATGAGCCAGCTTCATCAGGTTTGCGTTGAGCATTAAGCTTGGGATTTGACCGTTGGTGACCTTCAGATGCCCGATTCCTCGAATTCGCGCGAATGGACTGGTGGTGTGCTCGATGGCCCCCGCAAGCTTAAAGTCCCCGTCCAAATTTCCGGTGAGTAAGCCACGCAATTCGTGGAACGCCGCCAGAAGACGGGCCATGCTGATTCCGTGGACTTGCGAGGCGGCTTTGAAGGTCGGGGTGCTTTTCGCCAGACTGATGGACAAGTCGCCGATAGCTTTTCCGCCGTAGATGTCGGCTTTGAGGTTGGTAAAAAAAACCTCACGCGACTCCAGCCGAAATTTTGCGTCCACATTGGTCGTGTCAACGGCGGCAAAACGCAAACGAGCTGCTTTCCAGTTGCCCTGGCCATTCAACGCCGAAGCAGTGGGATTGACGATGGCCGCCAAATCGACGCGATCGAGTGTGCAGGAAATGTCCTGAGCTTCAAAAAAGACCGGACCTTGGGCGTCGGAGGGTAAGAGAATAGAGGCAATTAGTTGGCCGTGATTGATGGTTACCTTGTCAATGATCCCCAAGGGGAAGAGATTCTTGTAATTCGGCGTTTCAGGATTCTCGAAATTCCAAGGGCCATCCGGGTCTGATACCAGATTGATTTGGGGTTGGTCCAAGATCACTGACCTAATCACTACGTTGCGATGGAGCAAGGCCCAAAAATCGAGGACGGTGTGGGAGTGGGGGACTTTCAGAATGTAGCTGGGCGGAAATAACGGAGGGCTCTTCACCGCAAAGCCATCGATGTGGATGGTCGGCCTGGGAAAGAAGGTCAGCGTGACGCGGTCGATTGCAACTTTTTTTCCGCTAGTCTGTTCGAAGTAGGAGATGATTTGCGGGCGGTAGCGATCGAGGTTAAACCACACGGGAACCAACAGAATCGTTACGACGATGACACAGAAGCCGATCACGACTAGACGAAAGGCGATTTTGCGGGGCGTGGCCATCAGAGCTCCGGAGCGGTTCGGGAGATTGGGTTCCAGTGGTTGAATTTTACCCTGATCGGGCACTAGTCGCCTGTTCCGTAAGGAACACCTCAATACGCTAGCTGATGATGGGGGATCCGGAGACCTTGGAAGAGGAAAGATAACGTCCCGATCCGGGGTCGGGCAGGCGTTTAAGGATCCAAGGCGCGTCAACGGCGCCGGAGGAGGAGTATTGAGTTTGTTACGGCTGTTGGAATGTGTGGAAAGCCAAAGAGGAAATCGAAATTAGAAATCCGAAACGCGAAATGGGAAAGGAGACGAGAAAGACACACACTCGCGAAAACAAAACGCACAAGAATGGGGGCAGCCGCGGGCGATGATCAGCTTGCCGCCACAGCCTTGTCGAAAGATACGATTGCGTCGTCCGCGGTGTTAAAAATCTCAAACAGCGTTATGAGCCTGGTGATCTGCAACAACTCTTTCGTATGATTGCCGAGGTGAGCGAGCTTGATTTCACCGCCGACCTTGCGAGCCGACGCATACAGAGAAACGAGAGTACCCAAGCCGCCGCTATCGATGTGAGTGACATCCCCGAGGTCGAGCACGATTTGGCGGGAATTGTTCAACAAGTCCTTCACGAGGATTCGCAGAGATGTTGATTCTTCGCCGAAGTAAATAGCGCCGATGAGACGGATGACGATAACCCCATCTCTAGTGCTGTGAGTGGTTTTAAGAGCCATCAGAACCTCCTTCAACAAGGTGAGTGCGCTTCATTCCCCAGGCTCGAGGGCAGCCAATTTTGGGTGGACGTACGCTTCGTTGCGCAGCCTGCCAGAATGGATTACATAGCGCCAGCCAGGACCGACTTGGCACGTCGGACGAGGCCGGAAGCGAGGCGGCTCGGGCGACATGTCTCTCATTCTAATCGGAACAGCATGCGGCAAGAGGTGCGGCACAAGCTGTGCAAAATAGAACACTTTTGCCGGGCAGCGGCGAGATGGTCTTGTCGCTACGGTGATTCCTGATTTAGAGAAGGCCGCAGGACTGGCGCGAGCTGAATGGTTGGGGCGGCGAGGACGGAAGAATGGGCGGGTCTCGAGAGCCGAGTGCGCCAGGACTGCGCGGCCACAGCCAATAATGCGGGGAGGCAGACCAAGACGTAGCGAGGCTCACAGGTTTGAAGTTGGGTGAGGAACGCGGTGCGAATAGCGATGAAGGCTACGATCAGGGCGATTCCGGGACTCTGGCGCCAGCGAAAGGCGCCGAATATGGCCAGGCCAGCGTAGAGAAAATTCAAAAGGGCAAAGGCAAGTGTGATCGCGAAGGCTGCGGGATTTTCATGCCAAGCGTCGGTCAGCGGCCAAATTTGCCCCGAGTAAGGAAGCAGAGCAATTCGAGGAGTGAACCACATCGCGGCAGCGCGTTCGATGGGAATCCAGAGGTAGCTGCGGAATGGATGGCGAAGAGTGCGTTGGCGCGCCAAATTGGCGAAAGCCAGATCGGATTGGAGGGCCAGACCGCGCTGGCGATTGTAAAGTTCGAGAAGCGAAGAGACGCGAAGGCGTTCCTCGGGCGAATCGAAGGCGTAGGCGGGGACATCGCTGAGCGCGATGGGGGCGGCAGGCAGCTTCCAGGCAAAGAGATAAGCGTCGCGGGAACGAAACATCCAAGTCTGCGTCCATGCGTAAAATCCGGTGGGCATGACATCGCCGAAAGTTTCGGCATAGCGCGGAGAGAGGAACTGGACGCGTCCGAGGACGCGGGCATTGCGAGCGGCCCAGGGAGCTAGAGGCACCAACACGCCGAGAGCCACCCAGAGACCAGCAAGTGCGAGCTTTCTCCAATGTATCGGGCGCCACCAACGAAGCGCATAGACAAGAAGGACAGCGAGGAGGAGGAGCGGCGTCTCCGGCCGAACGAGCGTGGCGAGGCCGACAACGAGGCCAGCGAGAAACCAGGTCCGAACGGAGCGCAAAAGATCAGGCCTTGCTCGAATGAGATCGAGCTCAAAGGCAGAAGGTGCCAGAAAAAGGAGAATCGCGAGTGTGGTGAGAAATGTGGCGAGGACTTCCGTGAGAGGCACGGCGACGTAGTTTGCCGTGAAGGGGCAAAGCACCGCGAGCCAAAGCGCTGCGAGGGTGATTCGGGTACGGAGCGGTTCGCCGGCGCCAGCCGCGAGGCGTGCCGCGATGCAGGCGGTCAGGAGGCACGTTGCAAGATCAACGAATGCTTGCACGAGAAGGACAGAGGTTCTGCCGGGGCCTGCCAAGGAATAAATGATTGCTAGAAATGCGGGATAACCCGGCATGCGAACGGCGGAAGCAGACAGATGCCCATTCGAGAAAAGGCCGTAGACGCCGTGATAGAGCCAATTGCGAGCGAGCTCTTCATAGTAAGGCGTGTCCCCAGAAGCGAATGGGAAACGCCAGAGAAAGAAGAGGCGCAATGCCAATCCTACGAGCAAAGCAGCAGAGAGGTGTTTGTAGAATGGCTTGGGAAGAATCATTTCGCGGAAGGTCGATTTTGGAAGGGAGAGGGCAGTTAGCGAGTGGTTTCCTGCCGGGAAGCCTGGGTATTCGAGGAGAACGTCCAGCGGAAAAAGCGCGAGTCACATTTTAGGCAGCGATAGGGGCGGACGAAGATCATGGCCAAGAATCCTCGTTCCAGGATGCCGTGACGTCGCGATCTATAGATTCGTGGACTTTGGCAAAACGGACAGCTCAACATTGAGAATCTCCGGATGCCGCTCGAACGTCCAAGAGGCGAACTCATTTTGTAGCAAAGGAAAGCCTATTCTCTGTCCCGTTTTGGACAGCGGCATGCGATGGTGCTGAACGTCGAGCCAAAGGGGGATAGGCTTCTCCCCGGTCACTGCCTGCGTGTTTCCCAGGAAAGGCCTCAGTTGGGGGGTGTTCAAAAGGGGGCAGACGGCCCGCCGATGACAGCCTACCTTGAACAAGAAGGGGGCTACATCCTGGCCGCTCATGTGGACGGCCTCGGTAGTCTAAGTGTACTTGTATGTCGAATCTGGCTCAGAGCAGCTTACCGTCCGATCTAGGGAGAATCCGACCCGAGAGTGCGGGTTTACAACGCCGCCGGCCGCTCCGCGTCCTATTCGTCCACCGGGATGCGGAGGTAGTAGACAATTGTGTGGAAGAGCTGAAAAGAGCCCAGTTCAGCGTGAGCGCCGATTTCGTATTGAACCTGGCGCAGTGCGCTGAACGGCTTCACTCCGAGTCATACGATGTGGTGGTTGCCGAATACCCCTGTCCGAGTTTGAAAGGGTCCCAGGCATTGCAAGTCCTCCACAAGGAGTTACAGGAGACTCCTTTGTTGTTTGTGGCCAACGCAATGAGAGGTGAGTCCATCGCCCAACTAGGGGCGGACGGCGCATTTGATTACGTGGAGCGCGATCATGTCGCTCAATTGCCGCTAGTGGTTCGTCAAGCGCTGAACGGAAAGAAACTCCGCGATGAATTGGAAGAAACCAGAAAAGCGCTGCGGCACTCACAATCGTTGTATCGCGCGCTGGTGGACAATCCGGCCTATGGAATTTATCGATGCAACGCGGAAGGAGAAACGATCGACGCGAATCAAGCGCTGGTGACCATGCTCGGCTACGCAAACAAGGAAGAACTGCTGGCGGC
This sequence comes from Candidatus Acidiferrum sp., assembly GCA_035310525.1. GTDB lineage: Bacteria > Acidobacteriota > Terriglobia > Acidiferrales > UBA7541 > Acidiferrum. The sequence continues at coordinate 81,312 of DATGED010000053.1, read as the reverse complement.
GAATCACCCGGTTGGCCGGCTTTCCAGCCTCGCGAATGACGTACCAGCATTGGGGCGCCTGTCAGAGGCAAAGAAAATCGAGCCGGTCGAAACAGAGTGGCAGCGAAAGGACGGAACGACGCTGAAAGCGAGGTTAAGCGGCAGAGGAATCTACGACGAGAATGGAAACTTTGCCGGCCATGAAATCATCGCCGTCGACGTCACAGAACAGCGGACGATTGAAGATCAACTGCGGCACCAGGCCTCGAGCGATTCGCTGACCGGCTTGGGCAATCATCGCCGCCTTTTCGAAGTGCTACACGCGGAGATATGCCGATCCAGCCGAACCAGCCGGGAATTCTCTCTGATGTTGCTGGACCTCGACGGATTAAAAGCGATTAATGATCAATTTGGTCACTTGGCGGGGGACCGGGCGCTCTGCCGGCTAGCGCAGATACTGAGAGATTGCTGCCGGTCCATAGATACGGCGGCGAGGCATGGCGGTGACGAGTTTGCGCTGGTCCTGCCGGAGACAGGCATGGCCGCGGCCACATTGGTAGCCCACCGGATTTGTGAACTTCTTGCGAAAGAATGTGAAAAGCCGGCACTTTCGGTGAGCGTGGGAATTGCAAGCCATCCGAAGGACGCCGAAACGATCGGAACGCTGCTCTACGCCGCGGACAGGGCCCTTTACTCAATGAAAGACAAGCGCCCGGGAGCCCGCCAGGCCGTTTATGCCTCCAAAACACGTTCTGAGGTTGTGAACCATGAATTTTCCGGGAATCGGGGGTGAAAAGTTGGTCAAGCAAGTGTTCCGTAGCGAACATCTTCCATCCCAATATAGATGGATACTCTTCGCGACCTGAAGTTTCCGAGAAGGAAATCTAAAGCCAAGGGGGAGCAGACATGCATCGTGGATATCAGTATTTTCTCAGTTCCTTTTTTCTTACGGCAGCACTGGCAGCACCGATGGCGGCAAGCGCCGCGGCCAAGACGCAAGACAATGGACGGCAGGAAGAACACCATCGGGACGATAAGGACCGCAACAGGGTCTACGATCGTGACCACAAGGACTATCACAATTGGAATGACAACGAAGACCGGTCCTACCGTGTGTACCTCGGAGAAAGGCACAAAGAGTACCGGCCCTTTGTCCAAATAAAAGTGAAAGAACAACGGGCGTACTGGAATTGGCGTCACAGTCATCCCGATCACGACGAGCGCTAACCGGAAAGATGCGCGAGGAATAAGGAAGATCGCAAGCATCGGTGGAGGGAGCGCGGCATGAATCGAGCGCTCCCACACCTCGGCAATGCGAGGGCCAGGTCTGATTGATCTGAACAAGGACCTAGAGGGGGATCTCCGATGCAAGAATACGGTTTCGACTCGAGCGACAGGTCACAAACGCACACAACGGACCGCAATTGTGACGACAAGATTCAGTATTTCCTGCGGGCAGAAGAGCAGCTTTTTCAGCAGATCTCCAGTCGCGCGCCGCTTCCGGGAGTGCTGAATGGAATTTGCATTGCTCTCGATTGTCAGATCGGCAATGTGGTTTCGCTCATTTCCTTGCCGGCAGACGATGCCAACGAGCTTGGCGCGATAGCCGCGAACGCAGCCCTTTTTGGTTTGTATACGTTTTGTTCTGAAAGCATAGTTTCCGACAACGACGAAATCCTCGGGTCTCTGGAGATGTACTGCAGTGAGCGAAGAAGTCCATCCGCTGACGAACTTCAATTGATTGAACGAGCGAAGTGCCTGGCGGCGATTGCGATCAAACGTCAAAAAGATGCGGACCAGCAAAGGAAGGAGGGCATGGGAGGAGAGCGGTCGCTGCGAGCGGTCGGAGGGCCCGATTCCAAAAATTAGTCTTCCAGCGCGCTAGGTCTTATCCCATCAGGGATAACAACGATCGTTAGTTTCGGCAGCGCCGGTGCGGACATGGCGGCTTGCGTCAATCGTGCAGGACAACACTCAAGAGGGATTTGTTGACGTGAATCTCGCCGTCGTATTGGATGAAACCCAATTTCCTGAATTTGTTCATGAAATAATTGACCCGGGAACGCGTTGTGCCAATCATCTCCGCCAGCATCTCTTGCGATACATTGGGAATTACCTTTTGAGGCTGGTCCTGCGCTCCGTACCGCGCTAGTAGAAGCAGAGCACGCGCCAAGCGTTTTTCGCTGGAGTTGAAGAGCTGGTCTATCAGATCCTCTTCAATTCGAGCGTTTCGAGCCAGAGTGTACGCGATGAAGCGATCGGAGAACTCGTGCTCCTCGTGGAGCACCCGCTCGACCTCTTCTTTATCAATGACGAGAACGGTGGTTGGGGCAGTCGCGGTCGCAGTAGCCATGCGAATGGACTGGCCGCCAAGGCACGCTTCGCCAAAAAAATCACCGCGTCCGAGAATCGCCACGATGGCCTCTTTGCCGGTCTCATTGACAACTGTGAGCTTCACACCGCCTTCCTGAATGTACATGACATTGTTCGCGGGATCGCCTTGCGTGAAGACGATTTCTTTTCCACTAAACTTGGCGAGCTTTCTCCCCAGACCGCTGGAGTCGAGAAATTGTTGCAAATCGAAAGCAGGGGTTCTTAGATTCAGCCTTGGGGGCGGGCGACGGAGCTCGGCGTGTATCCGTCCATTTGGGGAGGATTTAGCTGAACTCAATTTCGATTCAGCGTTGGGAGCATTTGATTTCGTTTTGATCACTCGGTTCTCCGATTGCGATTGACCGGACTGGGATCCGGATCCAACGCGAAACTGGACTTCAAAGGCAGTATGCGGTGGATGGAATAATCGCGGTATCGGATATGTTGCTAATAATGACGGGCTTTGTCCGGGAAAACCTGACAAGAGGGCGCCGCGCAAGGGCTATCGGGGCAGAACCGCGGGCTGAAACGAAATCTCTACCGACCCGGGTGGTCTGGCTCATTCTCCAGGGTTTCAGGGGTCAGCAGTCCCATCCGCACGGCAAAACGAATGACATCGCTGCGCGTGCGAAGTCCGAGCTTCTCACCAAGACGAGCGCGGTACGTCTCGACGGTTTTCACGCCGACGGCAATCTGCCTGGCTATCTGCGCGCTGGTGTAACCCCTTGCCACGAGTCTCAGCACCTGCAGTTCACGATCGCTGAGGATGTTTACCGGCCGTGTGGGACCAGCTTTTGTGCCTTTCTTCGCCAGCACGTCCTGCACAAGAACGTTTGCCAAACGCGGGTCCACGAAGATCCCTCCGCTATGCACGGCGTGTATAGCGGCAATCAGCTCTGAATCCACGGCTCTTTTCAACAGGTAGCCGGAGGCGCCGGCGGCAAGAGCCGATCGAAGGTATGCGGGGTCATCGTGCATCGTGAGGACCAACACCCGGGTCTCGCGACAGTTTTGGGCAATCTCCTGCAGCGCCTTCATACCCCCGACCCGAGGCATCGTGAGGTCAAGCAAGGTCACATCCGGTTTAGCTTCCCGTGCCCCTTGAATCGCCTTCTCTCCATCAGGAGCTTCTGACACAACTTCCATATCGGCCTGGGCGTTAACGAGCATTCTCAGTCCTGCGCGGAGAATGGCGTGATCGTCCACGATCATGACTCTGATTTTGTGTGTTCGTGCCGCCATTTCAAGTGCTCTTGCGCTCCGTCAAAGCCTGGAGATCCTGGCCGACGATGGGAACCCGCACAACAATCCTGGTCCCCTTGCCGCGCGAGGTGAAACTAACCGTTCCGCCCAACATTGCGGCTCTCTCTCTCATGCTCTGAATGCCCAGGCGGTGGGAGGAAACAGCCACGGTCTTAGCGTCAAAGCCGCATCCGTCATCGACTATCGCTACGTCCAATGAAGTGGCCGAGCGGAAAAATTTAATTGTGACGGTCTTGGCGCCGGAATGTCTGGCTACGTTGGTCAGGGCTTCCTGGACAATGCGATACAAGCCGATTTGGACGGCGGACGAGAGGTTACTGGAGTCAAATGCATGGAGTTTGAGATCCACCACTATGTCGTGGGTCTTCACATATTCGGAAACGTATCGGGTTAGCGCGACACCAAGGCCATGGTCGTCCAGCACCGTTGGATGAAGCCCGCGGGCGAGCCGACCGACTTCATCGATGGCCTGGGCAGTGATTTTCCTGAGGCGACGTCCCTGCGCATGGACATCAGTTAGTTTCCGAGAATCTTCCAGGGTGCGCAGGCCGACCAAAAGAGAGGTCAGCAATTGGCCGGCTTCGTCATGCAATTCGCGCGCAATCCGGCGCCGTTCGTCCTCTTGGGCGGAAAGCATGTGTTCGAGCAGGAGCCGACGCGTCGCTTCGGCTTGCTTGATTTCCGCGGCCTGTTGGCGCTTTTGCTCGCTCAGATCGGTTATGACCATGCCCAGAGCGTGGCCCTTGAATCCAGGAAACCGGTTAAGGGACAAATGGACCGGAAGCAGACCGCCATCTCTGCAACGCAGGTTGAATTCGCCCTTCACAACCGCCTTTTGAGCCGCCGCAAGAAAAGCTTCAAATCTGTCTCGCTCCGTCTTCGCAACCAGTGACTGAACTGAAAGGCCGATCATTTTCTCATGTGGCCTGCGCACCAGTTCCGCAAACCTGCGGTTGCAGTAAAGCAAATCACCATTCCGGGAAAGGGTCGCCGCGCCTTCGCTCATGGCCTCCACGAGCATGCGATAGGCGGGTTCGCCGCCTTTCAGCGAAACGACCTGCTCTCCCCGACGACCGGAAACCATCAGAGCATCCACTTCGCCGGATTGTATGGCGCGCAGAGTTTCCTCCGCAGTGTTTAAGCGGTCGAGGAGTTTTGATTGCAGATCCGGTGATGTGGATGAAGCGAGTTTGCGAGGAGAGGTTGCGAAGTTTCTGCGACCACCTCGCGGCGAAGCGACTTTGCCGGGCAGCCCACGTTGGAGTACCCGGTCATCGGAACGCGGTCGCTTTTGAGCCATTTGGTTTTTGAGCCCTTACTTCAGCGAGCAGGTTGAAGGTCCAACCCCACGATGACACTCTCGGTCTTGGAGAGGTTCCCAATGATTTTTTTGACCGGCGGCGGGAGCCTTCTTACCAGGGTCGGAATGGCGATGATCTGGTCACCTTTGGCTAGTTGGGGCTTTTTCAGCAAGTCAACCACTTCGAGGCGGTATTTGCCGCGCAGGTTGTCCTCACAAATCTTCTTGAGGTTGGCGATGGCAGCGATCGAATTAGGAGTCTGGCCCGCAATGTAAAGCCGCAATATATAAAAATCACGGCGGCTGGTCGTGGCACGGCGACGCTTCCTTGCTGAACTCTTCTTCATGTCAATTCTCGGTCTCCAGTCCAGAAGGGGCAAACTTGTTATTCAGGCAGCTTGATTCCACCCGGGCTTGCAACGGTAGCGCCTAGCGTGTGATCCGTCAGGACTTTACCCAATTCTATGCCTTTCCCGCTCACGATTAGCTCACGAGGTTCACGCGAGTGGGCCATGCCACGAGACTTCAGAACGTAAAGCTCGCGTCGCGGTCTCCCATTGGGTTTGCTGTCACGCAACACAATCCAGGTGTCCATAAGAGAGGAGACAGCAGCCGCAGTTCGCTCCTGGGGGTCTCCCGAGAACGTCAGATTCGTGAACATCGAGGTAATCTGTTGCACCTTTAAGAAATCGACCAGGCGCATGAGCATCGATTTAATGCTGTAAGTACCCGAGGCCGAAACCAGGTTGGTGATCGGATCGATGACTACGACCTTAGGCCGGAATTTTTCGATCAATTTGTGAACAACGGCCAAGTGCGCTTCCAGACCGATGCTGGTTGGCCGCATCGCATGGAAGTGCAATACACCCTTTTTTACCCACGGCTCCAGGTTAATGCCAACCGAGCGCATGTTACGGAGAATCTGGCTGGGAGATTCTTCAAAAGCGAAATAGAGGCAAGTTTCGCCACGGATGCAGGCAGCTTTGGTGAAACTGGCGGCCAAGCTGGACTTTCCCGTTCCCGACGATCCCGATACCAAGACGCTGCTTCCACGGAAGAATCCCTTACCTTCCATCATCTCGTCCAAAGCGGGAATTCCTGTGGAAACGCGATCCGTCGATGCTTTGTGGGCAAGCTCGAGTGACGTGATCGGCACTACCGAGATGCCGTCACGATCGATCAGGAAAGGATACTCGTCGGTGCCATGGGAAGTGCCCCGGTATTTGACGACGCGCAGCCGCCGAGTGGAAATCTGCTCCGTGACGCGATGGTCCAATGCGATCACGCAATCCGCGATGTATTCTTCGAGCCCATGACGGGTCAGCGTCTGTTCGCCGGCTTCCCCGGTAACGACAGCGGTAAGTTTGTGCTCTTCCAGCCAATGAAACAGCCGGCGGAGTTCCGCTCGCAGAATCGTGGAGTCAGCTAATCCGGAAAAAAGAGCCTCGATGCTGTCCAAGACGACGCGCTTGGCCTTAATCGCTTTGACCGCGTGGGCCAAACGGATGAAGAGGCCATCCAGATTGTATTCTCCGGACTCAGCGATCTGGTTTCGCTCAACCGAAACAAAGTCCACCAACAGCTTCTTGCGTTTGATAAGTTCTCGCAAATCAAAACCGAGCGATGCGACGTTGGCCCTTAACTTCGCCTCGGTTTCTTCAAAGTCCATGCACACGCCGGGCTCGTCTTGTTGAACAGCGCCATGCACCAGGAATTCCATCGCGAATAAGCTCTTGCCACATCCCGCGCTGCCACATACCAGGGTGACTCGGCCCTTGGGCAGGCCTCCTCCTGTGACTTCATCGAATCCTTGGATTCCTGTGGCGGCCTTAACGAGCGACGAGCGAACGACTTTCGGCCGAGCGCCGGGCATAGCAGACTCCTGAATCGATGTTCTCGATTTCGACCTAGGACTAAGTCATCGTATCGCTACTCCAATGCCCGACACAATGGATTTGGCGCTGGATCGGGCCGCGGCAACCTCACCGCAGATGTGGCGCAAAGGGGTGCCGGTCCACAGCTTGCGTCCTGCGAAGTGCACGGGGCAGCTGGCGCAAAGCAGTTCATATGCACTTCGCTGCGGCCGGTGAGTCGTCTCAACCCACAGGAATCTCGTTACGCGAATAAACTGCGAAACTGTACACAACGGAACAGACATTCGCGTCAACGAAGTCCAGGATTTGGTTCGTAGGGTTACACGGCTAGATTCGCTATATCCATCCGAGCCCAGATGTATCGGAAGCGCAGGGGCAGATGAATTTTCTTTTTCGGTTTCTACGGAAACTGTTCCTTCCTCGATTACCAAAGCTGGAACGCGAGGATGTCGCGAGTACCGCGGAGTTTTGCAATCGGCTGGCTCGGCTTGATGAGGCAGCTCTGAATACCCAGGACGTGTGGGAATGGCGCATTTCGAGGCAACTGACGGTGCATATTCATATGTTTAATTCTGCGAAGAAGGTACCACGAAAGTTTCTGCGTCGCGCCGCGTAACCGGAGTCTTGCAGAAAGACCTGCTAGAAAATGGGTGGAAAATTGCCCCGCAGAAAGAAAGGGCTGTTTTGGCGGCCAGTCCAGCGTCTCGAGCTTAGTCTACGCGGCCCGCACGTTCGCTGAGGGCATCGAACAACACGCTGCGCGACGGCTCGCGTGGGTCGAAAGCTCCGCACCTCGTTGAATCAAAGAGATTCAGCGTGTTCTCCGCACCAGGAAGATCCTGCGGGAATTTCTGGAGCAAGCGCTGAAGTGTCTCGCAGTAAAGACAGAAAGGTAAAAAAGTATGCCTCTCATTCAAATTCTACTAACCCTGATCGTCGTGGGAGTCCTCTTGTGGCTGGTGAATCGTTTTATCCCGATGGCAGGAAGCATCAAGTCGATCTTGAACGCTGTCGTGGTCATCGGCGTAGTGCTATGGCTCCTCGATGTTTTTGGATTGTTCCACTCTCTCTCTCGCATCCGCGTCGGATAGCAAAGCAGCAAAGTGAATGGCAAAGGGGAAATGCGGGCTGCAGGTGGGGAAGAAAAGACAGGAATCAACAGGCGCACCATGTACGACTAGTGACCAGCGCATCGAGAATAACGGTAACGGAGACTAAATGACGAAACGAATTGTGGCTATCGGTACAACAGCACTGTTTTTGCTGCTCGGGCTTACTTCTTCGGCAAATGCCCGGCAGGAAAAACAGGATGAAAAGGCAAAGCCGGCGCAAGAGCACCAGAAGCAAGCCGACAAACAGCAACAACAACATGGCCAGCAACAAGCCAGAGGGCAGCAAGATCAGCAGAGACAACAGCGCCAGCAACAAGCCCAATCTGACAGACAGCAACGACAGCGCGGCCAGCAGCAAGCCAGAGGGCAGCAAGATCAGCAGAGACAACAGCGCCAGCAACAAGCCCAATCTGACAGACAGCAACAACAGCGCGGCCAGCAGCAAGCCAGGGGGCAGCAAGATCAGCAGAGACAACAGCGCCAGCAACAAGCCCAATCTGACAGACAGCAGCAACAGCGCGGCCAGCAGCAAGCCAGAAGGCAGCAAGACCAGCTACAGCGACAACAGCAAGCTGAGAATCAACAGCGTCAGCAACAGCAGCATCAGCAGCAGGACAATAGATCCGCACAACGCCGAAGCCCCGATCAGGTGCACCAACAGCAAGTCGCCTGGCAGGGCGATCGCGCGCACAGCTGGCAGTCAGAACACCGCACCTGGCAGCAACGTGGCGGCTACCACGGCTACCGCGTTCCGGATGACCGTTTCCGCAGCTACTACGGCCAGGATCACGGATTCCGCATCTTCAGTCTTCCCGTGGTTTACGTTGGCGGACATCGCCGATTTCAGTACGGCGGGTATTGGTTCGGCCTAAACGATCCGTGGCCGGAATACTGGTCAGACGATTGGTACGACAACGATGACGTATACGTGGACTACTACGACGGTGGCTATTATCTGTACAACCGCAGCTATCCCAGCGATCGAATTGCCATCAGTTTTTATCTGAACTAACCGTTCACGGAGCGCGGCGATGCAAAGCTGGCTCTAGGCCCCGGCGCGGAATCCTGTAAATGAGTTGAAATGGCGCCGGGGCAGGGGACGGAGATTTCGTTGAACAGTTTTGATTGAAAAGAGGAACACAATGCTTGGAACCATATTGATCGTCTTCTTGATCCTGGCACTCTTTGGCGCATTACCTCGATGGTCGCACAGCCGCGACTGGGGCTATAGGCCGACAGGCGGTGTGGGTCTCGTTCTCATCATTGTCGTGATTCTCGTGCTTTTAGGACGTATCTAGGCTTGCCGACAGTGTTCAGGTGGGAGGTAAGCGATGGATGAATCGAAGCGGCTCGCAATCAAGTTTCTCGAGAAAGAAGTGAAGACCTATAGGGCCCTAGCGTTATATCTGTCAAAGAACGACGTAAAGATGCATGCGCGTGTGGGAGCGAAAAAAGTTGTTATCAGCCCTGCGTTCTACAAAGACAGAATGAAGGAAGCGAAGAAACTCGTCCATGAACTCAGAAAACAGTATTAGTACAAGGCTCTTGCAAAGCGCGAGCTCACGGAGCTGGGGCTCCTGGGGTATCCGGGTCCTGGCGGTATCTCTCATCGCGCTACTCTGCGCCAGTGGCGCGTTGGCGTACTCTGTGCTTACGCATGAAGAAATCGTGGATTTGCTTTGGACCAGTAACATTCAGCAGCTCCTCCTCAAGCGTTTTCCAGACTTGACCGAAGCTCAGCTCACCGAAGCGCATGCCTATGCCTACGGCGGTGCTGTCATCCAGGACCTGGGCTACTATCCGTTTGGCAGCGTGGAATTCAGCAATCTGGTGCACTACGTCCGTAGTGGTGACTTTGTTCGAGAGCTACTGCTCCAGAGTCAGGATGCGGACGAGTATGCCTTTGCGTTGGGAGCGCTTGCGCACTACGCGTCGGACGTGGCCGGCCACCCAGCAGTTAACCAGTCGGTTTCCCTTGAATACCCCAAGCTGCGGGCGAAGTACGGCAATTTCGTCAGGTACGCCGAAGATCACACCGCACACTTGAAGACGGAGTTCGGATTCGACATGGTGCAAGTGGCGAAGAATCGCTACGCGTCGCAGCAGTACCACGATTTTATCGGATTTCAAGTGTCCAAGTCTTTGCTCGAACGGACATTCCCGATCGTTTACGGCGTGGAATTGAAAGACGTGCTGCCACGTGAGGATCTCGCGATTGGCTCCTATCGGTTCGCCATCAGCCGGATGATACCGCAAATGACCCAGATCGCGCTTCGGACCCACAAGAAGGACATCATGAAGGAGACACCGAATTTTGCGAAGAAGAAGTTCCTCTACCGATTGTCGCGCTCCGAGTATGAGAAAGACTGGGGAAAGGACTACACAAAGCCCGATTTTGGTACTCGCGTGTGGTCCGTACTCTTGCGCTATATGCCCAAAATTGGCCCCTTCAGGGCGCTGGCATTCAACAACCCAACGGCTCACACCGAGGATATGTACTTCAAGAGTATCAATACGACGGTGGACCAATACAAGGCGTTTCTAGAAGAAGTCCGTACAGATTCACTCGTGCTTCCCGATCGCGATCTTGATAGCGGTAATTTAACAGCGGCAACAGAATACTCGCTTACGGATGACACCTACGCCAAGTTGTTGTCCCAGCTCGCGGATGGGAAGTTCGCTCACACATCCCCAGAATTGCGCGAGGATATTCTCCAGTTCTACTCCGACCTTTCTGTTTCGTTCGAAACCAAGAAAGACAAGCGCCAGTGGCAGAGCGTTTTGACGTCTTTGGCTCAATTGAAGTCCGTAGCTCCGAGTGAAGAGGTTGCACCTGCCATGGCGTTGCAAACGCCGCGGTAGGGGTCACATGAGAAGAGGATCCATTGCGGAGAGCTAACACCATTAAATGTATTTGCGGACTGATCGTCACGACTATAGGACTTGATCTATATTCTTACCACGTGCGCGAACTTTTGGTGTCCCTTGCCCTCTTCACTGTGGCTTACCTCGTTTTGGCTCTCACAGTCCTGGCGGCCGTCCTCCTCTGGTGGGCAAGCGAACAGTTGGCAAATAGGACCGGGCCTGCTTCCCGAAGAGTCATCGCATTCTCCCGCCGGCTCATCGCAGCCTACGCAAGACCATGAGCCATCCGGATTCTCTCAACTGCTCTATAGCTGCCACTGTGGTCAACTCACACTCGACTTTTTTCGAGCAGGTTTGAACTGCGGATCATTCCCTCTGTGGAGTCTCCCCTGGGGCGTCCAGTTTACAAAAAAACCACGAAACTGTGCGCAAGTGTACAGCTTTGCTCTCTGCCCGGCACTAGGATGAATGCTCCAGCTACAAATCGATCCAGAAAATTTCGGAGGAAATGGAAATGAAGTTCGTAAAGACAATTTTTGCAGTGTTTACATTGGCACTGCTCGGCGCCACGTTAGCTTTAGGCGCTAGAGCGGACACGTGGAACAAGAAAACCGTCATCACTTTCAGTCAAGCCGTGGAGGTTCCCGGGAAGGTCCTTCCTGCCGGAACGTACACATTTAGGCTGCTGGATTCTCCTTCTGACCGCCATATCGTTCAAATCTTCAATGCAGACGGGACTCAGCTCATCACCACTATCCTGGCCATCAACGACTATCGCTTGCAACCGACCGGGGATACCGTCATGAAGTTCAATGAACGCCCGGGCGATTCTCCGGAAGCTCTCCGCGCTTGGTTCTATCCCGGCGACAACTTCGGACAAGAATTCGTCTATCCCAAGGCTCGCGCGATTCAGTTGGCGCAGGTGGAGAAAATCCCCGTTCCTGCCGTCGCAGTTGAGACGCTAGATGACGACGCCATCAAGACCGCTCCGATCGTTGCCGTAACCCCGGAACAAAAAGAAGTGGAAGTCGTCACGGTCATTCAGACCACTCCGCCGGTAGCAGCGGTGGAAACTCCTGCGCCGGCCCCAGTCGCGGAAGCCGAAGAACTGCCGCATACGGCCAGTAACCTACCGCTGATTGCATTGCTTGGTGGTTTGTTCATCAGCCTTGCTCTTGGCTTGAAGTTTGTCCTCAAGCTCGCTTCGTAAGCAAATGCAACTCCCCGCGTCGCGGACGTGATCTCAAGGTCACGTCGCGCGCCGCGAGAAAGCCATTTTGTGATCCGCATTCCAAGCCGGCACAGCCATAATCCGGGCAAAGGACACTTGTTCCTTTCCCCGTTCTTGATTTTGCTGGGCATTTTCGGTTTCTCTTCCTCTCTCGCGACAGAGCGTGCCGTTACCGGAGAGGGGCAACAGAAAATTGCAGTCAACACCAACCTCGTGCTGCTACCCGTCAACGTGACTGACTCGCGCGGAGGATTTGTCCCTAGCCTGAAGCGGGAAGAATTTCGCGTGTTTGAAGACGGACAACCGCAAAACCTCACGGTATTCGAAGAGCGAGATACTCCCGTTACCATCGGACTGATCGTTGACCACAGCCGGAGTATGGGCGGCAAGCTCGCGGACGTAGTCGCAGCCGTGAAATTCTTCGTACATTCGAGCAATCCTCAGGACGAAATGTTCGTCGTGGACTTTAACGACGACGTTTCTGTTGAACTCATGGGCGGAAAGGCATTTTCGAGCGATCCCAAAGATCTTGAGCCGGCGCTTACAGCCGTTTCCGCGAGAGGACGCACCGCGCTCTACGATGCGGTTAGCGAGGGTCTCCTTCATCTGCGGTACGGGCACTTGGAGAAGAAGGCGCTCATCATCATCAGCGACGGTGGCGACAATGCCAGCCACCTGAAGTTTTCGCAGGTGCTGGCCCAGGCTCGTCAATCCCAAGCCTTGATCTACGCCATTGCCATACTGAGTTCGGATAACGAGGAAGAAAACCCCGGTCTTCTAAAGCGGCTCTGCAAAGACACCGGAGGAATCGCTTACTTCCCGGGCCCTGGCGAATCCGTGGCAACCGCATCGAGGGAAATCGCGCAAGATCTTCGCGAGCAGTACATGCTTGGCTATACGCCACAACGCATGAATCATCTTGATGCATTTCGAAAAGTCGAAGTAAAAGTCACTGCGCCGGGCCGTGGCCGGTTGCGCGTGCGAACTCGGCCGGGATACACGCTTGCCGCGGAGCAACCGCCCACAGCGGAGCAGAAGCCGGAGGCGAGATGAATCCGCACTCTCAACGCATAAAAGCATTCACGCCGTGGCGAACGAAGATCCTTCGTGCTGCTTGCTACTTGTTTATTGTTTTCGGCATTCTCGCACTCGGCTACGCCGGCATCGTCTTCGCCGATTCACAAATCTATCAGGATGTCGAGGTCCAGAAATTCGAGCGCACCACTAGTTCGCCCGTATCGCGCGTCCTTGCCGATGGCGATGTGCTTGGTGAACTTCAAGTGCCGCGCCTTGGGATAAACGAAATCGTTGTTCAGGGCGATTCCGCTGCTGACTTGCGCCTGGCCGTCGGCCACCTTTCGAACACGGTTTTGCCAGGCGAGTGGGGCAATGTGGCATTGGCCGGTCATCGGGACACCTTTTTCCGCCCGCTCCGCGACATTCGGGTGGGGGACGAGATCAGGTTTAAGACTTCTGAACGCATTTTTGAATATCGCGTGGAGTCGATTGAGGTGGTTGGGCCCGGAGATGTTCGCGTTTTGAAACCAACGACTGGACACGACCTGACATTGCTCACCTGCTTTCCGTTTCACTATGTGGGCCCGGCGCCGAAGCGCTTCGTTGTGCTTGCGCGCGAAGTTGATGGACCGCGCGAGGAGCGCCACGCTCTTGGGAAATAGCCGAATGTGTGCCCAAGTGAACAGACATTGAACTCCAAGGCGGCTAGTATCAGTCATCTGGAAAAAACGAAAGTGGCTTTCAGGTGCGGCACAAGCGCTATAAACGCCGGTTTCTTGTGAGAATGGAATTGCAATGCTTTGGACAATTCTTGTGGTCCTGTGTGTCCTTTGGCTCTTGGGCATGGTCACGTCCTACACACTCGGAGGATTTATCCACGTCCTCCTCATCGTGGCTTTGGTCCTATTCGTGTTTAACCTGATTCAAGGCCGAAGGCGGATAGTCTAGGCCCGACAACGAAGATTATGAAACCGATAATGTGGGTTGGAATACTCTGCATCGTTCTAGGCGGTCTAGCACTTGCCTATCACGGATTCAATTACACGCATCGCGAACATGTAATGGATGTGGGTCCCATGCACGTTACGACAGAGACCCAAGACAGATTTCCGATTCCGCCGATCCTAGGCGGTCTCGCGCTTGTTGGAGGGATTGCCTTGTTAGTCGTGGGGGGCAAGAAGAATTCCTAGCTTGAAACTGCAGCACTACCCGCCTGAGAGTCGGGCAACTCAGAGCCCTCTCGTGACTTAAACACGTTGAAAGTACTTCAGCCAAGAATCTGTCTCGAAGCAAAACGTCTACAGAACAAGGATTGACATTGGAGGTCAGTGATGAAGAAATATCTTGCAAGTGCAGCATGCCTCGCGCTCGTCGCAGGTGCAGTCTATGCCAGAGAATTGAACAAGGAGCAAAAACGGCTTGAAAATTGTGGCGTCGTCATGCAGGAAGTACTGAATGTCCCAGAGAACATCCCACAAGAGCTTTTGGAAAAGGCCGAGTGCGTGATTGTTATTCCGTCCGTTGGAAAAATTGCCTTCGGTGTGGGCGCAAGCTACGGGCGCGGCGCAATGGTTTGCCGGACGGGTGAGCACTTCCGTGGGACTTGGGGCGCTCCTGCGATGTATGCATTGGAAGGCGGCAGTGTTGGCTTCCAAATCGGTGGCGAAGCAACGGACCTAATCCTATTGGTCATGAATGACCGTGGCATGGAATCAATTCTTAGCAGCAAGGTCAAGCTGGGCGGAGACGCTTCCGTTGCAGCCGGCCCCAAAGGACGTGATGCTTCAGCCGATACAGACGCTTGGATGCGAGCCGAGATCCTGAGCTACTCGCGTTCGCGCGGTCTGTTTGCCGGTGTTTCCCTCGAGGGCTCCACGATTCGCCCCGATGATGAAGCCAGCGAGCAGATCTATGGCCACGCTATCAAAGCAAAAGACATCGTGAGAGGCGGACATACGAATGTGCCCAGCACAGGCCGTCATCTCGTCAACGTTTTGGACAAGGGCGCACCTCGCAATGAATCGGAGCATGCCGCTTCGAATAATCGGTAAAAAAGTAATGCCAGTTCGCCAGGATTTTTCTCATCCTGGCGAACTAGCAATTTTCAGGAAATTATTTTGGAGTTGGGCTCCGCTAAACGCTCGAAAGAGGCCATCCGCAAAGGTTGAATCAACAGAATTCTGCCTTTGAGTTTGGCCTCTAACATTTTCTGGCGGATTGGGAGCCAATCCTCCGGCTGCCGTAAAAGCAAATCGCGGGTACTCAAATTCAGGATTTGTTAGCTGGCGAGAAAAGTGTTTATTTGTGACGCCGGTCGCTTCCATGCTCCGAATGCCCGTTGGCGTCCAGCCAGGTTAGGAGGGCACGGATGCTGCCGAGGGCTAATGCAATGCTTGAATCCGCAGCACCGTAATAGAGATTGATTGTGTCCCCATCCGCAGCAACGGTATAGCCGCATGGAAAAACGACGTCTTGCACATCTCCGTGACGCTCGTACTCCGCCTCGGGCGCGAACATCCAGGAATCCCCACGAATGAGGCATTTATCCGGCTGCTCGATATCGAAGAGAGCCAGGCCCAGTCGATAGATGGAGCTCGATGGCGTCCTTCGCACGCCGTGATAGATCATCAACCAGCCTCTTGAAGTTTCAATCGGCGGCGGCGACATGCCGATTTTGTTGGCATCCCACCAAGCGCCTCGGCGGGCTTCCAGCATGAGCTTGTGATTACCCCAATGACGAAGATCGGGAGAGTAAGAGATCCACACGTGAGCGCCCAGTGGCGTCATGGGTCGATGGATCAATGCCCAGAACCCGTTGATCTTTCGCGGTAGAAGAGCTGCGTCCTTGTCGTCGGGGGACATCACGACGCCAAGTCGTTCGAAGCTGCGAAAGTCTTCCGTGAGTGCCAAAGAAACTCCAGGGCCACCGCGGGAGTACGAAGTGTAAGCTACGACGTATCTCTTGAGCTCGGGGACGTAGGTAATGCGCGGATCTTCTATCCCCCACAATTCTTCAGGGTATTCCTCCGGCTTTGGCAGGAGAGTCGGTTCGGAATCGATTTGCCAATCATTAACTCCGTCCACCGACCGGGCGGCGCAGAGGTGCGAGAGCCCGCGGCGATCTTCCACGCGGCAAAGCAGAAGCGTTGAGCCGTCTGGCAGAAGCGTCGCGCCTGCGTTGAAAACGCTGTTGATGGAGTACGGCCAATCTTTCCCTGTTAAAATGGGGTTTGCAGGATGCCTAAGAAATAGCGTTTCGTATTGTTTCGTTGTTGTTTTTATAGATAGTTTCAGAGTGCTCATGAAATCTTGTTCTCAGCTTTCTGCGGCTGGTCATACCGGACCGCGCTGCGCATCAGAGTCTGTTTTCTGTGCTCTCGACCGTTTCCAACTTGCGCATTTCCAGGAGGGCCATCAGAAATGACAATGTGGACTCTGCTCCTTGATTTTCATTGGCTCTGTCGGAATGCAGGCCGTCTCGGCAGCCTCCGGTAGTTGGATCATAGAGCGCAATCTGAAGATCGTTGTCTCCCAAGAACCAGTTCATGGCTGACCACGCTTCTTTGCGCCATCGGTCTTTGCCCGTTGCACGGTAAGCCTGCAAGCATGCGGAGACGGCAGCGCAGGCTTCTACTGGCTGCTGGTCGAAGCGCGCCTTCTCGGTTGTCTTGGAATAAAAACCCTGCGACCCGATGGGCACGAAATGGCCCCGGACATCACAACGCTGAATCGAGAGCAGCCAATCCAGCGCTTCGAGCCCTGCCGAAACCATCTCATCGTTTGCGGCCCGCATCCCCGCTCGAATCAGCGCTTGCGGGAGCCGCGCATTCGAATAGGCCAGGCCATTCTCAAACCATTTCCAGTCATCGGATCGGTTGGAACGGTAGGAATTCAGAAGTCGACTTGCCAGAGCGTCGGACGCGCTTAAGGCCGCCCGATCACCAGGGAAGGAGTCCAGATATTCCAGTAGTCCTAGCAAAGCGAAGGCGCACGCACGCGGACTCTTGAACTCCACAGCTGCGGGAACGGCGAGTTCAAACATTCGTCCCGCGGCGCCGCGCAATCCAGTGTCCTTGGATCTGCCGAGCACCGTCCCCAGTCCCCATAAGGCGCGCCCGTGGCTGTCTTCGGAACCCTCTTGCTCCTGCCATTCGCGTTCGTAACTCAGACAATTTCTGAAACGATTTGTGCCCGGTTCAAGAGCAAGCCAGAGGAAGGCAAGATATCTGGCGGCCAAATCTGCGGAGCCAAGCGGGGCGCCCACTCCGGCCCCTTCCACAAGTACGGCTACGATCAGCGCGCGAGCGTTGTCATCGGTCGAATAACCCTCTGGATAGTTGGGAACAACGAAAACGGCGTGTTCAACGATTCCCGTCTGGTCGGTCATTCGATAAAGGTGATCCAGCTTTATGGGAGGAAGATGGTCGAGAGATTTTTCTGTGTTTTTCGCCGAAAATGTAGCGCGTGGATTGCGCGAGCGTTCGTTGTAGATGCGTTCAAAGCTTTTCATATACTTCTGCGCCACGCGGCCCCAGACCATGTCTCTCGCGTAGAGATAAGCCCGCTTTCGCATGGCGTGCCGTGCCGTGGCGTTGTCCAACAGTTCCACCGTCTTTGCGGCGATCGCCCCCGGATCATCAAAGGGAACAATCGCGCCGCGCTCATCGTCCAATAGCTCGATGGCATGCAGGTAGGGAGTCGAAATGATGGCTTTGCCAGCGCTCAGAGCATACGCAAGCGTTCCGGAAACCACTTGCTCTTTGTGCTTGTAAGGCGTGATGTAAATGTCCGCCGCGCCGATCAATTCAATCATCTCCCTTGGACTCACGAAACGATTGCGGAAAATTACATTGGCCTCTACGCCGAGATCGCGGGCCAGCTTCTGCAGATAGTGCCGGTACTTGTCTCCTTCACGCCGCAAAATGTGCGGATGAGTTACGCCGGAAACCATGTAGACAACATTGTCATGGCGCGTGAGGATTTTCGGAAGAGCCTGGATGACATTTTCAATGCCCTTATTCGGCGAAAGCAACCCAAACGTAAGCAAGACATCTTTTCCTTCCGTTCCGAACCCATCCTTATAAAAACTGGGATCGGTGAAAGGCAAATCAGGAATGCCATGCGGAATCAGATCGATCTTGTCGCCGGAAACATGAAACACCTCCTGCAAAATGTTCGCGGACTGCTGGCTCATCACGATTAACCGGTCCGATAGAGTTGCGATTTCCTCCATAACCGCTCGTTGGTGCGGATTTGGATCGCGGAGTACCGTGTGCAGAGTTGTTGCAAGAGGCATTCGCAAACGGCGCAGTAGCTCCAGAATATGCGCGCCGGCTTGTCCACCAAAAATTCCATATTCGTGCTGGAGGCAAACCAGATCGATATTGCTGAAATTTAGGAAGTCCGCCGCCTGCCGGTAGGAAGCGACGTTGTCCTCGGACAACTCGAACCGCACTCTGGCGGGATAGGCATAACCCTCTTCGAGATCATTGACCGGGAGTGCCAGGAGTTCCGTCGAGCCGTATTCCGCATGGATAGCGTCACACAGATCCGTTGTGAATGTAGCAATCCCGCAATGCCGGGGAAGATAGTTCCCGACGACCGCGATTCTCCCTGGAAGCGCCGGACGCGGCGGGGCAACGGTTAGCTTGAGGGTCTCGTCCAATATGAGAGACGCCGAGTCCATCAAGTCCAGGGTTTCAGATGGGAGCATTGTTTTCGGCAGGGACATTCGTTTTCCGGTGAAACCATGACCTGCGGAAAAACCGCCGCATAGCCATCCAAGAATCACTCTCTTTGGGCGTGGAGTGACAACCTCGCTTATCTGCCGAGACCCCAATTGAGTCCGGGTTACAAAGAGGAGCGAATACTTTACTCGTGCAAGACAACCGTCAACAACGACTTATTGACTGTAATTTTGCCGTTGTACTCGATAAATCCGAGTTTTCTGAACTTGTTCATGAAGAAATTCACGCGCGAACGTGTTGTCCCTACCATGCTGGCCAAAGTCTCTTGAGAGACTTTCGGCAGAATACGGACCGGCTGATCCTGCTTTCCGTAGCGCGCTAGAAGCAGAAGTGTCCGCGCCAGACGTTTTTCACTTGAGTTGAAAAGCTGGTCGACTAAGTCTTCCTCCACGCGGATGTTGTGCGCGAGCATATATCGGATGAAATGGTCGGATAAGTTGTGCTCTGTATGAAGGACGCGAAGTAGTTCTTTCTTGTCAATCACGAGAATCGTGGTCGGCGTAACGGCTGCAGCCGTGCCCATCCGAACCGTCTGGCCCGCCATGCACCCTTCCCCAAAAAAGTCGGTCGGGCCAAACATCGCGACCACCGCTTCTCTCCCAGACCCGTTCACCACGGATAATTTGACCCCACCCTTTTGGACGTACATTACGCTTTCCGCAGCGTCGCCTTGCGTGTAAATCGATTCATTGCGGCGGTATTCCGCGATTTTTCTCGAAACTCCGGCGGTATCGAGGAATACCTGAGGGTCGAAGGGGCCGTTTTTGCCGTTCTTCTTGTGGTTTTTTGGCTTCATATGCAATGGGGAGCGCCGGCGTCACCTGGCAGCTCCACGACCCCTTGTAGCTTACCGAGAAGCTTCTTCCCAAAGCTGTGCAAAAGAGAACAGTCCACTGTTTTGAGGTGTTCCCGTCGGCCGTGTTCAATTCAAGACAGACGACAAAACGCAGGCAGCGGAATATGCAAATGGTCTTCGTGGACTGCGCTTTTTACAAGTGCGCGAATAGAGATTGTAATTTCGTTTGTCTCGGGTCGCCTGCGAGAAATCCACAACGCCTTGTAAGTGGGTGAAGAGGAGAAGCTGATGCGAAAACTGGATGTGAGCAAACTTTGGATCCCGGCGTTTCTGTTGGTCCTCGCAATGGCGGGCTGTGGCGACCCGGATAAAAATGCGGGGACTGGAAACCCCGGCGCCCCCGCAACGCCGCCGGCAGTAACGGCCGTGACTCCGCTGGCTGGCTCGACAGCCGTTTGTCCCAACAACGGACTGATAACCGCAACTTTTAGCAAGCCAATGAACCCTGCGACGATTACCACCTCTACGTTTACTTTGGCTGGGCCAGGTGGGGCGAGCGTGGCGGGGGCTGTCACCTATGTAGCAACAACTAAGGTTGCCACCTTTACGCCGTCGGGGGCTCTCGCCGCGAGCACCGCTTTTACAGCAACGATCACAACCGGGGCGCAAGACCAGTTCGGCAATGGGCTAGCCGCCAACTTCGTGTGGACGTTCACGACCTCTCCCACGTGCCCGCCGCCTGCAGGAGCCATACCGTTGGGAGCGGCATGCGGTTTCGGAATTCTCGCCGGCTCCACGGTCACCAACGTCGCTGGGACGGCTACCAGCGTTAGTGGCGATGTTGGGGTTTGGCCGGGAACAGCAATAACCGGATTTGGACCACCCGCTTCCATAACCGGCGCCTTCCACGCCGGCGACGCGATTGCCATGACTGCACAGGGAGACTTGACCACGGCTTATAACAACGCTGCGGGAGCAGCAGGAGGGGCGGTCCTCACCGCTGACATCGGCGGGCAAACCCTGCCCCCGGGCGTTTATAAAACGACAAGCGCACAGCCTTCGCTCGGAATAACTGGCAATCTCACCCTCGACGGCAAAGGTGATCCCAACGCCGTTTGGATCTTCCAGATTGTGTCCACACTGACGACTGCAGCCGGCAATAGCCAAGTGATCCTCATCAATGGGGCCAATTCTCACAACGTATTCTGGCAGGTCGGCAGCTCTGCAACTCTTGGAACGACCACAAAATTTACAGGAACCATCATGGCTCAAGCATCGATCACTATTACAACCGGCGCGACACTAAATGGCAGAGCACTGGCCCGGACGGGCGCAGTCACATTGGACACCAATACAGTCGTCGTACCTCCCTGTCCATGAGGTACCCGGTAATGAGTCAGGCTGAGGATGCTCCACAAGAGCAGTCTTGAAAAACGTGATTTTACTCTATTAGGGTTCGGAGGAATATTCGCATGCTAGCTCATTCAAAGAGGCGTCTTGCCCGTGCTTTAACGATGATGTCCGCAATCGTTGCCGCACTTTGTGTGTTTGGCACCGTCGCTGCGGCTCAGAACCAGCCTACGCCGAAGTGGGAGCTCTTCGGCGGATACTCCTTCTTTGACCCCGGCGCGAATATAACCGGCCAGTTACCAGGCGCATTGCTCCCCTTGAGCAGCCGCCTTGAATCGAACCCTCGAGGAGCTGGCGCGAGCGTTACCTACAATTTCACTAATTGGCTGGGACTTACGCTCGATACCAGCACACATTGGGGCAGCGGTGAAACCGGGCTCGTGAAAAGAATTGACGACGCAGCTTTCTCCAACCTTTCGTTCGGTCCCAAGATCACTTTCCGCCACAATCGTTTTTCTCCCTTTCTCGAAGTTTTAGTCGGCGATCATCGCCTTATGCCTGATGCCTTTCATGATGTCGACAAATTGGGTTTCATGTTTGGCGGCGGCCTTGACATCAACTTTTCCAGGCATGTTGCTCTTCGTCTGATCAGGGCCGACTATGTTGTCTCAAGTTACCGTTACGGACCTCCGTCGGTGTCGTCCACAGATATTCGAGGGCTGAGAGCACAGACTGGACTCGTTTTCATGTTCGGTGGGGGAGAGGCTCCGCTGCCACCCACGGCAGCTTGCTCGGCACAGCCAACTGAAGTTTTTGCTGGCGAGACTGTCACGGTCACGGCCACTGGTTCCAATTTCAACCCTAAGCGCACCGTAACTTACAACTGGAACGGAACCGGAGTAAAAGTAGCAGGCAGCGAATCCTCCGTACAGGTTGACACCGCGGGCCTCGAACCACGCTCCTATGAAGTCACTGCCAACTTGAATGATGGACGAAAGAATGGTTCGGCATCCTGCAGTTCCAGGTTCACGGTCAAGGCACCCCGTCCACCGCAAATTTCGTGCTCAGCAGATCCGGCGACCATCCAAACGGGCGGGTCCTCAACAATCCGTTCCAGTGCCAGTAGTCCCGATGGCCGCAGACTCATTTACAGCTATGCCGCGACCGCGGGAGAGATCTCTGGCACCGGTGCCAGCACCACTTTGAACGCCCAAGGCGCACAACCAGGCCGTATCACCGTCACTTGCAACGTGGGCGATGATCGCAATCCGGCGCTCACCGCCTCTTCCACGACCACGGTTGAAGTGGAAGCTCCGCCGCCTCTTCCCGCTCCTGCTCCTGCTCCTGAGATCAAGCAGTTGGAAGCCAAGCTGGCTCTCCACAGCATTTATTTCCAAACAGCCCGGCCCACCGTTGATCATCCCGAGGGCGGCCTGCTCGAAAGCCAGGCGGGCATCCTGAAAGCTTTGGCCGAAGACTACCTGAATTATCTCAAGTACATGCCTGACGCCCACTTAATCCTCAGCGGACACGCAGATCCGCGCGGCACGCCGGAATACAACAAGGCTCTTACCGAGCGACGCGTGGAACGCACCAAGAGCTTCCTGGTGGAACACGGAGTCCCCGCTGATCACTTTGAGCTGAAAGCGTTCGGCGAAGAAAACCAACTGACCGCCGACCAAATCAAGCAGCAGATGGCAGACAATCCAGATCTGAGTCCGGAAGATCGGCAAAACATGATGCGGAACCTGCGAGTGCTGGTTCTGGCCAACAATCGCCGCGTAGACGTCACCCTGAGCACGACCGGGCAGCAATCCGTTCGCCGCTATCCGTTTAACGCCAAGGATTTCTTGGCTTTAATCAGCACCAAAGGCGGAGAAAAGAAGCCGCCAGTCAAGAAGAAGCCCTAAAGTTAAAATGTCACGCGACTTGCCCTGACTAGTTCATCTGTCAGGACAGCCGGTATTCGGGGGGCAATGGCTAGCCCCCCGGTTTCTCCCTCGCCGCAGATGTTAGTCATCTCCTGCCATAGCTGGCAACAGAGTTCCCATTTTTCATCGCCTGGATCTGAGGAAACCAATCCTACGCTGTTAAAACTGCTGGGTGCACCGTGACGCCGCGCGCGGTAACGTCGCTCACTCAGTGGTACCTTCGATCTGTACTTGGGGAATCCTCAAGGACAAACTGTCTTTAGGGCTGCAATTCGAGGCGAAAAGTCTCACCGTGCGAGAATTGCGATTGTGAGGCAACGCAAACAAACAATGTCTCACCCCGCCAATCAACAAAAATTCGCTCCGGACTGTCCTATAGAGCACAGTTATTCATTTTGAGAAAAGCTACGATGTCATGAGTAGTCGGCGAGAAGGTGCGACATTGGCCGGTATCCAGGGCTGGGACGGCCGGTATCCCTCCCCTCGCCGTTTTCCTCAGTAGCTGGAAGTCTACCTTCCTCGAAAGTTGCTTGGAAGTCTTGGAGAGACTCATGTTTGCACGCAAAGTGACTACGCTTCTGAAGCCGAGTAGTCTCGCCAGATTCAGTCTCCTCATGGAACAACAAGTCATTCCCATGCTTCGTCACCAGAACGGATTTCAGGACGTACTCACCTTATCGGCACCCGGCGAGGACGCGGTGACGACAATCAGTCTGTGGGACTCAGCGTCGAATGCGGAAATCTACAGCCGCGCTACCTATCACGAGGTATTGAAGAGACTGGCCGCACTCCTCGAAGGCACTCCGAAGGTGGACACGTACGAGGTCCTGAACTCAACCTTTCACAAAACTGCCGGCGTGGCTGCCGCCTAACAGCCGCAAGACCATTCGTCAGAGGTCAAGCCAACCGCATTTTGTTTTCTTACGTTTCGGAAGGTCCATATGTCAGCCAACAACAAATCGGGAACGATGCTCATCAAGCAGGGCACGCTTTTGCCACCAGGTCTCGTGATTGAGACGGAGGCTTTCTTGCCTGGGTGGAACGTCGTCAAGAATCTTGATCGGGGCGGCCTCACCCGGGAGATCGAGAAGGCACGCTGGAATTTCTTCTTTCTTGCAGGACCTATCAAGGCAACGGTCATCGGCCGCGATACGCCGGCGGCTCTTCGCAGGGCGACCAAGCGCGGATTGGCGAGGCGCGAGGGACAAAACCTCAACTCCCTGGAGATCACAAAAATTGTTTCGCGGCGGATTCTCTTCATTCCTTTCTTAAGCATTACGGCTCACTCTAGGCACATCCAGGAAGGAATTAGTTTAATCCCGGCAAGGGATTTTGTTCTCAGGATGCCCGTTGTTGCTGAAGGCGAAAGAGTAGCCGCAAAAAAGTTCGCCGTAGTTAGTTCGGGTTCCTAGCAATTTGAAGGAGATCTGAAAATGAATAAACTATCCAGCTCAATTCTCACACTTGGCGTATTGCTGCTGACGTCCACAACGATCCGAGCGCAGGATTATTCCACCTACCGCGGTTTTTCCCTCGGGGCGGGACTTGCGAAGGTCCTTAAACAGACTGACCAGAAATTGGCGGATGTCGATGTCTCACACGATGGTCCCTCGCCCATTCAGGAGGTGACTTGGTGGCCGCCGAATCTTCCGGGGACCAGCTACCGATCGGACAGTGTTGAACAGATTCTGTTTTCGTTCCACAACGGCAAGCTCTACAAAATGTCTGTGACGTACGATCAAGCCTCGACCGAGGGTCTCAATTCGGGAGACATGGAGAAGTCCATTTCCACGCAGTATGGACCTGCTACAAGTGTTGCGCCGGCGGTCGATCCCGCGTCGAAAGACACTTATGCGGCGAAAGGGAAACTCGTCGCTTCGTGGGAGGATGCGCAGTATTCCTTGAATCTCGTCCGTTCCTCATTTACCGACCGGTTTGGTCTCATCATCTACTCCAAACAAGCAAATGCCGAAGCGGAACTTGCCATCGCGGAAGCCTTGCTGTTGGAGAAGAAAAACGGTCCGAAGAAAGCCGCCGAGCTGGAGAAAAAACAATCAGACGATCTCGAAGTAGCTCGACAGAAGAACCAGAAAACGTTTCGTCCATAGTTCTTGCAGTGCGCATACGTCTCCTCTGCTGAGGTTGAGGAAAGGTTCTGTTCAGGAGCGGTACGACTCTGTTGCGCTTCTGACGACACCTAGCGAGCCTCATGTGCGCGGCGAGGAAGCCACTGGTGCGGAAATCAGAAGCGCGCGCTCGAGGAAGTGACTCGTGTCTTGAAATTCCCGCGACAGAAGAGTTCAACGTGCCTGGGGAGTTTCGTGCCGCTGTCAACCAGCTGCAAGAGCGATGAAGTATACGCGGAGAGTGGAAAGGGCCGGTTCGAAAGGGACCCAGCTAAAAGGCAACCGCTATACGCTCGGACATCCCGCCGTGGACACTCCCGAGGATGCGGTTGCGCCGCCGCGAGCAAGACTTGAATCGCTGGAACAACTGAGCCCGCAGGCGGTCGTGTGCGTTGGAGATGATTTGCGATACGCGCGATTTGCGGCCGTTACTCGAAACAAGCTGAATGTGCGTGGCATGTGACTCTTGCCGCGATTTCGTCGCAGCGCGATTTCAGCTCTGCCGGCGAATCCATGCTGGTGTTCACAATGGCGTTGATTGATGCAATCCGCGTGCCGAATCTTGTTTCGATCTGGCCGAGGAAGCTGGGTACCCCGCAAAATGAGCAGAGAGTGCGGCTTCCTTCGTCAGTTCGAACCAAAAGCGGCCTCGACTCCAGTGGATAAGCTACGTCCGAGCCCGGGTGGCAGCGATCAGCGCCGCCGTGGTCATTCGCATAGTCAAAAGGAGTCGATTGGACGGACAGAGGGATCCAGACGCGTTTCCCTTTCTGGAACTGCAGACTTGCTTTGGGCCAGATGTGCATGCTCTGTCTTTCCAGGACTTGGGTTTTTGAGGAGTTTGTTGAGGGTGCGGGGTACAAGCGCCAGACGGGGACAGCCGGGAGTAAGCCAGTCAGGAGGAGACGCGTGGACCCAGACGAACATTCTCCGCAGCTCTGCGCATCTGTGGAGACAACGCCGCAAGCTTCTGCTGATTTCTTGCGATCGCAGGCCAGGTTTCTTCTCGAATGTTCAAAAAAGTTTTCACCACCTCCGGGTCAAACTGGCTGCCGGCAAGCTGGCGGATAATCTCGCGCCCGGATTCAAACGAAGAGGCTCGACGATAAGGCCGGTCTGACGTGATGGCGTCGAGAGTGTCCGCGACAGAAAAGATTCGCGCGCCTAGCAGAATTTCCTCTCCCTTGAGGCCGCGGGGATAGCCGCCGCCATCGAAGCGCTCGTGGTGCGTGAGAACGATCTCCGCGGCGTCCGCAAGAAAAGGAATATCCTTTACGAGATCGAACCCGATCTGCACATGCCGCTGCATAAGCTTGCGCTCGTCCGGCGTGAGAGGTCCGGGCTTCAGAAGGATGCCGTCGGGAATCCCAAGTTTTCCAATGTCGTGCAGATAGGCTCCTCTCGCAAGCGTTTCCAACTGTTGGTCAGACCAGCCCATGTTGGCGGCAATCTCGAGCGAGTAACGGCAAACCCGGCGCGAGTGACCGGCAGTTTCGCTGTCGCGGAGATCAATGGCCGCACCGAGCGCTTGCAGGGTGTCGCTATAGCTCTGCTCAATCTGTTGAAGAGCAGCCTGGAGTTGCCGAGTGCGTTCCTCAACCATTTCCTCGAGGTGAACGCGGTAGTTCTCGACCTGCTGTTCCAGCTTACGCTTCCGTATGGCGCGCTCGAGACTCACCACCACGGCGCCTTCGCGGAGGGGTTTAACAAGATAGTCGTCGGCCCCGCAACGCATGGCCTGCACTCCTACATCCACGTCATCCACGCCAGTGGAGACCAAGAAGACGAGGTGAGGATAGAGACTGCGAACCTGGGTGAGTAGTTCCATGCCGCTGATCCCCGGCATGTGGAGGTCGGAAATGACGGCGTCGAATCGCTCATGCTGCAAGGCTTTGAGAGCTTCTTCGCCGCTTTGCGCCGTCGCACAATGAAAGGCAGGTGGGCTCAGGATGATGGAGAGGAGCCTCGCAGCGGCAATCTCGTCGTCCACTGCCAGGACCCGAACAGGCGAGGCTTGAACCGAAGGCTCCTCGAGGAGAGAAGTGCTGGATTCGCCAGAAATCTCGTTCTCAGTAAGGTTCATAGCTGGTATCCACTCGGCGTCACTATTTCAGGACCCAAGGTCCAACCTTTTCGATGAAGCGGCACCCATAGCGCCAAAGAGGAGCGTTCTTGAATTCCCGGTGAATGACTTGGGCTTTGCCCACAAAGTCCTCCGTTTTACCCACCAGGAAGACCTCCACGATGGAATCAGCAGGGATTTCCGGCGCACAGCTACACAGAAAACCGCTTAGACTCACGTTCTCAGTTGCGGCGGCAGTGTCAAATTTCTTCCCCAATCTGTCCGTGCCTCTGAGCTTCAGTGAAACACGCAGCCGTACGCGGACCTCGTGTCGAGGAGTGGAAAAGTGTGTCTTTGCAACCTGGCGGAGGCAATCACGCAGGGCATCGAAGTCTATCGGCTTCTCAAAGTATCCAGCAGCGCCAAGCTGCTTGCAGTGTTCCTTCGTTTGCGCTCCTGCTTCGCCGCTGACAACAATCACAGGAATCGGCTGGGTGCGGCTGAAGGAGGTGAAGGTCTGGAGCAGTTCATAGCCCGAATACTTCGGCATTCGCAGATCGAGTAGAATCGCGTCCGGCCTATTTTCGAGGGCAAGCGCCAAACCCTGCTCCGGCTCTCCCGAATCAATGATTTCGTAAGTGTCGCTCAACTCCAATCGCATGAGGCGACGCAAGGCTTCGTCATCGTCAACCACCAATATCTTTTGCATCGTTTGGTTCCTTTTAATGACCCGAACTGATATCACTGCCCGCGAGCACCGCCGGGGTGCTTGAATCGGGCGGCTGCTTGCCTGCGTCGAGCACTTCACGGACTTTGCGTATAAGAACTTCGTCGGTGAACGGTTTATGCAGAAGGTGGGTTCCAGCCTCTAGAACACCATGTCCTGCAATGAAACTGTCTGTATAACCCGACATGTAAAGCACGCGCATGCCGGGCTGCCGCGGCAGCAAGTGTTCTGCCAGCACTCGACCATTCATTCCGGGCATAACAACGTCGGTCAGCAAGAGATCAAAGGTTCCGCCAAAATTGGCTGCGACCTCCAGTGCTTCCTCACCGCTCCCCGCGGAGAAGACCTTGAATCCGCCTGATTCCAGATAAGATTGCGCGAGTTTTCTCAATGGCTCAGAATCTTCGGCCAGGAGAATGCATTCAGTTCCCGAGAGAGTTTCTACGGGACTCGGCTTTCTCGCTTCCGTCTCCGGATGACCTACATATTCGGGGAGAAAAATTTGAAAGGAAGAGCCATTTCCAGGAGTGCTCTCCACCCAAATGTATCCGTTACTCTGCTTGACAATGCCGTAGACGGTTGCCAGACCCAGCCCGGTTCCTTTGCCCCGTTCCTTTGTCGTGAAGAATGGCTCAAACATATGTGTGAGCGTGGCTGCGTCCATGCCAGTCCCCGTGTCAGTTACAGTCAGGCGGACATAAGAACCCTCTTTGGAGCCTGGATGATTCCTGGTGTAGAGCTTATCCAGGCTTGCGTTGCTGGTCTGTATCTTGAGTTTGCCGCCCGTTGGCATGGCATCGCGAGCATTGACAGCCAGATTCATGATGACCTGTTCGACCTGGCTTTGATCTGCCTTTACGCTGCCGAGGGCCGAGTCCAATTCGAGAGAGACTTCAATATCCTCCCCGAGCAGCCGCGGCAGCATTTTTTCCATGTCCGCTGCGAGGGCGTTGAGGTCAAGAATTTCGGGAGTCAAGACTTGCTGCCGGCTGAACGCCAGCAACTGCTTGGTCATGGCGGCGGCACGCTGGCCGGCCTTTTCAATTTCCAGAGCATGCTCGGCGAGGGCGTTGTCTGGGCCTAGGGATTTCTTCAGCACCCTGCTGTAGCCTATGATTACTCCCAGAAGATTGTTGAAATCATGCGCGATGCCACCGGTGAGGCGCCCGATAGCTTCCATTTTTTGGGCCATCCGCAATTGCTTTTCGAGGACCCGCTTTTCCGTCACATCCTCCGCGAAGACCTCAAAAAAAGCGGGAACTCCGTTATCATCGTTGATTCGCCGGCCTGAACAACGCACGGTTATGGGCGTTTCGTCCAGCTTCTTCCACTCCATTTCGAGATCCTTGATTTCTTCGGTGCGAGTCAGGAGCTCTGTCAAGCGCTGGTATTCGCCCCCGTGACGGAAGATCTCCGTTGCCAGGTCTCGTTTCAAGAGCTCCTGCTCAGACTGATATCCCAACATATTGCAAAGCGCGGGGTTAACCTGAAGAAACCTGCCCTTGAAGGTCGCGCGATAGATGCCGTATGGTGCATCGAGCACAACCGAGCGAAAATCCGCTTCCGATCTTCGCAGAGCTTCTTCCGCTCTTTTGCGTTCGGTGATGTTGCGGTTCACAATCACCAGTCTTTCCGGTTCCCCCTTGTCATCGCGGATCACGCTGGAAGTTGATTCCAGTACCAGCCATGTGCCGTTCTTGTGGCGCACGCGGTAGATCAACGTCTTTCCCACGCCAGTTCGCTTCGTTTCTTCGGCCACTTGCTTTACTCGTTCGCGATCATCCGGATGAATTTGCTCGAACGCGGAAGAAGCTTGTAATTCCTGGAGCGAATAGCCAAGGATTGTCTGGTAGGAAAGACTGTTGAAGATTCGCTTTCCATTCAGATCCACGACGGCAATCATGTCCGCGGCATTCTCGCTGATGAGGTGAAACAACTCTTCTCGTTCGACGAGTTCACGCCGGATGCGGTGAATAAGAAAATGCTGATAAAGTGTGTAGACGTCGAACAGGAAGACTAAGGCTATTAGCCCCCGTATGGCTTGCGGCAGGACATAAACGGAGTGGAAGTCGTGAAGAATTTCGCGATCAACAATGAGAAAGGAAGCCAAACCGAAAGTGATAAGAAGTGTGATAACGACTGCAACTGCCCACAGCCACCATTCCTTTCGCTCAATTCGCCGGAAGTTGGTGCGAAGGGTTTTGGTTTTTGGGATACCCGACTCGCGGGCCGAGGTGGATGTGGGTAGTCGCAATGAATAGTTGTGGGCGGCCGCGCCAGTGCGAAGCAGCTGAAACGCAATCGGGGCAGACTGGGGCGCTGCCAGGGGTCGCCGTTCCTCTCGACCTTCATTGCACGGGTGTCACCAAGGAGGCGCTATTCCCCGGTGGGCGGAGTTGCCGGGAAAACGTTCAAATCGCAAGGGATAGTCTGCTGATTAGGATCGGCCAGAGGCGAATTGGGGCTAACGTCGTTCCATCATGAATCAATGCTCCCAGATTGGAACAAGGTCACACAAGAAGCAGCCTGCTCTAGTGGTTTCGCGACCGCAGTAGCTTCGAGGTCTCACCCTTGCATTAAATTCGTGCCGGACTCTCAATTTAGCAGTTCTGGATTGCTTCGATGGATGCCAACCAAGCTTTGCTTGCAAAGCTGATCGGAAGTAACCGCGGATGAGACTGCCATGATTGTAATCGTGATGGGCACGACCGGGTCGGGTAAGACCACGATCGGCAGGTTGCTCGCGAGGCGCTTGGGGTGGGAGTTCGTGGACGCCGACGATTTTCATCCGCCGGCTAACGTTGAGAAAATGCGACGAGGGATTGCGCTGACAGATGCGGATCGAATGCCGTGGCTGATGGCGCTGCGAGACAAAATTGTCGAATGGGCTGACATGCATAAAAGCGTGGCTTTGGCTTGCTCGGCCCTCAAGCAGAGCTATCGAGACGAGTTGCATGCCAATTCCGAAGTCAAGTTCGCATATCTGAAGGGCAGCTACGAACTGTTCGCCCCGCGAGTGCTCGAGAGGAAGGGCCATTTCGCCAAGAAGGATCTGCTCGCCAGCCAGTTTGCGGACCTGGAAGAGCCGACCGACGCCATCCTTCTAGACGCCACTCATTCTCCGGCTGAGATTGTGGAGGAGTTGTGCACGCAGCTAGGCTTTGCCTGATTCCAGGTGATTCTCCTTCGATGCAGCCGCGCGTTGACGGACCTTAGCTGGTCTACGAGCAATGCGAAACCGGAAATTCCCCATAAGTCACAACCCGGGCCAGCACGGGCACGTGCCGTTGCCCGCCGCTACCGGGGCTCGCAAAAGATGCGCGCATGAAACATAATTCCATCGCAGGTTCAGAAGGACCCAAAAGCCATGGCCAGACTCCAGACGAAGGAAGATCAGCGGCTCGAGGAAGATCGCGGTCGAAGGAAGTATTGGAAACGCTGGGGGCCGTACCTCTCCGAGCGGCAATGGGGAACAGTCAGGGAAGACTACAGCGCCGGAGGGACGGCCTGGGAATTCTTTCCGCATGATCACGCGCGCTCTCGGGCCTACCGCTGGGGCGAAGACGGCATTGGAGGCATTTCCGACCGTCACCAGATGATCTGCTTTGGCCTGGCGCTATGGAACGGGCGAGACCCCATCCTCAAAGAAAGGCTCTTTGGCCTTACCGGCAATGAAGGCAACCACGGCGAAGACGTGAAAGAGTATTACTTTTATCAGGACTCCACGCCTACGCACAGCTATATGCGCATGCTTTACAAGTACCCGCAGGCCGAATTCCCTTACGACAATCTGGTGGCGGAAAATCGGAGACGTGGCCGCGAGCAACCTGAGTATGAACTGCTCGACACAGGTGTGTTCGCGGAGGATCGATATTTCGACGTCTTCGTCGAATACGCCAAGGGGGACGTAGAAGACATTCTTATCAAAATCACGGCTGTGAACCGCGGCCCCGAATCAGCCCTTCTGCAACTTCTCCCTTCGTTGTGGTTTCGAAACACCTGGTCATGGGGTAAGGATCTGCGCAGGCCCAGCGTGCGACGAGGTGCGGGCGTTCCCGGGAGCGAGTGCGCTGAGCTTCAACACTGGCGCTACGGAAAACGCTGGCTACTTTGTTCGGGGCATCCGGAGCTGCTCTTCACCGAGAACGAGACAAATTACGCTCGGCTGTTTAAGGCGAGGAACCGTTCACCGTACGTGAAAGACGCCTTCCATGAGTATGTCATCCGGGGAAACAAGAGCGCCGTCAACCCGCAGCAGTTTGGGACGAAGATGGCGGCCTACTACTCGTTGCAGCTGGATGCAGGCCAAACTGGGACACTCAAATTGCGCCTGACCGATATGGAACCGCTCGCCACGATGGACTCATCGCTCGGGGCGGTTGGAATCATCACTTCTCCGGGCCACGCCGATCGGTCCGAGGGCGTTCCACCGACGAATGATTTCGGCGCCGGCTTCGACAACCTTTTTTCTATCCGCCAGAAAGAGGCCGACGAGTTCTATGCGTCGCGCGTCAGCTCGGAACTGTCCGACGACGCAAGAAACGTGACGCGTCAAGCCTTCGGAGGAATGCTGTGGTCAAAACAGTTTTATCACTATGACGTCCGCACCTGGCTTGAGGGCGATCCTGCGGGACCCGTTCCTCCGCCCGAACGCTTAAAGGGCCGCAACAAGGATTGGACGCATCTCTACAACGATGATGTCATTTCCATGCCCGACAAGTGGGAGTATCCATGGTTCGCAGCGTGGGACCTGGGATTTCATTGCATCACGCTCGCGCTGGTGGATCCGGATTTTGCAAAGGAGCAGCTCATCCTGCTCCTGCGCGAGTGGTACATGCATCCGAACGGGCAACTCCCCGCTTACGAGTGGGCTTTCGGGGACGTCAATCCTCCGGTGCATGCCTGGGCCGCCTGGCGCGTGTACAAGATCGAGCGACGCATGCGTGGCGTGGCAGACCGCGGTTTTCTTGAAAAGGTTTTTCACAAGCTTCTGCTGAACTTCACTTGGTGGGTCAACCGGAAAGATCCAGAGGGGATGAATATATTTCAAGGTGGTTTTCTCGGTCTGGACAACATTGGAGTGTTCGACCGCTCGGCTCCTCTACCTACTGGCGGCCACCTGGAACAATCCGACGGCACCAGTTGGATGGGCATGTACTGCCTTAACATGCTGGCCATCGCGCTGGAACTTGCCAAGGAAGATCCTGCTTATGAGGATGTGGCGAGCAAGTTTTTCGAGCATTTCGTCAACATCGCGCACGCCATGAACGATATGGGCACCGAAGGTATCGCACTCTGGGACAACGAGGACGGCTTCTATTACGACGTATTGCACTTGCCGAATAGCGACGACCACTTTCTGAAAATCCGCTCCATGGTCGGGTTGATTCCTTTGTTCGCCGTCGAAACGCTCGAGCCGGAGATCGTCGACCGTTTGCCGGGCTTCAAGCGCCGCATGCAATGGTTCATAGACAATCACGCCGACGTCCCTGAACACATCGAAATGACGCAGCGTTCCGCGCGAGGCGTTCGCCGGCTGCTCTCGCTCGCAAACCGAAAACAATTAAAGCGCATTCTCAGCCGTATGCTCGACGAAACCGAGTTTCTCTCACCGTATGGGGTTCGTTCTCTTTCTCGCTACCACCTCGATCATCCATACGAAGTCCAGGTGAACGACCACATCAGCAGGGTGGATTACGAGCCCGCCGAATCGACCAGCGGGCTTTTTGGGGGCAATTCGAATTGGCGCGGCCCGATCTGGTTTCCCCTCAACTATCTCCTCGTGGAAGCGTTGCAAAAGTACCACCACTATTATGGCGAGGATTTCAAGGTGGAGTGTCCCGCACGCGCCGGCAACGAGGTAGACCTGTGGGAAGTGGCCGCAGAGATCTCCCGGCGGCTCGTTCATATTTTTGTCCGCGGCAAGGACGGCCGCCGTCCAGTCGCCGGGGGGCTCGAACTCTTCCAGAGCGATCCACACTGGAAAGATCTGATCCTTTTCCACGAGTTCTTCCACGGCGACAACGGAGCGGGAATCGGAGCCAATCACCAGACTGGATGGACCGGACTGGTCGCCAAACTAATCGAACAAAGCGGAGAATAGAGTGCCAGGCGTCATTTTTCGCCCCGCAAGCGTGGAGGACGAAGAGCCTCTGCTTAGAATGATGCGCAGTCTGGCCGAGCAAGAGCCAGGCGCTTATTATTTCGATGAGCCGGTCGTACGCCGGGTGCTTCGACAGTTTCTGATGACTGCGGATCTGGGTCAGGTCTGGATATTTTTTGATGGCCAAATTCCCGTCGGCTACATCGTCCTCACCCTCGGCTTCAGTTTCGAATATCATGGACGTGACGCTTTCATCGACGAGCTATACGTCCAGCCGGAATACCGCCGGCAGGGAATCGGTAAACGGGCGATGCGGCTTGTCGAAGAGCGCGCCCGCGAACTGGGCGTAAACGCACTCCACCTCGAAGTCGATCAGGGCAATGAACCGGCGGCAGAGCTTTATCGCCGCACCGGCTACGAGGACCACGCACGTTTCCTGCTGACAAAATGGCTCAAGCCGGATGAGCGCTAGGACAGGACGAAAAAGACGCTGGAATAAAGGATAACCGTGCTGCCTCAGCCTCCCCCGGAACTAACGGAAATCAGATTCGGTCGGGAGATCTGTGGCGATCTGTCCGAGGCCGAAGCACGGGAGTGGCTCGTCACCAACGG
Source organism: Candidatus Acidiferrum sp. (assembly GCA_035310525.1). Classification (GTDB taxonomy): domain Bacteria; phylum Acidobacteriota; class Terriglobia; order Acidiferrales; family UBA7541; genus Acidiferrum. The sequence goes on along the minus strand of DATGED010000053.1, from coordinate 46,844 downwards.
CATCGGCGGCTTTGCTTCGGGGACCGTTTCCGGAGGCGTAACTCGCCGTTACCACGGTCTCCTGATTGCCGCCCTTCAACCTCCTCTCGGCCGCTATCATTTGGTTGCGAGTCTCGACGAAATCGTTCGCTATTCAGGGGCAACGTATGCGCTCGCAACGCATCGTTGGGCCAGCGGCGCCGTTGATCCACAGGGATTCCGCTACCTTGAGAGTTTCCGCCTCGAAGGAACGATTCCTGTCTGGACCTACGCGCTTGCGGATGCGTTAATCGAAAAACGCGTTTGGATGGCGCAAGGCGAAAACACCACATTCATCCAATACACGCTTGTCCGGTCAAGCGGCCCTCTCGAAATGGAGCTGAAGGCCCTGGTCAACTACCGCGATTTTCATTCTTCGACTCATGCCGGCGATTGGCGCATGAACATCGCTCCGGTCGAACATGGCGTGAAGGTTCTCGCATTTGAAGGCGCCACGCCCTTTTATCTGAAAAGCGCCCAAGCCACGTGTGAGACGCAGCATGAGTGGTACCGCGATTGCTTTCTGCAGGCGGAGAAGGAGCGCGGTCTGGACGACCACGAGGACCACCTTTTTGCCGCGCAGTTCCAGGCCACTCTGAACGGAGGCGAATCGGTTGCCATCGTCGTTTCCACCGAGGCCAACGCTTCGCTCGACACCGCCGCGGCGCGCGCCCAGCGTACCGATCACGAAGCGTCTCTTCTCAGGTCCTGGACTCGACAAGTTCAAAAATCTGCGCCGCCCGCTCCCGGCTGGCTCCGACAACTCGTCCTCGCCGCCGACCAATTCGTTGTCAGGCGCAGCCTTCCGGAGGAGCCCGATGGCCGCAGCATTATCGCCGGCTATCACTGGTTTGGCGATTGGGGGCGAGACACGATGATCGCGCTGCCGGGCCTTGCACTCGCCACCGGCCGAAGCGATATCGCCCGTCTGATTCTGCTCGCTTTCGCACAGTACGTCGACGCAGGCATGCTACCCAACAATTTTCCAGACGCAGGGGGAAAGCCCGCTTACAACACGGTCGACGCGGCACTCTGGTATTTCGAAGCCGTTCGCCAATACTTCGCGGCCGCGCAGGACGCCGCGACTCTCCAACAGTTGTTCCCGGTATTGGCTGGCATGGTTGAGGCTCACGCCGCGGGCACACGTTACAACATTCACGTGGATTCCGCCGACGGCCTACTCTACGCCGGAGGGCCCGGCGTTCAGCTTACCTGGATGGACGCGAAAGTCGGCGATTGGGTCGTCACGCCGCGCACAGGCAAGCCAATCGAAATCAACGCGCTGTGGATCAATGCCCTCGATACGATGGGGCAATTCGCGCGCCTTCTGGGGAAGTCCGCGGAGAGCTACGAACGCCGCTCCGCACAAGCCAAGACCAGCTTCCAGAAATTCTGGAACGCAGAACGACAATGCTGCTTTGATGTGATTGACGTGCCGGGAGAGAGTATTGGCACTGGGAAAAAGGGCGGAAAAGATGCCGCGCTCCGTCCTAATCAAATCCTTGCGGTGTCGCTGCCTCTGAGCCCGCTCTTCAAAGAGCAGCAAAAATCCGTGGTCGATACCTGCGCGCAACAACTCTTGACTTGCTACGGTTTGCGCAGTCTCGCCTCCGGCGAGCCCGGTTACCAAGGCCATTACGGGGGCGATCAGCGCTCCCGCGACGCGGCCTACCATCAAGGGACCGTCTGGGGTTGGCTACTCGGTCCCTTTGCGCTCGCGCATTTCCGCGTTTACGCCGATCGCGCAGCTGCACTTCGCTTCCTGGAGCCGCTTGGTCAGCAGATTCGTTCTTACGGCCTCGGCACGCTAGCTGAGATTTTCGACGGCGACCCGCCGCACACGCCGCGCGGCTGCATCGCGCAAGCCTGGACCGTCGGGGAAATTCTGCGAGCCTGGACGGAAATCTCCAAGGACTCCTGAGTCATCCCTTTTCAGTCTTGCCGGAGGATTGGTACAACTCAATCAGCACTTTGCCTGCATCTGGCACGGGGATAAGAAAGAAATTCACCTTCGTCCCGTCCGCACCTGCACGCGCTTCGGAATGAATCGCCGAAATCTTGAACTTTTCCTTCAGAATCTGGGTGGACTTTTCCACGTCCAAAGTTCGAAACTCAACCTGCTGCACGCCCTCTCCAAATTTCTCCAGATAACGCGCTATCGCTCCGTCACCGCCTGGAGCCCTGGACGTCAAAATATCCAGCGAAACTCCGGATGAAAAATGCAGCTCAAACTCTTCCGCGTCCTGATCCGATGGCACCTCTGCAAGGCGCGGCACACCGTTTGCCGTCCGAATTTTCGCAAAGGTCTCCCGCAGCACGGCCAAACCCACGGTCAGTTCACGCTTCTGCGCCAGGAGCAATCTGGATAGCTCCTCGTCGCTCCACCAAGCAGCAATAGCTCGCTCGGCCCTCGACCGTCCCGCCTGATAAATTTCGGCAGCCGCGCGTTCACGCACGGAAGCCTCCAATGAGCTAAGCTCTGCAATCGCGTTGGGGAGAGCACTCGGCATAATGAGCTCTTGAATTGTAGCTTGATAAGCCGGCCGGAATGGGTTCATCCTCTGAACCTGCCGCGAAAGTTGCAACGAATCCCGGGTTCGATTCATCTGAGGAATATGCCAAAGCCAGTCCTATTGACCGTCGACGACGACCCCGAGGTCCTGCGGGCCATCGAGCGAGACCTTCGCGGCCACTATGCCGACCGCTATCGCGTTATGCGCGCCAACTCCGGCAGCGCTGCCCTCTCGACTCTTCGCGAGCTGAAGGCCCGCAACAATCCCGTCGCGCTGCTGCTTGCAGACCAGCGCATGCCCCAAATGAACGGGGTCGGCTTTCTCTCCGAAGCCATGGAACTTCATCCACAAGCTAAACGCGCCCTGCTTACTGCCTACGCCGATACGAACGCGGCAATCGATGCTATCAATGAAGCCCGCATCCACTACTATCTGATGAAGCCCTGGGACCCACCCGAAGAAAAGCTCTTCCCGGCGATCGACGACCTGCTCTCCGATTGGAATTCCAATTTTCGTGCGCCGTATGAGGGGATTCGCGTACTTGGCACTCGCTGGTCAAATCGTTCCTATGAACTCCGGGACTTTCTGGCACGCAATCAGGTCCCCTATCAATGGATTGATGTTGAGCTCGCTCAAACCGATCCGGAGGTCCGCACACTTGTCGCGTCTCTCGGCCCGGAGGCTGAAACTCTCCCTCTGGTCCTGTTTCCTGATGGCACCAGGCTTGCAGAGCCGCCGCTTCCGAGCGTCGCAGATAAAATCGGGCTACGAACGCATGCGCTCACCAATTTTTACGACCTCGCCATCGTCGGCGGGGGTCCGGCGGGGCTAGCGGCGGCCGTCTATGGCGCTTCGGAAGGTCTTAAGACGGTTATGATCGAGCGAGAAGCTCCCGGCGGCCAGGCCGGCCTCAGCTCACGCATCGAAAACTATCTCGGTTTTCCCGCGGGCCTTTCCGGCAGCGACTTGGCTCGTCGAGCGGTCGCGCAGGCGCGGCGTTTTGGAGTTGAAATACTTTCTCCGCAGGATGTAGTGGGTCTACGCGTTGAGGGCCCGTACCGATACGTCAAGCTCGCGGATGGCGCGGAAATCTCGTGCAACGCACTCCTGCTCGCAATGGGTGTTCAGTGGCGCACCCTGGATGTGCCCGGGATCGATCGCCTTCAGGGCGCCGGAGTCTATTACGGCGGCGGGACTTCAGAAGCCATCGCCTGCCGTGGCGAGACTGTTTATATCATCGGCGGTGCCAACTCCGCCGGCCAGGCGGCCATGCATTTTTCCAAGTTCGCGGACAAAGTCGTGATGCTCGTCCGCGGGAAATCGCTTGCAAGCACGATGTCTCATTACCTCATCGAGCAAATCGAAAAAACCTCTAAAATCCAGGTCTGGACGCAGTCCAGTGTGGTCGAAGTTCAGGGCGACCTACGACTCACGGGCATCACTGTACAGTGCGATTCCACGGGGACACGCGAGCAACTTCCCGCTTCGAGCCTTTTTATTTTCATCGGCGCACAGCCCCGCACGGAGTGGCTCGGCAAGTTAATCGAGCGCGATGAGCGGGGCTTCATCCTCTCCGGCCCGGACCTCCTTCGCGATGGGAAACGCCCCGCTTCGTGGACGCTCGATCGCGACCCCGGCCTGTTGGAAACCAACATCCCCGGAATCTTCGTGGTGGGCGATGTTCGCCGCGGCTCGGTGAAACGCGTGGCCTCCGGCGTAGGTGAAGGCGCCGTGGTCGTCCAATTTATGCATCAGTATTTGGCCAAGGTACAATGAGCCCCGTCACGAGGAGACCAGGTCGCGCATGACCGACAGCTCCGCCGCATCCATGTCCGAAGAACTTCTTGCGAAGCTGCGTCTTGTTCACGTGTTCGAGGACCAGCCGCGCGAAGAATTGCTATGGTTCATTTCCCAATGCCAGGAGCGTCGGGCCGCCCCCGGAGACATCATCATGCGGGAAGGTGACCCTCCCGACTTCATGATGATCATGCTGCAAGGCGAGATGAGGGCCAGGAGCGAGCACGGCAGCCCTGACGGTCCAGTCTTTACAATAAACACGGGCGATGTAACCGGCATGCTGCCATTCTCGCGGTTAAAAGTAATTTCCGTCACTGGCCGCGCGATTCAGCCTTCGCATTTTCTTTGGTTTCCCGTATCCCAATTTCCCGAACTCTTCAAGCGATTGCCGGAACTTGTGCGCCGGCTCGTAGGATTGCTCACAGACCGAGTGAGGAGTGTCACTCGTAGCGAGCAGCAACACGAGAAGCTCGCTGCGCTTGGCAAACTTTCCGCCGGCCTCGCTCACGAACTCAATAATCCTTCCGCCGCCGCTCGCCGTTCCGCTGCCGCCTTGCGCGACTGCTTGGCACGCCTGCGCGAAGCCGCACGAACTACGGAGATAGGCCCCCAAGACTGTGGAGAGCTAGCCCATCGCGAGGAGGCTATTCGCACGTCGCTCAAGCCCGCGAACTTCAAGGACGAGCTCGCCCGCGTCGAGCGCGAAGAAGCCATTCAAGCATGGCTCGAGTCGCGCAACGTTCCGGATGCCTGGAAGCTCTCGCCGTCCCTGGTGGAAGCCAACTTGACCGACGCTGACCTCGGAAGTTTTGCAGAGGCTGCGGGATCGTCGCTCGGCTCTGAACTCACTCGCTTCGCCACGCTCCTCGAAATGGAGCGTATCGCCGAGGAACTCGAGCACAGCTCCGCTCGGATTTCCGATCTGATCAAGGCGATCAAGGAATATTCCTACATGGATCAAGGCCCCATGCAGGAAGTTGATATCGAGCGCGGCCTGGAAACCACACTTACTATCATGAATCACAAGCTCAAACGCGGGATTACCGTCACTCGAGACTACGCCCCTAACCTGCCCAAAGTCATGGCTAGCGGCAGCGAATTGAACCAGGTGTGGACGAATCTCATTGACAACGCCGCCGACGCGATGAAAGGAAACGGAAATCTCACAGTGCGCACTGCGCGGGAAAATGATTTCGTGCTGATCGAAATTGCCGATAACGGCTCGGGCATCCCACCCGAGGCCTTGTCGCGAATTTTCGACCCCTTCTTCACGACCAAGGGGGTCGGCGAAGGCACGGGCCTCGGCCTCGATGTCGTCAACCGCATCGTCAAAAATGTTGGCGGCCACATCAGCGTGAGCTCCGTCCCCGGCAACACTCGCTTCCAGGTCCGTATTCCGGTGCAAAATACAAAGTAAAGTAAAGACGTGAGGGGGAGCAAATGGCCGATGTCTGTACACACATCAACCACATCCATCCGGCTAAACCGAAAACAAAGGGCTGTGAGGAATGTCTCAAAATGGGAGACACGTGGGTTCACCTGCGGCTGTGTCTCACGTGCGGCCACGTCGGTTGCTGCGATTCCTCCAAGAACAAACATGCCACCAAACATTTTCATGCCACCAAGCATCCCGTCATTCGCTCGTTTGAGCCCGGCGAAGATTGGATGTGGTGCTACGTCGACGAATTGATGTTTGAGGAGGATTGATCCTCAAGGATGAGCCCGAGGGTCCACGGCGAACGCCAACGCGTGATTGATTACGAAGATGCAGGCTGCGGAGGCGGCCAGAGCGCTACAGGAGGTGGCGGCGCCATCGGCAGAACTGGCACGGACAACCGGCGCGCAAGTGGCTCGTACCGCGGGGCGAAAAACTCCAGAGTGTACGATTGAAAAAACACCAGCCCTGGCGAGTATACAAATCCTATGACGTAAAGTACTCCTGCGAGCGCCAGCATCCCCAACCCTGCCACCAGGAGAATCGTTGGATCGTCCCAAGTTACGCCCGCAGTCCTTCCGAGGAAGAAACCCGCAACACCCAGCACGGCCAGGGGAATCAGCAGGATCAGAATTACGATCAGGTTCACGATGGTAAAGATGATCGCACTCCCGAAGCTAAGCACAATTTTCATCAGCACATAAAGTGCGTACGCACCTTTTTCCGCTCCCATTATGCCTAACAACTTCTGCCAGCCTTCGAGCGCTCCAACTTCTTCAAAAGCCATTACTGGGACCAGAAAATCCCTGGCGAACAAATCAATCACGGCCAGCCCCGCCACAACTGCAATTACCAGGAAGAAGAGAAGCAGCCCCCCGCCAACGAGTCCCCAGAGGTGCTGATCCGGCTTTTCGAACCAGCCGGCGTGAAAAGCCAATAGACCTGGCACTCCGATGATAACGGCCAAAAAGGCGAGCGCTCCGAACCCAAACGCCACGGCCCACAGAAGGTAACGCCGGCCCGCTTCCCTCCATCGCCGCCAGCCTTCTCGCAAACGGCACTGACCACTAATGACCGAATCCAACAGAATGAACCGGTACACGCAGTCACTATAGATCCACAAGAGCAGCAACCCCAGTGCAGCCATCGCCGCTAGTCCAATCCAAAATAAATACGGCTGGATTTGTTCCCAGCCAGCCTCGCTGAAAAAATACACCGTAGAAAGCCATCGATTGCCGCCGCTCCGATTGGCGTTGAAATTCCCGAGGCTGCCGCCTCCGCCCCCTCCGATTTCGCCAGTGACGAGTGACACCACGGCCATACGTGCCCAAAGCCCAAAGCGAAACGGCTGGAAAAGCATCCGCTTTGTCCTTGTAAACGCCGGCGAAATGGAATCAACGGCGGAGACCTGGTTTGGCACTACGCACCTGCTCTATGGGTTGCTATGCCACTATCTTCCCGGCTTTGGCGACAAATGTTGACTACAATTTATTCGCCACGCGCCTAAGCGACAATCTTCATGCCGCAGTCGTGTCGCTCCATATGGATACCAGGAAGAGGTAGTCTCCGGCGAATCGAGCCGTGCAAACTCACTTCTGGAATGCGACTAGGTTTCTGCTGATTTGGACCCTGCTCGTCAGAAGATCGGACTAACTTTCATCGCGTGCTGATGCCACGCTCGCCGCCGCACTTCGCGAACTAGGGTTCCGGTTTTGGAGGAAACAATAGGGAGGCGGCCAGCGCCGCCAGAAGCATCCCTGCTACAACCGCGAGCGAAACCTTCACGGAAACCTGGATCCACGGCTCGATAATCATTTTTGCTCCGATGAAGGTCAGAACAAATGCAAGTCCCGCTGTCAAGAATCGCAGCCGCCCCAGTATTCCCGCCAGCAGAAAATACATCGCGCGCAGGCCGAGTATTGCGAAAACATTGGATGTGTACACGATGAATGGATCGCGCGTAATCCCGAATACAGCCGGAATCGAGTCCACGGCCAGCGTGACGTCCGTGATTTCCACTACCAGCAACACCACGAACAATGGCGTGGCGAACAGCTTTCCTCCAAGCCGCACAAAGAAGCTGCTGCCCTGATATTCCCCTGTGACGCGAAGGTGCCGGCTGGCGAAGCGTGAAATGCGATTCTGCTCGGGATGCATCTTCTCCTTCTTTGCGAAAAGCATGTGCAACCCGGCATAAACCAGAAATGCGCCAAACACGTACAGCACCCAGCTGAACCGATGGATCAGCCCGGCGCCGGCCGCAATCATGGCGCCGCGCATGACCAGCGCCCCCAAGATCCCCCACTCCAGGAGTCGGTGCTGGATATTTTCGTCCACGGAGAAAGCCCGGAAAATCACAAGAAATAGAAAAAGGTTGTCGATACTAAGAGCTTTTTCGATGACGTACCCGGTAAAGAATTCAAGGCCTCGCTGCTCGCCGAAAAAGTGCATCACGCCGAGTCCAAAAGCCACGGTCATCCCAATCCAGAGGAGGCTCCAGAGCAGCGCTTCCCGCGTTTTCATTTTGTGCGGGCGGCGGTGAAAGACACCAAGGTCCAGCGCAATCGTACCAAGTACGAAGAGGTTGAAGACAAGCCAGTGGAGAGGCGTGCCCATAGCCGCGGAAACAGGCGCCGCTTACGGCGTCGAGGCGGCCAGTGTGTCGGCGGCGTTCAGGTTGGTAAGTTCGATGCGAACAGTTTGCCCTGCATCGATGTCGATGGGCACATCCCATCGCACGCGGGCGTCGCCGGCGTTTGCGTCAAGGTTCAGCGAGCTGATCCAGTACTTGCCAGGTGCCAGGTTTCGGAGGGAGGCGTGCCCCTCGAGGTCCGTGTCGACCTTGGCCGCGAGATATTTGGTTTGCGCGATCTCGGGGGCCATCTTCTGAACGCGTTTCCGATGAGTGCTCTGGAGCAGCGCCCATTTTCGTTGTGGATTTACAGCGTCCAGTTCCATTTCGACTCCGGACATCGTTCCAGGATTCTTTTCGATAAACTTCTTCAGGGCGGTGAAATACTCCAGCTTTTCTTTTTCGTATTTCTCCGGATTGCCGGTTTTGTCCGCGTCCTTGTATTTCGGTCTCGGAAGTCCGTCCGTGACGCCGCCGCCGTTGGAGCGTTGGTAGGCCTCCAGGAATTCAGGGACGTGAATAATGTCGTCAGCCTTCAGCATTTTGTCGAGCTCAGGAATAGTCAAGTCAAGCGTTTCGTGCGCGTTCAGCCACTCTTTCAATTCCTTGGACACTTTCAGCCCCTCGATGAACGCACTCCGCGAGGGGAGGACATCTCCCTCGTCAATTTCCTTCGCAATGTCGGCGTAGCTCTTGGTCAGGACATAGAGAGTGAATTGGCGGACGGGCTCCGGCCGTGCTCCCGTCGGCGTAATGCGCGCCGTGATATCCAGAGTGCCCGGGGGATTCTGGCCCCGCAGCGCTTGCGCGAAACACATCATGCCAGACAACACAACCAACGATATACACGGTGCTCTTCTCATGCGGAAATCCTAACAGATTGTCCACGGCTGAGCTAAAGATGCGGCGCTTGTGTTTCCTGAATCGCCCGCTATCGCCTGAGACGGAAGCGACGAAGGTATACCTCGAGGCCTCCCGCAATCGACCCGCCTGATAATGGCATCAGCCCTGGAGGCTTGATTCAAAACAGACGAAAAACAGCCTCGACGGTGACCCATGCGGCGACGGCTCGCTTGGCTCCGTCTCGCGCCGGAATGAACTTCCAGCCACGGACCGTTTCCACCGCGCGTTCATCCAGGCCAAATCCGATGCCCTTGATGATGCGGATCGCATGGGCCCGGCCATCCTCGCCTACGAGAACCTGCAGAGTCACGGAACCCTGCACCTTGCCGTGCCTCGCATCATCGGTATACGTCGGATAAGGACAATACGCGCACCCGGGCGCAATGAATCCCGGCCCGTACGGATTAGTCGAACCGCCATAACCCGCTGGTCCAGTCCCACCATCACCTAGGTTATTGCCGCGTTTGGATCCGATTCCATCTCCGTCTCCCGGGCCTGGCGAATTCGAATCCGCCGGCATCCAGGGCAATCCCAGTTTAGCCGTAGGAGTCAGAATGGGCGCCGCGGTAGGATCGAAAATAGTTGGTGGCTCGGGTAAATTGGGATGTTGCTCCTGCGGAAGCGTCGGTCTCACAAGTTCGATGGAAGAGCGCGGCGGCAGGTTTCCTCGCGTTGCGGGAATCGGAATCTGGCCGCCTCCACTGCCACTACCCGTCGAAGGATGCGCGCTCGTCAGGCTTGGGAAGAGTGTTGCGGGGAATACCGGCACATCCAGAGGTGTCGGAGCTTTACTGAGTGTACTGAGACCTCTTCCCGGCCCATTCGCGAGCAGAAAAACGACCGCAAGAAAAATCGCTGCGTGTGCGAGCAGCGAAGCGCCTTGGGCGCGCGCGGGCCGGAGAGACTTGTCGAATTTCAGGAGATGGATGGGCGCGCCGTTTGCAGAGCTGGGATTCAAGTGCGAAGGAATTAGCAGTTGCCCCAGGTTATCTCGAACGCGGCTCAGCCAGGAATTTGCCGGGGAGGGTTTGGTAGCCACATCCCTGCCCGAAAGGGAGCGCAAAAGTGGGTCGCGCATGCGCAGGCCTCCGTCACCGCCTCGCGATTCGGCCCAACAGTGTCAGGAGGCGGGCACCAGTCGGCTAGTCAGAAGTTCGCAGAGGACGATTGGTTGCCTGTGGCGGATAAATCGAATATGCCGACAAAGGCAAAGAGGAAAGCTACAGGGTCAGTATGGAAAACGAAAATTAGTACAAGCGGAATGTCACTTCGATCGGCACGATCACAGGGATAATCTTGCCGTTGGGTCCCGCGGCGGGCCGGAATCGCCAGGTACGCACAGACTCGACGGCTTTTTCTCCCAAGCCCATTCCGGGGTCCTTCACGATGGAAATGTTCACGGCGCGGCCGTCCGCAGTAACGGTCACCTGCAATACAACGGAGCCCATGTACTTCGCCTTGCGTGCGTCGTCGGAATAAAGCGGCGGTGGGCAGTAGATGCATTCCGGCACGCCGACTCCATTCACGCCGGCACGGAACGCGCCGCCGCCTGTGCCTCCGCCCTCGCCCGGACCGAGGCCGCCACCCGTCCCGCTACCAATGCCAGTGCCATTTCCATGGCCGAGAGAATCGCTCACGCCATTTGCTAGAGGATCGCCAAAGTTTGCAGCATTAAGATTAGGAACCTTGAGATCGGGCGGACCAAGCAACGAGGGGTCCATAGCAAGCTTGGGATTCGGATTCTGAATCTTTACTTGAGGAGGCGTGAACTGCGTCCACTGGAACTTCGGCAGCTTACCCTTGTTTACCGGTGCCAGCGTGTGGTCATTCGCTCCGCCGCCTCCCCCTGCCTTCTTAGCGCCTGCGGGAAGCTTCGCCATGTAAGGCGAAAGGTCAATAGCGGTCACGTCGACATTCTTGTTTTTTGCCTGTGTCGGGGTAGAAAATTTCCAAACCAAGGGAAGCAGAATCAGCAACGCGAAGACGCTGGCATGAATGCCGATAGAGATCGCCTGCGTCCACCCAAAGTTCTCGTCCTTCGTCCAGATGTCCTTGACTCTGACAGGCTTGCTGGTGAAATTGGCGGGCGGCAGCTTGACGGGAAAGAATACTTCCTTGATGCGCGACCCGAATCCGCCGAAATTCGTTCCCCACGAGACAGCCAGCCGGCTATTTACCGGGCCTTTCGGCGCCGGACGCGAACTGAAAAAATCCTTTAGATTGTCGAACACGCCCGCGCCAAAGGCAGTCTTCACAAAAGGTGCGCCGGGGCGGTTCGTCACGTGGACTGGTCGCTCTGTAAGAAACTGCTTGAGGTTGGACCAAAAGTTATCGGGGATAAGAAGAGCGGGAGCGCCAAACTTCGGAACAGCCGCCGCAGGAACAGGCACAGCCTCATTCTTGGAGGCAGACACGCCAGGCTTTTTCAAATCCGCGGGAACGAGATTGACGATAAGTCCCGGCACCATCTTCCCCCTGATTTAGACGCAGATACACTGCGCTGGTTGTCCCTACTCCCTAAGATTCACGACGACAGGGAAAGGTTGCGCTACCCCAGCCGCTGACACCAACTCCCATTCATTGTAACATACGCGATTAGACCCCTTTTCGATGTTTCCGGCTGAATACCTGAACCAAGGGACGGCCCCCGAATCGAGCCGGCAGAACCGCCAAACTCGTCGGGATGAGCGAAGGGCTAGATTTGCCGCTGTCCGGTTCCGGCATCCATTCTTGCCGATCGAGGTGCCCAGGATTCTTGCGGACTATGTGGCTCTGGATCAAGGCAGTGGAATGGTGCGTACCGCCTCCGGCCAGGGTGCTAACGATGCTGCGAAGCGCTCATTGAAATCGAAAGATTGGAGCCGACTGTTTCATGAAATTGCCTCCTCGATTGCGCTGGCTGTGGCTCACACTGGGAATTGTGGTGCTCGATCGAGCCACGAAAGCGTGGTTCGAGACGCAGACGGACGAGAGTTGGCGGCATGAAGTGGTTCGGCACTTCATTTACCTTGTACACAGCCGCAATCCGGGCATCGCATTCAGTCTCTTTGCGAATTCGCATTCCCCGTGGATGCACATCGTCTTGATTGGCGGCTCGTTGGTAGTGATTTGCGCACTCGCATGGCTGCTGGTGGCCGGGCAGAGCGGAACACTTGCCTGCGCCGGCATTGCGCTTCTGCTGGGAGGCGCGACCGGCAACGTGACGGACAGGATCCTTTACGGAGGCGTCACGGACTTTTTCGAGGTGTGGCTGGGAAGTTATCGCTGGCCGGCGTTCAATGTGGCGGATTCCGCAATCACTATCGGCGCCATTTTGCTAATCGTGGATTTACTCTTCTTCTCCTCAAGATCCGGGGAAGAAAAATAGTACACGCAGCTGAATTAGCTTGCCCGGTTTCCAGGGTGATCGGTTATGCGCTCTGTGGGAGAGCCTTGGTTCGCGGCCCTGCCTTGCTGCTAGAATCCTGCCGTGGAACAAGTGCTGAGGCACAGCTTGGTGGTCGCTGAGAACGGCGCGGATGTGCGGTTGGATCGCTATTTGGCGGCGCAGTTGCCCGAGCTTAGCCGAACGCGCATTCAAGAATTGATCGAGGCGGAACTCGTGCTCGTCGAAGGCAAGCCAACGAAGGGCGCGCATCGCTTGCACGCGGGCGAGAAGATTACAGTCAATGCGCAGCCCCGTCCGCCATTGAGGGCCGAAGCTGAAGCGATTCCGCTCGATATTCTTTACGAGGACGCGGACGTGATTGTGGTCAACAAGCCCGCCGGGATGACCGTGCATGCAGGCGCGGGAAACACGCGGGGCACGATGGTAAATGCTCTGCTCGGTCGGGGGCAGGCGCTTTCTGCCGGTGGCGATGCCCTGCGACCGGGGATTGTGCACCGGCTGGATAAGGAGACCTCGGGGGTAATTCTCGTGGCGAAGAATGATTTTGCGCACGCGAAGCTTTCCGAGGCGTTTCGGCAGCGAACAGTGAAGAAGACTTATGTCGCCCTGCTAGAGGGACTGCTGGAGGAGGAACAAGGACGAATTGAGCTGGCCATTGGGCGAGACCTTAAGCGCCGTACTCGGATGGCGGTTCAGCGGGAGAAGCCCGGGAGCGCGCTAAAGGGCGACACTCGACGCGGCAGAGTCCTTGCGGGCAATGCGCGTGAGGCGCGAACGGATTGGAAGACACTTACAGGAGTGGATGGGACAACTCTGGTCGAGGTGCAATTACACACGGGCCGAACTCATCAGATTCGGGTACATTTTTCGGCACTCGCGCATCCCGTTGTGGGCGATACGCTATACGGGGCGGCTTCTCAGCTTCGCGTCGGGACGGAGGGACAGCGCAGTAGGCCCAGCAAGCGCGAACTCCTCGAGATGGCGCCGCTTGGCCGGAATTTCCTGCATGCCTGGCGGCTGGGATTTTCGCAGCCGAGGAGTGGCGCGTGGATTGAAGTGCGCGCGCCGCTTCCGCAGGAACTGCGGGTGTTCGTCAGGAATCTTGCAGAGGCCGCCGGAGAAGATTTGAAGCGAATTGACGCTGTGCTCGCTCCATACCTATAATCAACTGACATGTCCAGGGCGATATTTTCCATACTTCTTGCAGCACTTCTATTGACGGCGGCGGTTGGCGATCGCGCCCAGCAGGCACCGAAGCAATCCGCGCCTCCCGTGCCGGCGGCCCCTCCACAAGGCCAGGAGGGCCAGCAAGGAGCTACTCCGCAGAGCTCCCAACGGATCGTCCAGGTTGTCAACCTGGTGGACGTGCTTTTTACGGTGCTCAACCGGCGCAACAAGCTCGTTCCCGATTTACAAAAAGAGGATTTCAAAGTATTCGACGAGAAATCTCCCCAGGAGATCCGTTACTTCAGCAAGCAGACGGACTTGCCGCTGCGCATCGGGATGTTGGTGGACACTTCGAACAGCATCCGCGACCGCATCAAGTTTGAGCAAGACGCCTCCATCAATTTTCTTTTCAGCGTATTGCGGCGCGGCCGCGACGAAGCTTTCGTGATGACGTTCGACGACGAGCCGCAAGTTGTCCAAGCCTTTACCAGCGATGCCGGGCTGCTCCGTGACCAAATCCTGCAGACTCGGGCAGGCGGCGGAACCGCCGTTTATGACGCCATCTATTCGGCGTGCCAGAACGAGTTGAGCCATCCCCCGCGTCCCCCTGGTGACCAGCCGGACATCGTGCGGCGCGTGATGATTCTCATCAGCGACGGCGACGACAATCTATCGACACACACCCGCTCCGAGGCCATCGAGATGGCCCAGCGCACGAGTGTGGTCATCTACACAATCAGCACGAGCACGCAATGGATCCAGCTGTCGCAAACGGATCCGAATAAGTTGGCTGACCGGAAGAGTCACCTTACAGAAGGCGACAAGATCTTGCAGGACCTGGCCGATGAAACGGGTGGCCGCGCTTTTTTTCCCTATCACGTCGATGATCTGGATCAGTCTTTCCAGGACATCGGCGACGAGCTGCGCAACGAATATTCCATCGCCTACATGCCGACTAATTACGTGCTGGACGGGCGTTATCACCGGATTCGCATTGAAGTGCCGGAGCACAAGGGCTATCAAGTGCGCGCGCGACGCGGGTACTTCGCACGAGCCAATCGAGAGGGCAGCGGTCAGCCGAGTCCTTCGGGACCTTCTTCGCAGTGAAATTGTAAATCCTAGAAAAATTGCCCTTTGGCGGAATGTGGCCACTTGAAGTATGCCTGGACGTTTGCGATTTTAGCGGGAGGTGTCGCGGAGCAGGACAGCGTCCGATTCGGTGTGGCCGCGCTCGAAGGCGATGCGCGAGCCATCGCGAGAAAACTTGAAGGCCTGAAATCTGTCGGCGGTGAAATGCGTGAATTGATAGAAAGGCCTGGAATCAAGAGGCTGAACCCAGACGTTATCCACACCCTTTTCGGTGACGGTGTAGGCCACACCTTTGCCGTCGGGCATGAAGCGCATGGGCGGCTGGGCACGCTGGTCGAGGTCGTGAGAAACAAATTTCTTGTCGTCGAGCGAATAAAGCTTGAGAACGAGTTTTTGATCTGAGGGGTTAAAATCCAGTACCACCAGGGTTTTGTTGTCCGGAGCAAGATCTGCGGACCAGGGGGGCGTGTCCAACACGATTTGCGCGGGGCCCCCATCGATGGGAATGCGCTTGAATTTCTTATTATCCCCGAAGTCATCGAAGTAGACCCAGTTGCCATCGGCAGAACAACGCGGATCGGCCTCGTCAAGACCGGAGGTCAGTTGCTTCAGACCTGCTCCATTGAATCCAATGCGCCATAGGTTGAAGGAGGCCCTGTTGGAGCGGCCGCCACTGCGAAAAACCAGGTAGCGAGAGCCACACGCGGTTACCTGATCCACGACGTTTTTCGAGTCGGTGTAAACGACGTTTTCTCCGCCGTCGGGATTGACGAAGCGAATATCCGGCGGCTGCGGCAGGACGACGCGTCCGTCCGCGGTCCAATCCCAAGACCCAAAGCCGGAGCGCGAAGACAACGGCACCATGCGAATCGCATCGGGGGCGTTGGTCATAGCGACGTAGAGTGGATAGTCGGACTGAATTTGATTGGCGGTGATGCTCTTGCCGTCGGCCGCGATGCTAGGCCGTGCATAGCGGTTGGTATCGCTCGTCAGTTTGCGAAAGACGCCACGCGGGTAGCTCACGATGCCCAATTGGCGCGATATACCACCCGGAGTGAGGCTGTTCGCGGAGACGAGCAGGCCGCTTCCGTCGGGCAGCCAGACGGGCTGCAAATAGTCCAAGTCGTCAGAAAGCATAGCCAATTGTTGTTTGCCGGTGGCCGCGTCGATAGAAAGGAAGCCGCTGGCTTTGTTCTCTGCGGGCAGCACCACCGGAATCAATATGCTCTCTCCATCCGGAGACCACGCGGGCGTCCAACTGTCCATGGTCAGAGACTGTTTGGCGAACAGGCGGCGATCGATGGAGCCGTCGTCACGGGCGATGATCAAATCGAACAGTTTGGTGGAACCGTCTTGGCGCAGAAAGGCAAAGTGGTGGCCGTCCGGGGAAAAAGTGATGGAACTATCCACGTCGCGGACGATCAACTGGGGACTTCCACCCAGGACGGGAGCACGGTACAGACTGGAAAGAGTCTGCTCGGATTCATCGCGGCGAACAAAGTAGATGTAATTGCCGTCGGGAGAAAAAGTAAGTCCCTGATATTGCGTGGCCATCGGCGCGACAACCTGCGTATTGCTTCCCGTGGGAATGTGGAGGAGCCAGAGGCTTTGTGGGCCGTTGTTACCCAGGGCATGAAGAAGATACTTGCCATCAGGTGAAATCGTCGCAAGACTGACTTGACCGTTGTTGGTGAGCCGGGCGATAGAGAAATGTTCGAAAGGCAGGCTGCTGGAGCGACGGACGAAAGAGTAGATGCCAAAGACAGCGGCCGCCACGACTAATAGAGCGACGAGTAAGCTCAGCACAGTGCTGACCTTATGCTTTTTGGCAGCCGCGACGATGACGGAACTGCCGGAAGGAGTCACTTTCCCGCCAGTGGCATCCGGCAGAACAACCACTCGCGCGGCGGTACTCGGAATGCTCGGCGTGCGGCTTCCGGAATCGAGTTCACGCCGAAGGCGTTTGAGGTCCGCCCGAAACTCGGCGGCGACTTGGTACCGCATGTCGCGATCTTTTTCGAGCGCTTTGTTGAGCACGCGTTCGAGTTCGGGCGGCACATCGGGATTTTGCGTGGACGGCGCGACCGGCGCGTTGTGCAGGATGTTGTCGAAAACGACGGCGCTAGTCGCCCCCGGGAAGGCCTGCTTGCCGGTTGACATCTGATAGAGGACCGCTCCGAGGGAAAAGAGATCGCTTCGCGCATCGACTTCTTCGCCTCGCGCTTGCTCCGGAGACATGTATTGGATAGTGCCGACGGCCATGCCCGGATTGGTAAGGAGGACACTGTCGGGAGAGTCGAGAGTATTTCCGGAGAGTTCGTCTGACGTGCTCAGGAGAAGCTTGGCGAGCCCAAAATCCAGTATTTTAATGGCGCCCGACTCGGTGACAAAAATATTCGCTGGCTTGATGTCGCGGTGAACGATGCCCTTCTTGTGTGCCGCATCGAGAGCGTCCGCGAGTTGAATGCCGATTTCGAGTGTGCGGCTGATGGTCAGAGGCCCGGCAGCCATCACCTTGTCGAGCGAATCTCCGGCGAGAAGCTCCATGGCGATGAACGTGCGACCATCATGTTCTTCGATGGCGTGGATGGTGCAAATCCCGGAATGATTTAGGGCGGATGCGGCGCGCGCCTCGCGGAGGAAGCGTTCAAGAGTTTGGGAGTCGCGTTGGCTCTCTTCCGGAATGAATTTGAGAGCAACGCGCCGGCCGAGCTTGGTGTCCTCGGCTTCATAGACCACTCCCATGCCGCCGGAGCCGATCTTGCGCAGAATCCTGTAGTGGGCGACCGTCTCGTTAATCATGAGCAAGGTTGCAAGTGCGATGTTAGATGTTCATGGAATTTCGGTCAACGCACACCACTGGGCACTCCGTGACTACCCTGAACTGCACAAACTTTAGGAGGATTCACTCTGGCATCAGTTTCTCGGAGCGTAGTAGCCTTTGCGGGCGAGGACCTTGTCGTCGTGGTTGGACACTTCCACTTTGATCTTCCGGAACTTTCCGTCGCGAGCGGAATTTGTCGGATAGTAGCCGAGCGTATACTGGCTTCGCAGTTCCTCTGAAATCTGATCAAAAGCCTCCTGGAGATGCTTCTCCGAGTTTACGACGATCATCCGGCCGCCCGTTTCGTCCGTGATTTTCTTGGCGATGCCACTGTTGGCGCCTTCACGAGGATCGTACACGAGCAGGAGATGCACAACCGTGTCGGTGCGCTGCGCCGCTTCGATGGCTTCCTCAACCCGCACCTTGCTTCCGGTGTCCACCGCGTCCGTTAATACGACAACGGCTTTGCGGCCCGCCTCCGTTGAGAGCTTGTCGTTGCAGGCCAGGTACAAAGCATCATAGAAATCCGTGCCCCCGTTGTTACTCGGCAGGGTTCCGGGCGTAACCATCGCTGAGGGCGCGTTGATACTCGCCTTATGAATGGCACGGTTGAGCTGGGAACGGTCATCCGTGAAATCGGCGAGCAAATCCACGTCCAGGTCGAAGGTAATGATCATGGCCTCGTCGCCCTTGCGCATCACACGATTCAAGAAGCTGGATGCACCATCCTGAATGGCCCCGAGCATGTATTGCTCGCTGCCGGAAGTATCCATGAGCAACCCAAGCGTGATAGGGAGCGTCACTTCTTTAGAGAAGAAGGCGATCTTCTGATCCTGGCCGTCTTCAGAGACTTTGAAGTTATCCTGCTTCAGGTCCGTGACGATCCGTTTGCTCTTGTCACGCACGGTCACAAACAGGTTGACCAGGTTTACCTGGGTCTTGATCGTGGGGCCCTGAATGGTGGGCTCCTGAGGCCGGGCCGATAGGGCGATAGCTGCCGCAAGCGCGGGCACCAAGCACAGCGCAGCCAGTTTCTTGAGAGAAGGCATGTATACTTTCCTTGACGAGAGATGCCCGGCTGGAAATTGCCCGCTGGGGTTCTTCGTCACTTTAAGATGCCATCAGGCGTCGCGATGGATGTTTCGTCAGGACTGACGGCGAAGCTTCCACAACCGGCAGCGAGAGGAAGTTTGGCCTTAGACATATGAAAAGTCCACGAAAAATCGCGAGTCTGGCCGGTCTCCTTTGTGTCGGGTTGCCAATCTACTGGCTTGGGCTTTCAGCGCATGCAGTCCAGGAACCATCCCCACCGGCGCAGGACCCTTCCGCGCCCCCGGACGTCCCCCGGCTCAGCGAAGCGCGAGCAAAGATTACGGTGAACACCAATCTGGTGGTTCTGCCTGTCACGGTCAAAGACGGCTCCGGTCGTCTGGTGCCGGATCTTGGCAAAGACGAGTTCCGCGTGTTTGAGGACGACGTCGAGCAAAGAATCGATGTTTTCACTACCGAGGCTTTCCCTCTCTCGATGGTAATTCTGATCGACAACGATCTGAAGACCAAGGATGCCAAGCAGGTCGAGGACAGTCTGGATGCCATCGTGGGCGGCATGAGCGACCTCGATGAGGCCTTTGTTTGCCGCTTCGACCAGTTCTTTCACCCTGGTAAAGGCTTCACCAGCAACCAGGATAAGCTCCTCGTGGAGCTCAAGCGCACCCGGCTCGATAGCCATACTTCGGCTCTCCCGCCCGGCGGACCGTTCAATGGGCCAAGCATCAACGGTCACGCTCCCGACGGATCGCCGTCGGTGGCCGGTTCCACGCGAACCATCTTCGCCCAACCGACCAAGGCGCTTGACGATGCCGTCTTTGGGGCCGCCGAAATTCTAAAGGGACGTCCTCGAAACCGCCGCAAGATCATCTTCCTCATCAGCGATGGCGTAGATGGAGGGAAGAAGTACAACACCAATACGTACGACAATACCGTCAAGGAGCTGCTGGGCCATGGTATCTCCGTGTTCGCTGTGGGAGTGGGAAGCGCCTACTTCGATCGAAAATTCGAGCGGCTCTCCGAGTACGCGCATGCCACAGGAGGCGATGTCTATTACGCGGTCAAGCAGGACTCTTTGGAAGAACTCTACTCCCGTGTAGCCGAAGAAGCGCGCAACCAATACACGCTCGCCTACATCCCGCAAAAGACCAATCGCGCAAAGGACTACCACGACGTGGAAGTGCGCGTAAAGCGCGAAGGGCTGACTATCCTGACTCGGAACCGGTACTACACCGGCGGCATCTCCCAATAAGAAGAATATTTCGCGAAAGTGTGGAATTTTCCTAACATCCGCGAGCGCGGCCCGTATACGAAGCGAGATGGCATGGCGGGCCGAGACCGCCATGACCGAAGAACGGCGACGGGCATTGGCCCGGCGGGACCGCCCGTCCAAGGAGCTGCACGATGAAAAAAAAGGGCAAGAAGGACGAAGCAAAGGGCCCGAAAAAAGGGAAGTAAGAAGTTTTACCTAGGATTCGATCGATTAGGGCGCTGCCTGCGGGTGGCGCCCTTTTTCATTGTATGGTGTTCATTCCGGTTGTCGCCCGCTCGCAACCGCTTCTTGCGATTCAAGCCTCCGCTTTGAGCGGCGAAGAGCCAGGCTTTTGCAGTTCGCGCTCCCTCATGTAAAGGAACAGCGGAAGCCCCAGCGAGACTCCTACCAGCAGCACCGAGATGATGGGAAACCAAACTCCGCGTAATTTGAGGCGAGCGCCCTCCTCTCGGATAAAGCCAATTAAAGTCACCGCCGAGACGAGGACATCCAGCCCGAAGAACCCGCCGACGTGATTCGCGAACAGTTGGTGGAAAAAGAGCGGCAAGTTCATTCCATGTTCGTACACCCAAGGGAGGAATTGAGAATAGGGAAGAACGATTCCAAGAACGCAGAGCACCAGGTACAAAAACTTTCGATTCACGTTTGCACCTCTGGACAGAGATTTCGGGATCTCGACGCTCTTTGGATACTTTGGCGCCCTGAGCTCGCCTAACTGACGATGGCCTCTTCATGGGCGGGGCAAATCGGCTTGTAGGCGCAATTGCGGCATATAAATCCCGGGTTGGGCGGGAATTCGCCGGCGCGAATATCGGCGGCGGCCTCCAGCACGATTTTCTGGGCTTCGTCCAGTTGCTTGGCGTCCCGCGTGGTGACTTGGGTCTGATCCGTTTGAAGGTAATGGAAGACCAGCCGGACGGGATTCCATTCGAAAATTTCCTTTGCGGCCAGGGCGTACAAGCTCAGCTGCAAGTCCTTTTTGGCGTCCGCGTCCTTCTTGGGCTTGCCGGTCTTGTAGTCGATGATCTCCACGTCGTTTCGCCCGAGCGAATTTACCTGGTCCATGCGGCCGATGATGGTGACGTTATTCTCGAGAGGAAGCTCGAAGCTTTTCTCCTGCTCGAGGACTTTCGGCGGAGCTTCGAGCATCCCTCTGTGGAACGCGCGCAACTGATCGAGGCCATCCTGTTTGTAGCCCTGTTCTTGGTAGTTGTCTTCGAATCCCGCGGAGCTCCACTCCGTATCGAATATGCGCGCCACCTCTTCGAAGGGCAGCTTTACGCCTTTGCGAAGCTGGTCGATGAACCGTTTGATGGTCGTGTGCATCACGCTGCCAAAGCTCAGGACCGCCTTGGGTCCTTCTTTGAGCGACCACGAACGGCTGAAGAGATACTGTTGAGGGCAACTGCGATAACTGCTGACGGCCGACGGGCTCAGCGTGAGAGGCTCGGCCGTGGGTGGATGAAATTCAAGCGCCCAATCCGCGATGCGGGAGAAGATTTTGGGCGGCTCGGCGGAGGCAGGAAAAAGTTGAGCATCGGCGCGGCCCGCTGCTTCTTTTTTTGTGCTGAGCGAAACTTCCGCCAATTTGGGTTTCAGCTGATGCACATCGCGTCGCTTGATGGCGGGGTCCATCAAGATGTCCTCAATAAAGACCGGAACCTTCCCCTTCTTTTCCGTGAGCGTGGTGAGCGTCAGGCGATTTTCCGCGCGCGTTAATGCCACATAAAAAAGCCGCCGTTCCTCCTGTATGTGGAACTGCTCGGCGGGCTCGCCCTCTTTCATGAGAGCTGCGGGGAATTCAAAAACTCGCGGGCGCTCCGAGGCCGGAAATTTCTTGTTGTTGACGCGCATCAGGAAGACCTGGGGGAACTCCAGGCCCTTGGCGCCGTGGACCGTCATCAACTGTACGGCGTCGCCCGGGAAGTCGTCTTCCAGACTGATGGTGCCGCCGGCCTGCGAATAGTAGCCGAGGTATTCCACGAATTCGCCGAGGCTTCGCGTCTCGCTTTTTGGCTCCCACTCCTTCGCAAACTCCTTGAGACGCGTCACGTACTTGCGGTCTTGCACGCCGGCGCGTGGTTCGATCTCCAGCCATTCGAGGAGATCACCGAGAATCTCGCGCGTCGTGCGGCGCCGCAGCGTTTTGCGTTGTTCGGAGAGGAATTCGACGAGGACCCCCAACGAAGCGTGCGAGGAATCGAAGGGGAGCTGACCCTGCGGGAGTTGCAGCATGTCATAGAGAGCCTTTTTTTCTTTGCGCGCCCGCTCGGCTAGCCGCACCAGGTCGGCGGGCTCGAGCCCCCAAGCGGGAGCTGCGAGAACGCGGGCGCAGGCGATGTCGTCGAACGGCGTAACAATCAGCCGCAGGTAAGCAATGGCGTCTTTCACAAGAGGGTGATCGAGAATCGAGAGCTTGCTGATGACGAACGGAATTTTCTGCCGTGAAAGTTCCTCGACGAGCTCGTCTCGATGGGCATGCTGGCGGTAGAGAACGGCGAAATCCCGCCACCTGCGTCCTGTGGCGTGGAGGCGCTGGAGTTCGCCGGCGATCCAGCGCGCCTCCTCCTGCTCGGCTTCCAGCTCGACGATGCGTATCTTCTCGCTTTCTTCTTTGTTCGCGCTGAGAACCTTTTTGGGGAAGTCCGCGCTCACCGTGTTTTGCGCGATGACCTGCGTCGCCACGCGAAGAATATTCGGCGTCGAGCGGTAGTTTTCGACCAACGAAACGCGGAATTTTGTGGAGTCCTGTCCTTCGCGCCAGCCAGCAAAGCGCTCGAGGAAGAGTTTGAAGCTCCCAAAGGAAGCGCCGCGGAAGCGATAGATTGCCTGGTCGTTGTCTCCCACGGCCACGATGTTTTTTCTCTCGCCGGCCAGGAGTTCCAGCAGGCGAAGCTGCGCGATGTTCGTGTCCTGGAATTCATCGACAAGGACATAGTGGTATTTTTCCTGAAGAGTCTGGCGAAGATCGCCATCGGTGTCGAGAAGTTCGACAGCGCCGGTGATGAGTGAGCCGAACGAAACCCGTTTTTTTTCGCGCAGCAATTCTTCGCTGGCGCGATAGGCCCGCGCGATTTCCTGCTGCAACGCAACTTCTACGACACGTTCCTTGAAGGCGTCCTCGTCCAGCGCGGCGCGATCGGCGTCAAGCTGCGCGGCGAGCCCGTCAGCATAGCTCTGATAGTCCTCGGAGGAGACCAACTCATCCTGGCACCGCGAAAAGAAATCCACGAAGTCGTTCAAAAACTGACCGGGATCAGCGAGGCGGCGGTACTTGTCCAGCTTAAGGCGCTCGAGATTTCGCCGCAGAAGTATCCAGTGATCGACTTTGTCGATCATCAGGCGCTCGGGAGCCGCTTCTTTCAAAAGGTTCTCGCAGAAAGCGTGGAAAGTCGCGAGCGTTACGGTTTTCCCGCGCTCTCCGGTTGCGCGGACGACGCGAGCCTTCATTTCGCCCGCGGCTTTGTTGGTGAAGGTAAGGCCTAGAATGTTTTCGCCCGAAAGTGACGTATTGGTTTGGAGGAGATAACGAATCCGTTCGGTAATGACGCGAGTCTTGCCGGTTCCCGCCCCCGCGATGACGAGGAGCGGGCCTTCGCCATGAGTAATGGCGCGGCGCTGGGCTTCGTTCAGTTGGAGGTCGCTTGGCCCGGGCGAATCGATGTCGAAGAGAGTGGACATCAAGCTACAAGATTAAAGGAATCGAGACTGCGGAGGTAGCGAAGATTCCCGCTTTCTCTCGGGAGAACACAGCCATCAAGCTTGGCGCGGCTATTGGTTTCTCACGCTCGCAGGGTTGCTCAATTGGGAGTACCCCTGATTCCCGTTTGTGCATCGAAAACGAGGCAGGCTCTTGGCGCACCTGAGAATTCAGGTGCAGGCATTGCCAGGAGCAGGCACAAACGCTTACAGTACCGTAAGCAAAACTCAGCCCAGGCCTGAGGACCACCTGAATCGCTTCCGTTCTCCGTGGCTGCTGAGGGCGGCCTTCCGCGCGTAGTTGCCTTTGTCTATACTCTTCCGGCTTGGCTGAAGGGTGGCGCGGAAACCTGGGTGCGTCCAATGCCCGGCTTAAGGCGAGCGACAGTCAGCAGCGTGATTCTCGTTCCTAGTGGCGTCTTCGCGCCAAGCGCGAAGCGAAAATACTTATGAAAAGTGTTCAGCCAGAGCGCACTGCGAATCCCACGTTATCAGGCGGCGGCCCCGCCCAGGGTTTGTTGCTCCGCCTGGAGATGAATAGCGATCCCAAACTGCTCTGTGCTGTGCGCGGCGCCGTGGAACGATTGACGGAATCTTTCGGTTTTTCCGGCGAGGAATGCAGGGCGGTCACTCGCGCCGTCGACGAAGCCCTGACAAATATTATCCGCCACGCATACCGCGGCCGTCCGGACCAACCCATCGAGGTATTCTTCCAGTCTGCTCACCGGCAATCCGGTAATCAATCTGACCGAGGGCTCGAAATTCTGCTCTGCGATCACGGCCCGGCCATAGACGAGAGCAAACTATGCGGGCGCGAGTTGGATGACGTGAAGCCTGGAGGGCTCGGGCTGCATTTCATCCAGAAGAGCATGGACATCGTTGAGTTCAAGCGCGCGGATGGGACCAACCGTCTCCGATTGGTGAAGTATCTCAGCGCGCCGAAGCAAGGTGTAAGCACGTGAAGTCGTGAAGGAGAAAACCAGTGCAGATTTCGAGCCGTGAACTAGAGAGAGCCACTATTTTCGATGTGTCTGGCGATATTGATCTGGCCAATTCGCCCGCCGTTCGAAAGGCCCTCTTGCGCGAAGTGCGTGAAAAGCGTACCCCGCGGGTCGTGATGAACCTCAGCAAGGTGCGCTATATCGACAGCTCCGGCGTAGCTTCCCTGGTCGAAGGACTGAAGGCGTCTCGAGATGTCGGCTCTCGCTTCATTCTGTTCGGATTGAGCACCACCGCGCGGGAAGTCTTGCAGCTCTCGCGTTTGCTGAAGATTTTCGAGGTTTACGACAACGAAGAACAGGCGCTCGCTGGCTGAGGGCTCCGGATCGGCGAGGCGGATTCTCAAGAGTCTCAGTGAAGTGATCTACAAGTCATGGAGCGGCCGTAAAAAGAAATGCAATTTGTGTCACAAATCGGCGGAAGCGTAACCAACGGACTGGCTTACGTTGGTTCGCTCGCCTCGCTGGGGGGCCGTGCGGCCTATTACACTTTCGTCGGCCCGTTCCAAGGCAAGCCGGTTCGCGTGCAACGCGCCATATCGCAGGCCATGGATGTGGGCGTTCGCGCTCTGCCCATCCTCTCGCTGATAACTTTTTTTATTGGATTGATTCTCGCGCTCCAGAGCGCCTATGAGCTGCGGCGGTTTGGCGCGATGAACTACGTCGCCACGGCCGTCGCCATCTCCATGTCGCGGGAGCTTGGCCCGCTCATCACCGCCATCGTGGTGATCGGGCGTTCGGGCTCCGCGTTTGCCGCTGAAATTGGGACCATGAAGGTGACGGAGGAAATCGATGCGCTGGAAACGATGGCCATCAGTCCAATCCGTTTCCTGGTCACGCCGAAGTTTCTAGCCATGATCGTTATGCTTCCATGCCTTACGATCTGGGCAAACGCCATGGGCATTCTGGGCGGATCGCTCTTCGGCGTCGCCCAGGCCGATTTCACCTTCACGCGTTATATCCGCGCCTCAATGGATGCGCTCCTCTTGCGCGACATCATGACCGGTCTCGTCAAGAGCGTGATGTTTGGAATTACCATCACAGCCGTGGGGTGCCAGGAAGGCTTATCGACGGGAGCGGGCGCCGAACAGGTTGGCCGTTCCACCACACGGGCCGTGGTCATGTCGATTTTTCTTGTGGTGTTAGTCGATCTCGTATTTACAGGCCTGTTCTTTTTTGTCAGTGATCGATAGGGCGGTGTGACTTTGCCGGTGGAGTTGGAGAACTCGGATTCGCTCGATTCGCAGACGATGATCTCCTTGCGCGATGTTCGAGTCAGTTATGGCGAAGTTGAGATTCTGCACGGCGTCTCCTTCGATGTGAGGCGTGGCGAAACTCTCGTAATCTTGGGAGGCTCCGGTTCCGGGAAAAGCACGCTTTTGCGTACGCTTGTGGGCCTGGAGAAACCGAGCTCGGGCGAAATCTGGATCAAGGGGAAAAACATCGCGGCGATTTCGGATGCGGAGATGGACGAGATTCGCAAAAAAATCGGGATGTCGTTCCAGGGCGGCGCTCTCTTCGGTTCCATGACTGTCGGTGAGAACGTGGCCTTGCCCCTGCGCGAGCACACCAAGCTCGAAGACTCCACGATCGAAATCATGCTTCGACTGAAATTGGAACAGGTGGGCCTCGAAGGATTCCAATACTATATGCCATCGCAACTGAGCGGCGGCATGAAGAAGCGCGCGGCCGTCGCCCGCGCCCTGGCCATGGACCCCGAAATTCTCTTTTTCGATGAGCCGTCTGCGGGGTTGGATCCGATTATTGCCGCCGGCATCGACCAGTTGATCCTCGAATTGAAGCAGGCCTTTCGTATGACCATCATCGTGGTCACTCACGAATTAGCGAGCGCGTATTTAATTGCCGATCGCATGGTCCTGATCGACAAAGGGAATCTTTTGGCCATCGGTACGACCGCCGACATGCGCGCAAGCACGCAGCCTCGAGTGCGTCAATTCCTCGACCGCGTGCCCGAACCGGAAGTCGCGCGCGAACAGGATTATCTGCAAATGCTCACTCAGGACCGCCGCTTGTGACGAACGCGTGCAGAAGGAAGAGGACGTGATGGCAGGGAAACGCGAACAGGTTTTCGTGGGACTTTTCGTTTTGATCGCCGCGGGAGTGTTGATTGGCATGGTGTTTGCCATCTCTGGAGCCTTTGGACGCACCTCGAAGACCTTCCACGCTTATTTCCCGTTCGCCGGCGGACTCGAGACTGGAGCGACCGTCCGCTATGCGGGAGGACCGAGAGTGGGCCGCGTCGAAAAGCTGTCCATCGACCCGCAAAATCCCGCGCGCATCGATGTGGTTTTCAGCGTGCAAACCGATTTGCCCGTCAAGAAGGACAGTCATGCGAAAATCATGAGCATGAGCCCTCTTGGCGACAATCATCTCGAAATCCTGCCTGGCGGCGCGCAAACGGCCCTCGCTTCTCCTGGTTCCTTGCTGCCGTCGGACACTTACGTCGACTTCAACGCACTGACCGCTCAGATCAATGACCTTGCTCCTCAGGCGAAGCAACTGATTCAATCGCTGAATGACCGAGCCACGGAATTAAAAGTCACCGTCGACCGCGTCAACGACCTTCTAAACGCCGAAAATCGCGCGAATCTTACCGCCACTCTCGCAGACGCCCGCGGCATGCTCGATGAAAACCGCCCGGAGATTAAATCCACGATTCAGCACCTGAATGCGGCGAGCCAGAAAATCGAGCCGCTGCTCCAGGACCTGCACAAGTCGTCGGAAGAAGCTAACAAGGCCCTCGATCATATCGACACTCTCATCGGAGAAAATCGCGCCGACGTTCACCAGTCCGTCATTGAGCTTCGCAAATCACTGACCACGCTCACGGAAATCACAGCGCGGGTGGACCAGACGCTTGACGTCAACACCGAGAATATCGACGAGCTTCTCGATAATTTCCGCCGCGTCTCACAGAATCTGAAGGAATTTACCAACACCATCAAAAAGCGGCCTTATACCCTCATCCGTGCGTCGAATCCGCCCGAGCACAAACCGGGAGAACGGCAGTGAAGCGGAGGAATCACGATGACATGACGAGATACGCGGAACCATCCGCCAAACTGGCGCGCGTCGGCCGGGGCCGCCAGGTCCTTCCGTGGTCCGCGAAAACTGCTTTTTCCGCCCTACTGCTGCTCCTGGGCTTGTCTGCGGGATGCGGCGCTGCAAGGCCGAGCAAGTACTATCAGCTGACGATTCCCGGTGACATGGTCCCAGCGGCCAATCCGAGTCCTGTTCCCGTCACGCTGCTGATTGGCCGTATAACCGGCTCTGCCCTCTATCGCGAGGACCAAATCGTTTACAGCTCCGGCGGCGAGAGCATGGGCACCTACGAGTATCACCGCTGGGCCGAGCCTCCGACGGAGATGATTGCGGAGATTCTGCTGCGGCAACTCCGCTCGTCCGGCCATTATCGCGGCGTCTATACGTTGCGCAGCGACGTCCATGGAGATTTTCTCCTGCACGGCCGTCTCTATGACTTCAAAGAAGTCTCGGGAAGTGCGGAGGTAGCCCGCGTGACCATGGAATTGGAGCTGCGCAACATCAAGACGGGCGCGACGGTCTGGACACATTTCTATTCCCACGACGATCCCACTGGTGAAAAGAACGTCGGCGCCGTCGTCGCGGCTCTCGACAAAAACGTCCAACAGGGGATCACCGAGTGTCGTGCGAGCCTCGACGAATATTTCGCGGCGCATCCTCCTGCGCCTCCCGCTCCGGCCGCGCCCTAGGTTTTGCCTGAGTCACGCGAATCTGTCTTGGCTTTTTCAGCCGGTACGCCGCAATGTCAGCAGCGTGACGTCGTCTTCAAAATCGGCGCCGTTACGGTAGGACTTCAGGCCTTCCAGCAGTGCCGAAGAAAAGTCCGGAAGACGTACAGGCGCGGGCATTTTGCGCACGCTTGTTTCGGCTAATTGCAGGAATCCACCGGGTGTCAATTGCGCGTCGTCCGGCGACCGCACTTCCGTCGCCCCATCGGAAAAAGCCAGGATCATGTCGCCCGGGTGCAGGCGCACGCTCTGCTCGCTGTACATTTCCCCGGTCACGAAACCGAGTGGGAAATTTTCCAGTCCCGCCCCGATCTCAAGAAATTTGCTTTCCCGCGCGCGCCACAAGAGCATTCGCGGATGGGCGGCGTACGCAAAATTGAACTCCCCGGTCATGCCGTCGAATGTCCCGGTCACCACCGTGGTCAAGCGCAACGCTCTTTTTGACTTTTCGGAATCCAAAGTAAATTCGTCGTTCAGTGCGGACAGCAGCGATGCCGTGTTGCGAATATCCTGATGCTTGTGCAACAGATGATGGACATGCCGCGCCACTCCGCTGGCCACATACCCGTGCCCAACGCAATCCGCCAGCACCACCCGCGCGAAGTTATCCCGGCAGGAGAACAAGGCAGAGAGGTCTCCGCCGCTTTCTCCGTCCGAAGGCACGGCGATTACGTCCGCTTCTAGCCCGGGCAGCTCCAGCGAGCGATGGGCTCTCTCGTTACCAGCCCAGAGTTCCACGCACCCGAACGGCCGCGCCGCCGACGTCGTACACGCAAACTCTTCCGGCTCGATCTTCTTTCCCTTCATGACATTTTTGATGCGCTCACTCTCCAATCGGCTACCCGCCCTCCCCACAGGCTCGTGCGACCCTACCTTAACCGTTGCAAGCTGGATACGCCTCCTCGCGCCTTGTCCGCGTCTTGCTAGACTACTAGCGAGGATTCGCGTCCCCGCGCATGAGCCCCCAAGATACGGATCGCCGCCATCTCGAGCGGCAAATCGTCTACGCTCGCCCGATTGTCGTTTTGCTTTCCCTTTTGGCTCTGCTGCAGCAGCCGGGCCCCAAGGAATCCGAGCGTACCGTCTCCTTCCTCATCGCTTATCTACTCGTCTCGCTTGCGGTCATTCCTCTCGAGCGTTTCCTCAGAAAACGCGCCTGGCACTTGCCGATTGCCTGCGATTTGCTCGCGCTCGGCATTTTCATGTACATCAGCCCGTCCTCCGTCCCCGTTTGGTTCCCCTATCTTTTCATCTGCTGGGTGGCAGGTATGCGCTGGGGGCTCCGCGCCGCTATTCCTCTTGCTGGCGCGCTTGCGCTCATTCTGGTTCTACTCACCGCCGTCAAAGGCGAAATCGGCTGGAGGCGAGTTGTCGCCTGGCTAGGCCTCGTTGGGGGCACCTTTGCCGGCGGCGCGGCTCTAGCCTTCCTGGCCGACCGCAGCCGTCACTTCGCCTCCCAAAACGACTTTTTCTCGCGCATCACCGCGACGCTTCAAGTCGACCAGGGCCTCGCCGAATCCCTCCGCCTGATGCTCGAAGAACTCGCCCGGGCCTTCCAGGTCCAGGTCGCCTTGCTTGCTTATCGTGACACGGACCTCGAACGTATCTACATTTGGCGGCTTAAATCCGGAGAGAGCGAACGCCTCATCCCCGAAAGCTACTCGCTGGCCCGCGCCGACGGCTTTCTGCTCGACGACATGGACGCCACCGTTTGCTGGAACAGCCTCGATGGCGCCGGCAGCGGCTTTGGATGGGATCGCCGCGACGGCCGCAGCCTCCACACCCTCCCGCGCCTTCCCGGACCCACCCAGCAGGAACTCGAACTGCGCTCCATGATCTCCGTGGCCTTCGACCAGAGCGGTCAGCCCGCCGGACGCATCTTTCTGCTCAACGGGCTCAGGCCCTTTGAGCGCCCAGACCTCGCCTGGCTCGAGCGCATTGCCCGCCACGTCGGCCCTTCTCTTGAAAACGTCTTCCTTCTCCGCCATCTCCGCGCCCGCGCCATCGAGGCCGAGCGCAGCCGCATTTCCCGCGATCTCCACGATGGCATTCTCCAAACTCTTTTGAGCATCGAGATTCAACTGGACGTCCTCCGCCGCAAGGTCGGTTCGACCCCCGACCAGGCCGTCGCCAGCTTGGGCAACCTCCAACAGACCGTCAAGAACGAGTCCGCCGAGCTGCGCCGCATGGTCACCGATCTTCGTCCTCTCCGCGTCCAGAGCGCCGATCTCGTCGACCTCATGCACGGCTTTGCCGAGCGCTTTCGCAACGAATCCTCCCTGGCCCTGGACGTCATTATCGAATCCGCAGACTTGCATGCTCCCGACCGCGTCTGCCGCGAGATTTTCCAGATTTACCGTGAAGCACTCAACAACATAAAAAAGCATGCGAAGGCTTCCCATGTCGTGGTAAAACTGTCGCAGGACGACAGTCGCATTACCCTCGTGGTGGATGACAATGGCGAGGGTTTTAGTTTTGCGGGCCGGTTTACCGGGGATGAGCTCGACCGCCTGCGGCTGGGTCCGATTTCCATCAAGGAGCGTACGCGTACTGTGGGGGGCGTGTTGACCGTTGAGTCTAACCCTGGCCATGGAGCGCGACTGACCATCGAAGTCCCGCTCGGTTGACATGGCCAAAACTAAACAGCAAATTCGCGTCCTTCTCGCGGACGACCACGCGATCTTTCGCGACGGTCTCCGCAAACTTCTCGATTCCGACGAAGACATTACTATTGTCGGTGAAGCCCAGAATGGCGCCGAGTGCATCAAGCTCCTCGCCAAACTCAAACCGGAGATTCTGCTGCTCGATTTGCGCATGCCCGATAAAGACGGCCTCGCGGTACTTGAGGAAGTCAACTTCGATACTCTTCCCACGCGTGTCATCGTGCTCACCGCCGCTGAGGACGATCGCGACGTCGTCCGCGCGATGCGCCTTGGTGCTCGAGGCGTGGTCCTCAAGCAATCCGCAACGGACCTACTCGTAAAAAGCATTCATCGCGTTCACGCCGGCGAAATCTGGCTCGATAACCGCATGACCGCCGAGGTCATGAAAGCGTTTTCCAAGTCCTCCGAGTCCGGCCCTCGCCGCGAAAAGCCGCTTCTTAGCGACCGCGAAAAAGAAATCGTGCAGCTCGTCGCCCAGGGCTTCCGCAACAAGGAAATTGGCGAAAAGCTTTTTATCAGCGAGCAAACGGTCAAGAACCACCTGCACAACATCTTCGACAAGCTGGGCGTCTCCGACCGCCTTGAGCTCGCCCTCTACGCCATCCACCACCGTTTGATCGATCAGTCCTAAAACTCAATCTTATTCTTAGGGGTGCTCCCTGAGCGAAACGCAACCGACAAGCAGCGTTCTTCGCAGCATCGGCGCGATTCTCGCGGGCGTGATCGTGGGCATCGTTGTCACCCTCGTCACGGACGAGTTGCTGCACCTTGCCCGCGTCTTCCCGCCGTGGGGAGCTTCCATGGTCGGTTACGACGGCGCTCTCCTGCTCGCAACCATCTACCGCACGATTTACAGCGTCGGCGCCAGTTACATCACAGCCAGGCTCGCCCCACGCCGGCCTCTGCTTCACGCCATGATCGGCGGATTCCTCGGTCTGGCCGCCTACATCGCCGGCGCGGTGGGCACCTGGAATAAAGGGCCGGCCTTTGGCCCGCATTGGTATCCGCTCGCGCTCGTCGTCCTCTCCCTTCCCTCCGCCTGGGTCGGCGGCAAACTGCGCCTCTCTCAATGGAGCGCAGTGCAGACCAACTAAGGACTTTCCCTAAGCGGATCTTGGCAGGCTCGGAAGCGCCGATTTTGGCCAGGAATCTCATCCTCTTTGGTAATCGACTGCGCCTCCATACAGTGAGAAATCCCGCTTCTAGCCTTGCTGTTTGCTCATTGCGTTGACTTGCCTGCGTCCCCACCCTAATATGACCAGACCGTGGCGGTTTCTCATTCATGATCGGCCGGACCATCTCACATTATCGCGTTCTGGAAAAACTCGGCGGCGGCGGGATGGGCGTCGTCTATAAGGCCGAAGACATTAAGCTGGGTCGCATGGTCGCCATGAAGTTCCTTCCCGAACAAGTTTCCCGGGACCATCTGGCGATCGAGCGCTTTCAACGCGAAGCTCGAGCTGCTTCCTCCTTGAACCATCCGCATATCTGCACCATCTATGACGTGGACGAGTTCGAAGGCCAAAACTTCATTGTCATGGAGATTCTCGAGGGAGAGACCCTGAAGCATCGCATTTCCGGGAAGCCCTTGGACATCGAAAAAGTACCGGACTATGGCCACCAGATCGCTGACGCTCTCGACGCGGCGCATTCGAAAGCAATCATCCACCGGGATATCAAGCCGGCGAATATTTTCGCGACGAACCGCGGCCAGGTGAAGCTTCTCGATTTTGGCCTTGCAAAACTTATGCCTGAGCGCAGAAGCACGACTGCTCAAGAACATGATTCTCTGACGATCAGTCCCACCACTCAGGACGTTCATCTCACGAGCACCGGCATGGCTGTCGGCACCGTTGCTTACATGTCTCCCGAACAGGTGCGCGGCGAAGAGCTCGACCCCCGCACCGATCTCTTCTCGCTCGGCCTCGTCATTTATGAAATGGCTACTGGCCAGCAGGCCTTCAGCGGAAACACGTCTGGCGTTGTTTTTGAGGCCATTTTGAATCGTGCACCCACTCCCCCCGTGCGTTTAAACCCGGCGATCCCCCCGCAACTCGAGATGATTATTGCGAAAGCGCTCGAAAAAGATCGTCGATTGCGCTATCAGACCGCCTCCGACATGCGCGCCGATCTGCAGCGCCTCAAACGGGACACGGATTCATCCCGCATTTTACCGGTCAGCTCCGCGCATTCTTACCATCATGCAGTCCTACCAAAGTGGTTTCATTTCGTTTGGGCTGGTGCCTTGGCGCTATTGCTGCTCCTGCTCGCACTGAACGTCGGAGATTTTCGCGATCGCCTGCTTGGCAGAGCAGCTTCCGCTCGCATCGATTCTATTGCGGTGCTGCCGTTCGAAAACGCAACCAGGGATTCCAAGACCGAATACTTGAGCGATGGCCTCACGGAGAGTCTCATCAACAGCCTCTCCCAGTTGCCGAATCTCGCCGTCATGTCCCGCAACACCGTTTTTCGTTATAAAGACAAGTCCATGGACCCCGAAAAAGTCGGCCACGATCTCGGGGTCCGCGCCATCCTCACCGGCAGGCTCGTCCAGTCGGGTGACGATCTTTTGATCAGCGTGAATCTCGAGGATATTGGGGATAAGCGGCAGATTTGGGGCGCCCAGTACAATCGCAAACTTTCCAATTTGGTTTCCGTTCAGGAAGAAATTGCAGGCGACATCTATGCCCGTCTTCGCCCCAGACTCTCCGGCGAAGAAACTCGTTTGCGTTCCAAGCGGCCAACCGAAGATGCCGAAGCCTATCAGCTCTATTTGCAGGGCTTGTTCTATTGGAATAAATGGACGGAAGCGGATTTCAAGAAAGCCGCCGATTATTTTTCACAAGCTGTTCAGAGAGATCCGCGTTACGCGCTTTCCTATGCCGGCCTTGCCGACACCTACAGTTTACTCGGCGACTCCGGTTACCTCGCCCCTTCCGAGGCGTGGCCCAAAGCCAAGCAAGCCGCCATGCAAGCTCTAAATATCGACGACACCCTTCCCGAGGCACATACCTCTCTGGGCCTTGTGAAAGAACACTATGACTGGGATTGGGAGGGAGCGGAAACCGAATTCAAGCGCGCCATCGAACTCAATCCAAGTTCGGCAACCGCGCATCTTTGGTACGGCGATTTCCTCGCGAACACCGGCCACCTCGAGGAGGGAATGCGCGAGACCAAGAGGGCTCAGGAACTCGACCCGATGTCCCTCATCATCAACACCATGCTGGGATGGCAATACTATCTCGCCCGCCAGAACGATCAAGCGGTTGACCAGTTACGCAAAGTCCTGGATATCGATCAAAAGTTTGCCCCAGCCCGCCGAATCCTTGAAGGTGTCTATTTTCAAATGGGCAATGAACGGGAGGCGGTCGCAGATCGAGAAAAAATCATTTCCCTCTCCGGAAGCCCGGAATTGGCGGCATCAATCGAGGACGTCTTTATCAAGTCTGGATACAAGGGCGTCCTTCGCAGCTGGCTGGATGGAATGATGGTGATTTCGAAGTACGGTTACGTATCCTCGTACGACATTTCCCAAATCCATGCCCGTCTCGGTGAAAAAGAGGAGACGTTATCCTGGTTGGAAAAGGCCTACACTGAACACGACAGCGGCCTCGTCTCTCTTGCCGTCGATCCCCTCTTCGATAGCGTTCGCTCAGACCCGCGCTTCCGCGATTTGCTCAAACGCTTGAAGCTCGCTGGCTAGCTGCCGTGCTCCGCAGGCCGGGCCCGGGCCCTGGCTCTCCTTCCGGATTCTCGCCGTTTCCCTATCGCAACGGATAATTAGGGTCGCCCGGAAGCCGTCCGTCCACTCGCAGGACTTTCAATCCCGGCCTCACGTTTCGCGCGTCCACGAAGGCGATCGCGCCTGGTATAGCCGAAACGAGTTCATACTGCATATCGTTCGAATACACTATTTTTGGCGGCGTCGCCGCTTCGGCCCGGAAGATTTTCGCCACCCAGAATTGTTTGAATTGCTCTTCGGACATCTGATAAATCACGCGGAGCACGACATCCCGTTCCCTCGCCACCGGCGCGCGAATCAGCAGCACCACCGGCAGCTTCGAGTTCCAGTATTGTCGCTCCCCGAGGAGCACCTTGCGTACATCGGCAAGGCTCAAATCACTTACCGGAGTGTCCGGGTTCACCACTACGGCGATGTCCGCTCCTCGCGTCGTCTGCGCCGATGCGGAATGTTGAAGCACGATGCAAAGCAGGATTGGGATCCAGAGAATAGCTGTCAGCCGTTTCATCATTGGATTCATCGATTGTCTCTCTTAAAAAGTAAATGCCGTTTGGAAGAACACGCCGTTCAATGCGGGTTGCGCGAGCAGGCCGAGCATTGCTGGTTGCGACTTCGAATACCGGTATTCTGTCTTGAACGCCGCGTAGCTGGATATGTCATACCGCAGACCAAAGATCGATTCTCCCTGGTCTTGAATTGCGAACACCTGTTCACTGAGCGGCAGGTGAGCATATTCGAAGCGGTAGTATGGCTTCAGTGATCTCTCCAGCCACGGCAGCCGGTACGCGAACTGCACATAGAACGCATCACTGTTGGACACCTGGTTCGTCAGAATATTCCGGTGGTTGACGTTGTCAAACTCGGATATGAACTCCGGGCTCCCTTTCGTCCACACCAGATACGCGGAACTTATCCATTCCCGGAAGTTCTGTCCGGTTGCCAGGGTGATCTTGTCCCGGTAGACCGAAGCGCCCAGCGTCAGTCCATAGAGTCCAGTTGGCCGCGCAAATAAGTTTGCCACCCAGGCTCGATTGTTGTTGTTGTCGCCCGCGTCGCCGGGGCGGCTTATGGTGTCTCCTCGACCGTTCCCCACTCCTACGTTGTACCCAAGCCCTGCTCCGCCGGAAGGAATATTTCCCTCTGCCAGCAATCCCACGAAGTGCAGCGGAGTGAACGTTCCTCCCACCTTTACCATGGACGGCCGGTCGATCGTCGTCTCCAGCCACGCCCCGTGGTGAAACGCCGTATTCCAGTACCCAATGGGCGTGTGATAGCGGCCGAAGGAAATCTTGAAGTAGTCGTTATAGTCGTAGCGGATGATAGACCGCTCCACTTCCACCGTGTACTGCGTCGGGTGGGCGTTAAATGTCATTTCCGCGAAGTACGTTATTTTTGGAGAGAGCGCCGAGGCCAGGTGCAGATCCAGCTGCCCAAGATTGAATCCGCTATTCACTCCCTTCTGGTCCGTCGAGGCAAAGTCCACGTCGCCAAATCCTCGGATCTGCAAATTTGGATAGTGTGGCTCAAGCTGCTGGACCGCCGCCTGATCCATGTGTCCTTCCATCTGATGTGCTGGCTGCGGGGGAGCCGCCTCCGATGAAACTTCCGCCTTCGGCGCCTCGGCCGGTGCTGTTGCGGCCGCCGTGATTACCGCAGGCGCCGCGGACTTTGCCTCGAGTTCCGCAACTTTCTTCTCGAGTTGTTCCACCCGCTCCAACAGGCTTTTCACCTGCTCCGCTTGATCCGCTGGCGCGGGATTCTGGCCCCAGGCGGAGACCCCGGCAAGGAGCAACACTGTGGCGACGAGCAGTCCTCGATGCATGACTTCCTCCACTTGTCCGAAATTTGGCCTGTACCCGGTTTCCGAAAATATCGGCTTCGCCTCCGCAATCCGAAGGCTGGTTTTGTCCTCCGTCGGAAAATCACTTCTTCTACGATTGCTTCACGGACCCGATTCCCGGCGGAGAGTTCCGCGTATTCTATGCCCGGCATGAGGAATGTCAAAACATACTTTGGCTGGCTCAGCTTTCGATCCGGGAGGCGCGGCTTTAGCTCATGCCGCTTGGAGCTCTTTTTATCCGAAGTGGTTCGTTACGGCATGCTTCTTGGACACTCACTATCTTCGTAGCTCATTAAGTTGGGCGAGTTAGCCGGTCTCTGACTTTTCCACACTTTCCCACAGCTCATTCGAATCGTATCAAGAAAGTAATTGACAATCAGTATATCTATATGTTACTATTCGATGTGTTTGCCGATCCTATTCCGTGCCTTTCCGCTGCGCTGCCTGAATCTTGCTCCGCGCCCTCTTCCGCCCACAAAACTACCCCATCTCAAACTCCGTACAATCAACACTTCCGAGGTGTGCTCCCAAGTGCGGATTCCAAAGGACTTACACGCTCGCAAAACCCTTCCCAACCCCTTTACAATCAACACTTACGCACGCCATCCGTAAATGAGGAAAACAAAAGACTTATAATCCCTTTAGCAGCAACACTTACGAAACTTACGTCCGCAAACCCTTTAGCAGCAACACTTACGAAATACAGGGGGGTGGGGGGCATCTTTCAAGCCTCAATTCCGGTCATCTCCGCCAGTCTCCGTCGTTCCATATCGCGATACCCACGCTTGGCTGTTTCGCACAGCAAATCATCTATGAACCACCTTTTACAAGCCAGCAGCCTCGACTCAACGACAACAAATTCCTCAAACGTCCTAGTACAGGCGTACCTCCCAGAATTGAATCGATTTTGTACCCGCAGTCCTATTGTTCCCAGGACCGCTCCCGGATACACTCTCTCTTCGATCAGGAGGTATGCCTTGACCGGTTCCGAACGCCGCACTACGCAGCGCTTCCAAATGCGGCTTCCGCTCACCGTCCGTTGGACAACGGGCGCCGCGGTTGGAGAAACCAGCACCGAATCCCGCGACGTCAGCTCTCGCGGCGTCTACTTCTTTCTTTCCAAGGACGTCCGGGAAGGCTCGCCCGTCGAAATCCTTCTGACCCTGCCCAACGAGATTACCTTGGCGGGACCCGTGCGCGTGCGTTGCCTCGGCCGCGTTCAGCGTACCGAGCCCCGCGACGAAGGCGCCATTGGCGTCGTGGCCGCGATCGAGCGCTACGAATTCCTCCGCGGCGACGAAGACGCAAAAGCGTAACTTTTCGCGGGCTCTGGACCGCGTTCCGAACCTTATTCGCAGAAAACGGATCGCGTCATAGCCGGAGTTCTTACGAGGTTCTTGACAAAACGGCACCGCCGCAAAATCCCCGGATGCGGCCGCCTGAAGCCAGAAAATTTCTCACAGGTTTCTTGCTCGCTCACTGCGGAGGCGGGCAGGATAAGCCGGGGTCTCTCGGCCCCTCAGCGGAGTGCCCCGGCTCTATTTTTTCTTTTCCCCATTCACCGCAGGCCGCAGCTTGCCGGTCGTCAGCTTCTCTAGCGCTCGCAGCCGTTCCTTGAGTTCGCTGCTCTCCAATCGCCCCTCGCGGTACAGCCACCGCAGAAAATCCTCCGCCCGCCGCTCGCCTTTCTGCGAACGCACCGCGCGTTCGATCCCCGAGAGCCGCAGCCCCGGTATCAACAAATCCTAGTACTGCTTCCAGATCTGTACGTCGTCCAGCTCTTTCATATTCATATTGTTTGTCGTTGTCGTTTTGTTCGGCATATTTCGTAGCGCCGGCATCTTGCCGGTTCCCTTTTTCACAATCCCGACGGAAAATTTCGAGCGTATAGGGTCATCAGTCCGTGGATGACCGCTCGTCTTGCCCATGCGGAATACGCCGCCCCTCCTCGCTCGAACTTGCCACCCCACGCGGTTCTCTTCTCTTCGTCAGCGCCGACGAACTTTTTCCGCCGGCCGCTCGGTCGGCTGGCACGCAAATGCAGCGGATCGTTTTGGTGGCTCGCCTGTAGACACTATACCGACAGGCGGTATACTATAGCGCTATACGGTATAGTGGCCGCGGCTCGGGGAAATTGGGGAATGAGGAAAGCACGAACTCACCGCACTCCTTCGTGTCCTACATCCACTCTGCCAATCAGGAGGGCCTTCATGCGTCGCATCCTTTGCCTCATCGTTTTGTTTGCTCCGGTTCTTGCGCCCGGCGGGCAGAGCTCCCGCCCGGCTTCGGCGGCAACGGACCACGTCCGTTCGGACATGCTCGTCAGCACGAGTTGGCTGGCGGATCATCTAAATGATCCAAACGTCGTCGTCCTGCACGTCACCGACAGCCAGAGCGACTACAAGCGCGGACACCTTCCCGGCGCGCGCTTCCTGGCCATGAGCAAAATCGCCATCAATAACGGCCCTCTCAACGCCGAGCTGCCCAGCGTCGAGGTGTTGCAGCAGACCTTCGCCGAATTGGGCGTTGGCGACAACACGCGCGTGGTCCTCTACGCCACCAACTGGTTCCCCGACGCTGCGCGCGCGTACTACACGCTCGACTATCTCGGCCACGGTGACAAAGCCGCGCTGCTCGACGGCGGTATTGAAGAGTGGCTGGCGGAGGGCCGCCCGGTAACCGGCGACGTCCCCAAGTTTTCTTCGGCCACTTTCACGCCTCACGTCCATGAGAATGTCCGCGCCCAACTCGCCGAAGTGAAAAGTAATGTCGACGCGAAGCCCGGGGAAGAGACGGAGCAGATTATCGATTCGCGTCCGGGGCGGCGCTATGACGCCGGCCACCTGAGCGGCTCCGCCAATATCTATTGGCAGGACACGCTGGTTAGCGAGGACCATCCCGTGTTCCTGTCGCCGGAAAAACTGCTCTCTCTGTTCGCCTCGCGAGGCATCGTGCCGGGGAAGAAAATCGTCACCTATTGCGAAATTGGCCTCCAGGCGTCGCACGGCTACTTCCTGTCGAAATATCTTGGCTATGACGCGGCCATGTACGACGGCTCGTATCAGGAGTGGTCGTCCAAGAACCTGCCCGTCGTCAAAGGCGACGCGAAGCGCTAACCCCCATTTTCGCTGTGCAGAGGCGCACCAGGTTGTGCCTGATCTCGGCGAGATCGACGGGTGCGCCATTTCGAGCGAAGCGAGAAAACTCTCTTCGCTTTGGCCTATGAACGGACGCGCTTTCGGAGATTCCGGGCAGCAGCTGCAACTTCGTGCCGTTCCCGCTTTGTCATGCTCAGCGTAGCGAAGTATCCCGGCTTGCTCCCAAGTCAGACACGCTCATTCCGCTGGCATGGTAGGGCGCCACTCCAACGTAGGTGCAAGCCACACCATGCCCGTCTTTCCAGGGGCGCCCCCAAAAAACAAAACGCCCCGGCCAAAGGTCGGGGCGCACGTTTCTCCATCCCTAAATTACCACCTCCTCTAACCCACCATCTTTCCCCCGCGCCCTATCCGTTAACACCAACCCAAAACTGCGCCTCGCCGCGCGCCTAAAAGCTGTAGCCGCGGTCTTCAGACCGCGGGCTCTTTCTGCGGCCGCCCGGCGCTAGTAAGGGCTGATTTTTCCTGTCACTGTTTCAAGTAACGAAGCGCAATACTTCCTGATTTAAAAATCTTGGATTCAACAAGTTTCAATTGGAATCTCTCCTGCAGGCTGACACCTTCTAACAACCGCCTGCCTTCTCCCGCAACAATCGGCTGAACGACGAACTGATATTCATCGACTAAACCAAGCTCTATAAGCTGCGAAGGTATATTCACACCGCCAATTAAAATATTCTTGCCTTGTTCTTGTTTCAATCTCAGTATTTCATCTTGAAGCTTCGTACGAACAATTCTCGTATTTCCTTCAGCGCTGTCCAGTGAACGTGAAAAAACAATTATGTTGATGGAGTCAAATAGGTCGGCAAATGCGTTCATTGCTTTTGTCTCAGAATGGTTTTTTGCGACCTCAGGCCAAAACGGAACCATCAATTGATAGGTCTTACGCCCAAAGACAAGCAGGTCAACATCTCGCATGAGGTACGTAAAGTATTCATGCATTTCTTCGTCGGCAATCATTTTGGTGTGGTCGCAGCAGCCATCCAGGGTGATGTTGATTGCGAAGATTACATTCCTCATTTTCGCCTCGGATTGAGCAGCTTGGTCCTCGAACATAAAACCAATAACCTTGAACCGCGCATCGTTGCAACATAAAGATTAGGCGCATCCAAGTGGAGAAGGCCGTTCCCGATTTTGCTGGATTTCGTTGGCTGTGAACAATCTGAGCCTTTGTTGTGCAGGCGGACGTGTAAAAGAGGTCGTGGGACCGAACACAAAATCGCAAAGAGTAGCCGACCCGGAGCCGTCACAACCCGTTGAGGACTCGCCGCCCACCAAAATACCCCGAATGGCCGTTGGCCAGGTACGAATCGTGCCGTTCGACGCTGAGCGCCTTAAGCGCCAGCACATACTCCGTGAACGTCCCCGCGCTACCAAGCCGGTCGTGGATGTCGTTGATCTGCTCGATGGTGAACATGCCTGATGCGGTCTTCCATACCAAGCATGCGCTAGCCCGCTGAATCTGCTGCCACCTCCGACTGGCACAGGCAATCCTGAATGTGCTCCGACGATCCTCTACTATCGCGATACCTCGATCACTGACGGAGCGCCCATCGCTGGGGCGGGCGTTTTACAGACCATCGTCCGGGACGCGGCCTCGGGTGCTGCATCAGGTTGCTGGCCCGGCATTCGATGGCGGATGAAGTTGCAGGAAGGCGGCTGCCGCGTCGCGGGCACGTCGCGCGATTTCGCGGGGACTCGGTCGCTCGGCGACGCCGAGCAGCAGGCTGACCAGCAAATCGCGCCAGAGCAGCCCCCCGAACTGCTCGGCAAGTTCGGCAGGACGGCCCGTGAGCAGGCCGGACGCCTGGGCCCGGGCCATAACTTTACGCAAGGCGGCGCGGCTTGCCTCTCGTCCGATAGAGTTGAGCGCACGCGCCACTTCGGGGGCCTGGACCGCCTCGCCGATCGCCAGCCGGAATACCCCAATGACCGCGGGATCGCTTACTTCGCGGACGAACTTCGCCCCGAAAGAAGCCAGCACCTGCTGCAGCGTCTCGCGATCGCGCGGCACGGGCAGGTCCGCGGGCACCTCCAGTCGCTTGGCGCGCTCGCTGATGCAGGCGATCAGCATTTCCTGTTTGTTGCCAACTAACGCATAAAGCTCTCGCTTCGAAACGCGCGCGCGCGTCGCGATCTCAAGGGTGCTGGTCGTTGCATAGCCGTTCTTCATGAACGCCGCAAAGGCCGCATTGAGGATGCGCTTGTGCACCGCAGTTTCGTCGTCGCCTTTCTGGTGGCGTTTTGACATCGATGCCGTAGCCGTCCCCCCTCCCTATCGACTCTGGTACCGCATAGTACCACAATCTTTATTCTCGGGCGTAACTTTTTCTCCTCGCGAGCGTCTAAACCAGCGTGTGGTACCAAGTGGTACCACCAAAGTACAAATTCCGTGAGGAATCAAAGGAGCTGAACCATGAAGATTGAAATGTTGTACCTGCTGATGGCGTTCGCGACCGTCCTGGCGCCCCTGGCGCAAGGCCAGTCCACACCGCCGCAGCCCAAGATCACCGGCGTGCTAACGATCCTTACGCCCAAACCCGGGGTTACGGTCGAGCAAGTCATGAAAATCATGCCTGCCGAAATTCGTGCGACCGTTCCCCTGTATCTCGACGGCAAGATTCAGCAATGGTTCACGCGCGGCGACGGCAAGGGCGTCATCTTCCTACTGAACTGTAAGGACGTGGCAGAGGCTCGGGCCCTCATCGAAAGCCTGCCCCTCTCGAACGAAAACCTCGTGGACGAGCAGTTCATTCCGGTCGGCCCACTCTTGCCGCTCGGGATGCTGTTGAGAGATGGCCCAACCAGTAAGTGAACTCGGCCACTCCGTCCGGGACTGCGGCGAGCATTTGAACTCTGTCTCGAAACGTCGCAATGAGCAGAAGCAATGTTTGAAATAACAACAGCTGTAGACAGTTCCTTGCATTCAAGAAGGAACCCAACAAATTTCAGGCGTTCGACACATTTCAAGAAGTGGTAGCGCGAATTGCACCGGAAAGGATCGATCATGCCATCTCCAGTTTTGTTTG
This sequence comes from Candidatus Acidiferrum sp., assembly GCA_035310525.1. Lineage (GTDB taxonomy): Bacteria > Acidobacteriota > Terriglobia > Acidiferrales > UBA7541 > Acidiferrum. The sequence goes on along the minus strand of DATGED010000053.1, from coordinate 3,838 downwards.
GAATTAGCGTAACAATCAGTTTTGTCGCCTGGGGAGCAGTGGCCTGGCACTATATTTGGCCAGCGCTAAAAGAACGCCCCAGCCCTGAGAACCTGAAGCCCATCCTGCTGCTGCATGCTTTCCGGTTCCTCGGATTGGCATTTGTGGTGCCGGGTGTCGTGTCTCCAGTGCTCTCTGCCGCATTCGCTCAACCAGTAGCGTACGGTGATCTCATAACCGCCATTCTGGCTTTGCTCGCCCTGGCTACCCTGAGAACCCGTACGGGGACACTGGCGGCCTGGATTTTCAATATCTTCGGAACGGCGGATCTGCTCTTCGCCTTTTACCAGGGAAGCCGCATATCACTCCCGGATACGCAAGGTTTGTTGGGCGCTGGTTATTTCATCCTGAATGCCTACGTGCCTCTTCTTCTCATAACCCATGGCTTGGTGTTTCGAATGCTGGTGCGAACCAGGGCTCTCGCGCCGTCACCCAGCAAAGTACGTATCGCTTGACATACAACGCTTTGGGGTTGCATCGAAGGGCACAGACGGAACGTTTCCCAAACTCGGATAACCGCTGCTCGAACTCAGCCAGAGTTTCAGCCAAAATGCTTCGGGAACGTCCCGTTTGTCCCCTTGTTTTAAAGTTGCGCCATCCGGCTGCTGAATCAGAATACCGCCTGTAAAACATGCTATCCTTACTGTAAAGGAGGCAAGTAAAGATGGGACGCTCCAGCACTATCAGCAGCAAGGGCCAGATCACAGTGCCTCTCGAGGTTCGCAAACGCCTTGGACTTAAGGCCGGAGACCGCGTGGAATTTGTCGTCGACCAGGATCGAACCACCATCCGCCCCGCCCGCTCGCCCGAGAATCCCTTTCTGAAGTATGTCGGGGCGCTTCCCGCCTTCTCCAGCATCCGTGAGGCCAACGCGTGGATACGCGCGTTGCGTGACGAAGAAAGTTGAGCAGCGATGAGAACAGCCATCGATACCAATGTTCTCTCCGCGCTGTGGACCAAGGAACCCTCTGCTTCGGACATCGCAAGGAATCTTGGCAATGCTAAGGCCGAGGGAGGCCTCGTAGTTAGCGGGCCGGTGTACGCCGAACTGCTGGCCTATCCGAAGGCCACGGAATCCTTCGTGAATGATTTTCTTGCCGACACGGGCATCACGGTGGACTTTGCCTTTGAACAGGCGGCCTGGGTTGAGGCCGGCCGTCGCTTTGCACGATATGCAAAACGGCGGCGAAGGTCCGCGGGTCAGGGAGCGAAGCGTTTGCTGGCGGATTTCATGATTGGAGCGCATGCCCTGACGTACGCGGATCGTTTTATGACGCTCGATCCCAGGCGCTACACGCGGGATTTCCCGGAACTGAAACTCGTATAAAGACGCCGGGCAGAGCAAAGAATTGCCCGCCCTTTGCCCGCTCGCCGCAGGCAGGCAAAAAACAAAATCGCAAATAGTAGGCCGCCCGGAGCCATCTCAGCCTGTTAAGGATTCGCCACCCGCCGGCTCTGTATTTGACTAGCATCGGGTGAGCGCGTTGAATCAGTGCTTAGCGTGGACAACATGCGCACCAAGGTGTCCCGGCGCGAGACCTTGAACGGCGCGGCCGAACCTCGACGCGATCTCCTGGAAATTGATGTCTTCGATGGCACAAAATCCGTGCGAGCGAAGTATCGCTGCAATGCCAGCTGGCTCGAAACGGCTGACCGAACGTTCATCCATTTTCTTAAGCTGTTCGGTCCGCGCCGTTTCTAATTGCCTTAGCTCTTCGGAGAATGCTTCGGGTTCCATGTAGTCGAACACCACCTCCGAGTTCTGGATGGACGATATGTAGTCCAGAGTGCGGCCGATAGCGTCCTGCGTCAGATATGGCACAACCCCGAGCCAAGTGAAAAACGCGGGCGAGTTCTGCTGAAAGCCTGCGGCGGCGAGCTTCTCTCCCATTTCGTCCCGCTCGAAATCCACTGGCACGAAGATCAGCCATGGCGGAAGTGCGATTTCAGCTTCAGCCAAGCGCTGGCGTTTCCATGCCTGCGTCGCGGGGTGGTCCACCTCATAGATACGGATCTGTCGTGCGCCGTGGGGATTCCGTAGAGCGAAAGTGTCGAGTCCGGCGCCAAGGATGACGATCTGCCGAATCCCTCTTTCGACAGCTCTTGTCAAAGCATCTTCCGCAATGCGGCTTCGCGCGGTGGTGAACAGACGTCCGATGCTGGCCAAGGGGTGTCCGTTGGCAAATTGAAGCACTTCCTTTTCGTCTTCACGCAGAATCTTCATGGCAAATGGGTCAGAGAGGATTGCGCCATGATCGAGCACCTGATGAGCAGCTCGTTGCCGGGCGATCATCAGGGCTGTGCGGCTGGGTTCATTAGGCTTCATGTTCAAGGTCTCCGTTCTCATCCATAGCAGTTCGCACGAGAGCTGATCGCACGAGTTGTCGTGTCTCGGGCGCCCCCGACGCCGGGTTTGCGTCTGAGAGTTTTGATTCTTCCTTCTGTGTCGCGCGCGCCTGGTGGGTGGAGCAACGAATTCCGGCGCGTAGCGCGCCCTGCGGTTTTTCTGGGCGCAGATTATTACTCTCTTGCTTATGGAGAAAGTTTCTTAAGGAGTGGGAGGGTACAGCCCAAAGGTTTCCTCGACCTGGCGAACCCGAAGGCGGCGGGAGTGATTCAGATCGAGCATCGCCACAGTTGCACGGCCGACGGGCGTCCTTCCTTCGATTTCATAGCCTTTGAATTGGAAGTGCTCCGACCACAGGTGTCTGAGCGGATGAAATAAGGCCACCTGCTCGCCAGTCGGTGGATCAGCGGCCGTTGTCTTGTCAGTTTTATGCAGATTGCACCCGGGGCACGCTAAGGCGAGATTTTCCAGAGTGGACTCCCCACCCTTCGATTGCGGGATGACATGTTCGACATGAAACGTGGCGCCCTGCAGACTCTCGTGCATCAGACAGTACTGGCATCGCCCGTGTGCGCGCGACCGGACGGCACGCGACAGCGCCTCTGACGCCGCCATTTACGGTCGCTTGCCCAGAATCTGCAAAGCCTCCCCACGCACGAGAGACAGTTGCTCGCTCAATTCCACCAGGGCTTCAAGTTCTTCTCGTTCCGATAGGGCGAGAAGGCCTTCGTTGTTGCGGTCCATGAGTTCCTGGAGCCGCCGGTCGGCCTTCAATGGAAAATGAAGTTTTCCAACGGCTTCCACCCAGTTCACAGGGGCCGCAATGGTCGTACTCATGGAATCATCCTAGGATGGCAAGACGCTCGCGTCAATGGCTCCACGCGATACTGTCGTTAGCACACGATATGTCCGGTTGAATTAGCACATGAAATGTCCGTTTTAGCGAGCCGCTAGGGTAGAGCTACGAGCCGGGTGCCCCAGACGCCGGAGTTGCGTCTGGGGGTTTTGATTCTTCCTTTCGTCGCGGGCGTGCATGGTGGGTGAAGCAGGGCAGGGTGGTCGGCCCTCAACCCGCAAAGACGGCTTTGCGTGGCCCATCCTTGCGGTTTAGTTTTTCGCAAGCATGGGGCTACTTTTCGCTAGCCTCCTTCCATTTATTGTCTAAGCTACGGAAAACCGGGAACAGGCGGAACGTTTTCTCAACCCCGGATGACCGGTGCTCGAAGCTCAGCCTCGGTTTCAGGCAGAATGCTTGGAATACGTCTCGTCTGTACCCGGGCTCCTGTCCGCAACTCGGGAGAAAGCTGTAGGTCCTTCCATGAGAAGGCCGGGATGAGTCAAGTGCGTTTTTCTCTTTTTCTTCTTGTCAGGATGTTTTTGTTCTTCTCTTCCTCTCTGTGAGTTTCTGCCCTTGAGCCAAGCCGCTCCTGTCGCCACCCTTCCATCCGCACT
>DATGED010000052.1:0-20974 GCA_035310525.1 Candidatus Acidiferrum sp. | reverse complement strand
CTTTCGGCTGCAAACCAGACCAAAAAGGCGCAAGTCCCTCCCAGGCGCTCGGCGGCGCAGGGGGCCTTTGGCGCTCTCTCTGGCTGGCCGGTCTACTATGGTCTACCGCAAGGGGCAGCCACGCCGGAAGGGTACAGGGCTTACTCGCTCGATCTTGGGAATCCTGGTTTGGGCCGGGGACCGTCACCATTAGTGCAGCGCTCAGGAGCCCTTCTGCTCGATGCCCAGATACCGCAGAAATGAGCGCAGGAGCTCGCGCTTAAGCGGCTGGTCTTCTTTTGGAATCACGGCCTGCCAGCACTGCATATCATGATCCACCAGAATCAGCTCTATCAGAGTCTGATCAGCATCACAAGGGCAAAAGCACCGCCATTTGCGGGTCGGGATGTCTGACCTCCTTTCGATGCACCAGGAACAACTCGACCAGGTACTGGTGGGTGCTCATCTCCAGCTTAGCGATTTTTCTGTAAAACGACGTGCGATCGCGGCCCTCCGTGAACTGGCGGAGGGCACGTAACAGTCCGGCGTTGGCGCGGTTCTACCAGGATGCGCCTCACGTTCCTCATGCGACGAGAGCGCTGGCCTATGAGGAAGCTTTGTCTGCTCTCGCGGTGCAGAATCCTAAGGATGCGGAATCCCAGATCTCTTGCGCGCTGGCATTGTTGGCGACAACGTCCCCGTCCGGCCGGAACCACGCTAATCAGAAACATGCGGCACAAATTCTCGAGCCGCTATCAACTCATTTGGAGTTACTCTGATTTTGACTGCCCGCGCAGAGCGGCGAGAATCCACTTCTGCAGAACCACCCGGCAATGCGGCTTGAGATCCCGGAACGCCATGCCCATGCCGGCGGCTGGCTTGACGTAGATCACCGTACCCTTGGCTTCGAAATAGTCACCTTCCTGAAATATCTTCACGAAGACAGGTGTGTTTTCCGCAAAGGGGGAAGGAGTCTCCAGGTAACATCCATGCAAGCTGATTTCGGTGGCCCGAACGGGAATACTTGCGCTGGGCGAGCCTTCCGGGGCGATCTCGGCGGCGGCGCTGACGTTAAATCTGAACCCACGGCGTTCCTGGCCCATGGTTCCTAGCGTAGACCACTCAGATGGGGATTGTCGCAGGCTTGATGAAGGCTTCGACACGAATCGCTTAACAGCATCACACTTGGAGGTTGCGCAGGTATGGAACGCTGGCCTTCATGAAGTCGAAGTTCATTTCGACGAAATAGTTTTTTACTCCGCCGGTTTTTGCCGCGGAAAATATTTTCTTCCAATCGAGAGTGCCCTGGCCGACAGGAACGATTTTTTTCGTACCGGCGTCCCAGCCCTGGACATGCATGGAGATAAAGCGTCCCGGATACTTGTTGAAATATTCGGCGGCATCGAAGCCTTCGCTGACGGTGGAAACCTGAAACTGGAATTTAACGAGCTTGGGGTCGAGAAGGCCGAAGAGCAAGTCGTAGGTGCGCTGGCCGTCAACCGTGGAGGTCTCAAAATTTTCATTGTGAAGGCCCTGCTGGATGCCGGCAGCGGCGGCCTTTTCGCCCATCTTGTTGTATTCGTCCGCGGCGCGTTTCACGTCGTCCATGGTGGGTTTGCGTGGGCCGCCTAGACTTGCAACAAGCATTTGAGTGAGGCCGAGATCTTTGGCCCAGGCGATTCTCTCTTCCTGATTTTTCCTGAGCTCTTCCATGCCGAAGTGCGAGCTGATGCAAGCGACGCCCCAGTCGTTCAACATTTTGCGAAGTTCAGACCCTTTGTACTTGGCGAGGCCGCCGAACCCGGAATCGTCGTAGCCCACCGGCGAACAAAGTTCGATATTCGCGAAGCCGGCTGCGGCAAGCTGTTTGATTGTGCCGGGAAAGTCCTTGGCGATGCCCTCTCGCACAGGCCAGGTCTGGCAGCCGATGGGCAGGCCGAGGGGATTCGCGCGCAGATCGAATGCGTTCGCGGAAAGCAGGCTAGCCGCCGCCGCAGTCGTCGCAGCATTTTTTAAGAAGTCTCTTCTGGGAATCGCAGGCATGAACGCCTCCTTTTCGCTATTGTTCCTGACCGCACCCTCAGCTTACTGCTATTTTTCTTCGCCGAAGAGCTTGATGTCTTCGGGACCTTCCTGCAGCGGCCCGGCGATGCGGCCCTGCACGAGTTCGCGAATCTGCGCGACGATATCCGGATTGGCGAGGGTAGTGATGTCGCCGGTGTCCATGTGGTTGGAGATGGCGGCGAGGACGCGGCGCATAATTTTCCCGGAGCGGGTCTTGGGCATGTCTGGAACGACGTGGATGCGCTTGGGACGAGCGATTTTGCCGATGATAGTTTCGATCGTGGAGATGACCTTGTCCTTGACGGCTTTTGAGGGGAGGACTCCCGGCTTGAGAGAAATATAGACTTCCGGGACGCGGCCCTTGATTTCGTCCACCACGGGAACGACCGCGGCCTCGGCGATTTCCGGAATGCTCAGGCAGGCGGACTCAACCTCCTTCGTGCCGAGGCGATGGCCGGCGACGTTGATGACGTCGTCCACGCGACCGAGGATGCGGAAGTAGCCGTCTGCAGGAAGGACGGCGCCGTCGGCCGCGTAGTAGGGCCAGTCACGCCAGTCCTTGCTGTCGGGATTCTTGCAATATTTTTTGTAGTACTGATCGACGAAGCGCTCCGAGCTGCCCCAGATGGTTTGCATAATGCCGGGCCACGGATTGCGGATGCAAATATTTCCTGCTTTGCCGGAGCCGGGTTTTACTTCCTCACCATTTTCGTCCCAGATGACGGGATAAATCCCTAGAACAGCAGGGCCGGCGCTTCCCGGCTTCATGGGATCGAGCGCGGGCTTCGTGCTGCAGAGAAAACCGCCGGTCTCGGTTTGCCACCAGGTGTCCACGATGACCGCTTCTCCTTTGCCAACCGTTTCGTAATACCAGCGCCAGACTTCGGGTTCGATCGGCTCGCCGACCGTAGTCATGTGCTTGAAGTGATAGTTGTATTTGCGAGGCTCATCGCCGCCGGCTTTGCGAAGCATGCGGATGGCGGTTGGAGAGGTGTGAAAGATGTTGACGTCAAGGCGCTCGGCGATGCGCCAGGGACGCGCGGCATCGGGATATTGCGGCACACCCTCATAGAGAACGCTTGTCGCACCGAGGGCGAGCGGCCCGTAGACGATGTAGGAGTGGCCGGTGATCCATCCAATGTCGGCCATGCACCAGTAGACGTCTTCGGGATGAATGTCCTGGTAATACTTCGAGGTGCCCGCGGCGTAAGCAAGATAACCACCGGTGCGGTGCTGGCAGCCCTTGGGCTTGCCGGTGGTGCCGCTGGTGTACATAAGGAAGAGCGGAGCTTCGGCGTCCTGGGAGACGGGCTCGACGATTTGGTTGCGGTAATCCTTGAGGACGTCTTCGATGAAAAAGTCGCGGTCCATAATCATCGGGGATTCGGAGCGGTAGTGGCCGTGATAGCGCTTCCAGAAGAGAACTTTATCGACGACCTGACCCTCTTTTTTAGCGACTTCGACGGCGATGTCGGCGCTTGGCTTGTGGTCCACCCACTTGCCGTTGCGGTGGTAGCCGTCGGCATAGATGAGCACGCGGCTGCCGGAATCGGCTGCGCGCAGGCCGCAAGCTTCTCCACTGAATCCGCCAAAGACGACGGAGTGAATCACGCCGAGGCGCGCGCAGGCCAGCATGGTGATGGGCAGCTCGGGAATCATCGGCATATGGATGGTGACGCGGTCGCCTGCATTGAGGCCTGCGAAATCGCGGAGCATGGCGGCGACTTCGTTCACGCGCTTGTAGAGTTCCTGGTAAGTGATGACGGTGGCGGCTTCGTGTTCGGGTTCGGGGACAAAGATCAACGCGGCTTTGTTTTTGTGCTGCTCGAGATGGCGGTCGACGCAGTTGTAGCAGGCGTTGAGCTTTCCCCCGACGAACCATTTCCAGAAGGGAGGATTGGAAGTGTCGAGAGTCTTGCGCCAGGGTTTATCCCAGGCGAGCAGCTTTGCGTAAATGTCGAAGCATTTCGGAAAATTCTTTTCGTTGAATTTTTTGACGAAGGCCCGATCGGAGAGATTGGCCTGCGCCTGGAATTTCTTGGATGGATAGAAGTACTCCTCTTCTTTCCAGTGGACTGCGATCTGCGCTTCGGTGACGCTCTTGCCACGGAGTGAAGCGGCAGGTTTGCGCTTGCTATTTTTCTTTACCACGGCTGTGGCCACGGCGGCGACTCCCCTGGGGACATTATTCAGGCAAGCCAAGATACAACGAAATGGCGAGGGTGTGAAACAAGCGCCAGCCGGGGAACGGTTCCGAAACTCCACGGTGACCACGCGACGACTGGAGCACGGGCGGGAATCGTGATAGAAATCGGCCTTGACCATCGGGTACGCCATATTTCTTTTTTTCGCAGGTGCGCTGGGCGGCGCGATCAATGCCGTCGCCGGCGGCGGAAGCTTCATTGCTTTTCCCGCGCTGCTGTTCACGGGAGTGCCGCCAGTCTCCGCGAACGCGACGAACACGCTGGCGTTGTGGTTGGGTGTGACCGCTAGCGGCGGGGCCTATCGCAGCAGACTGCGGCTTTCGCGGCGCGTCATGATTCCTCTCCTATCGGCTGGTTTTGTTGGCGGCCTTACCGGTGCGTTCCTCCTGATCAGAACGCCGGCACAAACCTTTCTGCGAATACTGCCATGGCTCATGCTGGGTGCAACGCTCCTGTTCGCATTCGGCAAACACATGACCGGGCGCATTTCCGCAAGCATCTCTCACGATGCGAGCAGCACGGCGCTGGCCGCGGCGGCTCTCTTCGAACTGGCGGTTGCCATCTATGGCGGGTATTTCGGCGGGGGAATCGGCATCATGAATCTTGCGATGCTCGCCGCCCTGGGAATGACGGACATTCACGCAATGAACGCGCTCAAGGTGGTGCTCGGCGGAGTAATCAATGGAGTGGCGACGATCACATTTGTCGTGAGCCGCGCGATCGTGTGGCCGCAAGCCATTGTGATGATCGCTGGAGCAATCCTTGGAGGGTACTTCGCAGCGCACTTTGCGCAGAAACTGCCCCAAGCGTGGATTCGAAGTTTCGTGATCCTGGTTGGAACCGGCATGACCGTCTATTTCTTTTACAATGCCTATCGATGAAGAACTCCTCGCGAAGCGGAATCGCTTGACAGGAAAAGTCGCAAACAGGAGACTCTTCGCAATACGAACCATTTGAAGCAGCGGGGAAAGTTTTGACGAAGTCCGGCGGGCCGATTCAACGACTCATTCCGAAGAGGTGATCGATGAGAACAAATTACGCGGCGGTCGCAGTTTCGGCGCTCGTGTATTGGCTGCTTGGAGCGGTGTGGTACGGATTCCTGTTCAGCAAACCGTGGATGGCGCTGGAGCACATGACGGATGCGCAGGCGAAATCGATGAATCCAGTTCTGCCGTACATCATCACGTTTGCGTTGCACCTGTTGATTGCACTTGTGCTAGCGCAGATTTGCGCGTGGCGGAACGCGAACACGGCGGCGCGAGGAGCTGCAGTCGGGATCCTGCTGTGGATCGGATTCATCGGGCCGGTGACGTTTACCTCCTACATGTACGAGATGCGGCCCATGCAATTGTTTGCAATCAACGAGTTTTATTCGCTTGTGGGGTTGTGCCTGATGGGGGCGATTCTGGGCGCGTGGACAAAGAAAGCCGCTTAGGTGGAGCGGATCGAATATCCTTTTATGGGCTTATGGGCGCTACGCTGAAACAAGAACCGAACGATGCATTTTGAGCTAAAGTTTTGTCCCGCGGATGGAGGCGTCCAGGAGTTGGACAGTGTGGACTACCGGAGTCGCGTGGCCCAGGCGCGCCAACGAGGATTGTAGTTGCAGGATGCAGCCGGGATTGCCTGTGGCGATGGCATCGGCGTTGAGCGGAGCGATAAGTTGCGCTTTGCGGTCCCCCAGTGCGTTGGCGGCATCCGGTTGAACGAGGTTGTAAATGCCGGCCGATCCGCAGCAGATGGCGCCTTCTGGGATTTCCGTAAGCTCCAGGCCGGGAATATTCGAGAGCAATTGGCGAGGCTGCGAGCGAACACCTTGCGCGTGTTGCAGATGGCAGGAATCGTGGAAGGCGACGCGCAGAGGCAGAGGATTTCTAGCGGCGCGAGGCGGGAGTTCGGTAAGAACTTCGGTGATGTCCCTGCATTTTGCGGCAAAGGCTTTGGCGCGATCGGCATAATTGGGATCGTCCCGAAGCAGGTGGCCGTAATCCTTGACATTTGAGCCGCAACCGGCGGCATTGGCGACGATGACTTCGACGTTTGCGCGCTCGAAGACATCGATCGTTTTTCTGGCGAGCGCGAGCGCGCCTTCTTCTTCTCCCGCATGAACCATTAAAGCGCCGCAACAGGGCTGGGCTTCAGGCGCGACAACTTCGCAGCCTTCGGCCGCGAGGACGCGAGCGGTGGCGGCGTTCACCTGAGGAAAAAATTCGCGCTGCACACAACCTAGCAAGAGGCCGGCGCGGAGGCGTTTCGGTCCAATTGCCGGAGTCACTTCCGGCACCGGCTCGTTAGCCCGCAGTTTCGGCATCAGTGCTTCCATAGATCGCAGACGGCGGGAAAGGACCCGCGTCAGCCCCGCCCCGCGAACGAGCGATTGCAAACCGGACTTTTGGTAAGCGAGCAGGGGCCAGCGGAGCAGACGGAGACGGTCAGGGCGAGTGAAGACGGCGAAGAGAAAACGGCGATGAAGTTTTTCGCTGAAAGTGCGCGGGTGATGCCGCTCGATCTGGGCGCGAGTGGCTTCGATGAGTTTTCCATAGTCCACGCCGGAAGGGCAGGCGGTGGTGCAGGCCATGCACCCGAGGCAGGAGTCGAAATGGCTGACCCACTGGGGGTTCAAAGTTGCGCCGCCCTCGCCGGCGAGTTTCATGAGGTAGATGCGGCCGCGGGGCGAGTCCATTTCTTCATTCCAGAGGACGTACGTAGGGCAGACGGGCAGACAAAAACCGCAGTGGACGCATTTGTCGATGATTTCGATTGATGGCGGGTGGTGCTCGTCAAAAGAGCTTGGCAGTGGAGTGCTCGTCAAAAGAGCTTGGCAGTGGTGAGGGGAGGGAAGTATCCGGCATCAAATGCCTCCCACGAAACGGCCCGGATTGAGGGTGTTGCGTGGATCGAGCTGTTTTTTTACGGCGCGCATGAGGGGAAGGGCATCGCCAGGCTGGCCCCAAGCGTCGAGGGGCGGCATTGAGGCAGGCCGATGATGGATCACGAACGAGCCGCCCGCGGATTCGAGATCGTGGCGAAGCTCCGAGAGGCAAGCGTGGAGATTTTCCGGTTGAGCTTCGAGACGGAGCATGCCGATTCCTGTAGCCTGTATCGCTAATTTCCACCGCGCCTCGCAAGAAGTTGCTGTGCGACGCACGGCCTCCATGGTGCGCGCAATTGCGGCGGGAAGCGTGGAGAATTTCGCCAGCGCGGCGGAATCGCGAGAATTCCAAAGATCCTGCGACGCGGCCCAAACAGTGGAAGGATTCTCGAAAACATTCACGGGACGGGCGATTGCCCGCAGCTGTGCCTCTTGCGCGTCGATGCCCGCTTCCGTGCCCTCAAAAAGAATGTCCAGCACAGGTTCGACTTCCTTCGCAATGCGAGCCTGCAGGGCGGAGTGTGCCAGCTGAGAATCCTGCACAGCCAGGAGGAATCGCTGCATCTTCTCCAGCTCGGCAAACGAAACGGAAAGTGTTCGAGTATTTCGCTGGAGTGGATGGACGCGGAATACGGCGCGAGTGATGACTCCGAGAGTGCCGAGAGCTCCAGTGACAAGTTTGGGGAGGTCGTAACCGGCAACGTTCTTGACTACCTTGCCGCCGCTTGAGGCGAGCGTGCCGTCGGGAAGAGCGACGGTGACTCCGATGATCAAATCACGGAGTGGCCCGAAGCGCATGCGGAGCGAGCCGCTATCGTTGGTGGAGAGTACCCCACCGATGGTTGCCGTGTCAGGCCAGAGAGGATCGAGGGCGAGGCGTTGGCTGTGCTGAGCGAGCGCGGACTGCAAGTTCTGGAAGGTGCAGCCCGCTTCAACGCTTACGGTCAGATCGGCCCAGACGTGCTCAACGACTTTGTTGAGACGCGTCGTGGAGAGAATCATGTCGGCGCGAGACGGAGGATTGCCCCATGAGAGTTTGCTGCCGCCACCGCGGGGGACGATGGTCAGGTTTGCTTCATTGGCCAGGCGCAAAACCGCCGCCAGTTGTTGCTGGTCGTTGGGTTCGAGGACGAGCCGGGGTTGAATGCCGGAGACCGCATCAGCTTCCGTGGCGGAGCGAATCGAATCGGGAGCCAGAATTGCGCGGAATTCATGTTCGAGGTCGGGAAGAGTTGTCGGCATCGGATTGAAGGACCCAGTAAATTACAACGATAAGGCGGCGTCAAGGCGTGCATTGCGCCAACTGCGGACGTTCTCTTCTAGGCCTCACGTCGAGTGGGCGAGTAGCCTGCGCCATTTTTAACCGTGCAAGACTTCGTTGACAGGAGGGGAGACGTACTCTAAGATTAACGTTTGTCTCTACAGGGAAAGGTGTGACTGAGCGCAATGAGGACGTACGTAGCCAAGGGTGACGAAGCTGAGGCGCTGAAAGTAGGCGCGAACTGGTTTGTCGTGGACGCCACGGACCAGGTACTGGGGCGTCTTGCGACGCGCGTGGCGCGAATGCTGATCGGCAAGGATAAGCCAAGTTTTACGCCTTATCTGGATTCCGGGGATCACGTGGTAGTAATCAATGCGAACAAGGTGCGGATGACCGGGAACAAAGTCGAACAAAAGGTTTATTACTCGCACAGCGGATATCCGGGCGGCCTGAAGGCGGTTCCGGCAAAACGCGTCCGCGAAACGAAGCCCGAGTGGATGATCCGCGAGGCGGTTCTGGGGATGCTGCCCAAGAACAAGCTGCGGGCGCGGCGCGCGAAGAAATTGCGGATCTATCGGGATGCGGCCGGGTTGGCGCGGCATGCCGGGCAGAGGCCGCAGGCGGTGGCGGTTTAAGGATTTAAGAGAGCACAGGCAAGATTGCCGGTGCTACCAAGTTTCCGCACGTTGCTGTTCCTTGAAAAGTGTGGCCGCGAAGTGGTCACCTCTAAGTGGTGCCTTAGGCAGGGAGCAAATCGGCGTGGAGTTCGATGACTCCGTGGTGTCTGGAGTCAGAGAGTTTGAGGAGGAACGTTGAGTTCTACTGGTACGCCCCTAACGGGCACACAAACCTGGTTTTTGGGCACGGGCCGGCGCAAGGAGTCGGTCGCTCGCGTGTTTTTGCGGGCGGGAAGCGGCAAATTCACAATCAATGGCCGCGAAGTGGCAAACTATTTTCCGAATCATGCGTGGAAGCACGACGCGACGGAGCCGCTGAAGTTCACCAGCCTGACAGAACAAGTGGACGTGAAGGTGACCGCGCACGGCGGCGGGGTGGGCGGGCAGGCCGGTGCGGTGCGCATGGGATTATCGCGGGCGATCTCGCGGTTCAATCCGGAGTTGCGGCCGGCGCTGCGGAAGAACGGGTTCTTGACGCGCGACTCCCGTATGAAAGAGCGCAAGAAGTACGGGCAGAAGGGCGCGCGAAAGAGATTCCAGTTCACCAAACGGTAGAGGTGACTGGCGACCAGCGACCGGCTTAGAGCCGGGCACTGGCCGAAGCGAGCTCCAGCGGGGATGCGAAAGCGCCTCCGTTGAGATCACGGCCGGCAAGGAGCCGGCAATAGGCTGTTCTGTGGCGGCGCGAGCTGCCACCGCAAACAGCTATCCTATTAGGAGGAAACTTGGCAGTAGAAATTACGATGAAAGAGTTGCTGGAGGCCGGAGTTCACTTCGGTCACCAGACGCGCCGCTGGAATCCGAAAATGAAGGAATATATTTTCGGAGAACGCAACGGCATCCACATTATCGATCTTCAGAAGACCCTCAAGATGTTCCGCGAAGCGAGCCGCTTCGTGAGCGACCTCTCCGCGCAAGGAAAATCAGTCTTATTTGTGGGCACCAAGCGACAAGCGCAAGAAGCGGTCGCGGAAGAATCGAAGCGCTGCAGCGCGTTTTTCGTGAACCATCGCTGGCTGGGCGGAACGCTGACGAACTGGGCGACGCTCCAGAAGTCTATTAAGCGATTGAAACTGCTTAAAGCCATGACCGAGGATGGCCGTATCAACGAGCTCTCAAAAAAGGAAAAAGCGCGTCTGGGCCGCGAGATGAAACATCTCCACCAGAACCTGGAAGGGATCGAGAACATGAGCCAACTTCCGGACGCCATGTTCGTGATCGACTCGAATGCGGAAGAAATCGCCGTGAAAGAAGCCCGACGCATGGGCGTGCCGGTGGTTTCCGTGGTGGATACGAATTGCGATCCTGACGTTGTGGATTGGATCATTCCCGGGAACGACGATGCGCTGCGCGCGATACGCCTGTTCACGACAAAGATTGCGGATTCCGTACTGGAAGGGCACACCGCTTACCAGCAATCGCAGGTGGCGGAACAGAAATCGGCGGAAGATCAGGCGCTGGTGGACGGCGTGGAGTACGTGGATACCAGTGCGTACGAGCAGTACGAAAAGCAGGAAGGCGACTTCGTCGAGGGAGCGGACGTTACGACTCCCGCGGATGCCGCGCAGGAAGCGGCAGCGGGAGCGGAAGCCACCGTGCCGCCGGATGAGGAAGAGCGGTAGGAAGCAGTGCGAGAGAGATTCGCGAGGCCCGCTCCAGGCGGCTCGGAGCGGGCCTTTTTGCAGCCAATCCCAAGACATTGACATTTCGGGAGCGCAGAGAGAAAAAGAATGAGCACACAACAGCCAGCTATGCAGATTCCAGCGCACCTTGTTAAAGAGTTGCGCGAGCGCACCGGCGCTGGGTTCAGCGATTGCCGCGCGGCGCTCGTGGAAGCAAACGGAGTCATTGAAAAGGCCATCGAAATCCTCAGGAAAAAGGGGCAGGCGGCCGCGGCAAAGAAATCGCAGCGCGAAGCAAGCGAAGGGCTCGTGGGAAGTTACATTCACGCGGGCGGCAAGATCGGCGTGCTCGTGGAAATCAACTGCGAGTCCGATTTCGTGGCTCGTACGGAAGCCTTCCAGCAGCTTTGCCACGATATCGCCATGCACATTGCTGCGCTTGATCCGCGCTACGTGCGGCGGGAGGAAGTGACCCCCGAAATGCTCGAGAAAGAGCGGGACATTTACCGCGCGCAGGCTCTGGCAACCGGCAAGCCGGAAAACGTTGTCGAAAAAATCGTGAACGGAAAGATGGAAAAATTCTACGAGGAAAACTGCCTTTACGAGCAGCATTACATCAAGGATGAGAGCGTCACCATCGGCGAGATGATCACGCAGGCGATCGCGAAGCTCGGCGAGAACATTTCCATCCGGCGGTTCGTGCGTTTCAAAGTGGGCGAGATCGGCGGGCCGGGAGCCTCGGAGACGGAATCGTCGCCAGTTCCAGCGCCCGTTGGCGCCTGACACAATTTCCGGCATTGCATTCCAGAGCGCTCTGACTTGGTCGGGGCGCTCTGTTTGTTTTCAGGGGCGTACGCGGTGTGCGGGCGCAGTCATAGTTTGTTACAATTCCGAGGATTTTGAATAGCAGTGTCCGGAGCGCCATGGCCGCAAAGAAAAAGGTTGTAAAGAAATCCGCGAAGAAATCGGCGAGAAACTCGCAACTGGCCTACGGGCGCATCCTGCTGAAGCTCTCGGGGGAATCCCTGCAGGGGCCACAGGGCTTCGGCATTCACGGCGAAACGATCCAGGCCATCGCGCAGGAGTTGAAAGAGGTGCACAACCTTGGCGTCGAGATCGCCATCATGGTTGGCGGCGGAAACATTTTTCGAGGCGGGCGGCAGAAAGGGTTCGAGATCGACCGCTCGACCGGCGACTACATGGGCATGCTGGCCACAGTCATCAATGCGCTGGCGTTGCAGGACGCGCTGGAAAAGGAAGGCGTGTTTACGCGCGTGTTGAGCGCGATCGAAATGCGGCAGGTATCCGAGCCGTTTATTCGCCGGCGCGCCATGCGGCATCTCGAGAAAGGGCGCATTGTGATTTTTGCTGCGGGAACCGGAAATCCTTATTTCTCGACCGACACGGCCGCGGCTTTGCGGGCCATGGAGATCAAAGCGGACGTGATCCTGAAAGCGACACGCGTGGATGGAATTTTCGATGCTGACCCAGAAAAAGTCTCCGGCGCGAAGTTTTTCGCCGAGATTACTTACCGCGACGTGTTGAACCAGAATTTGAAGGTTATGGATGCGACGGCTATTTCCCTGTGCATGGACAATGGAATGCCCATCGTCGTTTTCAACATGAATCAGCACGGGAACATCAAGCGGGTGGTGCTTGGCGAGCGGGTGGGCTCTTCGGTGACGCCGGCGTAAATAATTGCGGATTGCGCCTGCAGTTTGCGGTTCCTTCTGAGATTGCGGCCAGAGACTTTCCTGGGGGACGAAGCGGCATTGACGCAGGCGATGGAGTCGAGGACGACATGACTACGATTGGGAATACGAAGGAAGCGATGTCGGCGGCCAGGACGCGAATGGAAAAGGCGGTCGACGACTTCCGCAAGGAGGCGGCGACGATTCGCACCGGCCGGGCCAATGCCTCGCTGCTGGACAATGTTCGCGTCGACTATCATGGCACCCCGATGCCTTTGAATCAGCTCGGCACCATGACTGTTCCGGACCCGACGATGATCGTGGTCGCGCCTTGGGATCCGAGCGCGGTGCCCATGATTGACAAGGCCATTCGAACCGCGGATTTGGGCTTGAACCCCACGAATGACGGCAAAGTCGTTCGCGTACCGATTCCTTCGTTGACGGAAGAGCGCCGCAAGGATCTGGTCAAGCAGCTTCACAAGGTGCTCGAGAACCATCGCACCGCCGTTCGCAACATCCGGCGGGACATCAAGGAAGCGATCGAGAAGCTCGAAAAAGAGAAGAAGATCAGCGAAGACGAAAAGAAACGCACACTGGATGAGCTGGAAAAGGTTTCCCATGCGGAGACCAAGAAGGTCGAAGATCTGTGCGCGGCGAAAGAAAAGGAAATCCTCGGACTCAAGTAGTCTCAACCACAGTCAACTCGATCTGAGCGAACCAACGTGATTTCGGGCTACGGTTTTTGCGGCTTCACTGTGGTCGCTTCGAGGTGCTCCAATCCGAAAGTTTGGGATTCGTCGTTCTGCACCGCTTGCAGGAAAGCGTTGTAATCCGCGGCGCGGTCGGCTGGAATTTCCCTCAAGATAAAATTGAGATGGCGGGACGCCGTCAGTGCCGAATCCTTCGCGGAGTATTGTGAAGTGTAGGTCGCGAAGTCGCGCTCGACGGATGTGCCCGTGGGAACGCGCGCCGAAGTTCCGGGCGGAAGATGGAGCGTCATGCTTACTTGGACGTCGAGTGGAGTGCCAAGGTCGATCGGCTTCGCGCCACTACTAGCCGCGGCCTTTGACGCCGGATCCGGCAGGCCAAGGAGCGGCAGCAGCGCCGGAATACGAACCGGATTTTTTGACCAGTCCACAAATTTAGGCTGGGCGATTTCGTATTCGACGGTGAAAGGACTGTGTGTTTCGTAAGGATCAGAGGTTGTTACACTGCTCACTTTTCCGCGGAAACCGTCCGAAAGCGCGAGGAGTTGCGCGACTTCGTTCCATTTTCCCTTGGGCGTGCTGTGAAACGCGACCCGCAGAAGCAATTCATTGTCTCCACGCATGGCGTACTGCGCCTTGGCGCTGAGGGTGCCTTTGCTGTCTATTGCGGCGTCTACGCGGACCTTTTGCGAGGAAGCGAACGGCAAATCCTTGGGAACTTGAGTCACCACCAGAGAATGGCCGTCGTGCGCCTCTTCCATTGGGCCCACATTCAGCGCTTCGCTTCCCCGATAGGACGCGGGCAGCATACCGAACGGCGCTACTTCCAGACTGGGGTCCAAAATTCTTTTGTCGGTCTGAAGCAGAATGTGCACGAAAGCGGAGGGCGTGGGAATGAACGCGTGAAATTGTTTGGAAGGGCCAATCAGTAGAGGGTTGCCAGCGTAGACTTTCGCGGCCGCGGCCATCGCCATGAACAGCTCGATCTTATCCTCCTGGCTGGCGTAGCCCGATGCCGCTACGTCCGCGGTCGGCCTCAGGTGGAAGCCGGTGGCGCCCAGCGGCAAATCCACCGTCTTTATTTTTTGCGAAACGAAATCGTAAATTCGCTCGGTCTTTTGATCGTCCGTTCCGGCACCCGCGATGAGTTTCAGCGCCAGTTCCACGACTTGCGCAGGCAGAGGATTGTGCGGCACGAACACCGCGTACAGCCCGTGTGAGATCCACGCCCAGGAGGGAGCTCCGACCGGCGGCATAAAGCCAACTTGCACGTCGGGCCACGGCAGATCGGCGTCCGTGTTCGAATCGCCGGTCAGCGTCTTCGAGCCATCTTCCACCTCATACTTGTAGAGGACGCGTTCTTCGTTCGCGACGGTTTGCCGCTGGATGGAAGGCTCCGGAGTTGGAACGCCACTGGACATGACGGCGCGGCCTTGAGGTTGCGGCATATTGTCGCCCCAGTGTGGCACCGTGGGCGCGAGAGAAGCGGGCAAGTCGATCACACAAATCTCTTTGCGGACCACGCCGGAGCGGTCGAAGCTGTGCTCGAACCAGAAATCAGGCGCCCGCGGATGATCTTTTGTTGTGGTGATAACGCGATATTCGAGGGAGTCGCCTGGTTCCAGGCCGAGGATGCGGACAGATTTGACGCGCACGTCCTGGTAGGCGGGAGCGTCAACGACGGCGGGATTGGGCTGGTCAGTGATGGCGCTGGGGAGTACGTCGATGGTTCCGCCGCTTGTGTGCGTGATACGGACCAACGGTATCTCGACTTGTTGGAACGAGCGGTTGAAGTCGAAATTGAGCCGGCCGAATTGGCGCACGCCGAGTTCGTTGTTGATTCTGACGACGGCGTGGACTTCCTTGCGGCTGGAGCCTTCTGTTTCAAAACGAATTCGCGTTTCTAGCAGTTCGATCTCTGCCGGAAGTTTGGCAGGGGCCTTTGCTGCCTGTTTTTGCTTCGTGTTCTCCTGAACCTTTACGGTAGATTTCTCCTCCGGATTTTGCGCCGCAGCTTGAGCTGCGCGAAAGGTAAGAGAGGACCCGCCTAGAAACCAGATGGCCGCGAGACATAGGATTTCGCGGGGGAAATTACGAAAAGCTTTCACGATGACCTCGCAGGCAGTTTAGGGCGAGAGACAATTCACGTAAAGCGAACGCTTAGCCTCCGTTGCCGCCCATACACGAGCGCGAAACGCCTTGCCGGAAACTCCCGTCGGTTCGGGGAAACCGTTTTGAGCGTTGTCCGTCTGAGGCATGGTAGAGTCTTTTGCCCTAAATTTTGCACGGGTTGAGGAGATCTGCGAATGCGAAAGATTCTCGGGGGAATTGGAGTCGTTGCTTTGGCCGCGGGGCTGGCTGTTCGGGCGGATGACAAGACAGCAGCAAAGGGACCTGACGAGGACGGCACGAAACCGGCGCTCGTCAAAATTGCGGGCCAAGGGATGCTGGACTCTCACGCCTATCAATATCTGACCGAGCTGAGCGACGACGTGGGCGCGCGCGTGACGGGATCGCCGCAAGCGCAAAAGGCAGTCGAATGGGGCATGGCAAAAATGCGCTCGATTGGGCTCGAGAACGTGCATGCGGAGAAATGGCAACTGTGGCGCGGGTGGACGCGCGGCACGGCGCAGGCTGAACTCTTGACGCCTATCCGCCGCCCCTTGCACGTGGACGCGATGGGGTGGACCGGCTCTACCTCAGCCGGCGGGTCGGAAGCCGACGTGGTCGAAGTGAACATGTTCGACCTCGACAGCGAAATCAAAAATATCTCCCGTCTTAACGGCAAAGTCGCTCTCGTCATCACTCGCGGGGAGCCGAATAAGAGCTTCATTCAACTCTTTGCACAATTCGGGGATTTCTTGAGGGCGGCTGGAAAAGCTGGCGCGACAGCGGTGATCGGAGGGCAAGGCGGCGGGAAAGCGCAGGGAATGAATCTGACTCACACAGGAATACTTGGTTTCGATGCGGATTTCTCGGTTCCCGTTGTTTCGATGACGGCCGAGGACCAAAGCCAATTGGAACGCTATATCGCTCGAGGACTCACCCCGCGCGTGCGTTTCAACGTGCAGAACACATTCTCAAACGGACCGGTCGAAAGCGCCAACGTCGTCGGTGAAATTCGCGGGCGGGAAAATCCGGAACAAGTGCTGGTCGTAGGCGGCCATCTCGATTCGTGGGATCTATCGGAAGGAACGACGGACAACGGGATGGGTTCAAGCTGCGCGCTCGGAGCCGCGGACGCAATCATGCGAAGCGGGATGAAGCCGCGGCGGACCATCCGGTTCGTACTCTTCACAGGAGAGGAGCAGGGACTCAATGGCTCTTTCGCCTATGTGAAACAGCACCAGTCGGAAATGGCGAATCATCTTGGCAGCCTCGTGCTGGACAATGGTCAAGGGCCCGTCAGGTCATTTCAACTAGGCGGCCGCGACGACCTGATGGAAATTTTCAAGCCGTTCGCCACGGCTCTGACGGACATTCGCGAGGTAAAGGTGGACGACAAGGTGGAAGATGGCACGGACACTTTTCCTTTTTCGATGGCGGGTCTCCCGGGCATCAACATGGATCAGGATTCGCCGGAGTATAAGTACACTCACCATTCGGCGGCAGACGCACTCGAAGCCGTGAAACCGGACGTCCTCGCACAGGATGCGACCCTGATGGCTCTCGCAGCCTACTGGATAGCTGACCGGCCAGAACGGTTTGCGACCCCCTGGTCTGCCGAAAAAACGGTCAAAATGCTGGTTTCCCAGCATGAGGATGCCATGCTTAAGGCCTTTGGATTGTGGCCCAAGTCCTTTGCAGAGATAGAGAAAAAGGACTCACCCTCTAACTAAAGTATTCAATATAAACAACTTATGTAAATAATGGGCTGGTGGCTGGCAATTGGTCCTCCTGCAGACACTCTTCAGCATCCTCGGCTCGCTAGTCCCCCGGGCGGTTGTGGTTGAGGGGTAGCTAGGTCCGGAGAATAAGCTCACAAGTGCTTGATTTCCACAGAGATTTCCACCGGGTGCCCAGGAAAGAAATTTGACAGAGCACGTTCTTTTCCTTATACTCTACGTTTTGTCAGGGATGTTTCTACCCTGGTGAGGGCGACTGCTAGCGCAGTCGGTGGGTTGGAAGGGAATTATCTTCGGTCCCGGAACAAAGTAAGACGGAATGGGACAGAAGAGCGGCCGGAATGGGGCGCCAGCCCCGCAAAGCCGAGTAAGCCTCTCCGAACTGAAGCCAGAAGAATAGTTCTGCCTTCTGGAGTGCGTACGGAGTTTCTTGCTGGTTGTATCTCCGGATTCGCAGTAGACCTTTCAGCGCTGATATGTGCTCTCGCGCATTTTTGTTCGTGCGCCATGCGAGAGCCGCGGAGAATTTTCCGCGCAAATGGTGGCCGCGGTGTGGCCAGACATGGAAGTTGACCGCTGTGCGGTCACAGTTAAATTGACTGCTGTGCGGTCACAGATAAAGAGGACGACTGTGCCGACGTTTTCACAACTAGTACGAATGGGGCGTGAGAAGGTTTTGGTCAAGACGAAGTCGCCCGCGTTAATGGGCTGCCCGGAGAAGCGCGGCGTGTGCATTCGCGTGTACACGCAGACGCCGAAGAAGCCGAACTCCGCTTTGCGCAAGGTGGCTCGCGTGCGCCTGACCAATTCCGTGGAAGTGACCACGTACATTCCTGGCATCGGACACAACTTGCAGGAGCACTCGATCGTGCTAGTGCGAGGCGGCCGCGTAAAGGATCTGCCGGGCGTGCGCTATCACATCGTGCGCGGAACCTTGGACGCCGCGGGCGTCGAGAATCGCAAGCAGGGGCGCTCGAAGTACGGCGCCAAACGGCCCAAAGCCGCGCAAGCGAAGTAGCGCGGCGTAAACAGAATTGCGCTTGGAATGATACTGAAGGAGCGATAAAGAGCAATGCCACGCAAAGGACTCGTTTTCCGCCGGACGCAAGCGACCGACCCGGTCTATGCCAGCGACATCGTGGAGAAGTTCATCTGCTCGATGATGTGGGAAGGTAAGAAGTCAACGGCGCAGCGCGTGTTCTACGGCGCCATGGATCAGGTGGCGAAAAAGACCAACGACGATGCATTGAAGATTTTCAAGAAAGCCATCGAGAACGTGAAGCCCACGCTGGAAGTAAAAACCCGCCGCGTCGGCGGCGCGAACTATCAGGTTCCGGTGGAAGTGAATCCGTTCCGGCGGCAGTCGTTGGCGATTCGCTGGCTTTTACAGTATTCGCGCGAACGCGCAGGCAAGACCATGATCGACAAACTCGCGGATGAGTTGATCGATGCTGCCAATGCCCGCGGCGGCGCCATCAAGAAAAAGGAAGACGTTCACCGCATGGCGGAAGCGAACAAGGCTTTCGCGCATTATCGCTGGTAAGGATTAGAGAAACCAAAACGAAATGGCAACAGAAACCAAAGGGGCGGCGCAGCAGATTATGGGACGGGCCTTCAAACTCGAAGACACGCGCAACATCGGTATTATGGCGCACATCGACGCGGGGAAAACCACCTCGACGGAGCGCATTCTTTTCTATACCGGCGTGACTTACAAGATCGGCTCCGTGGATGAAGGCACCGCCACCATGGACTGGATGGAGCAGGAGCGCGAGCGCGGCATCACCATCACCAGCGCCGCCACCACCGCTGCCTGGGACCGCTTCGGCAAGAAATACCGCGTCAACATCATCGATACCCCCGGCCACGTGGATTTTACGGTGGAAGTCGAGCGCTCGTTGCGCGTTCTGGACGGCGCGGTTTGCGTGTTTGATTCCGTTGCGGGCGTACAGCCGCAGTCGGAAACTGTTTGGCGCCAGGCGGACAAGTACCGCGTCCCCCGCATCTGTTTCGTCAACAAGATGGACCGAACCGGCGCGGATTTCGACCACGTCATTCGCACGATTCGCCAGCGCCTCGGTGCCCACCCCGTTCCCCTCCAGTTTCCCCTCGGTCGCGAAGATAATTTCATCGGCATCATCGATTTCATCGAGGAAAAGGTCATTGTCTGGCTGGAAGAAACGCTCGGCGCGAAATTCGAAATTTTCGATGTCGCCAAGCTTTGGGACAAGGCGTTCGTCGATTCGCGGCCCGATGTGGCTGCGGCGCTCAAGGGCGCGGCCATCGACAAGAAATTCTACGAAGAGCACCGCACCAAAATGGTGGAGTATATCGCCGAGCACGACGATGAGGTGATCGACAAGTATTTGACGGACGGCAACCTGTCCGTCGAAGAGATGCGCAAGTCGGTCCGCAAATCTACCCTTCTCTTGAAGATTGTTCCGGTTTTGGCAGGCTCAGCGTTTAAGAACAAGGGCATTCAGCCGCTGCTCGACGCCGTCGTGGACTATCTTCCGTCCCCTGTGGATGTGCCGCCGCTCGAAGGCGTGAATCCCGAGAACGACGAAGTCGTGCTGCGGCGCGCTTCGGACGACGCGCCGTTCTCCGCTCTGGCTTTCAAGATCATGTCCGACCCGTTTGTCGGGCACGTTACCTACATTCGCGTCTATTCCGGCGTGCTGCAATCCGGCAGTTACGTTTACAACCCCGGAAAGCGCACCCGCGAACGCATCAGCCGCCTTCTCCAGATGCATGCCAACAAGCGCGAAGAAATTGAAGCCGTGTATGCCGGAGACATTTGCGCTTGCGTCGGTCTCAAGAGTGTGACTACCGGCGACACGCTTTGCGACGAACAGAAACAAGTCATTCTCGAATCCATCGATTTTCCCGCCCCGGTTATTTCCGTTGCCATCGAGCCAAGGACGAAAGCCGACCAGGACAAGCTGGGCGTGGCCATGCAACGCCTCGCACAGGAAGATCCTACGTTCCGTGTCTCGACCGAGCCGGATACCGGGCAAACGCTCATCTCCGGCATGGGCGAGCTACATCTCGAAATCATCGTCGACCGCATGCTGCGCGAATATAACGTGCAAGCCAACGTGGGCCGTCCTCAAGTTGCGTATCGCGAGACGATTCGAAAGCGAGCGGAAGCCGAAGGCAAATACATCAAGCAGACCGGCGGCCGCGGACAATACGGCCATTGCGAAATCGTCCTGTATCCGATGCCCAGCGCCGCGCATGAAAATATGCACGAGATGTCCACCGATGAACTGGACGCCATAGCAAAGGAATTTGCGGGCGGTTCCGGCGGCAAATGGAAATTCGACAAGGAACACCGTTTCTTGTTCATTGACAAAGTTGTTGGCGGGTCGATTCCGCGCGAATTTATTGCGCCGATCGAGGCAGGCATCCGCGAAGCATTGGACAACGGCATCTTGGCGGGCTTCACGATGGTCGATGTCGCGGTTGTGCTGGTCGACGGTAGCTATCACGATGTGGACAGTTCGGAAATGGCCTTCAAAATCGCCGGTTCCATGGCTTTCAAGGAAGCTTGCGCGAAAGCCAAGCCTGTGCTGCTCGAACCCATCATGAAAGTGGAAGTCGTCGTTCCGGAAGAATACATGCCGCCGGTTTTCGGAGATTTGAATGCTCGACGGTCGGCCATTCAAGGCACGGAAAATCGTGCGGGCAGCAACGTGATTCGTGTCGAAGTTCCGCTGGCGCAAATGTTCGGCTATGCCACGGATTTGCGCAGCCGCACGCAGGGCCGCGCCACGTTCACCATGCATTTTTCGCATTACGCGGAACTTCCTGCGGCGCTGGCCGAGGAAGTCATCAAGAAACAGAAGGGCGAGAAGTAAGGCGCGTTTCGATTTTGTAGGTTTACGAATTCGACTGAGGAGCAGAAGGCGATGGCGAAGGAGAAATTCGAGCGCAGCAAGCCGCATTGCAACATTGGGACGATCGGCCACATCGATCATGGCAAGACGACGTTGACGGCGGCGATCACCAAGGTGCTGTCGAAGCACAACCCCAAAGTGCAGTTCCGGGCG
>DATGED010000051.1:0-42158 GCA_035310525.1 Candidatus Acidiferrum sp. | reverse complement strand
CGCCCGGAACTGCACTTTGGGGTTGTGCTTCGACAGCACCTTGGTGATCGCCGCCGTCAACGTCGTCTTGCCATGATCGATGTGGCCGATCGTCCCAATGTTGCAATGCGGCTTGCTGCGCTCGAATTTCTCCTTCGCCATTTTCCTTTGCCCTCTGCGTTAAGTCTTCTCTGCCACGCCATCCCTGCTTGGTCATTCGCTACTTCTAAGTCTGGAGCGGGGGACGGGATTTGAACCCGCAACCATCACCTTGGAAGAGTGAGACTCTACCGTTGAGTTACCCCCGCCCTTCTCCTGCAAATTTTCCCGCCACTGCGACTCTCTAATCCTGGAGCCTGGGACCGGGATTGAACCGGTGACCTCGTCCTTACCAAGGACGCGCTCTACCAACTGAGCTACCCAGGCCTAACCCGTGCCCCCCCCCAAAAAACAGCCGTTCTTGGCGCACTTTTCCTGAGCAGCGCCTTTGCCGCGAATTGGACCGCGTCCGAACATCGCTTCGTGCGATTGCCCTGCGGTTTCCTGATCACGGTCGATCGCCAAGCGATCGGCCGAATCGAACAGCGAGCGACTGGTGGACGGGGAAGGATTCGAACCTTCGTAGCCCGCAAGGAGCGGCAGATTTACAGTCTGCTGGTTTTAGCCACTCACCCACCCGTCCCGCGAAAACGAAAGGGACGCTAAATCCTTGTCCCCCAAAACTTTTGCCAGCCGTATTCCCCCAACGCGGACGAAAACACAAAAAGGACTCGTGTCGAAAGACACCAGCCCGTTTATTTTTCAAGCAAGGATTTGCTCCGCCTCACTCCCCCTGCTACATCCTGGTGGAGCTGGCGGAGGGAATTGAACCCCCGACCCTCTGATTACAAATCAGATGCTCTACCAGCTGAGCTACGCCAGCGTCGCTCAAACCGGGTAAGAATACCAGAAGGGGCATGAGAATTGCAAGGGGTTGCATCCATTTCGCAGCACGTCGGGGGCCAAGACTGTGGATATCCTTCTTCCCTGTGTCGCACTGCTAGCGCATCTATCTTTCTATTTCTCTATAGCTTAGCATGAGTTCCCGCTCCCTACGTCATCCCGAGCGGCGTCGGGCGAGCCGCTCGGTTTTGCCTTGAGATTTCTTGCTGATTCCAGCCATGATTCTGTCCGGTGTAAAGTGGTCAGGTTCAATCGCGCTCACTTTCTGAATCTGGTGTCAAAAAGATGAACAAGCAAAGGCTTACGGGGGCAATCGTAGCAGTGGTTGTTGTCGGTGCGATTGTCCTTTTCGGCTACTACCGCTGGAGAGGCTCAGGAGTTGATCCACGCATCGATATTCTCGCGAACATGCCCTCGGATGCCAGCGCGGTTCTCTTTGTCGATCTCGATGGCTTGCGGCGATCCCCGTTCCTTGCGGAGCTGTACAAATGGGCGCCTCAAACCACAGCGGATGCCGACTACACGCAATTTCTCCAAGCCACCGGATTCAATTACGAGAGCGATCTCGAGCGTGTCGGCATTGCCTTGCTGAAGCGCGGCCAAGACACCTTTGTCTTCGCGGTCGCCGAAGGACGATTCGATCGAAATAAGATCTCCGCCTACGCTCTGCAAACAGGAACACGCGAGAATCGCGCTGGCCGAGAGATTTTTTCCTTGCCCCGGAGCAGCACCGCCCGTCGCATCACCTTCACGTTCTTGCGCAATGACCGCATGGCTCTCATGAACAGCGATGGTCTGGAATCCTTGTTATCTCAGAAACACTCTGATATCGACGCGCAAGCATGGCGCGAGCGTTTCCGCAGACTCGCCGGCTCTCCCGTATTCGCTGTTATAAGACAGGATGCCGGCGCAAGCGCGGCTCTGGGCGCCGGGGCCGCGGGCGGATTTCATTCTCCCCAGCTTTCGGCTCTCGTCGACCAACTCCAATGGATCACTGTCGCGGGAAAGCCGGATGCCGACCGTCTTCGGGTCGTAGTGGAAGGCGAAGGCTCGGCGGATGCGCCCACTCGCCAGTTAAGCGACGTTGTGAATGGCTTGCTGGTCCTGGCCCAGGCCGGGCTCGGGGACCCCAAGCTCCGTCAGAAGCTGCCTGCTGAAGAGCGTGAAGCGTACCTGGAAATGCTGAAGAGTGCCGATGTATCGCAGATTGACCGCGGCGAAACTAAATCCGTGCGTTTGATCTTCGATGTGACGCCCAAGTTTCTCGATGCTGCGCGCGCCGCTTTGCCGGTTGCGCCCGCCGTGCCTCAAACCAAGCGCTTCCCCAACAAAAGCACCGTCAGAAATTAATTGGGAATCATAAAAAAAGCCCCGCATGGCTCGGGGCATGAGAACTCAATTCAGCTTGGCTCGAGCTAATCGCCTAGCGTGGTCCCCTTCATATAACGCCACGGATTCACCGGCGCGTTGTTCACACGAACTTCGTAATGCACGTGCGGCCCCGTGGAGCGGCCGCTGATGCCCGTGTAGCCGATGACTTCGCCACGCTTGATGCGCGTGCCGGGCACCGCCGAAAACGACGAAAGATGCGCGTACCAGGTGGTGATGCCGAAACCGTGGTCCAGCACTACCAGGCGGCCGTAACCTGCGTGGTTCTCCGCAATCGTCACGATCCCGTCAGCCGTGGCGTGCACCGGCGCGCCGTAATCCGAAGCCACATCCACGCCCGTGTGGAATGCGCCTTCACCGCTGAACGGATCCAGCCGCTCTCCAAACCCGTCCGTGATGTGTCCGATCACCGGCCAGATCGACGGCGTGTACGTGGAGTCGGCGAAGCTCATCGCGGGCATCAGTCGCAATCCGCTCGAAGACACCGCGATGACTGCCGCGTTTCTTTTCAAGAACGTGTATTGCTCGATGGAACGATCAAAGGCATCTTCCGGCGTCACTTCACTCTCGGTCGTATCGAATGCTGCCGGGTGATAGCGAAGCACTCCGTACGTCATGGCCACTTCGGTCGCCAGTGACTGCAGTGAATCGAGGCGCTGATTGGTGTCGGTAACCGTGCTTTGAAGTTGTTGGTACTGTTTCTTGAGAGTTTCCTGATCGTGGCGGAGGGCATTGTAGTTGCCCACTTTCCAAAGCATCCGCGAGTAAGAGCCGACCGCGACTGTAACGGTGATAGCACCAATCAGGGCCAGCGCTGCAATGCCATGCAGTACATACGCCGGCACGATAAGCTTTTTCAGCTTACCCGGCGTCGTCGCGATATAGAACGTATAGTTCTTACTCGTGATCACTTGCTTGGCCCTCAGGCCTTCTAGCTTGCCAAAAACGGGCTAAACACCCTGTAGCCCGCGAAAAGAACCGATTCGAAACAACGAACCTGCAAATCAGGACCGTAAGTCTCGGTCCGCGACTTGCCACATACTAAATTCTGTAGAGGTGGCCGTCAACCCTGTATTTTGGTGTTCGAAGAACAGGGTGTGAAAAACCGTCCACCTGTCCCTCGGGACAGGTTGCAGAGGCTCAAATGTGGACCTGCCGGGAGTTTGGTCGCCGCGTCCCACCTTGGGCTCCAATAGCGCGCCTCCGGGCTATACTCAACCTTCCGCGTCACCATGAAGAATCAAAGTCAATTCACCCCAGTCAAGAGCCACGGTGCAGAAGATGCGATCCTGGATCGCATTCGAGCCTCCGCGCAGCAAAGCCGCAACGCTACAAATGGCTTGCTCGTGGGTGTCGGAGACGATGCGGCCATCTTCCGTGCAACTCATGGGTGCGACGAAATTGTCACCTGCGACTGGTTCCTCGAGGGCACGCATTTTCTGCGCGACAAGCACCCAGCCGACTCCATTGGATGGAAATGTCTCGCCAGGGCTGCAAGCGACGTCGCGGCCATGGGCGGCGTACCGCGCTGCTTCCTTCTAAGCCTGGCCCTGCCGTCTACGCACCTCGGCCCTTGGCTGGATGATTTTCTTCGGGGATTGCGCAGAGCCTCGCAACGCTTCAAATGCGTGCTGGCTGGCGGTGACACGACTTGGGGGGAGAAGGTCCTCGTAAGTGTCACCGTGCTCGGAGAAGTGCGCCCTGGCAGGGCCCTTCTCCGCTCCAACGCGCAGCCTGGCGAAATCATCTTTGTCAGCGGCCGCCTTGGTGAGGCCGAGTTGGGTCTCTGCCTTCTTCGCCTGCAAAAACGCAAAGTGAGTCGGGGCGATCCTCTTCTGGCAAAACATCTCTACCCCGAACCGCGGCTCGCTCTCGGCCGTTGGCTGGCAGAAAATCGCCTCGCCTCGGCCATGATGGACCTTTCCGATGGTGTTTCCACCGATTTGCCGCGCCTATGTGAAGCCAGCCGAGTCGGCGCAGCCATCGATTCAGCAAAAATTCCTGCGGTCCGACTGCCTGAACGCGGCCGGACCAGCAGCGAAAATGCGCTTGCCCTTGCGTTGCACGGCGGCGACGACTATGAGTTGCTTTTCACCGTGCCTCGCAGCAAAGCGAACCGGATTCCGCGCTCCTTTCACGGAATTCCCCTCAGTAAGATTGGCGAAATCACGAAGCGGCGGACGTTGCTTCTCATCGACCAGTCCGGGCGCAAGATGCTCCTACCTAATCGCGGTTGGGACCCTTTCCGCCAAGAAACATAAGCATCTGGAATCAACTCGTACGATTACTCAGGGAGAGAAACCTGGAGTCGCTGGTGCCGTGGAAGTTTTCGTTGGCGGCGTCGGAACGGGCGGTTTCACCTTCGGCGCAGCGGGCTCTTCCTCCTCGGGCGCGGTGTCTGGCGTGTCTACATTCACCTTGTGTTCCAGCGCTTGCTGCTCGAGAGGGACAACATTAGCGAAATCCAGCACAGGCTGTCCTTCCAGCGCGGCTTTCATGAACTCAAGCCAGATCGGAAGAGCCGCCCGCGCTCCGGTTTCTTTTTTCCCGAGCGAAATCTGCTTGTCGTCGAACCCCACCCACACTCCACAAGTCAGCTGCGGCGTAAATCCCATAAACCAGGCGTCCGTGTAGTCCTGTGTAGTGCCGGTCTTTCCGCCGGCCGGGCGGCCAAGTGCTTTAGCCTGCACGCCTGTCCCGAACTGGATGACCTCCTCGAGCATCGCCGTCATCGTCCTCGCGACCTCTGGCGAGATAACGTCGTGCACTTCCGGATGGGCCTCTTCGAGCAACGCTCCGTCGTACGTCGTTACGCGGCGAATCATGTGTGGGTCGATTCGAATCCCGTCGTTCGGAAACACCGTGAACGCGGAGGTGTGCTCCACTAATTTCATGTCCGCCGCACCCAGCACCAGCGGCAAATAGGGCGGAAGAGATGTGGTGATGCCGAACCGCCGCGCCATGTCCACGACGGAATTGATCCCGACTTTCTCCGCCAGCTTAACAGCAGGCACGTTTCGCGACCCCGCCAGCGCGCGCCTCAGCGTAATCGTGCCTTCGAATTTTTCGTCATAGTTGCGCGGCGAATAAGGCTGGCCGCCGCTGATGGTCGTGAAAGGTGTATCCACGATGGTGTCGAACGGCGACGCCCCTTTTTCAATCGCATCCGCGTACAGATACACCTTGAACGAGCTGCCTACTTGCCGGTACGCCTGAGTGGCTCGATTGAATTTCGAATCCTCAAAGCTGTATCCCCCGACCATGGCCTTGATTTCGCCCGTCGAATTGTCGATGGTCAGCAGCGCGGCTTGCGGAGCCGGCTGTTGTTCGAGTTGCACGCGCGCCGTCGCTTCGTGGAGTTCCTCGATATAGAACTGCGCCAGATCCCCGACCTTCAGTAACTCGCTCGCCTTCTTTCGCCCCGTCCATGCGAAATCCGGCGCCGAAAGAATCGCCCGGTACGCTCCTATCTTGATCGTGGCGAAGCGGTCGTCCACCGCAAGCACCAGCCCGGTCACATACGATCCCTTTTCAATGGGATGGTGCCAGTCTTCGTCCTCGTACGTATCCAGCTTGCCCAGGTTGTCGCGCAGAATGTTGGCGGGATCGCCTCGCCAGCCATGCCGCCGGTCGTAGCTATGCAATCCATCGCGCAGCGCTTGATTGGCGGCTCGCTGCATCTTTACGTTCAACGTCGTGTAAACGCGCAGCCCGCGCTCGTGCACCGCTTCTGTTCCGTATGTCGCTTCCAGATACTTGCGAATCTCTTCAAAAAAATACGGTGCCAGATCGTTTCGTGGGTACTGCAGGTGCAGGCCAAGCGGTGTTTTCTTGGCGGCTTCCTCGTCCGCTGGCGTGATCTTTCCTTCCTCTTCCATGCGGTGAAGAACCAGATTCCGCCGTGCCAGCGCGCGTGCCGGATCCGAAAGCGGTGAGTAAATCGGCCCTCGGATCATCCCCGCAAGCAGCGCTGCTTCCTGCAGTTTCAGGTCGCTCACCGACTTGCCGAAATAAAATTGCGCGGCGGCGGCGAAGCCGTAGTTGCCATGCGCGAGATACACCTGGTTGGCGTACATGGTGAAGATTTGCGGCTTCGTGTAGCGCCGCTCGATTTGCAGCGCCAGCAGAATCTCTTGCATCTTGCGCC
This sequence comes from Candidatus Acidiferrum sp., assembly GCA_035310525.1. Classification (GTDB taxonomy): domain Bacteria; phylum Acidobacteriota; class Terriglobia; order Acidiferrales; family UBA7541; genus Acidiferrum. Next base: position 35,701 of record DATGED010000051.1, on the reverse strand, counting down.
GCAGGCTGATTTCGCTGCGGTCGAGGAAGAGATTGCCCGCAAGCTGCATGGTAATGGTGCTCGCGCCTTGCGCCCTGCCGCCCTTCAAGAGCTTGCGCCACGCCGCTCCCGCGACGCGCGGAAAGTCGATGCCCCAATGCTCTTCGAAGTGCTGGTCTTCGATCGCCGTGACCGCGTTGTAAAGCACCTTTGGGCACTGCTCGTAGGTCATCAGAATGCGTCGCTGCAGTGCAAAGCTGCCGACCAACTGCCCGTCGTCGGCATAGACTTCCGTCACCACGGTCGGACGGTATGTCTCGAGTGCGCGAATTTCCGGCAAGTCGCTCGCATAAACAAACAGCAACCCGCAGGCCGCTCCCAGCGCGATGGAACAAAGCAAAAGAAACGCCAGCGCGACGCGGTCAATCAGTTTCCAGCCGCGCAATCGCAGCGTTATCGGAGGCAAGCTCAGCATCGAATATTGATTCTATCGCAGAACGATTTTCAGAATTGGATTTTGCAAGATATACGCCGCTTTTCAGGAATTGCCCGTGGGTTCATAGTAGCGCTCGCCTGCGCAGCCACGGCAGAGCGTTCTGCCAGCCACGATTATTTCCCGCTTGAAATTGATCCCCTCGCCGCATTCCGCGCAAACGACTCGCGGGCCTTTGAACCCGGGCATGTCTTCCGGTTGCACTTCGACTTTCACCCATTGCTTCTCGAAAAGAATCTCGTCCGGGAGCGCCGCGTACGCTTTTTGCTGCCCCGCATCCTTTCCGAGTTCCGGAAACATTTCGCGGGCAGCTTGCTTCGACGATTCTTTCGCGGCCACCCGCACAGCCCGGCCCGTCTGCAGATCAACGAACGTCGCCGCCACCTTGCCCCAGTCGCGGAACTTGAGCGCGCGTTTCCCCAATCTGCAATTCGCCACCAGCGCCACCGCGTCGGTAACGCAACGGTCGATCTCCACATACGTCACGACTCGTTTCCGCTCCGCGACCGGATCCTCTATCCCCAATTCGCGCAAACCCAGCATCGCCAGCCGCACTCCGAGCACTTGCCCCGCGCACAAATGCCCGTGCGCAACCTCCGCCAATTGCAAATATTCGGTGAGAGTTTTCATGAAGGTGCTTCGTCACAGTTTACTTAGTCCACTCTCCCGATACCAGCCTACGCTTTTTCGGTTTCCCACGGGTGCGGCTGGCGCGCTTCCATGAAAGCGAAGATGGTCATCAGTAGCGCGAGTCCAGAGAGAGCCGCGTCCTCCAGCACCTTCTTCAGATCGATCGGTTCAGGAGTCGCAAAGCAACCGCAATTTATATTCATGTGCAGCAGATAGGCATGAAAAACTGCGCTGAAGAACCCTAGCATCAGGATCGTCAACAAGGAAGCCCAGATCCTCAGCCTCCATCCGATCACAACAAGCAAGCCGACCACGATCTCCGTGAAGGGCAGCGTGTGCGCGACAAACTGTACTCCCCACGCGGGTAGCAGCTTGAATGCCTCCACCTGCGTCGCGAAATTCGCGATATTCATGGATAACGAAAATTTTAGTACGAAATAGGGCCAGAAATTCGTGTTGGGCAGAAAAGCCTTGGAATAGCCCGCGTAAATAAAAATGCCGCCCAGAACGAGGCGTCCGATCCAGATGATCGCACACCGGACGTTAAGCGGGCTTGATTGCATCATGAATTGATCTTCATTTACGGGGTCGGATTAACCTGCTACTTCTGGCTGAGCAACTGATCCAGGAATGTCCGCAGGATTTCATAGCTCATCACACCCGAATAAGGATAGGTCTGCCCCTTCGCGTGGAAAACCGAAGTCGGCGTCTGATTCACGCGGTACATCTGCCCGAGATGATAGTCCTTATCGATCAGCGGCTCGAGCGTTCCGCCTTTCACCAGCGCGCGGACCTTCGTCATTTCGGCGGGCGTGAGCACCGCGGCTACCGTCCCATCTACGTCGCCTGTCTGCTCCCACTTGTCCTGGTTTTCAAACAGCGCTTGCTCTACCGGCTCGACTTTTCCGATTTCCGCGGCCGCTCTCGCATACTGCGCCGCTACGCGCGAGTGCGCGTGCATCGGCAACGGAAAATCGCGATGAACCACAAAAACCTTTCCCGTACTCACGTAGTTTTCCATCAGCTGCCGGTTCGTGGTCAGAAAAAGCGTCTTGCAAGCCGGACACTGGTAGTCGCTGAAAATTTCCATGACAATCGGGGCGCTCTTCGAGCCGAACGCCTTGTGCGGATCGATATCGCTCACTCCATCGACGGACTCGGACGTGGCGGGCCGCGGCGCGGCATGACGTCGCTCCGGTGCGCTTTCAGAACTCCGCGGAATGGCCGCTTCGCTGCTTGCGATTTCGTTCGAAGTCGAAACCGGGCTCGCCTCTGGCGCTGTGTCAACCGCTTTCGACTCGGAGGGAGGGATCGGTTGGGTGACGGTCCGCGCCGCGGAGACGGGGTGCAGGCCCCGGCTGATGAGAATACCTTCGCCAATCAAAGCGACGACGAACGCTAAAGCAAACGCAGCACGACGGCTCACGCGACCCTCCCGGAACTGCCTCAAGATGCTAAGATGCAGTCTCTGCCTCAGATTATCACAGCTTACAGCACTTCTTTGATTCAAAGCCTTCCAGGCGATTCAAGGGTAAATACCCTGGAAATCATAGCCAGGCAAGAACCTCCAAGACAAACGAAAAATTTTGCCGTAAGATATAGAAAACAAACAATTTATTAATGTTATCAGAAAACTTGACAAAGACACACTCAAGTTGTATACTCCCTCCCGAACTGGATCAGGAGCACGCCATCGACTTCGGTCCGTCTCGGGATTCTCAGCTCCCGCGCGGCCTGTGATGCAGACGGGTTCCGGAAGGATTAGGTGACATGAGCAAGATTATCGGAATTGACCTGGGCACCACCAACTCGGTTGTCGCCGTCATGCAAGGCGGTGAGCCCGTGGTGATCCCCAACCAGGAAGGTGCCCGAACGACACCTTCGGTCGTTGCCATTACCAAGGGCGGAGAGCGCCTCGTGGGACAAGTGGCAAAACGTCAGGCCGTGACGAATCCCGAAAATACGGTGTATTCGATCAAGCGCTTTATGGGCCGCCGCTACGATGAAGTCGGCGAAGAGATGAAGCGCATCCCCTACAAAGTCGTCATGGGCGACCACGACGATGCGCGCGTCGAGATTTTCGGCAAGGTCTACAGCCCCCCGCAGATTTCCGCCATGATTCTCGGCAAACTGAAGTCCGCAGCGGAAGACTTTCTCGGCGAAAAAGTCGCGAAGGCCGTGATCACCGTGCCGGCATATTTCAACGACGCGCAGCGCCAGGCGACCAAGCAGGCAGGCGAAATCGCAGGCCTCGAAGTCGTCCGCATCATCAACGAGCCTACCGCTGCGGCGCTCGCCTACGGCCTCGACAAGAAAAGCGATGAAACCATCGCCGTCTACGACCTCGGCGGCGGCACGTTTGATATTTCCGTGCTGGAAGTCGGCAGCGGCGTCGTCGAAGTGAAATCCACCAACGGCGACACCCATCTCGGCGGTGACGATATCGATCAACGCATCGTCGACTGGCTGATTGATGAATTCAAGAAAGAGAACAGCATCGACCTCGGCAAAGACCGTATGGCTCTGCAGCGCCTCAAGGAAGCCGCGGAAAAAGCCAAGATCGAGCTCTCCCAGATGATGGAGACCGAAATCAACCTGCCCTTCATCACGGCGGGCGCCAGCGGCCCCATTCACATGCAGCAGAAACTGACTCGTACCCGCCTCGAACAATTGATGGGCGATCTCCTCGACCGTTCCATGAAACCCGTGCGCCAGGCTCTCGAAGACGCGAAAATGTCGCCGAACGACATCCAGGAAGTTGTGATGGTTGGCGGCTCCACGCGCATCCCCAAGGTCCAGTCGCTCGTCCGCACGTTCTTCGGCGAAAAAGAGCTCCACAAGGGCGTCAACCCGGATGAAGTCGTCGCCGTCGGCGCGGCCATTCAAGGCGCCGTGCTGGCAGGCGAAGTGAAGGACATTCTCCTGCTGGACGTGACGCCACTTTCTCTCGGCGTCGAAACGCTCGGCGGCGTGATGACCGTGCAGATTCCGCGCAATACCACGATTCCGACCCGCAAGGTCGAAACCTATTCGACTGCCGCGGACAATCAGCCTGGCGTCGAAATCCAGGTGCTCCAGGGCGAGCGCAAGTTCGCCACCGACAACCGTTCCCTCGGCAAATTCAAGCTCGACGGCATTCCGCCGGCGCCCCGCGGCACGCCGCAAATCGAGGTCACCTTTGACATCGACGCCAACGGCATCCTCAACGTCAGCGCCAAGGACAAGGCCACCAACAAGGAGCAGAAGATCACCATCACTGCTTCCAGCGGCCTGACCAAGGAAGAAGCCGAGAAAATGCGCGCCGAGGCCGAGTCCCACTCCGAAGACGATCGCCGCCGCATGGAGGAAGTCGAGTCGCGCAACCAGCTCGACGGCATCATGTACCAGGCGGAGAAGATGATCCGTGAGAATCGCGAGAAGCTTGCGGAGTCCGACGTCAAGTCCGCCGAGGACGCTATCGAGGAGGCCAAGAAAGCCATCAGCGAGGGCGGCACCGCTCGCATCCGCTCCGCGAAGGAGAATCTCGAGAAATCTCTGCACAAGATCGCCGAGATTCTCTACAAAGCGAATCAGGCGCAACCCGGCGCGGAACAGGCCGCGGGCGCCAGCGCGGGCGCTGCAGCAAGCGGTGGCAGCGGCTCGAGCGGCACACAGGACAAAAAGCCCGGCGACGTCATCGATGCCGAATACGTCGATGTTGACGAATCCAAGCGGCCCAATTAACCGCCGCCGATCCTCGTAGGGGCGCAGCATGCTGCGCCCCTGCTTGCTTGGTCTCGAATTCGAGAGGAAGTTTTCGTGGATTTTTTTGAAGTTTTCTCAGCTTTTTTGAACTCTTGATCTTGAACGATTGACTCTTTAGCGTTTCTCATGGCCACAACAACCAAACAGGACTATTACGATCTCCTCGGCGTCTCGCGCAAAGCCACTGCCAAGGACATTCGCACTGCCTTTCGCAAACTCGCCCGCAAGTACCATCCCGATCTGAATCCCGGTGACAAGTCCGCCGAAGAAAAATTCAAGCAGCTTCAGGAAGCCTACGACGTTCTTTCCGATTCTAAAAAGCGCCAGATGTACGACCAGTACGGCTTTTATAGCGACAACATCCCTCCCGGCGGTCCAGGTGCGGCTGGCGGAGGCGACGAGCACTCCGACATCAACTTCGATTTTGGCGGCTTTGATTTTGGCGGCGGTTCGGGCGCGCAGGGCGGCGGCGGAAGTTTCCGCGATCTCTTCAGTCAGTTTTTTCGAGGTGGGCGCGGCGGTAGCGCCGAGCCGGAGCATGAGCCCGGCGGTGACCTCGAGTATCAGATCGAAATCGATTTTTGGGACGCTGTCCGCGGCGCGGTCAAAAAACTGACCATCACGCGCCTGGATACCTGCGAGAGCTGTCACGGCACTGGCTCCGTTGGCTCCGCGCAAACCTGTACGGCCTGTCACGGCACCGGGACCATTCAGCAGGCCGCCGGAAAGATGAAGTTCAACGTTCCCTGCACTCGCTGTGGTGGCACGGGCAAAATCCGCAAAGTGTGCCCGACCTGCAGCGGCGATGGCCGCCTTCGTCGCACGGAAACCATCGACGTGCGCATTCCCGCGGGCGTAGCCAGCGGCTCGCGCGTCCGCGTCCCTGGCAAGGGCAACGCGGGCACTATGGGCGCCCCTCCCGGCGATTTGTATCTCCGCGTGGACGTCAAGCCACATCCCTTTTTCGAGCGTCGCGGCAACGATTTGTATACAAAAGTCCCCGTGACTGTGACCGAAGCCACTCTCGGCGCCAAGATCGAAGTGCCCACGATTGACGGCCGCTCGCTCGTTCGCATTCCTCCGGGAACAAACAGCGGCAAGACTCTGCGCCTTAAAGAAAAAGGTGTGCCAAGCGCGCGCGATGGCGCCCGCGGCGACCAGTACGCCGAAATTCAAGTTGTCGTTCCGCAGCCGACCGACGAGCGCGTGCGTAACTTGATGAAAGAGCTTGAAACCGTGGCGCCGGAAGATCCCCGAAAGGATCTGTTCGCCAAAGCGGGAGTCTGATGGAATTGTAGAGGCAGGGGCACGATACGTCGTGGCCCTGCGAATGAGAATAGAACACGATGCCACAGCGAACTCGAAAACGCGCCAAAGCCGGCTACATGATCAGCGCCGTGGCGGAGCTGTACAAGCTCCATCCGCAAACGCTCCGCCTTTACGAACGAGTCGGTCTTCTCAAGCCTTCCCGTTCTCAGGGAAACACGCGTCTCTACACCGACTCCGATCTGGAACGCCTCGATGTGATCCTTACTCTCGCTCGCGACATGGGCGTCAACCTCGCCGGCATCGAAATCATTCTCAACATGCGCGAGAAGCTCGTCGAAATGGAAAAGCAAATGTCGGAATTCGCCAGCGTCGTCCAACAAGAGCTCTCCCGCGTGGCCTCGTCGCGCTCGCAGGACAAAGAGCAGCGCCACGCCATCGTACGCTCCACTCCGCGCCCAATCCGCACCTTATAACTTTCGTTCTTCCACAACTTTCCCAGAGCTGACAACTTGCGGTCCAGCCTTCCCAACCGTATGCTGTCCGCATGGCTCTCGAGAATTGCCCGCTTTGCAGAGGCACGGGTTGGAAGCTCGTCCCGCGTCCCGACGGAGCCGCAAGCAGAGTCGCCGTCGCCTGCGATTGCGGCATGCAGGAGCGTTCCGAGCGCGTCATCGAGCGCGCCCACATTCCCAAGCGCTACGAGCACTGCGATTTTGAAAGCTACAGCACCGACGTCGGTGCAACGCCCCAACAAACAGACTCCCTGAAAAAAGCCAAGTTGCTGGCTCAGGGATTTGTTCGTGATTACCCGGGCGCCGCTGAGAAGGGCCTTCTTCTCATGGGCCCCTCTGGCGTCGGCAAAACCCATCTCGCTGTCGCGGCGCTGAAAGATCTGATCCGCCGCGGACACGCCGGCCTCTTCTGCGATTACCGTGAACTTCTGAAGGAAATCCAGGCCAGTTACAACCCCTCCAGCGAATCCACCGAAATGGGAATTCTCGAACCTATCCGCACCGTCGAAATTCTCGCCCTTGACGATCTCGGAGCCAGCAAGCCCTCCGACTGGGTCCGCGACATCGTCGGCATCGTCCTGAATGCACGCTACAACGACCGCCTCACCACCATCATCACCACAAACTACTACGACAATCCTGCTCAGGAAGGCGAAGCCACACGCCTTCCCGGCGGAAAGCTCGTCATGCCCACTCGTGAAGATTCTCTCGAACAAAGAATAGGCAGCCGCATGCGTTCCCGCCTCTTCGAAATGTGCCGCACCGTGGAAATCGTCGCCCCCGATTTCCGCCGCGAAAGCACCCAAGCCGGCCGCGCCCGCGCCTGATCTTCCGCAACCGGGTTTCATTGACACGAGCGCAACGCGGCGAGTATCCTTTCAAGGTTGCAGCGCGCCTCGAAACGCCCGCAGCATTGTCCCAAATGACCGCTTGGCGGTTAACCTCCTTGCATCAACCCTGTCAGGGAAGTCGCAAGGAATCTTATCGACGTTTTGCGTTACCCCGGCTCAGCCGGGCCTGGACAAAATAGAAGTTATCTCCCGGAGGCCAACAACCATGTTTCCTGACCACGACAACCCGTCCTCGGCAGCCGCAGCTGCTCCCGCTCCAGAATCCGAAACTCCGCAGAACAGCACTCCTGGTGAACCGAATCCGGCTCAAGCCGTTCCGGCCGAGTCCGAAGCGCACGAAACCGCCCCTGCGCTGCAAGCGCAAGTAAGCGAACCCGCTGCGCCAGTGGCCAAGCCCGCGGAGTCTGCCGAACCTGCCGCTGCGGAACCGCAAGCGGCGGCTGCCTCATCTCCCGCTGACGCTGAAGCAACGGCCGCAGCCGAAGAAGCCGCCGGCTCCGAAGAGATGAGCAAGCTGATGGAGCAGTACGACGAGCAGCACGAAGCTACCTCGCAAAACGAAATTATCGAAGTGAAGGTTGTCGCCTACACCGAGCACGGCGTCGTTGTCGACCTCGGCGGAAAAACCGAAGGTCTGATTCCCGCGGTGGAATTCTCCGAAACGGACATTCCGCGTCCGGAGCCCAACGCCGTCATCGAAGTGCAGCGCACCGGCGAGCACAAGGACGGCTTCACGATTCTTTCCTACCAGAAAGTTCTGCGCCGCCGCACCTGGGAAAAAATCGAAGCTGCCTACAAAGCCAAGGAAACGATTACCGGCAAGGTCGTGGACCGCATCAAGGGCGGCCTCGTCGTTGATATCGGCGTTCGCGCTTTCCTTCCCGGCTCGCAATTTGATTTGCGCCCCACGCAGAACCTCGACGATCTCACCGGCACCGACGTGCAAGTCCGCGTCACCAAGCTCAACCGCCGCCGCGGCAACGTTGTCGTCAGCCGCCGCGCCATCCTCGAAGAAGAGTTGCACGCCAAGCGCGCTCAACTCATGGATACTCTCACCGAAGGCCAGATCGTTCATGGCCACGTCAAAAACGTCACTGAATACGGCGCCTTCGTTGATCTCGGTGGCATTGATGGCCTCCTCCATCTCACCGACTTGAGCTGGGGCCGCGTCAAGCATCCCTCCGATGTCGTCAAGCCCGAGCAGGAGCTCGACGTCATCATTTTGAAATTCGACAAGGAGAAGCAGCGCGTCTCGCTCGGCCTCAAGCAGTTGTCTCCCGATCCCTGGGTCAACGCCGCGGAAAAATATCCCGCCGGCGGCAAGGTCAGAGGAAAAGTTGTCGGCGTTGTCGATTACGGCGTCTTCGTCGAGCTAGAGCAGGGCATCGAAGGGCTTGTCCACGTCACCGAGTTAAGCTGGTCCAAAAAAGTCCAGCATCCCTCGAAAGTCGCCAAAGTCGGCGAAGAAGTCGACGTCGTCGTTCTCGATATCAAGCCCAGCGACCGCCGCGTTTCCCTTGGCATCAAGCAGGCTCTTCCAGATCCCTGGCTCCTCGTCGCCGAAAAGTATCCCGTCGGCACCATCGTCACAGGAAAAGTTCGCAACATCGCGGAATTCGGGGCCTTCATCGAAATTGAAGACGGCTTCGACGGCCTCGTCCACGTCGGCGACGTCAGCTGGACCGGCCGTGTCAAGAATCCCCACGAAGTTTTCAAGAAGGGCGAGCCGGTCACCGCCAAGGTTCTCAAGATCGATCCGGAGAATCGCCGCGTCTCCCTCGGCATCAAGCAGGTAAACGACATCTGGGGCGAGTGGTTCAAACAGCACAAGGTCGGCCAGATCGTCAAAGGCAAAGTCTCGCGCATCGCCACCTTCGGCGCTTTCGTCGAGCTGGGCGACAACATCGAGGCTCTCTGCCATAACACGGAGATCGAAGATCGCAAGCGCCGCGATGACGGCCACTCTTCCATGCACCGCACCAGCACCGGCCCGCTGAAGAGCGCCGGTCCTCTCGAGCCTGGCAAGGAGTATGATTTCAAGATTATCAAGATCAGCCCGGAGACTCGTCGCATCGGATTGAGCTATCGTGCCGCTGCCAAGCAGATTGAGCGCAAGGAGATCGAGCAGTATCGCTCCACGTCAAAGTCTTCTTCGACGGCGACCATCGGCGACGCGCTCAAATCCAAGCTCTCGGCCCGCTAAGCTCCGTAGAGGAAACGCAGCGGACTCTAAACTTTTTGCTACAACCCGGGCTGCACGTCCCAGGGAGCCCGGCGGCACGGCATTAGGGCAGCACAATTTCATTTACCTGCGGGTCAATTTAGTGTAGGAAGAAGGGCAATCGGGTGCGTCATGCGCCCTAAGCCGTTTCGCACCAGGAACCTGCGGTCGCTGATACTCTGGCTCTGCAACGAGGCATAGGCACGATGACCAAGCAACTCACGCTAACGAAGGCCGACCTCATCGAAGAGGTTTTGCGCATCACCGAGCTCCCTCGCAAGGAGTCCGAGTCGATCGTCGAGACTATTTTCGACAGCATCATCGAATCTCTCCAGAAAGGCGACAAGATCGAGATTCGCGGCTTCGGCAGCTTCCGCACGCGCGAACGCCGTGGCCGCACCGGCCGCAATCCCAAGACCGGCGAAAAGGTCGAAGTCCCTCCAAAGAAGATTCCCTTTTTCAAGCCGAGCAAGGAACTCAAGGATTTTGTAAACAGTGCGAATTCGCAAGCTTCCGCCGGAGCGTCTTCTTCCGCTGGCGCGCCCGCTTCCGGCGACGCCAAGCATTCCTAGGTGGCACAGGCTTCAGCCTGTGCTCTTTGCATCTCCAGTTGTCCCGCGACGAATCCGTTCCTCATAGATCCACATCTCTTGCTTTCCTCTGCCCGTTCGATCGACACAGCCACGCGATTCTGAACGCCTTTTGCGCTATGCTGTCCGCGCAACTTTCGCTCTTGAGGATTCTTCCCGATGGATTATCTCTGGACCCCCTGGCGCTTCCAGTACATGTCGCAGGTCACGAAAAGTCAGCAGCCCGACTGCATCTTTTGCGATGCAGTCGCCCGCAATAAAGATGACGAAACGCTCATCGCCTTTCGCGGTGCGAAAACTTTCGTCATTCTCAATCGCTTTCCTTACACCACCGGCCACATCATGATCGTCCCCTACGCGCACGTCGCCGAATTGAGTTTGTGCGATGCCGGTGCCCTCGACGAAATGATGAAGCTCGCCCAGCGCATCGAAAAGGCTTTCCACGCAAATTACAAACCCGATGGCATGAACCTCGGCATGAATCTCGGCCGCGCTGCGGGAGCCGGCGTCGCCGGTCATCTGCATCTCCATGTGCTCCCGCGCTGGTTCGGCGATTCCAATTTCATGACCGTCACCGGCGAGACTCGCGTCCATCCCGAAGAGCTGCACGTCACCTACGACCGCCTCCGCAAAGCCCTCGCCTAGCGGCCTCTTCAAATCCGCGCAATCTCCGATCTTCTCCGTAGGGGCGCAGCACGCTGCGCCCCATCTCGGCAACCTCGATCCCTTCACGGTTTTGTCATTCCGGACAAAGCAAAGACCTCTTCGCCAGCGCGCATATTTCGCGCGATGAATCTGCTTCATTCTTCAACGTGTCCTCTGTGTAATTCCTCTCGTCTTCTGCGCTAAACTATCCCCACTCGACACGGAGCCATTCTTGAATCTCGATCTCACCGAAGAACAGTCTCTTCTCCAAAAAACTGTTCGCGACTTTGCCGATTCCGAAGTCCGTCCGCTCGCCCGCGATCTCGACGAATTCGGCCATTTCCCTCGCGCCCTCTTCGCCAAAGCCGCCGAGCTCGGCCTCACCGGCATCTCTCTTCCCGAATCCGAAGGCGGCGCCGGCTTCGACCACCTCGCCTACACCATCGTCATCGAAGAAATCTCCCGCTGCTGCGCTTCCACTGGCGTCATTCTCTCCGTCCAGAATTCTCTCTATTGCGATCCTATCCATCGCTACGGCACCGCCGAACAAAAAAAGAAATTCCTCGAGCCCTTCGCCCGAGGCGAAAAAATCGGCTGTTACGCTCTCACAGAGCCGCAAGCCGGCTCCAACGCCGCCGCACTTCAAACCAAGGCCGTCCTCCGCGGCGACAAATACATCCTCAACGGCACCAAGTCCTGGATCACCAACGGCGGCGCTGCCGATGCCGCCATCGTCTACGTCAACACCCATCCCGAAAAAGGCGAAAAAGGCATCACCGCTCTCGTCGTTGAAAAAGGAACGCCCGGCTTCAAGACCGGCAAGGAAGAAAAAAAACTCGGCATCAGCGCCACCGCCTGCTGCGAACTGATTTTCACCGATTGCGAAGTTCCCGCCGCCAATCGCATTGGCAACGAAGGCGAAGGGTACAAAGTCGCTCTCTCCACTCTCGATGGCGGCCGCATCGGCATCGCCGCGCAAGCCGTCGGCATCGCCCAGGGCGCTTTTGATGCCGCCACGAAATACGCGCAGGAGCGCCTCGCCTTCGGCCATCCCATTTCGCAATTCCAGGCCATCCAGTTCATGCTTGCCGATATGGCCACGGACCTCGATGCCGCACGCCTTCTCGTCCGCAAAGCTGCCTGGAAGCAGGACACCGGCGCGCGCTTCACCATGGACGCCGCCATCGCCAAACTTTTCGCCAGCGAAATGGCCACTCGCGTCACCCACAAGGCCATTCAAATCCACGGCGGCAACGGCTACTCCCGCGAATATCCCGTCGAGCGCAACTATCGCGACGCCCGCATCACCGAAATCTACGAAGGCACTTCCGAAATCCAGCGCCTCGTCATCTCCTCCTGGCTCCTGCGTTCGTAACTCCGGCCCCGTCTGCGCGTAGCGACGCCCTTTAGGGCGTCATCGTCCGCATTCGTAGGGGCGCAGCATGCTGCGCCCCATCTCGGCAAGATAGACGTGTTCGTTCACACGTAAGCGCCCGGTTCCCCGCGTCCTCTCCGCCTCTGCATGCCTGTCCCTTCGGCCAGTTAAACCTTACTGCAATTCCTTCACTCCTCTCTTTCCCGCTCCTCTTTTCCCTGAAAAAATAATTGAAAGGGCTCGCCGCGAGCCCGGAACAAATCCTCGCACCAAACCGGGAGGCTCCATGTTTTCGCCGCTGCCGCTCTGGGAAAAAATCATTCTGTTCTGGGCATTCCTGCACGTGGTGGGACCGCTCGTCATCAAAGCGACCTTCCGCTTCTCCGCCACGATCGAGCCCACCAAAGTTCCTCTTGAATCCGTTCCCGCCGCCGTCCGCGCGGCCATCGAACGCTGGTCCGCGGAAATCCAGGCCCTCGGCTTCACTCCTGTCGGCGTCTACAACATGGGCGCGCTTGCTTCCAACACACAAAGTTTTCTCGCCTATTTCGTCAACCGCACCGCCGGCGATTTCGCCAACGTTTCCGCTGTGCTCAGCGGCAACGTCATCAGGAGCTATTTCGAGTTTTCCTCCAGCTTCACCAACGGCCTCACTCTCGACACCAACATCAACAAAACCGCTACGATCGGTTCCACGCCATCGGACCTTCTCATCTTCCGTTTCCCGAGCATCGCCTCGCCATCCCTGCTCTACCAGGTCCATCGCGCTCTGCTTCAGAAGCACGCCTCGTTCCTCCGCCCGCAATTGCCTCCCGAAGGTCAGGAGGCCACTCGCATCGTCCAGCAACTCGGCCGTTACGCTCCGTGTCAGGCTGCCGCCGGACTCATGCATCTCGCTCCCGGCGATACGCACTATCGAATGACCTGGAAAGGCGCCTTCCTGATGACCTGGAAATCCATCTGGCCCACTCCGCTCATTCGCAGAACCCTCTACGCCATGCGCATGCAAAAAGTCCTCAAGTCCCTTCAAGACAGCGGTGTCATTAACATTCGTACCGCCTAGGCAAGATCTGCGCGGCGCCGCCACGCTGCGCTCCGGCGCAGGCAAAACCCGGACACAGGGAAGAGATGAAGTAAAACTTGAAAAGATCGTGGTGGCGCAACCCCCACCCCCCCATGTGTGACGGAAACCGTGCGGAAGCGTATGAGGAGAATGGGGTTGCGGCGACACGGGCGTGTCGAGTTCGTGTGCACGTGCGCAAAACGGTGACGAGTGACCCTGCGACTTCGGCCAGGGTGAACGAGCGGCGAGATGGGAGGGCAGAGAGATTTCTCGCTTCGCTCGAAATGACAGACAAGGAGTAACGAGTTGACAAACTTTGTAGGCGAAAGAGGGGACCCCCTACTCCCTTTTTTTGTAAGTGTTGCAGCTAAAGGATTTGAGTTTTTTGTAAGTGTTGTAGAATCAACATTTGCGGACAGCCTCGCAAGTGTTGATTGCAAAAGGCTTAGAGGAGGGTGGCTAGTATAAAGTGGTAACTGGGGTGGGACGAGATGTATTGGGGGAATTAGAAGGACTGCTCTGCGGGCGAGTCCCGGAAACGCTTCCGGGCTGCAAAAAACGCACATACTGACGACTTGAGCCTTACAAGTGGGGCCTTACAACTACGGCGCGAGGCCCGAATTTCATACAACAGTATATACTAATTAGTACCGTCTGTCAAGGATTATCTGTAAGTGCTTTGGTTGGAGTGGGTTAGTATTCCCGCGAGAATGAAAACCGGGAGAAAAGGCAAACACCGCACTGCGCCCATGGCCACCACTCATGAAAATTGCAAGGATACGGCTCCCCCTTACTCGAAGGATCGATGGCTCGTCGAGGCGGGAAACCTGCTCCAGAGGGGAAAGTCGAAAGGCTTGGGTTCAGAGGACATACATGGGGAGCCCGACTCGCTTCCTAGCCATTCGCTCGTTATGTTGCGGGTAATGGCTGCTCGTATTATCATGTGAAGCCAATGGGGTTCTCTGTGGCGCATGTTGACACGTTTTCAACTCCTGGAAAATATCGGAGTGTTTCAAACCGCGTCAAGCCCGGCCGCTTCGCCGCTGCTGCGGTACGTGCTTTTATATGCAGAAAACGGGCGCGGCAAAACGACGCTCAGTGCGATTTTTCATTCCCTTGCCAGTGGCAACCCGACTTCGATTAATGAACGTGGCAGGCTTGGCTCTCCCGACACGCCTCACGTCGTCGTAGCATCCAGCGCGGGACCGCCGCCCTTTGTGTTCCAAAACGGTGCTTGGAACCGGTTATTACCGGAGCTGATAATCTTTGATGACCAATTCGTGAACGATAACGTATATTCCGGCTTAGCTGTTGAGCCAGGCCACCGCCAGAAGCTTCATGAGCTGGTAATCGGTTCTGACGGTATCTCCCTTAATCGACAATTGCAGGATTACGTTAGGCGCATCGAGGTCCACAATACGGAGCTCAGAGAGAGGCAGAACGCCATCACGGCCCGAGAGCTTGGTGGCTACGATATAGACGTGTTCTGCGACTTACCCGTCGAAAGCGACGTAGGAACGCGCATTCGAGATGCTGAACAGTCTCTCGCCGCGGCTCTCGACCAAGCCAGAATTCGGGCCAATCCTGCCTTCTCGGCAATCGAATTTCCGGATTTTGACACAGAGGCGATTGCGGAAGCACTTAGGCGGACGCTAGACACGCTTGATTCGGCTGCCGCCGCCCATGTTCAAGCGCACATTCAATCTCTTGGCAAGGGTTCCGAAACATGGGTTCAGGATGGGATGAATCGCATCATTCGCTCCGAATCTGGGGACGTTTGTCCTTTTTGCGTCCAACAACTTGGCGGCTCGCCCATCATTAGCCAATACCGCGCATACTTCGGCCGGGAATATGCGTCGCTAAAGGAAGGAGTTTCGGCGGTTCTCCGGAGGCTGACCGAACAACACTCGGCGGATCTCCCGGCGCGCCTCGAACGTGCCGTTAGCAGGGCTACCCAGGTTCGTACGTTTTGGGCCATGTTCTCGGAAATGCCTATTATTACACTGGATACGGAGACCTTTATTCGGGATTGGCAGGCATCGCGCGACGGTCTCGTCGGGTTGCTAGAGGCAAAAGGCGCAGCACCTCTCGAGTCGCTTGAGTTGTCCGATGAAGTTTTGGGGGCGATTGGTCGATTTCGGGCCGGACGCGAGGAGCTTCGGCAAGTCAGTGAGAGACTGGTCGGTTCAAACCCCGCAATCGAGGCGCTAAAAGTGCAAGCAGTCGCTGGCGATCCGCAACTCTTACGACAACAGCTAGACCGGTTGCTCGCATGTCAGCGAAGGCACTCGCCGCGCGTTGCGCCACTTTGTGACCAGTACCAAGCAGAAAAAACGGCGAAAGCTGCAACTGAACGACTTCGAGACCAGACACGCGAGCAGATCGATCGACATCGGGCGACCGCCTTTCCTCGCTATCAGGAGGGAATTAATAGGTATCTTGAGCGTTTCGGGGTGGGCTTTCGCATTGCCCGTGTTGCTCCGGCGGATACGCGCGGCGGGGCGACTTGCAACTACGATGTTGTAATTAATAAGGTCTCGATTCCAATCGGTGCTGGTGTTGCGCGGCCCGCTCAACCTTCCTTCCGAAATATCCTCAGCGCAGGTGATCGAAACGCGTTGGCTTTGGCCTTCTTTTTCACTTCACTTGAGGCTGAAGCTAATTTGGGTCGGAGGATTGTGGTGCTTGACGACCCGCTATCGAGTCTGGATGAGCACCGTTCCTTCGCAACCGTTCAGGAAGTGCGGAAGTTGGGGGGACGTGTGGCGCAGTTAATTTTGCTGTCTCATGATAAGTCGTTCTTGGGGCGAGTGTGGGAAGGGGTCGGCCGGGATTCGAGCATTTGCAGGCCGCTCAAAATTCGGCGCGCTGGTCAGGCTTCAGTCATAGAGGATTGGGAGATCAGTGCAGATTCCGTGACGGAGCACGACCGCAATCATTCGTTGCTTCGTGACTATTTGCGGAATGGACCTGGCGCTGATAGCCGTGCTGTGGCGGTGGCGCTTCGGCCGGTTCTGGAAGGTTTCGTTCGGGTCGTGTTCCCGGAACACTGTCCTCCTAGACCGCGCGCATTCTCCGAATTCATGGGCGTGTGTCGGCAACGCGTGAATACAGCGACTGAAATTCTAAACGCTCAAGATCTTGCGGAGTTGTCTGAGCTTGTTGATTACGGCAATCTTTTCCATCACGAAACCAATGCCGCCTGGGAAGACGTAGTAATAAACGACGCTGAATTGCATGCCTACGTGGGGCGCGTGCTTGGGTTCGCTTCCCTATATGTAGAGGGCGGGTGGGGCTCGTAGAAAGGAACTGTGCAACATGAAGAGGAAATCATCTAGAGGACTACTAGTTCGAGCCTACGCGGAGGGTGTCAGCGCAAACCTGCTGGAGCAGCACGGTGACACAGTGAGATTTCTAATCGGGAAGAAGCGTGGCGTTTATGTGCTCTTGAAAGATGCCAAGCCATATTACATTGGGTTAGCAACTAAACTCCCCTCCCGGTTAAGCCACCACCTTAAAGATCGTCACGCCGGAAAGTGGGACCGTTTCAACCTCTGCGCAATACGATCCAAGGAGTCCGTGAAAGACCTTGAGACAATCCGAATCAGGGTCGAAAAGCCAAAAGGCAACAGACAACGCGGCGCATTCGGCAGGGGCAAGAATCTTCGCAAGAAGCTCCGCAACGAAATCATCGACTCAATCCGGGCGGACTTCAACGCAGACTGACTCTGCAGGAGGCCACGAGAAACATGGCTAAGCTTACTGAGTGCGTAATCGGTGTGGAGCTTGCAAGCGCGATAAGAAGGGTAATAAATGAAACGGGTTCTAAGATGCCCAGGAGCAAACTGGCCTTTCGATGTCCGGAGTGTCGGCGACCGGTAAGACCGCACGTCAGTGCGGAGGGAAAGCTGGAATCTCATTTCGAGCACTTCAAGAGAAATCCGAACTGTCATTTCGGAAACGCTTAGGTGACATGCAGGTTGCTTGGTGGGCCAGGTTCGTCGTTTGAACCGGGGTCTTTGGGCCTTTCTTGTGCAACGCGGCTAAGCTACCCACTTCATGGACAGTTTCTTGCGCTTTTTGGCGCAGTCGAGAAGATGGAGATCGATGAGCTTCTGGTAAGGAAGTCACATCTCCGCCGCAAGCTGACGTAGCGGGCGAGCTGCTTATGTGGCCTTCTCGCCGGTCGCGAGGCGGCACCTGCCTGTCCGCCGTGGCGGGCCACTTCCGGGTTATTCTGTCTCCGTGCTGGAACTCGATTGCGGCCAGGACTTTGACCCGTCTCGCGACGAAGACTTTTTCGCCGCGCTTCCGCCTCGCCCCGCCGTCTGCCTGATCGAGACACGCGCGGAAAACGCCGAACCGTTCCTCATCCGCACGCAAGACTTGCGCCGCCGCCTCCAGCGTCTTCTCGGCCCCGCCGATCCGACGAGCAAGCGCCTCAACCTTCGCGATCTCGCGCGCGGCATCCGCTATCGCCTCACCGGCTCCAGGTTCGAGCAATCCCTCGCCTACTACCAGATCGCCAAAAATCTTTTTCCGCGCCGCTCTCGCAAACTGACTCGCCTCCGCCCTCCCGCCGTCCTCAAAATCAGCCTGCGCAACGCTTACCCGCGGTGCTACGTCACGCGCCATATCGCGCTGGACGATTCCGGCGCGCCCACCGCGGGCGCCTACTACGGCCCCTTCCCTTCCCGGAAATCCGCCGACGCCTTCGCGGAAAAAACTCTCGATTTGTTCAAGGTCCGCCGCTGCCAGATCAAAATCCGCCGCGATCCGACTTTTCCGGGCTGCATCTATTCCGAAATGAAAATGTGCCTCGCGCCTTGCTTTGCCGGATGCACCAAGGAGGAATACGACGCGGAAGTCGCCCGCCTCGTGCAATTCCTCGACAGCAGCGGCAACTCTCTCCGCTCCGCCGTCGAAGGCGACCGCGAGCGCGCCAGCACCGAGCTCGATTTCGAGCGCGCCGCGCAACTTCACAAGCGCATCGAAAAACTCGACGAAGCTCTGCGCCTCCAGCCCGAGCTTGCTCGCCGCGTCGAAGATCTCAACGCCGTGATTCTCCAGCGCGCCGCCGAGGAGCAAACCATCGGCGTCTTCGCCATTCGCGCGGGCCGTCTTGCCGAGCCCTACTTTCTCCGCTTCGCGGAAATCGCCAGCCAGCCGCGCTCCGCCGAACACATTTTCAAGGACTATCTCGAGGGAGACTTAGGCAAAACAAATGTCCCGTCTTCCCCCCCCACTTCGCCCTCCACTTCGCGCGGCGAGCTCGGCGAACATCTCGCTCTCCTCTCCCGCTGGTATTACAGCAATCCGCGCGAGGGCGAGATTTTCTTTCGCGAAAAGGACTGGCCGTACCGTAAGATTCTCAGGGCATGTTCGCGGCTCTTGAATCCTCCGGCGAAGGAGGCCGCCGCAGAAAAGAGTTCACCGCCTTTGTAGGGGCGCAGCATGCTGCGCCCCTACGAGCGGGATTGCGATCACGAAGGACACTATGACGAAATCCGCCAGCAACGAAGCTACAAAGCGCTATGCCAATCGCTTTGCCGGACGCGCCGCCGACGGCCATTTTCGCGAAGCGCACGGCCTCGTAATGTCGTCGCTCGGCATCGGCACCTACCTCGGCCAGCCCGATGCAAAGACCGATGCGAATTACGCGGCGTCCGTCGTGGCCGCCGCCGAAAACGGCATCAACTTCATCGACGCGGCCATCAATTACCGTTTCCAACGCAGCGAGCGCAACATCGGCGCGGCCATCAAGCAGCTCGCGACCAGGGGAATTTCCCGCGACGAACTCGTGGTTTGCAGCAAGGGCGGCTATCTCACTCCCGACGGTTCCATGCCCGAAGATCCCAACGAATATTTTTTTCGCGAATATCTTCAGCCCGGCATCTTCACCGCGAAGGACATCGTCGCCGGAAGCCATTGCATGACTCCGCGCTTTCTCGAAAATCAGCTCGCGCGCAGCCTCCGCAATCTCGAACTCGAATGCATTGACGTCTACTATCTTCACAATCCGGAAACCCAGCTCAGCGAAGTCTCCCGTCCGGATTTTCTCGAGCGCGTGCGCGATGCTTTCATCTTTCTCGAGTCTGCCTGCGCTTCAGGAAAAATTCAGTTCTACGGCATGGCCACCTGGAACGGCTTCCGGCAGGAAGCCAAGGCGCGCGATGC
Source organism: Candidatus Acidiferrum sp. (assembly GCA_035310525.1). Classification (GTDB taxonomy): domain Bacteria; phylum Acidobacteriota; class Terriglobia; order Acidiferrales; family UBA7541; genus Acidiferrum. The sequence continues at coordinate 16,152 of DATGED010000051.1, read as the reverse complement.
CATGCAGCTGGCTGAACTCGCGCAGACCGCCGCCGATATCGCCGGCGAAAAACACCACTTCCGGTTCATCCAGCTCCCTTTCAACATGGGAATGACCGAAGCGCTGACGCTCGGAAATCAGACGATTGGCGGAAACGTGCGCACCGTGATGGAAGCCGCGAGCGAGCTTGGGATTACACTCGTCGCCAGCGCTTCGCTCCTGCAAGGCCAGGTCGCGCGCAACTTGCCCTCATTCGTCGCGCAGGCCCTGGGACTCGATAATGATGCGGAGCGCGCTTTGCAATTCGTCCGATCCTCGCCGGGAATCACCACCGCCCTGGTAGGCATGTCGCACGTCGAGCATGTGCTCGCAAACGCGAAACTCATAAGCGTCGCACCGGCCACCGTGGATCAGTTCAGCAAACTTTTTTCCCGCGGCGAGGGCGCTTAATTTGAAAACAGGTCCGGATGGCGTTCTTGCATCCAGTTGGTGATCGCGGCATGGAGTTCCTGCAGCTTTCCCGCAAAAAAATGATCGGCATTTTCGACGACCACGAGCTTATTTTCTCCCGGCAGCGAGTTCACCAAGCTTCGCAATTTTTCCGCGTCTCCAAATTGATCTTTTTCTCCGTGGACGAACAGCTTTGGCTTTCCGCATTCCTTCAGATAGGAAAAATCCGCGTTGTTCACTGGCGCTCCGAGACCGATGAGCGAAGTGACGCGCGCATCTTCGCATCCCGCGCGCAGTCCCACCCAGCATCCGAAACTGAAACCTGCCAGCAACAATGGAATGCCAGGATATTCCGCGGCCAGAAAATCCAGCGCCGCGCGCACGTCGCCCCGTTCACCGTCGCCACGATCATGTTTTCCTTCGCTCATTCCCGCTCCGCGAAAATTGAATCGCAGCACGGGCAGCTCGAGCGCATCCAGCGATTTTGCCGCCTGGTACACAACCTTGTTGTGCATCGTCCCGCCAAAAAGCGGATGCGGGTGGCAGACTACCGCCGCCATCGTCGCGCCGCCATCGCTCGGGCTCCACAGAATGGCCTCAAGACGGCCCGCGGGGCCTGCGAGGAACAGATTCCGTGATTCGTGGGATGCGCTCATCAGTGGAAAAAAGAAAAACGAGTGTATCGCAAGAAGTGGCAAAGTCCGAATTCCTCGCACAGTGTGCGAGGAATCACATCAATCGATTTAGTTCCTTGCGCGCGCACACATCACCCGAGTGACGCGCCTCGTGATCATAATCGTCCGCGGTTCCGGCACTCTTCGGGGGGCAAATGCAGCGCAGTAAAGTAACAGTACTACTCGGAGTTGAGGCCGGCTCAAACGAATGGTTTAAACCCCCGAATCTCGTACTAGGACATAATTTCCTGACTTTCGCGTTGCAGTTTACATGTGCGAATGTTAGCGTTCCTTCAAATTCCAGCCCGAGTGGGAGGAGCAATGAGCGACGGAGCCGACCGCCGCGAAGCGCGGCGTTTTAATATGACGCTGCCGCTGCGCGTGCTTCCGCACGACCCTCATGGGCACGAACTCACGGCGCAAACGCGCGACGTAAGTTACCGCGGACTGTATTTCCTCGCGGAAACTAATTTCAAGATCGGCAGCGAAATCGAATTTGTCATCACATTGCCCGAACGGGTAACGCAATCCGGCGACGTGAACATTCGCTGTCTCGGCCAGATCGTGCGCGTGGAGTCCACCTCCAACGGGCGCATGGGCGTCGCCGCGAAAATCGACCGATACGAATTCATGCCCGCCGCAGCCAACGCGGCGTAATCCAACGCAGTATTTAGCAACCGTCGCCTATCGAGATCTTGGTGAGGAGAAGTCCCGTGCCGGTGAAGCGCAAGAGGCGGACTGCGAAACCTTCGTAGCCCGGCTGATACATGAGCACTTCGCCGTACCCGTCGCCGCGACGGTTGAAGACATTCAGAACGTGGTCGAGTTCGTTGAGACTGACTGCTTGCTCGCTGAGAGTGGGCGCGCTGGGCGGGCGCGGAATTTGAAGAATGGTTGTTAGTGGAGGGAGAGGTGGAGCGTTGGAAGTGGTTGCCGCAGCTGACGCTGCAAGTGCTGGGAATTTGCCCGAGCTTTTGCAACCGGGCGGGAAACCGCCGGCGCCGATGGCAGGATACGGCAGGCTAAGTAAGAGAAAACGCCAAAGAGCACGCACGAATCTAGAAGCAAGAGAAGGCAGAGCCTTTTCCCCACCCAGCTGCGCTTCTCGCCCAGAATCGGCAAGGCCGGGAAGCTCGTGACACGTATGCGTGGCATGATCGGAGTCGGAGGTTATTTGGCGGTGATTTCTTCCGCATGATGGTCCAGTGCGGTGAGCACCCAGTTTTGCAGGACGCCGCGAACGTGCGATGTAGTGTCGGCGAACAAGACGCCGACTCCGGTCGCGCGTGAGTAGATAATGTCCGCCGGAGTCTCAATGCAGTCGTCCGCGTTGAAAATCTTGATGCGCACGCGCTCGTGGTCGGCAAACGAACCGGACGTTTCCAGGAAACATCCCCGCAGGCTTAGTTCCGTGACCCGGGCGGGAACGCTTCGCGGTGAACTCTGTGACCGCACTTCGGCTTCGGCGGTGAATTGGAATCGTAGACCGCGCTTTTCTTCATGCATAGTCCGCTAGTATTCAGGCCAGAATGTATTAGCAGAATAGAACCACAGTTTTGGTGTGTCCAATGCATTACATTCAGGAACGCAGGCGGCGGGGCTCAGGACGCTCCAAGAGCACAGCAGGAGATGCGAAATATCGTGCGAGAAAAGCGAAGACCAGTGATATTGGCCGGGCGGCAAAATTCTCGCGTTTTTCCAAAGAAGACTCGCTAAATTCTTTGCTGAACCTAAGGTCTAATTCGCCCCGCGTTCTGCGGCGCTCGCGCGTGGCCGTCTTGCGCGAGTACAATAAGATCGGCGTTTGAGCCGCCGCTAAAAAGCCCTTTTTTCGCCGGAGGGATCATGTATCACTACGACGCGAGCATTGCGCTCGAAGAATTGAAGGAGGACGCGCTTCTGCCGCATCCCGTCAAACTGCGCGACATGATTCTGCGCACGCAACTCGGCCCGGAAGAGGCCAAACTTCTGAACCATGAATTCCAGGACTACCTGGCGCGTTTCGGCGAATTGCAGGGCGTAGCGCGCGGCATCCTCGAAAAGATTGCCGCGGGGCGCCGCAAGGCCTTGTGATGAAAACTGCTGAAGCCGGAGCGCAGCGCGGATGAAATCGAAGCCGCGTGTCCTGCTCCTCTCCGCATCATCAGGCGCGGGGCATGTGCGCGCCGCGCAAGCTCTCGAAAAAGCGTTCGCCGCCCGCGGGGATTGCGGGGTCGAGCACATCGACACGATTCAATACGTCAGCAAAGTCTTCCAGCGCGTTTATGACAAAGCCTACATTTCGATGGTGCGGCGCGCTCCGGAATTGATGGGCGTGCTGTACGAGCGCACGGATCAGCCGTGGCATCATTCGCGACGGCGACTGGCGCTCGACCGGCTGAACACCGCGCCCATGATCCGGTTGCTCAAGCAAGTGCAGCCAGACTTGTGCGTGGCCACTCATTTTCTGGCAGCGGAAATCATTGCGTGGCTGATCGCCAAACGAAAACTGCGCGCGCACAACGCTATTGTCGTCACCGACTACGACGTGCACGCCATGTGGCTCTGCCGCACGGTCGATCGCTACTACGTGGCCATCGACGAAGCCGCCGAATATCTGGCGCGCATCGGCGTTCCGCGCGAAAAACTACTCGTCAGCGGAATCCCCGTCGATCCGCTCTTTGCAAAGCCACTTGATCGGGCGCAGACGAGGCGAGCACTCGGTCTGGATCCAACCGCTATCGTGATCCTGGTATCCGCAGGCGGCTACGGCATTGGGCCAGTCGAGCAACTCGTGAACGATCTGCTGGCGCTTGAGAAACCCTGGCAAATTGTGGCCATCGCAGGCAAAGCCGAAAAGGTTCGCAAGCGCCTGGAGGAAATTTCGAGAAGCGCGGGGAACTTACCAAGCGGCGTTCCGCGCCTTGTTGCCGTCGGATTCACGACGGACATGGACAAATACATGGCCGCGGCGGATCTTCTCGTAGGCAAGGCCGGCGGTCTCACCACATCGGAAGCGCTTGCGCGGAATTTGCCAATGGCGCTGATCGAGCCGATTCCCGGGCAGGAAGAACGCAACGCCGATCATTTGCTGGAGGCAGGCGCGGCCATTCGATGCAACAATCTGCCCGCGGCCGCATGGAAAATCGCGTTGTTATTGGGCGATGCGGCGCGGCTGGCAAGAATGCGTGACGCGGCACGAACGATGGCCAAGCCCGGAGCGGCAGCCGCCATCGCCGAAGATGCCCTGAGGCTGGTAGACTGACGAAGCTTCAAAACAACGAGCGCACTAGCTTTAGATTCCCAGCGGTTGCTGAACAAGAGTCCCCATGCGACGCAACACACTGATGATCGATGCCGACGACACGTTGTGGGAGAACAACGTGTTTTTCGAGAAGCTCATCGAGGATTTCATCACGCTCGTCGAGCCCTGCGGATATACCCGCGCTTACATTCGTCATATTTTGAATGAGACGGAGCGGAAAAACATCCGGCAGTACGGCTATGGAGTGCGCAGTTTTGGAAGGTCGCTGGAGGAAACGTATTTGAAACTCGCGGACCAGATGGTCCGACGGGAAACGCTGGCGCAGATTCATGGCCGCGTGGTCGAGTTGGAGCGCACGCCGCCGAAAATTTTGGATGGCGTGCCGGAAACGCTGGCTTATCTGACCGAGCGGCATCGGCTGATTTTATTTACCAAGGGAGAGCCGGCGGAACAAGCCGCGAAAGTCGAACGTTCCGGATTGCAGGGATTTTTCGAGTTCATCGAAATCGTGGGCGAAAAAGATCCCGAGACTTATGGCAGCCTGGTACGCAAGCACAAGATCGTGAAATCGCAAGGCTGGATGATCGGGAACAGCCCGCGAAGCGACATCAATCCCGCCATGAAAATCGGGCTCAACGCCGTTTACATTCCGCACCAGCACACCTGGCAACTGGAGCACGAACCGGTCATGGCGGGCACCGGGAAACTCGTCATAGTTCCGTCATTTCGCGAACTCCGCGGTCATTTCTAGCAGTCTGCTTAACCCAATTTGGACGTTGAACCGGAATTTCCACGTCGTAGCCTATGCGGATATTCTTCGAACTCGGAGGGACTTGCCATGGCGACCGCGAGCACACCGATGCACACCGATTGGCGGCAGGAATGGTTTGAATTTGAGGACGCTACTTACTTGAATCTGGCGGGCGAGTCGCCAATGCCCAAAGTTTCGCTGCGCGCGCTGCAGGCTGCGCAGGAATGGAAAAAGTTCCCGCATCACAAACCGGACTCAACTTTTTTTGAAGTTCCAAACAGAATTCGCGCGTCGCTTGCAAAACTGATCGGCGGCAAACCCGAAGAAATTGCGATTACAACCGGAGCGAGCACGGGAGTGGCGGCGGTCGCATACGGACTTTCTTGGAATCCTGGCGACGAAGTGATCACGGCCAAGGGAGAATTCCCGCTGCAATTCACGGCGTGGAAGCCGATGGAAGAACGTGAAGGCGTGAAGCTGAAGATTGTTGCGCCGCGCGAACGGTTCATCACAGCGGACGATTTGATCGCAGCGATGACACCTCGCACGCGAGTCGTGTCCATCAGCCTGGTGCGATTCGATGACGGGTCGCTGCTGGATGCGGCACGCGTGGCGGAAACATGCCACGCGCAGGGCGCATTGCTTCTGCTGGACGCCAGTCAGGTCTGCGGAACCATGCCGATGGATGTGGAAAAATTGGGTGCGGATTTTGTCGTGAGCGCGGGGTACAAAGGGCTGCTCAGCCCCTTCGGCACGGGATTTTTCTGGGCCAGGAGCGAGCACATCGAAAAGATGCGGCCGGGACCTTTCTATTGGATGGCCGTGGAGGGCTCGCACAATTTTGCTTCGCTCAATTTCGATAATCCGAAACCGACGCCGGGGGCCAAGCGCTGGGACGCGGCGGAGCCAGCCAGTTATTTCAATTTCAACCTGGTGGCCATGGACGTTTCCACTGATTTTGTGGTGCGCGTGGGGGCGGAAAGGGTGCTGGCGCACAATCGCGCCTTGATCGATCTGATGTACGAACGGTTGCCAAAAGATCGCTGTATTCCCGCAAGTCCCCTGGACGCGGCACGACGCGGCGCTTTTGGATGCTTCGCTGCGCGTACGCCGGAAAAAACAGCGGCGCTTCATCATAAGCTGCTCGCGGAAAACGTCATCGTAAGCCTGCGCGAAGGAAATATCCGCGTCTCGCCGCATCTTTACAACACGGAGCGGGACATCGACCGGCTGATCTCCGTGATCACGGCATGACTGCTGCGCAAGGTTGGCCGCGGGTTGCCGTTGCCGGCGCCGGCGCCGTCGGAGGCTACTTCGGCGGAATGCTGGCACGCGCGGGCGCTCCGGTCATGATGATTGGCCGGGCGGCTTTCGTCGAAGCGGTCAAGAAAAACGGGCTGTTTCTCGATACCGTGCAATTCAAAGAAAGCGTGCGCGTCGAGGCGTCGGTGGACTTGAAAGATATTCGCGGCGCGGAGATCGTGCTGTTTTGCGTAAAGACCACTGATAATTCCGCGACAGCGCGTGAGCTTGCGCCGTTGCTTGCTCCGGGGGCGATCGTCGTAAGCATGCAAAACGGCGTGGACAACGTCGAGCAGATTCGCGCTGCCTCGGGCATCGAAGCGCTGCCCGCAGTGGTTTATGTCGCGGCATCGGTGCCGAAACCCGGAACTGTCAAGCACGCGGGCCGCGGGGATCTGGTGATTGGTCCGCGCAGCGCCCAGACCGAGCGCGTTGCCTCCTTGTTCGAACGAGCGGGCGTCGGCTGCCGCATTTCCGAAAATATCGAAGGGGAGCTTTGGACAAAGCTCACGTGGAACTGCGCGTTGAACGCCATCTCGGCGCTCGGACGAGCGCAGTATGGACAAATCTCCGCGAGCGGAGAGGCGCGGAAACTCGTGGAGACCGCGGTCCATGAAATTTTGGCTGTCGCTCGCGCGGCCGGTGTGCATCCACCGGGATTTGAAGACCCGCAGGTGGCGCTTGCCGGGGCGTTCAAGATCGCTACGCAATTGGCGGAGGCGTATTCCTCGACGGCGCAGGATCTGATGCGGGGAAAACGAACGGAGATTGACTCGCTGAACGGCTACATCTCGCGGCGAGGAGCGGAGCTTGGCGTGGCGACTCCCGTCAATCACGCGCTGTACACGCTGGTCAAGTTGGCGGAAACCGCCACAGCGTCCTCGGCCTCCGCGTCTTAGTCCTCCAACGCTGAAGCACTAATCGCCTAATCGACGCCCGCGAAAATCCTGACGAACGGAGCTGGGTCAGCGGTTATCGGCGAGGCGGAAGGGAACATAAACGATGGCTTCGAGCGCTACGGGAGCGCCGTTCTTCATGGCTGGCCGGAACTTCCACTGGCTGAGGGCATTTTTGGCATTGGCGTCGAGCACGGGGTCCACGCTGCGGACGAGTTGAATGCTATCCACGGAGCCATCGGCGCGAATGATGGCATAGAGGATCACTTCGCCTTCGACGTTTTGCTCGATCAGCTCGGGCGGATATTTTGGATCGACCTTGTGGATGGGCGCAAGGCCGGTCAGATCCACGGAAGCGCCTCGCGGTCCAATCTGGTTCGTATCCAACTCCGAAAAATGCAGGATCCAGCTTCCGCTGGCGCTGGTGAGATTGGCCATGTTCACGTTGAGGGTGAAGACGCGCTTGTCGGCAAAAACTTGTTCCGGTTTTGCGCCGGGGGGAAGCATGGCGAAATTGGGCGGGCCGGTTCGTTGAGGAGTATCTTCGGTCCTGGAGTTGGGTTCCGGGCGGGCGGCCAGATCGCGCGAGGATGGCAGGCTCAGTTTCAGGCGAGAGTTGCCGAGGCTTGAGGCGCCCGCATTGGGCTGTGGGTTGCCGCCGCTGATGCTGACGCCGACAGGACTAGTTCCCCCACCATGATTTGCTGCGGCTGTGCCGGCTCCGCTCGCGGGGTCGGCTTTGCCATCGGGTGCACCGCCGGGGACGCCGCGTTTTGTGCCTTCCGGAGAGATAGAGACGCGCGCGGAGAGATTGCCCTGCGGCGGCTGGACGTCGGGCTTGGGAGGAGCGGGCGTATCGGAAAGAGCAATGAGAGTTGAGGGATTGCCGTTCGCAGAAGCGGACTGAGCAGCGGCGATTTCAGGAGCGGGAACGGAGTCGCCAGACTGTGCGCGCTCCCCGATGCGGGGGGCAGAGGCGGCGTTCAAATCGAGCTTGGGACGCGCGGGGGCGTTGGGGGATGTAGTGAGCGTGATGTCCGCAGGCTTCAGTTCGAACGTGGGAACATCCGGCAGAGGAGTGGCGGTGACGGTTGCAACGCGGCGCTGGCGCGGATGAAGTTTCGCGAGGTCTTTCGCGCTGATCTCGATATGTGGCCGCGGAGGGGCAGCGGGAGATTGCAATTGGACGATGTTGGGCAGCGCGGGAAGGAGTTTGGGCGCGAGCTGAGGCGCGGCGGGATTGATGAGCGTTTGCCGCGGATGAGTGGGATGGACGGGATCAACGATGATGCGCTGGCGAGGATGGAAGGCGTCAGCGCCATTGGGTGCGATGGCATTCTCGGCTTCGGCGCGCGGCGTTGGCTTGGGTTTTGCGGCGGGGATTTCGAGAGTAGGAAAATCCTCGATGGGGCCGGACCAGGTGAGCTGCGTGTTGTCGAAAGCTGAGTTGTGAGGAAGGACGGCTTTGAAGAGGGAAAAGGGAGAAACGAGAAAGAAAATGTGCCAAAGCGCCGCAGCGAAGACGGCGCGCATGGGGATGCGGCGCTCGACCCAGCAATCGCGGAAGTAGTCGCCGCCGAGGAAATTTTTGACGGCAAACGGGACGGAGAAGAGGGCTCGCACGCTGCTGAAGAAGCCTTGATGGAAGTCGCCCCAGCGGATGTCGAGTTTTGGCTCGACGGCGATCGGCTCCGGAGCGGGTGGAGGTTCAGCGATGGGCGCCATGCGGGCGGCAGTGGCGGCGCCGGCTTGCCCCAAGAGGTTGTACCCACCATTGATCTGGCCCAGAGACATGGAGGTTTCGATTATAGCGTGGCTGGGTAGTCCAGGAAGGATGGATTCGGGTTGCGGCAGGCGGGATGCCCGGAGGCAGTGAATAGTGGGTAGTGAATAGTGAATAGAAGAGGGGCCGGCGTTGTGGCAATGGGCGCTAAAGCTCTCTAAAACTCAGGCTACTGTTGCTGAGGATGGGCGGCGATGCCGGAAGTGAAGTATGACGGCGAAACACAGAGCGACGACGCAGAGCAGAGTCACGATGCTCCAGAAATGAAACACGGCGTCGAATGCCCCGAGGAAGCCATGCGCGCCGAGGGGGACTTGCGTTGCAAACAGAAAATTGGAGAGTTCGGAGAGGCCGGCCTCGTCGCCCTTGCTGACGAATCGCTGAAGGATTTCCGAGTACGGCCGGTAGCTCACATAAAGAACGGCGCTGGAGAGCAAGGCACCTATCGCTCCGGCAAAGCCGACCGTGAGAGACGAGGGGCTGGGTCGAAGCGCGCTTAGCCGCAGTGACCTACTACGTATGACGACGCCGAGAGCGCAAATCAACACAAGACCGCTGCTTACGAGCAGCACAAGTCCGGACAACCTCACCAGGAAGGCACTCCAGTGGGCAAGGTCGCTGCCTCTGGATTCGCCACGCAGAGCGGCAAGGGCTTTTTGCGTAGCTTGAGTCTCCTGCGCTTTTAGGGAGGCGTAAAACGCGGCTTCAGTGTGATTTCCTTCCGCTTCCGAAAGCCGTGCAAGACGCTGGTAAGCGTCTGGCAGGTATCGCTGAACGAATAGTTCGCTCGTTGACGAGCCCATCATTTGGCCAAAGCGGGCTACAGCCCAGTATTTCTCAAAGGCGCCTTTGCGGTCGCCGCGAGACTCAAGCGCCTGGCCGGATGCGAGGAGCAATTTCGCGTACTCATGCGAATCTCCAATGCCATAGCTAGGGAGCGCAAAGCCAAAGCCAAAACCATCTGATATGGCTTGAAAAGGATTGTGGAGTTTGTAGCGAAGCATGACACGGCGATCAAGCTCCTTCTGGCGGCTGAAATACGTGTCGAGTTTTGGAGATTGGAACGCGACGGCCATGGCGTCTTTCCAAGCCGCTGACTTTTCCGGAGGCCTGAGCGCGCTCAGGCCATGCATAACTTCATCGCAGTCAAGCTTCTCGGCCACAATGAGACGCGAGAGGGCATTTTGAGGATCCCATTGTTCTAGCGCGGGAACCCAGCTGTTGATCTTGGCGGAAGTCGGGCATGGCGGGCCAGCTATGGCGTAGACCCACGTGAGATTTGAGTCGAGATGTACGGCTTCCTCGGCGAGGCGCGCCGCTTCGGATGGATTCTCCGTGCGAACAGCGACGAAGGCTAACGCCTCGGCGTCATGATTTTGTTCGGCTTTTCGCGCGAGGGCTTGCAATTCGGGATCTGGGCCGCGACCGCGCCAGCGCTGATCGACGTGTAGCACGTCGTGCCACTGGGCGAGAGAAACCTGGAAGGCTTGGCGAAATGTCGGCGCGAGGAAGAAAAGAAGCGACGCGGCGATGCACGCGGCCGTGGCGGTCAGAGTGGCTTTGCGCATAGGAAGCTCCTTGGCGAAGAGTTCGCTGGCGGAAGAAACGGTGCGGCGATGGCTGCCGGGGAGGATCAGCGCAAGCATGGCGTGCTTAGCGAGGACACCGGCGCCGCCGACGGCCCACAACAGAGCCGACCAATTGCCTTCGACGTGATTCAGCTCGCTGAGCATGCCGCGGCCCCAGTCGTGGGTGTCGTGCGGGGCGATCCAAATCGCGAGACGCAGAAGTGCGATGGCGACAGTGCGTAGAAACGCGGCGAGGATCATGCTTTGCCCTCGTTGAAAGCGGGGCGGCGTTCGCGCGCGGTTGCGCGCGCGGCGGAGGGCGAGGAGGTTTGTTGCGCGCGGGCGAGAGCGGCGCCGTTGGGAGTGAGGCGGTAGGTATGGCGAGGAGGAACGCCGTCTTCGGTTGTGACCCACTTGGTTTCGAGCAGCGAGAACTTGGCGAGGCGCATGAGAATCGGATAGAGCGTGCCGGACTTGAGACCGGTTTCGCGGCTGAGCTCGTAGCCGTAGCGCCAGGCGGTGGGGCGCTCGATGAAGCGTTCGAGGACGCGGAGGGTTTGCGGGGACAGGCGAGGGGTCTTCATGGCCATGGCTAAAGTCTACATATATAGAGAATATTGTCAAGAACGATTTTGGGAGTGATGCGGCGGGCGGGATGCCTGGGAGGAGCGTGGCTGGTGACTTGTGACTGGTAACTCGTGGAGGACGTTCAGGGCGGTTCTTCTGTTCGGATGATTCTCCGGCGATGAGTTAAGCAGCGCAGCGGAAGAAGGAGAGGGCGGCGTCGCCTTGTTTCAGGAGGCGGGTGCACGCGAGACGGCCGGAGGATTCGGGGAGATGGAATTTGTGGTGATGCTCGAAGATGATGAGCGCGTTGGGAGCGAGGAAGCTGGCCGAGTTGGAGGAAAGGAAAGCTAGGATGCGCTCGTAGTCGGCGTGGTTGGCGTAGGGCGGATCGACGAAGATGAAGTCGATTGGAGGATTTGAAGGGGTGTAGCGGGCGGCGAGTTTTTCGAGGGCGGATGGTGCGTCGGCGGCGAGGATAGTGTAGCCGGAATCGATTTTCAACGAATCGAGGTTTTGGCGGATGAGTTTTGTGGCGGGGGCGTGATTTTCGATGAAGATGGCTTCGGCGGCGCCGCGGCTGAGAGCTTCGATGCCGACGGCGCCAGTGCCTGCGAAGACGTCGAGGAAGCGTGAGCCTGCGACGGCGGGGCCGAGGACGTTGAAGAGCGTTTCGCGGAGGCGGTCGCTGGTGGGACGCAACGCGCTGCCTTTGAGACTTTTCAGGATACGGCTGCGATATTTGCCGGCGATGATGCGCATTGACAATGAAAGTAGCACAGGCATATTAACTCTTGGCTGAACTTCTGCTTGATATAGCGTGGTTAAATGACTCATCACAGACCTAAATCGCTCGCCGATTTTCCACAGTTTCTCGTTTCTGCCGTGCGCCGCGGCGAGACCTCTGCCGACGGATATACCAGATTCGAGCTCGACGGCAGATTCGATAGAGTTATTCACACAATTGATCCACACTGGTTCTGGCTCTTATTCGATGAGAGAGGTTATGTGTGCGCTACGTTACAGTCGCTCGACCACGAAACCCTGGCGGCCACTTTGAGCTGCAACGAAGCCGACGAGCCACAGGTGACGGGAAAAACGCTCGCTTACCTCAGCCCTCGCTGGCAGGCTTATCAAGTGTGGATGGTTCTCGACCCAAACTGGGGCTGGGAAAGAAGGCAGTTTTTCGGTTCGGATGCCGTCGCCGAGGACTACGATGCGGGAAAGATTGCACGTGTTGGTGACCGCGACGTCAGAGTCTGGACTAAACTGGAAATCGTCGGTGGACGAGCAGGTGCCAGCAAGCATTATCCTTCCAACGATCAAACCTTGCCTCCAAATTCAGGGACGCGCCTCGTTCCGGGTGGGTGGGGACACGAACACTGTGACCTGTGCACGTCTCACATAGAGGTCGGCGAGTTCGGGCACTGCGACCCGAACGGCCGCTGGATTTGCAAAAAGTGCTACGAGCGATATGTGGTGCCTCGTGACCTCGCCTTCGTTGACGAACTCTGATTTTGATGCGGCTGCGATATTTGCCGGCGATGATGCGCTTGACGGAAAAATGGCACTCGGAGGAAGATTCAAGAGTTTAAGTTCCAAAATACGGGCCCGGGACGACGCTAGTCGGGCCGTGGGCTCGATTTCTGAAAGGCTCTCTCCAGTGCGTCCAGACGGGCCTGCAGATCGCTTAGCTTAGCCTGCTCGAGCCGCAACTGGTCTTCCGTTTCGATTTGTTTCGATTGCCTTTGCTGCTCTTCGTCCGCGAGCTCTCCAAGCCTGTGTTTATAGTATGCGGCCATGTCTTCCAGATTCTTGCGCTCCACCGGATTGTCGGTGTGCTCCAAGCTGTCGTGGACCCCTTTGGCTTCGGTTTCCGCCTTGTTGCGGGCAGTCTGCGTCTCAGAGAGCTTGGTCCGAGCGTCGTCGGCCCTCCCTGATGCACGTGCGGTGGCCGCCTGCTGGCTTTGAAGCCTGAAGAAAAGGATCTGTGTTTGCTGTGTGGTTGCACTGTAGGTCTCTAACTCTTGCCTCAGCTGGCGCACTTCTGACAGAAGCGCTTGCAACGTCTGGGAATCCGTTGACGATGTTTGTCCAAATGCGGCTGGCGCGACTAACAGAACTGCGAGTAACGAAAATCGGTACATCGGGCACCTCCTTGGAAATTCTAACTTAGCCTGCCCAAACATGGACGAGATTACCGCCTCGCTTGAATTTAGCCGATGCGGGCGAGGTGGTAGCGGCGCTGCCATTCGGCGGGTAGCTGGCGGAGGAGGCGCTGGAGAGACGCGGAGTGCTGGGCGGCGGATTGATTGGTGTCGTCGGTCAGGGCGAACGCTTCGCGGCGGGCGGCTTCGAGGAGATCTTTGTCGCGGATGGGATTGGCGATGTGGAAGCCGAGGTCGCCGGACTGGCGAGTGCCGAAAAATTCGCCGGGGCCGCGAAGGAGGAGATCGGTTTCGGCGATTTTGAAGCCGTCGGTGGTGCTGACCATGGCGTCAAGGCGGGCGCTGGCGACATCGTTTATTGCGGCCGCCGGGCGGGCGAGATCATGCGCAGCCACTGCGCGGGAGGCATCTCTTGCAGTCGCGGAGAGGGCAGTGTTTTGTGCGGCCACGGAACGGGCAATGCCTTGTGCGGCCGCGGAGCGGCCGACGCTTTGTGCGGCTGCTGAGGAGGCGGCGGCTATTCGCGCGGGGGCGACGAGGATGCAATGAGATTTGGCGGCGCCGCGGCCGATGCGTCCGCGAAGCTGGTGGAGTTGAGCGAGGCCGAAGCGTTCGGCGTGCTCGATGACCATGACAGTGGCGTTGGGGACGTCAACGCCGACCTCGATCACAGTGGTGGAGACGAGGATTTGCGTTTCGTTCTTGCGGAAGCTTTCCATGACGGCGTCTTTTTCTTCGCTGGAAAGCCGGCCGTGGAGGAGGCCGAGCTTCAGTTTCGGAAAAACTTCTTTCGAGAGGCGCTTGTACTCGTCGATGGCGGCTTTGAGTTCGAGCTTCGATTCTTCGATGACGGGATAGACGATGTAGGCCTGATGGCCGGCGGCGACTTCCTTGCGAAGAAATTCCCAGACACCAGGGAGATGCGGCTCGGAGCTGAGGCGCGTCTGGATGGGCGTGCGGCCGGGTGGAAGCTCGTCGAGAACGGAGACGTCGAGGTCGCCATAGAGAGTGAGCGAGAGCGTGCGCGGAATGGGCGTGGCGGTGAGGACGAGGACGTGCGGAGCGTGGCCCTGAGAAACGGCTTTGTCCATGAGGCGTTTGCGCTGAAGGACGCCGAAGCGGTGCTGCTCGTCGATCGCGACGAATCCGAGTCGGGCGAATTGGACCTGATCTTCGATGAGCGCATGCGTGCCGACAACGAGCTGCGCTTCGCCGTTGAGGATGCGCTCGAGGGCGGCTTGCTTTTCCGCGAACTTGAGGCCGCTGATGAGCAGCTCGACCTTGTAATTGCCGGGAGCGAGGATGCGGCGCGCCGAAAGATAGTGCTGCACGGCGAGAATTTCCGTGGGAGCCATGAGCGCGGCCTGCGTACCGTTTTCGATGGCAATGACGGCGGCTTGCAGCGCGACGATGGTTTTGCCGCTGCCGACATCGCCCTGGAGGAGACGGTTCATGGGAGCGGGCTTTTCGAGGTCGGCAACAATTTCTTTCAAGACTTTGAATTGAGCGGTGGTCGGTTTGAAGGGGAGGATGCGTTTGACGGCTTCGCGGATTTTGTCTTCGCGGACGCGGAAGGCGATGGCGTTTTCCTTGCGGGTGGCGCGACGGTCGAGCGCGAGGCTGAGTTGATAAAGGAAAAATTCCTCGAAGATGAGGCGCTGCTGCGAGGGCGTGCGGAAAATATTGAGTGCTTCGAGCGATTCCTCGGGCGCGGGAAAGTGAACGTGGATGAGAGCTTCGCGGCGCGAAGGGTAGCCGAGACGCGCGCACAGCTCTTCGGGAAGAATATCGGGCACGGTGTTTTCGGCGAGTTGCTGGACGGCGGCGTACATGGCGCGTCGAATCGCACGCGACCCGAAGGTGCCGATAGCTTCGTAAATGGGAACGATGCGGCCGACTTCGGTGGAGTCCGGCTCGCCCTCGCCGAGCATCTCGAGCTGCGGATTGATCATTTCGAGGCGCGCGGGGCGGAGCCTATCGATTTCGGCTTTGCCATGAAGGACAAGGAGCTGGCCGGGTTTGAGGCGTCCTTCGAGATAGCCGCCGTGAAAAAATTTACAGGGAAGCAGGCCGCCGGCGGTGTCCTGGACGAGCAGATGGTAGATGGCGTTGCGGGCGAATTTGTTGGGGATGGCCTGGCCGCTCATGACACGCGCGCGAATGGTGTAGACGCCGCCGGGCTGGATGTCCTTGATGTTTGAAAAATGGATGCGGTCTTCGTAGCGGAAAGGCAAATAGCCGAGCAAATCTTCGAGGGTATAGATGCCGCGCTGGGCGAGAAGCTCCGCGCGCTGCGGACCGACCCCTTTGATCATGTGGACTTCGCTGGTCAGGCTGAGTGTCATCGATACTTCTTTATATCATTCCCGCTGGAAACTCATGGGGAAGACGATACTTGCGCGACGGCGCCGCGTAACATTAGAGTGAGCAATTCGAAAAGCGAGTACCGCGGGAGGCACTGGTGGCGGAAAACCGGCTGACAGGTTCGGACAAGCGCGCGCTGCTGCTGTGGGTGCTGCTGGGCGTTGTGGGGGTGGTGTTCGCGCACAAGTATTTTTTCCGCGCGTTTCCGGAAGCCAGCGTGGATTTCAAGGTGTCGCGAACGGAAGCGCTGCAGCGCGCACGGCAATTTATCGGCAGCCTCGGTATAAACGTCAGCGATTACCAATCGGCGATTGTGTTCGACGTGGACGACAACGCGAAAACATATCTGGAGCGGGAAGTCGGACTGCAACAAGCCAACCAGCTGATGTCGCACGAGCTGAACATCTG
>DATGED010000050.1:0-73898 GCA_035310525.1 Candidatus Acidiferrum sp. | reverse complement strand
TCCCGGCGAGAAGTATGCTGGTCATGAGAACCTGCGCTTGCCGCTTGATAGCGAGTTGGCTTCACACATCCTGAAATTTCACGAAGCGAAAAATCTGCCCAGTGAGCCGACTGCTTTATCCGATCCCGCAAATGTTTTCTGTTACTTTGCTCGCATGCGTGATAACAAGGGCCATCGCATGACCGCAATTCGCAGAGCGACGACGTTTAAGGGTGTTCTGAAGAGCCGCCTTCTCCAATTCACCACCGATGCGCTGAAACTCGTGCAAGACAAAGTATTCAAGCTCGACCGGGATTTTGATCTCCTAGTAGACGACGGCGGAGTTCAGATCTTGAGACCTGCCGGATTCGAATTTGTTGGCGCTTTGGAAGGTGCGGTTCTCGCTGCCGTTCCAAAAAACGTAAAGGCAATCAAGGCCGATCTACCGTTTGTCGATTTCGGCCCAATTGAGTCCTACGCCACACATCATCCTCGTGCGGCTCGATACCTGGCTTCTATTCGCGTGCAACAAGAGACAAAGAACATCGACAAAAATAACCTGAAGAAGTTATGCGAACACACAGGGGTGAAGGTCCAGGAAGTAAACGGCAAGCTACAGGTCGATGAAGGTTCTACCATGGATTTTCTCGGCGTGCTTGACCGGAGACTGTATGAGGTCGAACTGGTGAAAGGCTCACCTGAATCTTTCCGGGCCGCAAGCCGAAGTAGGATTGGCAGCTCCTAGGGCGAAGCATCCTGCCTCATCCACATGAGCGCAAAACTTCAGTTTTCCGCCCGTCAAAACTCCCGCTGCTAAGTATCCTTTATAGTGGTGTTAGCTGGTGCCTTTCGCGTGGGGTTTTTAGCTCACCCGTTTTGGAGCCTTGCGCGGACCGTCCCGTAGCCGACCCCGAGCTTTGCGGCGATCTGTCGCAGGCTGAGGCCTTGCGCCTTCAACTCCAGAATCTGTTCGCGGTCCACCACACTCTTCGGGCGACCGAGCCTCTTGCCATTAGCTTTTGCATTCCGAATCCCGGCAGTTACCCGCTCCCGTATCAGATCACGCTCAAGCTGCGCGACCGCCGACACGATGGTGAAGAGGGCTTGCCCGAGCGGACTGCTGGTGTCGATGTTTTCCTGATAGCTGATAAATTGGATGCCCAGAGACCTAAATTCTTCCAGCGCCAAGAGCAAATGCTTGGTGGAGCGTGCGAATCGGTCAAAGCGCCACACCACGATTACGTCAAACTTGCGTTTCCGGGCATCCTCCATGAGTTTGTTAAGCTCGGGCCGGGACTCCTTCGCTCCAGATTGCCCTACATCAATATATTCACGGGCAGGCTCAAATCCCCGAGCCGCGCAGTAGGTCCGCAGATCACGGAGTTGTAATTCACAGCTTTGGTCTTTCGTGCTAACGCGTGCGTAGATTCCGATTGGCATGGGTTTGTTCTACGGGATGAGAAGCGGAAAGGTTAGCCTTTCCGCTCAGCCCTTCGTAGAACGACGTAGTGAACTACGAGCAATTCGTGAGAAAGTTGGAGCAAGGTGGAATTGAGTACACCCTGCTTCGCTTTTATACCGCTACATACGTTGAGGTTGGCCGCTTTGCATACAGTTTTAATGCGCAGGGCAATTGTGCGGGAGGCTGGATTAGGAACTGCGGCGAGGACTGGAGGTCGGAATGGCACGAATGGATGGACCTGTTGAGCGAGCCTATCTAGTGAGCGTGGACGGTTTGCGTGGAATCTGCGAAACCCTCACGGATGGAAAGCGTGAATACAAGCTCGTCTGCGAAGATGAGGGGCAAGTCACCATTGACTACAATGATGGGCCGGACGCTCTCAATGCTATAAGTTACGCTTTCCCGATCGTTGCTAGCCTGAACATCAAAGGCAGGGCATCTCGGCTATTCGGTGGACAGTGGCCGTTTGGTGAGGATGGACTCATGGTCTGCTTGCATGTCTATCTACAAAAGCAGACTAGGAAAGGGCTTTATCCTGAAGGAGACAAGTTATATTGGGACAGACTTGAGGATTGGGAAAAGTTCTGGGGGCCGCTGGAAACTGCTCTGACGAAGGGCATGGGACATGAAAGTGCGTAAATGTACTGCATCCGACATTTAGAATTAAGGTCGAAAAACTCTATCATAGCTTGGACGCTGACCATCTAGCTGTTGGAGCACACAATTTGAGAGTTTTGCCATTTTGCTAGCGTCTGAAAGCTCGTCCAGCAGGCTTCTATAAACGACAGCGATCGACATTAGCCCAGCCCGAACAACGTAACCTGAAGACGAATGCAATATGACACCTGAAATGGCGATAGTCGCACCTTTACGAGTTTTAATTTGCTCAATCCTGTTGAGATGCTCCATATGCTCGCCATCGTGAATCCATAATCCAACCCCTAAGTAATTTGCGCACCAGACATCAGAATTCTTGTCCGTCAGTCGCTTAAGGGCCTGATGAGGCTCCTCTCCCGACGTCCGCAAGGTCACAATATATCTGCCGGGGCCATTGGTAGCAGTCGCGCTCAGACTGAGTGCGAATGAGGCGTTATCGTTGCTGTTGGCATATCGAACCGGAATAATCGTGATTTGCGCAACAGAGGGCAAATTCTCTTGCCTTGGAGGCAAGCTCCCGGTCAACAAGCGCACGCCTGCGGCATCCAGCTCATCGACTGCCTTGTCAAATATATCGTCGAGGGCAATCATTTGTCGGTCTTGCCAGGCTTGAGCGTCGAAAGTATGCATAGACCTAACCGATGCCCCGCCTTCTACGGAAAAGTCGATTGTACAAAATCTGAGAATCCCTCCAATAACCTCTTGCGGTGCAGTCGGCTATGGATTAATTGATTGTGGTAATTTCGAAGACAAGCGTAACAGCTGTCCTGACAATCGCACTTTGTAATTCGGGCAGCGGCAGCGCGGAAAAGGTCTGGGATGCACTCGCCCAGCTGCCTCGCATATCCGGCTCCACCAGCGGTCGTGTCGTAAAGAATGATCTCCCTAGTGCCTAGAATCCCTGGTTGTAAGCTCCGCCGGACAACGACTGCAATCTCGGTGGGGTCAATATCTAGTGTCTGGGCTCCACTGAGCGCAACCGCCGTCGCAATGGTTAGCCATACCGAATCGTATAACCACTCCCGCTTGGAAACGTCAGTGCGAAGTTCCTGCTCCAAAAACGACGATCCAAGCATCAACCGACCGACTTCGTTGTCGAGGAATTTCATTTGGAGGATGTCGGTGGTGAATTCATGCATAAGATGCAGACTATCTGCCGGGCCCTTCGACACTCTTTCTAGGCAATGCGCCGCTGGTGAATGAGGTAAAGCAGCATCACCAATATTGCGGGCACTCATTAACATCCCGTCAAAGTTTGGTCGCGGGTTGAACATTCTCATTCGGGAGCGGGTCATCTGGCGAGCATCTAAGAGGGCAATATTCATGCCTTTTCCTACGGACTGCGTTTTCGGGGGAGGATCATCGGCAGGGTCGAAATAGACATCCGTCACCGCCGGAAAAGTCTGCTCGATCGATTCTCTATTGCTGCGAATAATGCGACCAAAAAATCCTCCCTTTGGAACCACAGCTTTCTTTTTCAGGAGCGGGGTTTGGCACTGATGACAACTCACATTGCTTCCATGATGAAAATCCAGAGTGGAGCAACGAGGACAAAAGTCGAAGTTCTTAACCTCGTAGCCTTGCCACAATCCCTCCGAAAGAATCTGGTACTTGCCAGCAACAAATGCCCGTCCGGGACTGTACTCCCGTAGCGCCATTGACCTATCACGTTGAAGTTTTAGGTCAGCGCGAGGGGGCACTCTGAGTTGACACTCATACAACCGTAGTTCGTCCACATAAATTGGGAAAGCGTAAGAGGGCAAAATTCCATGGTCACTCAATACATCGAGAGTCCCCTCGTCGGCGTAGAGTGTCAGATATGTATCTTTGAGGGCTTTGAGCTGAGCTTTTAACTTTGACCAGCAACTCGGAGCATCAAAAGACATCTCCGAACTCTTCGATAGTCCTACCAATCGTTTAGAGAGGACGGTATCAGCTTCAATCTCCTTGCGAATGGTCACATCTATCATCTGCGAAAGCGAGAATTCAACGAAGTTCCCAGCCGGAGGGCCTGTCAATCCAAATTGACCGGGGTGTTGCTTCCGATATAGCTCCAGTAGACGACCGACGATGATCGCCGAAATATGTCGGGATACGACCTCTCTACTCGTGATCGAAAGGCGAGGAACGGGCAAGGGCCCGGCAATGAATGACTTCGGATCACTCCAAAAATATTGGTCATGCGGACGCTGGCGCACATAGTTCAGGACGAACGGCTGTGCGCCTGGTCTTCTTCCCGCTCTTCCTGCTCTCTGCCTGTAGTTAGCGGCACGTGGAGGAAGGTTGGCCATAAATACTGACTGGATAGCACCTAGGTCAATGCCCAACTCAAAAGTTGTTGAACCACAAATGACATCCACGCTATCGTCGGCAGAACTCCGAAAGTCTCGCTCTATCGAATTCCTTTTTGTCGCTGATATTTGTGCCGTGTGTTCTTCTACTCTCAGAGGCGTTATAGATGCGGAAGAAACGAGCCTTCGGTAATGACGAACCGGACTGAATTCGTTGTTTTCGATATCTTGAGCTGAAATTTGTTGCAGACTGCCCCGACAATCTCGGATCGGGCAAATCCCTCTAATCGAATGATACGTTAAGCGACCGCAGTGGTCACAACGGTATAGTGGATCGTGTGATGACGTCTTCCGCCACTGAAGAGCAGAAAAATTCAGTTGAACTAGACATCTGTCGGCTTCCAAGCCACCTGAATTGATTAGGGGGCGCAATGCAGTCCGCGCATCCTTGACCCAGAGTTGGGGTGAAGCGAGGACTGAATCCCATAGTGGCTTGATTCCGGCATGCAGCTCCGCAATATCCAGTTCAGCGACATCTTTGAAGCCCCTTTTAAGGATTCGCGAAGCAAAGTTGAAAACTGTGTTCCTTCTATTCTTCTGACGGATGAGGAAGCCAACGATACTTTGGTCTTGGTCTTTGAAGAGTGCCGCGTTTTTTGGATAAATATTCCACTCTTTGAGACGCTCGTAATCTAAGGCGGGGCCTCCCCAGCGATGAGAGCCTAGTGCGTAGCGGACAAATCTCAATCCCCAATCAAGCAAGAAGATCAGCCATTGCTCCCGTTCATCCTCGGTAAGACGATTAGTGATTCTGCTGGGCAGGGTCACCTGTTTACCAGCATCGAGAAGGCTCCGGTCGTACTGGATCCTGACTAATCCTTGCGCTTCGAGAGTTAGGTAAGCAGTCACAGTTTCTCTATAAAGCAAAGTTGCAAGCTGCTCTCGAAGTACCCAGTTGTCCTGCATCCGAGCTGGTTCTGTGGTCAATATAAGGCGCAACTTGGAGTCCTGCCGACAGAAATCAAAAAGCTCGTCCAGCAGATCATCGGTGTTTAGTTGACCGTCGGCTAAAATCTGGTAGACCAATTGGCGGAATGTGAAATCGCGGTTTGTCCGCTGTAGTCTGAGCGCCAGCTGGGCAGCTTGTTGGCGCGTGTCCGAAAAACTTATGATTTTGGGAGCTGATTCGGCCGAATTCAACTGACGTTTTAGCTCTTCCAGCAAAAGGCTTGAAACGGCGTAGGTCGAGGGCGCAGGCTCCGTTATAACCTCTTCGCCACTAATCCAATGCTGTTCGCAAAACAAGCAAGATTCTAACTGCCCTCCGTCGAGGTGAGCAGGACGCCACACCCAAATATCCAAAAGTTTGTTAGCAGGACACTTATGGTTCTCTTGGCTGATTGCGAAGGTCTCGCTGTCTCTTCCAACGAAGTACCGTCCGCACCCGAGACATAGTGTGCGCGATTCGCCGATTTCTGTTGCTGCATCTGGCAAATCCGAGTTGATCGGTCGGAATAGCCAGCGTTCAAAACTGTCGGCTCTCTCAGCGGCGTCCTGCTCCGGTAGCAATTCGGATTTATAGCGCCAGCCCTCAAGATAGACGAAACCGCAACGACGGCACAATTGAACTGAATAAACTGGTGCTTCGCACTGATCGCAAGACAAATGATGAGCAATATATAAGCGCTTCCACCACGGGTCCGTTCCCCCGAGAGCCTGTTCACATTGCGGATTTATGCAAAGCTGACCGCTGCGAGCTTCATTGATGAAGAGATGGGTTCTCAAGGCAATTACTGGTTCATGTTTGAAGGTGGCGAACGCTAACAGGCTCAACAGATTCCCCAGAGCCGGGCGAGGATTGCTCACGATCGTGGACATCAGATCGGCAAGAGAATCCAGGTCAATACATGAATTGGATTGATTCTCAATGATCGTTCTCAGTTGGTTCGTGATACCTGAGTGCACAAAGAGAGTTCCCAGTTTCTCGCTTGTGGGTGCATCGACATTAGAAAGTGACTCTGAAACGCCGAGCACCTGTGCCAACTGTTTCCAGGGGGCGATGTTAGGCTCTGACAGCTCGTCCTGAGGGCGAAGCATAAATGCAGACGATGTTTTTTTATCGCTAAGAAATTCAAACAGTTGCTTCCATTGCTCAGGGACCCACTTTGCAGCAGTTCTCTGTCTGATCTCACCGATAATGATGTTTTCTGAATCGAACCGTGCGCCAAAGAGGTTAGTCGCGAATGTTGCTGCCTGATTCTTCGGATCAGCACCCCCCAGCGTGGCACTGGTCCCAATACATTGGATTGGAAGGTCGCGGCCCTGTCGAGCTTCAAGAAATCCTCGGAGGCGGCGTATAAGCATAGCGACCTCCATGCCCTGGGTGCCTGCATAGGTATGGACTTCGTCTAGAACAATAAAATTGAGCAATTCGGGGCTAGCAAAAAGCTGGCGATCATCTTCTCTTAGAAGCATATACTCAAGCATTGTGAAGTTAGTTATCAAAATATCGGGTGGGTTCAACTGCATATCTTCACGAAACACAAGTTCCCCTAATCCTTTGAGTGCTTCCATGGATTCTGTACGAGTATGGTCTCTGGGATTTACAGGGGTATCTCCAGTGTACCTTCCAAAAGTTATTTGCTGATTTTGGAGACTTGGGGTCCCAGTTTGATGGAATTGAAGATTTACCCAAAAAAGTAAACGTCGAAGACGCATTATCTGGTCCTCGACTAACGCATTGAGGGGATACACGAGAAGGGCTCGAACACCGCGTTTTGTTCGAATTGTTGATAGCTCCGTGAGGAGCCGATATAAAATCGGAAGTTGGAAGCATTCAGTTTTTCCACTCCCAGTCCCTGTGGCGACAACAACGTTTGCCTTTCTGTAGACTGCTCGATCAAATGCTTCCCATTGATGACGAAACAATCCACGTTCCCATAACGCTCGATGTGTAGTTGTCGACATCTCTAACTGAGCCTCGGTCGTTTCGTGGCTCCAGATTCTGTCGCGAAGTGCACGGTGAACGGGAAACTTGTGGTCTACATCCGGCCAATCATATCTTGGACGAAATTTGTCTGAGAAAAGCTGATCACCTTTGTGACCACAGTCTTCCGTGAATCGTTTGGCGAGTGACTCTAACCGTTCGTACGAGGAGATTGTTTCGAAATAAGGCCCTTTGAAAAGCCCCCGCTGCCAGGCTTCATAAAACCTCTGCCCTAATAGCCTTTGTGATTCATGGTTGCCGATGGGTAGAGATGAGGTCATATAGCTCAGAAGACGGTCTTTTAACCCCTGAGCGAGCTCCGCGCTATTTATCATTCGGGCGTTAACCTATGTGCGTAAGACTGAAGCAACTGCTACTCATATCTGAAGTATCCAGAGGGGTCAAGCTCATGCGAACGCGGCAACCATAGTCTTGACCTGTTGCGGCGTGCGGTCGGCGCTCGTAGAGGTGAGGCAAGAAAAGTATCCGGCTCCGCCTGTTGTGCGAGGACGACGTGAAGATGCCGTAACAAGCTCAAGCCGTGCAGGTTTCATTTGGGTTTGCCCGTGAGGCACCGGATGCACGAGGAGAATTTCTGTTTAGAATCCCTGGATGTCGAAGCCTTTGGACGATGCAGATATAATAGTAACCTAGCATTAGCGAGCGTCGTTTCACTGTAATGCATTAGATGCTGATCAAACTTTTGCCACGCTGGACTAACGCGTCAGGTTTAGAAGATATCCTGCGTGCCGCTCCGTCCGCCCATCTGAGCGCGTCCTCGGAGGTACGCTTCTACATACCAAAGGGTTGCCAGCTTATGACCGATGCAGCTGTGCGACTCTTATCTTTGATGAATCAGCTCGACCACTCGACTCGACGCGTACTTGTAGAATTTGAGGAGGACGAAAGCGGAGTCCTCGGATACTTAAATCGCATTGGATTTTTCGAATCGCTTTCGCGGAACGTGGAAGTCCTACCAAAACGCCCGATATCTTCCGCCGCCGCTCGTTATCGTGGCCGCAATCCAAGCTTGGTCGAGATCGAACGGATTGATAGGAAGCGGCGAGATAGCACTCTCCAGAACAGGCTGACCATGGCGATTACTCGGGCTTGCACTCAGCGGTCAGACATTGAAGAGCTCCAGGGTGCCGCGTGGACAATTCTAGCTGAGTTAATCGACAACGTCTTCTCCCACAGCAAAACGCCATTGGACGGTTTTGCCGCTTTGCAGGTCTACCCGAAGGGCAATTGTCTCAAAGTCGCTGTGTCGGACAGCGGTTTGGGCATGCTGGAAACTCTACGCCCTGCCCTGAACAGTGAAGCTCCCCGCCTTGCCAATCTGTCGGACACGGACCTGCTAGTTGAGGTATTCAAGCGTGGTCTCTCTCGCCACGGAGCAGGAAGAGGGTGCGGGCTTAAAGGATGTGCCGATAAGGCGATAAAATTCCGGGCGGAGCTTGATGTCCGACTGCCCCAAGTGCGCGTTCTTCTCGTCCCAGGGAAGGACGGATATAGACCGAATACCGCCTTTTGTTACTCAGGTCTCCCTCTCATCTGGGGCACGCACATCTCTTTCACTTTGCAGCTTGACTGAGGGCTGTAAATCTGATTCAATGAATACGATGAACGAGATTTCAGCTCAACCCCTACGGCTGCGAGATTTTATGAGCGAGGACGATGGATGGGGGCGAGTCGCAGGTCGTGAGGCGTATCGGAAGCTGATGGATTTCGTTGAATCGCGGCCGGGATCACTGGTGTTTAGGGTATCTCTGGTCGGCGTTCATCGAATCGATATTTCTTTCGCCTCTGAAACCATTGTGGAGCTTGCCCGCCGACATCGAGGGCGGAAAGGATTCTGTTTTGTGGATCTTGTTGACCCGGATCAGAGAGAAAACTGGGCCGCTGCGGCCCAGCGGGCAGCTCAACCGATCATGAGTTGGGATGAACGGGGAAAATCTGTGACCTTGGGGCTGGAGCCGAGCCAAGGGAACGCAGAAGCTTTTCGATTTGCCTTGGCTAGATCGGAGACGCGTGCGGCTGAGTATGCGGCCTCGGCGAAGGACGTATCCATAACGAACGCCAGTAGTAAGTTCAAGCAGCTCTGGGAACAGGGATTCTTGTTGAGGCGGGAAGCGACCGCAGAATCAGGGGGAGTCGAGTACGTATATGTTCGGATCAAGTGATTTATTTTTTTGGTGTTCACGTTCATCCCGTTCACTGAACGGGATTGATAAGGAGCTAGACCATGAGCAGAGAGCATGTTGGTTGCGGCGAGGTTACAGGATTTCGAGCTTCCACTGATGCGCTTGACCGTTTTGTAACTCACTCCACGATCCTAGAGTTTGCAGCCGATCGCGTAAACCTGGGGCGCGATGACGTTAAGGAGTACCGGGAACAAGTTAACCGCATGCGCGAAAAGCTGGAGCGATATATCGCCGAGCACCCCGGCTTTGAACTAGTGAAGATGCTTCATACGGGCAGCGTCGCAAAGGGTACAGCCCTAAAAACTCTGGGCGACATGGATGTCGCGGTCTACCTGAAGGCAGGACAGGCACCGAAGGATGAGACGAAACTGCACGCCTGGCTCATCGACCGCTTGCGCCTTGCATATCCGCAGAAGGACTGGGGCGATTTCAATGCCGAGCATCATTGCGTGACGGTGAAGTTCATCGGTTCCGGCCTGAAGGTGGACGTGGTCCCGGTGATTTATGAAGGCGAGTCAAATGATGTGGGATACCTAATCACGAAGGACACGGGCGACCGAGTCAAAACAAGCGTGAAGCTGCATCTGGAATTCATCCGCCGAAGAAAGGAAGCCCACAAAACGCATTACCGTCAGATGGTGCGACTGGTCAAGTGGTGGGCGGCGATTCAGAAACGCGAGCGTGAGAATTTTCGATGCAAGTCGTTTATGATCGAACTGATATTGGCGCATCTGTTCGACAATGGTTTCGACGGCGGAGATTACCCAACAGCGCTGTTCGAGTTTTTCAGTTATGTGGTCCGTACTGGCCTCCAGGAGCAGGTCATCTTTACGGATAACTACAAGGCCTCCGCCGTGGCTCAGTGCAAGGATCCAATCCGCATATTCGATCCGGTCAATTCCGCTAACAACGTTGCCTGCCGCTATAGTGAGGCAGAGCGCGTCGCGTTGGTGAGCGCAGCAGAGGATGCGGTCGATGCTATCGCCTATGCACGCCGCGCCACTACCAAGGGTGAGGCCATTGCGGAATGGCAGACGGTTTTCGGTTCTGGTTTTCGAGGGTAATCACATGAGCTATTCAGCTACTCTTGCACGAACGTTTACAATTTCGCATGCTCGCTACGTTACCTCGAAGATCGCCGCCGATCTCGACTTAATGCGGGCCTATTATGGCTGGCCCAGCGTAGAAGATATCACTGGATATGCCGAAGAAGCCGCAATCTTACTTAGTGGGCGCTACCTGTACAGCGTGGAATACGGTTTCAAGCGAACCGACAAAATCATCTTTGCTCTTAAATACGTAGCGAGGTCGGACGGCTTACTCCAGAGCGACGACCGACCCGGACGCGTTCCGTCCGGTCTCGATGTATCCGGGGCGAGCCGATATTCGTACCTGTGTTACTCAGATTCCTTCTCTCAATTGCGCTCCGATCAACGAGCGAGCATCAAGGCTTCATTGCCTGTCAGTCGCTCAGACGGTCCTACACCCTCGACGGGAAATGGATACTGGGAGCAATCCCGGAGTTATTCCAGCAACGGTGAAGGCGTTGTGCGCAACATTTTTAGGCCGTTATGACGGAATCCAATTCAGTTGTGTTCGATGGGACCGAGGAATACCCCAGTGCCGAGGCCCAGCGGCGACTCGCATCATTGATCGGCATCGACAGTCAACGTGAGCGGCTGGCAAAGGGCCTCCGGCTAATGCTTGATCTGGATTCTGTGTCGGCTTGGAGCAAGAAACACCACGGCGAAATCCTGCCAATTGTCAAACAGTTCAAAGAGCGCCCCGCACTGTTCGTTCTCGCGGGAGACGTGGGTACTGGAAAAACAGCCCTGGCAGAGAGCGTCGGAGACTCGGTTGCTCGGGACAGCGGCATTCATGTGACTCTATACCGCATGAGTCTCGCATCTCGCGGTACGGGCCTAGTTGGTGAAATCACGAGATTGGTTTCCGGCGCGTTTTCAGAAGTCGCGGCGGCGGCGAAGAAGACCAAAAGCACGGGTAAGCACCGTGGCGCACACATCCTGCTAATTGATGAAGCGGATGCATTGGCGCAGACCAGGGAGTCTACCCAGATGCACCACGAAGATCGAGCTGGTGTGAATGCGCTAATTCGGGGAGTGGACGAGTTCTCATCGCAGCAACTCCCAGCTGCCGTGCTTATGTGCACGAACCGCTTAAGCGCGATTGATCCAGCTGTTCGGCGGCGAGCTGCCGATATCCTTGAATTTACGAGGCCCGGCGATGAACAGCGGCGCATAATCTTGACTACTGCATTGAAGCCAGCTGGGTTCACGGCGGGCCAGATTGACGCACTGGTTGGGAAGACAGGAAAGACCGCACAGCAATTTAGCTATACGTACTCGGACTTAACTCAGCGACTCTTGCCCGCACTCGTTCTAGACGCATACCCGGACAAGCCAATTACATTTGAACGCGCTATGGAAATAGTGGCGAACACGAAACCAACACCGCAATTCAGCGAAGCACAATGACAGATGCTACCGGAGTTTCGTTTCTCAGTTATCGTCGAACCCGCGCCACCGAAGCAGCATTAATCATCGGTTTTCAGCGCGACCGTGGTATCCCAACATGGCAAGACATTACGGACCTTGGCAGCAGCCTAATGGAAGACGAGCTACGCCGTGTCCTAACCGATCCCAATACAGCAAGCGGAATTATGTTCGTGACGCCCGAGGTCGCGGATTCCCCCGTAATACGCACGGTAGAAGCGCCACTACTCGTCGAACGCCACTTCAAGAAGGACGGATTTACCTTGATTGTCGTCGCCGCTGGTGGCCTGGAATATAACGAGGTGGATTCTGTGGTAGGGGCACAGGTTGGACCGCTTTACATGCCCGCATGGAACATCTGCAAAGTTGCTGAGAATCCAATTGGGGACGGGAGCGCGGCGAAAATTGCAGACCTGATGCTTGACCATCGCATTGCTGCCGCACAGAAGCAATTCAGTGCTAGCGAACCCTTTGGGCTAACGTTTTCTACTCGTAGCCCGTTGATGAAAAAGCCAGGTTCAGTGCTTGCCGCCGATCTGACCCACAGGTTTGACGGCAGACTTGCGAAACCAGGAGCTTGGGAACGATACATTCTTCCGGGCCTGCGCTCGATCCGGACGGGATTGCAGGTGCGAGTGTCTGATCGCGAAATTCATTGCTCGGGACAGATATGCCTTCCGGCAGCAGTCGCTCTCGGTGCCGAATTCTTGTCGGTCTCTGGGTTACGTGCCAGCTGGTTGCAGGACTTAGCGACGTTCGGGGGCAAACAAGAAGTATGGGGCCTACATGTTTCCCCCAGGGCGACCGAGTTCACAGCACAATCGGTCCCAGCGAATGTGAGCGCCAACGACTTGGCGCTGGTCGTATCCGTGACGCATAACATCATGGGAGATGTTTGTTCATGTTTTAAGACGGATTTTCCATTCCGCGCATTGGTGCACGTGCATGATCCGTGTGCGAAGGGCGGAAAACGTCGTCAACTCTCCGCTGCCGAGGCGGTGCACCTGGCACACTTGGCTGTCAACGGCCTGCGCGAAGCTTGGAAGACTTACAGAGTACGTGGTACCGCGCACGTGTTCTTGGCAGTGCCTGCGGGACTGGCGTTTCTGATCGGCCAACTTCTCAATGGCTTTGGCGACGTGCAAACCTATGAGCATGTCCCTATGCGCGAACCCTGCTACGTGGCCGCCGCACTTCTTCGGCCTTCGATTTAGCGACGGACATTGGCTGTTCGATTTCAAACGGCGTCAAATCTCGTGCTCGGCGCAGTATCGCGACTCGTCCTCAACCGGACATGTGCGTCGGGCGTGCCCTCTGCGCCTAGTTCAGAGGCAGTGGAATGCATTCTCAGAAAATTGCTCGAATGATTTGTTCGTATAATGGACTTTCCCTTGGTCTTTGAAGAAACGTGTATAGCGGCTTTCCTCCTCTTTCTTTTGGAAATCCGATTTTCCTGAATGGTCGTTCACAACGAAAATCACAGGAGTCGAGCGCCTATTGACTTCAACTCTTTTCAAAAGATATTTGATATGGATATCCGCATCTGGAAATGAGTATCCGCAGAAGACAAGTCGTTGGGCATTTGCAAGAGCTTCTTCTGCTTCCCGCCAGATCTGCTGTAAATAAAAGTTTCCCATAACCTTGAAGAAAGTAGGCGGAATCACGATCGGTGTGCTCAGCGTTCCACAGATCGGGCAGACGCAATCCTGCGGACGCCATTTTAGTTGGATGATGCCTTTTTCTTTCGGGGTCAGCCTAAGAGCAATACACGTTGGGCAATATAACCAGTTCAATGAGCCGTGTAGCTTGTAGAGCAGGATAGATTGCTTAGTTCGCGGTCTTTTCCAGTCATCTTCCCTTAGGAAGTTAGTGAATTCTACCCCATACTCCAAGTCAAGGTCGTTCCTATCGCGACACTCTAGCAGAGCATTATCAATCAAAATGTCGTAATTCAAACTGATGAAGCACGTGTTTTGGAGTTTTCCCTGCTCCAAGAGAGCATTTATTAATTGGCGATGGAGAAGCTTCCGCTCCTTTAACTTCTCATCGAGAATGAGGGCGATTAGCAGGATTATGTGTTCACGAACTCTCTGAATCATTGGGTTGACCGAGCTTATGCCGCAGCCCCTGAAACTCTCGTTCCTGCTCAGAGCTAGCTCTAGGATTCCCAATACTTCTTCAAAAGTCGGGAATGACACGCGTGCAAGATTTGCGTGATCGACATCAATTCCGAAGAAGAGCTTGAAAAAAGTAGCTAACTCTAAATCCATTTTGTGGGAATCTGGCGTCCCCTGTTTCTCTTGATACGAGGAAAAGTATTCCCTAAACAGTGATCCCTGAACAGGCGCACCTTCGGCAGCAGAGGCCCCAGCCCCGAGAAAAATTACGTTATCGATCTTCACGGATGTCTCCTTGACGGGTCGTCGCTGGGCCAAGTTCTGAATCTTAGTGTTGCGGAGAGTTTTTATGCACCAGCGATGCACAGTAGCTGCGTCGCTTCTCGCCGCCGAAGAGAAATGCGGCTGCAATCAGCTCTCCGAATCCCAGAAGCGCACGCTTAGCTACTTGTTGCTCCCTCACCTTCACCACCTCGAGTCGGAATTTATCACTTCACGCGGGAGTTAGGGAACAGGGCTAGCCGGAGGTCTGCATTGGAAGGTGAGGCAAAGACCCCTCCATCTCTCCCTCGTCGTGTGCGGCGCGGTATCGCGAGTCGCCGTCTCGTACGCGCCTGGACCGAGCCGTTCCACGCTCTGAAATGATTAACGCCGCTTCAGAGTCCCTCTCAGAAGGAACGAATCGAGCAGGTTGTGGGTAGGCCCCAAGGAACGGGAGTAAGGGACGAGAGCAAGAATCGCTGAGTGATCGCCTCTCTATACGAGGCTGCGCCTTACACCTTCAGCTCGCCGCAAACGGATTTGTGCGTTTCCTCTATCTCTTTAGAGTCCCAACCCAACCTCTCCAAGTAACCCAAGAGTTGGGTGTGTTCCGGGCAGTACGGCTCTCCTTCTTTCGTGCATGTGGACGAGAGAGCATTCTCCTTATCAGGAAGATGAACCCAGTTACACATGGGCCTTCCCCTTGAGAGTCGCGATGGTCTTGTCTCGTTTAGCCAACTCCTCCGCCAACTCCATCACTTGCTTCTCCAGCCGTTCGTTCTCTTTCCGCAGTTCTCGGATGGTGCGGTTGAGGTCCCAGCGGGTAGGGCGCTTGTCCATCAGCGGCTCACCAGCGGGTTTTTACCGTAGAAGACTTGCGTCTCAACTTTCCCAGTCTCTCTATCGCGGGCCACAATGGTCGTGACATTTCCGATCGCGTTGACGGTCACCACCTCTTTGTTGGAGACGAGAGTCGTGAGAATGGGCTTATCGGTATTCATGGAATCACTCTACGGAGAACTCCTCGGCCCCGTTAAGACCCTCCGGTGAATCACGAGTCCGGCCTCCCGGTCGTAGAGTGGACGACACGGGCACTTGATGGAGGGCTTGTGAATGGGTGCCTCCTCTACGACGAGAAGATGAAGGCGCTGGTATCTACCCTTACTGATGGCGACGCTCATTACTTCTTTTTCTTGTTCTTCTTGTCGGCTATAACCTTTGCGATACCCGCGCCGTAGGCAGCGGTGCCGTGGCACGTGGACTGAAGATCTTGAATTTTATCGGGGTTGAGTTTCCGGGCCAACTGTTCGGCTTGACGGAACTGGGAGATCATGGCTCCCTCCGGACCCTTGGCGATCATCTTCTTTAATCCTCCCCACGAAGCTATGCGGGAACCGACGAAATCATCAGTAATGGAGCGGTAGTATTCGAGCATCGGGAGGAGGTGGGTTTCGGATATGCCAGCGGCTTTGAGGATTCCATGAAGCTCGGCTGCTTCCTCCCTACAGTTGCCGTTGAGCCTATAGCTCTTGGCTACGGGTATGAGATATTCGGTGATGACGTGCTGCTTGAAGTCTTCTTCCCAGTCAAAGTTTGGATCGCTATAGATATCCTCAGTTTCTCCCGTTTCATCTTCATTGTGTGAAATCGAAGCAGCAGAAGCAGAATGCTTTTCTTCTACTGCTTCTTTTTCAGTATCTATGGAAGACGCGTCAGCGTCTGACCACCCAGTATTTACAGAAAGAAGAGTATCTACAGGTAGGGTTGAATTTCCCGCCGCCGCTTTTTCAACCCTGGACCGTAGGCTGGAATCCAACCCTGGAACCGAGGTTGAATTTGAACCCTGGGAATCGTCATCAGGGTTGGAATTTACCCCTGGCAACGTGGCTGTCAGTTCTGGACTTACCCAGCGACCAAGTTCATCCTTATAGGCAGCGTTATCAACCCGCAACCCGCCGTTGTCCTTGAGTCGTTTCTTGGTGATCTTAATGGTGCTGAGGCCGAGGTCGCACTCCCGCATAAGCTGGGAGTTGCTGATCTCCACTTTGTCTTCCTTATCGCTGCGGAGGTAGTGGGCCATCCACACTTTGAGATCGGCGTTAGGCAATGCCAGCAGAGCACCCCGCCACTCAAATGGAATCTTCTTGAATCCCTTCAACATGATTACACCGCCTGCTTCTTGAGCTTCCACGCCGGGGAGCCCTTGCCGCGCTTGCGCATGATGCTGTTTCGTTTCGCGATCTTACGGATGTAAGGTGCGCCTACGCCGAAATCCTCCGCGATTTGGTCGTGCGTTTTGTGCAAATCAGTGATCAGGGCCTTGGCGATAGCAATCTCTAATTCAATCTTCATTTGCTTCTTGTTCATGAAAGCGGTCCTCCTACCCCTGATTTCCAGTATTGCGTTCGTAATCTAACAAGCGAAACGGCCCGCACATTCTGAAAGCGATAACGAGCGCCATAGCAGAACTTCCAAGCTCCATTCGAGTCGGGCGGTAGGAGGGACCTTTGGGTCTCGTTGAAAACGGAGCCATACCGTCGGCTGCATGGCAGCTGGCCGCCCGAATCAAATCGCTGACGCAGGACCGCCAATAGAACGGTAACTTTTTGAAGTCCTTGCTCAGATCCTCTCACCCAGGAAGAAGCTAACCTCGCCTCACATCTGGCAACCCAACGGGTGGCATCCGGGCAGGCTAACAGTCTGGTGCCACTCCGACCTCTACCTCAGCGGCCCGGGCGTTACGGGACAATGAGAGGATTGCCCGGAACTCCACGTGTTGGGTTCCGTTCGAAGGGATGACCAGTCCACGCGCCCGCCTCTGATGCTCTAAGACTACGTCTCAACCCCAGGCTACGGTTTTGAGGAACTGTTCCTCCAAGGCGCGTTTACGTCCCGCCGCAATTGATTCTCGGTGAGAGGCCGATAAAGGTCTCCCAGTTCGCTCGCGGCTCATCTTTTGTCTGGCCTCGTTTGTGTGGGTCTTCCCCTTCATTTTGGAAGGTTTCCCATAATGAGGACTTTTTTCACCCGCCATCCAAGGGCGTATTCTTGGTGAATTGGCGGACATCTTTGCTCTCGCTCGCGCAGTATGCCGTCTTCCAAACATGGGGTGACGAGGACCACGCAGCAACCGTCGTGCTGTACCCGTATAGGAAAGACCAAGGTCCCTAACGGCCCGCGCAACAGTCATGTGTGAGATGCCCAATTTGGTCGCGATTTCAGTGCGTGAACGAGTAGGATCAGCTGCGAGCAAAGCACGGACATCATTTCGCATTCTTTCGCCACGAGTTCCGACCTTATTCTTCAGACGCACCTTTTCGACCTTGTCGTAACTAAAGCCGAGGTCTGTGGCGATTTTTTCTGAGGAATCGTAACTCGTACGCAACCGCTCTAAGATGATGGCCGGGGGATAGACGCTTCTGCCCTTATCAATCTTCTTCCGCACGAATATGGGCCGGGAAGTCGTGACGATTGGAACCGGGCGGTAGGCCGGACGGTCTGAGGCGCGGCCTCCGCCGATGTGGAAGAGGCCACATTCCACGCAGATGTAAACGTTTGGCAAATGCCCGTCTTTATGAAAGATAGAATTGGCATGCGCTTGAGCAGCCGTTACGGTTGGATGCTCTATTTTCCCCGTTGAGCAGCGCGTTCTCAGATGTTCGGCAGGCAAGTTCCCAGTCTTGCTCGTACTCATGACGCACCTTCCTTTGGCTCGCCGAACAAAGCGCTTGGCAGGTCGTCATCCGTTGCCTTGTATCCCTTACCGCACTCATCAATGTGCTCACGTGCGTAGAGGACGGCGGTCAACCGTTCCCCCTCCATCTCAAGGTGGCCGTGCATATCGTGTACGTTCATCAGCAGTACGTCGGTTGGCCGGGGACGGAAGGCGACGCGAAACTTTGGCATTACGAGTGCGCCAGAGTCGTTTCCCTCAAGCACAATGAGGTTTCCCATTCCCCCGCGATAGTCGTCTGCGTCGGTGTGATACGTCATTCTCTTGCGACGATTCACCGTGATGGTGGAAAACACCGAATCGTTGAATTTCCAATCCGACAGGCAACCGTTCATGAACTCCCGCTGCCGCAGCCAATGGTCCGGTAGCTCGTCGCGATATACCCGGTCTACTTCCTCCACGAATGGCCGGGCGGCTTCCAAGACCTCTGGGTTTTCAAGCGACCAAGCGGTCTCGCGACAGTCTGGAAAGCGGTCTCCGTGTTTTGAAGCATCCATCCAGCCGAGGAAATCCGTGTACTCGTTCCTCGCCAGCATTTTCTTGACGATGGAGCGTGGGATTACTTTGGTGTGCCCGAAAGTTCCGCCCTTGCGTTCCAGCATCATCATGGAGTCCTTGCCAGCGATTGAACCTCTATTTGATCCATCGCCATGCACGGTATAGAAATGCTTGGCCGTCTCTTTCACCAAGTCCGCGTCCAGGCACCCGGTGACCAGACGGGCGATGACTCCGTCTGGTCCAATGACGATTGCGTTCTCCTCAATCATGTAGTCGTAATGCGCCGGGTTGGCATGTGTGTTGCGGAGCGCTTCTACTTCTGCGTCGGCGCGGCACAACTGAGGAATGATTAAGAGGCGGAACATGCTTCCTCCTCCGCGGCGACCGCCGCTGCCGTTACCTCTTCATCGTTAAGTGGCGGGTACACTTGCTCCGCACCGATAATCTGGAAAAATGCTGCTCGCCAAATTGCGTCTACGCGCTCGCAATTTTCCTTGCGCTCCTCCCAATACACGGCGGTTTGGTGGGGCAGAAGACTACGCAGACGAACCTGAACTTGGGTCGGGTTGTGCTCGGGTCTCTTTCCCTTGCGCTTGTTCTTCTCTACCTCAATATCCTGCTTGCGTTCTTCGGCCTGTGGGTCCGGTTTCGGCTCGGGGTTCGGCTCGTCAAATTGCCGGACCTCGGTAAGTCCAGCCTCATCCCTATAGCGCCGGACGTAATCATCGGCTGTGCTGCGGGGAAGATCGTACTCTTTCAGGAAGTCGCCCCACTCGCTGTATTCGCACTTCTCCTTGATTTTGTAGAGCAATTCCCCGACTTCCAACCGCCATTCCGCGCCTCTCATCCAGCAATCGGCAAACTTCTCCCGTAAGTGGGCGAGAGTTTCTTCTTGTATTAGTGTTTCGGTTTCCATTTTAGCCGCCTCCTTAGTGCGGCGTTTACTACTACCGTTAATCTACGGGCGCATTGGCAGAAGGTGGAAAAACAAGATTAGTGTTATCAACGACTTACAGTTTTCTTGGAGTGTGTCAAAACGAGGACGGTTTATCGTAAGGGCATTCGCCCACAAAAGCGTGTAGGATTTACCGGGAAGGCGGCTATGCTGAGGAGTGGCTGAGAAGAAACCAAGACGCCCAGAAGTCCCGGTCCTTTGCGACATCGACTGCGATAAACTCGCGACCCATTACAGGCCCTATACCACGGGCAAGGGTGTGCTGTACTTGTGCTTGGAGCACAAAGGCAAGGACGACCCGGTTGTTATGCACCTAAAGACCTGTGGCTGGTCCGAGGATGACGCAGCGTGCGGCAAACCCGGCGAGCATGAAGCCACACAATTGATCTACGACGAGTGGGGAGTGTACCCAGGAGATGGGTATGCTTACATGTACCTCTGCGACGAGCATTGGGAGGAGATGCAAAAGAAAAGGCCGGAGAGTTTTTAGCTCCCCAGACTCTGTTCTGCCAAGATGGCTATTGATTTGGTACTTCGTCGCTTTGCCCAATCCGCTTTCACGGCCTCCGGGTCGGCTTTTGAGCCGGGCGTAGGCGACGGACGTGGCGGGGAACATAACAAGCGGAGGCCAGGGGAGGAACTTACGCGACCCTGCGACGCCGGACGAAGTCCGCAAGGTCTGAGGGTGCGAACTTTAGTCTGCTTCCAACGCGGACGAACGGTATACGCCCGACCCGTGTCATTCGCCGGAGAGTTTCTGGGTGGACGGCTAGTGTTTCGGCTGCCTCTCGGATATTCATCAATTTTTCGAGTGTTGAACTCATTGCATTTCTTCCACGGCTAAATTATGGAGCGTTTCCAAGTCGGCTAAAACAACACGCGTTCTTCCAAGGTCCATGTAGGTCTAATACGGTGGAGAATCGCGGAGGGCGAATATCAGTCTCACGAATGCTGCTTTGAGAGTAGCGAACCGATCGCGATATGTTACGGCACGTTTCCGTTACTCCGTTACTAAATTTGAGTTATAAATGGGTTGTACTAAGCCGCTGATCGCCGTCGTTCGCTGTATCAGCGATTGGTAACGCGGGAGTTAGGCTAATTTCGGCCAGCGTTTTAGAGGTGAAACGGGGGCGGTCGGGTTTCCCCCCCTCTCCGCCATGTCAACTTATTTTTTCTAACATCATTGGAAAATCTTGAAGGCTCAGTGACTTAGCTGTTTTCGTTTCTTCCGCTGGAGTCTCTTCTGTCTCCCTATTTCCCTCCAATCGCCACTTTTTCAAGGCAAACCTGAGCGGCTTGCCTTTCCGACTTGAGTATTGGTGCGCTAGCGGAGGCCAGGAAAATTTTGCGTTCAAGTGATTTTCAAATTGAAGGACTCGAACAAAGCAGC
Source organism: Candidatus Acidiferrum sp. (assembly GCA_035310525.1). Classification (GTDB taxonomy): domain Bacteria; phylum Acidobacteriota; class Terriglobia; order Acidiferrales; family UBA7541; genus Acidiferrum. The sequence continues at coordinate 52,852 of DATGED010000050.1, read as the reverse complement.
AAAAGAAGATGAGCTGTCATGGATTAGCCGATTCCATGCGCTTCGATCGTTTTCCCGAATGGCCCGAGAAATACTGCGCGCGAAGCGCAAAATCTGTTCGGCGGAAGAATTAATCTCGCCTCACGACGTGGAAGGTAAACGTATTTTCCTCCTGGGTTTTTCCCGCGGAATTCACGCTGTCCAAGACAATCGTGTAGTCTCTTCCGTCTCGTACCAGCGAAGCGGGAAAGGTGAAGGTAACGGTTGGCGCCGGGCCCGTTCGCGATGGCGCGAGCAGGCTCTCGGTCAAGATCTCATGCTGTTCCGGAAAGGATTTCAAGGCCGCGCGATAGGACCGATTGGCATTGTTACTGAGCGGAAGTTCAAGGCTTACGACGATTTGGCTCTTGGATACAAAAACGGTTGGCGCACCCACACTTGCTGCGCCGCGAGTGCCGAGGTCGTCGGGGATGAGCCGATAAAAGGCAATCGATGGCGATGGCGCGGTGGCTGCGGGATTTTGCGGCGAAGAAGGATGAACGACTTTTTCCGCACGCAACTGTTCGCGTGTTTCTTCGAGCGCGATTCTTTGTGAGTCGAGTTGCCGTTGGAATTTCATTTCCGCGAGAAACCATCCGACGGCAACCAGCGCCACTCCTGCGAGTGCATACCCGGCGGCGCCAAGTGGCCGCTCTAAGAGGAATTTCTGAGCGGACTTCCCGGCAAACCAGGGTGAAGCGGGCGAATAGTGAAGGACGAGCGAGGCGCGCCGCGCTGCATCCGAATCCTGCGGCTGGGGAGAAATCGCGAACGAGAGCGTTGCGGCGTTTTTGAAACGGATGTTTGCGCGGAACGGAACGAAGTCTTGCTGTTCCGAGTAGGAGATCAAATGAGTGGCGAGGAGAACGCCGCCCTCCTCGTCGCGGCTCCAGATTTCGACGAGCCTGGCGCCTTCCACAATTTCGATACGCCGATCACATTCTCCAAGAAGATCCAGCTGAGCACATTCTGCGCCGTCCACCAGGAATCTGAGCGATCGCGGAGTGAGCCCGCGACGGCGGCCGCTTTCGCGCGAAAGATTGTCTCCGATCCTTTTGCGTTCTTCCGTGGTGAGTGGCTGGTTCGAGGACGGGCTTTCCTGTCGGCTTTCTCCGTCCGCGTTACTCTTCGCGAAGAATTTCGGTAAAGCCAGTTTCCGATCGGGCGCGCCCAAACCAAGCGAACTGGCGAGCCGGCCGAAGCATGCGGGTTCAATGAATACGTGACACCGATTCATTTCGATCGTGTCGTAATGAACCTTGCTTTGCGGCGCGGTGGAGAGCGAATTTGTCAGCTGTTCCGGACCGGCCAGAGAGTCGGCTCGTGACCGGCAAATGCTGGCGGTGCTCCAGGGGGTGAAAGCGGCGAGACACTCGCTTGCCAGATCGGCCCAGCGGCGCTGGTCCGGCAGGGTTTCGAACTTTATTTCCCCGTGGCGATCGGTGACCGTCTTCAGGTATTTTCCAAAACGCGCCTGAAGTTTATCGAGGAGCAAGCGTTTGGCGCGGCGAAACTGGTCGGCGCCGAGATAGCGCTGGGAGACCAACTCATACATACGCTGCGTTTCCGCTGTGTCGTAGTGGTGCAAGACGCGGCTCATGCCGACGCATACATGAAAGGATGTCGTGGCCGTGGTCATCTGCACGATGCTCTTGATGTAGCGAAGAATCAGATCTCCGATGGATACGTTGTCAGACCGCTCTTGTTCTTTTTCATGCGCTTCCGATGCAAGGTAAATCAGCCATTGCAGTGTATCGGCATCGCCCCGGGTGACGCTGGTGATCCACCGCTTCATAAATTTGTCGCGCCAGTACGCTCTTTTTTTTTCGCGGCCCATCTGGGCCTTCAGCTTGTTCATGGCCTCGCTGAGAATGCCGATTGCGGCGGCCCGATCGGAAATAATAAAGCAGGCCAATTGAAAGCCTTTTTCCAGAAAATCCTCGCGCGCTTGCAAACTCAATACCCTCGGGGTTGAAACAGTATCGCCGTAAATCGCCTCTTCCTGTTTATAGGACAGTTTGCTCCGGAAAGCCGCCACGAGCGTGGCATTTTCGGAAATGTTCCCGAGCGCTTACTCGCCGGTGGCCAGCCATTTTATGTGTTTCGGAAGTAAACACGAGTAGTCCGACATTGCCACGGTTCAGTACCAGGACCTCCCTTACTGTCATTTCACTAAGCGTGTTTGGGATTGCTCCGCACACGGCTTAGTGGTTTGCGCAAGCGCCCGCTTGGCCGTGTTTACGCGCCATTTTGGGGCTGAAGAATTCGGGTAGAAACGAAAAACTTGGGAGGAAGCGTCGATGCGTTCATGGGCTTGGGAGTCTGCGGTGAGCGGAAAGGCAGCGAAAAGAACTTTCGCTGTGAACCTCGTTGGTACTTTTTATCTTTGTTTGGTTGCCCTCCTTGCGGGAATGGCGAGTGCGCCGGCCGGCGCGCAAACTGTGACGGCGACCGTTGGCGGTCCCTTCGGCCCCATCTCCAATCCGACCTCCCTGGCGGTGAATCCGGTAACTGGTATGACGTATGTTGCGGAAAATGGGAGTAACGCTTCCATAGTGGCAATCAACGGAGCGACAAACGTCACCACCGCGATTCCCACGGGTGCTAACAATCCGGTGGCGGTGGCGGTGAATCCTGTAACCAACAAGATCTACGCGGCAAACAATGGAAGCAACAATGTGACTGTGATTGACGGGGCGACAAATACCGTCTCGGCCATCGTGCCCGTCGGAGCGGGTCCGGGAGGAGTGGCAGTTAATCCTGTTACAAATAAGATTTACGTTACCAACTTCAACGGGAACACAGTTACGGTAATCGACGGGGCCACGAACAGTACGAAGACAGTCGCCGTCGGCCGGTTTCCGCAATTCGTGGCGGTGAATCCAGTAACAAACAAAATTTACGTTTCGAATACAACGTTTAGCACCACCACGCCTGGGACCGTGACGGTGATCGATGGGGCGACGAATGCAACGGCGACCGTGCTGGTCGACTTTAACCCCATGGGTGTGGCGGTGAACCCGGTAACCAACCAGATTTATGTGGCAAATAGCCTGAGCGGAACGGCTGGCACTTTCGTGTCGCTTATCGACGGAGCCACGAACAACCGTCAGGACATTTCCATCCCCGGCCAGACTCCGCAATTCGTGGCGGTGAACCCGGTGACGAACAAAATTTACGTTACGGAAAACCCCAATAATCAGGGTACCAGCATTGTGGTGATCGATGGGGCTACGTTCGGATCCACGCTCGTACAGACAGGATCGGAACCAGATGCCGTGGCGGTCAATCCCTCGACCAACCAGATTTACGTTACAAATCTTACAAGCAAAACCCTGACAGTAATCGACGGGGCCACGAACAACACCACGACGGTCAACGTTGGTAATAATCCAAACGCCGTTGCGGTCAATCCCGTGACCAATCGGGCTTACGTCGCAAATACCAACGACAACAGCGTGTCGATAGTCGACGGATCCGCGTACCACAGCACCCAGGTTGGCGTGGGGGCCGCGCCCGCGGGTGCCGGGGTGAATTTGGCGACCAACAAGATTTATGTGGCCAACTCGGGGAGCAACAACGTGACGGTGGTGGATGGAGCGACGAATCAAGCCATCGCCACGGTTGCGGCGGGAACGACGCCCTCTCAGGTGGCGGTGAATCCGCTGACCAACAAGGCTTACGTAATCAACTTCGCAAGCAACACCGTGACGGTGATCGATGGCTCGAACAATCCCGCCACCGTTCAAGTGGGAGCCAGTCCCATTGCCGTGACGGTGAATCCGCTGACGAACAAAACCTATGTGGCCAACTCCGGCGGCGGCGTGACGGTGATCGACGGGGCCAATGGCACGGCGACGATTCCGACGGGGAAGACGCCCGTGGCCGTGGAGGTGAATCAAATCACGGACCAGATCTACGTTGTCGACCGCGACAGTAACCAAGTGACGGTGATCGACGGAGCTTCGGAAACAGCGGTCGCCACCGTCCCTGTGGGTATCAGTCCGCAGGGAGTGGCCGTAGACCCGGTGACGAATACCGTGTACGTCGCAAACAACGGCGATAACACGGTTTCCGTAATCGACGGCACAACCAACACGGTGACCGCCACGATTACTGTTGGAATAGGGCCGCGGTTGATTGCCGTGAATCCCGTAACCAACAAGATTTATGTGGCCAATATTGGCGCAAATTTTGACGGCAACACGGTGACGGTGATTGACGGACCCACGCATGCAACCCGTACGGTAACCACGGGCACGGGCCCCTTTACTGTCGTGGTAAACCCGACGACGAACCAGGTGTACGTGACCAATATCAACAGCGCAAGCATTACGGTCATCGACGGACCGAGCAACACCGCGACCAACGTGGCCGTTGGACCGGACCCGGAAGAGCTGGCCGTGAACCCGCTGGCGGGCCAGATTTACGTGCCGATCCACAACTTTAATGGAAGCGGCAACAGCACGGTGGCCGTCGTTAATGAGCGGCAGGCGCAAGCGATTCCGTTGACCACCACGATCTTTCCGATCGCGCAGAGTACGAATACCACGCCGACATTTACTTTCTCGGCGGCGGACGCTTTCTCTCCGCATGCCACGACCGTCAACAGCGTTCTCTATCAATTGGACAGCTCGCAAGGGCCATGGCTTACCGCCAGCCTAAGCGGCGGAAATTTTACGGGCACATCGGCCTCCGCGCTTTCCGCTGGAACGCACATCGTCTACGCCTTCGCCACGGACGGCCAGGATGCGACTTCCACCGGCCCGTATCAACAACTGACCGGTAGTATCGCGGCGCAAGCATTTACGGTGACCCCGCCGCCCGCTCCCGCAGTAATTCTGAACCCGACGAGCTTGACCTTTGCGGCCCAGGCCGTTGGGAGCACGAGCGCGCCACAAACGATCACACTTACCAATGACGGAAATGCCGCGCTGTCGGTCACTTCGATTGCCGTAACGGGAGCAAACAGCGGCGACTTCGCGCAAACCAATACGTGCGGCGCGAGCGTGGCGGCGGGCGCAAACTGCACCATCAGCGTGACGTTTACACCCACTGCGGCAGGGGCGCGCGCGGCATCCGTGACCATTACCGATAATGCCGGCAACTCCCCGCAAAACGTGAGCCTAACCGTCGCAATACCAGCGCCGGCGGTAACGGTGTCTCCCGCTTCGCTAAACTTCACATCTCAGGCCGCCGGAACCACGAGCGCAGCGCAAACGATCACGCTCACAAATAGCGGCAACGCGTCGCTTTCGATCGGCAGCATTTCGATTCCCGGCTCCTCCAACTTCTCCGAGACCAATAACTGCGGCGCGAACGTCGCGGCGGGCGCGAGTTGCACGATCAGCGTGACGTTCAGTCCCACGCAGTCCGGCGCGGTTGCCGCTACCCTCGTCCTCGTAGACAATGCCGGCGACTCGCCACAATCCCTGGGTCTTTCGGGCACCGGTACGGCACCAACCGGGCCAGTGGCCGCGTTGTCGCCCACGTCGCAAACTTTCAGTGCCGCGCTGGGAACATCGAATATAAATCCGCCTATTACGCTATCGAACACCGGTGTCGCCACGCTAAGCATCACGAGCATCGCGGTGACGGGCGCAAACAGCGGCGACTTCTCGCAGACCAATACATGCGGAACGAGCGTGGCGGCGGGCGCGAATTGCACCATCACGGTTACGTTTACGCCGACGGCGACGGGCACACGCACGGCCTCGATTACCATCACCGACAACGCGGGGAATTCACCGCAGACCGTGACGCTCACGGGCACCGGAACGGCGGCAGCAGGGCCATTCGTCACGTTGTCGCCCACTTCGCTGACGTTTGCTTCGCAAAACGTGGGAACGGCCAGCGCGGCACAGTCCGTCTCGCTCACGAATAGTGGCAACGCGTCACTCTCGATCGGCTCGATTGCCCTTGCCGGAACGAACGCTGGCGATTTCTCCGAAACCACAACATGCGGCACGAGCCTCGCCGTAGGCGCTTCTTGCGTTATCACCGTGAGGTTTACGCCAACGGCGACGGGCACGCGTACCGCGTTTGTGGCTCTCACGGATAATGCCGGCAATTCACCGCAGACCGTGAGCCTCACCGGCACCGGTACGGGAACAATAGCGCCAGTGGTCACGTTGTCGTCCGCTTCGCTGACGTTTGCTTCGCAAAACGTGGGCACGTCGAGCGGGGCACAGTCGGTCTTGCTTACGAGCAGCGGTACCGCGCCACTCTCGATCGGGTCGATCGCCCTTGCCGGAACGAACGCTGGCGATTTCTCCGAAACCACAACATGCGGCACGAGCTTGGCGGCGGGTGCGAACTGCACGATTAGCGTGAGGTTTTCGCCTACGGCGGGGGGGACTCGGACGGCTTCGGTAACCATCACGGATAACGCCGGGAATTCACCGCAATCCGTGAGCCTGACGGGCACCGGTACGGGAACAGGAGCGCCAGTGGTCACGTTGTCGTCCGCTTCGCTGACATTTGCTTCGCAAAACGTGGGAACGGCCAGCGCGGCACAGTCGGTCGCGCTTACGAACAGCGGTAACGGGTCGCTCTCGATCGGGTCGATTGCCATCGCCGGAACGAACGCCGGCGATTTCTCCGAAACCACAACATGCGGTACGAGCGTAGCTGCCGGAGCCTCTTGCGCTATCACCGTGAGGTTTACGCCCACGGCGGCGGGCACGCGCACGGCCTCGATTACCATTGCGGATAACGCGGGGAATTCACCGCAGACGGTGAGCCTCACCGGCACCGGTACGGGAACAGCGCCAGTGGTGACGTTGTCGCCGACCTCGCAAACTTTCAGTGCCGCACTGGGAACATCGAATATAAACACGCCGATTACGCTATCGAACACCGGCAACGCCGCGCTAACCATCACCAGCATCGCGGTGACCGGCGCAAACAGCGGTGACTTCTCGCAGACCAATACCTGCGGCACGAGCGTGGCGGCGGGTGCGAACTGCACCATCACCGCTACGTTTACGCCGACGGCGACGGGCACGCGCACTGCCTCTCTTACCATCACCGACAACGCGGGTAATTCGCCGCAGACCGTGAGCTTCACGGGCACCGGTACTGCACCATCGGTCGTTTTATCGCCTGCGTCGCTTACGTTCGCCAGTCAGGGAGTCGGAACGTCGAGCGCAGCGCAAACGGTGACGCTCACCAATAGCGGAAACGCCTCACTAACCAACACGAGCATCGCGGTGACCGGCGCAAACGGCGGCGACTTTTCGCAGACCAACAATTGCGGAGCCACCATCGCAGTAGGCGCTGGCTGCACCATCAGTGTCACGTTCAAGCCCACGACGAATGGCACACGCGCCGCGTTCATAACCATTACGGACAACGCGGGCAATTCGCCGCAATCCGTGAGCCTTACCGGCACAGCGGTAGGTGGGGCGCCAGCGGCGACGTTGTCGCCCGCGTCGATCACGTTCGCAAGCCAACCAGTGGGAACGACGAGCGGCACGCCGCAAACCGTTACGCTTACGAACAGCGGCAACGTGGCGCTTTTGGTTACCTCGGTTGCGGTAACGGGAACGAATGGCGGCGACTTCGTGGAGACCAGTACGTGCGGGACGGTGGCGGCGGGCGCGAACTGCACGATCAGTGTGGCGTTCAAGCCGACGGCCGCGGGCGCGCGCACTGCGTCCATTACCATTACCGACAACGCCGCCAATTCGCCACAGACCGTCAGCTTGAGTGGCACCGGCGACGGCTTCTCGGCCGCTCCGCCGCAAGGTGGATCCACTAGCGCCACGGTGACCGCGGGACAGGCGGCCAGCTTCGCGCTCCAGCTTACGGCCACGGGTGCGACACAAACCGTGTCGCTAACTTGCACGGGCGCGCCGCAAGGCGCCACGTGCAACGTGCCCGCCACCGTCAGCGTCACACCGGGCACACCAGCGGCGGTGAACGTGAGCGTGATCACCACCGCGCGGGGCATGCTCATTCCGGCGCCGCGCTCCATCCGCCCGCGCAATCCCGGAAACTTCGGGCCGTTGGCGTCGATCCTTGCCATGCTGGCCTTACTTTTCTGGATGCTGGCGCAGAAACAGGCTCAGGGTCGCGGACAGCACCCGGCTTGGGCAGGCCGGCTTGCCTTTGCCGCGCCGATGCTGCTTCTGGTCCTTTCCATCGTGGCAATGACAGGGTGCGCCGGCGGAAGCAACACGCCACCGGCTCCCGCCGGTACGCCAGCGGGCACAGCCACAATCACGGTTACGGCTACGTCGGGCGGCGTCTCTCACGCGACGCAGTTTACTTTGACGGTACAGTAGAGAACATAATATAAGAAACGCAAACGGGTGGCGCGGCTCGCCAGATTTATGAGCCTCGCCACCCGTTGTGTTTTCTATGAACGGCGGCGGCGGCGCACGGCGCGTTTTTCGGCTGAATCGTACTTCATGGCTGTGACCACTGGTCGTGTTGTCGCAGGCAAAGCAAGCGGTTCACGCTGACGCAGGCATCCTTCCGGGTACGCGGGCAAAACGCAAAAAACGCGGCGCGATGGACGACGCGCCGCTTCAGCAAAACCGGATTTTCAAATTCTTGTGGAGGAGAGACTCAGGCGTCTACTTCCATTCGCCTTGTATCTGGAAAGCGGCCCAGTAATAGGGCGATGACCAGCGCGATTGTTTCCACATGTGGATTTGCGCCGCTCGCAAGGCCGCGGCCGGACGCATTCCGTCGTGCTCCATCGCGGCGTAGAACCGAGCCATGAACTTCGCCGTTGCCACGTCGCTGACATTCCATAGGCTGGCCACGACGCGGCTTGCTCCCGCGTACATGAATCCGCGCGTGAGCCCGACAAGGCCTTCGCCCTGGATCTCTTTTCCCAAACCGGTTTCACACGCGCTGAGCACCACGAGGTCGGCCGGCAAATTCAAATTGTAGATGTCTTGCAGCCCGAGGAATCCGCTCTGCGGCCGTCCGCGCTCATCCACCATCGAGAGCACGATGCCGGAAAGTTCCGGGTGGACGCTGTCCAGCAATCCGTGCGTGGCAAAATGCACGATGCGGTATTGCGAAAGCTCCTGGCTTATGGCTAAACCGCGATTCGCGCGAAAATCGACTGCCAGCAATCCCTGGCCCGAAGGTGTCACGGCCATGATCGCCGCAGCTTCCTTCCGCGTGAACGGAAGCCGGTGAAGGCGAAGCTCGCCGTTCGTGGCCAAACCTAAATCCGCCAAGGAACGCGTTAGCGTTTCGGAAGGAAGATCTCCCTCGCGGTTGGCTTCGCCTGCGGTCGGCGTGTGCCCGTCCGTGGCTTTCACGCGATAATCCTTTTTCTCAAAAACCGGATCGGCCAGAACTGCCACGGCCTTTGGCGCGCTATCACGTCCAAGCGATTGCCTGCGCAGAACGGCCAACACACTGGCGGAAGGTAAATTTACAATTTCGTGATCCGCAATCAGCGGCGTTGACCGCGCGGGATGGGCCGCATCGTTCGGTACGGGCAGCGCCGCGAAGGGAATATATTGAAGCGCACCGTCACTCACGATCAGCAGGCGCTTTTCGTTGCCTCGAATTTGCCCGGCGATTGGACCCAGAATCTTGTTACTCAGTTCGCGCGCAGCTTTTGCGAATTCGGCGTCAATTTTTTCGATGCGAGCCTGGCGCTGCAATTCCGTCTCGCCTTGCACAATACGGTTTCGTGTCGACAAAAGGCGGTAAACACGGCGCGCCGGGCCCTCGATTTCCGCGCGGCTCGGCAATTCATGCGCGGTGAGCGAATTCGCGCCGACCGCAAAAACGTAACTGCGCTTCTGCCCCAGCGAATATTCCAAAAGCAGGGTGTCTTGATCGAGCAACTGCTCCTGCACCTGCTTTGCCGTCAATGGCTGCGGTTCGGTCAGCGCAGCGTAGGCCGGACTTGCCGATTTGATTCTCGCCGCAAGCTCCTCGTGATCGTTCCATAGCTTGGCAAGTTCCTTGTCGAGGGCGCCTGCTTGTTCCGCGTGGTCGCCGTTCGTGAGCAGCTCGATTCGACGATTGGTTTTCTCGGCGATCGTTCTCCGAATCGAGCGTTCTTGGCTAAGCAAAGCCGTGTCGACGCCCTTGCTGATGTCGGTATGCGCCGCGAGCAGGGTTTCCAGCAAAGTTTGCGCGCGCGAGCGTTCCAGAACTCGGAAGGCGAGTTCCGGTTGCTTTTGCTCTGCCAAAAAATCCACATATTCGCTGTAAACGTCCAAGTAGCTGGCACGAAAATCAGAGCGCGATCCGCTACTGCCGCCGAGACGAGTCATTTGGTTCTCGATCGCGCGCAATGCTTGTTCATTGAGCTCGGCAGCGGCCTCATTCCGTTCGTTGTGCCGTGCAACTTTCGCAAGCGCGGAAAGAGTCTCGGCATGATCCATGCTTCCCGGGGCCAGTTTTTCCCGGATTGCCAGCGCTTGGCGGTAGTACGCTTCCGCTTCGCTGAAGGCCCCGCGCGCAAAAAGGATGTCTCCCAGGTTTTGCAGGGACACTGCGGCCTCATGGCTGCCGGGAGCCCGTTTGTTTGTAATTGCGAGCGCTTTGCGAATATGCGCTTCCGCATCTTGCAAGTTTCCGCGATCCTTTTCTAAACGTCCCAAACTTGCCAAAATCGTGGCTGCCCCCAAGCCGTCCGGGAGACTTTTTTCATAAATCGAGAGGGCGCGGTGATAGTAGCCTTCCGCCTTTGCGAAATCTCCGCCGAGCCAAGCGACAAAGCCAAGCCCTCCCAGGTTTGCCGCGGTCGCGGGACTTTCTGGGGAAATTTTTTCGTTAATCGACAACGCTTGGCGATAGTATTCTTGCGCCGCGGGCAGGTCGCCGCGCGACATGGCCACGAGGCCGAGGTTATACAGATTCAGCGAAACGGTCAGCGTATGCGGAGCAAGTTTTTGTTTGATAGCCAGTGTCTTACGATAGAAATCTTCCGCCTTGGCCAAATCCTCTCGCCGCCAGGCGATTACGCCAAGATTATTCAAAGTTTCAGCCAGTTCCAAAGTGCCGGGAGCGAGCGTTTCCCTGAGGGGCAAAGCCCGCGTAAAGTACGATTCCGCCTGTTCCAAATCATCCTGCCATAAAGCAACCACGCCAAAGCTGTGGAGCGTCTTTGCGACATTCAGGGAACGAGGAGCGAGTGTTTCTTCGAGCGCGAGGGCTTTTCGAAAAAAATCCTCGGCCCGAGCGAAGTCTTCCTGGCTGATCGCAAGAATGCCGAGATTGTTGAGGCTGTCGCCAACGGCGAGGCTGCTTGGCGCAAGTTTCTCTCGGATGGCGAGTGCGCGCGCGAGGTAAACGCCAGCCGATTGCAAATCGCTTTTCTTGATGGCAATCAGGCCGAGCCTTGAAATCGTATCGGCCATCATCAGGTTTTCGGAATCTGGCTTCTCCGTCTCGCCGAGAGCTTCTTGATAAAGCCTTTCCGCGTTGCCCCAGTCGTTCCTCTGCGAATAGGTGAAACCCCAGGCTCTTTGCAGTTGCGCCGTGACGAGAGGACTCGCTCCCGGCTTCTGCGTCACCGCTTCTTGGTAAAAAATGTCAGCCTGTTTCCAATTTCTTCCGCTCGCAAGCAGGTCCGCGGCGCGCAAACGAAACCAAAGTCCTAGCCAAGCCGGCGTGGAGGAATGTGAATCTTCGGCGTGAAGTCCTGCGGAACGCCATCGTGCGCCGGCTTCGGTCAGCTTGCCGGCTTTCGCTAACTGCAGACCTTCGAGGTAATCAGCGAGAGCGGTTCCGCGGAGGTTCGGCCTTGTTTTGATTCCCCAGGTGTCTTGTCCGAACACCCAAGAGCGTTTCTCCGTTGCACGAAGACCTTCGAGCGTCACCTCTCCTCGCGGAGCCTGCTCAATTTCGATTTCGGCGACGTCGAACGGCGATTCAATCTCACCCTTCTCGTTTCCCCGCCGCCAACCCAGAAGCACATCTCCTGCTTCGAGGCCGGCTCGTTCGCCAGCGAAGTTGACCTCCACATTTTCCACCACCACTCCCGCTCCAGAGACCACCGTGGCTTTCTCGGGCTTGGCTTCTGACTTTTCAAGCCGGGATTGCCCGAAAGCCGCACCGGCAAATAAACCGACCGCCGCAAGAACCGTTCCGTAGCTCCGTTTCATTCCATCTCTCCGCAGAATCCGGGCGAAGTGCGAGTCGCGCGCTGCCTATCCGATGATGATACGCGACCATAGGAATGATTTGAATGAAGCGGACTTCCTGGCATCGAGCGTGCACGTGCAAACGATAAGCTGGTTCGAAAAACCGTTGCATCGCGGTCCGCAACAGTTTTTCGAACGGTGCGTCTGTCGATGGCTGGACACCGACCATTCCACGTCGCATGGAAAAATACCTCGCGTCGCGTAAGTGCTTACCTGTCTGCATTGGAGCGCGCACGCACCGACTGCCCGCCTTGGAATCTCACTTGCAACCCTAACGAGAAGAAAACGACACAAAGGAGCGGACGATGTCAGCGGCACGAGTCATTCCAGGGCACGACGGAGGCAGCCGGAATTCCCCTTCCGACGCCGTCCAGTTTATGAGTGACGAGGCGCTTGTCGCCGGCGCGAAGCTGGGCCGTGGAAGTTTTTTTGAAGAGCTTCACGCGCGTCATCGCGAAAAAATGTTCAGTGTTGCCAGCCGGATCACACGGCATCATGGCGATGCACAGGATGCCGTGCAAGAGAGTTTCATCAACGCCTATATCCACCTCAAAGAGTTTGACGGAAGAGCGAAATTCGGAACCTGGCTGACCCGCATTGCGATTAACGCGGCACTGATGAAAACCCGCAAGAATCGCACATCGCGGGAAGTGGGGATGGACGATGCGGGAGACGCCGTCGAACTGCATGGCGTGATTGCAAACCCGGAAGAGATCTACGCAACGACTGAACGGAAAGCGGCCTTGCGAGAGGCAATTGCAAAGCTGCGGCCAACGCTGCGGCACGTCGTCGAACTTCACGATTTGCAGGAACAATCGGTGCCGGAGATTGCCGAAGCGCTCAGCATCTCGGTTGCAGCCGCCAAAGCAAGATTGTTTCACGCGCGGGCCGCGCTGCGCAGAATGAGGCTGCTCGAAGTTCGCCGTTCGCGACGGCGCGCCGCCGGGTAGGCAAGTTTCCCGCGCGTCAAATGCCGAATTATTGTTGAAAGACGAGTGGCGGTCCGCTGACCCAGCGCCACTTCAGCCGAACATTTACCTCGACACGATTGGCGATCTTGATGAAGGGAATCCCGCTGGTCATCCCATATTCCTTGCGGTCAAAGGCCATGATGCCGTCAAGCGTGCCGGATGGCGTTCCTTTGCTATCGCTCGTGAGGGTAAGTTTCTCCGCTTTGGTGACGCCTCGAATCGTGAAATTGCCTTCGATGTCAAAAGTATAAGGTCCGGTCTGAACGATTTTTGTCGATTTGAATGTGATCGTTGGCGATTCTTTGACGTTGAAGAAATCCTTTCCCTTCAACTTGTTGTCCTTCATGTGGCTTCCGGTGTTGACGCTGCCTGCGTCAATTTCGATATCCAGGACGGCGCTCCTGATATCCGTCGAAGAAAATTTAATGCTGGCGTTCCACTTTTCAAAAGTTCCCTTGATCGAAACGGAGGAATCGACGCCGAACTTGACGCTGCTTTCTTCGGGCGTCACCTCGTAGATCGGAATCTGCGCGCGGTTTGCCTGTGGGAATAGGAAAAACGCAACCAGCCAAAGAACGGCCATCGGTAACGGGTGAATTCGTACTCGCACAAAATCCCCATTGCCGCCGATGCGGAACAAGTTCTCTCTCAATGCAAATCTATGCAGGCTCATAAATCCTCCGCCTCCAATTCACTCTGTTCCCGCGACCGAGGAGCTGCCTCACCCGGCAGCGGGATGATTTCGCTTGACCATCTTCTTGATCTCGCGGTTTTCGAAGACCCGGCCACCGCGGTCAGTTCCTTGCACGGCGGCATCCACCATGGCGCGGGCCAGGTCGTCGGCACGAATCACCTGGTTCGGAAGAAGCAACTGAAACGCCGGGTAGATGGCGCGCAAAAGGCGATAGCTGAAATTCGGCTCCTTGCGCGGCTCGACAGGATAGATATAGGCGGGCCGGAAGAGATAAACGCGCGGGAATCCGGCCGCAAGCAGTGCGTTCTCTGCTTCTCCCTTGTATCGCGCGAAAGCGATCCGGCTTCGGCCGGTCTGGTCCGCGCCGCTTCCGCTCAAGAAAGAGAAGGCCGCGTTAGGGCTGCTGCCGCGGAGAACTCGCGCGAACTCGATCGTGTAGTCCACGGTTATCAGGCGGAGTTCGGTGTCGGACACCGCTCCCGTATACGCGCCGAGGCAAAAGACCGCCGCGTCTTGACCGGAAAGCGCTTGCGAAAGCGCGGAGCAATCGGCGAAGTCGGAATGCAGAACTTCTTGGAGCTTTGGATGGGAAACACCGGACTTCCGGCGCACGATGGAAGTCACGGTTCGAACGGCGTCGTTTCCGAGTGCATAGCGAAGGGCGTACCCACCGACCATTCCCGTTGCGCCGACAATGGTAAGGCGTATTGCATTCGCCGGTGATGGCATCAGCTGACCCCTTCCACGATAAGTCCGTGATAGACCGCGCCGTGTTTGCGGTGCTTTGCCACGTTTTGGTATGCCTCGCTGAAATACCAATCCTTTGCGGCTTGCGCGTGCGGAAATTTCGCAATCACGATTCCTTCGATCGGATCGCCTTCCAGCACTTCGTGCTTTCCGTAGGCGACGAGGATTTCGACAGGATGGCCCGGCAACGTCGCTTGGATTCCCGCCCAATATTTTTCAAGCTCATTTTGGTCGATGGTCTTGGTTCTCGTGAATACAACGTACGCGGACATGGCCGTTCTCCTGATGTGTTAACCCGTCGCAATGGCCACTCGGCTCGTGCTTTACGAAATTGCGCGCTCATCGACCCAGTCGACGTAGAGCAGGCGCTCGGCAAACAGCCATGCGCCGTCCAGCTTCACGAACTTGTCGAGATAGCGGAGCGAGGCAATCATGAGCCGGCGCTTTCCCTCTTTGAGCGTGACGTGATGCGCCAGACAGTACGCTTCGCCGGTCGCCCGGTCGGCCGTGAGGGTGAAAATTGTGCTCTGTCCGACGAAGTGCGTTGTGGCGTCGTATTTGTTTAGATCGGCAAAGACCGGCGCGAGCGCCTCGCGCGAGTGCAGATCCATGGATGGCGCCGGATCTTTGGCATTCATGAATACGACGAAGTGCGTATCGGCGGTAAACAGAGACATCTGCCCTTTCGCATCGCGACGATCGGCGCAATGGGCATACGCTTCGACGAGTTCGCGGATCGCAAGGCGGTCCGCTGCTTCCTGCGGCGAAATGCCGGCGTGTTTGCTCATGCCTCTATCTCCTATTTTGCTTCGCTCTCAATCTCACCATCGCATCACCGCGCTCACTCGAGGATAGCCTTTGGTTCGAGGAACGCCTCGATTCCGAACGCGCCAAATTCACGCCCGACGCCGGAAAATTTGAATCCACCCCACGGCGCCTGCGGATCGTCGCGCATACCGTTGATGGCAACGCGGCCCGCCCGAACCTGCGACGCCACGCGGCGCGCCCGCGCCAGATCGGCCCCACTCACAAAGGCGTGCAAGCCGTACTTTGAATCGTTCGCGATCTGGATCGCTTCTTCCTCGGAATCGTAACCGATCACGCACAGGACCGGGCCGAAAATTTCTTCCTGCGCGATTGCCATGTCGTTCGTCACGTTTACAAACACGGTTGGCTTGACGAAGTAACCGGCCTCCATCCCCGGCGGCTGGCCTTCTCCTCCCACGAGCACTTCCGCGCCTTCCGCAATGCCCTTGCGGATGTAGGATTGTACTTGTTCGCACTGTTTCTGGTTTACCATCGGCCCGACCGCGGTTTTCGGATCGGCGGGATCACCCACACGGAAATCCGCCATCGCGTTCACGATCCCTCTCTTGACGGCTTCCAGCCGCTTTTTTGGCACAAGCAGCCGCGTGCCGGCGGCGCAGGCCTGTCCGCTGTTGAGGAAGGCGATGCGGAGGGCTGCCGGGATTGCTTCGTCAAAGTTGGCGTCGTCGAGCAATATGTTTGGCGATTTGCCGCCAAGTTCAAGCGTGACGCGTTTCATCGTTGCCGCCCCATCGCGCATGATCCTTTCGCCGACCGCGACCGACCCGGTGAACGATATTTTGTTTACGTCGGGATTCCGCACCAGTTCGGCTCCAACGGTTTCTCCACGGCCGATCACCACGTTGCAAAGCCCGTTCGGAAGCTTGGCTTCGTGCAGGCACTCCAGCAAAACCTGCGTCTGCAGCGAACTCAGCTCGCTCGGCTTGATCACCACCGTACAGCCCGCGGCCACGGCCGCGGCAAACTTCAGGCAGATGAAAAGCGCGTTCGAATTCCAGGCGGTGATCAGACCGGCGACGCCGACAGGCTCGAGAGACACAACCGTTCCGCCCCAGGTCCGGACCAGTTGCAGTTGCTCGAGAGCTTTCTCCGCTTCGGAAAACGAGTTCGCGGCCATCTGCACGATGAGCTTCGAGAAGTGCGCGACGCCTCCGTACTCCTCAACCATCACGGCCGTCAGATCGTCCGTCCGGCGGGTAACAGCTTCGTTGAGTCGCCGCAAGATCGCCGAGCGCTCTTCCTTGGACGACCATGCGAAGCTCGCGAACGCGTTCTTCGCCGCGTTGATTGCCTGCCGCGCATCCACTTCATCGCCCAGCGTTGTCCGCGCAATCACTTTCCGGTTGCTTGGGTTGACGCTGTCCATCGCCTCGCGCCCGTGCGATTCCACGAAAGCGCCATTGATGTAATGTTTTGTAAAAGTTTTCATTGCGCCGCCTCCGCCGCGGGGATTCGCAACCGAATACGCAGGGAACGCCCGCTCGCGCCGACCCGACCTCTATAATGCAAGCGCAATTCCAACGGCATTCCATTTCCGTGCCCGGAAACGCCCGCCCAAACGACGCTTATTGACAAGAGACGCCTTCTTGCGTCTGACAGAAAGTCGTCACTGTCCGCGGATTGACAGCGCAGTAAGATTGACCGTCACCTGATTTTGGCGGGGAAGTTCGGGCAGTCGAAGACGGCGGTTGCGTTGCAAGAGAGCAACGAAGGTCTCGGGACGACGCTCCAACTTGAAGGCTGAAGGCCGGCGGGATAAATTATGCGAAGCTCAATGAGAGAAGTAGCGTAAGGTTCTCACAATGGCCAAACAGGATGTGCAAAAGACGCTGGCGGAGCTGTCACGAGAACTGCAGGAGAGCAAAGCCAGACTGGAAGAAGCGCAACGCGTCGCCCATGTCGGCCACTGGGAATGGGATCTCGCGACGGATGTCGTTGTCTGGTCGGATGAAACCTATCGCATTTTTGGCTTAAGTCCGCAGGAACGTCCCATGGACTTGGCAACGGTCCATTCGATGGTCCAGCCTGAGGATCGCGAACTTATCTACCGCGCTGCCGAAGAGGCGCTTCAGAGCGGAAATCCCGCCGACATTGAACATCGTCTCGTTCGCCCCGACGGCGAAGTTCGGACGATTCACAGTGTAGGCACGGTAAAGCGCGATTCCTCCGGCCGAGCGTATGAAATGTTTGGCACGGTCCAGGACATCACGGAACGAAAACGCTCCGAAGAAGCGTTGAAGCGAAGCCAGTTTTATCTGAGCGAAGGACAGCGAATCGCTCATATCGGCAGCTGGGCGTTCGACGATTCAGGCCATTATTGGTCCGATGAGTTGTACAAAATCTACGGCCTGGATCCGCGAAATGGCGCGCCGACGGTTGACGAGTATCTTGCCCTCATCCATCCGCAAGACCGGGCCGCCATGGTTGAAACCATCAGAGCCATGCAAGAGGAACACCGTGGCTTCGATCAAATCGAGCGAATCATCCGGCCCGACGGGCAGATGCGCTACATCCGCGCCGTGGCCGTTCCGGTTATGGAAGAAGGAGTGTTCAAAGGTTTTATCGGTACGACGATGGATGTGACCGAGCAGGAACTGCTCACACAGGAATTGCGCAGGGAACAAGCGTACCTTGCGGAAGCGCAAAGTTTGTCGCACATCGGCAGTTGGGCGACGAATTTTCACACACGGCAGAATTTTCATTTGTCCGACGAAACGTATCGCATACACGGCTTCGATCCACGCCAAGGTCCTCCGGGCCTCGAACGCTTTTGGGCCACTCTTCATCCACAGGACGAGCGGCTCGTAAGGGAAACTCTGGAAGAAGCAGTGCGCGCCGGAATGGACTACGACATAAGCGACTTTCGCATTCGTCGTGCCGACGACGGCCAAATTCGATTCCTGCGCACGATTGGGCATCGCAATGATATGGGAGAAATCGGGGATTACGTTGGCATCACCATGGATATAACCGAGCTAAAGCGTGCCGAGGAGGAGCGCGAAAGATTGCGGCAGCTTGAGGCCGATTTGGCGCACATCAATCGCGTCAATATGATGGGAGAATTGGCGGCCGCGCTGGCGCACGAAATCAGGCAGCCCATTGCCGCCTCCATCACCAGCGCCAACGCGTGTTTGCGATGGCTCGCGCGCGATCCACCGGACCTGGAACGGGCGCGAGCGGCGGCATCCAGGATTGAGCAAGACGGAAACCGCGCGGCGGATGTGATTAGTCGTTTGCGATCTTTCTACAAAAAGGGGACGCCGCCTGAGCGCGAGATCGTCAACCTCAAGGACATCATTCGAGAAATGACCACTTTGCTCAGGAAAGAAGCCATCCGGCACTCCATAAAAATCCATTCCGAACTGGGCGAGGATATGCCCGACGTGCTTGCCGACCGGGTGCAGCTTCAACAGGTGTTCATGAATCTGATGTTGAACGCGATCGATGCAATGAAAGAAATCGGAGGAAAGTTGACGATCGGTTCTCGACTGGCTTCCGACGGTCAGGTCATGGTCTCCATCGGAGACACCGGCGTCGGATTGCCGGCGGAAAATACGGAGCGGATCTTTGACGCCTTCCATACCACGAAGCCGCAAGGCACGGGCATGGGTTTGGCCATAACCCGCTCGATTGTGGAAGCACATGGTGGACGAGTGTGGGCCACCGCCAATGCGGGGGCGGGCGCAACTTTTCATTTCACTCTTCCCGCTAAAGCCGAGGAACACGCATGACTTCCGAGGCATTCCCCACGGTCTTCGTCGTCGACGACGACCGCGGCATGCGTCAGGCGATACAGGATCTCGTCGAGTCCGTTGGACTGCGCGCCGAATCCTTTGCAAGCGCCGAGGAGTTTCTTCGCAAGAAACACAACACCCGCCCGAGCTGTTTGGTCCTCGATGTAAGACTGCCGCAGATGAGCGGTCTCGATTTCCAGCGGAGACTCGTCGAGAAAGGCATCGAAATCCCCGTCATATTCATCACCGCGCACGGAGACATTCCTATGTCCGTCCGGGCCCTGAAATCGGGCGCCGTGGAATTTCTGACCAAGCCTTTCCGAGATCAGGATCTCCTCGACGCGGTTCAGCAGGCATTGCAGCGTGACCGCACGGCGCATGAGCAACAGGCCGACATTCGCGATTTGCAGGAGCGTTATCGTGCATTAACCGCACGCGAGCAGGAAGTGATGACGCTGGTGGTTTCGGGCATGCTCAACAAACAAATTGCGTCGGAAATCGGAGCGAGCGAAGCCACTGTAAAAGTCCACCGCGGCCACGTCATGCACAAGATGCAGGCGGCATCGGTCGTGGACTTGGTGCGCATGGCCGACAAGCTCGAACTGTCTCCTCGCAAATAACCGCTCCCGAGCTAGCGCCCGTCCGGCTATTCCTCCGCTTTCGCTTCGCGTGCAATACCACCAAAGTGGTAGAGCGCGCTACCAAGAGCCAATTGCGCAGACGTTGCAAATACGGCTAGGCTTCGCGCATGAGCAGCGGCCAAAGCGCAAGACTCATCGCCATCGTCGACGACGACAACTCCGTTCAGCGTGCCTTGCAGGATTTGATCGAATCGGAGGGGCTATCCACGCTCTGCTTCGGCTCCGCGGAACAATTTCTGGATTCCGGCGCTCAACACAAGGCCGCGTGCCTGATCGCGGACATTCGAATGCCGGGCATCTCCGGCATCGAGCTGCAAGCCAAGCTCAAAGCGGACCGATGCCGCATACCGATCATTTTCATCACCGCACATGGCGACGCCAAGATGCGCATCCAGGCCATGCGCGACGGGGCGGTGGAGTTCTTGACAAAACCCTTCGACAACGCGGTCTTACTCGAAACGGTTCATGCCGCCGTTGATGACTGCGCGAAGGCCCAAAGGCTTGGGAACTCAAAATGACCGTGGCTGAACAAGACCGCCGGGTTCGCAGATTTGAGCAGATCATCGGCAACAGCCCGGCTCTGAGAATCGTTTTAGAGCAAGCCGAGCGGGTTGCGGCGGCGGACTCCACTGTGCTCATCCAGGGAGAAACCGGCACGGGCAAAGAACTGATCGCCCACGCCGTCCACAATGCGAGCCCCCGCAGCGGCCACTCTTTGATCAAGCTGAACTGTGCCGCCATTCCCTTCGACCTGCTTGAAAGCGAGCTTTTTGGCCATGAGCGGGGCGCTTTTACCGGAGCGATCGCACAGAAAATCGGTCGCTTCGAATTAGCCGATAAAGGAACCCTTTTTCTCGATGAAGTCGGCGACATACCGCTTGCGTTGCAGCCCAAGCTGCTGCGCGTTCTGCAGGAACAGGAATTTGAGCGGCTCGGAAGTGGCCGCACGCATCACGTTGACGTGCGGCTCGTCGCGGCGACTCACCGGGACCTGGAACAAATGGTGCGGCGCAACCAATTTCGCAGCGACCTGTATTATCGCCTGAACGTATTTCCGATCACGCTGCCACCCCTGCGCGAGCGGCGCCAAGACATCCGCCCTCTGCTCGAACACTACGTTGAAGTCTTCTCCAGCCGAATTGGCAAGCGCATCGACACGATTCCCGATGAATTCGTTAGCGCCTTCGAATCGCATTCCTGGCCGGGAAACATTCGAGAGCTGCAAAACGTAATCGAACGCGCGGTAATCCTTTCGAATGACGGTTTGCTCCCCAATCTTCTGCGTCCCGCTCGGGGCGATTCGGTTGTTGCGCTTCCCGCGGGCAGAACGCTTAGGGAGTCGGAGCGCCTTTTGATCTTGGGAGCGTTGGAAGAGACGGGATGGCTCGTCGGCGGACCGTATGGTGCAGCCGCGCGCCTGGGGATGAAGCGCACAACGCTGATCGCCAGAATGAAGAAGCACGGAATTCTTCGGCCGGTGGACGAGAATCGCGATCAAGCCGTCCTGGATGATTCTCCATCCCGCTCCCTCTAGATGCTTCTGGAGCGTGTTTGAAGGCCGGAAAACCAAACGCCTTTCGGTGCGGCGCACAGTTCGCAAAAACGGATTTAAAAATTCTGTAACTCATTCGCCGCCTCTGCTTTTTCTTTCTCCGTTGATCCGCTTGCGAGTCCATCGACGGCGCCGTCATCGCCGATGGATTGAGAGCAAGTACCGTACCAGATGCGCAAGCGCCTGTTTGCTCGTATGTCGCGGAATCGCCGATGGCCAGCTTCGCGCCGCCACGAATCACGCGAACTCCAGTGTCAGGTTCATGTCACTGTCTTCACATGGTCACGCGTGAAGCTCGGAATACAAGCGGTTCGGCCCGGATATTCATCTCGACTTGACGCGGCGAATTGCATGGCAGAAGAATTGCAAAAACAAGGAAAGGCATGCGTCAACTACGCGACCGTTTTCCACCGGCCGGTGCAAGGAACCTCAGCGAACTTTGCGCCGGAAGGGGTCATTGCCAATGTAAATCTGTAGCCGGCCAAGCGCGAGTTGAGCCCGCGGAACTCGCTCGCCTGGAGAGAATGGAGTACCCGATGGATCATTCCGCACATCTGAGAGCTATACTCTCGGTCGCAGGCGACGAAAACAAGAACCCGCAAGGTTTTCTTACGAGGATTCCAGCCATGCAAATCCCGAATCGAACACTTAGCGTTAAACAACCTTTCCAGCAGGCCGCCGTGTTTCTGCGGACTCTGGCTATCCTTACGCTCTCTTCAACCCTCGGCGTGGGTTGCCGAAATCCAAACGCTGCTTCTCCTCCACCCCCGCCCGAGGTTGAAGTTGCTTCTGTATCGCAAAAAGATGTGCCGATCTACGGCGAGTGGGTTGCCACGCTCGACGGCTTTGTCAATGCACAGATTCAACCGCAAGTGACCGGATACATCGTCCAGCAGAGTTACAAAGAGGGTTCTTTTGTCCGCAAAGGACAGATCCTTTTCCAGATCGACCCGCGTCCTTTCGAGGCCGTGCTCGATCAAGCCAAAGCGCAACTCGCGCAAGCCGAAGCGCAACTGGGCAAGACTCAGCTCGATGTGGACCGCGATACTCCTCTGGCAAAAGAGCGCGCCATCGCACAAAGCCAATTGGACAACGACGTTCAAGCAAACCTTGCCGCCAAGGCAACCGTAAAGGCCGCGCAAGCGCAGGTGGAACAAGCCGAGCTGAACCTCGAATTCACCCACGTGACGTCGCTTGTGGACGGCATCGCCGGCATCGCTCAAGTGCAAATCGGAAATCTGGTGAACCCGACCGCGGTTCTTACGTCCGTCTCGCAGGTAAATCCGATCAAGGCGTACTTCCCCATCAGCGAGCAGGAGTACATGCATTACGCGGAGAGAATCAATTCTCACAACCAACAGCAAGTTCCATCCGACGCGCCGCCGTTCGAGCTCATCTTGGCCGACGGGTCCATTTATCCGCAGAAGGGAGCGCTCCTGCTGACCGACCGTCAAGTCGATGTGACGACGGGCAGCATCCGCATTGTGTGCGCCTTTCCCAATCCAAAAAATATCCTCCGGCCCGGCCAGTTTGGAAGAGTGCGGGCGGCGGGTGACGTGCGAAAGGGCGCGCTTCTGGTGCCGCAAAGGGCGGTCAATGAACTTCAAGGAAGTTATCAAGTGGCCGTGGTAGGCAGCGACAACAAGGTGAGCATCCGCTCGGTGAAGGCGGGCGAGCGTGTCGGCACGATGTGGATCCTGGAAAGCGGCGTGCGCTTGGGTGAGCTCGTGATTGTCGAAGGACTGCAAAAGGTGCGAGACGGCTCAACCGTCAGAATCAAGCAGACCGCGCCCACGAAAGGCAGCTGAGCCATGTCTAAGTTTTTCATCAACCGCCCCATTGTAGCGATGGTCATTGCCATCCTTATGGTGATCATCGGAGCGGTCACGATTACGAGCCTTCCCGTGGCCCTGTTTCCCGATATCGCTCCTCCCGAAGTGCAAGTGGTTGCCACCTATGTCGGCGCGGATGCGCAAACCATCGAGCAATCCGTCGCCACGCCCATCGAACAGCAAATGAGCGGCGTCGACAACATGAATTACATGTATTCGCTAAACTCAACGGCCGATGGAGTGATGCGATTGATCGTGGACTACGACGTAAAGACCAATCCAAACACGGATCTGATTCTCACGCAAATTCGCGAAACACAGGCTGCCTCTCAGCTCCCTGCCGATGTCAACAATTTTGGCGTGACGGTGCAGAAAACCGTCACCGCTCCCCTGATGCTTATCGCTCTGTACTCGCCCAAGGGAACCTACGACGCGCAGTTTCTTTCGAACTACGCTTACATCAACCTCGCCGATCAAGTTACCCGCTCCTACGGCATCGGAAGCGTCCAGATTTTCGGAGCCGGCCAGTACGCCATGCGGCTTTGGGTCAAGCCGGACCAATTGGCCAAGCTGGCCATCACCGTTCCAGAGATTGTCACCGCCATCCAATCGCAAAACACCGTGAACCCCGCGGGCCAGGTTGGCAGCGAACCGGTTCCGAAGGGCCAGGAATTTACGTATTCCGTGCGCGCCCAGGGCCGGCTCTCTTCTCCGGAAGAATTCGAGCAAATCGTTGTTCGCGAATCCCCAGGCGGAGCGGTTGTGCGCGTTAAGGACGTAGCACGCGTGGAACTGGGCGCTCAGAACTACAGCGTTGTCGGGCGTCTGAACGGAAAGCCGTGCGCGCTCATCGCCGCGTATCAGTTGCCCGGTTCCAACGCCGTGCAAGCGGCGGAAAGCATCAAGAAGCTTATGGCGGAAGCAAAGTCGCGTTTGCCGAACGACATCGACTACGTCATTTCGCTGGACACCACACAAGCGGTCACACAGGGCATCAAGGAAATCATTCTGACCTTGGCCATTGCGATTGTCCTGGTCATCATCGTTGTTTACCTCTTTCTGCAGGGTTGGCGCGCGACGCTGATCCCGCTTCTGGCCGTGCCCGTATCCTTGGTCGGCACATTCATCTTCTTCCCGCTTTTCGGCTTTTCCGTAAACACCCTTTCCTTATTTGGCCTTGTCCTCGCCATTGGTTTGGTTGTGGATGACGCGATCGTCGTCGTCGAAGCCGTGGAACGCCACATCGAGGACGGACTCACCCCCAAGGCGGCGGCCTTCAAGGCAATGGAAGAAATCTCCGGCCCGGTGGTTGGCATTGCCCTCGTTCTTTCCGCGGTCTTCATTCCCACCGCTTTCATTCCGGGAATTACCGGACGGCTCTACCAACAATTCGCCGTCACCATCGCCATCTCCGTGATTCTTTCTGCGTTCAACGCGCTGACGCTGAGCCCCGCGCTTGCCGCTTTGTTGCTCCGTCCCAGAACATCCAGCGGAGGGCTTCTCAAGCGTTTCTTTTCGTGGTTTAACCGCGTTTTTACCGGCGCCACAAACGGTTATGTTCGCCTCTGCGGTACGCTGACTCGCAAGAGCGCAATTGCTCTGGTTCTGCTGGGAATTTTTGGCGCCGCGGCGGGCTGGTTTGGCAGCAAGGTCCCTTCGAGCTTTCTGCCCGACGAAGACCAGGGGTATTTGTACATTAATCTGCAGCTTCCGAGCGCTGCTTCGCTTCAACGCACCGATGAAGTTACGCGGAAAATTGAAGGCGTTTTGGCGAATACACCGGGAATTCAATACACCACCAGCGTTGTCGGTTTCAGCTTGCTGAGCTTCGTCCGTACAAGCTATAACGCCTTTTTCTTCGTGACGTTGAAGCACTGGGATGAACGCACATCGCGAGAAGAACAGCTTCAGGCCATCAAACAGCATATCAATCAAGAACTTTCCACACTTCCCGAAGGCATCGCCTTTTCCTTTTCCCCGCCCGCTATTCCCGGCGTTGGCACTTCCGGCGGTTTTACGTTTGCCCTGGAAGACCGCTCCGGCCAAGACGTTGGCTTTCTTGCCTCGAACCTGCAGACCTTTCTCACTGCCGCGCGGAAACGTCCGGAAATCGCCGGGCTGAGTACGACGTTTCTGGCCAGCGTTCCGCAGCAGTTTGTGAACGTTGACCGCGACAAAGTCATCAAGCAAGGCGTGGCCGTCAGGGACGTGTACCAGACTTTGCAGGCATTCATGGGCGGCTTGTTCATCAATTATTTCAATCGCTTTGGGCGGCAATGGCAGGTCTACGTCGAAGCGGAAGGCGACTACCGCACGAAGGCGGAAAACGTCGGTCAGTTTTTCGTGAGAAACAATAACGGCGGAATGGTGCCCCTCGCGGCGCTCACCCGATTCGAACCGCGACCCGGCCCGGAATTCACCATGCGCCTCAACGAGTATCGCGCCGCGCAAATCAATGGCGCCGCCGCTCCCGGTTACAGCGCGGACCAAGCCACGGCCGCCTTGGAAGAAGTTTTCGCCGAGACAATGCCGCGGGAAATGGGTTTCGATTACCTGGGAATGTCGTTCCAGGAAAAGAAGGCCCAGCAGGGTGTTCCGCCAGCCGTGATTTTTGGCTTCTCGCTTCTATTCGTCTTTCTGATCCTCGCCGCTTTGTACGAAAGTTGGTCGCTTCCTTTCAGCGTCCTCCTCAGCACTCCCGTCGCCGTTTTTGGAGCGTTTGCCATTCTGTGGCTGCGCCGCGCCGTTCTTTCAGCCTTTCTGCCGAGCTACATGGTGCAAATCGAAAGCGACGTCTATTCGCAAATCGGTTTGGTCATGCTCATCGGTCTGGCCGCCAAAAACGCGATTCTCATCGTCGAGTTCGCCAAAGACGAATACGAGCACGGCAAGCCGCTGGTCGAAGCCGCCTTGGAAGGGGCTCGGCTGCGCCTTCGGCCGATTTTGATGACTTCGTTTGCGTTCATCCTTGGCTGCGTGCCGCTGTGGACCGCCACCGGCGCGGGGGCCGTCTCGCGACAAATTATGGGAACCACCGTGATTGGCGGCATGCTCGCCGCGAGCCTCATCGGCATCTTTTTCATCCCCGCCATTTTCTATCTCATCGAGAAGTGGTCGGGTGAAGGCAAGGCACGCCAGCCCGCCGTCCTTTCCGGCCCCGCGCCCGCGGAGGGGAACTAACATGAAGAAATTCGTTGCCCTCCTGAGCGCGGTGCTTTTTCTAGCTTCCGGTTGCACCGTCGGCCCGAATTACAAGCGGCCCGCCGCCGCGGTTCCTGCCACGTATCGAGGCGCGGTCCCCGAAGGAACCGCGGGAGCGGAGACTGCCGCGCTCGGCGATCAAAAGTGGTGGGACATCTTTCAAGACGAGCAGTTGCGCACGCTGATCCGCACGGCGCTCACCCAAAATTACGATTCGCGCATCGCTGCCTCCCGCCTGCTCGAGGCTCGCGCGCAACTCGGAATCATCCACGCCGACCAGTTTCCAAATGTGAGTGCCGGGGCCGGAGTTACAGACGTCCGCGATGCCCAATCGAAGTTCTTTCCGGCATTCGAATCAAGTACCGGGCAGGCAAACGTTTCCGCCGGTTGGGAGATTGATTTTTGGGGAAAGTTTCGCCGCGCAACCGAAGCCGGAAGAGCGAATCTGCTTGCAAGTGAATGGGCGCAGCGCGAAGTTGCTTCGACGCTCGTAGCCAATGTCGCCAGCGCATACTTCCAGCTGCGGGCGCTCGACCTCGAACTGGAAATTTCCAAACGCACGCTCAATTCGCGCCAGGAATCGCTGCGGCTCACGCGAATCCTCTCCGAAGGAGGCTCGACGTCGCTGCTCGACGTGCGCCAGGCCGAGCAGTTGGTTTTTACGGCCAGCTCCGAGATTCCCGCTCTCGAACAGCAAGTCGCGCAGCAAGAAAATTTTCTCAGCCTTCTGCTCGGTCAGAATCCAGGCGACGTGCCACGAGGCCAGACGCTCACCGAACAACGCCAGCCTCCCGAAGTTCCCGCCGGGCTTCCATCGTCTTTGCTCGAGCGCCGGCCCGACATTCGCCAGGCCGAAGCGCAGTTGATTGCGGCAAACGCGGAGATCGGCGTGGCGCGCGCCGCCTATTTTCCCGAGATCTCGCTGAGCGGCACCGGTGGTTTCCAGAGTACTGCGCTCAGCAGCTTGTTCACCGGGCCCGCCGGCGCGTGGAGCTTTGGGGCTTCGCTGGCCCAGCCAATTTTTACCGGTGGCCGGCTCCGCTCTGGGGTGCGCCTCGCCGAGGCACGCGAGCAAACGGCCGTGCTGATTTATCAACAATCGATTCAGGGCGCTTTTCGCGGCGTATCCGACGCGCTGGTGGCGTACCACAAGACGCGGGAATTCCGCATGCAGCAAGAACTCCTTTTTCGATCCGCCGAGGACGCGGCTCGTCTTTCTCACATGCGCTATACCGGCGGCGTCACCGGCTATCTGGAAGTCTTGACCAACGAAACCAACGCCTTCTCGGCGGAGCTGGGCCTCGTGCAGGCACGGCTCAATGAATTGTTGGCGGTGGTTCAGTTGTATCAGGCACTCGGAGGAGGCTGGCAGCAATAGCCAGTGGCTGGCTCGAAAAAAAGCCGGCTTGCATAGTCTGCGCGCGCTTGTGGTTTTCGCATTGCTTCTTGTGCTGGCACTTCCCGCGAACGTCCGGCCAAAACTCTCCCGCTTCCTTGCGCGTAAACGCTTGCCGCCGGCTTTTCCTTGTCATCCGTTTTTTCGCGCCGTTTGCCGCTTACTTCGCCTCGAATTTGTACACCGTCGTCGTATGGTACTTCTCACCCGGCTTCAACAGCGTCGTTGGAAAGCTCGGGTGATTCGGCGAATCGGGAAAGTGCTGCGTCTCCAGGCAAAACGCCGTCCGCTTCTGATACGCGATTCCGCCTTTTCCCTGAAAACTCCCGTCCAAAAAGTTGCCCGTATAAAACTGAACGCCCGGCTCCGTCGTCCACACTTCTAGCCGTCTGCCGCTCGCCGGCTCTGCCACCTTCGCCGCCAGGCTCAGCTCCGTGGGCTTTTCTTTGTTCAGCACAAAATTGTGATCGTATCCGCCGCCCAGCTTTATTTGTTCGTCGTCCGCGTCAATTCGCGCGCCAATCGCGGTTGCCTTGCGAAAATCAAACGGCGTGCCTTCCACCTTTTTCAGCTCGCCCGTCGGAATCAGTCCCGAATCCACGGGCGTGAACTTGTCCGCATTGATCGTCACTTCATGCTTCAGGATGTCGCCGTTCCCCTGGCCCGCCAAATTGAAATACGTATGATTCGTCAGGTTCAGCACCGTCTTCTTATCCGTCGTCGCCGAATAGTCGATCTTCAACTCATTCTTGTTCGTCAGCGTATACACCACCGTCACCGACAAATTCCCCGGATATCCTTCTTCGCCGTCCTTGCTCACATACTTCATCTCCACCGCCGGCTCGCCGCCGGTCGAGGCGTCGCTTGCCGTCCACAACGCTTTGTTAAATCCTTTGATTCCGCCGTGCAGGCTGTTGTCACCGTTGTTCTTCGCCAGCGTGTAGGTCACGCCGTCAATGCTGAACTTTCCGTGCGCGATCCGGTTTCCGTATCGCCCCACGAGCACGCCCAGATAATTTTTGTTCAGCTCATATCCGGCCAGCGTGTCGTATCCCAGCGCGGCATCGGCCATCTTTCCGTCTTTGTCGGGCACCACAATCGATACCACCGTCGCGCCGAAATTCGTAATACTCACTTGCATCCCGCTCTTGTTCCTGAGCGTATACAGGTCCGCGGTCTTCCCGTCCGCGGTCTTCCCAAACACTTTCTTGTCCATCGATTTCGCCATTTCCGCGGATTTTCCGGCCAGCGCCGGTATCGCCAGACTCGCCGCCAAAGCCACGCACATTATTCCTGTTTTCATGAACTTCCTCCGCATTTCGACGCGCGAAAAAACTCGGTCATTTCTCGAGACCCGTCAAGCCGTATCTTACTCCGTTCGCGCCGAGCGCGCCCTTAGGTCCCGTGCTTGGCCAATTCGCTCGCACAATCTCACCGTTTTCGGACGGAGAGGAACGCAAACATTCCCAGCCGCTCCCTCTGAAAATCCAGGCTCCGCTCAAGCAGCGCCCACATCCCGTGCGCAAATCCCGGCATCAGGCTTTTCATCGACACTCCGCCAGAAAGCAAATACCGGAAAGGTAGGAACGGCCGAATCTCTTCAATCTCCAGTGCAGGGAACTCTTTTTCGAATCGCGCTCGATCCCTCGCAAATACCATCCACGGCAGCGCCACATTCGCTCCCGACACCGGTCCGCTGGTCGCAAATTCCCACTCCGGAGCTTCCGGCAAGAATGGCTCGGAATGAAACCGTCGATAGACAAACGTCGACCACGGCGTCACCCACGGCTCGATCATCAGTATCTTCCCGCCGCTCCGCAGGCACCGGGACGCCTCCGCAAAAAATCTCCGCACGTCCGGCATGTGATGCAACACATCCGTCATGGCGATCGCGCGCAGCGACGAATTTTCCATCGGCATATTCTGCGCATTCAAAATGACGCTGACGTTCGAACAGGGAAACACTTCCGATGTAATCAATCCAGGAATGTAACGCGACAAAAATCCCGCTCCGGATCCCAATTCCAATACTCCGCCCGTTCCACGCGGAACTTCCGCCGCCAAACGCTCATACCATTCTTCATAAATCGCTTTCAGGAACGGTTTCGACTGGATGATCTGCTTTCGTAGCTCCGTGGTTTTCGGATCGTCATCCGCCAACGACGCCGTCAGAGGATGCGCCAGCCATCGCCGAAGTAGCTCCGCCGCCAAGTTTTCTTATCCCCCCAGCCGGTACCAGGCCCGGAAGCAGATTTTCAGCATGCGCCATCCGTTGGCAAACACTTTCGTCATCTTCGTTACGCCGTGAATTCGTTCCAGATAATGAACCGGCACTTCCACGATTTCCAGTTGCAGCTTGCTCGCGCCAAACAAAAGTTCGTAATCTCCCCACAAATCCTGGATGCCCCAGCTGCCTAAATTCCGCTCCATCCGCAGCCAGTCTTTTCTCCAAAGCACTTTCGTTCCGCAAAGCGTGTCCTTGATTCGCTGGTCCAGCAAAAACGAAAACACCAGTCCGAAAAACTTGTTGCCGAGCATGTTCGACAATTTCATCGCATCTTCCTGCATCGGATAGACCAGCCGGCTTCCATTCACAAAATCGCCGCGGCCGCTCGCAAGCGCGCTCAAAAACATCGGCAGCTCTTCCGGCATCACCGTCAGGTCCGCGTCCAGAATCATCACGACGTCTCCCCGCGCCGCGCGAAATCCCGTCCACACGTTCTCCGCCTTGCAAATCCCCGGCCCTTCAATCAATCGAATGTCTCGATCCCGGTGCAGCGCCTGCATCCGCCGCACTTCCTCCGGCGTTCCGTCCGTCGATTTGTCGTCGCAGAACAATATCTCCGTGTGCCGCCCCATGTGCGGCACGCGATTCACCGCTTGTTCCACGTTTCCAAATTCATTCCGGCACGGAACAATCACCGATACCGACACCTCCTCCTCTTGAAGCGCCGCCCGCATCGGCCGCGCCACCATGATCTGCATCATGCACAAACGCCTCACGGCCGGCAGCCGCGCCACAAATCCGTTCATGAAATTCGAAAGCAGCGGAATCCATTTCGGAAACAATATCTGTCTGTACTTGCGCACCGGCCGCAGCCCCGCCAGCTTCAAAAATCCCCGCACGTCGTTCTCGCTTACCCAGTTTGGCTCCACAAACCGCGTGCGCAACCCTAGCTTGCTCGCCAGCTCAAGCACCGGCTCCCAAAATTGGTTGTAATTCACGACGATCACTTGCGTCTCGGGCGTGCTGTGCTTTCTGATTCGTTCGAACGTCCGCAGAATATCCACCGTATCGAAAATGTGGCTGAAGATGATGTAGTCGAATGTTTCGTTCAGCTCGAGCTCCTCCAGCTCGCTCCGCACAAAATAGAGACTCGGATTTTTCTCCCGTGCGACGCGCACCATCCCGTCGCTGATCTCCACGCCCACGCCATACGCCGGCTCGACCGCCGCCAGCAAATGCCCCGTTTCGCAGCGCAATTCGAGCACGCGTTTCCCCGGCTCGATGATGTAGCGAAGCGTCTTTTTCAGCTGGTCGTAAAAATATCGATTTGTGCGAATGTACTTTTCGCGCTTCGCCGCGATTTCTTCCTGTTGTTGCCGCCTTGCCTCGCGCACTCCGCGCAGCACTTCCGGTCCCCACGCGCCTTGCCCCGCCTTTTCGTTTTCCTCGGCGGTCATCGCGGCGGCTCCTTGCCGCCGCGCAACGCCTCCAGCCTTGCTTTCGCCTCGCCGAATCCCGGCGCCAGTTGCAGTGCGGCTTGGTACGCCTCGGCTGCCCGTCGCGCCTCGCCTTTCAATTCGAACGCGGTTCCCAGGCGAAAAAAGACTTCCGGCGTCTCGGAAATCCGCGCCGCATGCGCAAAATCGCCGATCGCCGCGTCAAACTGCGACGCTTGCAATTCGATTCGCCCCCGGCCCATATAACTGTTGTACTCCGCCGGATTCAGTTTGATGGCCGCATCGAATTCCGCCGTCGCGTTCGAATACTGTTGTTCGCTCATGTACAAAACGCCCAGATTGTTGTGCGCCTGCGCCGCTTCCATCCAATCCGTCGCCAGCCGCAACGCGATCCGGTACTCTCGCTCCGCTTCGGTGGCCATGTTTTCGCGCTGTCGGATCATCGCCAGGTTGTAGTGCGCCACCGCCAGGTCTGGGGCATACTCCACCGCCGCTTCAAAGTGTTGCGCTGCGCCGGCAAAATCCCCGCGCTCGTACAGTTCGCTTCCGAAACTGTTTTCCGCCATTCCGTTCCGGCTCGTCACGGCAAGCGTTTGCGCGAAAAGCGCGTAACTGTCGCGCCAGTATCCGATCTGCGTTTCCGTCAAATACACGCACGGGGCGATCGCCAGCAACACGAGCAGCGACAATACGCTCGGATTCCAATTTTTCTCTTTCGCCCAATCCGCAATCAGCCACACCAGCCCAAAAATCACGCCAATCATCGGGGTGTACAAGTACCGGTCGGCCATTCCTTGCCTTCCCGACTGCACATAGCCCACCATCGGAAATAGCGTCGCCAAATACCAGAGCCACCCGGCGACAAGATACCGGCGCTCCCGGAATCTCCAAACCACCGCCGAAATTCCAAGCATGGTGATTCCAGAAATTCCAACAACCAGCCAGCTCAGCGAATTCTCCGGGTGCGGATAAAACGCTCCTAACCGCACCGGCCAGAAAAACTTTCTCAAGTACGCCAGATACGAATACGTTCCGTTCTTCACCAGCCAACTTTTTGGCATTCCCGCCGCAAGCGCATGTTCCCGATGATGAATATAGAGCGTCATCACCGACGCGCCCGCGGACATCAAAAACAGAGGCACCTTTTCCGTGCAGCGTCTTAGCGCCAACTTCCAGTCGATCGAACCCGCCGCGGCTCCTTCGCCTTCCATCCGGCGCAACGGCCAATAATCCAGCAACAAAAGCGCCAGCGGAAGCGTCACCACCATTACCTTGGACAGAAGTCCCAGGGCAAACAGCGCCGCCACCAATGCGTACCGCCCCGCGCTCGGCTTTCTCGCATACCAAATATGTGCGCAGCACGCGCCAAGAAAAAACACCATGCAAAGCACCGTTTTTCGCTCTGCCACCCAAGCCACCGCTTCCACATTCATCGGGTGCACCGCGAAGAGCGCCGCCACCGCCGCGCTCTTCATCGCTTCCCCCGTCGCCGTCGCGAACAGCAAAAAAAGCAGCACCACGTCCACAGCCTGCAGCAAAACATTTGTCAGGTGATGCCCATACGCTCGCCCGCCGTACAAATTCACATCCAGCATGTGCGATATCCACGTCAACGGATGCCAGTTCGATACCGGATTTTCCGTCCCAAAGGCCCACTTCACGTTCGCCAGCGTCACTCCCTGCTGCACGTGGCCATTCCGCGTCACATAATCGGGGTCATCCAGACTCACAAATCCGTTTCGCAACGCCGGCAAATAAAGCAACACGGTCGCAACGGCAAGCGCCACTGCCAGCAAAACGATCTTCCGCCACTCAACACTTTTCTCGCGCATTTCGCCGGCCATGCCCGTCTTTCGTCTCGGATTTCCACGCGGTTTTGTGGGATTTTTCGCTCATCCCATCATTGCGGGGAAGCCGCCGCGTCGCAAGCGCCGCCGCGCCGCCTGTAGCTTTTAGAGCAATGCACAACTCGCCCCAGTTGCGGCGATTCGCGCGATGTTAAATTGTCTCGATTTGGCTTACTCTCAATAGCGCAAAAGAAAACAAAACCATGATCGTCGAAACCTCTTACGCGGAAATTCCCGTCGCTCGCTCTCCCATGCGTACCTTTATCGCCGCCCCGCATGCGAACGGAAAATTCCCCGCAATCCTCTGCTACTCCGATATTTTCCAGCTCACCGGCCCGATGCTCCGCGCCTGTGTCCGCCTTGCCGGGTACGGCTTCGTCGCCGCCGCGCCTGAAATTTATCACCGCATCGAACCGCCCGGCACCGTCATTCCGTTTGACGACGCCGGCCGCACGCGCGGCCTCGAAGACGCCTTGCAGACTCCCGTCTCCGATTTCGACGCCAGTTGCCGCGCCGCGCTCGATTGGCTCGCCATCCATCCAAAAGTCGCGAACGGAAAACTCGGCGCCATTGGCTTTTGCATCGGCGGACATCTCGCCTTTCGCGCCGCTCTTCAACCCGGCGTCCGCGCCACCGTCTGCTTCTACGGCACCGGCATTCACGACGGAAAACTTGGCAAAGACGCCGACGCCGGCTCCCTCGCCGAGGCCGCAAAAATCCGCGGCGAGCTCCTCATGATCTTCGGTTCGAACGATCCGCACATTCCAAGCGAAGGCCGCGATGCGGTCGCACAAGCTCTCCGCGCCGCGGGCGTCGCTCATCGCGTCCAGCTCTACCCCGCCGAGCACGCTTTCATGCGCGACGAAGGCCCGCGCTTCGACCCCGAATCCACCGACCTCGCCTTCGCCGGCATGATTCAACTTTTCCGAAAGGTCTTTTCCGCATGAAACACATTGCGCTCTTTCTCGTTCTCGCCGGCGGAATTTTCTCGCCCTCTTCCTTCGCGCAACAGCCCGCCAAGACTCTCCCGGAAAAACTCGGCTACCCGCGCGACGCAAAACTTCTCATCGTCCACGCCGACGATCTGGGCGCAACACACTCCGTCAACGCCGCATCCATCCGCGCGCTCGAATCCGGCGGCATCAATTCCGCCAGCCTCATGGTTCCGTGCCCGTGGTTTCCGGAAATCGCCGATTACGCAAAATCTCATCCCGCGGCCGATTTTGGCCTTCACCTCACACTTACCAGCGAACGCGTTTTTTATCGCTGGGGCTCCGTCGCCCCGCGCGACATTGTGCCCTCGCTCATCGACTCCAACGGCTACTTTCATCACGACTGGCCGCCCGCCACCCGCATCGACCCCAAAGACGTCGAAATCGAACTTCGCGCGCAAATCGCGCGTGCCCTGGCCATGGGCGTCAAACCCACTCATCTCGATTCGCACCAGAATCGCCTCTTTCAGACCAACAAGGATCTCTTCGCAGTCGCCCTCCGCCTCGCCCGCGAAAATAATCTTCCCCTCCTCCTCCCGCGCAATTGGTTTGCCGA
Source organism: Candidatus Acidiferrum sp. (assembly GCA_035310525.1). GTDB lineage: Bacteria > Acidobacteriota > Terriglobia > Acidiferrales > UBA7541 > Acidiferrum. Next base: position 18,028 of record DATGED010000050.1, on the reverse strand, counting down.
TTTTCCTTTTCTCGAAAAAACTCTCGGCCCAAATGACGTCGTCATCGATCGCGTCGTCACCATGGAACCCGGCGTCCCTCCTTCCAAGTGGAACGATTTTTACAAAAACGCTCTCCTTCATCTCGAACCCGGCGTCACCGAATTCGTCGTCCACCTCGCTTACGCCGACGCCGAAATGAAAGCCGCCACTCGCGAACGCGATACCTGGGGCGCGGACTGGCGCCAGCGCGATTTCGATTTTTTCTCCGGCGACGAATTTCAAAAACTGCTCCGCGACAATCAAATTCATCTAATCACCTGGCGGGACATCGGCCGCACCATGGTTCCGCCCGCCAAATCGGAGTAACCTCTCATGACCTCTGCGCCCGCGCCGGCTGAAAAACCTTTCTGGAAAAATCCTTTCGTCTATTCCGGCACGATTCTCTTGCTCGTCGCCGTCTACGTCGGCTGGATTGTTTTTTCCCGCTGGAACGATAATCGCCGGATCGAACAGCGCGCTCGCGATGCCGCCGCGCAAAAGCAGCGCGAGCAGGATCAGAAAACCGTCGAACAAATGGGCGGCTCCGAGCTCGCCATTCAATCTTTCTACGGCAATCCATCCGTCCACCGCGGCCAATCGGCCCAACTTTGTTATGGCGTGGCCAACGCCAAAAAGGTCACGCTCGACCCGCCCGCCGGCCCCATGTGGCCTTCGTATTCCCGTTGCATCGACGTAACTCCAACCAAAACAACCACTTACACCCTCACGGCCAGCGACGACGCGGGCCACTCCACATCCCAATCCTTCACCATCAAGGTAAATTAGCTCCATCGCAGAAAAGGCGGCCGTTTGAATTTCGCGATCGCGACACAAAAGCCCAAATTTCAAACGGCCTCGCACCCAATTCACACCCAATTCACACCTTGTCGCCGCAATTCCCCACCATCTATAATGTCTCTCTGCGCGGGGGCGGTTCGTCCAACTGGACCATCCTTCCCGCGCAAGTCTTTTTTGGTGGATTGCCATGCCTGACCCGATCGCAAAAATTAAGCAGAAGCTTCAGGAAGAAATTGATCGGCTCGACCACGAGCTCAACGTCGAGCTCCCCAAGGAAATCGCCATCGCCAGAGCCCACGGCGACCTTTCCGAAAACGCCGAATACAAATACGCCAAGGAACGCCAGGGTTTCGTCAACGCGCGCATCGGCCAGCTCAAAAAACGCATGGGCGATCTCGGCATGTTGAATCTCACGAACATTCCGAAAGATCGTTCCGGTTACGGTTCCCGCATTCTCGTGCTCGACACCGATAAAGACGTCAAGATCGAATACAAACTCGTCAGCAGCGAAGAAGTGGACGCCGAAAAAGGCTTCATCTCCACAACTTCTCCCATCGGCAAAGCTCTCCTGAACCGACAGGTCGGCGACGAAGTACAGGTCGCCACTCCGGCCGGCAGAAAAGCTTTCGAAGTCGTTAAGCTCGTCACCATTCACGATGATGTGTAACTCCTTCGCCTCTCGGCTCATCTTCCGCGCCGCTGGACAATCCACTCTTGGCTTTGCCATTCTCGCTTCATGAAACCTTCTCTCATCGTCCACGGCGGCGCGTGGGATATTCCCGACGAAGCCGTCGACGCCTGCAAACAAGGCTGCCTCGAAGCTCTCACCGAAGGATGGAAAATTCTCTCAAGTGGCGGCTCCGCGCTCGACGCCATCGAAGCCTCTCTCGTCGTTCTCGAAAACGCTCCCGTTTTCGACGCCGGCTTTGGCTCTCACCTCAACGCCGAAGGCAAAGTCGAATGTGACGCCATCGTCATGGACGGCGCCTCGCTCCGCTCCGGCGCCGCCGCCGGCCTCCAGCGCATAAAAAATCCCATCCGAGCCGCTCGCGCCATCTACGAACATTGCCCGCACATGATGCTCATCGCCGAAGGCGCCGAAAAATTCGCCAAGGAAAAAGGCGTCGCGCTCTGCAAACCGGAAGAACTCGTCAGCGAAGCCGAATGGGAAGCCTATCTTCGTTGCAGCAAAGACGAGCACGCCGCCGCACATCATCGCGGCCACGCGCAAGGCACCGTCGGCGCCGTCGCGCTCGATAAAGACGGCCGCCTTTTCGCCGCCACTTCCACCGGCGGCACCTGCTGCAAACTTCCCGGCCGCGTTGGCGATTCGCCTCTCATCGGCTGCGGCTGTTACGCCGACGTCACCGCCGGCGGCGTCTCCTGCACCGGCCTCGGCGAAGCCATCATGAAAATCGTCATGGCCAAAACCGCCGTCGATTTTCTCCGCTATCCGCCGCGCGAACTTGCCACATCAAAAGAAGCCGCCAATCACGCCGCCGAGGAATCCATCCTTCTTCTCGCCGAACGCGGACGCGGCACCGGCGGCCTCATTCTTCTCGATCGCGATGGCACTCCCGCCGTCGCCTTCAACACTCCCCGCATGGCTTACGCCTTCGTCGAGCCCTCCGGCTCTTTCCTCACCGCCGTCTAATTCACAGTTCGCTGCTAATTAGCGCCGTAGGCGGGCTCTTCCTCGAAAATCGCGTCGGCCCTCGCAAACCCGGCAAAGACGCCAACCTCGCCGCCTCGGACCACGACCTCTATTCGTTCCCGCCAACCAACTCAAAGACCCAAATGCCAGCAAACCCTCCACCGCGGCCAAACCGTCTACCTAGATCCATCCTCATCCATTTCCATATCCAAATAAGCGGCCCAGCCTTTTTGTGCCTTGCTCATGTAGGGCCCGCCTTCTAAAGCGGGCTTTCTTCGATCACCACATCACCGACCATCTCCCGATCGAAGCCGTTGTAGGGCCCGCTTTCTTCGCCCATTTCGTAGCGCTGGCTTGTCCTGAGCGAAGCCGAAAAGCCTCCAGCCGGCCTCTCAGCTTTTCTCTGCGACCTTTCTACTCTTCCCTCCGTATTCTCTGCGTTAAGTCCCGGCTCCTTCCTCTCAGTGACCTCGGTGCGCTTCCCGCTATGTTCTCTGTGTTAAGCCTTTTTCTTTTTCTTTTTCTTTCCGGGTTTGTGTAGCTGAGGGGCTTCAGCCCCGTTGACCTTGGCACGGTCGCAAAGTGTAGCGGCACGATATATCGGCCCTCTTCCCACATTTTGTAGCGCTGGCTTCCTACCGGCCTCTTAGCTTTTCTCTCCAACCTCTCTGCGCTTCCCTCAGTGTTCTCCGCGTTAAGTCTTTCTCTTTCCGGGTTTGTGTAGCTTAGGGGCTTCAGCCCCGTTGACCTTGGCACGGTCGCAAAGTGTAGCGGCACGATATATCGCGCCCTCTTCCCACACTTCTCCGTGACCTCTGTGCGCTTCTCTCTGTGTTCTCTGCGTTAAGCCTTTTTCTTTCCCTTTCCAGGCAGCGTGCTAGAATCGCGTCATGGCTGTCATTATCAGAGACCCTGCCATCCTCGGCGGGACACCTGTATTTCGCGGAACACGCGTACCCGTTCAGGCTCTCTTTGACTATCTCGAAGGCGGAGACACTCTCGAAGATTTTCTGCAAGGCTTTCCCACCGTTTCGCGCGAAGCCGCTGTTGCCGCACTGGAAGAAGCGAAAGAACTCCTGCTCGCGCGCCCCTAATGCGCATCCTGATTGACGAATGTGTGGATGAGCGATTTCGCAACGCACTGACTGGACACGACTGCCAATCAGCGCGATACGCCGGTCTCGCCGGCCTCAAAAATGGTGAGCTTCTCACAGCCGCCGAATCGGCTGGCTTCGAAGTCCTCCTCACCGTGGATCAAGGAATCGAATACCAGCAAAATTTGACCAGTCGAAAACTAGCGATTGTCATCCTTCACGCAAAGTCGAATCGTCTGACGGACCTATTGCCGCTCGCGTCCTTTTGTCTAGCGGGAATCGAATCCCTGGAACCGGGTAACGTCATTCATGTCGACCCACCAACGCGCTGACTCGCGGCAGTCTGCCTTCTTCGCACACTTTGTAACGCTTGCATCCTGCCGGCCTCTTAGCTTTTCTCTCCGACCTCTGTGCTCTCCCCTCGGTGTTCTCTGTGTTAAGCCTTTTTCTTTCCGGGTTTGTGTAGCTTAGGGGCTTCAGCCCCGTTGACCTTGGCACGGTCGCAAAGTGTAGCGGCAACATATATCGGCCCACTTCCCACACTCCTACGTGACCGGCGCCTGACCCGACCCGGTCGGGGTGCTCTTCCCTCCGTGTTCTCTGTGTTAAGTCTTTTCTTTCTCTTTCCGGGTTTGTGTAGCTTAGGGGCTTCAGCCCCGTTGACCTTGGCACGGTCGCAAAGTATAGGTGCACGATATATCGGCCCTCTTCCCACGCTTCTCCGTGACCTCTGTGCGCTTGGCTCCGTGTTCTCTGCGGTAAATCTTTCTCTTTCTCTTTCCGGGTTAGCAATTACCCGCCGATCGAAGATGCCCGGCCGCCGTCTCCGTGCGCTGGATCGCTTGGCCGCGGGAAAGCTCAAGCAGCCACTTCCCGGGCCAGAAGTAATCTCGGCTCTGCCATCGATACGAGTTCTGGTGTAGCAGTAGCCCTACCTTCAACGTAACCCGAAGTGTAACAGCGGATAGGTTGGACGTGGTAGAATCAGCGACACGGAGGGACCAGCCAGAATGAAAAAGAGAATGGGCTACCTGAAACTTCACGAGGAAGTGTATCACGCGGGGCGGTGGCTTGTCAATACTAAAGTGTGGCGGTTACTCCATTCGAATGAGTTGGCAAGCCCTTCGTTATGCAGGAGTTATGGCCGAGTCTCCCCATCATTGGTTCTTATGGGGCCCCTTAGATAAGGCCACCTCATAAGTTAATCGCAAAGGGAAACTGCTTAGGCTCGCCTCAGGAATTTCCTTAAGCGCTTGCGAAGTTGCTCGGACTTTTCCAATTCGCACTCCCACAATACTAAGCATCTCCAACCGTGCGCTCGTAACTCTTGCAAATGCTCGATATCACGGGCTCGGTTGCGCTTCAGCTTCGGTCTCCAATAGCCGGTGTTAGATTTTGGGATGTGGGAGAAGGCACAGCCATGGTAATGCCAGAAGCAGCCGTGAACGAAGATCACTTTGCGCCGAGTCGTCAGCACCAAGTCAGGTTTCCCTGGCAGGTCAGATCTATGCAAACTATAGCGATATCCCATGGAGTGAACGAGCCGACGAACGATCATTTCCGGCCCGGTGTCTTTCGACCGGATCGCCGCCATGATCTCGCTTCTGTTCACGGCTCAAGCCCCCAGGGCCTCCACGCGCTCAGTGTTGCGCTGAATCTGTAGTATACGATTACCGATAAATTCGGCAATGGGTGGGGCTATTGCATTGCCAATGAGTCGCCCTCGTCTACCGTCCAGCCTTCCGGAAATCCCATTAGTTTCTCGCACTCGTTCCAAGTCAAGTTTCTGGCCACATAGTATTGGTCTGTCAGAGTGGCCTCCCTGATGCTTTCCAGTTTGGGCACGTATCGTGGGGCAATAGCTCGTCGCCTTGGTATACCCAAAGCCCCCGCGACGTTGAACCAAAAGCGGAGAGTCTGAGACAAACTCTTCCTGAACACGGGGTCCAACTTCCGTCCGTTTCTTTTCTCTCGGCGAATTATCCCTAAGCAGTTCGCCGCAGTCAAAATAGAACTGATGGGAAAGCGACGATCTATAAGATCCGACAACGAATATTCTTTCGCGGTTGTGGGGAAGACCCGCGCTGAGAGTGTTACACGTGAACCATATCCCCACATACCCGATCTCTTCGAGTTCGTTGATAACTGCCTCAAACGCAGACCCTCCGTCCGAGCTGAGGAGGCCTGCAACATTTTCCAGCACAATCCATGATGGTCGAACTTTTCGAGCCAGCGCCGCAAAGGTGAAGAATAAGCCACTTCGCGAACCATTGATGCCTTTTCGTTGTGCGTTCGCGTGGCTGACGTCTTGGCAAGGCCAGCCTCCAGCCCAAAGAGCGGCATCTGGGATGTCTTGAGCTTTGAGCGTAGTGATGTCGTCATGTAGCGGAACCTCCGGCCAATGGCGCTTAAGTATCCGTTGGCAGAATGGGTCGATTTCACAGTGAAACACTGGTATCATTCCTGCACGCTGGAACCCAAGGTCGAAACCCCCAATTCCGGCGAAAAACGAAGCGAATTTCATTTCACACACGCTCTCAAATGGCCAAATCCCGAGCCAGTAAGGGCCTTCTCCTCACACCTAGGACGACGCCGAACGAATCCGAAGCTCGCAGAGAGAAGTGGCTCGCGGACGCTGCTAGTGGGTTCGTCCAGCCGAGCGAGGCGAACAAGGCTATCTACTCCGCCCTCCTGGCCGCGTTCTGGCCCGCCGGACACGGCATCCCTGGTCCCGTCCTTACGGAAAAGCAAATTCGCGCTGCGGTAGATGCATTCAAAGCTTCCTTGGGCCAGCCAGCATACAAGGATGTATTCAGGCGGCTGCGCGAGCTGCAGGGTGAAGAGGGTTTCACCTCGATTAGAAAGGAAGGCACCAAATACCAGCTGCAGAGCCTGGACATAAGCCAGAAGCGCGAGCCAAGGGCGAAACTGCCAGCTGCTGACTGGAAGAGACTCAAGCAGCAGTATGACTACAAATGCGCCTCCTGCGGGCGGCAGGAGCCAAACGTGAAACTGAGCCCCGACCACAAAATTCCGCGCCTGAGGGGAGGGTCCAATGATCTCGGCAACTGGCAACCGCTTTGTGAGCAGTGCAACATCAACAAGAGCAATGCGTGTCAAGGCTGCATGCTGATCTGCAACGTGTGCTCTTGGGCGTTCCCCGCTGAGTACAAGCCGCTCATCGTTACTGACGAGAACAAGGAACTCGTTAAGCGAGCCGCAGACAAGCTCCGGGTTCCTCAGTCCGAGCTTCTTAACACAATTCTCCGCAACCATTTCAACAAGACCTAGACTTAGAAGGTTTATTGTCATTACTTATTCCGCGACCGCCGCCATCCCATGCTACTAATCCCTTGCAAGTTTCGCTCCATTTTCGCTACTGCTCGCTAACGCGGCGGCTTAGTGGCAGTTCGGACTGCAACATAAACCTCTCAGCATCCAGGTGGTCGCGAATTAGCCGCGCCACCAAGGTGCTCTTTTTGTGTCCCCGTTGGTCGCAGAACCGCTGGAACCTGCGGTACTCGCCCGCTCCCAATAATACATTTACACATTTTCGCTTCTTTTTCGCCAAGACTTAACCCAAGCTCATTTTAAGGGAAAGTGCGCACTTGTCAACGGTTATGTGCAGTTTTCCACAGCTTATGGACAGGTTCTGATCTAACGGCCGACGCTGTTTCGAGTTAAGGCGACCTCAAAACGTCACACTTAGAACTAGCGTTTCGTGCGAACTGACCTTCGCGGAAGATTTGCCGGCGGCCTTGCCGAGGTCTTTTTCCTGTCGACAAAACTGCGCGTTGCATCGTGACCGACTGGAAGCCACCTAGGCACGCGTTTTGCTTCTCCCTGCCTACGCGCTACCATCTTCTCTCGCTCAAATCTTCGGCTTCGTGTAACGGAGTTTCGTCCCATGACCAGCTCTTCTTCCGGCAAAGTTGTCCTCATCACCGGCGCTACCGACGGGCTCGGCAAAGCCGCCGCGATCCTTCTCGCTGAACGCGGCTACCGCGTCTACGCCGCCGGCCGCTCGGCGGAAAAGCGCGCGCAACTCGATCAGCTCGCGCAAGCGAAACATCTTCCGCTTGCATCCATCGAACTCGACGTCTGTTCCGACGATTCCGTCAGCACCGCCGTCGCACGCGTCCTTTCCGAAGCCGGCGCCATCGACGTGCTCATTAATAACGCCGGCCTCGGCTACATGGTCGTTGTCGAAGAATTGAAAATGGAAGACTTTCGCAATCAGTTTGAAACCAACGTTTTCGGCGGGTGGCACAATTGATCGGAATCACCCACAAATGGATGACTACGCAACTCGGGGTGGCCCATTCTTCGCGACTTTGCCTCTCGCGAAGGGTAGGTTCTTTCCTTTGACCTTTTCCCTTCCATTCGAATACTAAGAAAATAGTTCTTGACATAGTAAAACAGTTCATGCTACACTGACGAGTGTAATCAAGCTCCATTCGAACTGTTCGACCCCACTTTTCCTTGCCCCGATCTGCTAGGGGCCGGAATCCCCCCTCAACCCACTCCCTCGCGCCCAAATCTGGGCAACTTTTGCTATCCCCTTTGTTTTGACAACGATCCCTTTTGCCTCGCGCGCAACCCCTTTCTTTTGATAACCATCTGGATTGCCTATGTGCAAAAACACGATTCCGGCGCCTCTTCGCCCTCCCTCTTTGCCGCTCTTCGCAAAGCGCGAACTGCATCTCCAATCTTTTCAGTCGTTTGCGCACTCTTTCCCAAAAACACAGGCGTGTACACGAATTATTCTTTACCCCGAAAGCCGTTCCTGAGGGGCCAGTCTGGAACCACTTCTTTCCTGTCCAGCTCCTCCGCCTTCGAGGGCTCGCACTTTCGCGCGTCTGCTCAGCACGCTATTCTTCCCCCATGCCTGCTTCCGCCAAACCCGTCACGCCAAACGACCCCGTCGGCCTCTGCGCAGACTGCCTCCACGCCCGCACCGTTGAATCCGCCAAAGGCTCATCCTTTCTCCTCTGCCAGCGCTCCGCCACCGATCCCTCCTACGCCAAATACCCTCGGCTTCCCGTCCTCTCTTGCCCCGGCCACCAGCCAACCGCCGCGAAAGACCCGGCCCGCTGACTCTGCGTCCATTTCGCCTTTAAAATTTCTATTCTCTTTAGCTGCCCCTGTAGTAAACTCCGCCCGGGTCATCGCCATGCGCTTCCGCGCTCTTTCTCTTTGCGCGCTCGTTCTGTTGCTTCCCACTGGTGTGTCCGCCGAAAAGCTCACCATCGCCAGCACGCCTCCCGGCGCCACCGTTGAAATCAATGGCGTCGTCTGCGGCACCACTCCTTTTGAAAAAGATTTTCCCGGCGGCTATTTCCACCGTACGCACACTTCCATCGGCGCGCGCCTCGATCATCCTCTCGTCGCGCGCCTCAATCTCGCGGGCTATGCCACCAAGGAAATTCCGCTCACCGAAGGTCCCGCGGAGTGGATCTCGCTCAACGGCCGCAAGCACGGCGAATATTTTCTCTTCAAAACGAATCGCTTCGAGGTGCAGCTCGATTCCATCGCGCAAACGTTCACCGGCGAAGTCGGCGCCATACGCGCCGCCGCCGCGCCGGCCGCTCCTCGTCCCGAACTTCCGCTCGAGGAAGTCGTCGCGCGCGCCAAACCCGCCGTCCTTTATCTGAAGGGCCTCGATCGTTCCGGCACCGGCTTTTTCGTCACGGACACCGGCGTCATCGCCACCAACGCACACGTGGCGCGCGGCGAAGGCGTTCTTCTCGCCAAAATGCCCTCTGGCGCGCAACTCGAAGCCAAAGTCGTTTTTCTCGATGCCGATCTGGATATCGCCTTGCTGAAAGTCGAAGGAGAAAATTTCCCCGCAATTCCCCTGGCCGCCGCGGCCGCCACGCAACAGGGCGAAAGCGTCGTCGCCATCGGCAATCCCGGAGACGCCATGCTCTTCAGCGTCACCAAAGGCATCGTCAGCGCCGTCGGCCAATTTCCCGCCGCCGGTCCCGGCACCTGGATTCAAACCGATGCGCCCATCAACCCCGGCAACAGCGGCGGCCCGCTCGTCAATCTGTACGGAGAAGTCGTCGGCATCAACACGCTCAAACTCGTCAAGAAAAACACCACCGGCATCTGCTTCGCCCTCAGCGCTTCCGATCTTATGACCGTCCTCCGCCGCTTTTATCCCGGCGCAAGATTCGCCGCGCCGCCGCCGGAATCCGCCTCCGCTTTTCCGCGCGAAATTCCCGCGCAAACTCCGCTCGCCGCCGAATCTTCATCCGCCGCAAGCGACGAGCCGCCGCCCGCACCCGATGGCACCGGCACCATCTCCATCACTTCCGATCCCGACGGCGCGGAAATCTTTGTCGACGATAAATTCTTCGGCGACGCTCCGGCAACTCTGAAACTTCCGGTGGGCACCCATTCGATCGATTTACGATTTCCCGGGCGCCCCGACTGGCGCCGAACCCTCGAGGTTCTGAAAGGAAACAAAACCACTCTCAAAGCCATCCTGGATTCGGCGCCGTGACGTTCGCCGGGCAAAGCCGGCCGCCGGCTTATTGCGGCCGATTGGGCATCTCTTCATCCTGGCTCGCGCTCGAATCCGGACTCGTCCGTTTCTCCGAAACATTTTGCAAGGTGGGAGAAAGTTCGGAATTGCGGTATTTCGGCGCGCTCACGTATCCGTGGATGGTGTCCCTGCCGATTTTGTTCACAACAATCTGCACCGGTTGCGGATCGTCGGTTCGGTGGATCCACACCGGCTCGTACAGATTGATCTTTTTCTTGGCCAATTGATTGTCATCCACGATCATGGCGATGTCGTACGTTTTGTGCTTGCCATCGGCCTTGCGCAGAGAAAGCGAAAGCGGACCTTCCCGCTGAAAGGATTTGGATTTTGCAATGTCGAACTCAAAATAATTGCGCTCGCCCCGCTTCTGAAGCGCCACGAGCTCCTCGTGCGTTGTCGCAATCGATCCGTTCAATTCGTCCTTCGTCGAACTCAAAGCGCCTTCCAGGTCCGAGCGGTTTTTCGTGACCTGATCTTGCGTATCCTTCAGTTGCTTCTCCTGGTCGGTCAGCGCGGCTTGCAATTGTTTCAACTGGCGCACGCTCGCCGCGCGCTGTTTCGCGGAAATGCCTTTTCCGCCGTTCCGCGCCGTTTCAGTCTGCTGCTGTTGCAGCGCGGCGATCGCGGCGGCGGCCTGGCTCGAAACGTCGTTCAGCTTCGCGCTGAGCGTATCCATCTGCGAGTGCATGTCGCTCATCGCCGTCGTCATTTCCTGATTGCGCGAAGTCAGTTGCCCGACCGCGGATTGCTGATGCACTCCGTAGCCGAAAGCAACCACTGTGGTTAAAAATGACGCGCAGACGGCGACGGCAATCCACGCGCGCGATTGCGATGCGGGAGAATTTTCGTGCGGCTCGTGCTCATACTTTTCGGGTTTGAAATCCATGTGACTCCTCCGGACGGACGGTCAGCGCGAGGCGCGGCCGCGCGTCCAAATAAACATTCAGATTTGGCCGGGTGGTGTAACCAGGACTGAGGCGAGCTGGAAGAACCGCGAATGCAAACGAACGAAGGAATTGGTGCAAGATTGTTTCCACTATGAAAAAACGAAATCAGGCGTGAACATCAGCAGTAAGTGCAATAAATGCAGCCGCAAACACCGGGAAAAAAGCGCGTACTGTGAATCCATCGAAGTACTAGTTCCGGGAATTCTTACCGGGGTAACGTGAGTTTTGCGCCATCCCGGAATATGCGGCGCAATTCGTTGCCGCTGCACTTTCGTTGTGCTAGCATCCGCCTCGTCAGGAGAACGGACCAGGGAACTTTTCGTTCGTCCTTCGCCCCTCGTTTTTTTTTGAGGGACCCAGGCCGTCAGCCTTCATCCGGCTGCGCAGACGAGGCCACGCTCTCCTCCCTCAACACTTTCTCGCCCCCGGCGCAGGCCCGCGCCAGTCGTTCGGTTGTCGGACCTCGCTGTTCGCTGCGAGCCAGTGAACACTTCAGGAGGTCTCTATGAAAGCGTATCCCACGAAGGACATCAGAAACGTTGGCATTGTCGGCCACGGCGGCACCGGAAAAACGCAACTGGTGTCGTCGTTGCTCCACACCGCGGGCATGTCGCCGCGCTGGGGAAAAGTTGCGGAAGGAACGGCGGTCACCGATTGGGACGAAGAAGAAATCGCGCGGAAAATATCATTGCAAACGGGCCTCGCCTACGCGGAATGGCCCTGCACGCTTTGCGGCGGCAGCAGCGTAAAAATTAATTTTGTCGACCTGCCCGGCTACGGCACCTTCATCAACGAAACGAAGGCCTCGCTCATCGCCGCGGACGCCGCTTTGATCACCGTGGATGCGCACGTCGGCGCGCAAGTGACCACGGAGAAAGTTTGGGATTTTTGCACCGAGTACGATATTCCCCGCGCTTTCGTTCTCACCTGGATGGACCGCGAGCTCGCCAGTTTTGAACGCTCGATCGAATCGCTCGAACAAACGTTTGGCCGCAATGTGGTTCCGCTGCAATTGCCCATCGGCAGCGAGCGCGGCTTTCGCGGCGTGATCGATCTCGTCGGAATGAAAGCGCATCTGTACGCGCTCGGCGGCGACGGCAAACCGAAAATCGAACCGATTCCGCAAGCGCTCGAGGAAGACGCAAAGCAAGCGCACGAAAAACTCGTGGAAATGGTCGCCGAGGGCGACGACGAATTGATGGAAGAGTTTTTCCGCGAAGGGACGATTCCCATCGAAGATTTGATTCCGGGCGTGCGCAAAGCCATCGTCGCGGAAAAAATCTTTCCGGTGCTGATGGTTTCTTCCACGCAGAACGTCGGCACGGCGAGCTTGCTTACGTTTCTTGCCGACGTGTTTCCGCATCCCGACGAACACGCGCAGGAAGGCTTTAAGGAAACGGGCGGAAAAGGCGACCGCGTGGAACGAAAATACGACGACGCACAACCGCTTTCTCTTTTCGTTTTCAAAACGCTCGCCGATCCCTTCGCCGGCCGCATCAACTATTTCAAGGTGAAAAGCGGCGTACTGAAAAACGACGCCACGCTCACCGATTTTACGCGCGGCTTGCAGGAACGTTTTCAGCACATTCAAGTCGTGCAAGGAAAACAATTGACCGAGGTCGGCGAACTTCACGCCGGGGATATCGGCGCGATCGCAAAATTAAAAGAGGTTTTTACGGGCGACACGCTGGGCGACAAAGCCGCGCCGATTTTTTACAAGCCCGCGGCGATTCCCGAACCATCCATCACCTTCGCCGTGGAACCGAAAACGCGCGCGGACGAAGACAAAATCGGCGTCGGCATCCACAAAATCATGGAAGAAGATTGCGCGCTCCGCTTCATCCGCGATCCGCAGACCAAGGAATTCCTGCTTGCCGGCAGCGGACAACAGCACATCGAAGTCGTCGTGGCGAAACTGCACAAGCGTTATCACGTCGATCTCACGCTCAAGCCGCCGAAAGTTCCCTACCGCGAAACGATTCGCGGCAAGGCCGACGCGGAAGGAAAGCACAAAAAGCAGTCCGGCGGTCACGGACAATTTGGCGTTTGCCGCGTGAAGTATGAACCGCTCGAACGCGGCAAAGGCATCGAGTTCGTGGACGACGTTTTCGGCGGCGCGATTCCGCGCAACTGGATTCCGTCCGTCGAAAAGGGAATTCGCGACACCGCCATTCGCGGCTACCTTGCCGGATTTCCCATGACCGATTTCCGCGCCACGGTTTATGACGGCAAATACCACGACGTCGATTCGTCGGACATGGCGTTCCAGATTGCCGGTTCGCTTTCGTTCAAGGAAGCGATGAAGCAGGTGCGGCCCGCCATTCTTGAACCGATCATGCACGTGGAAGTTTACGCGCCGGATCAATATTCGGGCGACCTGATGGGCGATTTGAGTTCGCGCCGCGGCCGCATTGCCGGCAGCGACCTGCGCGGGCACAACGTGGTGATCAAGGCGTTGGTGCCGCTCGCGGAAATGCTCAACTATGCCACCGATCTCACTTCCAAGACGCAAGCCCGCGCGACGTATTCGATGGAATATTCGCACTACGATTTCGTTCCGAGCGAGCTTGCGGAAAAAGTGATCGCCGCGCACAAACCGCACGCCGAACATCTGGTGGAGGAAGAAGCGTAGCGAAAGCTGCGACGAAAATTAAGTTACGACAATCGCGGAAGGAACATGCCGGTGTGTTTCGCGTGTTCGGCGAAGCCTTCGCCAAATTCTTCGGAGAGGAATCGCTCTTCGCGTTTGGCTTTGCGATAAAGCGCGAGCAGCACGAATGCGAATCCGAGAAACGCGCGGACTTCGCCTTCGAGCATCACCGTTCCGATCATGGAGCCGAGCAGTCCGGTATAAATCGGGTGACGAATCGAGCGATACGGTCCGCGGCGGATCAAGTTGTGCCCCGATTTGATTGTGACCGTGCCGCTCCAATTTGCGCCGAGCGCAATGCGCGCCCAAATGGCAAACACGAGGCCACCCGCGGTGAGCAAAAGACCGATGACGGCGACAACGGAATTTTGTGAGACGACGCGCGTCGCAAGCCAGCCGCGAGCGAAGTTGTGGTTATAGATGAATAGAAAACCGAAGACCATCGGAATTGCGTGTTCGAGCCGCTGCCAGAGAAATTCGCGGCGTTTCGAAGGCTTGCTCCACACCGCCATCAAGAGCCAGACGATGCACCACGCGAACCAGATTCTCGACGAAATTTGAAACGCTTCGGCCGTGGACGGAATTTGCACAGGGAACTTCTCCGGCATTCATTGTAATGGAATGGTGCGAGTGCGATCGGCAAAAAGCGGCCGGTTTGGTTCGAAAGGCGCGGCCTCTAACGTGCCAAGGGCGGACTCCAAATTGGCGCTTGTTGCGTCAAAGGCGGGTTCCAGAATGAGTGGACAATGAAGCAGCCTTCCAAGAACAACCGCGAGAAGAAATTGAAAAGAGAGTTTGGGCCGCAGACGCGGGCGATTCATGCGGGCGAGCCGAACAAGCACGGCGTGGGCGTGCCGGTTGGACCGAACATCTGCCGCAGTTCGACGTTTACATTTTCCTCGACGGAAGAGATGAAGCGGTGGGCGGAGGGGAAGAGCAGCGCGTACATCTATACGCGGTACGGAAATCCGACGCTTTCGATTGCGGAAGGAAAAATTGCCGCGCTCGAAGGCGCGGAAGCGGCGGTGGTGACGGCGTCGGGAATGGCGGCGATTTCGGCCGCGCTGCTCTGTGCGTTGAAGCAGGGCGATGAAGTGATTTCGACGGCGCAGACGTATGGCGGCACGTACCGGTTGATGCGCGATGAATTTCCGGACTGGGGCATTGTGGCGCGGCGGGCGGAGACTTCGCTTGAAGGAATGGAATCGCTCGTCACCGGCAAGACAAAAGTTCTGTACGTGGAAACGCCGACGAATCCGGCGCTGCGCCTGGTGGACTTGCCGAAGGCGATTGCCTTTGCGAAAAAACACAAATTGATTTCCATCATCGACAATACGTTTGCGACGCCGCTGCTGCAGCGGCCGCTCGATCTGGGCTTCGACATGGTGGTGCACAGCGCGACGAAATATCTGTCGGGCCACTCGGACGTGATTGCGGGCGCGGCGGCGGGAAGCAAACAGTGGATGGACCGCGTGCGGCACATGATTATCGATTTGGGCGGGTCGATGGACCCCGAGGCGGCGTTTTTACTGATTCGCGGGATGAAGACGCTTGGCTTGCGCCTTGCGCGGCAATGCGAAAACGCGCAGGCGGTGGCGGAATTCCTGGAAAAGCATCCGAAGGTTGCGACGGTGCACTATCCCGGTTTGAAATCGCATCCGGATCACGCGCTGGCGAAGCGGCAGATGAAAGGTTTTGGTTCGATGCTGGCGTTCGATTTGAAGGGCGGATTGCGGGCGGCGCGAAAATTCTGCGATCGCGTGCAACTGTTTCTGCTGGCGGCGAGCCTCGGCGGGGTGGAATCGCTGGTGGTGCTGCCGATCTACAGCTCGCACTACAACCTGAGCGCGGAGGAGCTGGCGAAGGTGAACGTCACGCCGGGTACGGTGCGGGTTTCGGTGGGACTCGAAGACGCGGAGGATTTGATTGCGGATTTGAAGCAGGCGTTGCGGTGAGGGAGAGAAGAGGTGACGTTTACTGGACAACCGAAATCGAGGGAAGAGTGGCCGGCTTTCTGCCACGGCCGGCTTCGGAAAGCCGGCCCTACAACTGCTTTCGACCGGTGAGGTTAGTGCGGAAGCCGCGGTGAATAGAGGTCTGCGAAGCACGGCCAGTAGCGGCGGTGCGACGGGACAAGCGAAAGTCTTGACAGGGGGAGAGTTTAGCGCGAGGGTCTTAGGAACAGCCCTGTTGCGCAGACAGGCAAGGAGTAGCCATGCCGAGTTACCGCCCGATGATACGAATTTTTGCTGCCGCTATGCTGCTTTTCGCGCTCACCGCCGCGTGCGGCGAGCGAAGCTACGCGGGAGAAAAGACGAAGAGCGCGGCGGCGTTTGAAAAGATGATTTCGCTGGTGGGCGAATGGGAAGGAACGAATTCGAGCGGTCAGGCGAAGGTGACCTACACGCTGGTGTCGGGCGGAACGGCGCTGATGGAGCGGCTGCAATCGGGAAGTGAGCCGGAAATGATCACCCTCTATTCGCTGGATGGGAGCCATCTGACGATGACGCACTACTGCAGCGCGGGAAATCAGCCGCAGATGAGGACGGCGGCGATTACGGAGTTGAACGGGACGCTGGTCTTCAAGGTGTTTCAGGTGATGGGAATGAAATCGCCGCACGAAGACCATATGACGGCGTTGACGGTGACGATGCCGGATCGCGACCACTTCACTGAGGAATGGACGTTTCTCGAAAAGGGCAAGGCGCAGACGAACCTGTTCAAATTCACGCGCAAGAGCTGACGTGGGCGCGCTGTCAGCTGCGTGAAATTATGGTAGTGGCGTTGTTGCAAAGTACCCGTAAAGAACCGCTTGCCAAATGCGTGCTTTTTTGCTAGACTGAATTTGCGTTTGTTGCTCTTGTATCGCCTTTGGTTTTGTGAAGCGGTCGCGAGGTCAAACTTGCGGCCTTTTTTTGTGCCCGCTCTGCGGATCCACAGAACGCAGCCGAAGAAAGCAGTCTCCGCGAGGGGATTCGCAGCAGGGCACCAGATAGCTTCAAAGAAGAAAAGAGAAACACGAAGTGAGCAAAGAACAAGGAACCGTGAAGTGGTTTAACGCCAGCAAAGGCTTTGGCTTTATCCAGCGCCAGACGGGGGAAGATGTATTCGTACATTTTTCCGCGATCCAGGCAGAAGGCTACAAGTCATTGAACGACGGCCAGGCCGTTGAGTTCGAAGTCGTGCGTGGGCCGAAGGGTCTGCAGGCTTCCAACGTCAACCCGCTGTAAACCACGGTTCAGGACAGATTCGGGCGGTTCGCGAAAGCGGGCCGCCCGTTTTGCATTTTAGGGGGGGTGGTTATCATCAGGGAGGAGCGGCTGGGGAAGGCGTTGACCGGCCACAGACGGCTCCTTACCATGAAGAGATGCGGTATTTGACCTCTTTTTTGGCGGCTTCGGCCGTTTTTTCGGCGGCATTGGCAGGGTGTGAGGACGCTTCGCGCAGGCCCGCGCAGACGCGAGTGCCTGCTTCGCTGCAGTCGCCTGGCGCCCAAGGCGCGGGGTCCCCGGCGTCCGCAAGGCAATCCTACCAGCACCAGATCGATCAACTGACGATCGGCCCGCTGCCCGTTTGGAGTCCCAACATGCGGGCGCCGCGGTCGCTGCTTCCGCGCGTTCCAGATGGGAAGAGTTGGCTGATCGCGAAGGTCGAAGAGAAATTCGCCGCGGGGGAACAGGAATACAAGGCCGGGCACCTCGAGACCGCGCGGCGCGACTTTGACGAGGCAGTGGACTGGATTCTGGAAAGCGGCTACGACCCGAACTCCGACGCGAAGCTTGGCGAACTGTTCCACCGCGTGGTGGATACCGTGTACGGCTACGAGCTACAGGCGTTCCGCGCAGGAGACGGTTTCCGCGAGGCGCCGGCGGTGCCCGCGGCGATCGATGAAGTGGCGGACATGACGTTTCCGGTGGACCCGAACCTGAAAGCGCGCGCGGAAGAAGCGGCCAAAAATATTTCACACGATTTACCGCTGACCGTGAACGATGAAGTTCTATCGTTCCTGAATTTTTTTCAGACGCCGCGCGGAAAAGCGATTGTGGAGACCGGACTGCGGCGGAGCGGCCGCTACCAGGAGATGATTTCGCGCGTGTTGCGCGAGGAGGGAATTCCGCAGGATTTGATTTACCTGGCGCAGGCGGAGAGCGCGTTTCAGCCGCTGGCGCTTTCACGCGCCGGGGCGCGCGGAATCTGGCAATTCGTGGCGTGGCGCGGCAATGAATACGGGCTGAAACATACGTGGTGGATTGACGAGCGGCAGGACCCGGAAAAAGCGACGCGGGCGGCGGCGCAGCATCTGCGCGATCTCTACG
>DATGED010000049.1:0-2904 GCA_035310525.1 Candidatus Acidiferrum sp. | reverse complement strand
CGGTGGCGCTTTCAATTCGCGATTGGTGATGAACATTCGCGAAGACAAGGGCTACACCTACAGCCCGCGCAGCGGGGTGAACGCTTTGCGGCAGCACGGCTACTTTTCCATTTCCGCCGCGGTGCGCAACGAAGTGGTGGCTGCGTCGCTCACGGAAATGTTCTACGAGCTGGACAAGCTGCGTTCGCTTCCGGTGCCGGAATCGGAACTATCCGACGCCCAAAACTATTTGAGCGGCGTCTTTTCTCTCGGCCTCGCCACTCAGGATGGCCTGCTGAGCCAGTTCTCGAACGTCGCGCAGAACGAATTGCCCGACGACTACCTCGAAACCTATCGCGCGAAGGTTCGCGCCATTACCCCCGAAGAGTTGCTCGCGACCGCCCGCAAATACCTCGACTCCGCCAACCTGCAAATCGTCCTCGCCGGCGACCGCACCCAAATCGAATCGCAAGCCGCCCTCTTCGGCGAAGTGGAAGTCTTCGACGCCCAAGGCAGCCGCATGGAGTAATCCTTTGCGCCAATCTGAAGACGAACAGAATGACGAATCCTGGGAAGACGAAATAAAACGGGAGGATGGCCTTGTCCGATATTGGATGTTCTTTAATGGCGACCAGGTTCGTTTGTTTTCTGCGCTTGCAGCGGCATTTTTCGGTGTTCTATGGTGTTTTCTGTATGTTTTCGGCGCGGCGCAGAGCATCTCCGGAATTATTCTTCTTGTCCTGGCTGCGATCTCTTTTCTTGCCTGGCGTTTGCTGGACGAACAGGTGCGGAGATACGAACAGAGTGGTTGGAAAAAGGACAGGCGCTCGCCACAGCGCGACAAGATTGAGATTCCCATCGCAGTATTTCTCTGGCTGTTTATTTTATTTTCCATTATCAGTACAATACTCTCGCGATGGCATCATGGCCACTAACAGCGCGGGCGTTGCTGGCAGCAGGTTTAGCCCTGTGTGTTTTTTATGCCCCGTGCATCGCGAAGAAGAAGCCGCCGACGAAGCCGGTGAATATCAATACGGCAACATCCGAAGAGCTTCAGCAGGTGCCGGGAATCGGCCCGGCCACGGCCCAAAAAATACTGCAGATGCGCAAGTCGTATGGGCCATTCAAAAGCGTCGACGACTTGCTGGCCATTCGCGGCCTCGGCCAAAAGCGTTTAGACAAAATGCGCAAGTACCTAACAGTCGGACCACCCGCTCCGAAGAAGACTCCAGCGACTTGGGCTGTTCCCCGAAACCTCGATGGCAAGAAACTGCAATCATCCTATCAGTGGCCGTTTTCCGTAGCGAGGGCCTGATAGTTGACGATTCCCAAGTCGCTATCAGATACGGAGCGAGCTAGGAGCCGCTCGGTTAACTCTCCTTTGTCGAAGATTGAAACCGTCTCGATTCGTACCCGTTGTGGCTCGCTAACGACTTGGAATTTGGCGGTTTTGAGCATTTTGAATTTGCCAAATCGCAATTTGACCTCTTTCAATTGGCTCATGCAGTCCAAGGGTGGCTCTCGCCAAGGATATGCATTCTCGCAAGCCGAGCTAAGATCGTCTCTGTTGAAACGGTCATGGAAACTGTCAATGGCCATGCTGGCTTCAGATTTCATTCGTATGCTGTCGAACGTCCTAGTCACAAGCTGATAAGCAACGTAGCATGTCAGAAAAACCAAAAATAATACGGCCGGCGGTCCCAAGATTTTTGATATCAGCTGCCGAAACCTCATATTTCTCCCTCACAGCACCTGGTGGGTGGGCTTTGGGGAAGCGACGCGCAATGGGACCTGATCGGCGATGGTGATGCCGTAGCCTTCGAGGGCGACGACTTTTTTCGGGTGGTTGGTGAGGACGCGAATGTCTTTGAGGCCGAGGTCGATCAGGATTTGCGCGCCGATGCCGCTTTCGTGCTGGACCATGCGCTGGCGCGCGGGCTCGCGGTCGAGCTGGCCGCGCTTGTGAAAATGAATTTGCGGGAGCGTGCCGGGCTCACCGGCAGCGTCCACCGAAAAGCCTCGTCCAGTGTGATGGAGATACAGGAACACGCCACGATTTTCCCTGGCGATGGTCTCGAGAGAAAGCGCGACAAGTTCGCGGCAGTCGCAAGTGGTGGAACCAAAAACGTCTCCGGTCAGGCAATGAGAATGGACGCGCACCAGCGCGGGTGGATATCCTTCGAGGTTACCGCGTACTAGCGCGATGTGCTGGTCGTGATCCACGTCGCTCGCGTAGGCAATCATTCGGAATTCTCCAAAGCGCGTGGGCAGAGTTGCTTCCGCCACGCGGCGGACGTAACGCTCATGCTGCATGCGGTAGCGAATCAGGTCCGCCACCGTCAACATTCTGACGCCGTGTTCCTTGCAAAACTCGATGAGCTGCGGGACGCGGGACATGGTGCCGTCTTCGTTCATAATTTCGCAGACAACTCCAGCGGGGTAGAGCCCGGCGATGCGCGCGAGGTCCACGGAGGCTTCGGTCTGGCCGGCGCGGACGAGCACGCCACCATTGCGGGCGCGCAGAGGGAAAGTATGACCGGGGCGGGCGAGATCCTGAGGCTTGGTCTTCGGGTCAATGGCGGTAAGGATAGTGACGGCGCGGTCGGAAGCGCTGATTCCCGTGGTCACGCCCACACGCGCGTCAATGGCCTCGGTGAATGCAGTGCCGTGGACGGAAGTGTTGATGGGGGACATCAGGGGAAGGTGCAGCTCGTCGCAGCGGTCCTCGGTGAGCGGCATGCAAATGAGCCCGCGGCCGTACTTGGCCATGAAGTTGATGGCTTCGGGAGTGATCTTCTCGGCGGCCATGGTCAGGTCGCCTTCGTTCTCGCGGTCCTCGTCGTCCACCAGGACGATCATGCGGCCCTGGCGAATCTCTTCGACAGCTTCTTCCACGGTGGCGAAGGGTGATTTGGTGTCAGTCAT
>DATGED010000048.1:0-2360 GCA_035310525.1 Candidatus Acidiferrum sp. | reverse complement strand
CGAGATTGACGTGCGGCGTGGGAATACCCATCTGACGGAAGAAGATATCGGAGAGGGCTTCATCATAGTGCTGGCCGGTGTGGACGAGAATAGGTTCAATCTCCGGATGGCGCTGCATCTCGCGCATCAGAGGAGCGATCTTCGGGAGATTGGGGCGAGCACCGACGATGTTGATAATTCTCAGTGGCATGAGCTTAAACTTTTCTAGTTCTAATTTCGTGACAGACTATAGTACAGCACCACATACTTTCCTCACGGAACGATAGTAATGGACTTTTCCTAAAACCAACCAGGGGCCTCCCATAGTGAATGACAGTAGAAACGCCGTGGAAGGAGCCGGGACTGGTGTTGGAGGCGGACAAAGAAGCTCAATCGGGGCGGCCAACCGAGTGGTATTCAAACCCGAGTGAGTTCATGTAGTGAGGAGAGAGAAGATTGCGGCCGTCAAGGACCAACGGACGAGCCATTATGCCGCGAATGCGCGGCCAGTCGAGAACGCGAAAGTCATCCCATTCCGTGAGAACAAGCAAGGCGTCCGCTTTCTCCGCAGCCTCGTAGGCATCGCGGCAGGAAACCAGGCCTGGGAAGGCTGCACGGGCGTTTGAGATGGCTTGGGGATCAAAAGCGGAAACGAAAGCGCCAGCGACCGTTAGGCGTTTGTAGAGATCGATGGCCGGGGAAGAACGGATGTCGTCTGTGCCGGCTTTGTGAGAAAGGCCAAGCAGAGCGATCCTCTTATGTTTTAGAACCCAAAGGGAACGCTCCGTTTTCTGGAAAAAGATCTCTGTGCGAGTGAGATTTACGTGCTCGGCGGCTTCGAGAATACCCGCATCGACGCCCTGGGCTTCGAGCAACCTGCAAAAGGCCCGAAGGTCTTTAGGTAAACGTTCGCCGCCGAATCCAATTCCAGCCTGTAGGAAGGATGGGCGAATGCGGGGATCCAGACCGACTGCGTGGGTCACCTCCAGGACGTCGCCGCCAAGCCGTTCGCAGAGGTCCGCGAGAACGTTGGCATAGGAGATTTTAACGGCCAAGAAAGCATTGGAGACCTGTTTGATGAGTTCGGCACTCCGCACACTGGCTAAGAGAAGTTGAGGAGGTTCGCTGCGAGGGCAGCTCTCAGAATGGATGGGACAGTGAAAGTGTTGTTGAAGGATGGGAGCATAGATTTGCCGAAGAGTTGCTTCCGATTCGGCGTCATCCAAACCTAGAAGTATACGCTCGGGGTGAAAGAAATCACCGACCGCTGTGCCTTCGCGCAAAAACTGAGGATTGGCTGCAACTCGAAAATGGGCGCGGGGATTTGGGGTGGTTACACGAAGCAGGTGCTTTAGTTGTTCGCCGGTCTTGACGGGGACGGTGCTGCGCTCGACGATGAGTTTTGGCGAATCAACCGCATGGGCGATCTGGATGGCGGCAGAGTCAAGCGCCGCGAAATCTGATTCGCCGTTCTCCAACTGTGGCACACCAATGCAAAGAAATATGGCATCAGCGCTGCGCAGGGCGCCGGCTGCGTCGGCGGTGAAGGTGAGCGTGCCCTCAGCAGAGGCGCGCAAGATCAACGCATTGAGTTGCGGTTCATAGAGTGGGAGACGGCCTTCCTGCAACAATCGGATGCGTTCCGCGTCGCGATCAGCGCAAATGACATGATGGCCGATGGCTGCCAGGCAACCGCCTGTGACCAAGCCAACGTGCCCACAACCGATTACGCAAATGTGCAAGAGTTCACGCTCCGTTGACGCGCATGATTGTATGACGAATTCGCGAATGCCGCTTTGAGTAAAGTCTAGAGGATGACTGGTGCGACTTTATGCAGTTCGGGGTGCGGAAACGACCGTTCGCGTCAAAAAAACACTAGTTCGCTGCAAGGCGTTCGATTCCGGCTTGGAACCTGCGTAAAATGGGGATGTAGCCGAAACGCGGTCTTCTTTGCGGGTGTCCCCAAATCAAGAGGAAGACCGATAAGGAGTTGTGAGTTTCCCACGCATGCGTAATTTGAACGAATCCGCTAGAGCTCTGCGAGAGTTGCTCTCGGAGCGGATCCTTGTGCTCGATGGAGCGATGGGGACGATGCTGCAACAGCGGCATTTGACGGCGGAGGATTTTGGCGGGGCGGCGCTTGAAGGTTGCAATGAGAATCTGGTTCGCACGCGGCCGGATGTGGTGCTGGACATTCACCGGAAGTATTTCGAAGCGGGTTCGGACATTGTCGAGACGAATAGTTTCGGCGGGGCGCCGATCGTCTTAGCGGAGTATGGGCTGGCGGCGGATGCGCATTTTTTAAATAGGCGCGCGGCCGAATTGGCGCGACAGGCGGCGGACGAGTTCAGCACGGCGGGGAAACCACGCTTTGTTGCGGG
>DATGED010000047.1:0-22585 GCA_035310525.1 Candidatus Acidiferrum sp. | reverse complement strand
AGGAGGACGCCGGTCTGGCCGAAGCCCTGGTCGTCACTCTGGAGGCCGGTGAGGATGAGGTCGAAATTTTCCGCTTTGAGCGCAGCAGCCATCGAACGGGCGGAGCCGAGCGGGTCCAGCTTGTAGAATTGGTCGTCGGATACGTGAATGCCGCGATCGGCGCCTTTGGCGAGGGCTTCTTTGATTGTTTGCTTGGCGCGCTCGGGCCCCATTGAAATCGCCACTACTTCGCCGCCGTGTTTCTCTTTCAGGCGCAACGCTTCTTCGAGCGCGTAGCTATCGGGCTCGTTGGTTTCGAATCCGATGTCGGATTCGCGAATCCACGCGCCGCCTTCGACGATGGCGAGGGGGGCATCTTTGGCGGGAACTTGTTTGACGCAAACACCGATTTTCAAGAATTCCTCCGAATTGAAATGCTACGACTGTGGCAAATGGCACGTTCGCGCCAAGTTCATTTGCCGGGCACGGCATGCCGTGCCCCTACTGTGCTTCGCGGTCTCGAGCACTGCGTTATTTGCCGTCCCATCGTTTGAAGATTAGCGATGCGTTTGTGCCGCCGAAGCCGAACGAATTCGAGAGCGCGTAGTCGATAGAGGCCTTGCGGGCCGTGTTCGGGACGTAATCGAGGTCGCACTCGGGATCTGGATTTTCCAGATTGATCGTCGGCGGAAGAATCTGATCGCGGAGCGCGAGGACACTGATGCCTGCTTCGAGGCCACCTGCGCCGCCTAGTAGATGGCCGGTCATCGATTTGGTCGAGCTGACGGGGACCTTTTTCGCAAAGTCGCCAAAAACCCTCTTGAGAGCGCGGGTTTCGATGACATCACCGAGCGGCGTGGAAGTTCCGTGCGCGTTTACGTAGCCAATGTCTTCCGGCTTGAGCTTGGCATCCTTGAGGGCCGCTTTCATGACGCGGTAAGCGCCGTCGCCGTCTGAGGCGGGCTGCGTGATGTGATAGGCGTCGCCGGACATTCCATAGCCGACGATTTCCGCAAGAATATTTGCTCCGCGTTTTTGCGCGTGCTCCAGTGATTCAAGAATAAGAATTCCCGCGCCTTCGCCCACGACAAATCCGTCGCGCCCCGCGTCAAATGGCCTGCTGGCATGCGCGGGGTCCTCGTTCCGCGTCGAAAGCGCCTTCATCGAGGCAAACCCGCCGATGCCCATGGGCGTAATCGTGGCTTCCGTGCCGCCGCAGATCATCATCTCCGCCGCGCCTCGCTCGATGATTTTGAAGGAATCGCCGATGGCGTGCGCCGAGGCGGAGCAAGCCGTGGCAGTCGCCGAGTTCGGCCCCTTCGCTCCGTAGCGAATCGAGATGTGGCCGGAAGCGAGATTCACAATCGCCGAAGGAATGAAGAAGGGAGAAATCTTGCCCGGTCCGCCCTGCACCAGTTTCCAGTGCTCGCGCTCGATGATGTCGAATCCGCCGATCCCGGAAGATACATAGACTCCTACTTCGTCGAGATCGGAATCCTCGCGCTTCCAGTTTGCCGATTTCACCGCAAAATCCGCCCCAGCCAGCGCCACCTGGATGAATCGGCCCATCTTCTTCAGTTCTTTTTTCTCGATCCACTGAAAGGGATCAAAATTCTTGATTTCTCCCGCGATCTTGCAGTCGAACCCGGTCGTATCGAACTGCGTCACAAGCGAGACTCCGCTCTGTCCGGCAAGGAGATTTTTCCAGGATTCCTCCGTGCCGATGCCCAGCGCGCAGACCAAACCAACACCCGTAACGACAACGCGGCGAGTCAAATGTGCCTTGCTCCCCTGATGCGGATTGAGTTCCGAGGACTACTTCTTGGCCGACGCGTGTTTTTCGATGTAATCGACGGCGTCCTTGACCGTGGTCATCTTCTCGGCGTCCTCATCGGGAACTTCAATCCCGAAAGCTTCCTCGAACGCCATCACCAATTCCACCTGATCGAGCGAATCGGCTCCGAGATCGTCTACAAACGATGCGGTGGGTGTGACTTCGGCTTCATCGACACCTAGTTGCTCGACGATTATCTGCTTTACGCGTTCTTCCACGCTGGCCATTCCATGTCCTCCGCGATTTGCTATCGCTAGTTTTGCAACCACCTGTGCCCATTCTCAGGCCCAAACGCCGCCCTTCGGTGTCTTTATTCCTCAATCAGGCAACCTGCCCATTCTAGACAGGCGCCCCGACAAGGTCAACTTGCTGCCCAGGCCACTGGCGCGTCGGTTTCCGGCACGCGCGTTTATGCATGCCTCGAGCGTAGGTCGGCAAGATTGCCGCTCGGTTTGCTCAATCCGGGTCCCGCAGAAGAGAGAACTTCTTAACCGCTCGAAAAAACGAGCGCGCGGGAAAGCAGAACGTTCCACGATCGCCGTTGGAAATCCAAATCTGACCTACGTTCCAGCCTTGCCCACTTAGCGCGGCTGAACTTCAACCGCATCCGGCAAGGACACCACACCCTGCATCAGCTTTCCGATGGTGAGAGTCTGTCCATGTTCCGCATAGTGCGACAGCAGAGTCGGTTTCGACCAGTCAAAGCCCCATGCATCTTCAATTGCCACCACCGTGTACGTGCCTGGAATGACGTCCGGCAATGTAAAGCTCCCGTCTGAATCGCTCTGGTCTCTTCGAAACATGTCCTGGTGTGTATTCGGCTCGCTTGGCACGAGCACCACCATCACTCCAGAAGCCGCCTTGCTTCCTCGTTTCACGAACCCTTCGATCCTCGTTCTCCCTTCCGCAAGCGACACGCTCCACTCCTGCGATTCCCCCGGCTTCAGACTGAATTCATGCCCGGGAACCTGCGCGTCCGCCGAAGTCATTTCCATCACGGAAAAGGCCTTCGTTGGAGCGAACACCCGTATGCCATAACTTCCAGGGGAGAGCCTTTCAAATATGGCTTCGCCGTTTGCCTTCACCTGGCTGAAGGCCACGATCTTGTTTTGTTTGTCCTGCAATCCGATATTCACCTGTTTCGGCGTATCCAGCCCATCAGGAATCTTTACCGTCAGCTTCACGCGCCCCAACGGCTCGCCTTGCACCTCATCCAGGCTTTGCCCGTTTTGGCTGAGATTAACTTCGCTTGCCTGCTCCGCCTCGCCGGAGCCGTTTCCCGGCAAGAGCACGCTGTATCTGCCCGCCGGAATCCCGCCGATCTCCCTTTCATCTGCTGATGAAGAATTTCGCGTGTTTCCAGCCGGTATGAATTCCAGCGAGTCGAACACACGCCGCTGGAATACGGGCATCTGATATCCGTGCTGGCCGTTATCGGGAACGTGAAAAGTCAGGTGCAGCGCCTGCACCGGGCTCACGTGGATTTCAATTTCCGCGTGGTCTCCTCCCGCCACCGTTATAGCCTCGGCTCCGTCGGACTCTGTCGAGCCCCCGTAAAAAGTCATGGGATATGCCACATCAAGGGACCCATTCATGGCCGCCGTGCGATTCGTGTCGTTTCCGTCTTGCGAAAACGGCACGTTTACCGCGTACCACGGCCTCGCGCTGACGGAGACGTAATACTTTCCCGGCCCGATGGGCGCAAACTCAAAAGTTCCTCGATCGTCCGTTCCTGCGGAGGAAGCTGTCACGACGCGTGTCGAGCCGCCTCGGTGGCTCTCCACATAAAGCCTCACCTGCGCATTGCGCACACCTTCGCCGTTCTCATCGATGACCGTGCCCGTCACCGATGCCATCGGCACCAGCCGCAGCGTCAGATTCTCCGTGTCGAACTCTTTCCCGGTGACGATGGCCGTAGAAAATTGTTCGTGCTGCTCGTAGGCCGCTGGAATGTATCCCTGCCTGGCCCCCTGCAGGGCATATTTCCCTGCGACGAGCCCTGTGAATTCGAACCGCCCGCCTTCCTGCGTGATCATCGAGACGGCTTCCCGTCTGTTTTTCGTGCTGGCGAGCATGACGCGCGCTTGCCCCAAGGGCTCCCCCGTTCTTGCGCTCACAATCACACCGGCTATGCGGAATCCTCCATCCGTGTGCGCCGTGCCGGCGCCCGCCTGACCTCCAAAACAGGGCGCGCAGATCAAACTGAAGGCGATGCCGGCTATTCCAGGCAACAATTTTTGCCAGCGGTTTTGCATTGTCATTGTCCCCCACGATTGAGGCTGAGCCGGAGATGCTCGTTTTGGCCCGGGACCAATCTCAACACTTGGCCCATGTCCTCATACTTCGCGATGGCTTCCGGATTTTCGTATTCCAGTTCTTGGGGCTGGTGGTCGAAAGCGATCACGCGGTATTCGCCGGGCGGCACTTGAGTCAGATTGAACTCTCCGGAGGAACTCACCCAGGCCTGGCAGAATTGACCGGAGCTGTCCGGCAAGGGGAGAAAAACGATTACGGCCGGAGTTCCAGAGAAGCTGCGCATCGGCTGGTTCGGGCCGTTGACCGGCCAGTTTTCAATGCTCCCGTTCACTTGCGCTCCATCATCCCGGATTGTGATTTCGATGGGAGCAATTGCCGCCCCTAAGCCTGCGACAAGCGGTTGCCGCAACAAGTCTATCCCGCCGCTGTTGAGGGCGGCCGCATATCCGGCGGGGGAACAGCCAGTGCGAACGCGATAGGTCCCGGGCTGCACATTCACGAAAAATAAGGATTGGTCGTTCGGATCCTTAGGCGGCTGGAGCCAGCCAGGATTCGTGGAACCGGAATTGCCGGCCGGAACCAATCGTAGATTCATCGAACGGAGAATATTCTGTAATTCTGCCCCGGGGCCTTTTTGCGCTTTCGTGCGTTCATCGTCAGCGCGAACCTCGATCGTATTGTTCGGCGCAAGCATCACCGTCGGACCTTGCAGGGGTGCACCGTTCACGCTGAAGTTCAGCCGGCCCGTGGCGCCATTCTGGCTGTACTGGGTGACCTCGAGGCTGTAATTTCCATTTGGCAGCGTGCCCGCAATCGTGCTTTCGTTCGCGTTGTAGCCCAGCGAATAGCCTGGCCCCGGATGCCCCTGCGGCTCAACGGAGATGCTCATGCCGGCGCCCGCTGCCGCGTTCAAAACGCTCAATTTCACGGGATAGTATTCCCTCTTTGCCGGCGTCAACATGGCGGAGAAGGTTTGTCCGGCTTTCAGCTGAATGACCGCGGCGGATTCGAAATCCGCGGCAGCCGGATAGTAAACCGGGGGATAGCCAAACAATGTTCCGCGTGGATCAAACGTAAGCGGATCGCGATCCAGGAGTTCGTGCGTGAATAGTTTGTATTCGCCCTCTTGCAGGTTTGCAAATCGGAATTCTCCGTTTGCCCTTGTCGTCACGTTGCTCATGGCAATCCATTTCCCACGTCCTTCCTGCACTTGCCGCCGGCTGACGGCCACTTGAATCTTTTCCGTCCCGTCGTTGACCGGCAGAATTACGCGGCCCGTTATGCGCGCTTCGGGCACAAGCGAAATCCTGATTTCTGAGGCCGTGGCCGAGCCTACGTCGATTGGCTGCGGGCCGCCTTGGCTATCGAAATACCCAGGCTTTCGCGCCATCAAAAAGATGCTGGTGGATACGAGTCTCGACTGCCCGATTCCCCCGCGGGAGAGGGTTTGCGTCGTCGTATGCAAGCCAGATCCTTGCTCGCGCGGAGGCTGCGGGATCTTAATTTCGAAATGGCCCTCGCCGTCGGTGAGCGTTGCGTACCGATTGTCGGTCGAATACACCAAAGCGCGCCCGATTGCCGCGTGCGTCACACTGTTGAAAACGGTCCCGTGTATTGTGTAATCCCCGTCGGTTTCGGATTTTCCCTCCTGCGCGGATAGAAAATAGCTTCCGGCAAGGCACAGAAGGAGCGCGAGCGCGCACACGCCTGCTTTTCCTGGAGCCAGAACGCGGGCACTGCCGGGAACGCTCGGAGGGTTCATACAACGGAGTCCCTATGCGGCTACACGTGCAACGCAGAATATTATGCCACTCCTGGTAACTTTAGGTTGTAACAACCTGGAGAACTTCTTCGATTCACTCCGTAGCGCCGGCATGCCTGCCTGCTCCCGCCTGCCACCACGCCGCGACAATTCCCCGTGCTGCCGCGACGGCCGCGGCAGCCAGCAATAAGACGACGGGATCGATGGGATGCCGGTAGCGCAGATCAGCGTGCGTCACGTAGTACAAACACGGAAAAACGACGGGATACACGGCCAGCGGGAACGCGATCTCCACGCGCTTGCGCCAGAGAGCCGCGATCCCGAACACTGCGGCAGTCGCGCTAAGAAAGCTGGAAAGCAGAATCGTCTTGATCAAGGGTGAATCTGTCTCGCGGAAGTTCTTGAACGGCGATTCGGTTCCCGTCCAGAACGCCGCGAACTTTCTTCCTGTCAATTGCATTTCCAGGCGCGGATGTGTCTCGATAAACGTTGTCGCGAGTTGCCATTTCTCCTGCAAGTAAGCCGTCTCGCCGAGCTGCGTATACCTTCTGGCCTCTTCCATTCTCGTGATCGATCTGCGCCCGTTTCGCGCGTGCTCGTCGAAAATGTCGTTGTTCCCCAGCCAGAGTTCGAAGGGCAAATTCGAACGCAGCGGGATGAGCCGGTGAAAAACGGCGTAATTTCGAATTGTCCAGGGCGCGCAGCAAAAAAGAGCAACGCAGGCTGCCAGCGCGGCTCGCTTCCACGCAAACCTGGGTCCCTCACAATTGCCGCAAACCGCCAATCCCGCCCACCCAAGCAGAAACGGCAGCAGCGCGCCTAGCGCGGGATTTGTCAGCAGCGCAACGCCGCACAGTAATCCATACATGCACCAGTCCCGGAGACTCTTCGATTTCGAAAGCGCCAGCGTCGCCCACAATAGTGTCGCGGCGAGCAGAGCCGTGAGCGATGTGTCCCAAATCCATTCGAAGGGCATCATGATGGCATTCGGAAAAAGGGCCCACAGCCACGCGGCTCCGCTCGCCACGCCAAGTCCCCAAATCTTTTTGCCCGCGTAGAAAATCGGCACACAAGTTGCGGAAGAAAAAAGTATGTTCAAGCCAACGCACGCAAAAAAAGCCCGCGCCGTGAGAATCCCGAAACATTTGAACATCGCAGCCACCAGAAGCGGATACGCCGGCGCGAGCCAGGCTGTCGCCCCGGTGTTCGTTCGAAACACATCGCTGAATCCCCTGCCCTGCGCGAGAGCGTTCGCAATATTCCCCGTTTCCTGCTGAAAGGGAACTATTCCGAGTACGCCTGGAGGCACTTTCCGCGCGTCGTTCCAGGCAAACGCGATCCGCGCTCCCATCGCCACAATCACGATGAGAGCGAGAGACGTCGCCGCCGTTCGAAGCGCATTTCTCATGCCGTTCGAATCACCTTTTTCTCGCCGCGAACAATGTACCGATTGCCGCGGGGAGCGGCAAGCGCGCGCAACAATTTCACGCTACAATAGGAGGGTTATGCTCACGGTCAATAATATCTCCATGCGCTTCGGTCCGCGCGTCCTCTTCGAAGACGTCACGTGCACCTTCATGGCCGGGCGCCGCTACGCTGTCACCGGCCCGAATGGCGCCGGCAAATCCACGTTCATGAAAATCCTGACCGGCGACCTCGAGCCGACGAAAGGCTCGATAACGCGCCCGAAAAAAATGGGCGTGCTCCGGCAGGACCAATTTGCCTTCGATGAATTCCGCGTGATCGATACGGTGATCATGGGGAACGCCTCGCTCTGGAAAGCGCTGCAGGAACGCGATGCGCTGTACGCCAAGCCTCACGAGGAATTGACCGACGCCGACGGCATGCGTCTCGGCGAATTGGAAGGCATCGTCGGCGAGGAAGGCGGCTACACGGCGGAAGCGGACGCGGGCGCGCTGCTCGACGGGCTCGGCATCGAGAGCTCGTTTCACGAGCGCAAAATGAGCGAATTGCAAGGCGGACAGAAAGTCCGCGTGCTGCTGGCGCAGGCGCTTTTCGGAAATCCCACTGCGCTGCTGCTCGACGAGCCCACCAACAACCTCGACCTCGATTCCGTGCACTGGCTGCAAAAATATCTTTGCGATTACGAAGGCGTGCTGATCGTGATTTCGCACGACAGGCATTTTCTCAACAGCGTTTGCACGCACACCGCGGACATCGACTACGAAACGATCATCATGTACGTCGGCGGCTACGACGACATGGTGGTTGCGAAAACGCACGTGCGCGCGCGCATCGAAGCGGAAAACGCCAACCGCGAAAAGAAAATCGCGCAACTGAATGAATTTATCGCTCGATTTTCCGCGGGCACGCGTTCCGCGCAGGCCACCTCGCGGAAAAAAGAAGTCGAGCGTCTGCAAACGACGGAGCTCGCGAGATCGAATATCCAGCGGCCCTACATCAAATTCGACATGAAGCGGAATTCCGGGAAGCACCCGCTGGAAATTCGCAGCGTCGAAAAATCCTATGACGGACTGAAAGTGATTCCGCGTTTTTCCGCGGCCGTGACGCGCGGCGAAAAAATCGCGCTGATGGGCCGCAACGGAACGGGAAAAACAACGCTGCTGAAATCACTCGTGCTCAACGCGCCCGGATTCATCGAGGACGAAGACCGCCGGTTTGAAATCAACGGCGGCGAAACAAAATGGGGCCACGAAGTGGCCGTGGGCTACTTCGCGCAAGACCACGGCGAATCGATTACGAAAGGCATGACGGCCATCGAATGGCTTTGGCAGTTCGACCCTTCCGCCAACCAGCAGGAATTGCGCGGGCTGATGGGGCAGATGCTTTTCAGCGGCGACGACGCGTTGAAACCGACGAATGCGCTTTCCGGCGGCGAAAGAGCGCGGCTGATTTTCTGCCGGCTTATGCTGCAGAAGCCGAATTTTCTGGTTCTCGACGAGCCCACCAACCATCTCGATCTGGAATCCATCAACGCGCTGAATATCGCACTGCAACGCTACGACGGAACCGTGCTGCTGGTGACGCATGACCATGACGTGATCGACGAAGTGGCCACGCGCATCTGGCATTTCGAGAACGGAAAGATCGAAGACTTCAAAGGCCCGTACGAAGAGTTCGTGGCCTACGCGGAAGCCAAAGCTTCCTAGCCGGATTTTTCTGAAGCCAGGATTCCTGCTTTCGCTTTCCCTTTCGCTTTTCCTTTCGCAATCCTCATAAGAGCCAGGGCCGCAACCGGAGCACAGACTGAAGTCTGTGCCACTACTGCCTGGTGGCGCGGTCGATCAAGCTGGCGATGTGGTTGTGCAAACTGACGCGGTCGGCGTCGTGCAAATACATCATGTGGCCGGCGTCGTAGTAGTCCAGCTTGACGTTTTTCTGAAGATCGGCGGGCAGGCCGAGGTGCTCCATCGTAAATTCGGTGGCGAAAAACGGAGTGGCCATATCGAAATAACCGTTTTCGACCTGGACGAGTAGTTTTGGATTAGTGATCATGGCTTGCGCGAGATCGCCCTGGACGTTCGGCCCGCTTGGGAAAAATCCGCCGCGTCCCCTGGATGGCCGTGTCCAATTCCAAGTGCCACCGCCGCCGCTGGTGTTGTGGTAGACCTTGTCCTTCCCAAATTTCAGCTCGTCGTGATTGTACTCGTTGACGAGTGCCGTGAAAGCTCCGCCGACGGCAGGACCTTCGGGATCGCCTTGCGCGTTTTCCTCGAGCAGATTGTAGGTGTAACCGGAGAAACGAGCGTCGATGCGGCCGGTGGTGAGGCCGGCAGCGCGCTGAAGTTCGGCGCGAAACTGGCTGAGGTTGACGCGAATATCCGCTTTCATCAAATAGTCTTCACTCAAGCCGGTGTAGGAAGAAAGTTTCTTCGCGACCGCGGCCTTTTCGGCTGCGCCGAGTTCAGCGCCCTTGAAAAGCGCGGCAGCGTATTCGCCCTGCGCGTATTTGCGGACTTCCTCGACGAAGGCGGGCAAGTCGGCGGGACGATCCTTCGAGAGTTTGTGATACCAGGCGACAGCGGCGTAGCTGGGGAGATAGTAGACGTAGGAGCGATCATCGCCGGATGGAAACGTGATGGTGGAGAGATCGAGAACGGAAGAAATCAGGACGATGCCGTTGAGGTGGATGGTGTAGTGATTCTGCAAATAATTTCCCAGAGCGGCGGAACGGAAAGTGCCGTAGCTTTCGCCGATGAGGAATTTCGGTGAATTCCAGCGGCCGTTGCGGCTCAAGTAGGTATCGATGAACTGGCCGAAGGCTTCCACATCTTCATCGATGCCATAGAAATCCTTGTCCTGCGCTTTGCAAACGGCGTGGCTGTAGCCCGTGCCCATGGCGTCGATGAAAACGAGATCGGACTTGTCGAGAAGGCTTTCGGAATTGTCCACGAGCTTGTAAGGAGCAGGAGGAGTGAAAGTGCCGTCAACGGTCCAGGCGCGGCGAGGACCGAAAGCGCCCATGTGCAGCCACATGGTGGCGGAGCCGGGGCCGCCGTTATAGAGGAAAGAGATGGGGCGAGTGGTGAGATCTTTTACGTCGGTGCGGGTGTAGGCGACGGAATACATGAGGCCGGTGGAATCGCCCTTGTCGTTCTTGAGGAGCGTAAAACCGGCGGTAGCTTTGTAAGGAATGCTCTGGCCGCCGAGTTTAATGGCGTGCTCGGTTACGGAAGTATCTTCCTTGGTGGTTGCGGGGTCGCACTTTTCGGGAGACTTCGCTTCGGGCGCGTGGCCTTCCCCGCGCTCGGGCGCCTGCGCGGCTACACGCGCGGCTTGTCCGACTGCCAAAAATCCTGCAAGAAGAAAATAACTTAAGATTTTTTTCACAGAATGCGCTCCTCTTTGAAATTTCTCTCCGCGTTCGATCTAAATCGCTGTGCGATTCTATGTTGGCGATGGCGCGGAGTCAAAGGAGAGTGAGCGGTGATTCGTGATTCGTGACTCAGGACGCGCGCGGTGAACACGAACGCAGACGTGCGGAGCACAGCCAAGACTTGCTGTGCCACGTGGGATTGGCAAAGACGGGCACGGCGTGCCGTGCCCCTACGAGAGAGGCGATGGGAGGGGATGGCGATGGTCATGAGGGTTTCTTTGCGGGGTCGGGTTCAGGGATGGAAGGGCCCCAGACGGAGTTGGCGTTGGTACAGGCAGTCGAGGAGGGAGGAGTGGCTGCGCTGGCTTTTGCGGCGTTGGCCACGCCGGAGGGGTCGTCTTTGGTCTGGTCGTTTTTTGTGGCTGTGGGATCGGTGTGGCCGGTCTCGTAGTCGTAGTCAATGGCCGGGAGAGTGCGGAGGAGGAGGCTGTTGATGTAGGCGAGGACGGTGGCACGGCGAGTGGAGATGCGGTTGGCAGCCAGGAGGCGATAGATGTTGGCGAGGGCGAAGTTGACGCCCTGAGCGGTTTGAAAATTCTGGGATCTGGCGAGCAGTTCGTCGGAAAGATCATCGGGTTCTTTTTGATTGCGCAGGTTGAAGTGATGGGCGCAGAGACAGGAACGCGAATCGCGCGAAAGTTGACGGCACTGACGACCTGAGGCGGTGCGATGAGAACAGCGTGTGGAAAGCGCGGCTGGAACTTGAGATGTAGATTTCATGACGGTTGGGACCCGGAGGAAACCGGGTACAGATGCTCCTTTTAGAGATACGGGATACCCCATCCCGGGTGATTTGTGCAAAGAGTGCGGAAAGCATAGAGAAGACGGAAGATAGGCGATCCGGCGATGCAAAAGAGTGCGTAAGTGTATGAAAACAAAGAAAGCGCAAAGCGTGTGGAATGATACTGATAGGGACTGCGGGGAAAGAGCGCATTAAGATGGAACGAGAGGCCGAAAACTGGAGGCGGAATCTGCGAAGAGACGCCGGGAGCGCAGAGGGGGCGCGGAGACGATGGAATCGCCGGAAGTGGACGAAGTGTCGAGTTCATATCACATGGTAGCACGACGGTTACCATTTGTCAATAGCATTTTTGTGTGTACTCACTGGTTATTCGAATGGAAGGGGCTGGTTCGAATGAGGGCTGAGGAAGTGGTTGGAGCGGAGGGAGTTGGCGAGGGGGTTAGTGGATTGATACGGCTGTGGAAATGTGTGGAAAACGGTTCTAGAGGTTGGAGATTAGAGGTTAGAAGAAAGCAAAAATCCGCACGCTTGCAAAAGCAGGAAGATTGCGCGACCCGGCTGCAGCGCTGAGCAGGCTGATCGATACGGCGCACTTAGGATACAAAGGCGCGCGCCGAAAACGGCTAGCTTCCTAATGCTGAACCCACTGCCTTCGCCAAGCCGGCGACTCGAAGGGCTCCGCAAAATACTGTGTTTCGTGGACGACCTTGCCGTTCCGGAACTCCATAATGCTCACCGTGTACGCCACTTTCCCCTGGTAGTTGATGGTGTATTCGGAGATCCAGAGATCCCCGTTTCCCAGAATCCGCTTGACCTTGAAACCGGACGGCTTGCCGGGATGATGACTACGTAAGGATTGCAAATTGCTCCTCCCGAGGATTCGCTCGCCGGATTGAGGATAATCACAAATAGCATCGTCATCGTAGATGTCGTGTTCCGCGTTTGCATCGCCGGCTGCCGACGCCTGCCAGTGCGCATCCAACGCCGTACGGATTTGTACCTCTTGGATGGACTGCTCCAGTCCCTGTTTCGCTTTCATGTTCCTCTACCTCTCTGGTCGCAGTTATCGTCACGGCTGCGTCCGGTAATCCATCCGAGGTACTAACCAGGCTTATGCCGCCCCTTTCGCTTGCCCCGCGGTCGCACGTAATGGAACCGGATCAAATAAATATTCTCGCCGCGGCCATGCTTCGCGATCTTGAGCAGGTCCAGAACGCCAAGGAATCCAGACTCGCGCGCCAGTTCAGGAGTAATATCCGGAAACCCGATCGGTTGAATCGAATCGACTTCAATCTCGCCTTCCTCCATACGGTACCGCCCGCCCACCCGGACGCGGGGGCTCATCCAGATGCGCACACTGCAAGCGATTTCTCCGCGCCGTATCCCCTCGCGCAACCGTTTCGTGAACACCATGGAGAGAGTCTACGACCAACGCTGCAGCGCGCCTAGTTTGCAAAATGCTGGCCTACCGGCAAATGTCGGGAAGCGGGAGCAAGGAGAAACCGGGACAGACAAGAAGTTTTCCTAGCGTCGAAAGACCGGTGCCAGAACTCAGGCGCAGGTTCACGCAAATTGATTCGGAACCGCCCCGCCCGTCCCCGCGTTTGTCCCCACATTTCAGTCCCCACGTTTCACCGCGTGTCCAGCGGCGGGCAGGAAATCGGGCCGTCTCTCGTTGGCAAGATTCATCGACAGTTGGGAATAACGCTAGACGAACTCGAAAGCCTGCGTTAAGAACGACAGAGCTTTGTTAAGATGACTCAAGCCATGACCGTACAACGCGAACAACTCGAAGCAGACGTGCTGATCGTCGGCGCAGGTCCCGCGGGCCTCGCTTGCGCGCTGCATCTGGCAAATCTCATCAAGAAGCACAACGATTCCGGCGCCAAGCCGCAACTTTCCGCCGAAAATATTTACGTGCTCGAAAAAGGCCGCGAAATCGGCGCGCACCAACTTTCCGGCGCCATCATGAATCCCAAGGCGCTCGCCGAGTTGGTTCCCGACTTCGAGAAAACCGCGCCGCTGGATACGCCGGTCACTGACTCCGCGGCGCTCTTATTTACGAAAAATTCTTCGTACCGTTTTCCGATCACGCCTCCGCCATTTCAAAACAGAGGGAATTATGTTATTTCGCTGAGCAAAATCACGAAGTGGCTCGGCGGCCTGGTCGAAGCCGCCGGCGTGAACGTCTTCAAGGAATTTGGCGGCGCAGAACTGATTTACGAAAAAGAGGGCATCGCCGGCGTCATCACCGAGGACAAAGGCCTGGACAAAAACGGAAAGCCCAAAGCCAACTTCACGCCGGGCTACGAGCTACGCGCCAAAGTAACCGTCCTTGCGGAAGGCACGCGCGGCTCGCTTACCAAAAATCTCGTTGCCGCAAAAAAACTGGAAAACATCAATCCGCAAAGCTACGGCATCGGAATCAAAGAGCTGTGGGATGTTCAGCCCGGCCGCATCGAACCCGGCTATGTCGCGCACACGCTGGGCTGGCCGGTTTCGACAGACATGTACGGCGGCGGCTGGATTTACGGCCTTTCCAACAATCGTCTTTCCATCGGCCTCGTCCTCGCTCTCGAATACGCCGATCCGCAATTCGATCCGCACGCCGCGTTTCAAACCTGGAAGACGCATCCGTTTGTAAGACGAATTCTCGAGGGTGGAAAACTCGTTCGCTACGGCGCAAAATCCCTGCCGTACGGCGGCTGGTACGCCATCCCCCGCACGTACGTGGACGGCGCCCTCATCATCGGCGATTCCGGCAGCTTTCTGGATTCGCAACGCCTCAAAGGCATTCACATGGCCATGAAAAGCGGCATGCTGGCCGCCGAAACGATTCTGGAAGCATTGAAAACTGGCGACGCTTCGGCAAAAACGCTTAGCGCCTTCCCGCAAAAAATCGAACAGAGCTACATCAAAAAAGAGTTGTGGCAAGTCCGCAATTTCCACCAATCCTTTCAGCACGGGATGCTGCGCGGATTTTTTCACACTGCCCTTCAACAAATCTCCGGGGGACGCGGCTTAATCGATCCAATGCACGCGCATGAAGGCTACAAAGCTTTCAAAAAAATCAACGGCCGCCCCGCTCCGGAGCGCTTCAAAGGAGACGGCAAACTTACGTTCGACCGCTTGACGGACGTCTACCACTCTGGCACGCGCCACGAAGAAGACCAGCCCTGCCATCTCGTGGTCAGCGATCTGAACATTTGCGCAACAAAATGTGTCGTGGAATACGGCAACCCGTGCCAGTATTTTTGTCCGGCGGCGGTTTACGAAATGTCCCAGGAAAAAGACGGTGTGAAATTAAAAATCAGCGCGGCGAATTGCGTTCACTGCAAGACCTGCGACATCGCCGACCCGTACCAGATTATCAACTGGGTCGTTCCCGAAGGCGGCGGCGGCCCCAACTACGAAGGGATGTAGCCAAGCCTTATTGGGTTTCCGGGCCAGCGATCATTCTAAAGAGTCACGGGATGAGGGCTCCGCGCCGTTAAGGGAGCAACCCAAACACCGTCATCTCCGTCTGCGTCCCCACGTACACCTTTCCGTTTGCCACCGTCGGCACGCTAAACTTTACCGCGTTGCCGGCCGCGTTTGCGGCGCCACTCGTGGTATCGCTGCGATAAAGCTCTGTGGCGAGGTTCGCCGCGTCATAGGCATAAAGCACGGCCGGACCGTTCGTGCCAGACGCATTTGCAGCCGTCGTGCTGTTGGTATCGAGTGCCCATACGATGGTGGTTCCGCTCGTGGTTCCAGCGGAAGAGACCGATGGAGTTGTCCCGGGGAAGTTGAAGATGTGCGACGACTGCGAAGTCGCGGTTGAATTAAATTGGCTTGTCGAAGTATTGAGCGAAAAGGCGCCCAATTTCTGCCCTACAGCCGCGATGTACATCTTGTTTTGCCAGAACGCTGCGGTCGAGAAGATCATGCCGCCCAGATTGAATGACTGAACCACCTTGTCCGGGTTGGCGTTCTGTCCCATCATTCCCGGGTCTCGATTCACGACGTATATCTGCCCCAGCTGACTTGTCCCTTTTCCGCCGCCGATTAAAATGTGAGGAATCGTCGAGGATGGCAAATCTACGAGAACCACTGCACCCCCAGCTCCCAAATCGAGATCGGCTCCGTCAAGCGTCGACTGGACGGAGGGAGTGAACCAATCCTGCAGCACAAGGGCGCTGCTCAGTTTCAGCATGCTGTCGCCAAAGTCTCCAATTGTGTTGTCATAATCGCCGTTGCCTGTGATCACGTACATGTTGTTGCCGCTATCGAAGGCCGGAGCGCCCCCAGACATCCAGATTCCGCTTTCCCGGCCGTTGGGGGAATCATTGAAGAGCACTGGAGCCTGCGATAGATTCGCTGCGTTGAAGCTCATGATCCACCCGTGGTACGGCTGCTGGTCACCGTGTGAAGCCCAGGCGATGTAAACATTTCCGTTCGCAAGCGCCAACCCGGCACGCTGTCCCTCTCGCAAGGGACAGAAAGGAACATTACCCGCGCTGCTGGTGCAGCCGACGCTCGAATCACCTGTGTCGCCGCTACCAGGCACGGTGATCGCCGAAGTAATATCCAGCGGCCCGTTGAATTTCTCCGATCCGTCGACGAGCGCTAGCGCGTGTAAGCGCTGGTGATAGTTCGTGCTGCCTTCCTTCGTCTTTGCCACCACGTACAGAGTCTGGCTTGAAGGATCGATCACCGGGGTGCCCGTAATCCCAATTTTCGTGTTGATGTCACCGATATCGCCAGTATCGGCGGGTGGCACCGGCGTGATTCCCGGGCCCAGAAAGCTCTTCTTCCAATACTGAACGCAGGGACTTAAGTCCGCGTCGAACGCGTAAACGCTGTCGTTTTCCGTGGCCACAAACACAACGTTATGAATTCCTCCGCCGATCGCTAGGCTGGGAACCCACAACGGCTGGGCATAAACCTCGCCGTCCACTGCGCAGGAAAACAATTTGCCGAAGCTTCCTGTCTTCACGTTTGCAGTTGTCAGAGCAAACTCTTTTGCGTTCGCCCCATCGCGTGCCAGGTCGTTGTGAAACGTGAGGACGCCTGGCAGGTCGGTCACGCCAAACGTCGCGGAAGCTGATTTTGTAGTGTCGGCGACGCTCTGCGCGGTGATGGTGTGAGTGCCACCAGTAGAAGGAGGAGTGTACAAACCCGCTGCGCTGATGGTGCCGAGCGCCGCGCTTCCACCTGGGGTGCCGTCCACCTGCCAGGTTACCGCGGTGTTCGCGCTGCCGGTGACGGTCGCTGTGAACTGCTGCGTCTGGGAAATAGTCACCGAACCCCGCACCGGACTAATCGTTACCGAGACGCCCGTCGCAGCCTGCGTGGTCGCGCTCGCCGTATTGGAATAACTGCTGTTGTTTCCGGCGGCATCGTTCGCACGCACGCGATAGGAATAGGCGGTCGATGCGGTCAAACCCGTATCGTTGAACGTCGTGCCGGAGGGAGTCGCGATCTGGGCAAAAGTTGAACAACCCGCACCCGCGCAGCGCTCTACCTTGTAACCAGTCACTGCGACATTGTCAGTCGAAGCTGTCCACGCAAGATTGATCTGTGAAGAAGAAGCAGCGGTGGCCGTCAGATTGCCCGGAGCCGTCGGCGGAGTTGTGTCCGTCGAAGCCTGCGTGGTCGCACTGGCCGTATTGGAATAACTGCTGTTGTTGCCGGCGGCATCGTTGGCACGCACGCGATAGGAATAGGCGGTCGATGCGGTCAAACCAGTGTCGTTGAACGTCGTGCCGGAGGGAGTCGCGACCTGGGCAAAAGTTGAACAACCCGCACCCGCGCAGCGCTCTACCTTGTAACCAGTTACTGCGACATTGTCGGTCGAAGCTGTCCACGCAAGATTGATCTGCGTTGCCGAAGCAGCCGTGGCTGTCAAGCCGGCAGGAGCGGTCGGCGGGATTGTGTCTTGCGTTTGCTGATTGGAATAACCTCCACCTGAGCATCCGCTCAGCGTAAGAGCACAAACGACCGCCAGAACTGCCAGAGCGAAGTGCAAGCCAGCAACCCGGTAAGCGATTCCGCTGTTCATCCGAAACTCCTCCAAGCGTTCCGCCATGTTTGCTCTCCGGCATGGGTCGGCTTCGGGCGGAGAGGCGGTATTTCGTTTCTAAAAACTTAGCACGAATGATTCTTCGCCGAAACATTACGGCGGGACAGATTGCTTACTGCACCACGGGACAGGTGGGGCGTTCCACAGCAAAAATGAGCAGTCTCTTCGGCTGGAGCTACGCGCCCCGGCTCCAGAGTCTTCGAAAGAAAGAGCGAACCCGGTCCACAAACGAGCCTTCGTCAGCGGGTTGCGGCTTACCCCCGGGAGGAGTCACTGCCGCTGGAGCCGGCGTCACGGCGGCCGTTGTCACGGGCTCTCCTTCGACGCGACCTTGAAAAATAAGCGTTGGCCGGACCCGCACGCGGCGCACAATCACCATTAACCTTGGGTCGGGTTCCGCCTGTACTTTCGCGTTGGCGTCGAATCGCAACGGCGGCATGTCCACCTGGAAAATCGGTTCATCCTTGCTCGCTGGTTTTTCTACGGACGACGGCGCGCCTGCTGAGATTCTCGCCGGTTCGCTCGAGGGTTGCGCCGTCTCGCGCGTCGCCGTTTCTCGCGAGTTTGCGGGCGTGGCGCTTCCCGGCGACGGGACAGTCGCGGACTTCGCAATCTGTAACGCGCAGTTGCAATGCCCCTGGCCGTTTTGCATGCCTTCGATCTGCCCGTTCACAAGAAGAACGTCTCCGCCCTGCGGCACGATTATGCTTTGCCCGCTGAGCTGCTGTTCCAAACGCAGCGCACCGCGGTAGGTGTGAATGCACATCAATCCGGGATTCTCGAAGCCCACCAGAAGTTCCCGCAGGTCATTGCCAATCGCCAGCGTTTTTCCCTGAATTTGCGCGGTATAGATGGTCAGCGCGGGTTCCTGCTCCAGCAGGGCGTGGATGGTCCCGCTCTCCAGAGCGACCGTAAGCGATCCGCCTGATTTCAGAACCGAAAGATGCGCCGGGCCGCAGATGGATAATTGTCCGCCTTCCGCCAGGCTGATTCGCGCCTGCCCGGTTTTCACGCGCACGTCGCTGCCGCTGCGCAGTATCGTTTTCACCTGGCCGCCGACGACCTCGACGCTCATTGGCCCGGTCACGGCGATGTCTTCCCCATCGATGACGCCCACGGCATCGCCCGCCGGCTGATCCGGTGCGGCCGAGGCCGATACGAAGACAGCCAGGCACAGCATTCCGCTGACAGCGGCCAACAACCA
This sequence comes from Candidatus Acidiferrum sp., assembly GCA_035310525.1. GTDB lineage: Bacteria > Acidobacteriota > Terriglobia > Acidiferrales > UBA7541 > Acidiferrum. The sequence continues at coordinate 3,886 of DATGED010000047.1, read as the reverse complement.
CGCCCGCCGTGCCAATTCCCGCCTATCCATTCGAAACAGCACTCTTACTTGGTCTCCGCAAGCCAGGCAAGAAACTCTCGCCTATACTATACGTCACGCCGCATCATTCGCGGACGCATGTGAAACGATGACCCCACCTGGCACAACCGGCGCCGCATTCCCCGACCCCGCGCAGGAATCCGTCCAGAAAATTCCACCGGAACCAATCGGCACGCACTACGACACTCGCCTTCCCGAGCTTCCCTGGTCGCGCCGCATCCAGATTCCCTTCATTGCCGCCGCGGTGTACGCGGTAATTCGCATTCTCGGGCCCACGTTACGTTACGAAGTGCTCGGCTGGCAGAACGCCCAGCGCGTACACGCGAGCGGCAAGCGCTGCATCTGGGCCTTCTGGCACAGAATTATCATTCCCATTGTCTGGTGGCATCGCAACCACGGGGTCGTGGTGATGAACACCACGGCGTTCGACGGCCAGTGGACTCGAAAAGTGATCGAATGGCTCGGCTTCGGCACGGCCCAGGGAAGCTCCTCGCGCGGAGGTTTGCGCGGGCTCGCCGTGATGGCTCGACGTCTAGAAGAGGGGTTGGATTGCGCGTTCACGATTGATGGCCCCCGCGGGCCACGCTACGTCGCCAAGCCGGGTCCCGTCATGCTCGCGCGGAAATCAGGCTGTCCCGTCCAGGTTTTCCACATCGGCGTGAACCGTGGAAAGACGTTCGAGAAAACCTGGGATCACTTCCTGCTGCCTGCTCCGTTTGCGCGCGCCGTGATTCTTTTCGCGCCTCCCATTTATGTCCCGCCAGACGCAAACGCCGAACTTCTGGAAGCCAAGCATCAGGAGATGCAGCGCGAACTTGAACGCGTCAGGGATATTGCCGAATCCTGGTTTTCTCTTGACGAATCAGACCGTCAAAACTTCCGCGCGGAATTTTCAAAATAGCGAAACGGGAAACCCCGTTTGTCGCCGTTTTTTCCACCCAGCGCTCAATTTCCAGAACGCTCGCCCAGCTTCACGGGCACGTCAATCCTTTTCCCGCCGCGATAGACAGTAACCTTTACGGTGTCCCCCGGGCGCTTGCGATTGAGGAGCAGGTCCATGTCCCCTTGATTGGCAATTTTCTGCCCGTCGATCGCCACGATGACGTCCCCGCCGATGGTTATCCGCTGCATCCCCGCGAGCGCCTGCCGGTCACCGCCGTGCAACCCTGCCGCGGCAGCAGGCCCGCTGCGCGTTACTGCCTCAATCAGCAATCCATCTTGTACAGGGAGATCGAGTGCCTCCGCGAGCCACCCGCCGACAGACAGAGTTTGGACGCCTAGAAATGCTTGCCGCACGCGGCCTTCCGTTATCAAGTCGTGCTCAATTCTTTTTGCTGTGTTGACCGGAATCGCAAAGCCAATTCCAGCGGTCGTGCCGCTCGGCGTATAAATCGCCGAATTGATTCCGATCACCTGGCCATGCGAATCGAGCAGGGGTCCGCCCGAATTGCCTCGATTAATGGCCGCATCCGTCTGAATGGCCTCGTCGATGAAAGTCGATTGGCTGGTCTGCACGGTGCGGCCCAAGGCGCTGACAACGCCCGTCGTCAGCGTGCTTTGGAACCCGAAGGGATTCCCGATGGCCAGAACTTTTTGCCCTACTTGCAGCCGCGACGAGTCTCCCAGCGTCAATGCGACTAGCGTCTTGCCTTTTGGCTCGATTTTCAGCAGCGCAACGTCGTTCCTCTGATCCGCGCCGATGAATTTCGCCGGATAATGCGAGTTGTCCCCCAGCACCACCTCGATCGATTGTGCTTCCTGCACCACGTGAAAATTGGTGAGAATGTATCCGCGCGAGTCGATCACGAACCCCGACCCGGCTCCTTCCACCGGGACCGGGTCCATGAAAAAGTCATATTCCGTGGCTTTCGTCAAAATGTTCGCAACCGCCGGCGCAACATCCCGGTAGACGCGCACGTTTATGGATTCTTCGTCGGTCAGCCCCGCGTCTCGCGCCGCAACATCCGTGGGCGTCGCGCCCAAAGGCAACGCTTCGACCTTCTGGGGCTGGCGTTGACCCCAGCGGCCTCCTGCCCAATACGCGCCGGAAATGATCACGACGGCCACAATTGCCAACCGGATTACGTTCGACATTTGTCTTGCACTCATGTTCCCAGTCCTTCCTCCACGCCCCTGGCTCCAACGATAACACACGGCAATTTCCACAGAGAATATCCAAGAGCGTGCGCTTAAACCGTTTCCGCTAACTTCTCAACTCAGATGGCTGCCCCCTTTGTTCTTAGACGCTTCCCGAAGCTCCGCGCTTCAGCTTTCCGGCCAGTTCTTCAACTTGCCTTCGCGTCTCCTCAAGCGAACCCGAACAGTCGATTTTGACAGTGGCGTGCGCGAGCTTTTCCTGAGACGGCATTTGCGCCGCAATCCGCCGCAGGGCTTCTTCCCGGCTCATGCCGCGCGCCAACAGACGTTCGATTTGCTGCTCCGGTTTGCACCACGCCACGACCAAACCGTCCAACTTCTTTTGGTAGCCCGCCTCGACCAGAAGGGCGGCCTCGACGAACGCCGCGTCTCGTACTCCCTCCTTTTCCCACTCCGCGAATTGTCGAGACATTTCTTCTTCCACGCGCGGGTGCAAAATCGCGTTTAGCTTTTCGAGTTTTCTGCGATCCGCAAAAACCATTTCTCCAAGTTTTCGGCGATCGATTCGTCCCGCTCCGTCAATCACGCCTTCTCCAAACTCCTTCACAATTTCCGAAAACGCGGGCCTTCCCGGCTCCATCAGCGTGTGGCCCAGCTCATCGGCATCTATTACGTGAAAGCCCAACTCGCGCAGCATCTCCGCGATGGCGCTCTTGCCGCTGGCAATCCCTCCGGTGAGGCCGAGTCGCTTCATTCTGTGATTTAACGCGCGCTCACGCCGGACGGCCCGCCGGCCGAAATCGTCCGCGGAATCGCTTTTGCCCGCCGCATCCGAGCTGCCTTGACGGTGTTGCTCATCAGCATCGTAATCGTCATTGGGCCAACGCCTCCCGGAACCGGAGTTATTGCCCCGGCAATGTTTACAGCGTCCGGATGCACATCTCCGACCAGCGCATTCCCCTTTAAGCGGAATTTTTCCAACCGGGCAGGGAAGTTGCGGAAAAGCCGCTCCGCTTCCGCCGCATCTGTTACGCGATTTGTTCCCACATCAATGACAGTGGCACCCGGCTTGATCCAATCGGCCTCCACAAATCCAGCTTTTCCCATGGCCGCCACGACAATGTCCGCGCGTCTCACCACGTCCGCCAAATCCCGCGTCTTCGAATGGCAAATCGTGACCGTTGCGTTGGCGTGCATCAAAAGCAGCGCCATGGGCTTGCCCACGATGTCGCTGCGCCCCAGCACCACCGCGTTCGCTCCCTCAAGGGGAATCGCATTGCGACGCAAAATCTCCATGCACCCTGCCGGAGTACAAGCCACCAGGCCGGGCCGGCCGCTCACCAGTTTTCCCAGGTTCACGGGATGAAATCCATCCACATCCTTCGCAGGATCAACCGCTTCGAGCACGCGCTTCGTATCCACCTGGGCGGGCAAGGGAAGCTGAATCAAGATCCCGTCGGTGTCGTTGTCCTTGTTCAAGTCCTCGACAATCGCCAGCAAGGCCGTGGTGCTCACGCTGGCGTCGGGCGTCAAGAGGCCGCTCGCCATCCCCAACTGCTCGCAAGCCGCGATCTTGCTCTTTACATAAAGCTGCGAAGCCGGATTCTCCCCCACTAGCACCGCCGCCAGCCCCGGCCGTATCCCCGCCGAAGAAAGTATCGCTACCTCGTCCTTCAACTCCGCAAAAATCGCGTCCCGTATCTTCGTTCCATCCAATGTCCTCGCCGTCATTCGCCCCCACCCTCTCACT
>DATGED010000046.1:0-38956 GCA_035310525.1 Candidatus Acidiferrum sp. | reverse complement strand
ACCAGATTCTGAGTGGCTCGCCTGACGACGAACTAACAATACGGCAGTACCAAGGATTGGTCAAAAAAGGAACGGCCAGCATCTTCGGTCACATTTTTCACACCAGACCGGGCTGGCAAGGAGACGAACTTAAGAATGATGTCCCGCCGCGGCCTTACCAGGGCATGGTCCTTCATGCCGAAAGCCTTAGCTTCACGACCTCTACAAAAACTAAGTCAGACGGTTCCTACGAATTTAGCGAGTTGCCGGTCGGCAATTACAGAGTGATTCCGGAAATCCCGAAGAGCCTTGATTTCAGTCACGAATATGAAGACAACTACCAAGCCAGCCTAACCAGCGGTCAATGCGCGAACATTAATTATCTTCTCCAGCCTAACACGAGGATTCGAGGACATTTAACCCTTCCAGCCGGGATGGAATCGAAAACTATTGAGGTCGTTGCAATTCCTACGAACCTGACTAGACCTAACCAAATCAGCGGGAAATGGGATTTCACTGACGAAAAGGACGGCTTCGATCTTTGGCCGCTGCCCGCTGGAGATTATTACGTTGGCGTGAATATTAATAGTTCTCCGAAGCCAGATGCTCCTTTCCCGCCGACCTACTATCCAGGAGTGACTGACAAGAAGGATGCTATTGTGGTCAGCGTTGGCCTTGGGGAAGTCAGGGAGCTGGAACTCCCCATACGCGAAATCGCCAAACCTCGCACCGTTTATTTTGTTGCGACTGGTCTAGACGGAAAGCCGATGAAAACGATTTATATACAACTGGAAGATTTACGCCATCCGGGAGATGCGGGGAGCTATGTGAACGTCGACCTTGACCAGAACGGAGCTGGAACACTCATAGTCTATGCAGGATATTCCTACCACCTGCACGCGAGCCACTGGGTGAGTTATGGAAACGATTGGTGCTCGAAGCCAGTTTTAATTAATGCAGGAACCGAACCGGTCGAGGTGCGATTCGTAATGGATCACAAAGAAGCCAGCTGCCAGATCGCTGAAGTCGATGGGCTGAGAGAATAATCTCCGAAGAACGCGCTTGTTTGGCACGTCGCTGCAGACGAAAAACCAAGTATATATCGGGTCCGCTCTTATTTCCATTCCCCGGTCAGCGTACTGTCCTTCTCTCATCCACATTAAACTCCTCCCTCCTCACCGAACTCCGCAACATCGTTGGCCCCCGCCACCCGATCACTTCCCCCGACGAGCTCCACACCTGCGAATGCGACGCAATCGCCGCAGAGAGCGTATCTGTAATCAAGAGCGCGTCCGTTTCAGCGGTGCAGCATGGTAGTATGTCGTCAAACCCGGGGAAGCACATCGGAGCCTCAGCAGGGAGCTACAAATGGCGAGAACGGAATCTGCGGCGGCGCCTCTAGCCGCTTCTGGTCAAACCTCTGCCTCCTCCGTCCCGGTCGCGGCGGTTGCTTCGCGGCACTCGCTCCTCGTGCGCGTCACGCATTGGATCACCACGCTTTGCTTTTTTGCGCTGCTCATTACCGGCGCGGAAATCGTCGCCTCTCATCCGCGCTTCTACTGGGGAGAGACCGGCAATGTTTTGACCACGCCGCTCTTCAAAATCCCCATCCCTTCCTCGCGTGCGTTGGTTCCCACGGGCTACGGTTACGTCCTCCCGGACCAAAACGGCTGGAGCCGCTATCTCCACTTTCAATCTGCCTGGATTGTCATCTTGACCGGCTTGCTCTACATACTCTCGGCGTTCTTCACCGGGCACTTGCGCGATGATTTGCTCCCCGCCAAACCGGACCGCTCGTTGCGCGGGTTCGCTGCCGCCATCGCCGCTCATTCGGGTTTCAAGCGCCCGCCTGAAGCAGAAGCGTGGTCGTACAATCTGCCGCAGCGCCTCGCCTACCTGTTCGTGATTTTCGTTCTGTTCCCTCTGGTCATCTGGACCGGCTTGGCCATGTCGCCCAGCTTCGTTTCCGCGTTTCCGTTCACCGTCAATTTGCTCGGCGGGCAGCAATCCGCGCGCACGCTTCACTTCTTTGTCTCCCTGGCGCTGGTGCTGTTCCTTCTCGTCCACGTCGGAATGGTTTTTCTGGCCGGATTCTGGAGCCGAACGCGCGCCATGATCAGCGGCCGCGCCGCCACACCCCCGGGGAATTAGAAAAGGAGCGCCCATGAGCAGATTCTCGCGCCGCAAACTGATCACAACCGGGCTCGCGGCCACCGCCGGCGCCGCGGGCCTCGGCGTGGCCGCGCGCCTCGCGCAAAAGTATGGACTCGTCCCGCCGGATCACGGCGGAATCTTCGGCCTGGGCGAAACGCTGAACTACGCGTCGCAGCGTCTGGTGACTGTTCACTCATTGGCCCGCGAGTTTCGTCCCAGCCAGATTTCCAAGCGTCCTCTCGCTAACGAAATCCCTCCCCTCCCGGACGCTTTCAAGCGCCTTCAAGCCGAAGGCTTCGCCGACTGGCGCCTCACCATCGACGGCCTCGTAGACCGCCCCGCTTCATTTTCCATCCCACAGCTTAAGAGTTTTCCGTCTCGCAGCCAGATCACCATGGTGCAGTGCGAAGAGGGCTGGTCCTACATTGCCGAGTGGATCGGCGCGCCTCTGCACCATGTCCTCGATGCTGTCGGAGTGCAGCCGCACGCCAAATATGTCGTCTACTTCTCCATCGACTCCAACTGGTGGGACAGCATCGACATGGCCGATGCCTTGCACCCGCAAACGTTCCTCACATATGGCATGAATGGCGGCGACTTGCCCGTCGGCAACGGCGGCCCGCTGCGGCTGCGCGTCCCCCGCCAGCTCGGCTATAAGAGCGTCAAATTCATAAACCACCTGACGCTTACCGACGACATCAAACGCTTCGGCAAGGGGCTCGGCTCCGCCTCTCCCGAAGGCGGCTACGCCTGGTACGCTGGAATTTGACAGACTCGATTCGGACAAGCGTTGGCGAGATATTTGATGTCTTACCACGCGGCTAAGTCCAAGCGAGCTGGATGGGCGGAAGCTGATTTCTTGCGTGCGCCGCCTCCCTATCCTTTGCCCATCGTAGTATTCTGCTTCCAGCAAACATGAACTCTTCCCTCCTCACCGAACTCCGCCAAATCGTCGGTCCCCGCCACCTAATCACTTCCCCCGACGAGCTCCACACGTACGAATGCGACGCGCTTACCTACTTCCACAAAATGCCTCGCGCCGTCCTGCTCCCAGACTCTACCGCCGAAGTCCAAGCCATTCTCCGCCTCTGCCATCGCGAAAAAATTCCTTTCGTGGCGCGCGGCTCCGGCACCGGCCTAAGCGGTGGCGCGCTGCCGGTCGAAAACGGCATCGTCATCAGCCTCACGCGGATGAACCGCATCCTCGAAGTCGATCTCGCCAACGCACGCGTTGTGGTGGAGCCCGGAGTCATCAATCTGGACGTGACCGCGCGGGTCCAGCCGCAAGGTTATTTCTACGCGCCCGATCCGTCTTCGCAATCGGCGTGCACCATCGGCGGGAACGTCGCGGAAAATTCCGGCGGCGCGCATTGCCTGAAGTACGGGTTCACCACCACGCACGTTCTTGGCCTGGAAGTCGTTCTGCCGGATGGTACGCTCGTGCACCTCGGCGGAAAAACGCTCGACGCGCCCGGCTATGATCTCGCCGGCGTATTTGTCGGGTCCGAAGGCACGCTCGGCGTCGCCACCAAAATGATTCTCCGCATCGTCAAGCGGCCCGAATGCGTGCAGACGCTTCTCGCGGCGTTTCCGGGAACGAACGAGGCGGGCGCCGCGGTCAGCAGCATCATCGCGGCGGGGATGCTCCCCGCGGCCATCGAAATGATGGACCGCCTCGCGATCCAGGCCTCGGAAGCAGCGGTCCACGCCAATTATCCGATGTGCGGCGCGCTGCTTCTCGTCGAGCTGGACGGCCCCGCCGCGGAAGTCGAATTCCTTATGGCGAACGTCAGCGAAATCTGCCGCGCTCATGCGTCGTCGGAAATCCGCGTCGCGCAATCCGAAGCGGAACGCGCGCTCGTCTGGAAAGGGCGCAAAGCGGCGTTCGCCGCGATGGCGCGCATCTCGCCCAACTATATCGTGCAGGATGGCGTCATTCCGCGCACGGCCTTGCCTCGCGTTTTGAGCGAAATTGAAAAGTTGAGCAAGGAAGCCGGACTGCGCGTCGCGAACGTCTTCCACGCCGGCGACGGCAATCTCCACCCGATGGTCCTCTACGACCGCCGCATTCCCGGCCAGGAGCACGCCGCCGAAGCCCTTTCCAATGTCATTCTGGAAATTTGCATCGCTGCCGGCGGCTCCATCACCGGCGAGCACGGCGTCGGCGAAGACAAAAAGAAAATGATGTCGAAAATGTTCGCGGAACCCGACCTGGCCACCATGCAGCGTGTGCGCTGCGCGTTTGACCCGTTGCAGCTCAGCAATCCGACGAAGGTTTTCCCGACGCCGCGCCTTTGCGGCGAAAAACCCGGCGAATACACTCCGCATCCACTAGAAGTCTCCGGCGCCGCTGAACGCTTCTGACATGGCCTGGTCAGCCCGACCCAAGAGCAGTCAGTTAGCTTCGATTTGCGCGCCAATCAAGCTCTGAGCACAGTAGTTTCCGCACGAACACATCAGCAAATCCAAGACCTTGGCGCGAGCAAGTTGTACGAGCATCATCGGCAAGGGACGAGCCTTCCATGACGGTAACGAACGCCAAGCTGTACGCAAGTCTCTGCGCTGTCTCTGCATTTTTTCCACTTCTGATAACAGCTTTGGGCATACATGCGGATATGGAATTGTCTGAACGGGGAATGTTATTCAATCCGATCAACCTGGCGGCATTTCTTTGGCTCGGTTTGACAGTTCTTTATTATCGACACATCAGAACGAAAAGCGCCGCCTGGCTATTTGCGCTCTTTCCAATCGCCTTCGCCGAACCTGTTCTGCTGTTTTGCCTGTGGTGTTCGGTGAGATTTTCCCCTAAATAAGTGTGTTCGATTGAATGGAGCGGGTGCTACGACATCAGAGTGTGGATCTCAAACAGGGAGGGGGTAAGCCGTCTTTAGTGTCATTCCTCAATGCGAAGAGGTAGTATGCGCAATCTTGTGCGGTCTGCTTCGACTGTAAGAAGGGCTCCTGCCACTAGCTCGGCTTCAACATGGCGCAGCGCCGCTATGGTTAGGTTAGCAATTGCGTCCGGATTGATGTCCGTGCCCCGGATTTGCACGACGCTGGGCTTCCTTCCATGAGTGACGGCAAGGATTGCGCCGAAATCCAGGTCGTGAGTGATCAGGACATAGTTATTCGCCGCTGCGTAGCTCAGGATTTCCAGATCTCTCGCATCCACCTTGCCGATCTCCGACCAATGTTTGGCCTGCCACCCGGCGCCGGCCAACGCAGCTACCCATCGCGGCGACAAGTTCATGTCCAACAGGAATTTCATGCCCGGGGCAACGTGACTTCTCGCTCTTCCGCCCGCCATGCGGCGTAACGCAGCGCTTGAAAAACATCTTCGCGCTCAAGGTAGGGATAGTCCGCCAAGACTTGGTCGATCGTATGGCCGGCTCCGATCTGGCCCACAATCAATCCAACGGTAACGCGCATGCCACGTACGCACGGCTTTCCACCCATGATGGCGGGGTCCTGTGTTATACGATCGAGTGTTTCCATTTCAATCTCCAACGGTGCAGTAGTGAATCTAGAATAACACGCTCAGCGTTGGCGCTCGTCTCTGATGTGGCGCCTGCCTTCGGAGGCCGACCGCACGGCCAAGCTGTGCGCGGGAACTTTTTTGTTGCCGGTACCCGTCGGTCAACTGAGATTCCAGCGCCTTTAACCTTGCTCTTCTGCAATTTCGCCGTGAATTTCTTGTTCAGTTTCATGCCCGATGGCCCTTCAACCCTGGCTTCAAAAATATATTGCACAAAAGCCCGAAGCGATTTATAGTCGATAATCGATATACTGATTATCGAGCAATTATGCCAAAACGCAAACTCGATCCTCTCCCGGCCGCCGCTTTCCAAATCCTTCTCGCCCTCGCAGGCGAGGACCTCCACGGCTACGGCATCATGCGGCAAGTCGCCGACCAGACCGATGGCCGCCTGCGCCTCGGCCCGGGCACGCTTTACAGCTCCATCCAAACTCTGCTCGAAGCCAAGCTCATCGAAGAGCTCGCTCCCCGCGAAGACGCCAAACTCGGCCAAGAACGCCGCCGGTATTACCGGCTCACCACCGCCGGCCGCAGACTTGCACGCTGCGAAGCCGATCGCCTTGCCGATCTCTTGCGTGTCGCGCGCACCAGAAAAATCTTGAGGGGGGATTATGTCTGAAAAAATCTACTCCTGGCTGCTCCGCCTCTTTCCTTCTCATTTCCGCCAATCTTATGGCGAGGATGCTCTGCAACTTTTCCGTGACCGCGCCCGCGACGAAACAGGGTTCCTTCCCGCGGTGCGCCTCTGGTTCGACCTGCTGTTCGATTTAGTCATCTCTCTCCCGCGAGAATATTTCCATGCGCAGCCCGAACTGGTCAGCGTTTCGGCTCAACGCGCGCACGGCACGCCTTCGTTTTATATTCTCGGCGATGAATCGCCACGCCCTGGCGCTCTCCTCTTTGGAGCAGTACTTGCATCCTGCGCCCTCGTCACATTTTCAGGTCTGTTGAGCCATGGCGGACACTCTCGGCGCTTCCGAGCCTCCGCCCAACAGCAACGCGCTGCACTTTCCCCTTCCACGGTGCGGACGGCTCCTACTTCACCGGGCGGCGAAGAATCAGACTCTCTCGGCAGCGGCGAAAACGCAGCAATCGCATCCGCATCGCAGCTCGATGCGACGATCGGACCTCCCCAACAATCCGACCAGCACTTGCGTGGTGATAGTCGCTCAATTGCGTTCGAGCGCTCGTCGCCCGAGGCGCGGGACACCGGAGCTCTTTCGCGCGCACCTGCCTTGCTTCCGGGTGATGCTTTGAACCCATCTGCGCCGGACAACACTTCGCGACAAGCTGAAGGAAACGCGCCGCTCACCGCTCTTCCGTCCGCAGCGCTCGATGCCGCGGAGCGCCATCGCATCGTCAGCGCCGCCGCGGCGATCCTAGTGAAGTACTACGTCGATCCGGTCGCGGCTCAAAAAACGGCGGATGCTCTGCTGTCTGACGAAAAGCGCGGCGATGACAACCCGGCGAGCGATGGAATGGCCTTCGCCGAACTTCTCACTAAACAGATGCGCGAGGTCAGCCACGACAACTATTTGTCCATGGTGTACAGCGCCGCCAAAACTCCACCGCTTCCTCCCCATCCCCCGCGTCCATCGCCGGAGGAGCTTGCCCGCTATCGAGAGGTAATGGAGCAGAGCAATTGCAGATTCGAATCGGTCAAAATACTGCCCCACAACATCGGCTACCTGAAATTCAATGCGTTTCCCGATCCTTCCGTATGCGGAGCAGCCGCGCGGGCTTCCATGGCCTCTCTGAATCGTGTGGATGCCATCATCTTTGACCTGCGTGATAACGGCGGAGGATACGCCAGCATGGTCGCGCTGCTCGCAGCCTACCTCTTCGATCATCCGGTGCACTTGAACGACTTCTACGATCGCGGGGAAAACTCCACGGAGGAATCCTGGTCTCTGCCCCCGGTTCCTGGAAATAAACTCGTGGACAAACCTGCCTATGTTCTGACTTCCTCCGCGACCTTCTCTGCCGCGGAAGCGTTCAGCTACGACCTCAGGATGCTGAATCGTGTCACGCTGGTGGGCGAAACTACTTCAGGCCGTGGCCATATGGGAAGCCCGCATCAAATCGATGAGCACTTCACAATCCGTGTTCCCGGGATCAAGGTCATCAATCCAGTGTCAAAAACGAACTGGGAAGGCACGGGCGTCGCTCCCGACGTGCGAGTCGATTCCGCCGACGCCCTCCAAACCGCCGAAACCTTGGCGCTAACCAGGCTGCACAAGAAGTAGGCAGCGAGAAAACCGGGACGCAGCTCACGCGTGCAGCTTGGTGGATTTCGTGCGCCCGGGCAAGGGCCGATGGCTGAGCAGAGGCGTCGGCACCTTCCGCAGGATTCCTGGAGTGATATGCTGTTCCGCGCTGGCATGTTGCAGGGGAGCCATCGCAGCCAATGGACTTGCTCACTCGACGAACGTTTCTGGAGAAGCTGTCGGTCCTGGCAGTTGGCGGGATTACAGCGAACAGCACCGCTGGCACAGTGGGCAATCCCGATTCCGAGCCGCACATCATCTTTCCCGCACACCCTCTCGAGCGCATCTCGATTGCGTCGTATCCGTTCCGGGCCTACATCGAAAGCCCGGACAATCGCGACCGCGACAGCAGTCTCCCCGGCATGAACCTTCTCGAATTCCCCGCCCATGTGGCAGCGAAATTCCACGTTCATAACATCGAGCCACACAGCCGCCACTTCACTTCGCTGCAGCCGGATTACCTGGAGGATTTCCGCGAAGCGCTGCAGAAGAGCAAGGTGCGGGTTGTCAACATTGCGGTCGGGGCGATCCATAGCTTTTATGATGCCGATGAGTACGGCCGCGAGCAGGCTGTGGCCTACGCAAGAAAGTGGGTGGACGCCGCGGTGCGCATGGGCTCTCCGGGCATACGGACGCACATCGCCATGGCGAAGAATAGCTCGCCAAATGTCGAACGCGCGGCGGAGAGTCTGCGGAATGTGGCTGAATACGGAGCCGAAAAGAATGTGGTGGTGACGCTGGAAAACGACGATCTGACGAGCGAGGACGCATTTTTTCTGGTTAAGGTCATCGAAGGCGTCAACCACCCGTATCTACGCGCGTTGCCGGATTTCGCAAATTCCATGATGGGCGGCGATGCGGATTTTAATTACCGCGCACTGCAAGCGATGTTTCAGCACGCCTATAACATTTGCCACGTGAAAGACGGCGAAGACAACGATGACGGCAAACATTTCGGCGTGGATCTGAAACGATCGTTCGATATTCTGAAGGCGAGCAATTTCGCTGGTTACTGTTCGATGGAGTTCGATTCCGCCGGCGAACCCTATGGGCCGACTTCGGCCTTGATCGAGCAAACCCTCAAATATCTGGCTTAAGAATGAATCACGGGCGGTTCCCGCGCGATGGAGTCAGCTCCCGTTCGGCCGATCGCTGAAAGTTTCCCCGGCGGCGTGCCAGTACTGCTTTTTTCCCGACCAATAGGCCTCCGTGGCCATCATGTTTGCAACCGAGTGCGCGAGCCCATCCTGCACGGTGCAATGAGGCTGCTGCCGCGAACGCATGCACTCGAACCAGTTGGTCATGTGCCCGAGAGTCCGGTCGTCGATGCCCATCGGCGGGAGCCCAGTTTCGCCCGGGAGGAGAACGTATTTCCCCGATCTCTTCTTGTCGATATCCGCATCGTCCTCATGATTGCCAACCTCTTCGACCAACTGATAGCGAGGGCTGCCTTCCCCACCGATGTTGATAAGCGTCGCTTTCTTGCCCATGTAGCGCGTGGAAGAAGGGGCATCGTTGCCAAAGCTGGTTGCGTAGCTGACAAGAAAACCTTTGGGGTATTCGAACAAAGCCTGGAAAGTGTCGGCGTTTTCCCTGCCGTCGTGCCAGGCGAAAATACCGCCATGGGCAACGGCGGTGCTGGGGAAGCTGTCCTTCATGAACCAATGCACAAGATCAATCGCATGGCTCATCCACTGATCGGGAATACCGCTGGAAAACTCCTTGTAGAGGCGAAATTCGCAATAGATCTTTGGGTCGAAGGGGCGGTAGGGCTTGGTCAGCAGCCACTTGCGCCAGTCGGTATCTCCCTCGCGCATCAATTTGGTTTCTTCGCGGCCGCGCCACCGCGGCCCATGATAATTCCAGACGATCTCGACTTTGCTTACATCGCCGAGCACGCCGGTCTGCACCAGATCGTGCGCAGCATTCGGATAGGGCTCGCTGCGGTGTTGCGTCCCGACTTGCACGATGCGATCGCTCTTGAGCACCGCGTCTCGCGCCGCCTTCACTTCCGCGAGGACGTTGCCCATAGGCTTCTCAACGTAGGCATCCTTGCCCGCTTCCACCGCCATTTTCAAAATCGGAGAATGCGAGTGCTCCGGAGTGGAAATGATCACTGCATCAACATCCTTGAGCGGAAGCACATCCTCCAAGTGCTGGATTGACCTGGGCGCGCGGCCATAATATTTTTCGTTGGCCGCGGCGGCCTTCTCGCGGTTCAGCTTCCACAAATCGCAGACCACGGTAATCTCGACGTTTTGCGTGGTCTTCAATTGGGCGACAATCCAGGCCAAATCCCCTCCACGACTGCCAGTGCCGATGTGCGCGAGCGAGATGCGGTCGTTCGAACCGAGGATGCGGGAGTAGGACAGGGCGGTGTTGGGAATCGCCGCTGATCCGGCAAGCAGCGCAGCCGACTTGCCGAGAAATTTTCTTCGGTCGATGGTTTGCAGAGGATCGGTCATTGTGCGGACTCCTGACTGGGCTCTTTTAGGACCTGATTAAAAAGAGTGAACGGAGGCATTGTGAGATTCGCGGCAGGGGTTGTCAATCGGGCGGCGGGAACGATGAGGAGGAGGATGGCGCGTTGACAAGGATAAGGAGCTAGTCTTAAATGAGCATCGTGAACGTTCACGAATTGCGTTTCAACAAGTCAGTCCATCCTTGGCTTGAGTAGGAGGCCGTATTCCTGTCCTGGGAATTGATGTCGGAACGAGCGGCACACGCGCCGTCGTTCTCGACGAACAAGGCGTGATTCTGGCGTCGGGGACCGAGGAGCACGCGAACTTCGCAAGCCCCGAGCCGGGTTGGGCGGAGCAGGACCCGCGCGACTGGTGGCGTGCGGGGGCGATTGCTGTTCGAAAAGCCTTGCAGGCCTCCGGAGTCGCGGCGGAGTCCATCGCCGCCGTGGGCTTTTCCGGGCAAATGCACGGCGCGGTCCTGCTCGACGAGAACGACGAAGTCATTCGCCCGGCGCTCATCTGGTGCGACCAGCGTACCGACGCACAGTCGAAAGAACTGGAGCGCAACCTCGGACTGGATCGCTTGATCCAGTTGACGTGCAATCCGCCGCTAACCAATTTCACGCTCACCAAACTGCTCTGGGTCCGAGAGAATGAGCCGAAAAACTGGCAGCGCGTCCGAAAAATCATGTTGCCTAAAGACTACGTCAGGCTTCGCCTGACAGGCGAATCCGCGATCGACGTTGCGGACGCATCCGGCACGCTGCTGCTCGATGTGGCCAACCGGAGGTGGTCGAACGAAGTGCTCGGCAAAACCGGGATTGACGCCAAATTGCTTCCGAAACTGTTCGAATCCCAGGAAATTTGCGGCAAGATTTCCCAGGCCGGGGCGAGCGCGACGGGACTACGCCCAGGCACACCGGTCGTCGCGGGAGCCGGGGATCAGGCGGCAGGCGCGGTGGGCATGGGCATCACGCGAGCCGGAGTGGTCAGCGCGACGATCGGAACGTCCGGCGTGGTCTTTGCCGCGACGGATCGGCCGTCGCTCGATTCCAAGGGCCGCTTGCACACGTTTTGCCACGCGATTCCGGGGCGCTGGCATGTGATGGGTGTAACACAAGCGGCGGGATTATCGCTGCGCTGGTTCCGCGACCGGTTTGGCGCCGGCCCCGAGGATGGCCGCGATCCCTACGAACGACTCTCGGCGGAAGCGGCTACAGTTTCAGCCGGATGCGAGGGAGCGTTCTGGGCGCCGTATCTGATGGGCGAGCGAACTCCGCATCTCGATCCATTCGCGCGCGCTGCGTTTGTCGGATTGTCCGCGTCTCACACGCGCGCGCACCTGATTCGCGCAGTCCTCGAGGGAGTCGCATTCAGTTTGAAGGATACGTTCACGATCTTCGAGGAAATTCATGTGCCGGTAGAGCGCATCCGGCTCGGGGGAGGGGGCGCGCGGTCGCCGCTCTGGCAGCAGATTCAGGCGGATGTTTACGCTCACGAAGTCGAGATTTTGAAAGCGGAAGAGGGCGCGGCTTATGGCGCTGCGATCCTGGCGGGTGTCGGCTCTGGATGCTGGAAGAGTGTGGATGAGGCGTGCGACGCCACCGTGCGCGTGGCGAAACGCGTCAGCCCGGTCCGCGAAAGCAGCGGAATCATGCAAGCGGGGTATCAAACCTACCGCCGGATCTACCCGGCTCTACATTCTATTTTCGCTCAGAAAAAATCGTCTTCCGCCAACTGAGCCCCAGCCAAAAGCAAGTACGCCCTGAACCGGCTTGGAGGTCCTCCACCATCAGGCCTTTTTCTGCCCTGGCTTGAAGTGGTAGCAGTACCACGCTCCTATCACCGTCATCAGCGCTCCCCACCACACGCTCGCATGCATGCTGTACAAAACCACCGGGTGCACCGGAGGATGCCAGATCTCGTACACCCCCGCGCAAAGAATAAGGACGCCATTCACGAGCAGAGATAATCCGATAAAAAACCAAATGGAAACCATGCTTGCAGCCTCCGACAATCAGCACTACCAAAAAATAAGGTTTAGAACAAAGAACACGACAGCCACTACGCCAGCCCAGAAAAGTGGCTTCTGATGCAAGGGAACATTCCCGACAGTGGGAACCTCCGTGAGACCGTAAACCAGTCCAGTCAATTCAGCGTCGGTCTTGGGTTTCGTCGCCAGACTGACCGCGACGGTCACCAGAACGCAAACGATAAAGGACCACAGGGCTTGAAACATATCCTGCGCCAAGGCCTTGGCATCCGCGGAAAGCGCGACGTAACGCAGCGCGGATGGATCCGCCTTTACCCAGGCCCACATGCTGATGGAAGACACCGTTCCGCACAGCAAGCCCCAGAAACCGGCCGGGCCCGTCGCGCGCTTCCAGAGCATCCCGAGCAGGACTGTGCCGAAGAGGGGAGCGATAAAGAAACTGAAGAGAGCCTGGACATAATCCATAATGCTCGCAAACTGCATGACCAGATAGGCCGTGCCTACACTAATTAGCACGCCGATCACCGTCGTCCACCGGCCCATGTTCACGTAATGATGGTCGCTGCCCTTGCTATTGATCAAAGGCCGGTAAATGTCGTAAGTCCACACGGTTGTGAATGCGCTCACATTGCCGGCCATGCCCGACATGAAACCCGCGATTAGGGCGGTGATTCCCAAGCCCAGCAAACCGGGCCCGCAGTAGCGGGCCAACATCAAGGGAAGCACGTCGTTATAGCTCAAAGCTCCAGTCGCGGAAGCCACTGATTCGGGTACCAGTTTCATGGGAAGCACGGCCAGTCCCAGAAGCCCCGGCAGGATGACGATGAACGGGACCATCATTTTGAATCCCGCACCGATGATGGGCGCCATCTCCGCGCTGCGGATATCTTTCGCGGCCAGGATGCGCTGCACGACGAGAAAATCCGTGGTCCAGTAGCCCATCGAGATAACCGCTGCGAGCCCGAAGACAATGCCGATCCAGTTGATCCCCATCGGATTGCTGCTGAAGTGGCCCAAGCCAGACCACAAATGTACGTATTGATCCGAAAATCTATGGGCAATTTGTATTTTCAGATTGTTCCAGCCGCCGGCTTCGTACAGACCAAGGATTGGGATCAGCAGAGCGCCTGCCCAAATCAAAAAGAACTGCAGCACTTCATTGAAAATGGCGGACCTGAGTCCACCGAGGCCGACATAAATAGCGACGGTCAGGGAGGACACCCAAATACTGAAATTGATGTCCCATCCAAGGACAATCTGCATGACTTTGGCCATGGCGAACATGTTGACGCCGCTCATGAGCACGGTCATAAAAGCGAAGGAAACGGCGGAGACGGCGCGCGCGGGTTCGCCAAACCGCAATTTCAGGTAGCCCGGGACGGAATGAGTTTTGGAAATGTAATAGAACGGCATCATCACCAGAGCGAGGAAAAGCATCGCGGGAATCGCGCCGATCCAGTACCAGTGAGTGGCCAGAATACCGTATTGATAGGCCGAACCCGCCCAGCCCATCAACTCCAAGGCGCCGAGATTGGCGGAGAGGAAACTCAGCCCGGCCACCCAGGCGGTCATTTCGCGCCCGGCCATGAAAAAGTCCTCGCCCGTATTCGCACGGCCGCGCAGATAAAAACCAATGGCAAGGACGAGGCCGAAGTAGAAAGCGATGATGGCAATATCCACGCCGGAGAGATGAACGAGCTGGGTGGGTACGGCAAACGCGAAAAGGTTGGTCATAGAGTTCAGAATCGCCGCTCCTCTGCGTACGTTTTACTGGTCCAGGCAATTACGATGCTCAACACCGGTCACCCAAATTCGAAACGGCCGTTACTTGGCCGAGAATTTGTAAATTGTCTCGGAACGAAAGTGTTGACCGGGCTTGAGTTCCGTCGAAGGAAAATCGGGATGATTTGGCGAGTCCGGAAAATGCTGAGTCTCGAGGCAAATCGCGCCGTACTTTTCGTAAGCAACTCCGCCTTTGCCCTTGATGCTCCCATTCAGGCCGATCGACGAATAAAACTGAATTCCCGGCTGCGTCGTCAAGACTTCCATCTCTCTTCCCGATTCCGGATCGATGACTTTCGCGGCTAGGCGCAGCGTGCCGGCCTTCCCGTTCAACACGAAATTGTGGTCATATCCGCCGATCTCTTTCAGTTCAGCGATGCGCGTCCCGATAGCGGTGGGCTTGAGAAAATCGAGAGGAGTTCCGACGACACTGTCGATCGCGCCGGTCGGGATCAATGTGGAATCCACGGGAGTGTATTTGTCGGCGTTCAGGTAAAGGATGTACTTGAGAATGGTGCCCGTGTCCGTGCCCGACAGATTGAAGTAACTGTGGTTCGTCAAGTTCAGAACCGTGTCCTTGTCCGTATCCGCCGCGTATTGGATTTTCAGCTCATCCGTGTTGGTCAGCGTATAGGTAACGCTTACATGCAGATTCCCGGGATAGTTCTCTTCCCCATCCTTGCTCAAATAGCTGAACCGCACCGCCGCTCCATTCTTTTCTTCCAATGCTTCGGCTTTCCAGACCCGCCGATTAAAGCCAAGCTGGCCACCGTGCAGGCTGTTGGGCCCATTGTTGAGAGCCAGTTGATACTCCTTTCCATCCAGAGCGAACTTTCCCTTGGCGATGCGGTTCGCATAGCGGCCGATTGTCCCGCCGAAAAAGGGGTGCTGGCCGAGGTAATCCTCCAAATTGTCAAAACCGAGAACCACATCGCCCATTTTTCCGTGTCTCTCGGGAACGGTTAGCTCCGTCAACGTCGCTCCATAGGTAATGACTTTGGCCGAAGCGCCTCGAGCGTTGTGGAGAGTGTAAGACTCGATCTCTGTCCCGTCCGGCAACTTGCCAAACGAAGCCTTAACGACGTGCGCGCCCTTTTCAGGGGCGGTTTGAGGTTCCTTACCCGGCAAAGCCGAGGCAAATTCCGGGCTCAAAGCGATCAAGAACGCCAGCATGCAGATTCTCCCCCCAAGCACCATTCCGACCCTCCACCGGGCGCGAGAACTACGAAGCTTCGGCCCTGTCTCACGCCTTGTATCACAGATAGAGCCCAATCGTGAAGCTTGTCCTTATCTTTCTAGGACTTAGCGAAGGCGGGCTGGAAAAGCCCCCCGCGGTTGCCTGTCGGAGACAGCATTGACAAGTGGAGCGCAGGAGTGCCAATGTGCCACCGAGCCATCGCGCAAGAACATCGTTATCGTACACGGAGTTCAATACCTTCTATGCGAATTTTTTCAATTCGAGCACTTCAAGTCATCGGGTTCTTGGTGCTCGTAGGGACATGCACTCCCCTGCGAGCGCAATGGGTCGCCACCAACCCGGTGGATGCGGTCGAACCTCAGGCTGATGGTGCCGTCCTGGTTCTGAAGACCGGTTTTCTGCGATTCCAGGTTTGCTCGGACTCGATTGTGCATGTCGTATATTCCCTTGAGCGAAGCGCGGCAGCGCGTCCCGATATTCTGGTCATAAAGAGTACCTGGCCCAAAGCGGAGTTCTCTCTTCACAGCGATGATCCGAAAGTCATTACGCTGAGCACAGCTCAGGTAAAAATCGAAGTTGAGCGAGCCGATAGTTCGATCGTTTTCTACGACTCGGCCGGACACAAGCTCACGCAGGAAAATACGCGCACGCTGACGCCGACCAAAGTCAACGGAGAAAAGACCTATCATTCGGAGCGGTTTGTCAATATGTGGGACACGCAGGAAGCGTTCTACGGGCTGGGACAGCATCAGGGCGGCGTGTGGAACTACCGGGGCGAAGCAGTCGACCTGTCACAGGACAACACCAACATCTCAATCCCGCTTTTGCTCTCGAGCAACGGCTACGGAATTTTCTGGAACAACGGCTCGCGCAGCCGATTCAATAACCGCTTCGTCCACGCCTTCTACCTGAGCTCCGAAGTTTCCGATGCGGTGGACTATTACTTTCTTTACGGGCCGGAGTTCGACCGCATCATCGCGTCGTATCGTGAATTGACTGGTGCGGCGCCACTCTTCGGGAAGTGGGCGTACGGTTATTGGCAATGCAAGAATCGGTATGACTCGCAGACGGAACTTCTCGCCATTGCGGCGAAATACCGCGAGTTGCACATTCCGCTGGACAACATCGTGCAGGACTGGTTCTGGTGGAACGTGATGGGAGATCCCGTATTCAATAAAAATTATCCCGATCCCAAAGGCATGATCGACGCGCTCCACAAAGAAAACGTGCACCTCATGATTTCCGTCTGGCCCTACTTTCGTCCCGGCTCTCCCGTTTACAACGACATGGACAAGCGCGGTTTCTTCATCGACCGCACCAAGGTCCAGAGTTTTCATCCTCCGGGGATGGCCCTCTATGACGCGTTCAATCCGGAAGCCCGCAAGTACTACTGGGAGCTGATGAATAATGCTCTTTTCAAGATTGGCGCTGATGCCTGGTGGCTGGACACGACCGAGCCGGAGACCGAGGGGCGGGAAACAAATCTCCTGGCGACCAACAAAGTGAACCGTGGAGAGAACGGCGCGCGCTTTGCTAACGAATTTCCGCTCTACACCACTTCCGCCGTCTACGAGGGCCAACGCAAGGCGTCCGACAAGAAGCGCGTTTTCATTCTCTCGCGCTCCGCGTATGCGGGCACGCAGCGCAACGCCGCCGCCGTCTGGTCCGGCGATATCGACCCCAACTGGGAGACCTTCGGGCGGCAGGTTCCCGCGGGTCTGAACTATTCTCTCTCCGGGCTTCCCTACTGGACGACGGACATTGGCGGTTTTGTCTCTGCCAATCCCGGCGATCCGGCTTACCGAGAACTCTACATTCGCTGGTTCGAGTTCGGCACGTTTTGCCCGGTCTTCCGCGCGCATGGCACGCGCACGACAAACCAGAACGAGATCTGGTCGTACGGCCCCGAGGCGCAGAAGATTCTTGTCGCTTATGACAAACTCCGTTATCGGCTCATGCCGTACATTTACTCCCTCGCGTGGAAAACTACCAGCGAGGGCTACACGATCATGCGACCACTCGTCATGGACTTCCGGGAGGACGTTCGCGCACAAAACATCGGCGACCAATTTCTTTTCGGCCCCGCTATTCTAGTGAATCCAGTCACCGAACCCCGCGCCACAACTCGCCATCTCTATCTTCCCGACGCCAAGTGGTATGACTTCTGGACAGGCACGATGCAACCGGGCGGCCGCTCAATTGACGCGGCCACGATGATCGATCGTATGCCGCTGTATGTTCGAGCAGGCTCGATTCTTCCGCTCGGACCGGACATCGAATACGCCGCGGAAAAATCCGCGGAACCCATCGAGCTTCGCGTCTATCGCGGAGCCGACGGCGCCTTCACTCTCTACGAAGATGACAACGATTCGTACGATTACGAGAAAGGGATCTACTCGACGATTCCGTTTTCCTGGAACGATGCTACACAAACGCTGACGATCGGGGATCGCACGGGTTCTTTCCCAGGCATGCTCGAAAAACGGACCTTCCGCGTCGTCTTTGTCCGTGAACACCACGGTTCCGGTGCCGGCCTCACTGATACCCCCGACAAATCCGTGCAGTACTCCGGCAAGAAAATAACGCTAACGCCCTAGCTCATTCATTAGGCACTGGGCCACCCAGGTCAGCGACAACGCCGCAACCAGCCTGGAGAAAATCAAGCGAACAGAACGTTCTCCTTGACGCAACTGGCGCGCAGGGCTAGGCTCGCCCCAATTGGTCGGGGGCTCTCATGCGTCGTTCAGACGGGGCCGGGGAACTGGTGCAGCCGCAGGCTCGGAAGCGAGCGACTCGAAGCGCGCGTGTGTCCTTTGCGCGATGGTTACTGCCAATCATGTCCAGTTTGATGATGGCCTGGCCCGCTTATTGTCAGGACAGCGGCAGCGCGGAACGCGAGTCTTTCGGCAACGGATCGGAAATCACGGTGACAGTGCACGATGCATCCGGAGAGCCAATCGCGACGCCGACGATGGTGAAACTCTACAGAGATGGAACAATTCTTAGCAGACAGGGAGAAACGTCACGTGGGAGCGCGCTGCTGGTCGTGAATTCTCTAGGCGAATTTACCGTGGCGGTCGAAGCGGCCGGATACGAAAGTGTGCAAAAGGATGTATCGATTCAGGTTACCGGCAGAGTGCAAGTCGATATTTACCTGAGGAGAATTTCCACCGGCGGAACTTTCGCGAAAGTTCCTGGAAACCCAGTGCTCGCCCCCAAAGCAAAGACAGCGCTTGAAAAGGGCTTGACGGCGCTGGGTGCGGACAAGCTGAACGACGCGGAGAAATATGTGGCCGAGGCGATGCGTCTGGCCCCAGGGCACCCAGATGTGCTGTACGTGCGAGGGGTGTTGGCGCTGAAACAACACGACTGGACCCAAGCGCAAATCGCACTGGAAAAAGCTACTCAGCTTGATCCGAACCACGCGCGGGCCTTCGCGGCTTTGGGAATGGCATTCTGCGATCAGAATAAATACTCCGAGGCGATCCCCCCGCTAGAGAAGTCGCTGCAATTGGATACGGCCGGCACGTGGGAGACGAGGTGGGCGCTCGCGAGGTCGTATTACCGGAATGCCCGATATAGCGAGGCGTTGAAGATGTCGCAGGCAGCGCTGGCAACCTCGAATGATAAGGCGCCGGAAATCGCGCTGCTGGTGGCGCAATCGCTTACAGCCGTCGGGAAGTATGAGGATGCGGCGCAGGCGTTGCGGACTTTTCTGAAGGAGCACGGAGACCGGCGTGAAGCACTCACAGCACGACGATGGTTGGAGCGGCTGACCACCAGCGGAAAAATCCCCCCGAACTGATTTCCATCGAACCAGTTTTCACTTGTGCGTGGAGAACGGCTTTGCCGCGATGATGCCGGAGCCTTCCCGGATCGTATAGACTGAGTCGGCAGAAACATTTTCCAAGGTCTCAAGTTTGCCGCTGGGCCAGCGAATCTCCAGCTTATCGATTTTGGCGGATTTGCCGAGGCCGAAGTGGAGGCGGAGATCGTTCTGGGAGAGGTAGCTGCCGCCTCCTCGAACTTCTCCAATTTGACGAACACCCGCCGCGTGAATGGTCACACGGGCGCCAACGGCCGCGCGGTTGCTTTTTGTCCCGACGAGTTTCAGCAAAACCCGGTGATTGCCGTCCTCATTCCGGTTGAGCAGCAAAGAAGGAGGTTCGCCGACGTTGAGCAAGACAACATCGACGTTGCCCGTATTGAATATGTCGCCGAAAGCCGCGCCGCGTCGCGACTGGAGAGGCAAATCGGCGAGGCCCGCGTCGCGAGAGACTTCGTCGAAGGTTCCGTCGCGATTGTTGCGTTCGAGGAAAAGAGGCTGGCGGTAACCAGGTCCCGAGGCAAGCGAATCAATCTGGGGATAAACGTGGCCGCAGGCGAAGAGGAGGTCGAGCCAGCCGTCATTATCCATGTCTAAAAATCCGGCGCCCCAACAAACGTCGGAGTAACTCGGGCGGCCGATGCCGGAAGCCCAGCTCACGTCCTCGAAGCTGTTTGCGCCAAGATTTCTCCAAAGAGCCTTTGGCTGGTCCTGAAACGTGGTGATGAACAGGCTGAAGCGGCCGGAGTGGTCATAATCTCCGAAGTCCACACCCATGTTTCCGAGTTGCGTGCCGTCGCCGCTGAGGGAAACACCCGAAAGCATGCCCACTTCGGAAAACGTGCCGTTGCGATTGTTGTGATAGAGATAATTGGGGACGGAGTCGTTTGCGACCAGGAGATCGGGCCAACCGTCGTTGTCGTAATCAGACCACACGGCACCGAGGCCGTAGTAGCCGATCTGGTTGTGAACGCCGGCTTTCAACGAAACCTCCTCGAAAGTGCCGTCGCCGCGATTGTGATAGAGGAGATCGCTCTCTCCTTCGAGCCCCCAGGGACCGCATTGCACAAGCAGCCCTTTATAACGGCAATACTTGTTGCTGCCAAATTCCGGCATGTGCGCGAGATCGATGTGGACGTAGCGCGATACGAACAGGTCCACATAGCCATCCCGATCGTAGTCACCCCAGGCCGCGCCAGTGCTAAAGCCACCGCCGCGCACGCCGGCTTTTTCCGTGACATCCTCGAATTTGCAGCCGCCGAGATTGCGGTAGAGGACATTTCCGCCGTAACCGGTGACGAAAAGATCGAGTTTGCCGTCGTTATCGAAATCCGCGACGGCAACGCCCATGCCCCAACCGCGACGATCGAGGCCAGCCTCTCGAGTGATGTCTTTGAAAGTGCCGTCGGGCTCCTGATGATAAAGAGTGACCATGGGGTCGCCGCCTTTCGAGAAGCGGTCGATGGAAGAGCCGTTGACGAGGGCGATGTCGAGGCGGCCGTCATCATCGCAATCGAAGAGGCCGACCCCGCCGCTGATGGATTCGACGATATAGCGCTTCTCGCCTGTGGAGATGTGCGAGACGGTCAGGCCGCGCTCGTGCGCGACGTCCTCGAACCGGGGGACGGGAGGAAGGTTGGGATGGTTCGTTTTTTTGGCCGGCAGTTTTGACGGGGGCGGGAGTGGAACGGTAGCGCTTTGGGCGCGCGAGACCTCCGCCGACGGGGTACTCAAAACCAATAGAAGAAGAGTTGGCAAGACATAGAAGCGAGGCGGGGAAACAGACATCCCAAGGATTCTAGCGCAAAGGATTTTTTGGCCCAAACAAATCCCGGCTGAGAGGAAGGAAGGGCCTCCAGCGTATAACCCCGCAGGACCTGCGGCCGGGGGAGGCAAGGGCTTGGCGGGACTTCTCCCTGCTATACTCACGATACGATATAAGTCCTCGCCATCAGATTGGACGCGTAGGGTGAGCTCGTTTATTGTTTTTCGAACTGCAAGCAGGCTTGTCTAGAGGCTCTAAATGACACCGACCCAAAAGAAGAAGGCCGGCCCGCGCGGAGAGAACAAAAAGGTCACGCTCAAAACGGTTGCAAAGCATCTCGGGCTGGCCCCGGGAACCGTTTCGGCGACGCTGAACAATTCGGCGGCTGCGCGATCCATCCCGGAACACACGAAGAAACGCATTCTGGAGGCGGCACAGCAATTGAATTACCGTCCGGATTTTTTCGCGCGCACGCTGCGAATGAGACGCACGTTTACGATTGGCGTGATCGCGGAGGAAATCGGGGACGCTTATGGCTCGCAGGTTATCAGCGGTATCGAAAAATATCTGACGGGGAAAAACTACTTCTTTCTCACGGTGGTACACCGTCACGACCCCAAATTGCTTGCCGCTTACTCGCAGATGCTGGTGGAACGTGGTGTGGAGGGATTCATCACCGTGGACACCTCGATTCAGGAAGTGCCGTCTCTGCCGACAGTGGCCGTTGCAGGGCACCGGCAGATCGCGGGCGTGACCAATATCGTGCTGGACCATAAGCGCGCGGCACGACTAGCGCTGGAACATTTGAAGGAGCTCGGGCATGAAGACATTGCCTTTATCAAAGGGCAAGTGTTCAGCTCGGACTCTGAAGTACGCTGGAACGCAATCAAGGAAGTGGCGGGAGAGCTGGGGATTGTGATCCGGCCGGAGTTGACGGTTCAGATCGAAGGCAAGGAATCGACGCCGGAGGTGGGATTTCCGGTTGCGAAGGAATTGTTGGCGAGGAAAGTGCCGTTCACGGGGCTTTTCGCGTACAACGATATTTCCGCGATCGGGGCGATGTGGGCGCTGCACGAAGCGCGATTGCGTGTGCCGGAAGACGTCTCGGTGGTGGGGTTCGACGATATTCCCGGGGCGGCGTTCGCGAATCCGGGATTAACAACGGTGCGGCAACCTCTGTTGAGAATGGGAGAGATCGCTGCGCAAACTCTTGTCCATCGCATTGAAGAGAGCGAAGCGTTTGTTCCCGAGATCGCCATCGAGCCGGAGTTCGTTATCCGCGATTCGACGGCGCGGACGGCACAGCCCCTGAAGATTAGTTCCAGCATTTAACGCACTACGCGGGCCGTCACGCCACTTCCCGGCTTGAAAGAAACTCGTCTAAAAGCAAGTGAAAATGGTGGACTCCATTTTCGCGTTTCACGGAGTAACGGCCGCGATCGTAGGTCGCGGAATGCAGGCCCCGCTGCACACTTCTGCAAAGCTCGATATCTTCCCGCTGGACTTCCTCGCTGAACGCAATCGCGCGCTGCGCGCGTTCGCGAGCTTTCTCGGAGCCCGCTTCGTGAAAAAACCATTCGAAGATGGTCAGCGTCTTTTCGTGCGACAAGGGGACAATCAAGTTGGTGGAAATATTATCGGGATAGATGTTGAGCATGAGATTGGGAAAAATCCAGAAGTACAACGCCTCCTTCAAGGCTCCAGCGCCCGGAGCGTAAGTGCGATCGGCGCCTTCCTCAGGCCTCACGGCGCGGATCGGCGCGAATTGCTGTGAGTAGTAGCGGAATGTTTCCGTGCGATATTGCGAATAGTCGATTTCGCGCATCAAGCCGGGGTGAGCAACAGGAATGTGATAGCCCTCAAGGTAGTTGTCCACGTAGACCTTCCAGTTGCAATCGATGAGGTAGTCGCGGCGCTCGACGAGACGCAGGCCGGCAAATGGGAAGCCTCGCGATTGTTCGGGAATTTTGCCTAAAAAAGCAGTCAGCGGCTCGGCGGTAAGATCGAAGTTGACGAAGATGAATTGTTCCCAGGTTTCGCAGCGAAGAGGGACCATGCCCATCGTGGAGCGATCGAAAAATTCGACGCCCTCGACATCGGGCGTGCCGATGAGCCGGCCCTCGAGAGTGTAAGTCCAGCCGTGGTAGGCGCAGCGAAGAACATTTTTCGAGCCGCAGCCAAGCGCAATCGGTCCGGCGCGGTGACGGCAGACATTGCTGAACGCACGAAGCGTGCCCTGCTTATCCCGGACGATGACGACGGGCTCGCCGGCGACATCGGCGGTGAAAAAAGTCTCCGGGTCGGAGATCGTTAAGCCAGGGTCCGAAGAGGATGCCGGGGCATTCGCATCGTTTGTATGAACCGGGCCGCAGGGTTGGGAGAGAGTGCCGACAAGTTGCCAGGTGCGGCGGAAGATGCGGGATTTTTCGGCGTCGAGAATGGCGGGGTCAGTGTAGAACTTCGAGGCGAGGGTGTGAGCGGATTCGATTTGGTGATGAACATCGAGATGGATGCGTTGAGTGGTCACGGAATGAAGGAAGCCGCGAAAGTTTACTGTTAAAAATCGAAAACCGGTAGCAGAGTGGACAACTCTTTCTAGTTTGGAGACTTCTCGTCCTTCTTCCTGGGTTCGGGTAGGGCGGGCGGCGGAGCCAGATTTTCGAGCTTGGTGCCGTGCCAGGGACAATACTTCCAGCTGGCCTCCATGCGTTCCTTGCCAATAGGGCAGAATCTGGGAGGAGTCATGCTGGTAAGAGGCAGGCGCCATTCGAACGCGGAGTGCGGCTGACCGCCGAGGTTGTCAATCAAGACAGTAAAGCTGCCTTCGCGGGCAGGATCGGCGATGGATTTTCCGGCGGAGGTCTTCCCGGGGAAAAACATAATGTGAAGGTTTTGTCCGGCTGGGCCGAGAATGTTGGCCATCACGGGTTTAATAATCGAGGTAACGCCGACGGCGTCCGAAGAAATATCGGTAAGCGGTTTGTAGACTTGTCCTTCCGAATCCCGCAAGGTCGTGCTGGCCCGGACTTCACTCTCCGGATACCAATTGACGTTTCCGATTCCAATTTTGCCGGCCAGGACAATGACCATGGTGTACTGACGCAGAGAACCGAAGGTCTCCCGAGCTTGCTGCGGAGAAGACCCTTGTTGTATCGCGGATGCTTCCCAAAACTCCGCAGGCACCCACCAAACAAGCCCGGCCAGATTCTTGCCGCCGATTTGTTGCTGCGTTTCCTTGATAATCTCATCGATTTTAGTGTCGTTCGGATCCGCTGGAGCGGAGGCGGGAGCCTGCCCTAAAAGGGCCGGGCATATTGCCGCAGAGAAAGCGAAGACGAGGCCAAGGCGGTGAGAGATACGAGTTGTTCTCACGATTAAATCCTTTCGATCGCAAACTGGCGGAGATGAAGATCCTGTTGCTCCGTGGAGACAGCGATTGGCTGTGGATTGTATCAGAACTTGCGAGTTTCCCGGCGTGACCAGCGCTCAACCACGATTTTGGATTCCGTGTAAAACTCGACGGCGTCGCGGCCTTGTCCGTGAAGAATGCCGAAGAAACTGTCTTTCCAGCCGCTGAAGGGAAAATAAGCCATGGGGGCGGCTACGCCGATATTGATGCCGATATTGCCGGCGGGTGCCTCGTAGCGGAATTTGCGTGCGGCGGAGCCGCTGGTCGTGAAAAGCGAGGCTTGATTGCCGTACGGGCTGCGGCGAAGAAAGTCCATGGCTTCTTCGATGGAATCGGCGTGAACGAGGCTCAAGACGGGGCCGAAAATTTCCGTGTTGGCGAGCTGGCTGGAAGCGGAAAGTCCGTCGAGTACCGTGGGAGTGACGAAGTTGCCGGCCTCGTGATTCGGGAGCTTGGTGTTGCGGCCGTCTAGGATGGCTTTGGCACCTTCGCCGACACCAGCGGAAATCAGCGATTCGATTCGCAGCTTGCTCTCTCCTGAAATGACCGGGCCCATCTGGACACCCGGCTCGAGGCCGTTGCCGACTTTGATTTGCGCGGCGGCGTGAGCGATGGAATCGCGAAAAGTTTTTTGCGCCCCGCCGATGGTCACGGCGACGGAGACGGCGAGGCAACGCTGGCCGGCGCAGCCGAACGCGGAGTCGCTGATGATTTGCGTTGCGAGATCCATATCGGCGTCAGGAAGCACGATGACATGATTTTTCGCGCCGCCCTGGCATTGGGCGCGTTTGCCGGAGGCCGCCGAGCGCGCATAAACATGCTTGGCGACCGGCGTGGACCCCACAAAACTGATGGCGCGAACTTGCGGATGATCGCAAAGGGCGTTGACGACCTCTTTGCCGCCATTGACGAGATTCACCACGCCTTTGGGCAAGCCGGTTTTTTCCAGCAGCTCGAAGGCCCGGCAGAGGCTGAGCGGGACGCGCTCGGACGGCTTGATGATGAAGGTGTTGCCGCAGGCAATGGCGTAGGGGAGGAACCAGTAGGCGATCATGGCGGGAAAGTTGAAGGGGACGATGGCAGCGACGACGCCGAGAGGCTGGCGGATTTGCATTTCGTCAACGCCGGGCGTGACGTCTTCGAGGACGTGGCCCTGCATCATCAGGGGGATGCCGCAGGCGACCTCCACGTTTTCGATGCCGCGGCGAAGTTCGGCTTTGGCTTCGGCGAAAGTTTTGCCGTTTTCAAGAGTGACGAGGCGGGAGAGCTCGTCGAGGTGCTCTTCGAGAAGATTTCTGAAAGTGAAGAGATAGCGTATGCGTTCGCCCGGAGGGGTGCAGCGCCAGGAGGCAAATGCGGCAGCGGCAGCCTGGACGGCAGCATCCACGTCCGCGGGGGAGGACATGGGAGTGCGAGCGAGCAATTCGGAGGTGGCGGGGTTAGTGACATCGAAGAATTCAGTCGCAGATGAACGGCGCCATGCTCCATTCACGTAGTTCTGCAGCTCAGCGACTTGGGTTGTTACGGGACTGCTCATGACGTGCTCCTTGGCGGTTTGACTGAAAAAAGATTTATGTCTTGTTAGTTTAGCAAGAAAACTGAGGCCCGAGAGTTGAAACCTGTGCACAAACAAAAGAGCAAGAAAGATTCAGTCATGAACTTTCGGGCGGCTCCAAACGTGGTAAGCGAGCCACGCTACAGCCGCGATCATACCAAGCCAGCCAAAGGCGCGAGTGCTTGACCCGATTTGTTGGTCTTGAGCTAGCAGTCCCCACTGGCCGAAGAGAATCGTCCAATCGCTTTCGTCCGACCCGACGAGGGGCAACGCAGAAGTGCGGGCGTCGGCCATGTAAGTGCCTATATAGAGGAAATTCTCGAAGAACCAGAAGCCGCAGAATGCGACGGCGGTGGTCTCCCGCTTCCACCAGAAGTAGGCCGCGCACAAGAACGGAACGATGAGTTCGCCAAGCGTGCCGCCAAGAATCGTGATCGTGTGTCCGAACCAGCTGAAAAAAAAGTGGCCGCCTTCGTGAATCATCAAGTTGACGTAGTCAATGATGAGAAATCCGGTGCGATCAGCAGCGGCGTAAATCAAGAACAGGACGTAGAAAACGATCCAGGCAATTCCGGTTATGCGCGAAACCGGCTTCCAGTCCGGAAAGTCTTCCATGAACGGTGACATGGGTGCCGCTATCGCGGAACGGATGCGAGAGCTTCGTAGGCGGCGCCGAGAAGCGGAGCGGATTCGTTGAGCACGACGGAAACGGGGATATTGCTCAAGAGGCTTTCGAATTTCCATTTATCGCGAAAAGCGGCGAAGAAAGTGCCATCCTTGATTTTTTCGATAATTTTGACGGCAATTCCGCCGGCCACATAGACACCGCCAAGTGCCAGGACCTTGAGCGCGAGGTTTCCAGCCTCGGAACCGTAGATGGCGGTCCAGACATCCAACGTCTCGGCGCAGACAGGACATTCTTTCGAGAGCCCAAGCTTGGTAATTTCCGGGGCGGGATCCGCCCCGGGGTCCTCGAAGGAGTGATGCGTGACGTTGGGAGCGAGGAATTCATGAATGGTACGAAAACCCCGTCCTGA
The DNA here is from genome assembly GCA_035310525.1 of Candidatus Acidiferrum sp. Taxonomy (GTDB): domain Bacteria; phylum Acidobacteriota; class Terriglobia; order Acidiferrales; family UBA7541; genus Acidiferrum. The sequence goes on along the minus strand of DATGED010000046.1, from coordinate 11,994 downwards.
AAGGATGAGCTCCCAACTCACTTGCGGATAGCGGCGGCGCATGAAACGGAGCAATTCAATCTGCTGCTCGGTATGCGGAGCGAAATCGGAATGGCCGCCCTCAGAAGGAACAACGCGGTAGCGGGCGCCGTCCCAAACAAGAATGGATTGGCCCAGACCTGTGCCCGCGGCGAGAAGAGCCCGTGTCCCGCCGGGCTCGGGCTTACCGGTATTCAGCACGCAGAATTCTTCGGGTGCAAGATGCTCGATGCTATGACCCGTCGCACCCAGGTCATTCAGCAGCACGACATCAGCGAGTTTCAGCTCGCCGGCCAAGATAGCGGCGTCAACGGTCCAAGGGAGATTGGTGGCGCGCACGCGATTGTTAATGACGGGTCCTGCCACGCCGAATCCCGCGGCGCGGATGCGATGCGTTGCCAGGTGAGGTGCGGCCTGAAGTGAGAATTCGCGAACAATCAGATCAAACTGAGCAAAATCCTTGCTGGCAAATCTCTGCTTGAAAATCGGCGTGAGCTTGCCGTTTTTTTCAGAAAAGAGCGCAAGATTGCACTTTGTGCCGCCGACATCGCCCGCAAGAATCACCTATTCCTCCGTCCCGCCGCGATCCACACGGTTCTTTTATGCCGAGAAGCAGGCGTCCCGAGAATCACGGGTTGTACCACTCCTTGCCATCCCGCTCGAGTAAGAGATCCGATTCGCGCGGGCCCCAACTGCCCGCGGGATAGTCCGGAACCTTTGCGCTCCTTGCCGCGCCCCAAACGTCAAGGATGGGATCGACAAGCGCCCAGGCAGCTTCGACGTTGTCGCCGCGATCGAAGAGTGTGGCGTCGCCGCGCAGGCAATCATTGACCAGCGTCGCATACGCACTGCGCGACATATCGCCAAAACCTTCCTTGTAACTGAAATTCATCGTGACGTTCCCGATGCGCATCTCGGTTCCCGGCCGCTTGGCTCCGAATGAGACGGAGATCCCTTCTTCCGGCTGGATGTTTAGCACCAGGCGGTTCGGAGCGATATCCCGTTCGCGAAAGACGATGTGGGGCGCGCAGCGGAACTGGATCATGATTTCTGTGTTGCGTTTGGCGAGCCGCTTTCCGGTGCGCAAGTAAAAGGGCACGCCGGCCCAGCGCCAGTTGTCGATCAACAGTTTTGCGGCCACAAAAGTTTCGGTGCGAGAAGATTGGCTGACGCCCGGCTCTTCCCGGTAACCGGCTACGCGCTTGCCGTCAATCTGGCCGGGGGCATACTGCCCGCGAACCACGGACTGTGCGACCATCTCCAGATTGAACGGCCGGATGGACTGCAAGACCTTGAGCTTTTCGTTGCGGACTGCGGTGGCGTCAAAAGAGGCGGGAGGCTCGACGGCGACAAGAGAAGTAAGTTGCAGCACGTGGCTCTGGATCATGTCGCGCAGAGCGCCTGCGGTTTCATAAAAACCGCCGCGGCGCTCCACGCCCAGCGTTTCCACTGCCGTGATTTGCACGCAATCGACGTAATTGCGGTTCCAGAGCGGCTCGAATATGCCGTTGCCGAAGCGCAGCACGAGAAGATTCTGGACGGTGTCTTTGCCGAGATAGTGATCGATGCGGTAGACCTGCTTCTCCTCGAAAACGCCAAGAACGATCTGGTTCAGTTGCTTCGCGGTCGCGAGATCGCGGCCGAACGGCTTCTCAATAATGATGCGCACCCAGGAGTTCGGCGACGACGGCCGAGCCAGCCCGGCGCGCCCAAGCTGCTCGACGATGTGCGGATAAACTTCGGGAGGAGTGGAAAGGTAGAAAAGGCGATTGCCTCCAAGTTTTTTTTCGCCCTCGAGTTCCGAGAGTCGTTTGGCGAGCTGCACGTACGCTTGCGGGTCGGAATAATCACCGGAATAGTAATGCAGACACGAAGCAAACTCATCCCACTGCTTGGGATCGACGGGCCCGATTTCGGACATCGTCTTGGCCGCCTCGCCGGTTGTGGCGCGAAAGCTCTCGTCGCTAAGCGGAGTGCGCGCGAAACCCAGGATCACGTAACGCGAGCCAAGCGAGTTGTGCACGGCAAGATCGTACATCGCCGGAATGACCTTGCGCTTTGCCAGATCACCCGAGGCCCCAAACAAAACCACCGCGCAAGGTTCCGCCGCGTCACCATAGAGACTTCCAGATCGCTTGGAATCCTCAGCCATTGGTCCCCTCAACTCGGTCCTGCAATCTTCGCTCCTCAGTTTGTGCGCAAGAAACTATACCTCAACGCCGTGATTTCGTAGCTCGGCGCGCAATTGACCCGCATTCTGATGGTGGATGACACTCATCCCCAGACGACGCGGGCTCTCGAGGTTCAGTGGCCGGTCATCGATGAAAATGCACCGCTCGGGAGGACGCTGTGTGACTTCAAGCGCGATCCGGAATATCGTCTCTTCCGGCTTGCGTGAACGCACATAACAGGAGCTGAAGAAGACGAGAAAATCACGGCGCAGGTGAAACGCTTCAATGCGGTACTGGTTCAGCTCCAGTGGCTCGTTGTTGATGGAGCCGATAAAGTACTTGCCGCCGCGCGCGGCGTCGGCAAGTACCGCGCGAGTGTCCGGAAACTCCTTCGACTGGGCGAACATGAAAGCGGTGAATTCCTCCCGGGTAAACGAGCGCGAACGGTAGAAGAGCGTGCGCTCCAGGTATTCGTTCAGCGAGATTTGGCCGCAATCAAAAGCGGGAAAGGAAAGATCGTGCCGGTCCTGAAATTCCTCGTAATCGAAGTGAAAAGCAGCAGCCGCTTCGAGGCGCGAGCCGCGATCCCAGCCGTTGGTAAGAATGACTCCGCCAATGTCCCAGAAGAGCGTCGTGATCTCAGCCAAAGGCAAGTCACCTCCGGTCGCGTCGTAAAGCTATCCATGATAAACGTTTCGGGACTGGAAAACACGTGAATGCCGTGTTTCAAACGGTTCAATATTGGCACGTATGCAAATCAGACCGGGCATGTCCATCGGCCGACATCTGGCCGTGCGTCCCACGGCTCAACGCGGCTGGAGCCTGAAGTCGCCGGATTATTGGAAGAGACCGGTCAGTTTTTCGGTTTAGAAGTGGGGTTCGCCGTAGGATTGGGGGTCGGGTTAGGGGTCGGATTAGGGTTCGCGTTTGGCTTAGGGTTCGCTGGCTGGAGTTCTGCTTTGGGTTGAATGGAGAGGAGCTCGACTTCGAAGACCAGGGTGGCATTGGGGCCAATGCCGCCGCCAGGGCCGCCGCGGACACCATAAGCGAGGTCCGGCGGAATAAAGAGCTGCCACTTCGAGCCCACGGGCATCAACTGCAAGGCCTCGGTCCACCCTTTGATGACTCCGGTGACGGGAAATGTGGCCGGCTGGCCGCGCTTGTAGGAGCTGTCAAATTCGGTGTTGTCCAGCAGCGTGCCTTTGTAATTGCAAACAACGCTATCCGTGGACGTCGGCTTTGGCCCATTTCCCTCTGTCAGCACCTTGTATTGCAGGCCGCTCGGGAGTGTCACGACGCCGTCCTTTGATTTGTTTTCGGCCAGAAAAGCGTCGCCCTCTTTTTTATTGGTTTCGCTCAGGAGTTGCAACTTTTCTTCCTGCTTTTTGCGCAGGTCGGCTTGCAGCGCGATCATCGTGGCTCTGGCCTCGTCGTCCGTCAGGAGAGGTTTGGCGCCGTCCAACCCATCTTTCATGCCGCGAAGCACAATGTTCGGATCGACATCGACGGAATCCTTGTGCATGCTTCTTCCGATATTCAAACCGATGGCGTAGCTCGCCTTGTCCTTCTGCGTTTGGAGCGTCAGAACGGCCGGCTTCTTTGCCGTGGTGGTGCCGGCCTTCGCCGCGGGACTTTTGGTTGCGGTCTTTGGCGCCGCAGGTTTAGGGGCGCTCGCCGGCGGAGTTTGCTGCGCTTGAGCAACGCCCAACGCGATCATCCCCGCCGCAACTGTTGTCAACGCTAAAGTGATTGGTCTTCGCATCCATGTATTGTCACACTGCCTTGAGCACTTCGCAAACCGCCATTCTCGGCTGGTAACCATAAATGGTTAATGAATGGTCCGCGAAGGCATTGCTCGCCGTCGGCCGCACTAGGCATTTCCGCAAAGTTGCAGTATGTTGAGAATTGGCAAACCAACGAGGTGATTCGAATGGCGAATGAATCTTGCGATCCCGCTCCAGTCCAGAGCGAGCCGGTGCAGCCCGGCACGAGGATGGTGATGTGCGTGAAGTTCGGCAAGGAGATGCCGGGGCTCGACCGCATTCCCTGGGCGGGCGAATTGGGCAAGCGCGTTTACGAGAATGTCTCGAAAGAAGCGTGGAAGCTGTGGATCGAACATTCCAAGATGATCATGAACGAGTACCGCCTCAATCCAATCGACCCTAATTCTCAGAAAATCATGGGCGAGCAGATGGAGCAGTTCTTTTTCGGCGAAGGAGCCAGACTTCCCGAAGGCTTCGTGGCTCCCAAAGCCAAAGGCTAGCTCCCGCCAGCGGGAACGCGGCCCGTGACGGGATGTTCTACAGGAAAGCGCGGCGTCAGAGAAAAATTCAGTTTCGCGTGCGCGGCACGAAGTGCTTCCTCAACTTCGCCCGGTGTTTCTGCTCCCGCAAACAAAAACCCCAAATAGCTTGAGCCTTCGGGCCAGGCGGCGATGTAATCGTGCAGGCGGGCGGTGATCTCGCACCCGGTAATTCCTGGTACGCTTCGCGCACTGCCCTCACCTTCGAATTTTTCCAGCACACCGCTCTTGGGGACGGGGATCATCATCACTCCCGAGGCTGCCCGCTCGCGCGGCCAATCGCTGCCTTGCATGCCCAGCGCGTGCCGCAAGAGCAGTTCTTCGAGGCCGATCGAGGGGCCAGTAGCGTTGTTCGCCGCAAATCGGAGCGCACGAGCGCAGAGGCCGCCGATGGGGCGTGGCGCGACTTCGAGAGGCCAAACCTCGTCGTTATTGACGCGGAATTCGGCATGGATCGGACCATGAGACAGTCCGAGCGCGCGAACGGCATCGGCGGCGGCGCGTTCGATTTCATGCTGCTGCGACTCCGAAAGGCGCGAGGGCGTCACGTAGATCGTTTCTTCGAAATAAGGACCTTCCAGTGGATCGGGTTTATCGAATATCGCGAGGATGCGAAGTTTGCCGTCCGTCAGAAGGGCCTCGACCGCCACTTCCCTGCCCGGAATGTATCCTTCAACCAGAATTTGATCGAGGTTGGGTTCACGAGTCGCGCGAATCTCTGGCGACTCGAGCAACTGGCGGATTCGTTTCGCGGCAGTGTGAAAGTCATCGCGAGAATTGGCGCGGATGACGCCCTGGCTGGCCGAGAGCGAAAGCGGCTTCAACACGCAAGGATAGGAAACACCGAGCAGCGAAGGCTCCGGCGCGGGACTAAGCGCGATCGCACGAAACCAGGGAACACGCAAGCCCGCTTCGCGGAAGACTTCGCGCATGCGAAGTTTGTTGCGGCAGGCTTCGACCGCTGCGGGATGGTTGTAAGGGATTCCAAGACCGCGCGCGACGCGGGCGGCGGTGGAGGCGGGCCGGTCGCCGAGGGCGAGAATCCCGTTCACATTTTGATCGCGCAACGATTCCACAACAGCTTGCGCCGCAGATTCCGGGGTTTCGAAATGAGCTGGAATCGCGCGATCCCCCCAGGGGTCGTCGAGTTGATGGCAGCGATCCGTGACAAATGCGAGTTCAATGCCCAGTTTTTTCGCGGCTTCGTCGAAGCTGCGGGTTTGATATCCCAATTTCGCGGAAAAGATTAAGAGCCGTTTGTCGCTTGCAAACACTGGGGCTTCCTGCTCCTTGCGAGTCTAGAGGAAAGCTTCCGCTTGCCGCACTGCCTCTCTCGCTTGAGTTATGGGAACCAACTGGTCCCCGGTTGGCTCCGCTCAACAGTACCAGGGCTCGTTGAGGTAAGGCACGGCAGCGCGTGACGCAAGGTGAGGCAGTTGGCTCAGCAGCGATTGGCCGCCATCCGCTGCGTTCGCGGTTTGCCAGATTCGTTCGAACGTAACCGCCCTGCCCTGCTTGAGTTTCTCGCTGGCTGCCACAATCCTCTGAACTTCTTCGCAGAGCTCATCCACGCGCGGATCGGAATGCCGCCAAGGATAGACGAGCGCAGACTCATCAAAGGGCCCGATCTTGCGCCGGATGTCCTGCAACTCGAGCAGGCGCGAGCCCTCGGGAATGAGCAACCGAATTCCTAGCTGAATGGGCGGCACGGAATTGGAGAGATCCAAATCGTCGAGTACCTGGAGCAAATCGCGGAAGCTCTCGAGTGTAGTCCACGGAGTAAAAGGTAAAAACGTCGGTTGCAGAGTCAGCCCGGCATCACGGCATTTTTCCGTTACGTGAATAAAATCTTCGCGCGTGTGGCCTTTTTCAAGCTTCCGAAGGACTTCGTCGTCGAGGGATTCGACCGCGCTGGTAACAAAGAGACAGCCGGTATCGCGGAGTGTCGTCAGATATTTTTCATGTTGCTTGAGATGCTCGATCTTGATCGTGACGTCGTAAGTGAGCTGGGGAAACTCCTCATGCAGCCCTTCAAGGAGCGGGATCGCATGGCCAATTCCATTGAAAAAATCCGGATCGCCGAAGGTAATGTGCTGCGCGCCGGCGGCCACCTGTTGCCGGATGTCGGCGAGAACAACTCTCGAATCGACGATCCGAAAGACGCCGTTGTAAACGGGAACGATGGGACAGTGTCGGCAAAGATGTTTGCAGCCGCGGCTTGCCTCCGTGTAACCGACCGTGCGGTGCTCGCCCGTGGGCAGGATCAGGTGAGCATACTGGCGCAGCGGGGCGAGACCAGAGCGGTCCGGCACCTCGAATGTTTGCCGCGCTAACGAAACGATTTTTTCGTGCCCATTCGTCGCTCGGCTGGCTGGTTTCTCGAGCTTTGCAAGACTATCGGCTAACTGCGCGAGGCCTTCCTCGAACTCGCCTCCAAAAAAAGACTCAATGCCTGACTCTTGAAAACTCTTCCTGCTAAGCGGCGCATAAAGACCGTAAGCACAGAAATGCGCCGTGGAATTGAGCCGGCGCAGCGGTTCGATCAGTTGGAGCGCAAGCCGTGTCGCCGTGTGCATCGGCAAATAGAAGGCGATAAGCTCCGCGGCGCGCAGTGCAGCTTCGTCAAGTGCTTGCCGGGAGAGATCGAGGCACAGGACTTCGTGGCCGCGCTTGCGGAGCCAAGCCGCGGGCGACGCGAGGCCAAACGGCTGGCGGCCCAGTTCGTACGTCGAAATCAGAACGATTTTCACGACGAATCCAGTATAACTGGCTGTCCGCCTTTGGGAATCGTTTTCGGTTATCATGGAAGGCTACTGACTTGACGGAAAGGACCGTGAGAATGGCCATTGCCGCAGGGAATTCCTTCGGAACGCGCGACAAGCTAAACGTTGGCGCGCAGACGTTCGACATTCACCGGCTCGAGTTTCTTGAGAAAAAAATCCATTGCCATCTGACGAAGCTGCCCTATTCCTTGCGCGTGCTTCTTGAAAATCTTTTGCGCTGCGAGGACGGGCGATTCGTCCGGCCAGACGATATCCGCGCGCTTGCAAACTGGACGCCCGGAGCTCCGGAAAAAGAGATCGCTTTCATGCCTGCCCGCGTACTGCTCCAGGATTTTACGGGCGTGCCTGCGGTGGTGGATTTGGCCACGATGCGCGAAGCCATCAAACGCATGGGCGGCAGCCCCCGGCTCATCAATCCACTTTTCCCGGCAGAGCTCGTCATCGACCATTCCGTTCAGGTGGACAGTTTCGGCAAATCGAACTCTTTTGATTTGAACGCCGAACTGGAATTCCAGCGCAACATCGAACGTTACGCTTTTCTGCGTTGGGGACAAAAAGCATTTCAGAATTTCAAAGTCGTTCCGCCTGATACCGGCATCTGCCATCAGGTGAATCTCGAATATCTCGCCCGCGTGGTCTGCGCGACTCCTTCGGGAAGCCGAGTCGAGGCTTACCCTGATTCCGTTGTCGGCACGGATTCCCACACCACGATGGTGAATGCGCTCGGCGTATTCGGCTGGGGAGTGGGAGGTATCGAAGCGGAAGCAGCGATGCTGGGCCAGCCCTCTTCCATGCTGATTCCGGACGTCGTCGGCTTCCGCTTGCACGGGAAGCTTCGCGAAGGAGCGACCGCAACGGACCTCGTGCTCACCGTGACGGAGATGCTCCGAAAGAAAGGCGTCGTCGGCAAATTCGTGGAGTTCTGCGGGACGGGGCTTTCCAGTTTGAGTGTGCCGGACCGCGCGACGATCGCCAATATGGCGCCTGAGTACGGCGCGACGATGGGCTTCTTCCCGGTGGACGCGGAAACACTGGAGTATCTGCAATTCACCGCGCGCAAAGCCGAACAGATTGCGCTTGTGGAAGCGTATTGCAAGGAACAGATGCTCTTCCGCTCGGATGACATGGAAGATCCGATCTTCAGCGACAAGTTGGAACTCGATTTGAGCACGGTAGAGCCGACGGTTGCGGGACCCAAGCGGCCGCAGGACCGGGTGTCTTTGCGCAACGCAAAGAGTTCTTTCACGAAAGTTGTGGAAGGCGTTCCTGATAAACATGTCGCGGTGCGGAATAACGGCGACTCGTTTGATCTTTCGAGCGGCGCGGTGGTGATCGCCGCGATCACAAGCTGCACAAACACTTCGAATCCTTCGCTCATGCTCGGCGCGGGGTTGCTTGCGAAGAAAGCGGTCGAGCGCGGACTGCATGTCAAGCCGTGGGTCAAGACCAGCTTCGCGCCTGGTTCAAAAGTTGTGAGCGATTATCTCGCGTCCTCCGGCCTGATGTCCTACCTCGAAAAACTTAACTTTCACCTCGTCGGATATGGCTGTACGACTTGCATCGGAAACAGCGGCCCATTGCCGGAAGCGATTGGCGCGGCGATTAAGGACAACAATTTGGTGGCTGTCGCCGTTCTCAGCGGAAATCGCAACTTCGAAGGACGGATTCATCCGCTGGTTCGCGCGAACTATCTGGCTTCTCCTCCGCTCGTCGTCGCCTACGCCCTGGCTGGACGCATGGATATGGACTTGACGACGGAATCGCTCGGCACTGACTCGGCCGGCAAGCCGGTTTATCTGCGGGAGATTTGGCCCTCGCCACAGGAAATAGAAAAAACGGTGCGCGATTCGGTGACGAGCGAGATGTACAGCAAGGAATATGGCAATGTGTTCGAAGGCGACGCCCACTGGAAATCCATGCCCGTTCCCGAAGGCGACTTGTACCAGTGGGACCCGAAATCCACTTACATCAAGCAGCCACCATTTTTCGAGAACATGCCGAAGACGCCGCCCGCGCTCGCGGAGATTCACGGAGCGCGAGTCCTGGCTGTTTTGGGTGACAGTGTAACCACGGATCACATTTCTCCGGCGGGATCGATTCCGGCCGATTCGCCCGCGGGAAAATACTTGATCGCGAATGGAGTGAAGCCGCACGAATTCAACTCCTACGGAGCGCGGCGCGGCAATCATGAAGTGATGATGCGCGGGACGTTTGCGAACATACGTTTGCGCAATCAACTGGCGCCCGGAACCGAAGGCTGCTGGACGCACTACCTGCCGGGCAATGACAAGATGACGATCTATGATGCGGCGGTGAAATATCGCGAAGCAGGAGTGCCGCTTCTCGTTTTTGCAGGCAAAGAGTATGGATCAGGATCCTCGCGCGATTGGGCCGCCAAAGGCACGCGCCTGCTCGGAGTGCGGGCGGTGATTGCGGAAAGTTACGAACGCATTCATCGCAGCAATCTCGTTGGCATGGGCGTGCTGCCGCTGGAATTCCAGGCCGGCGAAAATCGCGAAACACTTGGATTGACGGGGCAAGAAATATTCGAGACGGAAGGCATCGCGTCTCTCTCGCCAAAGAAAGTTGTTTCCATTCGCGCCAAGTCAGCCGATGGCTCGACGAAAACATTCCGCGTTACGGCGCGCGTCGATACACCCGAGGAAGTTTCTTACTACCATCACGGCGGCATCTTGCAATACGTTTTGCGGCAGATGCTCTGATTCTGAGTCGCACAATTTTTCAAATCCATCGAAGAAGTAACTCGTGACCGGTGACTTGTGACTGGTGACTGGTGGAAACCGCCAAGAGTCGGGGCTGGAGTTCGAGAATTCCCGCATGGCCTGCGCAGTATTTAGTCTGGGCACTAGGTTCGACCTTCTTTTTTTTGGGCCATGACCAGGCCGCGCGGAGTTGGCAAGAGCAGAACTGAAATCAGACCTTCCGCTTCGAGTTTCAACGCGCCCTCTCGAACCGTTTTCATCAGAGAACTTGCGTCGTGCATGAGAATGAGTCCGTGCGGATTCATTTGCGGGAGGAACTTGCGCACCTCCTGCTCGCGCAGCGGGGCGTCGCTATCGCAAAAGAGCAAATCGATCCGGCCATCGACCTTCATGTCCAGACTGGATTCGTTGCGCGCATCAATCCACTGCGCCAAACCAGACGAAGCGAAGCGTTGCTTTGCGGCTGCGAAAACTTTGGCATCGTATTCGCAAGTGATGACACGGCCGAATCCATTAGCTTTCAGCCCTTCGGCGAGGCGCAGCGTGCTCAGCCCGGAAAAAGTGCCGGTCTCGACAATAAGCTCGGGCTTGAGCGTGGTGACAATCGCTTTCAGAAAATCGAGCACTTCGACTTCGGCGGTCATCGAATCGTACATGTGCCACCGCTCGGGGCGCGGACATTCCGGTGTGGGGCGATGGTATTCGGGCTGAAGAACATCGCCGCGCGATGCGATGTGCTCTACGATGCGATGCTCTTTCTTCTGGCCGTGGAATTGGCTTTTGAGACGCCAAAGCAACACCGCGCCGAGGAGGATTGAGACAAGGCTTGCCGCCTGGGCGTTGGACATGCCGAAAAAAGAGCGCGGGTTGATGCGAATGATCTCGATCAAAAAGCGGGCGACGCCGGTGAGGATGAGGTAATTGCAAAAAATTTCGCCTTTGGCTTTGGGACCCTTGAGGGCTTTCGTGCCCATGTGCCAGAGAAACGCCCCGATCGCAATCCAGATGAAGAATTCGTAAAGAGGAGTGGGGTGCACGCGCAGCGTGGTCGGCACAAGGCCGTTTGGAAAACTCATGCCCCAGGGGAGCGAAGTCGGGATGCCATAGTCGCCATCGCCGGAGAGCAGGCATCCGATGCGTCCAATGCCGTAACCGACGCAGGCCGCGGGCGAGCAGATGTCCAGGAATTCGAGCAAAGGGATTCTTGCTCGTCGCGCGAGAATGAGCAGCGCGATAAATCCACCAAGGAATCCGCCGAACCAGGCGAAGCCGTAGCGGCTGAAGAGTTGCGGCCAGGGGTCGGCGAAAAATTCGTACGGGCTTTCGAGAACGTGATAGAGCCTTGCGCCAATCAAGCCGGCAAGGCCCGCGACTCCAATGATCAAAAAGCCTTCGTCCTTTTCGTCGCGAGCGGAAATGCTCTGCAGCTGCGACCGGCGGCGATTGAAATCGGCCTGCAAGACATACGCAGAGACGAGCATGGCGATGGCGACCATCAAGCCGAAGGTCGGGATGGATACGGGGCCGAGATGGAGGAACGGAATCATGGCTGCTCGCGGCGAAAAGGCCGACGAGAGTATACACGAGGCCACGAGGGCCACGGGGCGATGGCGAGCGGTGAGCGGCGATCGAGCGCGCTAGGGGGGACCCCCACCCCGGGTGTTTTGTGCAAAGAGTGCGCAGATGATTGAGAATGCGGGAGTTAGTGTTTTGCGCGTGGCAAAAGAGTGCGTAAGAGGATGAAAACAAAGGAGAGCTAAAGCATTTGGAATGATATTGATGTGGACACTTGCGGGAAGAGCGGTACGGAGTGGAAAGTTCAAAGTCGGAAGTGAACACGGAGGCACACCCCCATGTGTGACGGAAAGCGTGTGGATGAGATTGATAGCAGAGGGGTTGCGACGGCGCGGGCGTGTCGAGTTGTGACGGGTGTGTCGAGTTCGGGGAAGTGAGAAGTGGCAAGAGGCGGAGGATAGGCCGATAAGTGCAGTAGAAAG
>DATGED010000045.1:0-18506 GCA_035310525.1 Candidatus Acidiferrum sp. | reverse complement strand
TGCAGCGCCACGTGAGCAATGGGCAGGAGACCAATCTCGGCCATCGTCCCTCCTGCCCCATCAGAAAACACCTACCGCCCCTCCTTGTCGACCCCTCGAAGCACAATCTGTGCCGAGGATGTCAACAGAGCCAGTGTTGATAATAAAACACTTACAACTTGTTTAGAATCAACACTTACAAGAAATATTCCCGTAACTCTTTTAGATGCAACACTTACAAGAAAAGGGGGAGGGGGTGGTATCTGTCCAATCTCACCCTATGGAATATACAATTCTCAATGGTTCCGAAAAAGTTTTCGTGATTCTTCTTTGCGGACTTTACAGCGCCGACACCATCCGCGCGATGGCGTCATCAAACGTAGACTTGCTGTCCAGATACGGTTGCCAGAAACGCACAAGCAACTGATAGTAATCGCTCCAACCGCGCTGGTAGAGCCCCTCGCGAATGGCGTAGGGCGTGTACGTCTGTCGGGGAGTTTCCGCGCTGCTCGAACTGGAGCCGCCCGTACCCCGTCTGTCCTGCGGCCCCACGCCGGGCGGCGTCAGCAGCGGCGCGAGCACTTCGCCCGTTGTGTAGAAGATCAGGGCGTGCCACAGGTCTCGCGGAATCGCTTTTTCCCGTTGCCGGCACTCCCGAATAATCGCCGCTTGCACCGGTTCCGCGATTCCGTGCGAAGCTTCGTGAAACAGCACTTCAAACGCTTCGTCTCCCTGGTTCCGCGGATCGGTGCTGGAAATGGTCACGCGCAGTGGGTCCAGCGTCGTATAGGCCCCAGCCCAATTCGCGTACGCCGTAACGTCTACGCGGATTTTTTCTTTCGGCCATTTGGTCTGATAGATATCCGCGAGCCGTTGGGAAACGCCCACGCCTTGTTCTTCAACGAGAGGCGCGACCCGAGCGATCCACCGCCTGTTCGCTCGGTCCTGATCGGCCCACAGATGTGCTCGATAGACGGGCGCCGCTGCGTCCAGAATCTGCGTGAGGTTTCCGGGCAGGCCCGCGTCGCAGGTCTTCTTGTGCGCACCGGAAAGTTCGTCGCAGTCCTCAAAATCCCCAAGCTGGTTTTTCAGCAGGATCAGGTCGGTATTGAAGAGCAGGTCTTTATTCGCATATTTGGTCGTGTAATAGGCGACCGCGTTGTCCCAGGCCGCTCGTTCCCCAGGAGTGAGCGCCGTCCCGGATTCTTTCATAGTCTTCAATTTCGATTGCGGCGCCGATCCGGACTTCTGAGTCGCAGAGGGAGGACTTACTCGCAGCTTGGCTTCGTAATAGAGCATGTGATGAAGATTGATCCAGAATCCGCTGTGAAGTTCAAAGACGGGCAGCGGCCCGTAAGTGGAGCTGATGTCCTGGGCCGTCGCCGCCGCGGGCCTCAAAATGGCCAGGGCCAGGAGCGGCAGAAGGATTCGCACGGATGCTGGGCGCATGATGAATCGCACGATAGTAGCGCCAACGCTTCCGCAGCACAAACGCTGGATTCTTTCCTTTCCCTGAATTGCAATACCCGATGTAAGATGCCCGCGCGTTTTGCCTGGGGGAATACTTGATGAGAAAAGCTTGGTTGCCCGGCATTCTTGCGGCAGCGTTGTTTACGCCTTGCGCGGTTTTGGCGCAGCAGTCGCCCCAACTCACCGCGCTGAAGCAGGAAGCGGTGGAAGAAGTGGATAGACTCCACACTCTCACACAACAGATGGTGGACGAAATCTTCAGTTTTAGTGAGCTGGGGTTTCAGGAACACGAAACCTCACGTTATGTCACCGGCATCCTTGAGAAAAATGGGTTCCACGTCGAGCAAGGCGTGGCGGGCGTGCCAACCGCCTGGGTGGCCACCTATGGCAGCGGCAAGCCGGTCATCGCTTTTATCACCGACATTGACTGCATCCCTCGTGCCTCGCAAAAGCCCGGCGTCGCTTATCACGACCCGATCATCGAAGGCGCGCCCGGGCATGGCGAAGGTCATAACTCTGGAATGGCGGTCAACGTGACCGCGGCGTTGGCTCTGAAGAAAATTATCGACGAACATCGCCTGACCGGGACGATCAAACTGATCCCCGGTGTTGCCGAAGAGTTGCTTGGCACAAAGGCGTTCTATGTTCGAGCGGGACTCTTCAAGGATGTGGACTTGGTACTTGGCGCCCACGTGGAATCGGAATTCTCCACGTCCTATGGCACGGGCAACGGCGAGTGGAGCGGCCTCGTCTCCGTGCAGTATTTTTTTCATGGAAAAGCGGCGCACGCCGCGGCCCGGCCCTGGGAAGGCCGCAGCGCGCTGGATGCCGTCGAGTTGATGGACACTGGCTGGGATTTTCGGAGAGAGCACTTGCGTCCCGCGCAGCGCTCCCACCGCGTGATCATCAATGGCGGCGATCAGCCGAACGTCGTTCCACCCGAGGCGGCGGTCTGGTACTACTTCCGCGAGCTGGACTTTCCGCACATCAAGGATCTCTACAGTTTGGGAAATACGATCGCCGATTCCGCCGCAAAAATGACGGGCACTACGGTGGACCACAAGCTGGTGGGATCCGCATGGCCGCCGTTCCTGAACAAAGTCATCGCCGAGGATCAGCAGAAAAATATCGAGGCCGTGGGAATGCCGAAGTGGAGCGAAGCGGATCAGACTCTCGCAAAGGCCCTTCAGACGGATATCGGCGCAAAAGTGGAAGGGCTTAAAGAAAAAGTGGAACCGCTCGCGGAGCCGGTAAAAGATCCCACCGGCGGCGGATCGGACGACATCGGCGATGTTTCCTGGAACGTGCCGATGGTCTATCTCATGTACCCCGCGAATATTCCGAATCTGCCGGGCCACAGCTGGGCAAACGGCGTGGCCATGGCCACTCCCATCGCACACAAAGGCTCGACCGCGGGAGCCAAGGTGCAAGCCATGACCGCTCTCGATTTTTTTCTCCAACCGCAGCTCGTGCAACAAGCCTGGGACTACTTTCGGAATGTGCAAACAAAAGACGTGCACTACGAATCGTTCTTGGGCCCCGACGACAAGCCGGCCATCGAGATGAACAAGGAGAAAATGGAGAAGTTCGCGCCGCAATTGAAAAAATATTATTACGATCCCACGCGATACAAAACTTATCTCGAACAGCTCGGGATTCAATATCCCACTGTCAAGTCTCAGCCTTAGCTGCTGATAGTTTTGATAGAAAATTTCTCGAAGGAATGCTCAGGTCCTCTTGGATTGCGCGGCAGGTCGTTACGGTAATTTCGGATCAGCCGCGCTTCCAACAGTGCCTTGGCGGTCAGCGGCGCGAAGCGTCCCATTTTCATCGCGGAAAAACGAACGGTGTCCCGTGCGGCCATACATGAGCGGCGTCGCGGCAATCTCATACTTGGCCGGCGCGCCCAGCCCGCTGGCGCCCACGATGACGTAGCGAAATGAATATCCGTTTTTCATGCCGGTGGAAAGTTCGGAATCGATAAGCCCGGCGGACTCTCCGGTTGCCGCGCCATGAAGCGGCGGGCCAAGGTTCGCGAGAGATTCAGGCAGGCGCAAAAATTTCTTGCGATATGTTTCGACGGCTTCCGCGATGCTCTTCAGCGACTCGATGGCGGCTTGCTCATTCTTGTCAGCTTCCGCGGAGTCCCATTCCAGCTCCAGGGAGGGCAAATCGAGAAGCACCAAACCCAGCGACAGAATCTTCCACTCGCCATTTTCTTTCACCAGGCCCATGTTCACCTGGATGGCGCTCGCGCCAGACGAGTCGGTCGCGTCGCGCAAGTTTACCGGCAGAAATGCAACGTTGTCGCGTGTATCGGCGCCGCCGATCTGAATCTCCGCGGCCCCCGCGGGCGTTTCGCAGCGAACCGTGGGCCGTCCCGATGCGTTGACGGTGGCAGAAGGTTTGCCCGGCTCGTTGAGGAGAACGAACCGTTTCATGAACGCGACGCGAGTGGCGGCAGCCATGCGGGAAAACGATTCCTTGTTGCGCGCCGTCAGAAATCGGGAGAAATCGTTCTGATTTTGTGAACAGGCTGCTTCCAGGACGTCGCGGAGCGCCGCGTATGGCCCGGCCGGCGAAACGGTTTGCGCCACAGCAGTTGAACGCGGCTCCTGCGCCGAAATATTGTTTGACTGCGACAAAATCAAGGCGATCAGAATGAGTGTTGGAGTGGGGAAAAAAGTTTTTCGAGAGATCACTTCAGTCCTTCGCTGCGCTCAGGATAGCGGCGAGATTTTGCGTGAACGCCGAACGAGGCATCACCTCGCTGCAACCCGCGGCTTGCGCCTGGGCGGCGAGATCGCGCTGTACATGCGAAAGAAATCCGATCACGTGAAGATCTTTCCGGACCGCGCGGAGGCGCTCGATGGCTGCGAGCGGCTGGCTGCGCGAATTCAAATCGAAGATGACAAGTTTAGGCGCGGGCTCGAGCAAAGCCAGAAGCGCGTCGCCGTTCGTGGCGATTTTCAGCTCGAGGCCGAGATGCTTGGCCGTTTCCGCGACCTTCATCTGAAAAAACAGATCGTCCATCATCGCAACGACTCTTCCCATGCCGGGTGCTCTCTCCTTGCGTTACCTATTATGCGCCACTTCAACTTTTTGTCGCGTTTTCGAGTAAGATGCCTTCATCGCTTGGGAGGTGCCTCATGCAGCAGGGTGTAGCCCGATCCACCGAGCCGGGAGTCCCTCTAACCCTCCAGCCCGCCCTGACGCTCCTTGAAAAGACGCCGATTCTGATGGAAACGATGCTTCGCGATTTGCCGGAAGATCTGGTGCGCTGGAAACCGGCGCCTGATCGCTGGTCGATTGCGGAAGTGCTGGGGCATCTCGCGGATGCGGAACTGGTCTTCGCGGACCGGACACGGCGCATCGTCACAGAAGAATCGCCGACGCTTCAGAAATACGACCCCGCCGCGACCGTTGTTGTGGGCGACTGTGCGCGTGGGTCCGCTAACGAAATTCTTGCGTTCTTCGTCAAGACGCGGCGTTCTACAATCATTCTCTTGAAGAGCATTCCGGCGGATGCGATCGAGCGCGAGGCGAACCACTCTGAACTCGGGAGCATCACGCTCCATCAAATGGTGAGTGAATGGGCTTCGCACGACTTGGGCCATCTGCGGCAGATCGCTGAACTCTATCGAGCCAAGGCGTTTTATCCGTACGCCGGCCCGTTTCAAAAATATTCGAATCCGAAGCCGTGAAAGGGCATGAAGAAGACGAGCGGCTAGCTGCCGCGGGCCCGCGCGAAGTCACTCTCTACACGCGGCCGGGCTGCCACCTCTGTGAAGAAGCCAAGTCGGCCATAGCGCCACTGTTAAGCGAATTCGGCGCTGCGCTTCGCGAAGTGAATATCGAAGGGGATGCAGTTCTCGAAGAGCGTTATGGGCTGGACATTCCCGTCATCTTCATTGGCGCGCGCAAGGCGGCCAAGCACCGCGTCAACGTGGAGCAATTCCGCCGACAACTCCGGGAAAGCAATTCTCGATAGCAGAATCCAAGTAAGAGGAATTCCGCGGTATCAGTGTCCGCCGGCCGGCGGGTGCACGCCGACGGTTTCATCCGGCACGTCGCCTTTGCGGCCCTTGACGCGGTCGTAGACGCTGACTTGACTGACCGAGCCTAGCGCTTCGTTATAAAAAGTCGGAACACCCAGAGCGGTGCGCAATTCTTCGTTGAACCTTCTCAGATTCGATAAATGCTGGGCGAGCGCAGGCAATTTCAAGCCGTCGTCGGTGAGCAAAAATTTCTGATAGCCGGCGTCCCAGAGGCGAGTAAACCGCCCTTTCAGCATGATGGTTGGAACAACGGTCATCTGGTAGAGGTCGTCTGAACCTTTGCGAAATTCCGCGCCGCTGCCGTATTTTTCGACGCGAACAACGCCGCGGGTGCTACCGACGGCAAAGCCGAGTGCGGCGAGGCTTTCGATTTGCTTTGATGTGAAGCGGTCTTCGATATTCCACATGGTTTCACTAGCGTAGTAAAAGCGGAGAGTTCTGTAAAGCGGCGTGCGCAGCACCATGCTGAGGCAGCGAAATGTTGATGAACAGACGGGAAGAACGAAGCACTCCTCAGGATTTGCGGCTAGACCAGGAACGTTCCCAAGTGCGCCACAAGGAAACGTCGCCGAGGTCCAGTTGATTCCACCACAAATCCAGCATGTTTTGGTCGAGGCGCAAAACGCCGTCGCGAGTGACTCCCGCCGGAGGAGGAACGAGCGCCGCAAGGCGATCGTAAACGCGGCCGCGGTCCGCCTGGCCGACCCGAACAAGCAGGTGCCAAAGCGTGAGCGCGTCACGAGGGCGGGCTTCCTTCAGAATCACGTCGAGCTCCGCATTCCGTTGCGCAGGGGTGCCAGGGCCAAAGTCGAACCTGGCGAGCGACTCTCGAAACGATGACGAAGCGTCTTCGAAATAAGGTGTGCCGGGCCCTACTTTCGGGCGCGTCGCGCACACGGCCCCCGCCGGGATGAAGGCTTCACGGCCATTCAGCTTAAAGCCAACCCAACCGAGAGTCGTGCGCAGAAGACCTGCCCCGGAGTCTTCCACGTGCAGGGTATAGCGGCAGCCGAGATCCACGGCGACAGCGGACGGAGTATCCACGGTAAAATCGCCGGGGGCCGCCCAGATGAATGCCTCGATCGTCCCGCGATCGAGAGCGAGCTGATGGCGTCCTTGGGCACCAGCCAGCACACGCAGTCGAGTGTTCGATTCAACATTTACGGTGCCAATTTCAGCGACGGAGATTGTTGCTTGTGAGCGGTTATCCGTAACGAGTGTTTGTCCAACGCCAAGGCTTCCGGTCCTGGCGCTTTTTCCAAAGAGTTTCGATTCAACACGAGGAGTTCCCGCTACGCGTTCGAGTTCCCAACCGGGTTCCGAAGCGGCGTTCCTTTGCTGGCTCCAACGGAGAATACCGAAAGCGGCGATCAGGAGGAGAGTGACGGTCGCGGCGGCGAGGCCGAAACCGAGAGACCAATGCGGAGGCAGAATCCGTTGCCAGAACCGCGGTTGCGGAGCTGGCGCGACATCGGGAAATTCCGGCGCTTGTCCTTGATGGCGATATTTGCCGAGGGCGTTTTCCAGTTTTTGAATATCCGGATCGGGTTCGCCAGCGCCGTCCCAGAGGTAATCGTCTTTCATGGTTCATTCCTTTTGCGCGGCGCATGCTTTCCCTGGAATACCGAAATCCCCGGGTCGCGCGAATCGCGTTGCATGGTGCCAGCCTGCGATGCTTGCGCGAGTTTTTCCCGGAGCTGCTGCATCCCCCTATGCAAGTTGACGCGAACGGACCCGGGAGTCAGGCCGGTCCGCGCCGCGATTTCCGGACCCGTCATGCCTTCGGCCAGGCGCAGTATCAAAGTTTCGCGATAGGCTTCCGGGAGGCTGCGAACGAGCGCCAGAATCATGGAAGCTTCAGCGTCCGGAGCCGTGCTCGGAGCCGGCAATTCGGCCTCGTCCTCCGAGAGGCTGTCCGTTATGCCGGCAGTGCCGCGGGATTGCCGATGGTAGTCATTCGCGCGGTTTCGAGTGATGGCCGCGAGCCAGGGGCCGAAACGCGATACGTCGCGCAAGTCACGAAGGCGGGGCATAGCACGTAGAAAAACGTCCTGAACAAGATCGTCCACCTCGGGCGCAGGCACCCGCGCGAGCAAGATGCCGTGGACCATTCGCGCATAACGCGAATACAAGCCGCCAAACGCAGCGCGATCACCTTCGCGGGCGGCCAGCACCAGCGAAGCATCGGTCGAAGGTTGCGGCGCAGGCGAGGTGGTCACCGCTCGACAGTCCCTGATTCTGAGGCGCGAGTCAACTAAGCTTCCAGACGTTAAACTGACGGCTCCTGAAACCATCTCGGAGAGCAGGACGCAAAGATTGGAGGGAGTGTTAACGAAGAGGCGGGGAAGGAGTCTGCAACGTCAAATCCAGGGAGAACTGGCCTGGAAAACTATTCTCTAGTATTTTTAGGGTGATTCTTGTAACTTGAGCTAAAATCAGGGTATACCCCGAGTGAGGTGGATCGCATCTAATTCGGAGTAAACTGGTCGCATATCCCGGGAGTTTCAAGCGAAGTAAGAGTCATGGCTACCATCAACCAAATCGCACATTCGGACCAAGAGACCTCTTACCGGGAAGAGAAGCGTCTTGGCGCCACGGGGCAATCGGTGCTGGAGCTCATTGGCAATACTCCACTCCTGAGGCTTTCGCGAATTGGAGCCGAATTTCCGGACGTGGAATTCTATGGAAAGGCGGAGTGGTGCAATCCGGGAGGATCCGTCAAGGACCGGGCGGCTTTGAGCATGATTCGAAGAGGGCAGGAAAGCGGAAAGCTGCGGCCGGGGAAAACCATCATTGATGCAACGAGCGGCAATACCGGAATAGCGTACGCAATGATCGCGGCGGCGCTGGGGTATCCCGTCAAGCTTTGCCTGCCGGATAGCGCGTCACAAGAGCGGAAACGCATTCTCAGTGCTTTGGGCGCAGAACTCGTGGTTACGCCAGGGGACGAAGGGACCGACGGGGCCATTCGGCGAGTTCAGGAAATTGCTGGCGCCGATCCCGAGAAGTATTTCTACCCGGATCAATACAGCAATCCTGCGAATTGGCAGGCACATTACCGGACTACCGCGAAAGAGATTTGGGAACAGACCGGCGGGAGAATCACACATTTCGTGGCGGCCTTGGGCACAAGCGGAACATTTGTGGGAACCTCGCGCCGCCTGAAGGAACTTAGGCCATCGGTGCGGTGCATCAGTCTGCAGCCGGACGCAGCGTTTCACGGTTTGGAAGGCTGGAAGCACATGGGGACCGCGATTCGCCCTGCGATTTATGATGAAGAGATTGCGGACGAGAATCTGGAGATTGGGACGGAAGATGCGTATCGCATGGTCAAGCGCATCGCGCGGGAAGAAGGCCTGATGGTCAGTCCCAGCGCCGCAGCCGCGGTAGTGGGCTGCCTGCAAGTTGCCAAGGGCCTGGCATCTGACGAACAAGCGGTGATTGTGACGGTTTTCGCGGATTCCGCGTCAAAGTACCTGACCGAACGCTTCTGGGATGAGGAGTGAGAGACCAATGAGAGAAGCGCTCGAGGTCTGGATCAGCGCTGAGTTGGTGGAGAAGATCGGCGAGCACGGTGCTAAGACTTATCCGCACGAATGCTGCGGAGCACTGCTTGGCCGGGAGAATTGGGCCGCCGGGAGCGAGGAGTTGGGTGGGAATGATGAAGAGAGTTCGCGGGAGGTCGTTGCACTTTTTCCACTTGTGAATCGGCGCGATGATTCTCCGAGAAACCGTTTCTCCGTCACGGCGGAAGACGTGAGAGAAGCGGAGAAGGCCGCAAACGCGCAGGGAATGGAAGTGATCGGCTGGTATCACTCGCACCCCGACCATCCGGCAAGGCCGAGCGAGTACGATCGAGAGCACGCGTGGCCCTGGTACAGTTACGTTATCGTGAGCGTGCGGGGCGGAGTGGCGCAGGAGATGACTTCCTGGCGATTGAAAAACGACAGAAGCAGGTTCGAGGAAGAAAGAATTGAAGCAGCCAGGGTAAGCGCCGCAAGCTAGCTTGCCCAAGAAAACGGGAGAAAAAGAGATGTCCGTCAAAGTTATAATTCCGACGCCGCTGCGAGTCTATGCAGGCAAGCGAGATTCGGCGGAGATTACCGCCGCAACAGTTGGGGAAGCGCTCGGAGGGCTCACGAGCGAGTTTGGCGAGCTGCGCAAGCACCTTTTCACGGAGGAAGGCAAGCTGCGCGCATTCGTAAACGTTTACCTGAACGACGAGGATATCCGCTACCTTGCGAAGGAAAGCACGCCGACGAAAGACGGGGACACGATCAGCATTATCCCGTCCATTGCCGGCGGTGCAGGTGGGGATGCGAATTGAGTGACAATTAACGGGGGAGCCTTTTCGATGGCCACCAGTACACAACCGCAAACCGAAGGGAAGCCGGCGACGAGCCTCTCCAACGAGGAGATTCTTCGCTACAGCCGGCACCTGATCATGCCCGAAGTGGGCATGGAAGGTCAGCTCAAACTGAAAAATGCAAAAGTTCTGCTGATTGGCACGGGCGGATTAGGCGCTCCGCTGGGGCTTTATCTTGCCGCCGCGGGCGTGGGCCGGCTGGGACTCGTGGACTTCGATGTGGTGGATTTTACAAACCTTCAACGGCAGGTGACGTTCGGGTCGAGTGATGTCGGGAAGCCGAAGACAGCGGCGGCCCAGGCGCGGCTGGCAAATCTCAACCCGGACATTCAGATTGAGACATTCGAAACCAAACTGACGAGCGAGAACGCGCTCGAGTTGTTCAAAGACTTCGACGTTATCGTGGATGGCACAGACAATTTTCCGACGCGCTATCTGGTCAACGATGCCTGCGTGCTTCTCGGAAAACCGAACGTGTATGGCTCGATTTTCCGCTTTGAAGGACAAGCAACAGTATTTGGAATGCCAGACGGCCCGTGCTACCGGTGCTTGTATCCGGAACCGCCTCCGCCGGGGCTGGTGCCGTC
The DNA here is from genome assembly GCA_035310525.1 of Candidatus Acidiferrum sp. Classification (GTDB taxonomy): domain Bacteria; phylum Acidobacteriota; class Terriglobia; order Acidiferrales; family UBA7541; genus Acidiferrum. Next base: position 8,046 of record DATGED010000045.1, on the reverse strand, counting down.
TTGCGCCGAAGGCGGCGTGCTGGGGGTGCTGCCTGGGATTGTCGGCTCCATCCAGGCGATGGAGACGATTAAGTTGATTTTGGGCCGCGGCGAGAATCTTATCGGACGCTTGCTCCTGTTTGATGCGCTTGGAATGAAGTTCCGGGAACTGAAGCTGCGCAAGAATCCAAGCTGCCCGATGTGTGGCGAACACCGTACCATCCATAAGCTGATTGACTATTACGAATTCTGCGGCGTGCGCGGCGAAGAAGCGCCCGCACCGGATGTACAAGTACCTGAAATCACGCCGCGAGAGCTGAAATCACGTCTCGACCGCGGAGATGACCTATTCATCCTGGATGTGCGCGAGCCGCACGAATTTCAAATCTGCAATCTGAGGGGCCACTTGATTCCGCTCGGCGAGTTGCCGCGGCGCGTGCATGAGCTGGACTCTTCGCGCGAGATCATCGCTCACTGCCGGAGCGGAAAGCGTTCGGCGGAGGCTGTCGATTTCCTACGCAAGGCCGGATTCCGCAAGATTCTCAATCTCAAAGGGGGAATCCTCGCGTGGTCGGACGAGGTTGACCGCAGCGTTCCCAAGTATTGAGCCGATTCCTTGAGTTCCACGGAAGTTCTGCGTAGTCTAGAAAGCGCGCCCGGCCATCATCGCCGGTCGTGCTTTGACTTTGTTTGGAGGAATGAATGGCCGCAGCCAAGATAACCATCAACAACAACGGTTCCATCCGCGTGGAAGGCGATTTCGAAATCGTCGATCCGGAAGGGCACCCCTTCGGGTTGGCGGGACGCACTTCGATTGGATTATGCCGCTGCGGTCATTCCGCAAATAAACCATTCTGTGATGGTTCCCACAAGACCTCCGGATTTAGCGACCAAGTTGTTGCCCGCGAACTGCCTGCCCCAAAGCCCAAGCTGTAAGATTTGCAGAGATTTGAACGAGTCATGATTCAGCTGTGAGACTGTCTCACAGTGAGACGATCCTTCGCGCGGATGTGATACTGGCCGAAGTGTCGGTAACTATAAGGCAACAAAGATGATAGAACTCTAAGCATGGATTTTCTCAGAGCAAGAAGCGTCTCGCAGGGATGACCCGTCGAACCTCCATTCCTGCCCTGCCTATAACACCTTTATATTCAGTCGCTTACTGAACGAGATTTTCCCTCCAGAAAGGGCACAAACTTGCAATTTGCCGGGGTTGTAGTTGTTTCTTCGGCATTTGGGGGGTTTCGTGGGTGGTTGGGGCCAAATCGTCGGGTTTCTCCGGAAGGAGCGGTCGCGCGTCCTGATCGTTGCCGCCGCGAGCCTGACGGTGCTTATCTTCGGCGCCATCTTCTACTTACGGCAAGCGGCCATTTCCGGCTCTGAGGAAACCTACTTTTATCTGGAAGTGGGCGGAATCCTCGTCAGCTTCTGTTACGCCGCAAATGCACTGGTCAGGTTTCGAGGCACTCACGATCGAACCGCGCTGATTCTGGCGTTCGGATTTGTGCTCTCCGGGATCATTGAAACGGTGGGCTATTTCGGGATGCGGGAAGTGCTCGACGCGGGCCCCGCCGCGCTCTCAAGAATTCCGATGGGCTGGATGGTCGGCCGCACGATTCTGGCGGTTCTTCTGCTTGCTGCGATTGGCGTAGAGCGATTTATTCCGACAGCGCGGCAACCCAGCAAGGAAACGGCTGGCGCACTCCTCGTGGTCGCAATCGCAGCGTATCTCACCAGCGCCGCGTTTCTTGCCGCGCCTTCTGCGCCCGTCGCGCGAGTCGCCAGTTTTATTTCGCGCCCATGGGACTTGCTGCCTGGTGCGCTGTTCTTATGCGCGGCCATTTGCTTCCGGCAGCGGCTCAAGGAAAGCAAGAACACAAACAGCTCCGTGAGCCTCTACGATTACTCGCTGTTCGCGGTGGCCTCCCTCAACGTGTTTTGCCACGTATCGGCAGCGTTTTCCCGGCAACTCTTTGACGGACCCTTCTTCCTTGCGGAACTCAGCAAGACGGCGAGCTATGTGGTCATGCTCTCCGGCGCGCTGCTGGATCAGGCGCGGTTGTTCGACCAGGTGCGCTCGATGGCCGTGAGCGATCCACTTACAGGCCTGGCGAATTATCGGCGGCTTATCAGCGTGCTGGAGGCGGAGCTGGACCGCTCGCGCCGCACGCAACGACCGTTTAGCGTGGTGCTGCTCGATATGGATGGTCTTAAGACGATCAACGACCACTATGGCCATCTCACGGGAAGCCGCGCCATCGTACGACTTTCAAAGCTACTTCGCAGCCATTCGCGAGTTATCGACACCGCGGCGCGCTATGGCGGCGACGAATTTGCGCTTGTCCTTCCAGAGGCAAGCCCGGATATCGCGGCAAGGGTGGTTTCCCGAATACGGGAACGACTCTCCGCGGAAGCCGAGCCGCCCGCGCTCTCAGTCAGCGCCGGTGTCGCGGCGTTTCCTGAGGATGGAGATACGCCAGAAAAGCTTCTCGGGGCAGCCGACCGCGCGCTGTATGGCATGAAGAATCGGATCGGCAGCGGAAACATAAAGAATCTCACGCGGATTGCCGCGTGCCTGTGAGGATGAATGGCACGCAAACCGAACAGGCAAGCTTTTGCTTTTCACCGGGTCGAGCGGCGGATCCCGATGGAAATTCCGGTTGTCCTGGACGGCCATGTCCGGATGCCCGGCACGGAATCGACTTTTACAGAGAATGTGAGTGCGCGAGGCGCGCGGGTGGTGAGTACGCGGCGCTGGAAACAAGGCGAACGGCTGACGTTCGTGTCGCGCACTGGAGAGTTTCGCTCCTCGGCCCGGGTAGCATACTGCCAACCATTGCAAGGCGACGGCTTTGCGATAGGGGTGGAGTTCCTGGAACCGAAAGGGCGATGGGTTGTTTAATCCCCAAGATAGCTTGACGTAAAACGGCAAGCGGATAGGAGGGAACGCCTGGAACAAGAGAAATCAGAAAACTTGCGCAAAATTAGAAAAAGATGAAGCGCCGTGCGGAAGGAGAAGGAGCCGCCCGGCGCTTCATCTTTTATGGGGTGTATTCTTTTGTGTCGCTGCCCTCCATCGCCGGGGCGCTGGACTCGAGTCATAAATCAGAAAGCTGAAGCGGCACGTCGGCATTCTTCCAGGCCAATTCGAATTGTGTTTGCACCAGGGCAGCGTCCGCGACCTTCTCCTGCATTCGATTCCTCCCTGAGTTTGAGTTGGGCTTTCCGGAGACCTAGTCTCGCGGGAACCCAAATTTTGAGAGAGTATATTACAGTCGCCTTATAGGTTGGCTTGTTCGCCGCTCAAGACCGAGGGAAGAAAGGTCACGCTTATTTCCCGCGGCTCAGAACGTCTTCATAGACGAGAATCGTATTTGTCACCATGCGATCCGCGGAAAACTTCGCGATGATCTCCTCCCTCGCGGCCAGAGCCAATCTGCCGCGGAGTTCGGGAGTTTCCATTAGAAGGATCATCTTCTCGGCAAATTCCTGCGCGTTGGGCTCGACGACCAGCGCCGTGCGCCCATTGTCCACGACTTCCCTCAAGGCGCCGCGCGACGTGGAGATCGAAGGCAGCGCAGCGGCCATGGCAGTTTGCAGCGCAGTTCCCAGCCCTTCGAACTCGGAGGGGAAAACAAAGGCATCCAGAGCGGCATAGACTTCCTCAACGTTCGTTACAAAGCCGGCGAAATGCACCGCATCCTTCTGCTCCAGCCGGAGAGCAAGCGATTCCAATTCTTTGCGACACGCACCGTCTCCCGCCAAAAGGAGCCTCGCGCGGGGATGTTTTTGGCGCACGATGGGCAGAGCCTCGATGAGGTGTCGCTGCCCTTTTTCCGGCACGAGCACACTTACGCAGCCAAAAAGGAATTCAGAGTCCGCAATCCCCCAGCGTTTTCGCGCCCGGGAACGCATCGCGGTGTCGGGGAGCGTCGGGATTTCCACACCCTCGTTCACGATGGAGATTCGATTTGCCGCAACGCCCGAGTCCATCAAGCTATGGGCAACGTTTTCGCTGTTGGCCACGAAGCGCTGGACCGCGCGGAACCTGGCCTGCGACACCCAATTTTTTTGCAGCGGGAATCCGATTCGCCGCGACAGCAGCAGAGGCATATGACGGTGCAAGCCGGCCAGCCACGCGGAAGTCAATGCGTGTGGCTCGTTCAGATGGGCGAGCGCGAAGTTTTCCTTTCTCGAAAGTCTGGCAATTGAGTTCGCGGCCCAAGCGCGCAAAGCGAGCCGCGGGACCTGCTTCACGACAATTCCTGCCTTCGCCGCGCGCTCCGCCAATGGGGAGTCCTGAGCCGCGAGCAATACGACTTCATGCCCACGCTCGCGCAGTCCCCGCAGAGTAAGCAAAGCCTGGCTCTGTCCCCCGCGCCATTCCCGCTCGAGGTCGACGAACAAGATTTTCATTCCTGATTCCGTTCTCCGGCCTCACGCACAAGCTGACCTAGCCTCGTATATTTGATCCGAACGGCCCGCGCGGCCATTTGTGATATGAGAGCGCCTCGATAGCCATCGAGGAATCCGCCGCGAAGGAAAAAATTCTGGAACCAACTCCAAGGTGTGGCTAACCACACGGCCGCGCGCCAGGAGCGAGCTCCCGCCGCATACAACTGCTGTGCAGCGAGCATCGCGTAACGCTCGACTTTTTCCTCGTGTTCGGCAAACGAGCGCACCGTGTAATGCAGAAGGTTTCCGGAAAGACGTCCCGGGTTGCCCGCGAACGTCAGCGACTCATGGATTGTTCCGGAAAAGCGCGCCGCATCACGCCGGTAGAGCCGCCGCTGAAAATCCGGGTACCAGCCCGAATGATTGATCCACGCCCCCAGGTACCACGTTTTTCGGGCCATCTCGTAGACGGGGAACGCGGGAGCGTGCTTTTTCCAATCGAGGAGAGAGGTCTGGAGGGCGCTGCTCAACTCTTCGTCCGCGTCCATGGAAAAGATCCAATCGTTTTCGGCGCAGCCCGCTGCGAAGTTTTTTTGTTCGGAATAATTCGTCCAGGCGCGCTCGAAGAAAGCCACGCCATGTTGGAGAGCAATTCGCCGGGTTCCGTCCGTGCTTCCGGCGTCTACGACAACGATCTCATCCGCGATTCCGGCCAGCGACGACAGCGCGCGCGTCAGATTCTGTTCTTCGTTGAGCGTGATGAGGCAGGCTGAGAGGCGATTCATGGGTTACGCCGGAGTGGAACGTGGTCAGTATCTTACACTCAGGTTGCGCACAGTTCCGATTGCAATTTGCGGCGGGGTGGAACGAAGAAGCGGCGTCAGTTTTTCTGAAAGCTGACACGAATGCGGCTCTCGCCAATGCGAAACTCCGAGCCGTCCTGCAACATGGCCGCTCTTACGCGCTCTTCGTCGAAGAAGGTGCCGTTGGTGGAATTGAGATCTTTCAGGTTGATGAATTTGTCGCGGACTTCCAGCAGGCAGTGGTGACGTGAAATTTCCGGATCGTTCAGGGGAATGTCCGCACCCTGTCGCCCGATGACGACCCGTGGTTGGGACAGCCGGAAGACCTCGCCGCTGGCCGGCCCGGAGGTAATGGCAAGGACAAATACACCAGTCGCAGGCAGCTTCAAACCCTCGTCAGCGGGAGGCAGGCGCAGATTGGAGCTGGAAGAGTCCGCGCGGGCAAACGAAGGCAGGGGGCTAATGACCACAGTTTGGTCAGGACGACGTTGGAGCTCCACAACCGTGGTATTGCCACATTTTGAGCAGCGAAACTGCACCTTGGGATGGACGGCAGGGTCGGCATCCGCGAGCTTGTGTTCGGTCCCGCAATGGACACACTTGGCTTGCATCACTCTAATTTAACACTCGCGCGCGCACAGAGTTGCGGGCATTGGCTGGGCATGTTGCAAAGGTAAATTTGCGGCAGGCCGTGGGACACGCCGAGGCTTGGACAGGCAGGCTGGGCGCGTCCTGTGCTACGATTAGGAATTCCAATAAAAGCGGGGGAAGATTCGTGGCGGAACATATTTCGCGCAAGGAATTGAAGCAAGACAAGATCCACGATGCGATCGAGCACGGAGCCGAAGCGGTTTTCTCGCATACCACGATCCTCGCCGCGGCCGTCCTGGCGGTAGTGATCGTAGGCGTAGGGTATGCAGGCTGGCGTTTTTATAACGATCGCCAAACGGTGCAGGCGACCGCCGCCCTGGACGTGGCCATGAAGGCCTATTCCGCGCGCATCGCTGGGACGGCCGATCCCTCCGATCCCACCGAAGTTTTTTATCCGACGGAGGAAGCGCGGGCACAGGACGCGGCCCAAAAGTTTTCCGTTGTGGCTCAGAAGTATCCGAGTACCAACCCCGGCAAGCTGGCTGCATACTACACGGCGCTGTGCTACGAAGATCTTGAACGGCACAATCAAGCACTCGAAGAATTGAAGAAGATCAGTTCCAGCAAGGACAAGGAACTTGTCGCCATGGCGCAGTATCAAACGGGAGTGATCTACGAGCGCACGGGAAAGCCTGCCGATGCCGCCAAGGTCTTCCGTAATCTGGCGGACCATCCCTCCATTTTCGTTTCGCGGCCGCTGGCGCTGCTGGAGTTGGCGGAAGTGCTGCGCCAGAGCAACCCGAAGGAAGCCGCGAGCGTTTACGAGCAACTTAAGAAGGAGTTTCCAAACACGGCGGTTTCCGACGAAGCGGACCGAGGTCTGGAAACGCTTGCGCCAAAGTCCTAATCGCGGAATCTTCGGGTGAGGAAAATCCGGGCAGCCATTCTCGCCATTCGCGGGCCTCTTGAGGGCGAGAAACACTCTAACGGACAATAGAGCCGGAGTCCGTCGACGGAGCCGCTCATCGAAAGACATCCCACAAGCGCGCCGTGGGCCATGCGCCAGGAGTTCTCACGTGGCCGGCGCCATCCCGAAGCGGCACATCCCTACCGTAGCACCTACGCGCGAGACCGCGACCGCATCATTCACTCACGGGCCTTCCGCCGCCTCGAAGCAAAGACGCAAGTCTTTACAATCCGGTTCTCGGACCACTTCCGCAACCGGCTGACGCACACGCTCGAGGTGGCGCAGATCGCCCGGACGGTCGCCGGAGCGCTGGGCCTAAATACAGAGCTTGCCGAAGCGCTGGCGCTGGTTCACGACATCGGGCATCCGCCATTCGGACACGCCGGCGAACACAAACTCGACGAGCTGATGCGGGCGCATGGATCGCGCTTCAACCACAATCTGCAGGCTCTGCGCATCGTCGAACAATTCGAAAGCCCCTACCTTGATTTTCCAGGATTGAATCTCACGTTCGAAGTGCGCGAAGGAATCATCAAGCACTCGCACGATTATACCGACAAGGAGTGCCCCCATCTGGCCGAGTATTTGCTCGAGCTTCGCTCGCCGCTCGAAGGCCAGCTCATCGACTGGGTCGACGAAATCGCCTACAACACCGCGGACCTGGACGACGCGCGGGAAGCGGAGCTGCTCGATCTTGAGGTCTTGCGAAAGGAAGTCCCAATCTTCGCCGAGGCGTATGCGCAGATCGATGCCGCCTACCCTGCCGGCCGCGAGAAACTCAAATTCAATGCGGCATTGAAGAGCGTGCTCGATCACCTGGCCACCGATCTCATCGAATCCACGCGTAGTCGCGCAATAGCTTCCGGAGCCGCAAGCGTGGAGGACATACGCTGCGCACCGGGCAGACTTGCGGGTTTCAGCGACGCGTTTGCCAAACGCAACGCTGAGCTAAAGCGCTTTCTTTTCGAGCACATTTACAACCATCCGGCCATCACCGAGGACCGGGATCGCTCCGTTCGCTGTCTGGAAGAACTTTTTGTCTACTACCTCAATTCGCCGGACACGATGCCTGCTTCTCACGAGGAAGCGGCTCGAGCGGATGCGCGGCACGTCGCCGTATGCGATTACATCGCGGGAATGACCGACCAGTTTCTGCTTCGCAAACATCAAGAGCATTTCGGTTCCACTGCTCCTTCGCATGCCGAGCTGTCTTCCGAATCCCTTTAAATCCTGGAGCGAGGCCAAAACCCACAAAATGGAACGAACACACTTCGAGACGCTCATCGCGATGTATGACAATGCGCCGATCAA
>DATGED010000044.1:0-57320 GCA_035310525.1 Candidatus Acidiferrum sp. | reverse complement strand
ATTTTTCCCCCGGCTCCCTGGACGAGGGAGGTGATGGACTGCGGAGCAAAGCGGACGGGAATGGCAGAAGGCGCGTTTTGCGGCGAGCCGCGCGGCAGTTCCGCGAGCGAGAAGCGCCCTTGATCGCCATAAGCGGCGCCGAATGGCGAGCCAAGATGCTCGGAAGTTATTTTTTGAAATTTGGCGAGATGCTCCCTTGCAGCATCCGCTTTGCCGCTGCGCTGGTAAGCGCGGGCGATACCGAATTCCGCTGACGCGTGATATGGAAACAAGGCAAGTGCTTTTTGAAAGGCGGCGATCGCCAGGTCATAGTGCTGGAGCTGATTATTCAGATATCCGACGAAATACCACGCGTCGGCTTCATCGGCAATCTGTGTGACGTGGGTGAAGGCGGCCACACCTTTTTCCGCGTCGCCGAGGTCCTTGTAGGTGAGACCGAGGTTGTACCAGGCATAGGGATCACGCGGCAGTTTTTCCGCCGCCGCCGAGAGGGCGGTGCGCGCGGCTTCCAGCTTTTGCTGCGCCAGCAGGGATATTCCGAGGTTAAGGCGGGCGACCTCAAATTCTGAATCGATGGAAAGCGCCTGCTCGAAATACTTCTGTGCGTCGGCGGGCCGCTGCTGATTCAAATAGGCGACGCCAAGCGTGTTGAGACGAAAGGCTTCAACGGGGTCGATGTGCGGCGCAGGCTTTTGCGCCGACTGGTTTTGAGCAGCGCGGGAATGAAGAACTGCCTCCGCGATGAACATGGTGGAAAGGCAAAGGATTGCTACAGCGACAGACCGAAGGGGAGCTTGCATTAGGGCTTTTGTCCTGTTGCCCGCCGATCTCGGCAAATTGCGATTGGCCGAAGCGCGGAGAAATAAAGATTCTGTTTGTAGCGCAACATGGCGTCAACTATTTTGTTGGTGAAGATGGCGACGCAGGCGAGAATCGCCGAGCTGGCGGATTCACACAGTTGGAGAGCCGCGGGAATCATCGCGAACCTTTCGACTTGAGGTGTTCTGCCTGTTGAGATTGGGAATCGGCTTCGCTTTGGCGACCGCCGGAACGAAGCGCAACGCCGCCGGGCACCAAATTCCAAGGCAATTGTGCCGGTGAAATATTTCGAGTGCAACGAACTGTTTTCGCGAGGGTCATTGGCGTTGATTTACGTCCCTACGGCATAGTGACCAGCGGGAGTTCGATGAAGCTGGAGTCGGCGGGACTGTGATAGACGCGCTGCGTGGCTTTGCGATAGTCGGCGGGCTTGGCCCAAAAAATATTTGGCACAAAAGTCTGCGGGTTGCGGTCGTAGAGCGGGAACCAGCTCGATTGAATTTGCACCATGATGCGGTGGCCCGGCAGAAAAACATGGTTGGCGTTGGGGAGATTAAAGCGATAGAGCAGCGGCTTGTCGGCAGCGATGGGTTTGGGAGTTTCCAGGCTTTCGCGATAACGGCCGCGGAATATGTCGGCGGAGATCATGAGTTGATAGCCGCCGAGGTTCGCCTGGCTGGCGACTTCGTCGGGATAGACGTCGATGAGCTTGACGACCCAATCGGAGTCGGTGCCGCTGGTGGACGCGATGAGGTTCGCGACCGGTTGCCCGCTTATTTTGAGCGGAGCGGTGAGCACGTCGGAAGTGAAGACGAGAACATCGGGTCGGCCGGAAGCTTCGCGCTGATCATCGACCAGCCATTGCGACCAGGTCAGTTCGGCGGTGTAACCCACCGGTTGACTGGGGCGAGCGCGAAACGGAACGGGCTTAGCAGGATCGGAGATGTACTCATCGAACGCGGCATCGGAGGCCCGAGGCTCGCTCATGCTGAGTTTTAGTCCCGCGGAAAGATAGAGAGGTGTTGGTTTCGGCGCGCAACCGGCCGCGCAGCCCGCAGGCCAGCGTGGAAGGCGAAGCCAAACATTCCTTCCGGTCTCGAACGCGGAGACGGGCGCGATGTCCGCTTTGGGCGCGCCATCTTTCAAATATTGCGCGAGGAAAGGCCGAAGAATTTGCTGGCGGAAGTAGAGACCGGTGTCACTGCCGAATTTCAAAGCGCCGAGCGAGCTGGCGTCTTCGATTTCCTGGCCGTGATGCCACGGGCCCATGACGAGAAAAACTTTGTCGTTGCCAGTGTCCTTGGGCTTGATGGCTTTATAGACTGCCGTAGCCCCATAAATATCCTCTTGATCCCACAAGCTGTCCACGAGCATCACGGGAATTTTAAGAGGTTCTTTCGCCAGGATCTTGTCGACCGCCTGCTCTTGCCAGAAGGCGTCGTAGCTGGGGTGCTCGAGAATTTTTCGCCAGAAGCCCATTTGTTCGAGTCCGTGGCGGCGGCCAAGTTCGCCCGCTGAACCCGCATCCATGTAGACATCGTAATCGTCGAAATGATCCGTCCACCATTTGGCGCTGTTGTCGCGCGTGCCGTCCTGCTCGTAGATGTACGGCATATTTTGTTGGCGGAACGCGCCGTTGTGAAACCAGTCGTCGCCGATCCAGCCGTCAACCATCGGGTTCATCGGCACGGAAACCTTGAGCGCGGGATGCGGATTGACGAGCGCCATGAGCGGCAGAAAGCCGTCATAAGAAATGCCGAGGATTCCGACCTTGCCATTGGATTCGGGAAGATTCTTGACGAGCCAGTCGATGGTGTCGTACGTGTCGGTCGAGTGATCCACGTTTGTGGGATTGAGCGGGCCGTGCAGCGGGCGGTTCATCACGTAGTCGCCTTCGGAGCCGTACTTGCCGCGCACGTCCTGCACGACGCGGATGTAGCCGTCTTCGACGATGACGTCGGTGGCGTTGTCGTAGCCCTGGAGGATGGGGCCGAGGTGCGAGCTGTTGGCGTGAGAGGTTAGATCGGTCGCGTTGTAGGGCGTGCGCGTGAGCAAAATGGGTGCGTTCTTCGCCCCTTTGGGAATGAGGATGACGGTGTGAAGTTTTACGCCGTCGCGCATGGGGATCATGACCTCGCGACGAGCGTAGTCGAAGGAGTCGGTGACAGGTTTTATCTGCGCCGGCGTTTCGCTGGGGAGAGTGGCGGCGGATTGCGCGAAGGAGAAGGGCGCCAGGCACAGCACAGCGGATGCGACGAGGAGGCAGAATTGGAGCGCGCGGCGATGCGAAATGGTCATGAAGGATTCCCCCGAACGGTTGGTGGAGCGGAGGGATTATACCGGGCCGAGGGATAGCAGGCCAGGAATCTCCGGAAGGACCGCATGGGCACCCCCACCCGGGTGTTTTGCGCAAAGAGTGCGGAAGTTGAAGAAGCCATTGGAGATAGCATTTTGCGCGATGCAAAAGAGTTCGTAAGAGTATGAAAATAAAGGAAACGTAAAGTCTTTGAAATGATACTGATGCGAACTGTTGCGGAAGAGAGGTACAACGCAGAAGAGAAAGAGAAGGATAGCGTAGAGACACAGAGGTTTCGGAGAGAAGAGGGGGGTGCTGGGCGGGGCTGAGAGGCGACGTCCATATTATATGTTACCGCACGACGTGATGCCTTGTCAAGTTATTTCTTATGTAGTAATGATTCGAATCGCGTGTACCTTGGGCGTAAGGTGATGAGGGGAATGGGGATGCGTGGAAAATTGGCGCGCGAAAATGGGGTTTGTGGGAGGTCCTGATTGAGCCCGTAGGGTCTGGGAGGAGCAGGGCAAAATCCGCACACCGAACACCGCAGGGATGCGGCTCTCGGCGAAGCGCGAAAATGCTACAATATCGTTTGACAAGTAAGAACTGTCAGCGGACGCAGGATATGAGCGGAAACAGGGTTCAAGAAATCGAGCGCGTGATCGGAACGCTTACGCAAGAGGAGTTGGAAGAGCTGCGGCTGTGGCTGGATGCGTACGCGGGACCGAGGCCGCTCGATCGCCGGATCGAGGCGGACCTGACGGCGGGCCGGCTGGACGGTGCCGTGCAAGACGCGCTGGACGATGAGAAGAGCGGAAGAGTCCGCCCGCTGTAAGTGAATGGAACACCGCGCGACGGAAGGCTTTTGGCGAGCATATCAAGGGCTGCCCCTCGAAATAAGAAATCGCGCGGACAAGCAGTTTGCACTGCTGAAAAATAATCCACAGCATCCTTCGCTACAGTTCAAAAAAGTCGGAGAGTCGCGCAACCAGGAAGTGTGGTCGGCGCGGGTCACGCTGAACTATCGAACACTGGCGCTTCGAAGGACCGACGGATTCCTGTGGTTCTGGATCGGAGACCACAAGAGTTACGAAGAATTGATTTGAGTCGTTTCGATCGCGCGACATAGGCCATGCTGAGAATTGTCCCACAGCCCTACGCATCGACCACGGCTTACCACTCGAACGGCTGATTATGAGCAAAATAATTTTTGGGACGATTGCGGAGATTACGGCGGGAATACGCGAGAAGAAATTTTCGCCGGTGGAGGTTGTGGAGGCGTACCTTGAACGAGTGGCGACGCTCCAGCCGAAACTGAATGCATTTGTACACCTTGATGCCGAAGGCGCGCGGAGGCAGGCGCGTGCGGCGGAGGCGGCGGTGATGCGCGGGGAGGAAGTGGGGCCGTTGCATGGCGTCCCACTGACGGTGAAGAGCTGCATTGATGTGGCGGGATGGCCCGCTCCGGCCGGGTCGCTGCTGCGAAAAGACTATGTGGCGCAGCAGGATGCGCCGCTTGTGGCGCGACTGCGCGCAAGGGGAGCGATCCTTCTGGGGAATACGAATACGCCGGAATATCTGATGGCGTATGAGACGGACAATTTGTCGAGCGGGAAAACGAGCAATCCCTGGAATTTGGAGCGGTCAGCGGGCGGCTCGAGCGGCGGAGAGGCCGCTGCGATTGCGTCCGGCTGTTCGGCCGGCGGAGTGGGAAGCGACGGAGGCGGATCGATCCGCGTCCCCGCGCATTTTTGCGGGATATGCGGATTGAAGCCGACGCCAGGAAGGATTCCAGCCACCGGACACTTTCCGGGCGGAGGAGGAGCGTTCGGCTGGATCGGGGTAGTCGGGCCGATGGCGCGGACGATTGCGGATGTGCGCGCGCTGTCTGAAGCGATGGCGGGGCCGGACGCGGGAGACGCACTTTCCGCGCCAGTGCCGGTGCGCAGAATCGAAGAGCACGAAATGCGCAATTTGAAAATCGGGATTTTGGAGAGCGAGGCGCTGGGCAAAACGACGCCGGAAACTGCTGCGGCGGTCAATCGCGCAGCGAAGCTGCTGAGCGAACAAGGATTTGCTGTTGAGACAAAACGATTGCGCGGTCTCGACCGGGCGATTGAGTTGTGGTGGTATTTTTTCGGACCGGTGATCGCGGACCTCATCCGGAGAGGAGCAATCGGACAAGAAGAGTTGATGAGTCCGATGCTGCGCGAGTTCATCGCGCTGGCGACTGGCGAGACGGCGCTGACGTATGACGGTTTTCTGAATGCGTGCGGAGAGCGCGACAGCCTGCGTGCGGAAATTCTGCGGCAGATGGAAGATGTGACGGTTCTGTTGTCGCCGGCTTCGGCCGGGCCGGCATTCCGGCATGGAGAAGGGAACTGGCGGAGCGGCGAGAAGGAAAACTATCGAGATACGATGAGGTATTCGCAGTGGCTGAATCTGACAGGATTCCCGGGAGCGGTTGTGCCAATGGGAATTTCCCCGGAAGGATTGCCGATTGGCGTGCAGGTGATTGCGAGGCCTTACGAGGATGAGTTCGCGCTGGCGGTATCTGAAGCGGTTGAAAGAGGGAGAGGTCCGTGGCAGCCGCCGAAATTATAGGTTTGCCGGCCTCGCCCACTGGCTGAGGCCCTGGAGCCACAGCGGCGCCGATTAGGCTCAAGGTTGCGGCGGCTGCTTGAGCTCCGGATTCGGAACGGGCGCATCGCCATACTTCGCGCGCTGTTTGTTCAAGCTTGCGTTGACGAGCTTTTTGGAAGTGGCAAGCTCGGCCTGGGCTTCTTCGCGGCGGCCCAGACGCAGCAGGACCTGGCCACGGATGTAATGAATATTCTGATTGTCCGGTGCGAGCTTTTCCGCCGAGTCGAGAAATGGGAGGGCTTCGCGATTTTTCCCCTGTCGTTGATAGAGACGGCCCAACTCAAGAAGAGAAACGGGCATGCGCGCGTTGTAGCGGAGAGCTTGTCGAAAAGAGTGATCGGCCTCGTCGTCCTTTTGCAGCTGCAAATAAAGCAAACCAAGTTGTTCGTAGTTATCGGGAAGGTCGGGCTCGACGGCGATGTCTTTGCGGAACTCTGCTTCGGCGCGCTGGTAGTCTTCCTTTCTCATGTATGCGACTCCGAGACTGAAGTGCGCGAAGGGCAAGTTGGTATTCGCTGAGGCGGCTTCTTCCAATTCTGTGATGGCCTTGTCAATTTCTTCCCGGTTGAGATAAGCCTTTCCGAGAATGAGGTGAAACTCGGGAGTCTGGCCGCCGACTTCGAGCAGGCGGCTGAGGGCCTTCTCGTCCAGGTCACTTCTGCCGGCGTTGTGGGCGGCGATGCCGAGGACGTAAAGGTAGGTGAAGTCGTTGGACATTTGCGGCCAAAGCGGCTCGAGCACGGCAACGGCGTCCTTGTAATGCTCGGTGAAAACATGGCAGAGGCCGAGGAGGTAGCGCGCTTGCGTGGAGTCCGGCTGGTCGCGAACGACGGAAGCCAGCGGAGCGACGGCACCGGCATAGTCGCCGCGGCGGTATTTGACGAGGCCGATGTTGAGGCGGATGCCGGACATCTTCGGTGCAAGCTGTTCGGCTTTTTGAAGAAGTGCGAGCGCGTGGTCCCACTGCTTGCGGCGCATGGCGATTACGCCGAGATTGGCGTAAGCGGAGCCGGACTGCGGATCAAGAGAGAGAACCCGGCGAAAGGCGGATTCAGCGGCGGGTAAGTCGCCGTGCTGAAGAGCGGACTGGCCCTCGGCAAACCAAACGGCGGGATCGGCGGAAGAAGAGCTAACGGCGGCGGGTTGGTGCGGTGCTTGAAGAAAGGCGGCGCGAGATGTGGCGAATGACGGCGAGGCCGCCAAAGAAATTACGAAGAGGATGGAGCGACTGAAAGCACGGCCGGTTTGGGGACTCGGGGGCATGGATTGGTAGTGTCTGGCACAGGAGGGTGGAATTCAAGCGGGGAATAGACACGTGAACGTAAACGGGAGAGGGAGAGGGAACGCGCGAGTGAGTTTGGAGCAACGGGGTGATTTTCAGCTTGACACAGACCTGGCGATGCTTTATTAATCCGATTTAATAAGTGAGATAAGGTGCGTTTGGGATTGTCGAGTGGTGGGGGCTGCCTCGGATGAGTAGCCTTCTGCAAGCGGCAGATACAGGGGTGCCCGCTGTAGCAGGCGTAATTGTGCCCACACCAGACCGCTCATTCACGAGAAAAATTTCGGGAGGTGACAAAGTGAAGGGACACAACATTAGGATGAATCCTTCCTCTTTCTTGAGAGCCTTGGCGGGAACAGCGCGGTTGCTATGCGCGATGCTGGCGATACTCTTTGTGGCGTACGCCGCGAAGGCACAGGACACGGGGTACATCAGCGGAACGGTGACGGACAAGACTGGTGCGGCGGTGGCCGGGGCCGAAGTGGTGGTCTCGAGCGCGGTGGGCAGCGCCACGCACTCAACGACAACGAACGCGGACGGCGCCTATGTGGTGGCCGGTTTGCCCGGCGGCAGTTACAACATAGTCGTTACAGCGAAAGGATTCTCCAAGTATTCGGCGAAGAATGTCGTGCTGGACGTGGCACAGAAGATTCGCGTGGATATTCAGCTCGCGGTCGGCGCGGTAACGGAAGAAGTAGTGGTGACGGGCGAGAGCGTGGCGCAGGTGGAAACTACATCTTCGGCTTTAACCTCAACGATTACCGGCACGCAGGTCAATGAACTCGTTCTGAACGGACGTAATTTTACGCAGCTCGTGACCCTCTCCCCTGGCGTGATCAACCAGACGGGGTCGGATGAAGGTAAAGTCGGGGTTTACGGAAACGTGGCGTACAGCATGAACGGCGGCCGAACCGAGTACAACAACTGGGAACTCGACGGCGGCGACAACATGGACAACGGAAGTAACGCGACTTTAAACGTTTACCCCAATCCGGAGGCCATCGCTGAATTCAAGGTGTTGACTTCCAATTACGGCGCGCAATACGGCCGAAACGGTTCTGGCACCGTCGAAGTGGAGACCAAGTCAGGCGGAAGCAGCTTCCATGGCAGCGCCTTCGAATACAACCGGAATGACTTTTTCAACGCGAAATCGTGGGCAGAGGGCGAATGCGTAACCTGCAAGAAAGCACCTTATAAGAAAAACGACTACGGCTACACCGTTGGCGGGCCTGTTTACATCCCCAACCACTACAATGCCGACAAGAAGAAAACATTTTTCTTTTTCTCCGAGGAATGGCGGAAGGAAAGCAATCCATCCTCGATCCCCATAACGGACGTCCCTTCGGACGCGGAGCGCGGCGGAAATTTCTCAGACCTATGTCCGGGCGCAGATTGTCCACACCTAGTCGGACAACCCAGCACTTTCTTCCCGGGCAACACGATCACGCCGACGGCGGTTGGGACTGCGTTGCTGGCGTTGATTCCCCACTCGAATACAACGAACGGCGGTTTCCCAGCGCTCCAGAATACAATTTCGACGCCGACTTCGTGGCGGGAAGAACTAATAAGAGTTGATCACAACATCACCGACAACTATCGCGTGACCTTTCGCTACATCCATGATTCCTGGCAAACGGTGGTGCCAAATCCGCTCTGGGGCAACGCCACTTCTAACTTCCAAAACGTCACTACGAACTTCGTGGGGCCGGGCTCAAGCTTCGTAGCGCGACTGAATGCAAACATCTCTCCAACGTTGCTGAACGAATTCGTGGCCAGCTATACGGCCGACCACATTTTTCTCACCACCGGCGGGCCGGTTACGCTGCCCTCGGGCTTCGCAATGGGTTCTATCTTCAACAATGGTTTCGGCGGAAAAATTCCGGCCATCTCCCTTGGAAATAACCCAGCGTATGGCGGTGGCTTTGGACAAGATAGCGGATATTTCCCGTGGCACAATGCCAACCCCACGTACACGTATCGGGACAACGTGACGAAGATTTTCGGCAAGCACACGTTCCAATTCGGAGCTTATGCTGCATTCGCCCAGAAGAACGAGGCTAACTCTCCGAACGTTCAGGGCATTCTTACTTTCAGTTCCACCGATGCGGCGGTCACCACAGGCAACGCCTTTGCCGATCTGCTGTTAGGAAACGTCGCGAGCTACCAGCAGTGGAGTAGAGAGACGCAGTACTACAACCGCTACAAGATCGTCGAGCCTTACTTCCAGGATGACTGGCGCGTCACAAAGCGGCTCACCCTGAATCTTGGCTTGCGCGTGAGCCTCTTTGGAACCTACCGCGAACGCTACCAGCAGGCTTTCAACTTTGATCCCAGAGCCTTCAACCCTGCCAATGAGCCGACGTTCAATCCGGATGGCACTCTGGCGCAGAACGCCACGAATACTGCGAATCCTCTCAACGGCGTCGTTCAGTGCGGAGGAAAGGGCGGGACTTTCCAGTTGGTCCCAGGATCAGCCTTCCCAACTGCTGCCATCGGAGCTGCCTCGAACGCCGGATGCCTGACAGGACATCTCTTCAATCCGGCGCCCCGCATCGGGTTTGCATTTGATCCCAAAGGCGACGGCAAGATGGCCATTCGCGGGGGCTACGGCATCTTCTACGAACATACCAATGGGAACGAAGGGAATACCGAATCATTGGAAGGCTCTGCGCCCCTCGTGCTCAACGCCACGCAGTCCAATGTTATTGGTTATCAAAACATCGGCGCCGGCGGTGGGACGGTGCCACTTCCTCCGTTGAATCCTGTTTCGGTACCGAACAAGGCGCAATGGCCGTACGTCCAACAATGGAACCTTCAGGTGCAGAAAGAAATTCCAGCGCATTTCGTGGTTTCGGTCGCATATGTTGGAAGTAAAGGCACACACTTGACTCTGCTCAGCGACGGAAACCAACTCTGCCCGGTCGGCGGCTTTTGCCCCTTTGGGACATCCACTGCGACCAACCCTTACACCAAAGGCGAACCAATCGTTACAGCCGGAGACCCGAACGGTACCGGCCAGCCGGTTAACACCGTCTGTCCTGACGCTACTCTGGCTGGCGGCACGGTGAACGGCGTGCCGGTCTCAGGGCAGGTGGCACTCAATCTTGCCGTTGCTTGCGGAACGGTTACGAGCACTGCTGCGGTACGCACTGCGTTCCCTGGATACAACAACATCAACTTCCTTAGGGACGCCGCGAATTCGGTCTACCACTCTCTGCAGATTACCGCTAACCGCACACTTGGCGATCTGACGCTCAGCCTCGCCTATACCTACAGCCACTCCATTGACGATTCTTCTGATCGGTCCGATACCGCGTTCGTCAACGCGTATGACTTTGCGGCAAACCGGGCCAGCTCGAATTTTGACCTACGGCACAATTTCGCCGTTAGCTACGTTTACTCTCTCCCGATCTTCAGGGGGGCGGGAGGGCTGAGCCATGCCCTTCTCGGCGGATGGCAGCTCTCCGGTATCGTCGTTGCCCAGACCGGGACGCCATTCAGCGTAACCGACGGCTTGCCGTCATTTGCCGACAATGCGGGCGTGGGCAATGGCACGGGCACAGGTGCTCGTCCCGATCTTGCAAGCAATCCCAAGGCAGGCTTTTCTGCAGGTCAGGATCCGGCCAACCGTGGGCCTCTGGCCTATAACCCAGCGGCGTTCGTAGCTCCCACCGGGCTCACGTTCGGGGACGTCGGGCGTAATACTCTATACCTGCCAGGGCGCCTGAACTTCGACTTGGGTACTTTCAAGCGGTTCGCCATCAACGAAAAAACCGGCTTTGAATTCCGATGGGAGAACTTCAACCTTTTCAACCACACACAATATAACGGCATCGACTCGGGTTTTGGGTCCAGCACCTTCCTGCACCTAAACGCCACACACGACCCGCGGCGGATGCAGTTTGGGCTGCGGTTCTACTTCTAACGGCCAACTAGAATGATGAGGGCGGCGCATATTTTGTGAGCGCCGCCTTTTTTTTCTGATAATGGCCAACACTTTTTTGTATACTCGCTCCGCCAGACCAGGAGGAGTGAAGAACATCATGAAACGGCGAACCTTTATTGAAACATCCGTTGCAGCAGCAGCTTTGTACGCGGCGCGTCCGTCGTGGGGGGCTGAGAGCACGCACGAAATCAAGAAAGTCGGGCTGCAGCTGTATACCGTGCGTGGGGAGATGAAGAAAGATTTCGAAGGGACGATCGCCAAGGTCGCCGAGACGGGGTACAAGGAGATAGAGTTCGCGGGTTACTTCGAACACTCGCCGAAGGATGTCCGAGCATTGGTTGACAAGAACGGCCTTACGGCGCCTTCCGCGCACATTCCGTACGGCGACGTCGAAAAGAAATGGCCGGAGACGCTTGAAGCAGCGCACATCGTCGGGCACAAGTATATTGTCTGCCCCTGGATCGACGAGAAGCAGCGAAACGCCGAGGGTTGGAAGCGCGCGGCGGAGCTCTTCAATAAGGCGGGCGAAGCCAGCCAGAAGGCCGGGATCCAGCTGTGCTATCACAATCACTCTTTCGAGTTTTCGCCAGTGGAAGGGCTGGGCGGAAAGTCCGCGTACGAGTATTTGCTGACAGAAACGGACCCCAAGCTGGTGAAGATGGAGATGGATTTGTGTTGGATCAGCGTGGCGGGGCAGGATCCGGTGAGCTATTTCGACAAATATCCGGGGCGCTTCCCGATGGTGCATGTAAAGGATTATGTGAACGACCCCAATGCAACGAGCAGTTACGCTGGAGCGACGGGCTCTGTAGTTTTCAAAGGCCGCCTGGCAGATGTTGGGAAGGGGACCATCGACTGGAAACGAATCTTCGAGCATTCGGAAAAGGCGGGTATCAAGCACTATTTTGTCGAGAATGACGATGCGAAGGCGCCGTTCGAAGACATCAAGATCAGCTACGACTATCTGAAAGACTTGCGTTTCTGATTCCAGATGAGTCGGGACACTAGAGGGACCTCGATGCGGAAAGTAGCCTTGGCGGTGGTTTGCCTTCTGGCAAGCGCTTCTCTTCTGACTTTCGCACGCGCCCAGGGTTCGGCGTGGAAACCTCTTTTCAATGGCAAGGATTTGACGGGCTGGAAGCACGTGGGGCCCGGTGAGATGACGGTTGAAGATGGTTTGATCCGGACACACGGCGGTATGGGACTTCTCTACTGGACCGGGGGCAAGCTGGGCAATTGCCGGCTTCGCGTGGTCTACAAGATGCGCGACTTCAACGATAATTCAGGAGTCTTCATTCGCATTCCGATCGAGCCCCGGGAAGCCTGGATGCCCGTAAACTACGGGTACGAAGTGCAGATCGACAATCATCCCGAAACTTCAAACGAAGACGAATATCACATTACGGCGGCGCTCTATTCGCTGACCAAACCGCTTGCGAAGCCCGGCAGACCGGGGCCCGAGTGGAACACGATGGAGATTACTCTCGATGGCCCGCGCACGATCGTCGTTCTGAATGACGTCAAGGTGACCGATTACACGGAAGGAGAGCCGGTCCCGGAGCGAAAGTTTAACTTCGAGCCGCTGCGAGGACGGCGGCCCGATGAGGGCTACATCGGGCTGCAAAACCACAGCGACAAGGACATCGTGTTATTCAAGGAAGTCAGCGTGCAGTCGTTGCGGTAATGAGTTTCGAACTGCAAGGGTTTAAAACCAGGACAGGGGGATGAGATGAGCAAATTTTCTTTCTCGCGTCGCGAGTTTCTTCAAAGGACTGCCGGAGCAACAGGAGCACTAGCGGCAGCACCCAGCATCTTCCTGAAACCAGAGTACATACCGTCGGCGCTCGAAGCCGTGGCACCCAGCGACCGTGTTCGCTTTGGCATCATCGGGATCGGGATGCAGGGCTCGGGGTTGCTGACGAACGCCGTCCAGTTACCTGGCGTTGAGTGTGTCGCGGCGTGCGATCTGTACGACGGACGGCACCTTCTGGCACGCGAGATTGTCGGCAAGAACATACCAGTGACGCGGCGCTACCACGAACTGCTCGCTAACAAGGAGATCGATTGCCTCGTCGCGGCCGTGCCGGATCACTGGCACAAGCAAGTGGTGGTGGATGCCGTCAACGCGGGCAAGGACATCTATTGCGAAAAGCCGATGTCGCACTCAGCGGCGGACGGGCTGGCCATGGTGGCCGCGGCGCAGAAGACTGGACGAATCGTGCAGATCGGCTCGCAGCGCGTGAGTTCCGTGATTTGCGCCAAGGCGAAAGAAATGATTGCGCAGGGCATCATCGGAACGCTGACGCTTGTGGAAGGCTCGCTGGGGCGCAACGATCCCACGGGCGCGTGGGAATATCCGCCGCCACCGGATCTTTCTCCTGCAAATTTGGATTGGGAAACATGGCAGGGCAACACGCCACACAAGCCGTGGGATCCCGACAAGTCTCCAAAATATTTTGCGCGGTGGCGCTGCTGGAGGGAGTATGGAACGGGTTTAGCTGGAGACTTGCTCGTGCACCTTGTGAGCGGCATGAACTTCATGCTGGGCTGGAATGCTCCGCCGAAGAAGGCCATGGCGTTGGGAGCGATTCTACGGTTCCCGGATGGCCGGGACATGCCGGATGTGCATGCGACGCTGTTCGACTACGGAAGCGCGCCGGTGTATTTGCGGCTGAATCTGGGATGTGAGACGCCAGAGATCTACCGGTTCCAGGGATCGAAAGGAATTCTTGAAGTCACGGAATTCGCGATCAATTATTATCCGCAGACAGGCGAAGATTCCGGGCCGAGCTATTACACGTCGGGATATCCGCAGAAGATGCGGGAGGCGTACTTTGCGGAATGGCATAAGGAGCATGATCCCGTACCAGGTAAAGAGCCGGTGCTGGAAGGGTACACGTATCGCGGTGACTCCTGGGATGACGAAAAGCCGCATCTCTGGAGATATTTCCAAGCTGTGAAGAGCCGTCAGCCAGTGACTGAAGACGCGGTTTTTGGGAATAACGCAGCGCTCGCATGCCACATGGCGAACGAGTCGTACTTCCGCCAAAGCGCAGTCACCTGGGACGCAGCCTCAGGGACAATCAAATCAGCATAATCACGACCTGGAACTCACAAGCAGCTTGCGGGCTTCGGCTAGAGCTACGCTGAGGCTCGATGAGGGACCTGTCCGCTCGGACAGTGACGAATGAGCCGCAGAGCAACTTCCTCGGATTGAAGGGGTTCTATACTCAGGGTATTCCACCGAGGAGTGTGGCAAATGCGAAAGATCCACCTAAGTGGCCTGTTCTTATTCGCGGTGCTGATGCTGGCGCTTCCCGCAGTGTCGTCGGCGCAAGTCAGCGTTGGCGTTGCTGTGCACATCGGACCGCCCGCGCTCCCAGTATACGAGCAGCCCTTCTGCCCCGGTCCGGGCTATCTTTGGACGCCTGGTTATTGGGCCTACGGACCGGATGGATATTACTGGGTGCCGGGAACCTGGGTGATGGCTCCAGAGGTTGGTTTTCTTTGGACGCCTGGTTATTGGGGATGGGGGGGCGGCGGGTACCTCTGGCATGCCGGATATTGGGGACCGCACGTCGGCTTCTACGGCGGAATTAATTATGGATTTGGCTACACCGGCGTCGGCTTCGTCGGCGGGCGCTGGGAGCATGGTGTATTTGCTTACAACACAGCGGTGATGCGCGTGAACACCACGGTGATTCACAACACGTATGTGGATCGCACGGTCGTCAGAAACGTTACCGTGAATCGCGTGAGCTTCAACGGAGGTAGAGGCGGGATCAACGCACGGCCTTCCGAGCGCGAACGGGAGTTCGAACATGAGCGGCATTTCGCGCCGACATCCATGCAGAGGGAACACGAGCATTCCGCAGGCTCGAATCGCGAACTGCGCGCCTCCGAGAATCACGGCCGCCCACCGATCGCGGCCACCGCAAGACCGGGAGAATTTAAAGGCCGCGAAGCCGTCGGAGCGAAGGATCATTCTCGCATCGATTCTCCACGCGGCGGAAATCCTCATGTGAACAACGCGGCTGAATCCCACAAAATGGACCGTCCGCTTTCACACGGGGGAAGCGCCGAACATACTGCCCCACACGTGAACAACTCCATCAATGCGCCGAGGAACCAACCGCATACGGAGAGCCGTCCGCACACAGAGAGCAAGCCACATAATCCGCCCGCAGCTGAGCACCACGAGGGCGGCGGCGGAAAACCGCACAAGAACTAGCAGCAATTTGGAACAAGTGACTTCCGCGGCGTGGGGCTCCTCACCTGAGGACGGCCAGCTATGCCTCCGGCAACGGGGGGCAGCCGGGGAATTCGCGCAATGCGGTGTT
The DNA here is from genome assembly GCA_035310525.1 of Candidatus Acidiferrum sp. GTDB lineage: Bacteria > Acidobacteriota > Terriglobia > Acidiferrales > UBA7541 > Acidiferrum. Next base: position 41,994 of record DATGED010000044.1, on the reverse strand, counting down.
GCCAATGTATTGCAAATCGGCGATGCCGATCTTGCTGGTATAAAAACCGTCGCAAGTCATTCTGCGTAGGAACGCAAAAAAGGCCACGCCCTGGCTCAAGGAAGGATCGTGCTTCGCATTCTTCTTGAATGCGATCAGGTCCAGCACTTCTTTGCGCTGCTCCGGAGTGCACTCCAGATACAGATTAGAGTAGCGATCTGAGCAGAAACCGTCCAACCACATCAGCCCGCCGCCAAGGGCTAGCTGATAATTTTCATTCTCGCTGGTGAGCAGGTCGATGAATTCCGGAGCCCCGCCTTCGACCGCTCCTCCCGATTTGTCGTCCTTTGGAATTATCGTGTCACATAGACTAATGAGCATCTCGTATTGGTGAGGAGAAAAATATTTTGGCGTGTATTTTCCCGCGGGCGAAGCTGTTTTTTCATTGTGAACCGCTTGGTGCGCGTATTCGGCGGCCTTGGCGGGGATAACCTGAAGGACGGAGCCACCAACAGCGCTCACGGCCAATGTTCTCAGGATGTCGCGACGCGATACGGAGTTCTCGCTCATTTCTCGTCTCCCAGCGGAAGGATTGTTGAGTTCGTGGCCGGCATAAGTCGTTTACAGATTACCTTTCTTGGCTTCGTCCAGAAGATGCTCTGATGCGCGCCAGGCCAGGGCCATGATGGTCAGCGTCGGATTCTTGTCTGGGTTGGTGACAAGCGGTGCTCCATCCATGACGAAAACATTTTTCACGTCGTGCGACTGGCAGAATCCATTTAAGACGGATGTCGTGGGATCGGCGCCCATGCGCGCCGTGCCCACCTCGTGAATAATTTTTCCACCCTCGCGAATTCCGAACGGGTATTCACCGCCAATCGACGTTTTGGTCTTGTATTCGCCGCCCGCCGCTTCGATGATGGCGCGGAAAGTTTCCTGCATATCCTGGGCCTGACGAAGCTCGTAGTCGCTCCATTTGAAATGGAAACGCAGAACGGGAATGCCCCATTTATCGACGACGTTGGGATCAATCTCGCAGTAGGTGTCGGGATTTGGAATCATTTCGCCGCGGCCGGAAAGTCCGATATGGCTGCCGTAGGTTTCTCTGGCGCGCTTCTTCAAGCCAACGCCGTAGCCTTCTTCATGGTCGCAGAGATAATGGAATGAGCCGATGCCGGGCATATTCCGGCCACCGCCCAGCTCGATGTGATAACCGCGCGGAAAATCATTTTTGCGGTCGAATTTCCACCAGGGAATATACATGTGCATTCCGCCGACGCCGTCATGGTTGTGAGGAGGCATTTTTTCGAGCTGCGGAATGACGCCCCAACCGTCGCTGCCCACGGAATCCGTGAGGTATCGCCCCACAACACCGGAGGAGTTGGCTAGACCGTTGGGGAATTGAGAGGATTTGGAGTTCAGGAGCAGACGCGCGGACTCGCACGCGCTTGCGGCGAGAACAACGGCGCGGGCATTCACGCGTTTCTCCGTGAGCGTCGCTTTATCAATGTAGGAGACGCCTTCCGCCTTTCCGTCTTTGCCGAGGAGAACTTCGCGGGCCATCGCTCCCGTGATCATGGTGAGCTTCCCGGTCTTCATCGCCGGAGGAATCATCACCTGGCTGGAGCTGAAGTTCGAAGCGGTGACGCAGCCGCGGCCACACTGGCCGCAATAGTGGCAGGGGAGGCGCCCGTTGACCGAACGCGTCAAAATAGCGAGGCGCGAAGGAATACAAGTGATGTTGAGCTTGTCGCAAGCTTTCTTGACGATCAGATCGGTGCAGCGCGGTTTCGGAGGCGGAAGGAAAACTCCATCGGGCGCGCTGGAAACATTCTCGCGAGTGCCGAAAACGCCGATGTAGGACTCCACTTTGTCGTAATAAGGCGCAAGGTCGTCGTAAGTGATCGGCCAATCGTCGCCCAGGCCATCGCGCGTGCCGGACCGGAAATCGATAGGAGCGAAGCGCAAGGCAATACGCCCCCAATGGTTTGTCCGGCCGCCGACGATGCGGGAACGGAACCATTGGAAATTGGAACCCGGGGCCGAAGAATAAGGCTCATCCTCGATTTCCCAGGCGCCATTGGGAGCCAGGAACTCGCTGAAATTTTCTTCCGCGTGGCCGCCGACACCGGCTCCGCGGTGCGGCAATTCGTAAGGCCACATCAACATCTTGAAGTCTTTTTCAGGGTAAACTTGCGGGCCGGCCTCGAGCAACGCCACGCTGAGGCCGCCTTCGGTCAGGATTTTCGCGGCAGTGCCGCCTCCCGCGCCGGAGCCGATGACGCATACGTCGTACATTTTCGGCGAGCGAATCACTTGTGACATTTCTGGGGCCCCCTGCCTACAGTTCGTTCTTTTTCATTTGAGATACGGCGAAGTCGCAGGCGCGCGCGGTCAGCGCCATGTAAGTCAGCGAAGGATTGACACAAGAGCTGGAGACCATGCAAGCCCCGTCCGGGAGGAAAAGGTTTTTGACCTCGTGCGCCTGATTGTGTTCGTTCAGGACGGAAGTCTTCGGGTCGCGCCCCATGCGGGCCGTGCCCATCTCATGAATGCCGAGTCCGGGAGAGGAGATCTGGTCGGTAACGGAAATGTTCTTCGCTCCGGCCGCGGCGAGCATTTCGGCGGCCTGGGCGGCGATATCCTTGTGCATGGCCAGCTCGTTTTCGCCCCAGGCGCAATGAATCTTCAGCGTCGGAATTCCCCACGCGTCGAGCTTGTCTTTATCAGTTTCGACGAAATTATTGTGGTTGGGCAGGCACTCGCCGAAACCGCCCATCCCCATGCGCCACGGGCCAGGCTTCTTCAAGGCATTCTTAAAGTCCGTTCCGAATCCGGCCATAGTCATACCGCGAGACCAGCCCTCGCGACTTCCGCTGCCCTGGTAACCGTAGCCGCGAATAAAATTCTTCTGCTTGGATTTTACATTGCGGAAACGCGGGATATAGATGCCGTTGGGACGATTCCCGAACGGCATTTTATCTTCGTGGCCGGGCATGATGCCGCTTGCTCCGCCTCCCATGTGATGATCCATCAAGTTGTGGCCGAGTTCGCCGCTGCCGTTCGCCAGGCCATTCGGCATGTCCGGGGTAGCGGAGTTCAAGAGAAGTCGCGTGGACTCCAGAGTGGAACAACAGACGAAAAAGATGCGGGCCTTGAATTCGAGGGCGTTTTTAGATTGGGCATCGATGACGCGCGCGCCAGTGACCCGGCTGGTCTTGGAGTCGTAAATGAGGCTGTGAACGACGCTGTAAGGACGCAGCGTAAGCCGCCCGGTTTTGTACGCGGCGGGCAAAGTCGAATTGAGACTGCTGAAATAGGATTGCGTGATGCAGCCTCGGTGGCAAATGCCGCAGTAGTGGCATGCGGCGCGTCCCTTGTGAACGCGCGTCAGAACGGCGGCGCGGCCGATGGTCATCATGCGATCATCAAAGTGTTTTGCGAGAGCGTCGCGCAAATCCTGTTCGACGCAAGTCATTTCCATAGGCGGGAGGAATTTGCCGTCGGGCAATTGGGGCAAACCCTCCGCCTGTCCGCTGATTCCCGCGAACTCCTCGACATAGTCGTACCACGGCGCGATGTCGGCGTAGCGAATCGGCCAATCGACAGCAATACCGTCTTTCAAGTTGGCTTCAAAATCGAGATCGCTCCAGCGATAGCTCTGCCGTCCCCAAGTGATGGACTTTCCGCCAACCTGCCGGCCGCGAATCCACGAAAAATGCTTGCCTTCTTCGCACGAATAGGGATTTTCGACGTCGCTGACAAAGAATTTGTGAGAGTACTCGTCGCACGCGTAGTAGCACTCCCTTTGAATGGGTTGCGTTTTCTGCCGTTCAGCGCGATTGTCCCAGTCGCGGTACTTCAGCTCCCACACCGGAACGTGCTCGACGTAGTCTTTTTCCGGGACGATGGTGCGGCCCGCTTCGAGCAGCAGGACGTTCAGTCCCTTCTCGGTGAGCTCTTTCGCAGCCCATCCGCCGGTGATTCCTGAACCGACAATAATCGCATCATAGACTGGTGTCGCCATTGTGGCTCCCTGTGATCAAGCCTGACCAGTACCGGGCCCGAGCGTCATACAGCCGTGCTGGGCTCCGGGAATGATCTGAAGTTTCAACTCCTGAGTAAAACCGATTTCGGAAGTGTAGTAGCCGTGAAGGGTGATGCCTTTAAAGACCACCCAAAAATTTCCCCTCAATTGCGTGTCACGCTGCCCGCGCATGGATGAAGGGCGGCCGGCGCGCTCGTGCTCGGCCATCGCCGCATCATCCATGGAGCGCAAGAGCGCAGTCTGTTGCGCTGGTGAAGCATCGACAAAGTCTTTCCCGAAGAGTTCGTTGCTCTGTTTATCCACACCGGCAAGGCCGCTGAGAAAACTGGCACGCTCTTCCTCGGTGGCCCATTCGGTGAGAATGAGGTCGATGAATTCGTTGACCAGCGCGCCTTTGGCGCCAGGCGTGTCGGTAGCCGGGACGATCAGGTCGGTCATGGCGACTACCGTGGCGTTCTGGTGAGAATTCAAAGTACGGAGCGCATACCCGGCGGCGGGGTGCGCCTTGCGGAAGAAGGCGAAGACTTCCGGAGTCAGAGCGGGCAGGACAGCTCCTGTTACGAGCAGTCTGAGTGCGTCACGCCGTTGCATAGGACCTCCCTAAGACAGCTAAGTTTGAGGATTGCTTGTTTTGTGTTGCGCCGGACTTGATCGCCATTTCGCGAGCAGCGGCAAGTGCCGCGACGGGCTCGCCCGTCGGCAGAAACTCCATGGCTACATAGCGGTCATAGCCGAGCTCCGCCAGCTTGCGATAAATATTGGGATAGTGAATTTCGCCGGTGCCGGGTTCATGGCGGCCGGGCACGTCCGCGACGTGAACCAGCCCCAACAGCTCGATGTTTTTTTGCAACTTCGCGATCAAGTTGCCTTCGGAGATCTGCTCATGAAAAAAATCGTAGAGGAACTTGACGTGAGGATGGCCGACGGCGCGGACGATATCAAAACCTTCAGCGGAGGAGGTCAGAAAATATTTCGGATTCTCTTCCGGGTCGATATTCTCCACGAGAAGTTCGATGCCATTTTGCGCGGCAACGTCGCCGGCGCGTTTCAAAGTCTCGATGCAATTCGCGCGCATGACCACAGCCGAAAGGCCGGGGACCTTGTTGCCGGTCTGAAGCACGAGTCGAGTGCACTCCAGCTCGTGCATCGTGGCGGAAAAATCGTGAACAGTCTTCAAGAATGCGTCACGGTCGCCGGCGTCGGCCAATGTGTGCCAGACTCCGGCGGTGGCGTCAAATTCCATGCCAAGGTCGTGTTTCTTCCGGCGCGCCGCGGCAAAGTCGTCCTTCGTCCAGCTTTCGAATTCGTCGACAAGTTCCACTGCGTGAAAGCCTGCTTCCGCCACTTTCTCGAGACGTTGCGCGAAGGGCTGCCCGCGGAAGACAGTCCAAAGCATCACGGAGAGTTTGAACGGGACAGCGCCAGCGACGGAATCCTTGCTCCCCGGACTCTGGGAAACAGGCATCGCCGAACTTATGCTACCCGCGGCGGCACCCGCCGCCAGGCCGGCAACGCTGCGGCCGAATTCGCGCCGATTCATCATCCTTCCAGAATTTCTTTGCGCACGTTTTTCAAGACGTACGCGGCGCGCTCGACGCCCACCTCGCCGGACAGTATGGGGTCTTCATTCTCGATGCTGAGGATTCCTTCATAGCCGACGTCCATATAGGCTTGCAAAACGGATTTCCACAAACTCGCACTGTGCCCGTAGCCAACAGCGCGAAAAGTTTCCGAAGCGTTGCCGAGGTCGCTCGTCTCGAAAGCGAAATTCAAAACGCCGTATTTCGCGAGGTTTTCGGGGAAAAACACGGTGTCCTTCATGTGGGCATGATAAATCAAGCCCTGCTTGCCCAGGAAATGGATCACCTCAACGGGGTCGCACCCCTGCCAGAACAAATGGCTCAAATCGCAGTTTGCGCCAATCTCTTCGCCTACTGCCTCCCGGAGTTTGAGAAGGGTTCGGGGATTATAAACGACGAAGTTTGGGTGCATTTCGAACGCCAGACGGTGTATGCCGTGGTCCCGGGCGAATTTTGCGGCTTCCTTCCAATAAGGGATAACTTTTTCTTTCCACTGCCAATCCTGCATTTCCGCATATTCCGGTGGCCAGCGATAGGTAATCCAGTTCGGCTGGGCATCGGTCGGCGTGCCGCCGGGGCAGCCGGAAAAGCCCACGATCACTTTCACCCCCAAGCGCTCTGCGAGAATCACGGTTTTGCGGAAGCTCTCAATATCACGAGCGGCATGCTTGGGGTCCGGGTGGATAGGATTGCCGTGGCAGCTCAAAGTGGCTACTTGAATACCGCGATCCTCAAATTTCTTCTGCCAGGCTTTCGCTTTGCCGGCATCGGCGAGAAGTTCGTCCACCGGGCAATGGTGCGAGCCCGGATAGCCGCCCGTGCCAATCTCCATGGCTTCCAGACCGAGAGCGCTGACTTTTTCGAGCATTTCGTCAAGCGAAAGCTTTTCGTAAACGGGGTCAAAGACTCCGATGGGAATTTTGCGTTGTTTTGCAGGCGAAGCCGCGAATCGTTTCCCAGATGGAGTCTCAGAACCCATGAGAGGTCTCTTTGCCTCCGCTCCCGCTGGAATTGCCGCAGCGAGCAGTCCTCCGCCGGTTGCGGCAAGAAATCGCCTGCGGTCAACCGATTTAGCTACGTGCGAACTATCCATGCCTCGCCCCCGACGTGCCCCGCTTATCCCACTAAAATAACGACCGGCGGCATTATACGCCTCCTGAGCCAAGTAGGAAGTCACAAAATCGTTTTTGTGGAGGCCACTGAGGAAGCATCCGATGAGGGAAATCTCGCGAACACTGGCCGGGCAAGCTGCTCCCGGCGAACTTCACGCAGTTTCAGGATTATGGTTTTCTGCGGCCTAGTCCATCCAAGGCGGGAATAGAAACAGGGACCGTCAGCACCCGTTCGGGTGGCATCTTTCGATTTTGAATGGCGTCAACGAGCATCTCAATGGCCTGCCCGGTGTTCGGAGGCACAAAGACCGTGGCGACAAGCAACCCGCTGCGCACCCAGGCTTGGCCCGTTTTCGGAAGACCATCGCAGCCTGTGAAGGGAAGTTTCAGCCATCTTTCGCGCTCATCTTCGTTCGTCAATTCCTTGAATGCATCGCGCGCGCCCATGGCCATGGAATCGTCCTGCGCGGAAACCAGGTCCATGGCCGCTTTTTGAGAAGTCGTCAGCTTCAACCAGGAGCGCACCGACCTCTGGGCGCTTTCCTGGGTCCACTGAGCTTTGAGCACGGTCACCTGAATATTATTTGGCTTGGTTTCCTGCATTCCCGCGGTGCGTTCCTTGGCCGCGGAATTCTCCGAGGGACCCTGAATATAGAGAACAGAACCTCCGCCACGGAGCAGCTGCGCCATCTGGCGTCCCTGGATGCGGCCGATCTCTGCGTGGTCTGAGCTGATGGCGAAAATAGGCGCGGTAGACGTACGGCGCAACTCTTCGACGTAACTTGCATCGCGATTCAGGACGACCCAGCCGATTCCTGCGCTGGCGGCGGCCCGCGCTACTTGGGGCAACGCGGTGCCTCCCACAGGCTCAAAAATGATGGCGTCCGGCCGCAGTTCCTTTTGGGACTGGACAGCTTTCAAGATTTGCGTGCTCTGGTTGATGGCGTCGTTTTGCGCGTGGACGATCTGCACCTCCACGCCAGTTTTGCGCGCGGCCTGCTGCGCGGACTCCGACTGTTCGATCTGGTAGTCGTTGTCATCTGTAGTCAGCGAAACCAGGAATTTAAGCTTGTTCATGCCTGTCTCAAAGTGGATGATCTAATTCCAACACAAAACAGAGCGTATCGTGGAGAGCGCACGGAATTCGTGTCTAGCCTATCACGAGTAGGGAGCTAGTGACGTTCACAGCTACGATAACTTACTTCAGGCGCTTCGCGAACTCATCGAGCGCGGCACCCAGGCGATCAAGGCCGGCTCGCAAAGCGTCTGTTTCGCCGCCGATTCCAATCCGGAAATGCCGAGGCATTTCGAAGAATCTCCCTGGCACGACCGTGGTTTCGTATTTTTCGCGCAGCAGGTTGAGGAACATCTCCGTATCTCCGTGAGCGAGCCGCGGGAAAACAACGGTGCCCGCGGACGGTCGGAAGCACTCTAGATCGGGCCGCGAGTCGAGAAACCCATCAAGTACCCTGCGATTGATAGTCAGGAGAGAGCGAGCGCGCTCGCGAAATTTTTCCAGATGATCGAATGCCATCACTGACATGCGCTCGGCGGGGTGCGCGGCGACCGCTCCATAAAGGTCATTGAGGAGCCACATTCGCTTGGCCAATGCTGGCGCGGCCAACACCCATCCGCAGCGCAACCCGCTCAAGCCAAAGACTTTTGTCAGGCTGCTGGTGACGATGAACGGGTTGTCGCCGGCGGGTGCGAGCGACTGACCGATCGCAAAGCAAGAAAGTGCGGGGCTGTCGAATAGCATTTCCAAATAGACTTCGTCGACCATCACGCGAGCGCCAACGCGGCTTGCCATTTCGCCAATCGCGTGCAGCGTTGCAGAAGGAATCAGGGCGCCGCTCGGATTGTGCAGATTGCTCAGCACGATCAATCGCGTTTCGGTCGTAAGCGCGTTCTTGATTTCAGCCAGCTCCACGGTGAATCCGTTCTCAAACCGGCGCGGCAGGCGTTTGACGTGCGCTCCCAGATATTCCGCAACGTCGAGAAGCGGTCCATAGGCGGGCTGCTCGATCAAGACCTCGTCGCCCGGGTCAAGGACTGCGGCCATCGCCAGGTGGTTCGCCATGGACGTTCCGGTCGCCGCGACCACGCAGTCCTCGGGCACACCGCAGCTGCGAGCCAGCCGCTGCTGGAGCGGCGCGTAGCCGTATCCGCCTGGTGCTGTAACCTCGAATTGTTTCAGGTCCAACGGAAATTCCGCCAAGGGAACGCCGATGAGTCCGCTGGTCGCCAGATTAAAGCGCGAATGTGACTGTGTTTTCGCCCATTCCATGTACGGCGAGCGTTTTGTTCGTGCGGCCCCGGTCATTTTCGGTCCACTCTCCTGTTTCTGGCTGCCCATAAATAATAAGCAGGCAGACCCGCGATGGCGATGGCTAAACCGATGAGCGAGCGTTTGGGATCGTGCGCGAACGTGCTGGCGACCACAATCCACTCCGCGGCGATGAAAAGCAGTGTTGTCCATGGATGTCCGGGCACGCGAAACTCGATAGCCTGTGAACCCGTATCCATCGCGCGGCGCCTCAACACAAATAAGCATGCCGCCGTAAGCCCAAAGAACAAGGAATCCATGGCCACAACGTAGTTGACGACTTGAGCGTAGGTTCCCGTAAGCGCGATGACGATGGCCCAAACGCCTTGAAGAAGTATGGCAACGATTGGAACGTGGGTACGCGGATCAATCCAGGCCACACTCCGGAAGAAGACACCGTCTTCCGCCATGGCGAAATAAACGCGCGGAGCCGTCAACATGGATTGTCCGAGGAATCCGAAGGCGGAGAAAGCAATCCCCGCTGCGATGAGCGAACCGCCGCGAGGGCCAAGCAGCATTCGCATCACACTCGACGCGGGCGTCATCGTCGCGGCCAATCCCGCGGGGCCCAGCGCGCGCACGTAAACAAAGTTCACGGAAGTGTAAACCACGATTACGCCGAGCACGCCCAGAACAAGCCCACGGGGAAGCGTTTTGCGCGGGTCGCGCACTTCGCCGCCCAGAAAGCTGGACGTTTGCCAGCCACCATAGGCAAACAGGACCGGCGTCATCGCGGCTCCAAATGTAACGAGGAGACTGAAGGACATCGGCTGGTCCAAAACCGGGCGCCAGCAAATTTGCGAGGGTCCACCCCGATAAAAGCTGAAGAGTTCCAGCATGCCGATGGCGGCGATCGCGGCGAGAGTCATCGCCGATTGCACCCGGCTGCCCGCGCGAACACCCAGGCAGTTCACAATCGTCAGAAGAGCGAGGGCAGACGCGGCAACTAGCGAAGCGCCCATCTGCCAGTGCGTCAATTCAAGAAAGTAACGCGCAAAAGTGACGGCCACGGCTGCCATACCCCCGGTTTGAATGACCAGGAGAAGCACCCAGCCATAAAGAAATGCCACGGCCGGATGAAGTGCTTCACGCAGGTAGGCGTACTGCCCGCCGACGACCGGCAAGCGGGCGGCAAGCTCTGCGTAGATAAAACCACCAAGTAGCGCGATTAATCCGCCGGCAATCCATGCGCTCAAGATCAGGGTTGAAGTATGGACGCGGTCCGCAACAAGGTAGGGATTAATAAAGATTCCTGCGCCGATGATGCCGCCCATGACGGCCATCGTCGTGCCAAACAAGCCGAGCTGTCGCGCCAAGCTGCCGCGCGCCTGCGTGCCTTTGCCGGAATCCTGCGTGCCTTTCATTTCAATGACCTGGTGAGACTGCTAAACTCCCACAGTTGGTTGCTGCTGAAGGGCGCACTCTACCATCGTCCTGCGTCTCGGCAAAACTTGATGGATGGAAATCCGGTTGGCTGAATCGAAGCTGGCTGTTAGAAGAGTGTTGGATGTATTATTGAGGCAGTTTGAAACCCTGATCCCAAAGGTGTGTTATGCATAACCCAAGCCCCAGGTATCCTCTCGTTCTTGCTTTAGCTCTCGCCTTCCTCCTACCAGGTCGCGCAATGGCCCGATTTCCTCAAGACCCGACCCAACCATCCGTCGCACTTGACAGGATGGAGCTGTCCTACGCCTCCGCGAATGCTGAGATCTATGTGAAAGGGCCGAATGGGGCGCCGATCGACAAGCCAGTCACTGTAATACTCCTTCGAACTGGCGGCCAGCTTTATGCGAAGGATGTGACCAAGGCAGGGTTTGTGAAATTCGAGCGCGTGCCCTACAGTGAATTCACCGCTCAGATTATCGAACCAGGGTATCAGCCCGTCACAAAACAGTTTGAAGTCGATGGACCCGGTGCAGTCACGGTGACACTGAACCTTGAGCCGTTGGAAGCAGAAGCCGCCGCTGCTTCGGTCGGATTCTACGCCCTCTCGCCGAAAGTGCAAAAGGACGCGGCAAAAGCGCTGGAGGCTCTGCGTGCGAACAAGCCGAATGGCGCGCTGAACCATCTCCAAGCGGCACAGCGCGGCGCGCCCAACAGCGCGGAAATTGAATATCTCTTCGGCGTCTACGCGTCTCAAGTGAACGATCCGGTCGGCGCCAAGTCCCACTGGATGAAGACCTTGCAATTGAATCCCAACCACTTAAGTGCGCTCCTAGCGGTTGGCCAGGACTTTCTGCACGAAAACAAAGCTGCCGAAGCTCTCACTTACCTGAAGCGGGCGACGGATACCAGCCCGACCGCATGGCGAGCCCATGCGCTTCTCGCTGAAGCACTTGTGCTGCAACATGAGGACGCCGCTGCAGTCAAAGAATCCCGGCGTGCGCAGGAATTGGGACACGAACAAGCGGGGGTCGTTCAGCCGGTACTAGCACGGGCTTTGGCTGACACCGGAGAGCGAGAGGAGGCCATGCGTGTACTCGAGGGCTATGTGCAGACGCATCCGGCCGATACTGCGGCGAGTAAGGATCTGGAGATCCTCAAGAACCCCAATATGAAGATTGCCCCAGCTGAAGCCGGCGAAATGTCAGCCTTGACGAAGGAGGCCGCCTCGCTGCCACTCTCCGCAAATTGGCTTCCCCCGGACGTTGATGAGAGCGTACCGCCCGTAGTTGCCGGCAAATCATGCGACTTGGATGACGTCGTCAGCAAGGCTGGGAAACGGATCACCGAGCTGATCAGCGACGTGGATCGATACGCCGCAACGGAAACTTTAACGCACGAATCCATCGACAAGAATGGGATAGCTTCCGCTCCAGAAAAGCGAAAGTTCAATTATGTCGCTTCGATTCAGGAAGTGCGGCACGGATTTCTCAACGTGGAAGAGTACAGGAGCACAACCGCTGGAGGCCCGGCGGAATTTCCAGGCGGGGTGGCCACCAACGGTTTGCCCGCGCTCGTGCTTATTTTCCACCCTTACAACGCTTCCGACTTCGCGATGACGTGCGAAGGGCTGGCCCGATTGAGTGACGGGCTCGCCTGGCAAATCCATTTTCGCCAAAGGCCGGACAAGCCGAATGTCATCAAGAGATACAGGATCGGCGCGGACGGCCCTTCGTATCCGGTCGCGCTGAAGGGCCGGGCGTGGATATCGGCAGACACTTTTCAGATTCTCCGGCTGGAAGCGGATCTAGTTGCGCCCGTGAAGGAAATTCGATTGCTAGAGGATCGCGCGGACATCGAGTATGGCCCGGTACATTTCGCCAAAGGCAACGTGAACATGTGGTTGCCAAAACGCGCGGACGTTTACTACGATTGGCGGGGACGGCGAATCCATCGGCGTCATAGCTTCGGCGATTACATGCTCTTCGCCGTGGACGACAAGCAGAAAATTTCGGCGCCGAAAGTCGATGAAGCTCCCTCGGATACCTCGCCGGGCGAGACACCAAAACAAAAACCCTGATCCGGCGACGGGTTCCAGCGAGACTGCTGGCAGACGTCGTACGGCCAGGTTATGCAACCGATGGGCCAGGTTGGAGTGAATTGTGGGTCTGGCGCCGCAGGAATTGGCCCGTCCCGGGGCGGCCAACGAATTTTCCATTTTCGATCACGGCGCGTCCCCGAGAGAAAACGGTTTTTGGCGCGCCTTTCGTTCGAATGCCCTCAAACATGGAATAATCCACTCGCATGTGGTGCGTTTTCGCACTGATGACATTTTCTTCGTTCGGATCAAAAATCACGAGGTCGGCGTCAGAGCCCACGGCAATCGTTCCTTTGCGGGGGTAGAGTCCGAAGAGTTTCGCGGGCGTGGCCGAGACAAGCTCGACGAAGCGGTTGGCGGAGAAGCGCTTCCCATGCACGCCGCCCGTGTAAACGAGGCTTAGTCGGTGCTCGATCCCCGGGCCGCCATTCGGAATTTTCGTGAAGTCGTCCCTACCCAATTCCTTTTGCTCTTTGAAGCAGAAAGGGCAGTGGTCCGTCGAGACCACTTGCAATGTGTCCCGCGCAAGCCCCTGCCAGAGTTTCTCCTGGTGCCATTTTTCGCGCAGCGGCGGCGTGAACACATACTTCGCGGCCTCGAAGCCGGGAGCGTCCATATTCTCGAGTGAAAGATAGAGGTATTGGGGGCAAGTCTCGGCGTAGGCTGGAAGACCTCGATCCCGCGCCTCGCGCACTTTCTCGAGCGCGTCGTTGCAGGAAAGATGAACGATATAGACTGGCGCTCCGGCCATTTCCGCTAGCGCAATCGCCCGCGAAGTGGCTTCGGCTTCGGCGGTCGTGGGCCGCGTGAGCGCGTGATACTTCGGCGCGCGCTTGCCTTCCGCCAGAGCCTGCTGAACGATCACATCGATGGCCCCGCCATTCTCCGCGTGCATGCAGATCAGGCCGTTGTGCTTGGCGGCTTGGCGCATGGCTTTGAAGATCGTCGCGTCGTCGAGCATGAAAACGCCGGGATAGGCCATGAAAAGTTTGAAACTGGTAACGCCTTCGCGGACCAGTTCGCCCATCTCTTCAAGCTGAGCGGCGCCGAGGTCCGTGATGATGCAGTGGAAGGCGTAGTCGATTGCGGCCTTGTCATGCGCCTTTTTCATCCACGTATCGAAGGCCTGCCGTAGAGTTTGGCCCTTATATTGGATGGCGAAATCAATCAGCGTGGTGGTGCCTCCGAAGGCCGCCGCTATGGTGCCGGTTTGAAAGTCATCGGCGCTGGTCGTCCCGCCGAAAGGCATGTCGAGATGGGTATGAACATCGATGCCGCCTGGAATGACGAGAAGTCCCGCAGCGTCGATGACGCGGTCGGCATTCTCGATGGGGAGTTGAGCGGCGAGAGCCGTGATTTTGCCGCCGCCGACGCCGAGATCCGCAGCGAAGCTGTCCGTCGCAGTGACGACTGTGCCGTTGCGGATGACTGTATCAAATCGCATCTAGTGTCCTCCAGCTGGCCTCGAAAGATAATCCGCAGTCCTCACCTCGCGTACGCAGGCAGAACCTCGCGCGAGTACACATCCAACGTCTGCTCTTCATCGCCGGACATCAGATAGATATTGAATTGTGTGACGCCGGCATTGCGAAGCCGTTCGAGTTTCTTGCGGTGCTCTTCGATGGGACCGACCAGGCAAAAACGGTCGACAACTTCGTCGCTGACGAATTCGGCGTTATCGCTGCCGACCTCGCAGTGATGGTGATAATCGTATCCACCGCGATTGCGCACGAAAGATGTCAGGCTCTCGGGCAACTCTTCCGGCTTGTACTTTGAGATCAGATCGACGATGTGGTTGGACACCAGTGCTGGAAACCAGCGAACGCGCTCACGGGCAAACTTCAGGTCACCCGAGACCCACACGGGAGCAGCGGACATGACCTGGAATTTACGGAAGTCGCGGCCCGCTTCCTTCGCTCCTTCGCGTACAAAGCTCAGGCACCATTCGATCAAGTCGGGATCGGCGAACTGGAGAATCACTCCGTCGCCGATGCGTCCGGCGGTCCGCAAGGCTTTCGGCCCGTAGCCGGCGACCCAAACGGGGGGAACGCCCGCGTTCGCCCAAGGAAAACTTGTGGCGACGCCCTCGTAGTCAACTGTCTCGCCCGCATTCAGCGCGCGAAAGATTCTTACAAACTCGCCCAGGTTTTCCAGAGTCGTTGGTTTTTTCCCGAGCACCCGGCGCGAACTGTCGCCGCGGCCGATGCCAAGCTGCATGCGACCGTGCGAAAGTTGATTCAATGTGGCGAATAAACTGGAAGAAACCGTGACGTCGCGCACCGCGGGATTCGTGACGCAAGTGCCGAGGCGCATTGTCTTTGTGTTTGCCGCCATCAGCGTGAGGAGCGGAAAGGGCTCTTTCCAGATAACGTGGGAATCGAAAATCCAGCCATAGGAGAAACCAGAGGCTTCGGCTTGGCGGGCGAGGCTGATAATTCGATCAATCGAGATGTCGGGTTTTATCGTGATGCCGAAATCCATAGTCTGGGCACCTCCTCAGCTGGCCGTCTCGACGACCAGCTTGACCTTGCTCCTCAGTGCGAGATAGCTGAGAAAGCTTACCGCGAACCCGACAAACCATGCGTAGTTGTACAGCACACGGAGTTCAGGAACAAAGAGTCCGATGAACGCAACGCCAGCGCCGGCCGCGAGCGAGAAAATCGCCTGCCAGTGGACGCCGCAAGAGTACTCGTATTGACCGCCTCGTTCGTAGAGATCTTGAGTGGATAGATTTTTTTGTCGAATCACAAAATAATCGCAAATGAGGACACCGGCTATCGGGCCGAGAAAGCCCGAGTAGCCCACAAGCCAGCCGAATATGTAATTGCCGTAACTCGACATCAACTTCCACGGTTGCATGACAATACCCATGACGCAGGTGATCAGGCCGCCGGTGCGAAAACTGATGCGGCGCGGAGAAAGATTGGAGAAGTCGTTTGCCGGCGAAACGACGTTTGCGGCGACGTTTACGTTCAGCGTGGCCATGAGCAGGGCGATCATCGCCAGGACAACAGCCCAAGGATGCCCGAGGCGCGCGAGCACCGCAACGGGATCCCACAACGCCTGGCCAAAGATAATGAGAGTGGCGGAAGTTACGGCGATGCCGATGAATGAATAGAACGTCATTGTCGCAGGAAGGCCCAGTGCCTGGCCAACCATTTGGTCCTTCTGGCTGTGGGCATACCGCGTGAAGTCCGGAATGTTGAGAGAAACGGTGGCCCAGAAGCCCACCACGCCCGTGAGCGAAGGAATAAAGAAACGGAAGAATTCCGCGAATCCGTGAAATTTGGAGGGCACGGCGAGCATAGGCCCGAAGCCTCCCGCTTTTCCTCGCGCCCAGAGAAGAAGGGCAAGGCCTATCGCCAGCAAGAATGGCGCGGACACACCTTGCAGGAACCGGATGGTTTCGATTCCGCGCAGGATGACGAGTACATTCAGCAGCCAGAAAAACCCGAAGCAAAGAGCTGGCCCGTAAGGAAAGTTTTGCCAACCGGGAGCAAGAGCGATAAGCATGGCGTTGATCGCCTCGCCGCCGATCCAGGTTTGAATGCCGAACCAGCCGCAAGCGACGAGCGCACGCAGGATCGCAGGAACGTTCGCACCCATCACTCCAAACGAAGCGCGCGCGAACACCGGGAACGGGATGCCGTAGCGCGTTCCCGCGTGCGCATTCAGCAGCATCGGGATCAGGACCAGCACGTTGCCGAGAAAAACAGTGAACAGTGCCTGCTTCCAATTCATGCCGCCGGCGATCATGCCGCTCGCGAGCATGTACGTGGGAATGTTGACGCTCATGGAGATCCACAGGGCGGCGTAATTATAGGTGCTCCAGGTGCGGCGCTCCGTCGGAACCGGGGCGAGGTCCTTGTTATAAAGCGAGCTGCTGCGGACCGTGTCCGCAGCGAGCGGGCCTCCTTGCAGCTCACTGGTCATGACAGTCCGCCTGGATCAGCATGGATTGGAGTTTTGCATTGGAGTTAAGGTGACGAAAGGTATTTTCTCAGTCCGCGGCCTCGGAACTTTCCGAAGCGCGGGTACGCGTGATTTCGCCGTATGATTCCGGCCGGCGATCGCGATAAAACTGCCAGGTGTCGCGCACATTTTGGATCTCATCCAGGTCCAGTTCGGTGACGAGAAGTTCGTCTTTGTCGCGACTCGCTTGGGCGACAATTTTTCCGCGCGGATTGCAGAAATAGCTCTTTCCGTAGAATTCGCCGATATTCCATGGAGACTCCGTGCCGACGCGATTGATGGCGGCGACGAAGTAGGCATTGGCAACGGCGTGGGCAGGCTGCTCGAGTTCCCACAGATATTCGGAAAGTCCCGCGACAGTGGCGGAAGGGTTGTAGACGATTTCGGCGCCATTCAAGCCGAGAATCCGAGCGCCCTCCGGGAAATGACGGTCGTAACAGATGTAGACGCCCACCCGGGCATGACGCGTCTGAAAAACGGGATAGCCCGCATTGCCGGGTGTGAAATAAAACTTCTCCCAAAAACCCGGGTGGCAATGAGGAATGTGGTGCTTGCGGTATTTCCCCAGATACCGGCCGTCGGCGTCGATGACGGCGGCGGTATTGTAATAAAGCCCGGTCATCTCCACTTCATAGACCGGCACCACAAGAACCATCTGGTGCTGCTTGGCGAGCTTTTGCATCCGCGCGATGGTGGGGCCATTGGGAACGCGCTCGGTCAATTCGTACCAGCGTGTCTGCTGCTCCGCACAGAAATAAGGGCCATAAAACAGTTCCTGAAGCCCGAGGACTTGCACCTTCTTTTTCGCGGCGCTTGCAATCAAGAGCTCATGCTTGGCCATCATTTTTTGCTTTATTTGCGCGAGAGAAAATTTCTCCGGCGACCATTCACAACTGGCCTGGATGAGGCCGCAACGAACGACACGGGCCATGACGTACCTCCAGCGAACTTCCCGCGAGATGCTTGCGAAAGTTTACCCCGTGCCCGGCAACGTCACAAGGATTAGAAGAATCACCATGTCCAGGGCCGTCTGAGGACCCGAGGCCGCTCCTTGGACCCCATGCACGATGGAAAAACTCTTTTTATCGCGAATGCTGGATTGAGTTTTGGCGCAATTGGGTTCATAGTGCTGCCCGGCGCGAAAGATTCGTGGAATATTTCCGGTTAGCCATGGAAACCGGAAATGGGCAGATGCGAGCCGCGGAAGATTTGTTCTCTGCCGCGCCATCCAAAATTTTCCTTAGAGGTGAATTGTGATCCGAATGAAGCGTCTTTCGATGGTTGTGCTTGCGGGACTCTGTTTATTTTCGAGCACGGAGGTCAGCAAGGCGCAGCAATACCCCGAGAGTGCGTTTCAGGAGATGCGTTGGCGCATGATTGGTCCCACTCGAGGCGGACGAACACGTGCATCTTGTGGCGTACCGAGCCAGCCGAATGTTTTTTATGTGGGGGCCGTGAACGGCGGCGTGTGGAAGACGGATGACTCCGGTCGCACGTGGACGCCGATTTTTGACCAGCAGCCGACCCAGGCAACCGGCGCCATCGCTGTCGCGCTCTCTGACCCGAACATCGTCTATGTTTCGAGCGGAGAAGGCCTCGCGCGCCCGGATCTTGCCGTAGGAGACGGAATCTATAAATCGACTGATGCTGGCAAGACTTGGACGCACCTCAGCGGCCTTCGCGACGGCCAGGGAATTCCGGCGATGGCCATCGATCCGCACGACCCGAACCGCGTATTTGCCGCGGTGCTGGGCCATCCCTATGGGCCAAATCCGGAGCGCGGAATATTCCTTTCGACGGACGGTGGTCAAAATTGGCAGAAGGTGCTTTCGAAGAACGAGAACGTCGGCGGTTCCGATGTGGAGATCGATCCCTCGAATCCGAATGTCGTTTACGCGGCGCTGTGGGAATTGCGGCTGGGGCCGTGGGAAGACGCCAACCAATACAGCGGCTCCGAAGGGGGACTTTTCAAATCGACGGATGGGGGAAAGACCTGGCATCCACTTACGAACGGACTTCCTAAGACCGTAGTTCAAGTGAACCTGAGCATCGCCCCCAGCCAGCCAAGCAGGCTCTATGCCAGCGTTGCGGGAGCGCGTGGTGAGACGGGAATGGGCTCCGAAGTCGGGATTTATCGCTCCGATGATGGCGGCGAAAACTGGCAGCGCATCACCACGGATACCAGGCCTGCGGGACGCATCGGCGGAGGAGATTTGCCAATGCCGAGGGTCGACCCGAAAAATCCGGATATCGTCTACAGCACGAGCACGGTCACGATGAAATCGACGGATGGCGGCAAAACGTGGATGAGTTTTCGCGGAGCGCCGGGCGGCGATGATTACCAAAATATGTGGATCAATCCCAATGATTCCAACATTATCTTGCTGGTCGGGGATCAAGGCGCCCTAGTGACCGTCAACGGTGGAAAATCCTGGAGCACATGGTACAACCAGCCGACCGCGCAGCTCTATCACGCAATCGCCAACAACACTTTTCCGTATCTGGTTTGTGGCGGGCAGCAGGAGAGCGGGTCGGTGTGCGTATCCAGCCGCGGCAACGACGGCGAAATTACGTACCGCGACTGGCATCCGGTTGGCGTCATTGAGTACGGATACGCCGCGCCCGACCCGCTGAATCCAGACATTATTTTCGGAGCGGGCCGGCGCGAGGTTTCGAGATATTCCCTCAAAACCGGGCAGGTGCAAAATGTTTCGCCCGTTCCCGTGGGCAATGCAAAATTCCGCGCCGATCGTACCCAGCCGATCATGTTTTCTCCCGTCGATCCACACGTTCTTTACACCACCATGAATTTTCTGTTCAAAACGACGGATAGCGGGCACACCTGGCAAACCGTCAGTCCTGATCTGGGGCGTGAGCACAACGCCGTTCCCGCGAGTCTTGGAACGATGGCCTCGAAGGATCCAAACGCTGAAAAGCAACGCGGCGTCATCTATTCGCTTGCGCCGTCGTTCAAATCGTTGAATACCATCTGGGCAGGAACCGACGATGGTTTGATCTGGACCACCAGCGATGGCGGGGCTAATTGGAAGAACATAACTCCCCCGGAATTGACGCCGTGGAGCAAGGTGACGCAAATCGCTGCTTCGCATTTCGACGACCTGACCGCCTACGCGTCTGTGAGCCGCTTCCGGATCGATGATCAGCGGCCGTATATCTATCGCACGCACGACGGCGGAAAAACATGGCGCCTGATCACGGCCGGCCTGCCGGAGAATTCGGCTGTGAACACTGTGCGGGAGGATTCCGTTCGAAAGGGCTTGTTATTTGCGGGCACGGAAACGAGTGTCTGGGTGTCGTTCGATGACGGCGACCACTGGCAGAGCCTTGAACTGAATCTCCCGCATTCTTCGATGCGGGACTTGTGGATACACGATGACGACTTGATCGTGGCGACTCATGGGCGCTCTTTCTGGGTATTGGACGATATCACGCCGTTGCGACAGATCGCGGAACCTCTGCTGAAGCGCGAAGCTCTTCTTTTCAAGCCGTCGGCGACTTACCGCGTCATGCGCGATACCAATACGGATACCCCGATTCCTCCGGATGAACCCACTGCCAAGAATCCTCCCGATGGTGCAATCGTGGATTATTTTCTTGCGCAGGCGGCGGAGGGCCCCGTCACACTGGAGATTCTCGACGCGCAATCCAAAGTCGTGCGTCGCTATGCCAGCACGGACAAGCCAGACTTAACCGAGGAAGATCTCGCAAGGCAGCTCATTCCGCCTTATTGGGTGCGCATGCCGAAAGTCTTATCCACCACGTCGGGCATGCATAGATGGGTGTGGGACCTTCATTACACCACGCCGCTTTCCACGCGATATGATTACCCGATCGCGGCGGTTCCAGAGGACACCCCGCGCCTGCCGCAGGGACCGAGCGCGCTTCCCGGCCCGTACACGGTTCGACTCACAGTGAATGGCCACGCGATAAGTGAGCCGCTGACTGTGAAAATGGATCCGAGGGTGAAAACTCCTCGCGAGGGTCTCGTCCAAATGTTCCAGCTGCAAGAACGCCTGGCCTCCGTGATGACGCAGAGCTCGAAGGACGTATTGCAAGCGCGAGCCGCGCACGAACAGTTGCAGAAGCTCACCCCTCAGGCCAGCGGATCACTTGCGGAGGCGATCTCCTCTTTGGACAAAAAGGTGGCGGAGCTCCTCGGTGGAGGTGGAGGTTTTTTTGCCCCACCCTCACCCAAGCCGACTCTTGGCCGCGCAAACGGCGAAGCTGCGACGATATATGCCGAAGTCGGGCGGGCCGATGCGACGCCAACGGCAGCACAATTGAGCGCCGCACTGGACACCGAAAAGACTTTCGCTGCAATTTCGAGTCAGTGGAAAAAGTTAATGAGCGTCGATCTTCCCGCGCTGAACAAGCGGTTGCAGGAGGCAAAGCTTCCGGAAATCCGCATGGAATCGAAGTCGTCCGAGGACGATGAGTCCGGGGACATCGAGTAACGTGACAACAAAGCGGGAGCAGGTGGTCAATTCGCTCGTTTCCGGCGAAGCCCGCTTTGATTTTTGGCTTCTGTCCCATTGACTACATAACTTAGGCATGCGCGTAACTTTCAGGGCCGCGACACCGGGTCCAGGAAGTGTTTTCGTTGGGCGATCCAGATCGAAGCGTCTGGCGTGTATCGTGCCTTCTGCGTGAATCGTGCCACCACCATCTTTCACGTAGTAGCCGATGATCCGCTTGCGAACATCCAGTCTGGTGTCATTCTTAGTCTGCATGGGGGAGCCTCTTTACTGCCTCTAAATCAGCGTCCGCTGGGTTCAGCTTTTGTACACCCCGCGACCCTCCTCCCACCTATGCATTCAAACCATACCTCCACCAACCTCCGATGACGGCAACCGATTGACTGTGCCAATTTATTCTATATTGTATAGCTAATGTCTAGTCGCGATTATCTCGGCGAATTCGAGCACATCGTGATTCTCGCTCTTCTTCGTCTTGCTGGTCGGGCCTATGGAGTCACAGTGCGGCGAGAGATCGAAGCACGGACTGGTCGTGAAGTGTCCATCGGCGCCATCTATGCCACGCTTGACCGCCTGGAAGCGAAGGGCTACGTCAAATCACAATTCGGCGAACCTACACCAGAACGGGGTGGACGATCGAAACGTTTCTTCCATGTCACAGCAAAGGGAATGTCCGCAGTGAATCGGACGCATCGCGCAGTTCAGAGCATGACCCAAGGCCTTGGTCTGATCGGGAGTCACTGATGATGTCCCAATCCACTTTGGCTCATCCGCCACGGATCGCCTCCTGACTTGTCGAACTGGTCGCTCCTGCCGAACATGCAGAATCGATCCTCGGGGACCTCTTGGAAGAATTCTCCGACCTCGCCTCAAAGTCTGGACTCGCGTCTGCCCGCCGCTGGTATTGGCGGCAAAGTGGCAAACCCTTCGTGCATCTCTTTGGCACTGGGTTTCGCATCGCACCACGGCCGATCTTTGGCGTCGTCCTTGGAGGCTATTTGCTACTCGCATTTGGCGCCTCGCGCTCGTGGGTGGAGGATGCGATCGTAGGAGTTATTCAATTTCACAGGCACCATGTAACCCCCTACTATTCGAATCTGCAAACTTACGTATTCTGGTTGAACACCAGCATCTTGATAAGGCATCTCCTCATGTCGCTGCTTATAGGTTGTTTCGTTGCAGCAGTAGCAAAAGGAAGAGAGATAGTGGCCACGATGACGCTTGGCTTCATCTGGATGGCGATGGTTGTGAAAGCAATACTGGTCTTGGTGACCAGGCATTGGCCGGCGCACGCCTTCCTACTGCCATTTCTGGTCGATCAATTTGGCAGCTCAAGCCTAATTGTCATGGGCGGAATAATTGTCCGGGAGAGCAGGTCGGCAATGTCACGTCGCGCTTCACCTATGTGATCGGTAGCACAGAGGTCATGACAGATGTTACGTTCTCTTTTGTGCTGATCGGTATGTGCTTCTCTCTGCCCGGAAAGGCTCCGGCAGGTCTTACTACGGCCAGCACTAGGAAGGCTGCGCCGGACTTCATTCTTAACGGCTCGAAGCGTACTCCTGTCAAACTATCCGCGTACAAAGGAAAGGTAGTCTTGTTGGATTTCTGGGCCACATGGTGCGAGGGCTGCAAGGTTGAAATTCCCTGGTACATGGATTTTCAGAAAAAGTACAAGAAGATCGGTTTAGCAGTCGTTGGCGTTTCAATGGATGAAGACGGCTGGAAGTCAGTGACGCCCTTCCTTAAAAAGAAAAAAGTCAACTACCCCGTTGTGGTCGGGGATTGGGACTTGGCAAGCAAATTCGGCATCAGGGCGCTGCCTGTGGCTTTGCTGATCGATCGAGACGGCAAGATCGCTGACTTGCAAACCGGGATTGTGGACAAGGATGCCTTTGAGAGCGAAATCCAGATATTGCTCAAGGAAAGCTCCTCCGGTAAATCCGCTAAGTGAACCAACTCCTGGTAATCGCCGCGACTGGAAAAGCGTTATCCAAATTTTGTTATGTGTTCAATTTTGCACAGTTCGAACCTTAGTCGAAGTTGTAGTCTTAAATCTGCAACCTAAGAGCAGGAAATAGGCCCGCGATGATCGTCGTTGGAATGCCTCCGAGGATGTCATCGCGGGCAGTGCTAAGTCCTCATTTACGCCCTAACCGAGCGAATAGAAACCGCCGGTGACTGACCAACCTGCAAGAGTTCGAAACGACACCTACGATGAAGTTGGAAGTTATTGAAAATAAAATTAAGAAAAGTGGCGCGCCTGGAGGGGTTCGAACCCCCGACCCCGTGCTCCGGAGGCACGTGCTCTATCCATCTGAGCTACAGGCGCGTTGGAGACGCTTCACCGCCGGCGAGTGAAAACGCCTTACTGCTGATTCCGCGACTCCCTCGTTCATTCTAACGCTTGTGGTGATTTCACGCCACATCACGCTCATTATGGCGCTCTTCACGAGCGCGAGTCTTCCAATTCGTTTTATTCAGTGACTTTCAGCGCGATTGGCGCCCCGCGCTCAGCCCTTTGCCCGCGACTTGATGTCGTGCGCCAGCCTTTCAATTTCTTCCGCTTTTCTCACCAAACTTAGCGAGAGCACCTGGGAAGAGTCTGTCTTCTCCACTTCCGCTTTCAAATCCGAGGCAAGTTGAAAGAGCTTCTCGATACTTTTCTTGATGTCTTTCTGGTTCTCTTCCAGAATCGCTTTTGTAGCCGATTTTGCCGGCATGACTTCCGTATTGTCCGGTTCCTGGGTGGGATCGGTGGGTATCGGATTGCTCTTGGGTTTGCTCTGCCCGCTCAGCATTCCGGTGCTTGAAAGGAGTAGCGTGCCGGCGCCCGCCAAGCCGGTCAAAAATCTGCGTCTTGTCTCAGACATATCCACCTCGCCCTGGAAGCCGCCGCCCGGCAACTTGGCTCGCTCCGGTAAGCGCCCTCCCTCTTCCAATGTTATACTTTCACTCCCGAAAAAACGATGACCGGTCTCTCCATTCACTGGCCCGAAATCACGCTCACCAGCTTGCTTGACCTTGTGGCCATCTTCATTATCGCTCTGCTCCTCAATCGCTTTCTCCGGGTGATGACCAAACTGATGATCAAACCCGCGGCCACGCAGAGCCGCACCGCGCAGGTTCGCGAACAGCAAACGCGCACTCTCGCCACCGTCCTTTACAGCACTGGCAGCAAGGTCGTCTGGTTTGTCGCCCTCCTGACCGCCGTGGACAAAATTGGCATTAACCCCACGCCGGCCCTGACCCTCGCCGGCCTGGCCAGCGTCGCCGTCGGTTTCGGAGCTCAAAATCTCGTCCGGGACGTGATTACCGGCTTTTATATCGTGTTCGAAGACCAGTACGCCATAGGTGATACAATCCAGGTTGGAGAAGTCGCAGGACGCGTCGAGAATCTCACGCTGAGGCGCACGGTTTTGCGCGATGCCCGCGGCGCGCTGGTTACCATCGCCAACGGTGAAATCCGAACTGTGAGCAACCTCAGCCGCGACTGGTCGCAGGCCTTTGTGGACATATCTGTCGCCCCGGAAGTATCCCTCGAGAAGACCATGCAAGCCTTGGAGTCCGCCTCGGCCGAGATGCGCGGCGACCCATCCTGGTCCCAGGCGCTTGTAGATGGCCCCCGGATCTTAGGTGTTCAGGCTTTCGATCGGTCGGTTGCGACAGTGCGCATACAGGTGCGTACAGCGCCCACCAGGCAGGACGAAGTTTCCCGCGAACTCCGGCGCCGCATCCAGATTGAATTTCAACGCCAGGGGCTGCCCCTTTCGAGCCCGCAACGAATCGAACTGGCTAGTGCCTCTCCTTCTCCGCAAGAGATACCCAAGCCAGCGGCCGAACACTGAAGCAAGGAGATCCGGAAATGAGCCAAGTGACCTACGAAGAAGTGAATTTGATGCTGAAGCTTTACGAAATGAGACGCGAGCCGAGGCTGCGGCAGGCCCGTTCCTGGTTTCTGGAGCATTTTCATCCCGTAAACCCGGACGACATGATTCAGAAGTTTCCACAAGGCGGCGAAGAGAACACTTTCATACGAATGGTCATCAGCTACTGGGAGATGGTGGCCAGCATCGTCAACCGTGGTCTGATTAACGACGAGCTTTTCTTTGAGAGCAATGGTGAGATCTGGGTGGTATGGGACCGCATGCGTAATATCGTGCCGACTTGGCGCGCCGCATTCAAGAATCCTCAGCTCTTTTCGAACATTGAGGACACTTGCAAGCGGCTGGAAGCGTGGCGCGAAAAAAAGGCGCCTGGTTCGACGGTGGCAATGCGGCAGATGATGGAGCAATCCCGGCAAAAAGCGTCCGGCGCCTGAGACGGATACCCCCTCGAATCCGGAGACTGTGATTCCGCTATTTGCCGCGCCGTACGGGCTGGGGCAATGCGGGAGTTGACGTTTCAACTCTTGCACCGGGTTTAGCCATCCGAAGGCAATCGCGACCGGCTGCCTTGGCCTCATAGAGCGCCATATCCGCTTCATGCAACAACTCCTCCACGGACCGCGGACCCCAATCCGCGCTTTGCAGCACTCCAAAACTCATGGTGAGTTCGATGGGGCCCTTCGCAGTCTGTATCGGCGGATTCGAGACCAATTTGCGAATTTGCTCGGCGCGGCTGGGCGCATAATCCGGGTCACAGCTGTTCAAGACAACAAGGAATTCCTCTCCCCCATAACGCCCCACGAAATCATAGGAGCGAACGGCGGCCAACAGTCGATTGGCTACTTCCGCGAGGACTTCGTCACCGATGACATGCCCCCAGGTGTCGTTTACTTGCTTGAAGTGGTCTATGTCACCCAACAGAATCGCGGTGGACTTCCGCTCCCTGGCCGAGCGATGCAGTTCTCGCCCGAGCAAGTCCAGGATGGCTCCGCGGTTGAGCAGCGAAGTCAGCGGGTCATGCGTAGCCCTGAATCGCATGTTCTCGCGGGCCTCAACCAGGCGATCTTCCAGCAGCAGAATTCGTTCTCCCACGCGCAAGCGCGCCCGAAGCTCCTCGGCATCGAAGGGCTTTGTCAGGTAGTCATCTGCTCCCGACTCGAGGCCCAACACCGTCTCCTGCTTGGAAACCTTGGAAGTCAGGAGGACCATATAAACGTAGGTATGTTCCTTACGTTTTCGTACCGCGCGGCAGACGCTTGGTCCGTCCAGCTCGGGCATAATCCAGTCCAGGAGCGCCAGGCGAGGCCCCTCGAGTTTGCAGAGTTGTTCCAGCGCTTGTTTCCCGTTTTCCGCGCAGATGACTTCGTAGCCGGCGCGTTCCAGCGATTTCGCCAACATTCGGCGAGAAACTGCCTCATCCTCTGCTACTAGAATCTTCAACCGCGCACCTCTGGTACGTACGCTTTCAGTTCCGGCAAGAGGCTGGCGGCTTCCCGTTGAAAGGCCCCCAGCGCGTCATTCAGAGCCGCCTCTTTTCCCGTGCGCGCCAGAGATTCAAGCTTGGCGGCCGCTGCCGCCGCTCGCTCGCCGCCGAGATTCAAGAGCATTCCCTTTAGCGTATGGCTCAGCGTTCCTGTGCTCTTTAGGTCTCCGTCGGCCACCGCTGCTTCCAGAGACTTGGTCATCCGCGGAAAGTCTTCGTCGAAAATTGCGAGCAGCTCTCGCAGGAGCTCCTCGTCGTGGTCTACCCTCTCGCGCAGCGCTGCTTGATTCCACACGGCCTCAGCCAAGGGGCTATTGTTTTCATTCATGGTTTCACGTCCATACTGGTCGTCGCCACACGTGATTCGGGCGGATACGATTTGGATAACCTCATTCCGCCGGGCGGAGAAGTTGAAAATCTTGTCGGATACGACGCCTGGTTCTTGGCAGCGTCCGTACTTGTGACCACGTGCCGCGCCAGCGCGAGCATGCTCGAACTGATCCGGAGGTGGGCGTCTGCTGCCGCGCCAATGTTTACCTCAAACTCCAGCCTATCCTCCTCATATAGAAAGTCGATGGCGCCCCCGCTGGCCAGAAAATCAGGAGTTTCGCCGACGGTAAGCACGCTGGCGCCCTCGATGGCTTTCAATATCTTTGCGTATCGTTTCTCCTCCGAGTGGCTCACGAAAAGAATGTGGCAGGTGCGCAGCGATTGCTGATCACGCTCCCAGCGAACCTCCAATCGGCGGCCCCGGATAGTAATCCCACGGGATATCTCAGCCAGCGATGTCCCGAAGTTGAAGTTCCCAAAGACGCATAGGTTGATGGGGGCTTGTGGAGACGGAAAAGCTTCCGAAGGCCAATCGATAAATTTGGGAAAAGCGGCCAGAAAATTGGCCTTTGCAAGGTACTGGCTCTTGCCAAATTGTTGGGCGCTTGTTGGGAACAACTCCGGCACGAAGGTTGCCAACAATACAAGACCAACGGCAGCCCGGATCAATTTGCGGCCCAGAGAAAATCCGCCCCCGCCCCCTTTGTGAGAATGCCGGCCGGCGGAGCGCGTTCGACGTACACAGTTCAAGTGCAAGCCCTCCCCAATTCGACCCATCAGTGGTCCGCGCTCGAAATACACAGAGACATCCGCATTCTTCGGGCACGAGAATGGCCAGACGCACTCGCCTGCGGGACGGCTAAGCCGCTCAAAACAAGATTGTTATTTAGGGATGACCTGCAATCACTGGCTGGGGATTTCCCACGTCGGTACAAACAAGTTGAAACGTTTCAGGTCGGAACAGATCGGCTTGTTCTTATTCAAACGCCCTTGGCGTGCGGCCTTAGGTTTTCTCTGCCGGGAGACCATTCGGAATCATGGGCAGGTCTCTCAGGCGTGTCGCCGACGCATCGAAGATGGCGTTCCCCACGGCCGGCGCCACTCCCATGATCGGCGTTTCGCCCGCGCCTGCGGAAGGAAGGTCTTTGCGATCCACCAGGACCGCCTCAATCTCCGGGACATCTCGGAATCTTGGAACTCGATAGCTCGAAAAATGAGGATTCACGATGCGGCCATTCTCGAATGCAATGGCCTCGAAGAGCGCTCCGCCCAGTCCCTGAATGTTTGCGCCAATCACTTGGTTGCGCAGTCCATCTGGATTTACGATCGCTCCGCATTCGAATGCCGTTGTCATTCGTACGACTCGAACGGCCTTGGTGGAACGATCCACCGCGACCTCAGCGCACGTCGCTACGTATCCACCCTTTTCAAGACCGCCCGCTATCCCGAATCCTTGCCCCTCCTGCGTTTTCTTGCGTGGCCAGCCAAAGGATTTGGCCGCGGCCTCATACACGGCGCGCAGCCGTGGCTCTGCCAGATTCTTGAGCCGAAACTCCAGAGAGTCCATCAGAGCAGCGCGAGCCAGTTCGTCCATATGGCTCTCTCGAGCGAAAAAGTTTCCTGTTGCCGCCAGGCCGCGATAGGAACCGCTCCGCAGAGGACACTGCGTTTTGTGAAATTCGATGTGTTGATTGGCGACTACATAGGGCGTTTCCATCGCGGACGTGCCCGAGTTGTAATTGTGAAACTCCCATGCCGTCAGTCTGCCGTCCGCGTCGATCCCGCTTTTGATCTCAATCACCCCGGCAGGACGAAAATAAGCCCACGTGAACTCTTCTTCTCGCGTCCAGACCACTTTGACGGGGTGTCCGGCAGCCCGCGCCAGCCGGGCCGCCTCCAGAGCCGCGTCCCCCGTATGCTTTCCACCGTAGGCGGCGCCAGTGTCCGGGACAATCACGCGCACATTATTTTCAGAAAGGTGAAAGACACTGGCCAGTTCGTCACGCACTGCGAACGGCCGCTGCGACCCCGTCCAGACCGTGAGTTTTCCGTCTGACCATTCGGCGAGAGCCGCGCGCGGCTCGAGCGGCGCATGGGCGATGAACGCGACCGTATAAGTTGCTTCCAGACGACGCGCCGCGGCAGAAAGGCCTTCCTGGACCGAGCCTTTCGTCCGCCGGGAGCGATTGTCATCGCTCGCCTTCGCGTTCTTTTTCAGATAGGAAAAGAGCTGCTTGCTGGAAGTTTGCGGAACTTCCTTCCATTCCGCGTGAATTGCGCTAATCGCCTTGCTTGCTTCCTGCTCATTGCCCGCGGCGGCGCCGACAAAGTCCCCGTCGCGCACGACGACAACGCCGCTCATTGTCTGCGCAGCCTTCGCGTCATAGGAAGTTAGCGTTGCTCCGAACGACGGAGGGCGAAGTACTTTGCCGTACATCATTCCGGGCCGGCGAAGATCTGGAGTGTATTGGTGTTTGCCGGTTACGAAGTTACGGCCATCCTTCTTGGGGATGGGCTTCCCTGCGACGGTCCATTGATCCGCAGGCGTGACGGGATCTTCCGCCGGCAGATTCTGCGCCAGGGTCTTGCCTTGAGCCAGCTCCGCATATCGCAGCGAACGCCCGGTCGCCGGGTTGGTAATTTTCCCATCTGCAGCAGTAAGTCCTTCCGGAGATACGTTCCACTCTTTCGCCGCGGCCGCAACAAGCAGATCGCGAGCCGCTGCGGATACCCGGCGAAGTTGCGGAGACATCGTCGGCATGGATCGGCTCCCGACAGTCCCGAAATCGAATGGCGTCAAGGCCGTATCGGCCGTGACCATGGTTACGCTCTCAAAAGGAACGCGCAATTCATCGGCGACGGTTTGCGCCAGTGAGGTCCGGATGTTTTGCCCAATCTCGACCTTGCCAGTAAAGGCGGTCACTTTTCCGTCTTCGCCTATGTGCAGCCATGCCGTGATCTCCGCGGGCAATTCTTCGCCATGGAAGCCGCGAGTGGGAGCTGTTTCCTGCCCGGCCAGCGAACCTTTTGCAACTGCGAACACTGCGATTCCCGCGCCGAAAAGTTTGAAGAAATCGCGGCGCGCCAGCTCAAAATTATGGATCGGCCCCGCGCTGAATTCGTAGCGCTCCGGCTCCGGATCAAATCTCACGAATTGGCTGCTCATCGCCCGCGCTCCTTCATCGCTGCAGCCGCATGCTGAACGGCTTCGATGATTCGGGGATGTGTCCCGCAGCGGCATAGATTGCCCTGCAAGGATTGAGCGATTTCCGCGGCACTCGGATTGGGATTTGTTGACAGCAGGCCTATGCTGCTCAAGATCATCCCCGATGTGCAGTAGGCGCACTGAAAGGCTCCCGCATCCAGAAATGCCTGCTGAACAGGGTGAAGCTGCCCGTCTTTTTCCAGGCCTTCGATAGTTGTTATGGGTTTTGCTGCGGCAGCGCTGACGGGAATCTGGCAAGATCGGCGTGGCGCACCGCCAAGCAAGACGGTACACGCGCCGCATTGCCCTTCGCCGCATCCGTATTTGGCGCCCGTCAAGCCCAGTTCGTCGCGCAGGGCGGAGAGAAGCGGCGTATCCGGTTCACACTGCACCGTGTAACGCTTGCCATTGATTTCAAGGCCGATCGGCTTCGCCATGATGATCCCTCAGGCTCTCAACACAGATTTTCTTGCGTCGCCGTCCCAACATCTTACCACTGGAATATCTCACAACAGAATAGGACAAATCGGAAAACTTAAGGCGCCCCTTAGCATCACGGGAGTCCCAGCGTTTCTATTTTCAAAAACTGTGTCGTGCGACGAGCTTCATTCCTTCTCATGGAGGAGCGACTCGCGCACATCCTCCAATTCTTTCTTTTTCCCTTTTTCCAGATCGGGGAAGGCGAGTTGGAGCTCGTCCAGCGCACTGATGATCGCCGAACCCACGATTAATTGCGTGTACCACTTGTTGTCCGCGGGAACCACGTACCAGGGCGCTTCCTTTGTGGCCGTACTCCGGATCATTTCTTCGTACGCTTCCTGGTAATCCTTCCAGAAACCTCGCTCCTTGATGTCGGCCATCGAGAACTTCCAGTTCTTTTTTGAATCTTCAAGACGCTCCAGAAAACGCTTTCTTTGTTCTTTCTTCGAAAGGTGCAGGAAAAATTTGCGGATCACCACGCCATTGTTCGTCAAGTATCGTTCAAAGGCATTGATGTCTTCATAGCGCCGCTCCCAGATATGCTTGGAAATCACGGCGTCTGGCAGCTTCTGGGTTTGTAAAATCGCCGGATGCACCCGGACGACCAGCACTTCCTCGTAGTAGGACCGGTTGAAGATCCCTATCTTCCCGCGTTCTGGAATCCGGCTGTGAGCCCGCCAGAGGTAATCGTGGCTGAGTTCTTCATAGCTGGGAGCCTTAAAGGAATGAACGTCGCATCCTTGCGGGTTTACTCCGGACATCACGTGCTTGATGACGGCGTCTTTCCCGGCGGCATCCATGGCTTGGATGATGAGCAGCAACGCCCAGCGGTCTTGCGCGTAGAGCTTCTCTTGCAGATTGTTCAGCAGCCCAGCCCGGTTATCCATGATTCCTTGACTGTGCTGCTTGTCCTTGACTTCTCCGGTGTCACTCGCGTCGTAGTCTTTCAATCGGAAATGTGTGCCTTTTGAGACGCAATAAGGCGCGGCCAGTCGCGTGCATTCCTTGATCTCTTTTCGGAATTTCATACCGCTCGGAGTTTAGTACAACGTGGGCCGTTCAGAACAGGCTTCCAAGCGCCCAGCCGAAAGCGAAAAGCCGGTTGTGCGCGCGGAATAGAGAGCCGTCCGGTAAGAGCAAACGACGATTCAATCGCAACACATTCACCGCATAATAAGCGCGCACAGGCACTTGAACTCCCGGCACCGTCCACCTTAGTTCCAGGCCCAACGAGCCGTGCAGCATGCCGTTTGTCGAACCCAGAATCGTCGGCCGTGCCTTTCCCAGCCAGTTTGAAAGAAGCCAGCCCGATCCAAGATCAAAAAACCCCGCGGCTTGCGCGCCCGCGCCGAGTGGAACGCGGTACTCCGCATTCATGGCCCCGACCACATTCGCCCCCGCTGGGAGAACTGAGTAAGTTTGCTTCGCGGAACTCGACATGGAAGGAATCACCGCGTAAGGTCCCAGCTCGCCCGAACTCAGGCCGCGCACTTGTGCGTCGCAGGGGAATAAGAGCGCGTGCAGAGGCATGGGGCCCCGATAACTTCCTGCGCCGCTCCATGTTGTGCGGAATGCCCATGCATTCTCATGATTCAAGATCGGGTCCGGAACGATTCGCGCATACTCTTCGTTTGAGCGAATCACATTTTCGTCCCCGCCCAGAATGCCGCCCGACACGGAATTGTCGAAAGACACGCGCTCGCTTCCCGTGTCGCGAATCCAGCCGAGACCAAACGTGCTGCTGGAAGTTCTTGCGCGAAGATCCGGTGAAGGCAACCCGGTGAGCGAAGATGGCAGCGCGAGGGAATAGGCCGTTTCGGAATGCGAGAGACTGTAGTTCAGTGCCAAAGAATCGGATTTGCCCACGGCATAGCTCCACCCTGCGTTCAAGCCCTCCGTCTGCGACGTGTAGAATGGGCCCTTCACACTTTTTGTAAGGCGCGGCCGCAGAACGGTATCGAGGACCGAAAATGCGAGCGAGCTGCGCGAACCGAGAAATCCTTCCATGACTAGGCCGAGCACGAGCTGCAAGCTCTCCGGCCCTCCATCCATGTGCGCCGAGAGCAACTCCTCTCTCTGGAGCAGGTCAAACAGCGTGTAAGCGATCCCCAAAGTGCTGCCAAACTGCCCGAGTCCTCCAGAAAATGACACGCGCTGCCGGCCGGCCTCCGATACGCGAATCGTCACGTCCGCGGTGCGGTGGATGTCGTCGGTGCGGACCTGGATGTCTTGTTTTCGGATTGGGTGAAAATAACCTGTCTTGCTAATCCGCGCGAGCCCGGATTCGAGTGCGCGCTCGTCGAACGGCCGCCCCTCCTCCAACCCGATGCGCCGCCGCAAGTACCGGTCAGGGAATCGTTGCAGGCCGCGAAACTCCACATGCCGCACTAGGCTCGGAGGCGAGTCCCCAAAACTGATTCTCTCCTGCACCAGGTGCGTCTCTGGATCAAACGTACGCGACGTTTCGACAGCCCGCCCCACTTCTGCATCGCCGTGCACGTGTTTTGCATGCACGCCCGCCACCCACGCATGCCGGAGATCTTCCAGTGCTTTTGCCGAGTACGGTGCGCCGGCCTGCGCCTTCGCATACGCCAGCAGTTTCCTGCCTTGCTCTCCGCTCGCTTTGACGAGTTCCTGGCTTACCGCCACTGATTCGGTGCGATAGAAGGGCCCGGCTTCGACCGGCACGGAGATCGCAAGGCGTCTCTCCGTTGCTCGGTGTGGCCACGGAATCCAGCGGTTAGTCTTCTCTTCATGAGCAGAAACGTGCAGCGTCCGAATGCGCGCCTCCGGGTATCCATGATCTTGATAGTAGATAAGGAGTCTCGCTCGGTCCTCTTCGAATCCCTCTCGCGTGTAAACACCACGGCTACGCCAGGAAGCGAAAAGTCCCCCTGGAGCCGTTCGTTGCATCTGATGCCGCAACAATTCAGGTGAGAATTCCGGATGTCCTGCAAAATCAATTCGCCCCACGGGCAAGTGCGGTCCTTCGTCGATTTGGAACCGCACGCAGATAGTCCCATTCGGGATCTCGTCGCGCTGAATCCCCACGTGCGGCCATGGGTGCCCCAGCTCCTTGATTGCCGACTCAATTGCTTTTGCGATGCGTTGTAAATTGTCCGGAGCGGCTGGCTCGCCAAGCCTCGGGGTTAATTGCTGATCGCTGAGAATTTTTTCGATCTGCACGGTCGTAAGCAACCGCGATCTCGTGTACTCCACCTTCGCGAGAAAAGGCAATTCCTCGAGGCGGAACACGAGCCGAACACGCTGCTCAAGGCCGCTGGCGCGTGATGTGGACTCCTCTGCCGGCTGGGTCTCTACTTCAATTTCTCCGAACCATCCCAGCCGTCCAAGCGTTTTCACATCCCTCTGGATCTTGTTCGAATCCAGGATCGTGCCCGGCTGCGTTGAAATCTGGGCTTGCACTGCCTCCTGGGCGATGTGGCGCAGCCCTGTGAAGACAATTCGATCTATCGAGGGAGCTGCAACAGTGAACAGCTCGTCTGTCGGCTCGCGGCCGCCGGAACGAGCTTCATTTCCCGAAGCCGCCGTTGCGCCGAGGGCGACGCACAGCACTACGCTATCGCAGGCCATCAGGAGCCAACGCACGATTGTCCCTCCTTGCACCAGGAGGACGCATGAAAGGATGTCGCCGGTCAGCTCAAGGTTGTCCAACACCTGCAAAAGAAAAAGGCCCCGCTCGCGACCTTGTAAGCTCGTTCGGTAGTTCGCGCGTGAATGGCGCGTCAAAATTTTGTGCGCGCCACGGTACGCCAGAGACTTCGTCGCGTTGACTTCCCATCTTCAACGCACCTAAGATGCCTCGCTGTGCCTAAACCACGCCGCACCTTTTCCTTGCCACATCCTCAGCCGCTTGATGCACTCGCTTACGCGCGCTTCACCGGTATCCCCACCTTTATGCGCTTGCCCCACATCGCCGATCCAAACGAGCTCGAAGTCGCTCTCATCGGCGTTCCCTTTGACGGCGGCACAACTTACCGGCCTGGCCCGCGCTTCGGACCTCGAAATATCCGCGTGCAGTCCGCCATCATTCGCCCCTGGAATCCCGTCCTGCACGTCAACCCTTTCGCGAAGTATCGCATCGCGGATTTCGGCGATCTCCCGGTCAACCCGCTTTCCATCCAGGACACCTTTCTTCGCATCGAGCAGGGAATTGCCCCGCTCCTCGAAGCGGATGTTCGCTGCGTTTGTGTCGGTGGCGATCACTCCATCAGCCTTCCGCTCCTTCGCGCCGTCGCAAAAAAGCACGGCCCCGTGCATCTCATCCAATTCGACGCGCATAACGATCTCTGGGACGAGTACTTCGGGAGCAAGTATTCTCACGGCACGCCCTTCCGCCGTGCGTTCGAAGAGGGCCTTTTAATCGATGGGGGCGTCTTGCAAGTTGGATTACGCGGTCAAGTCTACGGCGAGGATGATTTCGATTTTGCCCGCGCCCATAAAGTGAAAATGGTCACCGCCGAAGAGTTTCATAAAAAAGGCCTGCCTGCCTTCCAGCGCCACCTCGTTTCCTTCCGCCGTAAACCCGTTTACGTCACTCTCGATATCGACTGTGTCGATCCCGCTTTCGCTCCCGGCACGGGCACTCCTCAAGTCGGCGGCTTCTCCAGCATCCAGATCCTCGAGCTCGTTCGAGCACTTCGCGGCCTCAACATCATTGGCTGCGACCTGGTCGAAGTCTCGCCTCCTTACGACTCCGGCGAAATTACTTCGCTTCTCGCCGCCAATCTTCTCTACGAACTGCTCTGCGTTCTCTAAATGCCCGCCCTCGCTCGCAAACTTCGCCTCCACGATTATTTCGCTCTCGCTTTCGGCACCATGATTGGCACCGGCTGGCTCGTTCTCATGGACGACTGGCTTGGTCGTGGCGGTCCTGCCGGAGCAGCCCTCGGTTTCGCCATCGGTGGCGTCATTCTGCTCCCCGTCGGCTATGTTTACGGCCAATGGGTTAAGCGCCTTCCCGACGCCGCCGGCGAAGCCGCCTACACCGCCCAGATTTTTCCTCCCATCGTCAGCTATTTCACCGGCTGGATGATGCTTCTCGCTTACTTTATCGTCTGCCCCTGGGAAGCCGTTGCTCTCGGGAAAATTGCCGCCTACATTTTTCCTTCGCTGGACTCGTTCCAGCTCTATCGTGTTGCGGGCCAGCCCGTTTTTCTTCCTCGGCTCATTCTGGGCATCGCCCTCACTTTGCTTCTCGGTACCATCAATTATCGCGGCATTCGTCTCAGCGCGAATTTCCAGAAGGCCATGACTTCGATGGTCTTGTTGATTTTTCTCGCGCTCGTGGGCATCAGCTCCTTCCGTGGCACCCCTGCAAATCTTCATCCCATATTTCACGCCACGCCTTTCCTCTCCATCCTGCTCACGCTGCAGATCGTTCCTTATTTCATGACCGGTTTCGAATCCGTCCCCAAGTACGCCGAGGAAGCCAATCCCGATTTCCGCCAGGCCAGCTATATGCAGGCCATCGGCCTCGCGCTCGGAGTTGGCGCAATCTTCTACGCGTTCTGCATCCTCGCGGTCGCCTACATCGCTCCCTGGCAATCTCTCCTGGGCAGCCGTTTCGCCACCGCCGTAGCCTTCGAGCACGGCCTCGGCAAGCACTGGATCGTCGAACTCATTCTCGTCATGGCCCTCTTCGGCCTCTTCCAATGTTTCAACGGTAACTTCGCCGCCTCCACGCGCCTCCTCTTCGCTTACGCCCGCCGCGGCACTGTCGCTCCCCGCTTCGCCACTATCCACGAAAAATTTTCGACACCCTCCGTCGCTGTCATCGGCATCACTATAGGCACTCTGTTCGGCGTCTTGCTCGGCGACTCCATCCTCGTTCCTGTAACAGAAGTCGGCTCGATGGCTTCCGCGCTCGGTTGGCTGGCCGCCTGCGCTTCCTTCTGGTTCGTCGAGAGGCGCCTTCGCATGCGAATCATCACCTCGCTCGGCATCTGCGTCTCTTTGCTCCTCCTCTTGATGAAGCTGATCCCCGCCTTCCCCGGCCACTTCTCCCACGCCGAATGGCTCGCCCTCGCCGTCTGGCTCCTCCTCGGCGCCCTCCTCCATCGCCGCCCTTTGGGCGTGGCCGAGCCACAAGCGGGAGCAACCTAAGAAACCCGTAGCCCCGGCGTCCTCGCCAGCCTGCTGCCAAACCCCGAGGCAAACGCCGCTGTAGCCGCCCTCTTCAGAGGGCGGGCCGTTCCGCGCCATCCAGCACGCCGCAAAAACGGTGGCGGCTGCTCCGAAACGCTTTGCAGCGCCGCTTTTGAAAACCCGGAAAAACTACCGGACAACGGAACGTTTTCTGATATTTCTCGACTGTGGCTTACGCAAATCGTAGTAGGTGGCTGGCACGAAACTTAAACCGTTGGCGCGAGGGAGATCAGCCGCTGCGCTGAAACGCCACAGGACTGTTGGAAGCAGAGAAGAAGCTCCGACGCATCAAAGGCTATAAAGAAATCCTGTTGCTGAACGAGCGCCTGAATCCGTAGCGCATTCAGCAGAGGCAGTTCCGCAGCGCAGAACTCGCTTGAACTTGGTTGTAAGCACGGGCTTAAAGTGCCGAACACCGAGAGTCACTGCAATCCACTAAGACTCGCAAATCCCCGCCCTGGGGAATTGGGATTTTCTATTTACAAGATAATTCCCAGCCACCAGTTACTTCTTGGCTGGCTGCGCCGGAGGCTGCTGCTCGCTGCTGGGCGGCACGATGTTCTTCAACCGCATATACGTGACCAGGTTTCCGTAGTGCTCCAGGTCATGCATGTTGTTGACCGTAAGCGCGCTCAGCCGCGGTGAGTCACTCCCAAACAGTTTGACCATTTGCACCGCCGTGGCGTCGGTCATCCCGTCATACGCCGTATCGCAATACGCAAACGCCGTATTCAGCGCGACAATCAGCTCCGCCTTGGAAGTTTTCGTGTGCTCGATGTCCAACGCCGGATTTTTCTCCCCCAGTGCGATGGAGCAGAACGCGTACTGCGCATCGGCCAGGTGTCCAACGATCTGTCCGTAGCTGCGCACCGTGTCCACAGGCTTGAAACTGTAGTTTTCCTCCGGCATCTTCTGCGCCGACTTCACCAACACGTCCTTCACTCGGGCGTAAGCGAATTTGTTCCACGTGCTCAGCGGGTTCTGCGGGCTCGCCGCCGGTTTCTCCTGCGCCGCCATCCCCTGGGCAAACATCACCCCAGCCGGCACCGCAAGGCCCAATACCGCTACTCTCAGTAATGTTTTCATACTCACCCCCCTTACCCAGCATCTACGCACAACCGGCCCGGAAGTTTCGCCCAACTTGGCATCTTTCTGGTCCGGCCACGGCTTCAGCTGTGCCAATCCTGGCGCAACGGCAACGTGCCTCCAGCAGTTGGGCCCATTTTTGTAGCGTTGACTCCTGCAGCGCTGCCCTTCCTACCGGTGATTCTTGTCAATGTTACGGGGAGGAGCCTTTTCACGATGACCCCCGATAGGTCGTTACCGGATATCTGCTCAACCCATCTGGGGGCGAATTCCCCCCCGGCTAGCGCTGCCAGGCATTCGGGGCCGCACACGTCTAGACGGTTCCCCCCATGGTCTTTTGGTGGTCTTACCTGATGGACGAGGACATTCCTCACATTGAGAATGAGACCAAAGGAAAGTCAGGGTCGGATCGGTCCATGACTGAGGCTATCGGCAGAGGTGTCATTCCTGCTTTCCTTGAAGAGTGCTGCAATGTCGATTTGGTGCCCTGGATGGCAGAGTGATTTGATGCATAGGTCAAAAACCGCAGGAATTATTGAATTTCCACTTGCTATCCTTCGAATACGACCGGATCGATACGAAGATTGCGACTGCCGCTTCTTCCGCTGCTTTGTACGACCGAGACCACAGCCTGTTCACGGCTCACCAGACTTCCCATGGTGATCATACGCCGCAAACCAATATGGATTGAAAAGCCGCACTTTCAGGGCTTCGGGTGCTCTGAATGCTCATGGACTTTCAAGCCTTCGGGCTCACTCGGCGGCAATTCGCTTGACGAAATGAAACTGATTTATGAGCGGCAGCGCGATAAGGAATTTGCAATCCATGTCTGCGCTGAACACCCAAGAACCAAGAAAGCAGAAAGCTGAATATTCTCTTCTGTGCAGTCGGGCACGACTCGCGCGTCTCAGCGGCCACCGGTTGCCCGGCCCAAAAAACCAGTAGAAATCCAATCTTTCGGACTTGTATGCCAGCGCCCGTTAACTCAGGTGTGGCCCCGAGATCCAATTCTACTCAGACAAAACCAAGCCCCCTCGTTCGGTATTTCTGTCCGGGTGACGTTTCCTATCACAGGCGGGAATTTGCTTACTCGTGCAGTATCACATTCAAAAGAGACGTATTGATTTGAAGACCGCCGTTGTACTTGATGAACCCCAGTTTCCTGAACTTGTTCATGAAAAAATTGACGCGTGACCGTGTCGTACCGATCATCTCCGCTAGCGTTTCTTGCGACATCTTGGGGAGAACTCCATGCGGTTGGTCTTGTTTGCCGTAACGGGCAAGCAAGAGAAGAGTGCGGGCGAGCCGTTTCTCGCTCGAATTGAACAACTGATCGACCAGGTCAGCCTCGATTCGGATGTTCCTGGCCAGCATGAACTTGATGAACAGGTCGGAGAGGTCATGCTCCGCGTGAAGCACCTTGAACATTTCATTCCTCTCAATGACGAGTACGGTGGCAGGAGTAACCGCCGTCGCCGTCCCCATGCGAACGGGTTGCCCTGCCAGACAGCCTTCACCAAAAAAATCTCCCGGTCCCAGAATGGCGACGACTGCTTCCTTGCCGACTTCATTGACCACGGTGAGCTTCACACCACCGCTCTGTAAATACATTATGCTGCTCGCTGCCTCACCTTGAGCGTAGATGGCCTCTGCTCTCTTGAACTCTTTGACTCTTCTCGACATCCCGGCCGAATCGAGAAAAGCTTGGGCATCGAAAGCGAGCTCCTGCTTGAGCTTTATATTGGATTTGATCTTCCGGGAATTTGTGGATGCCCGCATTGAGACACCACCTACCTAGATGTAGCGTAACCGCGTGCTTCGAGTCAAGCAGTTCTACGTAAGTATCGATTCTAGCCTGAATCGATTGCATCGTCGGTAGCGTTGCAAATTGTGGCTACTTCTTCGAAAGCTCGCCCTTGAAATGGCTTTCAACCTCTTCTCGACTCAACGGGTTTCTTGCTTTGGTCAATACCACCGAATAGACCACCTCATTACCCGCAAGCTGCGCGGTGATAAATGCTCCGTTTTCCGGCAGTTCTTGGTAGACAAATTTCACTTTTCTGCCATCTGCAAGTGTCTTGATCCACTCTTCCTCTCGCAATTTGGCACCTCTTCAGCCGAGATCAGCTTGCCGCGAGTATACGTTGTTCGGTGCCAGAAATCTCGGACGCGCGACAAGAAATCGGATTAGCAGTTAGAAGGCTGATTGCATAGCTAGATCGATCTGGTGCCAGGTGGCACTTGCACTACCTTGGAAGGAGTCCCTTTCTTCGTCTCACTCACCAACAAATGCGCGTGTTTCGGCATCAAGACATAATTTATAAGCATGAACCCGTATCGTTCACGCAGTTCTCCCATC
The DNA here is from genome assembly GCA_035310525.1 of Candidatus Acidiferrum sp. Taxonomy (GTDB): domain Bacteria; phylum Acidobacteriota; class Terriglobia; order Acidiferrales; family UBA7541; genus Acidiferrum. The sequence continues at coordinate 2,002 of DATGED010000044.1, read as the reverse complement.
ACCTTCACAAAAAAATTGCGCGCCCGAGCGGTTCCCAAGAGCGGCCTGCGTTCAAAGCAGCTAAACGTAATGAAATGCAGATCACCTTTTCCGTAATGTCGCTTCAGATTTCTCGGCATCAGAAGAAAAGAACAGCCCACCCTTTCTTTCAGAAAGGGCGGGGCACGCCCGCCTTATCACCCTGCGGTGAATTACGAAAGTGGTATCCTCTCCTCGTGCCCCTTCGTCAAGCAGAAAAACCGTGAGCATCGAAGGTGCCACCCGCCGGGGACGGTGAGATCGCTGCCGCAGCGACCCACGTGCCCGCTTCACCGCAAGGATACGAAATTGACAAAAGTCAGGTTCGCAAAGGCGCTTGGCACTCTCCTCCTGTTATTCGCGGCCGCTTACGGCCCGGCCTTTTTGACTGTTGCGCTGCTTAAACTGCGGCCTGTCGAAGCGGTGCCTGTAATCATCGTGATCAGCTTGGTGGTGGCGATCCTCCTGATCGATGTGGTCTCAGGGAGGGCCGGGGGCTTCGCGCAATTTGGGTTTCGATTCTGTCACTATCGCTACATGGCTGCCGCGATTGTGTTCGGCGTGCCCGTTGCCTGGGCGCTCACAATCCTTGTCAATCACCTGAGCTCAGGTCCGCCTGCGCCCGAAGTGTCATTTCGTCCGTGGATGACGTTCCTTTACTTCGTCGTCGGTGCCGCCATTCAGGAGGAAATAATCTTTCGCGGTCTCCTGCAGACCACCCTGGCTCGGCAGTTTCCGGCAACGCTTTCGTTTTTCGGAACTTCGCTTTCCTATGCCGCGATAATCGTTGCCCTTTTGTTCGGGCTGATCCACCTGGAGGTAAATCCGATAACAGCAGCGGCGGCCTTCGTGCTCGGGCTCTTGTCGGGGGAACTCAGACACAGAAGCGGTAGTCTCTTGCCGGCGATACTCGTCCATGCGGTCTTCAATGCCTTCACCGCCATTTTGTGAGTGGTACGGAGCCCACCCAACGGCTGCCTGTCACCGACGCCTGGCTGATCGACGACTCTGGACGAGTCGCGCTAGTACCTAATCGGACGCGCGTTTTGGCAGAGTAGTGGAGATGGGCATGTAGCTCCGCGCGCCTTCGATTAGGGGCCTAGAAGGAAGCCGCTTGTGGTTGGCGGGTGGCACACTCTGAACTCCCCGAAACGGTTTTTTCACAGCTTCAAACCCGCAAGGGTAGGCCACCCCAGAGTCTTTACTGCATCGCAAAGTGTGTCTATTCTATAGCCGAATCGCGCAATATCATGCAGATCAAAAATCAGCTCGAATACAAACTATGGCCCACCCGCCGGAAGTAATCATCGTCCTATGGGAAGTTTTTCCAAATGCACCGCACAGTAGGAGGACCAGATGATCGGGCATGTTGATACGAGCGCGATCCCTGTACGTTTGCTATGGCCCGAGGTGCTGGTGGTTGCGGTTTCCCTGGTCTGCTTATGGGGCATGCTCACTGAGAAGGTAGGTTCCCCGCGTGATTCTGGCCGACTTCGGCTGCTAGCTTTTACCGGGTTCCTTGCGTCGGCTGCGCTTATTTTCCTTGGGGCTATCTGGCCGAGCTATTACACGATAGCGGCGATTGCCGCAATTCCTTCGCCCTTCGTGTTTGCGGCGCTGATGTTCCGGCCTGCGTTTCTTTCGAACTGGCCCAAAGTCCGAATTTATCTATTGTTGTGCGTTGCGGCTGCGGCCTCGCTGTGGGCGTTTCAGCTTGTCTGGGATCTCCGGTGAGGACGGGGCAGCAGATCCCTAATTGGCGGGTGGCCGCCACTCAACGCGCCGAGACGATTTTGAATTTATCTTTTCTTGTCGGGGTGCCCCACCTTTTCGAGTTTGGTTGTTGAAAAGGTGGGTCTTAGTTCCCTCCGGCTCCCCGCGGCCCACGCGCCCCGATTCTGCTCAGCTTTTTGACTGCGAGCCATCAACTGTCCGCTCGCGTTCCTGCCGGATCCGAGTCTGCCCACTATCCACTACCCACTAC
>DATGED010000043.1:0-113618 GCA_035310525.1 Candidatus Acidiferrum sp. | reverse complement strand
TTCTGCGAGGCGGTACAGGAATTTTTGCGACGCCGGCTTCCTGTGGGTTGCTCAACTACCGCAGGAAACCGGCGCCGCGCTCGCAGGGATGTGAGGTGCGCGCGTCCTCAGTTAAGTTGGACACCAGGGAGATGGACAAGTTCCCCAGCGCACCAGCAAACGCTGTCTTTTTGTTCGCCAGCGGCAGCAGCGGAGGGTAGAGGGTCAGTTTCCGGTAACGGCTACCGGTAAGGTTCCTTTGGCCGATTCAACTTTACCGGTAAGCGCGTTTACCAGGCGCTTAGCTGACTACCAACTCGACCGCCGGGTCTAGCCTAGATAGAATGTCAATTACCCAATCTCGTACAGTCAGATGCTTACAGATAAATCCACCTCCTATGTAGCCCTGGCGCTTGCTGGAATCGTCTCAGGCTTCCTTACCTGTGCGAGTGGCCACTTTCTCGAACTGTTTGGCGACGCTGGACGAAGTATGGTCACATACATCGGTGCGATTTTTGGCTTCGTTCTTGTGGTTCATTGGTGGATTTTTCACGGCTTCCGGTCCGTCTGGCGATCCATGGGTTTCCTTCTGTCTTGCACGCTCGCCTACGCCTGCGCAGTCGCCGCCGGTATGAACGCTCCCCAATTTCTAGCTTTTCTCTCATCTGTTAATCGACAGGTTGCTCGGGACCTTGAGATCTGCTTCACCGGCGGAGTCGTTGGTGGCGGCATCGTGTTCCTTTCCGCCGTTCTTTTTCTTCCCAATCGCGCGCGGTGGAGGTACGTGCCTATCTATGTTGTCGGCTGTTGCTTTCTGAGCGGCGTGCTCGGGGCGATCGCTTGGATGCTGGGACCATCTCTGGGCACTGCCATCTGGCACCTCTTAAAAGCCACTCGCATTGGGGAACGCTACGAATACTCGCAAAGCCAGCCGAGCGGCAGTGCGAACAACTTCTATTCTCTTTTCTTGGTGTGGCAGGCCTGCATCGCTCCGCTTCTAGGCTTTTTCCTGGCGCGGCTCGGTGGCGCTGTATCTGCCGAGCGCGCGCCCGAACCTTTGCCTCGCTCAAACTCCGCGACTGAACTTTCGTAACTCCTGATTAGTCTTACCGGTAAAGTTCCTTTGGCCAAGGCTACTTTTCCAGCAACCGCGTGAATCGTACAAGTGTAAGGCGCTCCAGCCCAACTTTCCAGCACCTCGCTTCCGGCCAACTTCGGGTTCGGCGGCTATCGTGGCAAGATCGATAAAGGCTACGCCGATTTGCGTGGGCTGCCATCGGAAGGAACCTGGATCGCGAGCATTCGGAAATCGGCCTGTCCTAGCTTCGGAACTCGAAGTTAATCACGGCCAGCGATATGATGGAGAAAGGCGGGACTGGCCGCGACCAATTTGAGACGTCGGCCGCAGCAGATCAGCCGATCATCTGGTGTTCACTGATACGGACCGAAGCAAAGACAGTGGCGCTCGCCGTGATCGAGCACAAGGAGCACACGAACATGAAGCCAAAGAACACAATCTGCCTGTGGTTCGACAAGGACGCGCATGAGGCGGCGCGCTTCTACGCCTCCATCTTTCCGGATAGCAAAGTAACCGCGGTTCACGCGGCTCCCGGTGATTATCCGGGCGGCAAGAAGGGCGATGTGTTGATGGTGGAGTTCACCGTCGTGGGCGTTCCCTGTCTCGGTCTCAACGGCGGCCCGGCGTTCCGGCACACCGAGGCCTTTTCCTTCCAGATCGCGACGGACAATCAGGAAGAGACGGACCGTTACTGGAAGGCGATCGTCGGCAATGGCGGAGCGGAAAGCGACTGCGGTTGGTGCAAGGACCGCTGGGGCCTCTCCTGGCAGATCACTCCGCGCGCACTAACCGATGCGCTTGCGGCTGGCGGCGGTGAAGCAAAACGCGCCTTCGAGTTGATGATGACGATGAAGAAGATCGACGTCGCCGCCATCGAGGCAGCTCGGCGAGGCTGACTTGATCACGCCCGCAGGTCCTTATTTGTCCCGGATCACGCGAAACCTGACAGGGCCCGTACCTGGACTTCAAGTTTGCGGTAACGGCTTGATGAGGAGCTGAAAAGACTGAAACTAAAAGTGTGGCACGCATGAGGGAAGGCTCCGCCTGAAACCTCAGAGGGAAAAATAGGTATGCCGGCCCAAAGGGAATAGACTTGCGGATGTGGAGGTGCCACGGATGCGTACTATTTGCAAGGCGAGTTTACTTGGGGTTTGGTTGCTGGCGCTTGGCCTCACTTTGGGCGCACAGGAACAGAAACAGCCAACAGCCGCGGAGTTGAGCAAGAACGAGACTCCGGGCAAGGCGTTCACGCGCTTCTTTGGCTTTCAAGAGTATGAATTCCGTTCGGTGGCCGAAGCTATGCCCGAGGACAAATGGAACTACCGCCCTGCGCCTGGATTGTTCAAGAACGAGAAGCCGGGATTCGGGCCCGCGGAGGTACGCACTTTTGCCGAGCAGGTGAAACACGTGGCTTGCGCTAATCTTGCGTTCGCCGCAGAGTTGGACGGCACAAAACCGCCCGACGCGTGTGACAAGGGTGGTCCAAGCCCGGCAAAAACGCCTGCCGAATCGCTTACCTATTTGCGTGACTCCTTCACAGCTCTGAAAAAATCCTTGGCCGAAATCACCGCAAAAAATATGTACGATCCGATTGAGGGGCCGTACGCGGGACCCAACACGCGCCTGGGGCTAGCCATTGTTTCGGCTTGGCATGTGGCCGATCACTACGGCCAGTTGACCATCTATCTCCGCGAGAACGGTATAGTGCCGCCGGCAAGCCGGCCCAATCCGCCGAAGCTGAAAGAGAAATACTGAATCTTGTCGGGAATTTGCCAGGCAAGTGAGGCGAAAAGTCTGCCGTTCGGACAAGATGAAGCTTCAAGACGTCCCGCGCAGAACCAAGGAAAGTAAGACTACCGCGCACAGATAGATCTCTTTCCACGACTGGAGGATATTTGTCAGGAGCTTGTTGGCCGGGGCGACAGGTCAACTCCTGTGTGGTCGAGTAATCGGAAACTGGCCAGCACCCAATTGAGGACGCAGAAGCCGATTAATTTGTGCTACAAACTTGCGAAAAATCCACGCGCCTTTGTGAGGATCCTGAGGCGGAACTGCGAAGGGTCGGCGTGTAGCGGAAGCAGGAGCTTCCCAGGGGTATCATATCTCGTTGATTATACAGTCTTTACTTCGATGAATCGGAACTGCCCCGCCGCGCATCCCATGCTTGTGGACGTGGATCTGAAGGAGGGTTATCCCGATGGATCGGCGTAATGTGGAAACAATTGGAGTGCGCCGCACGGGTTGGGCTGCTCTAGACCGCGATCCGCAGCGGGACAAGGTTGAGTTTGTCTGTCCGTACTGCGGGGCGCGAGACGAAAAGAATGCCCGGCGCGAACGGACGCTGTATCGGTTCACAGACGGCTTCTTGCAGGATCTGCAAGGTGAAGTAACGCAGTGCCACTCGTGCAAGCGATCGTTGCGCGTGGTTCCCGTCGTTCTGCTGCATGACCAGGACGAAGAGCGGCGCTTTGAAGCTGTTTTTTCCGATGAATTGACGGGCGCGAGAAACTGACTCTCGCCGAAATGCGAAAATCAAAGCGAGGCGCAAAGTTCGCGCCTCGCTTTTTTGTTCCCCTCTCATTCGAATCAGCCAACGGAAGTCCAGATCCTGTCATCTGCTGACAGCGCATGGCTGGCGGTGAAAATGAAAATGGGCGCAACGAATTTATCGTTGCGCCCTGGGAATTGCTTCCCGCTAGCATTTAGTGGCGGTCATGATCGTGGTCGCGGTCATCCCAGTCGTGATCGCTGCGCCAGCGGTGGCCGTCCTCATCCCACCAGCGATGGTTCAGTCGCCAGCACCGTTCCCGTGCCTCGTGCAGTTCATGACGCCAACGGTCTGCCTGTCTGCTGTCCCATCCATGGTGTTCCACGGCCTCGTGGAGTTTGTGGTCGGCCCGGATAACGCGGCGCTGGCAGTCATCGCTATCCGCCTTTGCGCTGGGCACTCCAGTGAAGGCAAGTAACCCGGCCAGTGCGGCCGCTGCGAGCGCCGCCCTGCCGAACTTAGAGTTCTGTTTCAAGTAGATGTTCATTCTACTTTCCCTCCTGAATTTGTCCCGGCCGGGGTTGGGGGACGTACCTGGTATTAAACACGCGAGGGACGCAAAAATCTCGTCACGCTCAAATAGAAGAAACAAAAAAGTTTAAGGGCGGCGGCTTAATAGGCCTGCAAAAACGGGTCAACTTCCATATGATATTTTTCTAGACCGGCACGGATATAATTGAACGCTTCGTCCACGCTGTCCGCAAACTGAAGCATCTTGTACTCCTCCTCGTTGATGGTGCCCCAATTCACCATGGCTTGCCAGTTGAGAACTTTGTCCCAATATTTACGGCCGTAAATCAGGATGATGTTGTGCTTTGCAAGCTTGCCGGTTTGCAGCAGCGTGAGCATTTCCCAAAGCTCATCCATGGTGCCGAAGCCGCCGGGAAAAACGATGAGGGCCTTGGCGATCTGCGCGAACCAGAGTTTGCGCATGAAGAAATAATGAAAATTAAAGCTGAGTTCCGGGCTGATGTACGCATTGGCGAATTGCTCATGCGGAAGCTCGATCGAAAGGCCGATGGACTTGCCGCCGGCTTCACTAGCTCCGCGATTGGCGGCTTCCATGATGCCGGGACCTCCACCAGAGCAAATGACGAAGCGCCGCGGGCGCGGCCCGAGCGTCAGCGACCAGGACGTGATCTTGTGCGAGAGTTGGCGCGCTTCCTCGTAATAGCGGGACATCTCAAGAAGGCTCTTGGCGTGGCGAACTTCGCCGAGATGTCTGGCTCGCGCAGCCGCAGAAAGCTTCTTGAGGTTCTCATTTTTCAAGCGCGTGCAGCGCGCCTTCGCCGTCTCATGCGACTCGATTCGCGCGGAACCAAACATGACGATGGTGTCGGCGATGCCCTCGCGCTTGAGCTGCACGAGGGGATGGAGATACTCCGCGAGAATGCGCAGAGGCCTGGCGGGAGTACTCTCCAGGAACCTGGGATCTTCATGCGGCGCCTTGGGGGCGTGCTGCGGCTTCAGCTTGGGATGTCCTGCGGACATGGCTTGTTCTCTCCGATAGGTGCAATCCATCATTGTAGGAATCGCGGGCGCTCGCGGCAACGTCTTCCGGCGAGACTGCGTCGAATTGAGTACACTGGGAGGTCCAGACAGTTTCAGCCGGTGGTGGAATGCGGGAAAAAATGCGTAAATGCGGTGGGTTGACCGTTGTTCTTCTTACTTATGCCGTGTCGGTAAACGCGCAGGCACCCGTAGGGCCAATTGCGCCGAGGCCAGGCCAGCCCGTACAACAAGCCCCGCCGCAGGCAAAGGTGAAGGTCGGAGTCGCATTGGTGAATATGCCGGTGACAGTGCGCAACGCGAACGGCGAGATGGTGCACAGCCTGGAATCCAAAGATTTTCGGATTACCGACAACGGCGTGGAGCAGAAGATTTCACATTTCGATCTTGGAGGCGATCCGGCTTCGGTCGTGGTCTTGATGGAGACGAGTTCACGCATCGAGACGATGATGCCGGCGATGCGCAAGACGGGGATTCTATTCACGCAGACGGTGATTGGCCCCTACGGCGAAGGTGCCGTGGTAGGCTTCAATGATTCCGTCGACAAGCTCCAGGACTTCACGACCAATCACGATTCCATTGAAAACACCGTGTCGCAGTTGCAAACGGGAACTTCCGGATTGAGGCTTTACGACGCCATGGCCGTAGGCGTGGATATGCTCAGTAGTCTGCCGCAGCCGACTTTAGGAAAGCCCGGGCGGCGGCGCGTGCTGCTGATCGTCTCCGAAGCAAAGGATATCGGCAGCGAAACGAAGCTCGGCGAAGTGCTGAGAAAGGCGCAGTTGGCGAACGTGACGATCTATACTGTGGGGCTTTCCACGACCCGCGCGGAATTGCGCGGGAAGCCAAGAGCTAACCAACCGCAGCCGATCACTCCGCCGGGAATATCATCGCTGCCGCCACCTCCAGGGATGGCCCCTACGCCGTCGGTAGGAGAGGCTAGCGGGGGCGGCGGTGTCGACCTCCTTGGGCTTGCCATTTGGGCCGTAGAGCATATCGAGGGCGAAGTGAAAGATCGGCCGTTGGAAGTGGCGACAACGGCTACCGGCGGAGCCTATCTATCTACCTTTAAAGACCGGTCGATAGAGAAAGCCATCGACGAAATCGGCGGCGAATTGCACGCGCAATACACGATCAGCTACACCCCAACAGATGGCCGAGACCTCGGCTACCACGAAATTAAAGTACAGCTTGTTCGGAAGGATTTGAAAGTACGCGCGCGCCCGGGTTATTACGTCGCTCCGCCGGAAGGCTGAAGTTCCCGCACAACAAAATCAGACAATTTGTTTCCAGAATGTGACGTCGCGCGAGGAGAGCAGCGAGTCCTTACGGGCATTCCAGCGCAGAAAGTGTGGTGTGTTTGTGTGGCGCGAATGGTCATCGCGACTTGCCCAAACTTCATGGAGCAAGAACGCGCTTGGACCTTCGGCTGAGCGATACAGGTCGTAGGTCAGGCAGCCTTCCTCTTTCCGCGTGGGACCGACCAAAGCCCGAAGTTCCGCCTCCAGAAGAGTTTCCTGCGCTTCGCGGGGACGAAGCTGCACGATCAACGTTATGGCATCCTTCGGGAGCTTGGAGCCGCTTGCTCGTTTGGATTTGCGGGGACGGGCCAGCCGCTTCTTTGCTTTGCGCTTCGCCATGGTGGGCGGGATTCTACTTCAAGAGCCTCAATTTCCCCAACGCCAACCATTCGACAGTTTTACACAGATGCAAGTCAGCAGGCACCGCCTGGCAAGGTCGATGGCTCTATGCGAGCTTAACCTGTTCAGAATCAACACTTACCTCGCCGCCGTTTAAGTGTTGATTCTAAAGGGCTTAGAATTTAACTAACTCCTTTATATGCAACACTTACAAAATTCGCAGGGGGCCTGGTTGACACTTTCAGCTATTTCTCGGCCAGCTTGCGGCCGGCGTTGAGGCTATCGAAATTCAGAATGGTGTTGAGTACCAAAGAATATGTGCCACGCGTTTCGCCGCGATAGACCGGATTAATGGAAAAAAGCACGACGTGGCCGTTGCCTGTGGGTACGTCCACTACCGCGGGATGCTGCGCGATTTCATCGCCGCCAGCAACAAGCCCGGAAATGAGCAGGTCCTTGCTGTCCGCATAGCGGAAGATAACCCGCGCGCGATCAGCGGGAGGAATCACGCGAAAATTGTTGTGCATTTGCTCGTCTGTTACGGGCGGAGTCTCCCAGATTTCGGATTTGGGTTCTTCCGGGGCTTCCACGATGGGGCGGCCAACGGTGAAATCCGGATCGTCCATGGTTCCGCGGCCGGTGGGGCGAGTGTGCATTTCGCTGCCTAGACGGCGGAAGCCGCGTGCACCCGCAATGCTGCTGAGCGAAAAAATCGGGCCGTTGTCGCAATAGGCGGAGAGCTTTTCGTCGAAGCCATAGGCGATGGGGCTGGCGCCATCAACAAGCCTCGTGCCGACAACGGAGCCGATGATCTTCATGCGCTGCGCATTGCCGACACTGACGCCGTCGGCGAGGCCGATGGACAGAGCAAAGCGTGAAGTGTCCGTAGCGGTAAGGAGAACTCCGCCTTTCTGCACGAAGGATTGGAGATGTTCCACGCCATCCCAGCCGAGGCCGGGCCGCATGTCATCCGTCGAATCATTCTTGCCGACGAGGTTTGGAGTTTCGGGCGTGTTCTTCCACGGGAGTGGATTCCCCCAGGCGCTCGGAAGGCCAGTGATGATCAGCGTCGGGCCCGCGAAAAAACCGACGGGCGGAAAAAGAATGACGTCGTATTTGGCGTTCAGGTCGCTGGCTTTGGAAACGGTCTGCGTGCTGATGTAGTCGTACGGTATGTCGAGGTTATCGAGGGCAATGCGCCACCAGCCTTCCGCCTGCGTGCTGAGCCAGGTGTGAACGAGGGCGATCCGTGCAGCGCGGACGGGGTGCGTCTTGACGGAGGGGGGCGCGGCGATCGAGACCGCCGTCAAACCGAGGCTGGAAATGGCGTCGAGGAGTTTTTCGCGGGTTACGCTGCGAATGAGAAAAGTTCCGCGGTCGAATTTTTTGCCCCCACTCTCGAACGGCTCCTCTGCGGCATCAATGGAAGCGTCGCGCAGTTTGTAGCGAAGCGTCGCTAGAGTAGGCTCGGCGTTGTTATTGATTGCGAAGATTGAGCCCTCGCCGCTCACGCCCGCAGGCGCGCGGACTTCCTTCACGCGCTCCATGGGAGCATCGAGAACTTTCGGATCGGTTACGCGAGTCACCTGCACGTCGAAGAGTTCGCCGAAAGTCCAGCCGGTGTCGTCATACGGAGTCTTCTGAGGATCGTCCGGACTCCAGTATTGGTAATCGAGGAGGGCATCGGCGATTCGCGAATAGGGCTGGTCCATGCGAATGATATAGCTGCCTGCGGCAAATTCGCGGGTCGTTGGGGCGGGCGTGGTTTCCTTTTCTTTTGCGTCTTTATTTTTGTCGGACTTTGGCGTCTTTTTTGCGGGCAGCTTCACGGAGAAAGAGGCTGTCGCGCGTGAAATTTCCACGGCCTGTTTTTGCAGGACGCGCAGGAGCTCGGCTTGGGAGTCCAGCCGCGGATCGTCCGAAGGAAAAACATAAGCGGCAGGGCCTTCCTCGCTGGGCTTGATGACAGATCGCTTCGCCTTGAGATAAAAATTCTTCAAGAAGAGCCGCTTGTTTTCATTGAAATAATGAAGCGAGGTGAGGAGTCCGGTCTCTTCATAATTGTTGTTGTCACGTTGCGACCAAAGAGTTTTCGGAAGCGGCGGATTTTGCCGGTACCAGGTGCGTGCATACTCCTCTGGATCAAGTGTGCGCTCCAATGTGTCGGCACCACCGTTGCCGAATGTTTCATAGAGCCGGCTAATGCCATTGTGCATAGCAGCGATAAACATGAGATATCCAGGCGACCACGTGTCAAAGACCCCGTGCGTGAAGACGCCCGGCATCCCGAACTTGGTCATGTCCGCCACGTTGCGCCAGCCAATCATTTCCCATTCGTCGGTGAGAATAGGATCGACCCAGGCGTTGAAGGGGCCGTCGCCGGCAGTGTTGTCGTACAGGTAAGGCACGGACTCGTGCAGGTCGTGAAGCACCTGAGCTTTCCAGCCGACATAGGTCTTAAGCACGTTTTCCGTGAGCTTGAGAGTCATGCCCATGGCATCGCGATTGTTGTCGTGGGCCACGTACTTGCCCCAGTAAATCAGCGGGGGATAAAAATCCTTGGGATGGGAAAGGTGCCAGCGGTAGATGTCTACCATGCGGTCGCGGCCATCGACCTCGACGACCGGTGTGATGAGCGTGATCATGCCGTCGCGGATCTCGCGAACATAGGGGCTTTCGTCGACGGCCAGGCGGTACGCCAACTCCATCAGGGCCGTCGGTGCGCCGGTTTCCGGGGAATGGATGGTTCCCGTGATGTAATACACAGGCACGGCTTGCTCGACAATGCGGTCAGCTTCTGCATCATCCAGTTTGATTGTGCGGGGATCGGCGAGCTTGGCGAGGCGCGCCCGATTTTCATCGAGGTTTTTCAAATTCTCGGGCGACGAAACGGCCACGGCGATCATCTCCCGTCCCTCTTCCGTCCTGCCGATCGAAAAGACCTTCACGCGCGGGCTGGTTTTTTCAAGCATGCGCATGTACTTGTACACATCTTCCGCGTAGGGAAGGATGCCCGGCGCACCAGCCACGTCCCCGAGGACAGCTTCGGGAGTCGGAACGTTTTTCGATGCCGGCAGGTAATCGACAAGCGGTGAGGTGAAGAATGGCTGCGTGGTGTATTTGTGGATCTTCGCCGTGTACGCTTCATCCACAGGCTGCCTGGCGTCGCGCGCAGGCGCTGTCTCGCCGTCACCCCATGTGGCCGGAGCAAAAGTAAACACGCACATCGCGAATAGAATGACTCGGAACCATGATGCTCGGATCATGACCATCTCCCTGGGAACTGCTGCGAACGCGGGATTTTAACGCAGTTGGAAGCGGAGAAGATACGATTCTCTGAGGAGTTTGTCATCCGCCGGACGTGCCGCCTTCCGTATTCGCAACGTGCGCTCGCATTCTCGCTCGAGAATACGGAACATCAATCAAATGGATTCGCCTAATTGCCCAGGGCTTCATCTTTGGGAGCGAAGAACTGCAGAGCCGCATCGGCGCGCGTTACCTCCAGAAAAGAGACGTTGGAGAGTTCATCTTTTGCATAGGGGTAGAGAAGCTCTTCGGCATCCCCGGCCGAGTGCTCGATGTGAATGAACACTCCCGGAACGAGTTTCGAGCCGCTATCTGTGATGCGGACATCGGCAACGGTGCAGAGGGCCCTCACACCGCCGGCCTCGATGGCTTTGCTCATCTGTTTTCTCCAGTAGGCGTCAACCAACTCGATGGTCATCTCTCCCTTGGCGCTGTTCGGAAGTAACAACTGCACGTCCCGGCTAGCACCGAGAGTTGCGCCAAAGGGAATAAATCCGCCTTTCTCCAGTTGGGTCTGAGCAATGCGGGAAACGACGCGGACCAGCAGATCCATTTCTTCGCGCGGCGTCAACGAATGTTCCGTTTTAATTTCATTGAGCTTGCACAAACGTGAGGCACACCGGCGAAGGCACGTCTACGGTCTGCCCCGTCGGCGTCAGGCTGCCGGTTGCTGGATCAATGTGGAAAACGACGATGTTGTTGGATTCCTGGTTCTCCGCCAGCAGGTACGTGCCAGTGGGATCAATCGCGAAATGCCGAGGCGTTTTGCCGCCGGTCAAAACCTGTCCGAGAGATTTCAACGTACCTTTTTTTTGATCGATTGCAAAAACGGCGATGCTGTCGTGACCGCGATTCGAAGTGTAGAGATACTTCCCGGATGGGTGCACGGCAATCTCGGCGGCTTCTTTCGGGCCGGAGTAATCATTCGGCAGAGTTGAAACGGCTTGGAGAACTGAAAAAGAGCCGGTCTTGGGCTTATACGAGAAAACTGTCACCGAGGAAGCCATCTCGCTCAGTACATAAGCAAACTTGCCGTCTGGATGAAACGCCAAATGCCGCGGGCCGGATCCCGGCTTGACCTTCGCAAATCCGGAAAGCATCGGGGTGAAAACTCCTTTATCCGGGTCGAACCCATAGACAATGACCTGGTCAAGCCCCAAATCCACCGCCAAAGTGAAGCGATTGTCCGGCGATGTGCCGATCCAATGGGCGTGCGGACCCTCCTGACGTTCCTTGTCTGGCCCGGTGCCGGAGTGTTGAACGAACCCGCTGGCGGTTGCAAGACTGCCGTCACCGCGTACGGGAAATGACGCGATACTGCCGCTGTCGTAATTGGCGACGAGAAGGAAGGAGCCGGATTTGTCGAGCGAAACATAGCAGGGACCCGCGCCGCGTGTAGGAACCTGATTCAAAAATTTGAGCGCGCCGGTTTTAGCATCGATGGCGAACGCGCTAACGGCTCCGCTGACTTCGGCGTTGAAATTGCCGATCTCGTTTACGGCGTAGAGGTACTTGCCGTTGGGGTTCACGGCCAGGAAGGAAGGATCTACAGCTTCGGCCGCAACGCCGATTGGCGTGAGTTGGCCTTTGTTGGCGTCGAAGCGGTATGCGTAAATCCCCTTACTGCTCGTTTTTGAGGTGTACGTGCCGACGAACGCGATGTATTGGCCATTGGAAGCGGGTTTTTCCGGTGTTTGCGCCCGAGAGAGCCAGAGCAGGGGCGCACAGAAAATCAGTAACAGCGCAAACAATCTTCGGGTGATCTTCATGAGGAAAAGAATTCTAACACTATCGGAGAGTTGCAGGAGGGACGCGGCATGCCGCGCCCCTTGGACGTCTATTTGCTACTTCTTTTCTTCTTCCTGCTCTTCCTGGAGAACGGCGGCGGCGGCGACAGAATCATCTTCCTCGAGCCGCAGCAAACGCACGCCCTGGGTGGAGCGGCCCGCTTCGCGAATTTCATTGGCGTGAACGCGGATCACTTTCCCGCCGTGCGTGATGATCATGACGTCGGATTCCTCTGTCACCTGCAACGTCGAGACGACGGAGCCGTTGCGGTCGGTCGTCTTCATATTCACGACGCCCTTGCCGCCTCGGGAAGTGATTCGGTATTCCGCCAGCGGAGTGCGCTTGCCGAAGCCCTTTTCCGCAACCGTGAGCATCAGCGTCACCAGCGAGTCCTTGATCTGTTCGTTTTCAAGCTCTTCGAGATTTTGCGTGGTGACTTTGTGTTCCTTGGCGATGATCTCGAAATCCGGCTGGACCGCGTCCATGCTGACGACGTAATCGTCCTTGTCGAGGTCCATGCCATTTACGCCGCCGGCATTGCGCCCCATCGGGCGAACTTCCGTCTCGCGGAAAAGAATGGCCTGGCCTTCATGGCTAGCGAGGAAAATCATCTGTTTCCCGTCGGTCAGCTTGGCGCCGATGAGCTCGTCTTTGCCGTCCAGGTTGATGGCGATAATTCCCGTCGAACGCGGATTGGAGAATTCCGTCAGCGCCGACTTTTTCACAGTGCCGCTCTTCGTGGCCATGAAGACGAAGCGGCCCTCTTCCTCGAGATTTTGCGCCGCGACGAGAGCCGTGAGCTTTTCGTCTTCCTGGAATTTTACGAGGCTGGAAATTGCTTTACCCCGCGTGGCCGCCGCCGCCTCGGGCAACTCATAGACTTTGAGCCAGTAGACGCGGCCTTTCGAGGTGAAGAGCAGGATATAGCTGTGCGCGGAAGCGATGAAGAGATGCTCTACGAAGTCCTCTTCCTTGGTGCGCGCGCCGATGCGTCCTTTGCCGCCGCGCGACTGGTGCCGGTAAGTATCCGCCGCGGTGCGCTTGATATAGCCCGCGTGGCTGACGGTGATCAGCATTTCCGTATCGGCGATCAGATCTTCGAGCTTGATCTCGTCGACCTTGTCAACGATCTGGGTGCGGCGATCGTCGCCATAGGCTTTTTGGACTTCGCGCAGCTCCGCGGTGATCACCTGCTTCAGTTTCTTTTCGCTCGAGAGGATTTCTTTCAACTCGGCGATCTGTTCGCGGATGGACTTCAATTCCTTGAGAATTTCATCGACCGAGAGCTGCGTGAGGCGGTGGAGCTGCAGCTCAAGGATGGCGTCGACTTGAACTGGCGTCAGACCGTCAGATACGGAACGAGTGATTTCGCCTTCGAGCCCGGCGACACGGTACTTCCGGCCATCCAGCTTGACTCCTTCGATCTTCCTGGATTTCCCGTTTTCGGTAATGGTGACGTCTTGCTCGGAAAAATAGTTGAGCAAGTTCTGCTTGGCTTCGCCGCGGCTCGAAGAACCACGGATGATGCGTATGACGGCGTCGAGATGATCTAGCGCAACCTGATAGCCAACCAGAATGTGTTCGCGCTCTTCGGCCTTGCGCAGTTCGTAACGCGTGCGTCGAATCACGACGTCGCGGCGATGCTCAAGAAAGAGTCTAATCAGAGGAATCAGGCCGAGTTCTCGCGGCTGGCCGCCCACAATGGCGAGCAGAATCATGCCGAACGATTCCTGCATCTGGGTGTGCTTGAAAAGATTATTCAGAATCAGCTGCGATTCTTCGCCGCGCTTGATCTCGATGACCACGCGCATACCTTCGCGGGAAGACTCGTCGCGGACGTCGGCAATGCCTTCGATTTTCTTGGTCTGCACCAGTTCGGCAATGCGCTCGATGAGTTTGGACTTGTTCACCTGGTAAGGGATTTCGGTGACCACGATATTTTCGCGGTCCTTGCCGACTTCCTCGATGGCCGCTTTGGCGCGCATCATGAAGCTGCCGCGACCCGTCTTGTACGCGGCTTCGATGCCTTCGCGGCCGGCGATGTATGCGCCGGTCGGAAAGTCCGGGCCGGGCACGAGCTTCATGATTTCCTTCAGCGGCGTATCCGGTTTATCGAGCAGCACGATGGCCGCTTCCACAATTTCGCGCAAATTGTGCGGCGGAATGTTCGTGGCCATTCCAACGGCGATGCCGCTCGCGCCGTTGACGAGCAGATTCGGGATGCGCGAAGGGAGGACAAACGGTTCTTCCCGTGTCTGATCGAAGTTGGGAACGAAATCGACAGTCTCCTTTTCGAGGTCGGCGAGAATGTCTTCGCTCAGCTTGGCGAGGCGCGCTTCCGTATACCGCATGGCCGCCGGCGGATCTCCGTCGACGGAGCCGAAATTTCCCTGGCCGTCGATCAACGGGTAGCGCATGTTGAAGTCCTGCGCCAGGCGCACCAGCGCAGGATAGATGACGGCTTCACCGTGCGGATGGTAGTTGCCGGAGGTGTCGCCGCAAATCTTCGCGCATTTCCGGTAGCCGCGGTTGGAGGCCAGGCCGAGGTCGTTCATGGCCACGAGGATGCGGCGCTGCACGGGCTTGAGGCCGTCGCGAACGTCGGGCAACGCGCGCGCGATGATGACGCTCATCGAGTAGTCGAGATAGGACTTCTTCATCTCGGCTTCGATATCGACTGGAAGGAGTATCGACTTGTTGGTTTCGTCCGCCATTTCCCCTCGCTTTTTACGCCACTCGCCAGGACAACATCGCCCACTGCCTTAAGGCTCGACGGACCACGCCGTTCCACCCTGGGCGCCGGGCGTTTCCGGCAAAACTTTCAACCCTTCGGGTTTTGCTGCTGTGCCCTTTTAATCGCTTCAGCATCCGCAAGGTCCTGCGCTCTTCCACTTGCGAGTTTTGAGGCAATCAAATCCTGTGCGGAGATGACATTCGCGGATAGGCCGTTTTCCGCATCCAAGAGCACTTCTACGCGGTTTACCCAGCACGCCTCAAAATGCACTCCGGGAATTCCCGGGAAGATATCTATTTGGCAAGGCGGTGCCCCGATTCGGAAGAATGTGCCTGACTCCAGAAATTGACTCTTATCCATGTTTTTCAGCGGGGCTCCGAACCGGATCAACGCTTCATGCACCGCCTCGATGTTGCCCGGATCAGGACTCACAAAGATGTCCATATCCTGGGTAGCGCGAGGCTGGGCATGAATGCTCACGGCCCAACCGCCAATTATCAGATACCTGACGTTACACGCGCGAAAGGCAGACAGGAGATCGCAAAAATTGCCGTCTAATTTCAGCTTCATCCCGCTCCTCAAAGAAAGCAAAGCTCAGTTCCTGCATTGCCAATAATCGCTCGAGTGGCGACCGGTTCTGCCAGTAGACATACTCTTCATCCTTGGAAAGCAAGAGGGTTTCCGTGTTGCGCGTCAGGATTCGCACTGTCCTTTCGCTTGGATTGGTCATCAGGCTCGACCTCCCTTGCTCTTGGCAGCGTTCTCAAGACTCCAGGACTTCACGGCATCGAAGGCGTCTCCCGCATTTGTGAAGCGCCGAGGCTCAAACTGTTCCTCAAGTTGCTTCATGAAAATGTCGCGATCGGCATCGTCAGCAAACTCAACGGCAACGCCATGCTCGTTGTCCGGCGCTACAGTGGGCGTCGCGCGAAACCCGCTGCAACTCAATCCGCGCAGCCCCGGCAATGTCGTCCAACCAATCTGATAGAACATGCGGGAGATTCTAAATATCCAGGTTCACGACTTCGAGCGCGTTGTCCTCGATGAATTTGCGCCGCGCCTCGACGTTTTCGCCCATCAGGGTCGAAAAGATATCCTCGGCGGCGACCGCGTCTTCGAGCTTCACTTGCAGGAGCGTTCGCGTATCCGCGTTCATGGTGGTTTCCCATAACTGCTCCGCATTCATTTCACCGAGGCCCTTGAATCGCGTGATCGTGAAGTCTTTCTTTGCATCTTCCACAACATAGTGGAGCACGTCGTGGACGTTTTCTTTGCTCACTTTGTCGCCGTTGCGCGCCACGGTGAAAGGCGGCTTGTTGAACTCCTCGATCTGCTTGGTGAGCCCGCGCAGACGCTTGTAATCCGCAGTCGAGGCCAGCGCCCAGTTCACCTTCTGGTTGTGGGGCGGGCCGAACTGGATTTCGTAAAGGCTGTGCTCTTCATCGAAGGAAACTTTTCCTTCGAGTTTGAGCTTGGCCTTCTCGATTTCTTTCAGAAGTTTTTCGAGAGCTTTCTTGTCTTCGAAATCCGTCTTCTTTTCGAGGCCGCTCTCCGCCAACAATTCGACCAAGCCGGGCTCGCGCAATCGCCGGCCCAGCTTTGCCCCGGCGGCTTCATACTCCTGCACATTGAGGAGGAATTTGGTCAGGCCCGCTCCTTCGAGCGACACGCCTTCCTTCGCCTTCACAACATGGTCCTCGGTGGCGCGCTTCATCAATTCGTGCGCGAAGTCGCGCTCGTCACGAATGTATTTCTCCGTTTTGCCGCGTTTCACCCGGTAGAGAGGAGGCTGAGCGATGTAGATGTGGCCGCGTTCGATCAACTCCTTCATGTGGCGGAAGAAAAACGTGAGCAACAGCGTGCGGATGTGGGAGCCGTCCACATCCGCGTCGGTCATGAGGATCACTTTGTGATAGCGAAGCTTGCCTGCATCGAAGTCATCTTTGCCGATGCCGGTGCCGAGAGCGGTAATGATGGCGCGAATTTCTTCGTGTCCAAGCATTTTGTCGTAGCGGGCTTTTTCGACGTTGAGGATCTTGCCCTTGAGGGGGAGAATCGCCTGGTACTTGCGGTCGCGGCCCATTTTTGCGGAGCCTCCCGCGGACTCGCCCTCGACGACGAACAACTCGCAGCGCGAAGGATCGCGTTCCTGGCAATCGGCCAATTTGCCGGGCAGCCCGCTGGAATCCATTGCGGACTTGCGCCTTGTCAACTCGCGCGCTTTGCGGGCCGCTTCGCGGGCGCGCGCGGCATCGATGCACTTGCCGATGATTCGGCGAGCCACGGTAGAATGCTTGTCAAACCATTCGCCAAGCTTCTCGTTGACGAGTTGTTCGACATCGCCTTTGATGTCGCTATTGAGCTTGCCTTTCGTCTGCCCTTCAAACTGCGGCTGAGGCAGCCTCACGGAGACGACGGCCACGAGGCCCTCGCGAACGTCGTCGCCTGTAATGGTCACTTCATCCTTTTGCTCCTTCAGCATTCCCGCGGATGAAGCGAAGTTGTTGATCGTTCGCGTCAGCGCAGAACGAAAACCGGAAAGGTGTGTGCCGCCATCCACGGTATTGATGGTGTTGGCGAAGGCAAAGATATTTTCCCCGTAAGTGTCGTTGTACTGGAGCGCGATTTCGATTTCGACAGCGCCACGCTTACCTTCCATGTAGATCGGTGAATCGTGCAACGTCGTTTTGCCGCGGTTCAGGTGTTTGACGAACTCCGCGATTCCGCCGGTAAACCGGAATTCCGCGGTCTTCTCGGTACGGTCATCGGTGAGCGTGATTTTCAGGCCCTTGTTCAGAAAAGCCAGTTCTCGCAAGCGCTGGGAAAGCGTGTCAAAGCTTAAGCTGGTTTTTTCGAAGATAGAAGGATCGGGATGAAATGTGACTGTCGTGCCGGTTTTTCGTGTTTTGCCGGTCTGCTTCAGCTTCGAGGTCGGCTTGCCCTTTTCGTAGGACTGCTCCCACACAGCCCCGTCCCGGGAGATTTCCAGTTCGAGCCGGTCGGAAAGCGCATTGACAACGGAGACGCCGACACCGTGCAATCCGCCGGAAACTTTATAGGTGTCGCTGTCGAATTTTCCGCCAGCGTGCAGCACGGTGAGCACAACTTCCGCGGCGGGGCGTTTTTCCGTGGCGTGCATGTCCACGGGGATGCCCCTGCCGTTATCCACGACCGTCACCGAATCATCCGCGTGAACAGTAACGTTGATTTCGTCGGCGTAACCGGCCATGGCTTCGTCGACGGAGTTGTCCACGACTTCCCACACCAGATGGTGCAGGCCCATGTCTCCGGTCGAGCCGATGTACATCGCTGGACGCAAGCGTACTGCTTCGAGTCCGCCGAGGACTTTGATGGACTTCGCGTCGTATTGATGGCCTGGAGTTTTTCCCGCTACCGCTTCTTTGTCGCCCATGCACACTCCTGACGAAACTGTTGCCGCGCAAATATGGACCCCGAGCTATGCGGCGATCCTTAGCGCTCAAAAACGATTGCTCAAACTTTTGTGAAGCGAGGAAAGGCGTGCTCGCGGAATGCTCCGTACGTCGCCTTACCCTTTGATCCCGACCGCAAGCGATCAGAACTCGTAGGGTTCCTGCTCCATCCCGTCTCGCGCAGCGAGACGTGGCGAAGACTGCTTAACTCCAAGTTTCCGGCCGAATAGCTCCTGGCGCGAAGCTAAATGGCTGGGCCGAATTGACTTGGCCGACGTGCCGATTTGGAGGTTACCGGACTGCGAATCGACAGCCACTTCAGTGTACCTGAAACGGATGACTTTCTCAAGGGCAAGAATGTTGAAAAATTAATGATAAAGGCTTTGTTTCTTATAGCTTATGAATAACTCGTCGAGGGGCCTGGCAAACAAAAATGCGCTTGTCCGAGCGCCTTTTTTGTTTCTTTCTTTTGGAACTTCTCGGCGATTGTTGCCTGCCTCAGATGCGCATGGGCATGATGATGTAGCGATACCGGTAGGACTCATCGGCGAGCGGGCGCATCTGGCCGGCGGACTGCTCGTCCTTCAACTCGATGCTTACAGGGCCATCGGCGGCCGCGGCCAGAAAATCAAGCATGTACGAAGAATTGAAACCGATGGCGATCGGGTCACCCTTGTAATCCTTCTCAATGTTTTCCTTGGCCTCGCCGTACTCCGGACTGGATGCGGATATCTCCACGCCTTCTTTCGAGACCGCGAGCTTGACGGCATGCGAGCGCTGGTCCGCTAATTGTGATACGCGCCGCACGGCGTCGCTGAGCTCCGTGCGCTCCAGCACGACAGTCTTGTTGTTTTCACGCGGGAGCACCGCTTCGTAATTCGGAAATTGGCCGGTCAGGATTCGCGAAATCAGGAGCCGGTGGCCTACTTGGAAAAACAGGTGGCTTTCGTCCTTCGCAAATTCGATGGACGCATCGGAACCTGCCGCGCTTGCGAGCTTTTCCACCTCGTCCATCGCTTTTTTCGGAATGAGGACCTTCACCTCGCCGTTCAAGCCAGTAAGCTTCTGGTCTGTCTCCGCAAGCGCCAAGCGGTGGCCGTCGGTGGCCACCATCGCAAGAGTATCGGGCTTCAGGATGAGCAACCCACCGTTCAGGGTGTAGCGCGATTCTTCCATGGAAATAGCGAACTTCGTTTTGGCAATGAGGCTTTCGAGAATCGCAGAAGGGATCTTGACAAGTGTGTGTGGCATCGCCGGCAGCGCGGGGAAGTTTTCTTTCGCCATTCCCACCAGCTTGTATTTCTTCCGGTCGCTGACGATTTCAACCCAATGGTTCTCAAGCAACTTGACCTTGATTTCGCCCTCAGGAAGCAGTCGAACAAGTTCCAACAATTTCTTGGCGGGAATCGTCCCCGCCCCTTCTTTCTTGACCTTGGCTTCACAGGACGTGCGGACGCTCAATTCCAGGTCTGTCGCCGTAATGGTCAACTGGTTGCCCTTTGCCTCGACCAGCAAATTCGAAAGGATTGGAATCGTGGTCTTGCGCTCAACCACACCTTGTGTCGTGCTCAATTCATTCAACAGCGCTGACTTAGCTACACTGAATTCCATCGCTTGATGTTCCTCGCGTGCGGTTCCTGTTGCGCTCATTCAGATACCTCGCCGACTTCAACCGCTGTCGTACTGTACTCGCTTTTTAGCAACTTATAAAGCCCGCAACACACGGAAAACTTGTGGAAATAAGCGGGAATCTGTAGCAAACCATTCCGAGTCTTCGTCCACCAAAGTCGTCTTTTTCACAGCCATTCAACCACCATAATCACCACAAGAGCCTTTACTGATGTTTCTATGTAATAAGCCTTGTTGTTGTGATGACAGCTGTGAATCTGTGGAAAGCCCCGCAAATGCTGCTATGCCAACGTCCTGCATTGTTCTAGTTCAAGCGTCGAATTGTGGGAAACGATGATAACTCGCGCCTGAGACGACAAACACCAGTGCTTACTCGAAATTCGTCCACTACGTTCAACAGAATTTCCTAACCCTCTCCAACGGTAATGCACAGTCTCCTTGGTCAGCGGATCAATTGGAAGATCCCCGGCCCGCGATTGTCGGTCTATCATCAAGGATATGCCGTCTATCGAACTGAAGTTCACGCCACTCGAAGAAACTGTGCTTCGTGCTATTTGCGAGACGTATCCAATAGATCGCGCCGCACTTCGCACGCAGCTATCTACTGCAAAGGTGCTTCGCCGCGAAAACACGGGTGCGGGTTTTTACACGGATTTCACTGTCGATCGAGCTTCCAGTCCGGCTATCGGGGGTGAACGGCTCAGAGCCGGTCCAACTGTCAGAGTCAAAGGTTTAGACCACGGTATGGGATTCATTCTGTGGCTAAGAGAAGGCTACGCCCACCAGTTGGAGGGGTATTCCTATGGCGAAAGTACGGCGGAAATTCTTCTAGAACAGGCCACATTTGAACTTCTGCATAAATAGGAGTTCCGGCCTAAAGCCTAATTGACGAGCTGCGGCCCCGGGCCGCGCACGCCGACGTGGTAGTCAAGCTCGAAATTGATAAAATATAGCGCGAGAAAGCGAAGTCTATTGCAGGGTGTCCATCAAACGGGTGATGGTCCGGTTCAAATCTTTGTCTGACCTTCGCATTTCCTCAATTTTGTTGATCGAGTGCAGGACAGTGGTGTGGTGTTTGCCGCCAAATTGACGGCCGATCTCGGGCAACGACGCCGTCGTGAGTTGCTTCACGATGTACATGGCCACCTGGCGCGGGAAAGCGATCGCGCGCGTATTGCTTCTTACCTTCAAATCCTGCTCGCGCATGTTGAAATGCTCGCTCACGCGCTTCTGGATCAAATCGATCGTTACGCGCTTCT
Organism: Candidatus Acidiferrum sp.; assembly: GCA_035310525.1. Classification (GTDB taxonomy): domain Bacteria; phylum Acidobacteriota; class Terriglobia; order Acidiferrales; family UBA7541; genus Acidiferrum. The sequence goes on along the minus strand of DATGED010000043.1, from coordinate 92,717 downwards.
CCTGGGTGGCAATGATGTTGCGCAGGACCTGCTGGGCGGTCGCCAGGGAGATTGTTGCCCCTGTGAGGGAGGCATAAGCCATCAGCCGCGTCAATGCGCCTTCTAGTTCGCGCACGTTGGACTTGATCGCCCGCGCGATGTACTCCGCCACCTCGTCGGGGAGGCTGAAGCGGTCGTTCTCCGCTTTTTTCTGTAGAATCGCGATCTTGGTCTCGAGATCCGGCGGCTGGATATCGGCGATCAGGCCCCATTCGAACCGAGAGCGCAGCCTCTCCTCAATCGAATTAATCTCTTTCGGAAGACAGTCGGAAGAAATGACGATCTGCTTCTGCTGCTCGTAGAGAGCATTGAAAGTGTGAAAAAACTCCTCCTGGGTGCGTTCCTTGCCCGCGATGAACTGAATGTCATCCACCAGCAGGACATCCACGGTATGAAAGCGGTCGCGAAAACTGGTCATGCGGTCGAAGCGCAGCGAATTGATCACTTCAATGGTAAATTTTTCAGCGCTCACGTAGCTGAGCCGCATGGCCGGATTACGCTTCTTGATGGTGTGCCCAATGGCATGCATCAAATGGGTCTTGCCCATACCCACCCCGCCATATAGAAACAGCGGGTTGTAAGCCTTGGATGGCTGCTCCGCCACGGCGCGCGCCGCTGCGTGCGCAAATTCGTTGGATTTGCCGACGACAAACGAATCGAAGCTATAGCGCAAATTCAGTTGGTGGTCGCTGCTTTCAAAATCAAGTTTCGCTTGCTTGACTCCGGAAGTCGCGGGAGCGGCTGGCACGGGCTCTTCCTCCGCACAGACGTACTGGACTTTCACATTCGGGGTCCCAAGTTCGTGGAATACCGCCTTGACGATCTCACCGTAGGTGCGCGTCAGGACCTGCCGGAAGACCGCGCTGGGAATCTGCACAGATAAACTATCCCCCTCGGCCCGGTTCAGCCGAGTAGGTTGAAACCATGTGGTGTACGTGTTGATGCTGACCCGGGACCTCACGCGCTCGAGAAATCGCTCCCAGGGATTCGTCGCAGTAGTCATCGCAAGAAAAAATCTCTCCCTATCATTTCCACAGATGTGCATAAGCTGTGGAAAGCGGGCCCATTCATTTCTTTCTTCAGGCTTCGGGATTCGTGCCCGTGCCGGAGCGTTCTGCGTCCCCGTGTCGCCCCGTTCGCGGCCCTTCTGGAAATGTCTGCCCTCGAACTGCTGCTATGAGACAGCGCGGGATTGTCGCCGATTGAACCGATTGGAGCAAGCGAAAAGTGTGCGAAGGGGTTCACCGCGGTGCACACCTCATTCACAGTTTTTCCACAAGCACAAGAATTGTGCATCTCCACAGATGAATGCGGTTTTGCACGGGAATTTTCACATAAATTTCCCAGTTGCGCGCAAGTTTGCACAGGATCAATCCAAATCGCCCTGAGGATAAATTTTTAATTTTGAGATTTTTTTCCGGGACGGTCGAATTCGTAGATGCCCAGGGGGTCGCTTCCAATAGTCAAGTGGTCCTTGTCTACGAGAATCGTGCCAGCTTCGAGCCGGGCTCCCTCAGGAGTATAAATCTTGTAAGTCGCGCGGCGGTTTCCTTCCTTGTCGAAGTGCAGCAGGTTGTCGCCGAGGGCCATCCAGACTTCGTTCGTGCCCCGCTCCACGCCAACCGCCGTCAGGATCCGTTTGAATACAGGAGGCTCTCCACGCTTCTCCTGACGTTCAATCTCTTTGCGAGTGGCTTGGGCGCCGGGCCACGCGTCGACTCCTGTGTACTGAAAATCCTGTCCCGCATAACCGTAACGATCGTATTGGCGGACCGTCGCTTCCGGCAGGTAGCCGAATGCATAGTAGAGGTGGTCCCCGGCGTCCGTCAGGAGGAATCCAATACTTAGGAAGCGATTCAAATCGGGGCGATCGGAAAGCTGTTCGGGGTCGCCGAACTCGCGCACATCGCGGCCGCTCTTATCGTAAACGATGACCAAGTGAGGCTCTCGCATGGTGGACACGGCAAACTCTCCATCGGGGAGAGCGGCGACGGACAGCGGGGCGTTAACCTTTACGGTCTGCGCATTTCCCCTGGTATCCCAAATCTTGATGGCGTTGGCCCCGCGGTCCGCCACGTACACGGTTCCCTGCGCGTCCACATCCATGTCCTCGCCAAACATAATGGTCGCAAGTTGGGCCGATTGCGGGCCGGAGCTCTTGCTATCTGTGTAGGAAGGCACTCTTCTGACTAGTTTTCCTGATGGGTCAAACACCGAAACGGATGAACCGGGCGCGGTCAAAACATAGTAGTTTCCGTCCGGCCCGGGCTTCACGGCTCGCAATCCCGGTCCTATACTTGGGAGAAGCCGCTTCTTGGCCATAAGGTCCCCTTCGTCCTGGCCAAACGTGCTTCCAGCGAGACACGCGAGCAGACACAACCCTGCAAGAATCTTCAAGTTGGTCGTAACCCCTCTGTTCTGTTTCAAATTGTCCTGAGTCATCAGACTACGACGGCTGCGTTCAGGTTGCCCCGCGCGAGAGGACTCTAGAGTGCCAATCAGTCAATCTTGAAACGGAGGCGTTCGATGGACTTTGCGCGCAGCCGGCCAGCGGAATTGCGCGAGCCCTCGTCATCGGTTTCGATCAAGACACAATTCATCTGCACATCGCCCGACGCCACCTCAAACCGCGCCGGCAAACCATTCAGAAATTTCTTGATGATCGCGTCCCGGTCCATCCCAATTACGCCGCCGTGCGGACCGCTCATCCCGACATCCGTGATAAACGCCGTACCGCCGGGCAGCACATGTTCATCCGCCGTCGCCACGTGAGTGTGCGTTCCCACGACGGCGGTCACTCGCCCGTCGAGATACCAGCCCATCGCCAGTTTCTCGCTCGTGGTTTCCGCGTGCATATCAACAAGCACGAAGGCGACATCCGCGGGGAGCTGTGCGAGTTCGCTGTCTGCTTTTCGAAAGGGATCGTCGATCGGGGTCATGAAGACTCGCCCTTGCAAATTCAGGACGGCGTACTTCATGTTATTTCTCGCCGTGCCTGCATAAATTCCGCTTCCGACATTTCCTTCCGGGAAATTTGCCGGCCGGAGCAGCCGAGGCTCGTGCGGCAGATACTCGAGTATTTCCTTTCGGTCCCAGCTATGGTTTCCGCCTGTGAGGACATCAATCCCCATCTTGAGGAGCTCTTCGGCCAGTCGCGGCGTGATCCCGAAGCCCGAAGCGGAGTTCTCGCCGTTGGCAATGACCAGATCGATTTGCCGTTGCGAGACAATATCAGCAAGCCGATCACGAACGATCTGGCGCCCCGGCGATCCGACAATGTCTCCTATGAACAGTATGCGCATGTTTCAGCGTGGCTCTTGGAAGCCGTCGGTGGGTACGAACACGAAAATGCTACAACTGGGCAGCTTAAGCTGTCTTTCTTCCACGAGTCACCAGTAACCAGTCACGAGTCGCGTCGACGCATGGTGCGAGATTCGCCGACAAAAGCAATCGCTTCTGTCGCAAGGTCATTCTTACAAAGGAAAGGAGCGGACTGCTTGGCCGTGGGCAGCTAGGCCGTGAACCTCTGAAATAGGTGGGCACCACGAGCCAACCATTAGGCTTTCCTGCCCCGCTCGCTTCCCGGGCTTGCCGGGAGTCCAGCGGGACAGGCCGTGCACACAGGCTGTCTATGCGCAGCACCCCAGAGATTCATTACGGTTCAAACGGCGTTCGCGGCTTCACCTGCTTCGAAGAACCGCTCCGCTTCCTATTCTAGCAGGATGCTCTCGCAAACAAAGAAAATCACCCAACGGCCGGAGAGTTTCGCTGGGGACCGCTCAATCGACGAAATCGATAACGGCGCCGTCGCGCCTGTCCAGGAATCCAACAAACTGGCCGAAGTTTGGCGCGGCCACATTGTTGTAAACGGCGTTGAAATTGCCGTGATTGGTGACGTTAAGCGAATAAAAGCCGAGCCGGATGTGATGCGCCTTGCCGCTCTTTGCGACCATAAAAGGGATTTGGAAGTTGCGGTAGATTTTCACATCCAATGAGAGATAAGTCGCAAACTTCTCCCCGTTTGGCGTGCCCACGTAATTTTGAAGTACGTCCACGTTGGAATACGGATAACCGGAATGGACGTCCAGGATCGGACTGAACATAAATTTTTTCGGCAAGGAGAAAACGCCCCACGTGATCACTCGCTGGGGGATGTCATAAGGAAGGATGCCATAAACGTTTGGACGTATGACGGGTTGCAAGAACGGAATCATGACGTCGGAAAGATTATTCAAGTCCCCCCGCGTGCGGCTCCAAACGTAGGAGGCGTCCACCTCCTGATGTCCGAGAACCGTGAAGCGCACGGTGCTCTCCAGCTCGCGATAGTGCGACGAACCGGTGTTCGTGAGTCCAAGGAATGAATTCGCGCCGGCCGCGCCGGTGAAGGGGTTGACGACAAACAGGTAGGTCGTATGACTGTCGATGTAGCCGACACGCAAAACCACGTTTCTTCGCAACTCGCGATCGCCCTCGACATTCCACGTGAAATTGCGCGGCGTTGTGCCCGGCTCCTGGGGCAACACCCCTCCATTTAGAGGATTCATCCCACCCACGTAGGCATTTGTGTAAGTTACGGGCGTCCCGATCAATTGCCCGCTGGAATCGAACTGGCTCACAACGCGAGTGGGGTTCACGCCAAAGTCCGCCGCCAGCAGCGGCAGCATGCTATAAAACAAGCCCGCACCTGCTCGAATGACGGTTTTGCCATCCTTGCCTGGCGAGTAGGCGATCGCCGCACGCGGTCCAATCGCGGCGGACCAGCCGGCCGTTTCGCTGGACAAACGCGCGCCGGCGTCAACCGTCCAATGAGAATTCAATACCCAATGATCCTGGATGAATTCGGCAACATTCGTATCGGCGGTATTCTGTGCGCCCACTGGTTGAAAGTTGATTTCCTCCTGCAGTGTCCCGTCCTGTTGGAGGAGTTGCACTGGATTGGCCGTGTTCACCCCAGCGTAGGAACGATGAATTAAGTCCGCGCCCACCTGGATCTCGTGCCGTCCCAGCCAGTGCTTCTCGGCGAATTCATAAGTAGGCAGCAACTGGAACTGCTTGCCTCGCCTGGACCAGCGGTCGAAAAAATTCCCGCCCCAGCCTTCCGGAGAAATCAGCATGTCATCGAATCCCTGCCCGTGCGCATTGCTGTCGAACCGGGTGTACTGCACGATGCCGCTGAGAATGGCACCGGATTCCGATTCGTACTTATCGGACAAATGCACGGCGATTCCCTTCTGATTCAAGTCGTTTGAAGCGGGCTGGGGAACGAGCGCGTTGATGCCGACGTGCTGTTGCCGCAGCGGAAAAGCGTTGACTGTAAGAGTCAGAATCTGTTGAGGAGACAGAATCAACTCGAGGGTCGTGAAAGAATTGAACCCTTGTTTCTTACTGATGTCGTCCGGCCACGGCAGTCCGCGTACCGTGGTCTTTTTCATGTCGTATTGAAAGACTTCCGAGAAGAAGAGTTTGTCGCTGAACAACGGTCCGCCAAAATCAACTCCTGGGGTTGCTTGCGCGACGCCGACCATCGAGCCGTTCTTGCCGAGAACCGATGGAACAAAATTCTTTACGAAGAGATTCCATTGTTCCTGGGGAGGCTTGGTTTCAATGGTTGTCAATCCGCCCGAGAAGCTTCCCAGTCCCGCGTTAAAGGGCGTCTTGTAGACGGCAAACGATTGCACGGCATCGGTCGGCACCGCTATGGAAAAGCTTCCGGTCACCGGATCGGCCGTTTGCGCGGAATTCACCAGAAACAGGCTCTGATTTTCGTCGGCGCCCCGGAACGTGAGCTTTCCATCCTGCGTTTTCATCACGCCTGGAGTTATGGGAATTACTTCCCGGATCTTTTCCTCGGGTGTTGGCAAAGCGACCAGTTCGCGGTGGGTCACTGTGGCTTCCGGGTTGGAAACGCTCTCCGTCGAGATAACCTGATTTTGTTCCTGGACCTCGACCTTTTCGGCGACCGTCTCAAGTTCCAACGTAAGATCCTGGACGGCGGTCTGTCCAGGCGCGACCGAAACCGCTTTTGATACGGCTTTGAATCCTTGTTGGCTGACCGAGACTTTATAGTTCCCCTGCTTGAGGCCTTTGAACTCGTAATGCCCCGCTTCATCGGTCTCCGCAGTGAGGGGAGTTCCTCCGGGCGGGACAGAGTTCAACAGGACGCTGATCCCCGACAAATCAGATGAGACTTCCTCCTGCTTAGTGGAAATGGTGCCGCGGATGGCACCGGTCTGTGCCTGATTGACGTTCTCCTGCCCTGACGCTGAGAGCAGCGGGGTCGCCACGAGAAAAAGGAACGCTGCTCCCCGAAGCCAAACTAAAGCGTCAGGAAAAGAGGGAATGCCTGTCCAAAAATGGTTTGCTATAGTCCTGAGAAACGCTTTGAAAGTTGGATTCATGGTCTGGCTGATAAAGGCACGAACTGTAAGTGCGTTCTTTCTTTGTGGTGTATGAGTCAGTCGGATTGGCGAGCGGGACACGCGCCTTCGGCCAGCCGGACGGAACCCCTCTACAGGTATTGTCAAGTCGAAAGGCCGGGACCGGAAGTCCGGCGACAACTCTATGTGCCTCAATCTCCAACTGTTCTAATGACCGTGTTCGCCCGGCGAACCGCAGGTTTCGCCGAAGCCACTGTTGGCAAAGGACTTGCTGGGCTATCGTAATCCCCCCTTGTCCAAGCAAATGGCCCGGTTGCCCAAGATTGACCACGACTCTATTGCTTTGCTTGACCCCGCAACCATTCCAGCCTAAGCTTCGTCTTAGTAGACACATGGTGGTTAAACCCCATAGGCTCCGCACTTGTGCGCTATTGCTCGGAATCATCTTCCTGGCGGCGCAATTCCATTTTTGTGCCGATTTGAATTCCGGGCCCGGGGGCCCGCATCCTTGTCAGCTTTGCTCGACAGCCTCTTCCGCGGTCGCGACACATACTCTGACTCTGGCGATCGTTCCCGTCGTTGGCCGGCTTGAAGTTTTCGCAAAAGCCCTGTCTCCTTCTGTGGAAGCTTCACGCGCAACCTCTCCTCGCGCACCTCCCTCCCTGTAGTCCTTCGCACTTCTCGCATTTTTCCCGGTCAACCCAGATTGCTTTGATTTGTCCCTGTCGTACGGGACCGTAGAGGAGTACCAACATGAGGAAAGGAATGGCGTGGGCCACGGCTCTTCTGGCCTTGCCGGTCTGCTTATCGGCCCAGCAGAACCCCTCGGCTGCCCCGGCTCCTGCTTCCGCTCAAGCCGCCTCGCAGACTCCGGCCATGCGCATTACCCTGGACGAGGCTATTCGCCTGGCCCTCCAGCATAACCACGCTCTCCAAGCGGCTCGCACCACCATCCTGCAAAACCAGGCCCTCGAAACCACCGCGAATCTTCGTCCCAATCCCGTGCTTTCGGCCGACGCACAGTTTTTGCCGATCTTTCAGCCGAGCCAGTTCACCTCTGACTACATAAACAACAATGCGCAATTCGATTTGGGAATCGGCTATACCTTTGAACGGGGCAAAAAACGCCAGCATCGCCTGCTGGCCGCAAAGGATCAGACCACCGTCTCACGCTCGCAGGTTGCCGATAACGAGCGGCTTCTGGCGTTCAACACCGCCCAGCAATTCATCGCCGTGGTACTGGCGCAATCCACCATTGATTTTGCACAACAGGATCTCGACAGCTTTCAAAAGACCGTAGATATCAGCGAGGAACGCTACAAGGCCGGGGCCATGAGTGAGGGCGACTTCCTCAAAATCAAGCTTCAGCTTCTTCAGTTCCAGACCGACCTCTCGACTGCCAAGCTTGCGAAGGTTCAAGCCATCGCGGCTCTGCGCCAACTGATTGGTTTCGAGTCCGTTCCCGATTTCTACGATGTTCAGGGCCAACTGGATTACCAGCCTGTCCACGCCGGCCTGGAAGACTTGAAAGCACTGGCCATGCGAACGCGCCCGGATTTGCTCGCCGCGCAGCAAAGCGTCATCGCCGCGCGCAGTCAGGAACTGCTTGCCGAAGCCAACGGTAAACGAGACGTCGGTGCCAGCTTCAACTACTCCCATGTCGCCGCCACCAACACCGGAGCCTTCTTCTTCAATATGCAGCTTCCGATTTTCGATCGGAACCAGGGCGAAATCGCCCGCACCCGCTACGCCATCACCCAGTCGCAAGAACAGGCCAGTGAATCCTCTCAGCAGGTCATGACCGACGTTGTCGACGCCTACGAATCTCTTCGCACCAACGACCAGATTGTGCAGCTTTACCACAGCGGTTACGTCGACACGGCTCAGAAGTCCCGCGACATCAGCGAATACGCGTACAAGAAAGGCGCGGCCAGCCTTCTCGATTTTCTGGACGCGGAGCGCAGCTACCGCTCGAACCAGCTTGCTTACCGCCAGGCGCTCGCCAGCTACATGACCGCGCTGGAACAGATGCGCCAAGCCGTGGGAACGAGGAATCTGCCATGAATTTCAAAATCCAATCTCGCCCGCACATTTTTCCAGTCATCGTTCTGTTCACGAGTTTCGTGTCAGCGGCACTCTTTGGTTGCGGTTCAGGTCCGAGCGAGTCTGAATCGAAAATGACCTCATATTCCGCGAGCGAATCGAAGGCGGAAACCGCTTCGCTTTTCACTGTTCCCCAGGAGCAGATGGCGCACGTCCAGGTGGTCCCCGTAGAAAAATCGGCCCTACCGCGCGTTCTGCGGCTCTCCGGCGCTGTGGCCTACAACGCGTTCATGACCACCCCGGTGTTTTCGGCGATCGGCGGGCCAGTGCATGAGCTTCTCGTTGCCCCGGGTCAAGTCGTACGCAAGGGGCAGCCGTTGCTCACGGTAAACAGCCCTGACTACTCCGCGGCGCGCTCCGCCTACATCAAAGCCCGCGCCGCTTTTCAGCTCGCCGACAAATTCTACAATCGTGCTCAGGACCTCCTGGCTCACGGCGCAATTGCCGAAGCTGATTTTCAGACGGCGGAATCCACCCGCAATCAGGCCCAAGCCGATCTCCAGTCGAGCGAAGACGCTCTTCGTGTTCTGGGTGTCAATGATCCGGAATCGCTCGTGAAAAATCCTCCGAAAACGACCGCTCAAATTCCGGTCCTCGCACCCGTAGCGGGAGAAGTCGTCGAGCGGCTCGTCGGTCCCGGTCAATTGCTTCAGGCCGGCGCCACGCAGGTCTTCACCATCTCCGACATGAGCACGGTGTGGGTGCTCGTCAACGTCTACCAGGGCGAGATGGCCTACGTGCACCTCGGGGATCGCGTGGACGTTAGTACCGATTCGTACCCGGAAATATTTCACGGACGAATTTCCTATCTCGCCACGGCACTTGATCCGAATACGCGAACGCTCCAGGCGCGTATCGTTACCGAAAATCCCGGCAGAAAACTGAAGAAGGATATGTACGTCACGGCATCGGTGAATGCAGGTGCCATCGCAAATGCGCTTACAGTTCCAGACGCTTCCGTCCTGCGTGACACCGAAAACCAGCCATTTGTTTATGTCCAGTCCGCTGCGAAGCAAAACGAATTCGCCCGCCGGTTGGTTCAGCTCGGAGCCGGCCAGGGTGGCCGAACGCAGATTGTGAGCGGACTGAAGGAAGGCGAGCGCGTAGTGGGAGACGGCAGCCTCTTCTTACAGTTTAAGAATTCCTTGCAGCACTAAGGCGAGACGAGGCCTTGTAGAAATCACGATGATCCATCGCATAGTCCAATTTGCCCTTCGCCAGCGCTTCCTCGTGCTGATGATTACGCTGCTGATCGTGTTTGCCGGCGCGGAATCCTTCCGCCGCATGCCCGTCGACGCCTATCCCGATCTTTCTCCGCCGATGGTCGAACTCATTACCCAGTGGCCCGGCCACGCTGCTGAGGAGGTGGAGCGCCTCACCACTCTTCCTCTTGAGCTCGCCATGAATGGCACGCCCAACCTCAAGGTGATGCGCTCCATCTCACTTTACGGGCTCTCGGACGTCCGGCTGACTTTCGACGAGAATACTGACCCCTACTTCGCGCGAAACGTGGTGTTCGAGCGCCTCAGCGACGCCACACTGCCTTCCGGCGTCACGCCAAGCATGGCCCCACTCTTCAGCCCCAGTGGACTCGTCTACCGCTACGTGATCGAAAGCCCCGATCGCACGGCGATGGAGCTGCACACCTTCGAGGATTGGATCATCGAGCGCGCTTATCGCAGCGTCCCGGGAGTTGCCGACGATTCCGGCTTCGGCGGCCCCACCATGCAGTATCACGTCCTTCTCGACCCCGTTAAGCTCTACAACTACCACCTTCCGGTCGTGCAGGTTCTCAACGCTCTGACTGCCAATAACTCCAACACCGGCGGCGGCTTCTACTCCCAGGGCGGCCAGTTCTACTACGTGCGCGGCCTGGGACTCGTCAAGAGCACCGACGACATCGGGGAAGTTGTGGTCGGCAGCGGCAACGGCGTGCCGATCCGCGTGAAAGACATCGGCCGCGTGGTTATCGGCAACGCCCCGCGTCTTGGCATTTTCGGCTTCCAGGAAAAATCGAAGAGCAACGACGACGCTGTCGAAGGCGTTATCCTGATGCGTCGCGGCGAGCAAACGCAAAATGTCCTCGAAGGAGTCGAGAAAAAAACAGCCGAGCTAAACCGCGACCTTCTCCCGCCGGACGTCAAGGTGCGCCCGTTTTATGACCGCAGCGACCTCGTTCGTGTCACCACGGACACCGTCGAATGGAACCTGATCCGCGGCATGGTCCTGGTTCTCATCGTTCTCATATTCTTTCTCGTAAGCTTTCGTGCCGCGGTCATCACGGCGCTCACGGTCCCGCTAGCTTTGCTCTTTGCTTTTATCTTTCTGCATGCCACCGGCGAGGCTGCCAACCTTCTCTCCATCGGCGCGATTGATTTCGGCATCATCATCGATGGCACGATCGTCATGGTCGAAAACATCTACCGCGAACTCAACGAGCGACACGGCCAGGATTACGACTTGAAAGAGGTGATCATCGCCGCCGCGCGTGACGTGGATCGCCCAATTTTTTATTCCGTCGCCGTCATCATCGCGGGCTATCTACCGATCTACGCACTGACCGGCCCCGCAGGAAAGCTCTTCCATCCCATGGCGGACACCATGGCCTTCGCGCTCGTGGGCGCTCTCATCCTTACCCTCACGCTAGTTCCCGTCCTTGCCTCGTATTGGTTCACAAAAGGCGTTCGCGAAAAAACAAATCCTGTTTTCGAATGGATTCGGGGCTTCTACGCCGGTCGCCTCGACTGGTGCCTCGGTCATCCCAAGTTGACCCTGCTCGCCGCCGTGCTTATTTTCTGCAGCGTCTTGCTCCTTCTGCCTCTCATTGGGGTCGAATTCCTTCCGCATCTCGATGAAGGCGCTCTCTGGGTTCGCGCCACCATGCCCTACACGATCTCCTTCGAAGAGGCCGCCAAGTTCGCTCCTCAGGTGCGCGATCTCCTCTCCAAGTACCCTCAAGTTACAGTCGTCGGCTCCGAACTCGGCCGGCCTGACGACGGCACCGACCCCACGGGCTTTTTCAACTGTGAGTTTTACGTGGGGCTCAAACCCTATGGTGATCAGACCTGGAAAACAGGATCAGTCCATTCCAAGGAACAACTGATCGCCGATGTGCAATCGAAACTGGATGCCTATCCCGGAGTGATTTTTAATTATACGCAGCCCGCGGAGGACGCCGTCGACGAAGCCCTGACCGGCCTCAAGAGTGCCCTGGCTGTAAAGATTTACGGTCCGGACCTCGACGTCCTCGAGAAAAAAGCCGTCGAAATCAAAAATGTTCTCGACAAGACCTCCGGCTTCAAGGAGCTCACCGTTGTTCGTGAGCTTGGACAGCCCAGCCTCATCATTGACGCCGACCGCACGAAAATCGCCCGCTACGGCATCAACGTCTCCGACGTCGAAGCCGTTGTGCAAGCCGCCATCGGCGGACAGGCCGCCACGCAGGTCATTCAGGGAGAAAAACTTTTCGACCTCGTAGTCCGCATGGAGCCCAAGTACCGCTCCAGCGCCCGCGACATCGGCGATCTTCTGGTTCCCGCCCCTGCCGGCCAGCAGATTCCCCTCTCCGAACTCGCCACTATCAAGGAAAGTACGGGTGCGTCATTCATCTATCGCGAAAACAATTCCCGCTACATAGGGATTCAGTTTTCGATCGAAGGCCGCAACTTGGAAGGAATCGTTAACGCCGGGCAAGTTGCCGTCAAGAAAGCAATCACGCTTCCGGAAGGCTATCGTCTCGATTGGGGCGGCGAATACAGCGAGCTGCTCGAAGCCAAATCCCAGCTCTATGTGATTGGCCCGCTCACTATTCTGCTCATCTTCATGATCCTCTTTGCGCTCTATGGCAATCTCAAATTCCCGGTCATTATCGCTCTCGAAGTGATCATGACCGAGCCCGTCGGTGCTCTCATCGCCCTCAAGCTCACCCACACGCCCCTGAGCGTGTCGAGCGTCCTGGGTTTGCTCGCCCTCATGGGGGTTTCGGTGGAGACCTCGGTCATTCTCGTCAGTTACATCAACAAGCTTCGACTCGAGGGGATTGAAATCCGCAAAGCCACCCATGAGGCCGCGCTGATGCGCCTCCGCCCCATCATGATGACCGCTCTCGTCGCCTGTCTTGGCCTGCTGCCGGCGGCCCTCTCCACGGGTGTCGGCTCGGACACGCAGAAGCCTTTCGCCATCGTCATCGTCGCTGGCCTGCTATCCCGCCTCATGCTAGGCTTTTTCGTGATTCCAGTTCTCTATCAGTCGTTCGCCCGAGAGGGTGACGTCCTCCAGGTTTGATGCAAGAGGCACAAGTTCCTCAAACAAAGCTGAAATGTGATTACTGGAATAGAGAAACGCAGAGCAATTGCTGATGTGGCGCCACTCGAGCACTTGCCTCAGCGGAATTCTCTCAGCGCGGCCAAACGCTATGTTTCGCGTTGCTATCTTCAACGAAACGTCTCTGACCAGCGCGAGTGTCCTGTTCGTTCCTTCCGAATGCGGACCGGTGGGAATGCTACTTCTTCGCGGGCTGCGCCGTTGGTGGCAGTATGCCGTTCAGCCGCAAATAGACCGCTTGCGCTCCATAGTGGTCGTACCAGTCATCGCTCAAGGTGATCAGTGCTCCGGCGCGCGACGTCTGCCGGTTCCCAAACAGCGTCAGCGAATCGCCCAGCTTCGAATCATCCACGCCCGCCAGCGCCGTGCTGCAATACTCGAAGGAAGTTTTTAGCGCCGCCACCAGCTTCTCTTTCGAATCCGTGTCCTTGAGCTCCACTTTCGGCGCCTCCTGCCCCGAAATCTTCGAGCACAGAAAGTTGTTGGACATGGCGATGTGCATCGTCAGGTGAGCGAATGTGTTCATCTCCGGCGTCGGCTTGAAGCTGAATTTCTCCGCGGGCATCAAGTCTGCCGCCTCCACCATATTTTTTTGGTATCGCGTCAACTGGCCTTTCACCGTCGTCGAAACGGGATTCGCAACAGGTCCGCCCGCGGTTTCCTGCGCCGCGCACGTCGCCGCGGCTGCCAGAACCGCCAGCACCACAAATCCGCATCGCTTCATTGCCATCTCCTTCACGCTTTTTTCCGCAGCCTGCACCGCAATGCTTTGGTCCGCGGTCTTGCCCACTCTTGGACTTCGAATCGATACTTCTATTGGTTCCTGGTGCCACCACCTCGCAGTTTGTCTCTTCAACCGCCACAAATTTCTGCCAGCAGCATAACTCCTAGTTATTCATGCTTCAAGCCGCTTTCCGGACGTCTATGAAGGCGTCGGCTCTGTCAAGGGACACAAATAGTTTACGAGCTTTGAAGGCTCGTCTTTCTTTTCACCTAGAAGGATCTTTTCTCTTTCTTTTTCCTGCATCCGACCAAGGCTCGCTTCGTGAATCTTGCCGTGGAATCTGGTTCCACCAACCATCTATTCGGTCACCGACTTCCGACCATGATTCTTTGTTCAGACGCCGCGATCGCTCGCGGGAGCAAGGCGCCCAATCAGCCTAACGATGGACTCGCGCCCACCAGGGTGGCACCCGGGCTGCCTTGCCTGCGAACCAGCTGTGCGTACGCTGCTCCACTTCGCAGCATCCAGTACAACCGCACGGCCAACTTGCGCGCGATGGCCACTTTGGCCACCGCGTGTCCTCTGCGGAATTTCAACCGCTGATAATCCTGCCGCAGTTCGGGATCTTGCTTCACGGCGTGGTGCACCCTTTCGATCAGCAGCCAGCGCACCATGGTGTTGCCCTGTTTGCTGATGGCTCCGAGTCGCCGAAAGCGGAGCGGTTGATGCGCCGGAACTTTCTTACGGTGCGAGTTTCGTTTTGGCTATCGTTTCCCATGCTATTTTTCATGGCCGCCGCCAGCCACTAACCATTCCTGAGCACAATTGCAAGATGAAGTAAGGAAATGGGGAGCATCGAACCTCAAGAGTGTTCCTATTTGTACAGGCGCAACCCGATATGTCTCCTACCCTTTCTCACACGGGATTTCAAACTGGACGCTCTTGGGCAAACTCGGCGATTCCCGAGTCCAAAATGGGATTTCTCACGAATGACTTAGATTTCATGGAGAAAAAGATAAAAATTAAACTTACGACTGGTCTTCTGGTCTTTGCGTTTGCACTCGGCTCCCCTGCTGTGGCTGCCACGGGAACTTCTCACCAGACAAAAGAAAGGTCCAGCGCCACGGTCACAGTTGCTGGTTGCATCCACAACGGCACGACCATGGACGTGTTCCTACTCACTGCAAAACACGGTAAAGGCTCGGATGTGAGCAGTAAGACGGTAGACATTTCAAAGCATGTGGGCCACACGGTATCTCTCACCGGTACTCCTGTCACCACCGCGTCCACAGACGGCTCTGCCGCATCGGCGACGACTCGGCTGGACGTTTCGGATCTGAAAATGGTGAGCGAGAGCTGCTCGCAGTAAAAACTCTGTAAGGTGGACGCTCAGTCCGCGTCCACTTTCACCTTCTGTGCACTCGGTAGTCGCCCGGTAGAACCGCGCCTCCCAAAGCGAACGTTCACGCCTCGGTGCTCCGCGCCCGCCTCATCCGGACAAGACAGCTCTGCTGATTGTGCAAAAGTGAACAGCGCGCATCTTCCAGAGTCTCTAGGATGCGCCATTGGATAGTCATCCGGCACATAGTGGGATTTCTTCATCGTTGGCCCGCTACTGTGCAAGGGCCAGCTGTTGCGATCAGCATGGACACGGGAATATAGCGTGGTCCTCAGCCACGTCCACGTCTTTTCCAGTATTCACTCATCGCCAGTGAGACACGATGCGCGACTCGGTGTCTACTATTTTGTCGTCTCACAAAGTTGCCGGCTAAGGCCCACGACAAACTCCGTGCCTCCTCCCCACGGAACGGAAGGGCGGTACTTGTCTGCATGAAGATCCTCTTCTCTGCATTATTTTGTACCCTGCTGTGCAGTGCGCCCGCTTCGGCGCAATCGTCAATCGCCGGCGCAAGCGGCGAAGCTGCTGCCGCAAGCGCCGAAGCTGCACCTGTCCCCATAAAGCCCGTTAAGCCCCTCAGGAGCGAAGCTCCGATCGCGACGGCGAGGATCAAAATCATTGAACTGGGATTGGGCTACTCCTACCTAAGTCAGCCGGGGACCCAGTCCAATCGATTAGGCTTACGAGGCCCTGATGCCAGCCTTACCATCGGGTCCTCTCGGCTAGGCCTAACGGCGGAAGTGGGTTATGCGCGAGCCTCCAATGTTCTGGGGACTGGACGGCACAGTGCCGTATTTACTTACCTAGCGGGTCCCGTTTTCCATCACGCAGTGCACCGTAGATTTGATACTTACGTTCATGTGCTGGTGGGCGGCGCAAAAGTGAGTGGTCCGCTCCTTACGAATAGCGGGATAATCCTGCTCGGCGGATGGACGACGAGCTACGCCTGGGCCGTTGGCGGCGGAGTCGAGTACTGGGCGACGGACTCCATGGCCATTCGCACTGGCGCCGACTATTTGAGAACAGCGTTCTATGATCCTTCGCTTGCGGTTCGGGGCCAAGGCAATATCAAGACGACAGCCGCGGTAGTTTATTATTTCGGAATGCGGTCACGGAGATGGCGGCGGTGAGCCGGTTGTGACAGTCTTCGCTTTAAATGCGGCTGGAGGCACATTGAATTCTCCAGATTTTTCCGGCTGCTAAAGCCGCACAAGGATAGGTTAAAGCTCGCGTAACCAACCACAGATTAATAATGCGAAAGTGCCCGACCCTTTCAAGAACCAAGAAAGAAAGGGAAAGCACCCCGAAAGAAAATCACAAATTCAAATTCGGTCCGCTGCGCTCGAAACGACAGCGGGCTGGCCGCCGGATTGATGCGAGCGGGGTGGGGAGAAAAAGCGTCGGCTTGCTCCGCCCGGTTTCGGAAAATCAAGCGGGATGCAAGAGACGTTGATGACGGCTTGGGAAAGAAGAAGAAAAAAAAGTAGGAGGCGGGCCAGGTCGTCCCGCCTCCTTATAACCCCTTTCGGGGTAGTCCGGCCAGCCTGACGGAGGGCGGCTGGCCGGTCGTGTGTTGGCCTACTTATATAATCCCGGCAGAACGAAAAAAGTTCCAGGGAAACCGAAAAAAAGTGACAGAATCTTCGCCGCGGCTGCGAGCCCCTCGGGGAAAATGCCGGAGGGGGAGCCTTGCGCTTCCCAGGAAGAGAAATCTCCTTAGGGGCGGCAGACCGCGGTTGGAGAGGAATTACCTTCGTCTTATGACCCGCCAAGCGCAGCTAAGCCTGGATAACATATTGCGGTTTCTGCAAGTTACGCGAGACTCGGCCTCCGCGAACGAGATCGCGGCGGGCTTGCATCTGGGAAAAGCCGAGCGGCGACACCTATTTAAAATGTTGGTTCAATTGAAGAAACGCGGAGCGATTCAGGAGTTGCCGGGAGGACGCTACCGGTTGGCGGGACAAAAGGGCAGGGATGAGCAGGTAGGTAATGATGCGCGAAAAGGCGCACCCGACGCGGGGAGCAGAACGGGAAGTTCCACGGGGAACATACGGCTGGCGGCCGGTGCGGCTGTGATGGCGCGGGATGAGGTGCGAGGACGGCTGGTGCTGCACCACGACGGTTACGGGTTCGTGGTTCCGGACGTGCCTATGCCGCAACTCGATGGCGACGTTTTCATTCCGCGCGATGCAGTTGAAGATGCAATGCACGGGGACCGCGTCGTGGCGCGATTGCAACGTGTGAGCGGCTTGCACGGCGGGCAGCGGGCGGAAGGGCGGATCGTGCGCGTGCTGGGACGGGCGAATCCGTCGGTGGTGGGATTGTTTCGTTATGGCCCGCGAGGGAATGTGGTGCTGCCGTATGACGTTCGAATGCAGCATGAAGTGGAGATTCCGCCGGGAGAGGAGTTGACGGCGGAGCTGCGGGAGAAATTGGGCGCGGAGGCGGCCGGAGGTCATGGCGCGAGAGGCAAGCGAGCGCCGCGGCTGCCGGAGCTCGATGGGGCGGTCGTGAATGTGGAGCTACTGCGATATCCGCGCGGCGGTACGGCGCCGACGGGGCGTGTGATCGAAATTCTCGGGCGACCGGGCGAGCTGGGCGTGGACACCGAGATCATCATTCGCAAGCACCACTTGCCACATGAATTCTCGGAAGCCGTTATGAAAGAAGCGGAGGAGCGAGCCGCGCCGGTCATGGAAAGCGAACGCGCCGGCCGAGAGGACTTTCGACATTTGCCGATCGTGACAATCGACGGAGAGACAGCGAGAGATTTTGACGACGCGGTGTACGTGGAACGGCGCGCGAACGGCGGCTGGGGGTTGCAGGTGCACATCGCGGACGTTTCCCATTACGTTCGAACGGGGACGCCGCTGGATCAGGAAGCGAGGCTGCGGGGGACGTCGGTATATTTCCCGGACCGCGCCGTGCCGATGCTGCCCGAAGCGCTTTCGAATGGAATGTGTTCGCTGAAGCCGCGCGAGGAACGGCTGGTGATGAGCGCGCTGATGGAGTTCGACGCGGCGGGGAGAATGTTGCGCGCGCACATGACACCGGGCGTGATCCGCTCGGCGGAGCGCATGACATACACGAACGTGAACAAAGTAATCGAAGGCGACGCGGAAGCTTCGATGCGTTACGCGGGATTGGCGGAACATTTTCGCGATATGAAGGAGCTGGCGTTGCTGCTAAATGCGCGGCGCAACGAACACGGTTCGATCGATTTCGATTTGCCCGAGCCGGTGATTGAATTTGACGAGCAGCAGCAGATGACCAACATCGTGCGCAGCGAGCGGAACATCGCGCACCGGCTGATCGAGGAGTTCATGCTGGCGGCAAACCGCGCGGTAGCGGCGTATTTGCTGAAGCGCGGGATCGCGGCTTTGCACCGCGTGCACGAAAAACCGGATGCGCGGAAAGTGCTGGAGTTCGAAGAACTGGCGCGCGCGTTCGGATATTCGCTGGGAGTTGCGGACTTGCATCAGCGGGAGATTGCGGTGCGGCACGGGCGCGTGCCCGCCCCGGCAAGAGCCGGGCGGCCGGATTCCTACGGACACGGACGCGAGCGCGGAATGCGCGTGGCGCTTCCGGGTTCGACGGAGCTGCGGATTACGCCTCAGCATTATCAAAAGTTGCTGCGCAAATTGGCGGGAAAGCCCGAAGAGCGCATCGTTTCTTACTTGATGCTGCGCTCGCTGAAGCAGGCGCGATACGCGGCGGAGCCGCTGGGGCATTTTGCGCTGGGATTCGACGAATACACGCATTTTACTTCGCCGATACGTCGGTATCCGGATTTGATCGTGCATCGCGTGTTGAAGTGGGCGCTGGAGCATCCGGAGGCGGCGGCGCCGGTGGGCAGCAGCACCGCGAGAGGGGCCGAGGCGACTCTCTATTCGCAGAGGCAGCTGGAGGAGATGGCGTCGGAAACCTCGGAAGCGGAACGGCGGGCCAACGGAGCCGAGCGAGAATTGATGGATTGGAAGACGGCGCAGTTCATGGAGCAGCATTTGGGTGAGGAATATGAGGCGCTGATTATATCGGTCCAGAAATTCGGATGCTTTGTCGAGCTATTTGAGGTTTTTGTGGAAGGGCTGCTGCCGATTAACGCTCTGGAGGATGCGGCTGGTTCTCGAGTCGTTTTCCGCGAGCGGGATCACGCGATGGTCGCGCTGCCGGGAGGCGATGGCCGGCGCGGGGCGGCTGGTGCGCGTCGGGGGCGAGGTGCAAAGCCAAAAGAACTTGCCTGGCATCTGGGAGACCGCGTGCGCGTGCGAGCGGAGCGGATTGATCCTATGCGACGGCGAGTGGAGTTCGCGATTGCCGAGGTCGCGTGAGGTGAAGCGCAAAGCCATTTTAACGGTGCTTTTCTTGATTGTTTTGGGCACGATTGGCTGCAAACGGCAAAGCGAGAACCAGAATGTCTGTCCGATTGACGGCGCAACGCCTCAATGGATGGGACGCCGGAATGGGAATTCCTGCGAATACCTTCACCACAATGATGTTGAGCGCCAAACGCATTCCTGGTGGGCGGATTGCAAACTGGCCGTTTTGGAAAAGCCAAAAGAAAAATAATATTTCGTTTAAGTCGCGCTGCTCGGTCGCTACCGGACATCTGTTATTCTTGGATGCTGGCTAAGTGTGCCAGAGAGCTCTGACTTTCCGTTAGAGAGGATCAATGATCGTGAGTACGACTACAGCTACGGAGCGCGCGGTGAAGCGCGTGCACAATTTCAATGCGGGGCCGGGAGCGTTGCCGCTGCCCGTGCTGGAGCGGATCCGGGAAGAGTTGCTGGATTGGCGCGGGAGCGGGATGAGCGTGATGGAGATGAGCCACCGCTCGCCGGAATTCGAAAGCATCAACGCGGCGGCGGAAGCTGGGCTGCGCAAGCATCTGCAGATTCCGGACGAATACGCAGTGATTTTTGTGCAAGGCGGCGGGAGCTTGCAGTTCACGATGGCGCCGATGAATTTGTGCCTGCCGGGGAAGCCGGTGGATTTGATTCATACAGGGACATGGACCGCCAAAGCGCTGGGGGAATTGATGAAAGGCATTTTGCATAACGTTGCGGCGTCGACCGAAGCGGAAAAATTCGCGCGCTTGCCGCGCAGGAATGAAATCAAATTATCGCCCGACGCTTCGTACGTGCACATGTGCACCAACAACACAATTGAAGGGACGCAGTGGACGGAGATGCCAGAGACCGGAAACGTGCCGCTGGTGGCGGACATGTCTTCAGATATCGCATCGCGGGCTATTGATGTGAAGAAATTCGGACTTATTTTCGCCGGCGCGCAAAAAAATCTCGGGCCGAGCGGCGTGACCGTGGTGATCGTGCGCAAAGACCTTGCGGAGCGAGCGGACAAGAATCTGCCTACGACTCTGCAGTACCGCACGTACATCAAGGACAGGTCGCTTTATAACACGCCGCCGACGTTCGCGGTGTACATCGTGGGCCTGGTGATGGAATGGATCGACGCAGAAGGCGGGATCCCGGCGATCGAAAAGCGCAACAATGCCAAGGCGAAACTTCTCTACGACACGCTTGAAGCGAGCAATGGGTTTTACCGGTGTCCCGTCGAGAATTACTCGCGTTCAAAAATGAACGTCGTTTTCCGAGTGGCCAACGGGGATGAAGCCATCGAGAAACAATTTGCCAAAGAGGCTGCTGCCGCTGGACTAGTGGGCACACCGGGGCACCGCTCGGTAGGCGGGATGCGCGTGTCGTTATATAACGCCGTGACGTTAGAAGCCGTTGAAGCACTGACCAGCTTCTTGCGGGAATTTCAGCGCGTCCAGGGCTAACGCCGCACCGATCTAACCAATCACCTCCCATCACGTCTAAGGAGAAGCGTCACTTCCCCTTGCACTTCGACAAGAGGAAGCGTATCTTCTTGTCGAAGCAGTAGGGGAGCTTTCATGGCAAAAAAGATTGATCTTCCGCAAGGCACGCTGGACTTGCTGATTCTGCGCACGCTGGCGCTGGAACCGCAGCATGGCTGGGCCATTTCCGAACGCATCCAGCAAATCTCAAGCGAAGTTCTGCTGATTCAGCAGGGTTCACTCTATCCCGCATTGCACCGGCTCGAGCGGCGTGGCTGGGTCAAGGCGAAATGGGGAACATCCGAGAACAACCGCCGCGCCAAGTACTACGAACTTACAAGAACGGGGCGCAAACAGCTCGAACTGGAAAAGGATTCCTGGAAGAAGCTGGCGGCGGCCGTCGCGCAGATCCTAGAAACGGTGTAGGGAGGTCTCCATGCTCCACGACCTGTTCATTCGCCTTCGATCGCTATTCCGGCGCGACGTGGTCGAGTCAGAAGCAGACAGCGAGCTGCGGTTCCATTTCGACCAGCAAGTGGAGAAGAATCTCAAAGCTGGAATGACGCGCGAAGAAGCCGTTCGCCGCACGCGGCTGGAATTTGGCGGTCACGAACAACTCAAAGAGGAGATTCGGGACGCGCGCGGCGTGAATCTTATCGAGACACTTTTTCAAGATATACGCTACGGCTTGCGAATTCTTGGACGCACGCCGGTCATCACCAGCGTGGCCATACTTTCCCTCGCGCTAGGCATCGGCGCAAACACGGCCATTTTCAGCCTGGTTGACAGCGTGATGCTGCGGTTGTTGCCGGTGCAAAAGCCAGAGGAATTGGTGCAAGTGCTCAGGTTCAATCCCGCGCGGGGCGGCGAAGGCACGCGAAGCTTTACAAATCCACTCTGGGAACAGGTCCGGGACCATCAGGATGTTTTTTCAGGTGTGTTTGCGTGGGGTGACAGCCGTTTCGACCTCGCGCAAGGCGGCGCGGTTCAAAACGTGAACGGAGTCTTCGCCAGCGGGGATTATTTCAACACTTTGGGCCTGCGGCCAGCCGCCGGGCGCTTGATATCGCCCGAGGACGATAGACGCGGCTGCGCCGCAGTGGCGGTCCTCAGCTATGGCTTCTGGCAAGACCACTTCGGAGCTTCGCCGGGCGCAATCGGAAGCATAATCTCACTCAGCAACCATCCATTTCAGATCATTGGCGTCAGCCAGCCGGGTTTTTATGGCGTCGACGTCGGCGCAAAGTTTGACGTGGCGATTCCGATCTGCAGCGCCGACATATACGACGGAAAAAAATCCCGGCTGGACCACCGATCATGGTGGTGGCTGAGCATCATGGGCCGCTTGAAGCCAGGAATCGGCAAGGACCAACTGAAAGCCCGACTCGGCGTCCTGTCTCCGCAAGTGTTTGCCGGAGCTTTACCAAAGGATTGGGATGAGAAAGGGCAAGTGAACTTTCTAAAACTCATGCTGGTAGGCGCGCCGGCGGCAACCGGAATGTCCTGGGTGCGGCGGCAATTCGAGCAGCCGCTGAATATCCTGATGGGTGTCGTGGGGCTGGTGTTGCTCATCGCGTGCGCGAATATCGCGAGTTTGATGATGGCCCGAGCCGCGGCTCGTCATAAGGAAATCGCAGTAAGAAAGGCGTTGGGCGCTTCGAGAGCGCGGTTGATCCGGCAGTTGCTGACGGAATGTGTCCTGCTCTCGACGGCTGGAGCTGTGCTGGGCGTGGTCTTCGCACGCTGGGGAAGTTCGCTGCTGGTCCGTTACATATCGACGAGGAACGACCGGATCTTTCTCGATCTGACGTTCGATTGGCGAATATTGAGCTTTACGGCCGCAGTGGCCCTGCTCACGGGACTTCTTTTCGGTGTGATGCCTGCGTTTCGCGCGACACGCGTTTCATTAACATCCGCGATGAAAGGCAGCCAGGCGGTGGAAGCGGAGAGCCGGGCGAAGTTTCGTTCCGGGAAATGGATTGTGGCTGCGCAAGTAGCGCTGTCGCTGGTGCTGGTTGTAGCCAGCGGGCTGTTTCTGCGGAGTCTCGTGAAGCTCGTCACCATGGACCTGGGGTTTGATCGAAACAATGTGTTGATTGTGGACGTGAACCTGCGCACCGCAAGTATCGTGCTCGATCAACAGCCCGCAATTTTTGAAGAGATAGAGAACAGATTGCGTACTCTTCCGGGGGTCGTCTCCGCCGGCCGGTCCGTCATTACTCCGGTGAGCCACCGGGTATGGAACAATACGCTGGACGTGGACACGCCCAACCCGCCGAAGGGCGATGATGCCGTCGCCTACTTCAACTTCATCTCGCCGGGCTATTTTGGGACACTGCGGACGCCCTTGTTGGCGGGAAGGAACTTTACTGCCAGCGACACAAAGACGTCAGCCCAGGTTGCGGTCGTCAACGAGACACTGGCGCGCAGGTTTTATGCGAACGCGAATCCGGTCGGGAAGTACTTCCGGGTTCACCCTGACCCGGGACAGAGCGCGGTGCCCATTCAAATCGTCGGGCTGGTCAAGGACTCCAAGTACGAATCTCTCCGCGAAGAAAACTCAGCCACAGCGTACTTTCCGATCGCCCAAATCAGGGAAAACTCCGCGGATCAAGCGATTGAATTACGAACGGCGGCGCGTCCATCCGTGCTGATTCCGGCGGTTCAGGAAGCTGTTGCCGGCGTGAGCAAAACGATTCCGCTCGATTTCTCGACACTGGCGCAACAGGTGGATGACTCGCTGGTGCAGGAGCGGCTTCTCGCGACGCTTTCTACTTTTTTTGGCGGCCTGGCTTTGCTGCTGGCGATGATCGGACTTTACGGGGCATTGAGTTATCTGGTGTCGCAACGCCAACCGGAGTTTGGGATTCGCATGGCTCTGGGAGCGCCGCAAAAATCCATTCTCGGACTGGTGATACGCGACGTGGTCCTGGTTCTGGTGGGCGGCCTGGCGGCGGGAACAGCCATTTCACTGGCCGTCGTCGGTCTGCTGCAGAAAATGCTTTTCGGACTAGCCGCGCGTGACACGGTCACTTTGCTCGCGTCAATTGGCGTGCTTTCCGCGGTAGCGTTTTTTGCGGGATATTTGCCAGCGCGTCGCGCCATGCGCGTAGATCCCATGATTGCGCTGCGCTACGAATAGTTGTTTGGAACCTTTTTCGTATTCGATCGTTTTCAGGGTGAAAGTGATGTTCGAGGATTTGCAATTTCGTCTGCGTTCCTTGTTCCGGCGCGACACCATGGAGGCGGACATGGATGAAGAGCTGCGCTCGCATTTCGAACAACAAGTCGAGAAGCTGGTCGCCGGCGGCCTGCCGCGCGAAGAAGCCATCCGCCGCGCACGACTTGAGTTCGGCGGCTACGAACAGTTGAAAGAAGAATGCCGCGATGCACGCGGCGTCAGCGCGGTCGAAACTCTCCTTCAGGACATGCGCTATGCGGTGCATGTGCTTCGAAAAAGCCCCGGTTTCACAGTGGTGGGGATCCTGACGCTCGCTCTGGGAATCGGCGCGAACACGGCAATTTTTTCGGTCATCGATTCCGTGCTGCTGCGCCCGCTGCCGTATAAGGATCCCGCAGGGCTGGTGATGCTCTGGGAAAATAATTCGCGGCACCCGAACCCACATAACACGGTATCTCCTCCGGACTTCTTGGATTGGCAGAACAGGAACAGCTCTTTTGCGGAAATGGCATCCCTGTTTGATGAGCGGGACAACCTCACCGGGAACGGCCTTCCGCAGGAAGTTATCGTGCAGGATGTTTCCGCCAACTTCTTTTCGGTGCTCGGCGTGAACCCAATCCTGGGCCCCGGATTCCGTTCCGAAAACGGCAAGGCGGGTCACGACAATGTTGTGATTCTAAGCTATGGCTTCTGGAAGGAGCGATTCGCCGGGGATTCCGGAATCATCGGAAAGACACTCGTCTTGAACGGCAAGCCGCAAAGCATCGTCGGAGTTGCTCCTCGAGATTTCACATGGTTCATCAAGGATGGTTCGCTTACCGGGGCCAAACCGCAAATCTGGACGCCATTTGTTTTTCCGGCGTCTTTCAGCGATCGCAAGGATATCGGGCGTTTCTTAAGCGTCGTCGCGCGATTGAAGCCAGGAGTCACCGTCGCTCAAGCCCAAACAGAGATGAACGCCATCACCGCGCGTATCGCGGAGGAATACCCGGATTTCAACGGCTACTGGGGCGGCAATGTCGTTCCGGTGCGCGATCAGATTTCCGGCGAGCTTCGTCCGGCTCTGCTTGTCCTGTTTGGCGCAGTCGCTTTCGTGCTGCTGATTGCCTGCGCTAACGTATCGAGCCTCCTGTTGGCGCGAGCTTCGGCGCGAGAGCGAGAGATCGCGGTACGCACCGCCATCGGAGCCGGCCCTTGGCGAATTGCGAGCCAACTTCTTACAGAAAGCATACTCCTGGCGCTGATCGGCGGAGCAATTGGCGTAGCGCTCGCAGTCTGGGGCACGAACCTTCTTCTCACGGTAAGTCCAAAAAATCTTTTGGACTTGCACTCTGTTCCCATCGATTGGCGCGTCTTGTCATTTGCCGCGGGAGCAACTTTGCTCGCCGGATTGCTCTTTGGCTTCTTGCCTTCTTACATTTCCGCGCACTCCGGCATTTCGGAAACACTAAAGGAAGGCGGCCGCGGCTCTTCCGCCGGAAAGCAGCGCCGTTTCGCCCGCAGTGCATTCGTTGTGGCGCAGTTGTGCCTTGCGCTGGTTCTGCTGGCCGGTTCCGGTTTGCTAATTCGAAGCTTTATTCGACTGGCTGGTGTGGATCCGGGATTTGAAGCGAGCCATCTGCTGACGTTCAAAGTTTCCCTTCCCTCGTCGAAATATAAGACCGATGCGGCGCGGCTCGCATTTTTCCGGCAGCTTCTGACGCGGATATCGCGGCTTCCCGGCGTGCGTGCCGCCAGCATGAACAGTTTTCCGCCTTTCTCCGGGCTAGGTTCAGCGACCGGCGTTCACATTCTCAGCCAGCCGGAGCGCTCGATGATGGATCTACCGGTGGCGGCTGTTCGCGTCATCGGGCCGGACTATTTCGCCACCATGCAGATTCCTTTGCGTGAGGGCCGCACGTTCACCGAACAAGAGCTGACGGAAGAGCGGCACGTGGTCATCATGAATCAGGCATTTGTGGACCAGTACCTGAAAGGTGTGAATCCGCTTGGCCAAAAGGCGGTCATCTACATGAAAAGTCTGAAAGAAAGCGAAAACACGCCGTCGGAAATCATCGGCGTGGTCGGTGACGTTCGCCAAATGGCGCTCAATACGCCCGCGGAACCCACTGTCTACTGGCCGCATCCCGAACTGGTCATGTCAGCAATGACGGTAGTCGTTCGCACGGCAAACGATCCGCTCTCGCTGATCTCGGGCGTTCGAAACGAGCTCGGGCAAATGGATCCCGAGCAACCGATGGCCTCCATCGCCACCATGGACGAGCTTCTTTCGGGTTCTCTCTCCCGCTCGCGATTTACAATGCTGGTGCTCGGCTTGTTTGCGGGACTCGCTCTCGTTCTGGCCTCTGTGGGAATTTACGGGGTGATCGCCTACGGCGTCGCGCAACGCACCCAGGAATTCGGAATTCGTATTGCCCTCGGTGCGAGGCGGCGCGATGTTCTAAGACTCGTACTTGGGCAGGGCACGCGACTCACACTGCTTGGCATCGGCCTGGGGATCATTGCCTCGCTCCTCGTGGCGCGGCTGTTGGCAACGTTCTTGTACGGTGTAAGCCCCACGGATCCGTTCACATTCGGCGCCGTCGCCTTGCTGCTCGCGTTTGTCGCACTCGTGGCTTGCTACATTCCAGCGCGCCGCGCCACCCGCGTCGATCCGATGGTGGCCCTGCGTTATGAATAGACCGCCCGGAATTGGAAAGGGCGCGTCAGCTGCATTTCTCAGGCAGCTCCCGCGCCCTTTGCGAGTTCCGACTCCAATTGCGATTAGGCGAGGTCGAAGAGTAGAACCTCGGCCTCCTCGACACCGGTGAGTTCGACAGCCTTTTCCTTGGTAATAGCCGCGCCGTCGCCCACGTCCAGTTTAGTGCCGTTCAGTTTCACACTGCCGCGGGCAACTTGCACATAAGCGTGACGATCCGGTTTGAGGTCGTGCGTTACGGCTTCGCCCTTGCCCAGAACCGTGGCGTATAACTCGTTGTCCTGCCGAATTTTGACGGAGCCGTTGCGTCCATCCGGCGAAGCCACGAGACGCAGCTTGCCGCGCTTTTCTTCCTCGCTAAACGTCTTCTGGCCATAAACCGGCTTCAGTCCCTTTTCTTCCGGAAACATCCAGATTTGCAGCAGGTGTACCGGCTCAGTCTTCGACGCGTTAAATTCGCTGTGCGTAACGCCCGAGCCCGCGCTCATGTACTGCACGTCGCCAGGGAGTATCACGGAGCCGGTTCCCATGCTATCGCGATGTTCAAGAGCGCCTTCGAGAACGTAGGTGACAATCTCCATGTCACGGTGGGGGTGGGTTGGAAACCCTTCGCCTGGGGCAACGCGATCGTCGTTCAGAACGCGAAGCGTTCGGAAATGCACATGGTTAGGGTCGTAATAATCGGCAAAAGAGAAAGTGAAATAGGTATCCAGCCAGCCGTGGTTGAAATGGCCGCGGTCCTGGCTCTTGCGGATGTCGATCAAAGTGAGCCTCCCGATGTAACAGTGGGATAATATTCGTTGTAACGACTATTGTCAAGAGGCATATATTCGGTCCCGCCCGGCGCGCCGCGGCTCCTCCCGGCATCCCCTCCAACACGCACATCTGCTTGCACTTACACTCGCCGACTTCCATTCCCGGCGGACCTCCTTTGGTGTAGAGTGGAGTGGTAAGAGCTTTTTGCCGTTTCTGCTTCCAAGGATTGCCTTATGGATTCCGCAACGACCACAACGCCTGCGAAAAAGTCCGACAATTCCGCCGCGCCCCGCCAAACGCTTACGATAACGGACAACCGCACCGGCAAGACCTACGAGATTCCGATCACGCACGACGCTATCCGCGCTATGGACCTTCGCCAGATCAAAGTGGAGGCATCCGAATTCGGCATGCTGAGTTACGACCCCGCGTACAACAACACGGCCTCGTGCGTGAGCAAAATCACGTTTATCGATGGCGACGCAGGCATACTGCGCTATCGCGGCTATCCCATCGAAGACCTCGCCGAAAAAAGCACGTACCTGGAAACCGCGTATTTGCTTCTGCATGGAGAGCTCCCCACCGCATCGCAGCTAAAGGATTGGACCTATAACGTCTCGCATCACACCTTCATCCACGAAAGCATCAAGAAGTTTCTCGATGGTTTTCACTACGACGCGCACCCCATGGGGATGATGATCTCGACGATCGCCGCGCTTTCGACCTTTTATCACGACGCCAAGGACATCTTTAACGCCGAGTCGCGCCGCAAGCAGACCTACCGCCTGGTCGGGAAGATGCCGACGATTGCGGCCTTCTCCTACCGCCATACACTCGGGATGCCCTACGTCTATCCGGACAATGAGCTGAGCTATCCCGGTAATTTTCTCAACATGCTTTTCCGCACGACGGAGACAAAGTACCGTCCGAACCCCACGCTGGAGCGCGCGCTTGATATTCTCTTCATCCTGCATGCGGATCATGAGCAGAACTGCTCCGCGAACACGATTCGCGGAGTCGGCAGCTCGCACGTCGATCCATATTCCGCCACGGCGGCGGCAATCGCCGCGCTCTATGGGCCGCTCCATGGCGGCGCAAACGAAGAAGTGCTGCACATGCTTCTTGATATTGGTTCGGTGCAGAAAGTTCCGGAATTCATAAAGCGAGTAAAGGCCGGTGAGACCAAGCTGATGGGCTTCGGGCACCGCGTTTATAAGCACTATGATCCGCGCGCACGAATCATCAAGCGCGTGGCGTACGAAGTGTTCGAATTAATGGGCAAGAACCCGCTGCTGGAAATCGCTCTTGAGTGCGAACGGATTGCGCTCGAAGACGAATACTTCATCAAGCGCAAGCTCTATCCCAACGTGGATTTTTATACCGGCCTGATTTACCAATCCATGGGCTTTCCGATCTCCATGTTCCCGGTGCTCTTCGCGATTCCCCGCACATCCGGATGGATTGCGCAATGGGAAGAGATGCTGCTCGATCCCGAGCAAAAAATCGCCAGGCCCCGGCAAATCTACCTGGGCCACGACACGCGTCACTACATTCCCATGGATCAGCGCAGTTAAATAGCGATCTTCACACCGGCGAAATGCGATCCTGGAAAAAGGTTGAGGAGCGCAGCGATTCGGCACCTGGTGCTCTCTTGTCTATCGACATTTCGGCTGGGAAGGCTATTGTTGTAGGTTAGGGGTGTTATGGCAGAAGGCCACTCGAGTTCCGGATACCCGGGGCCGCGCCGCCGGAGTCAGCGTGTTTTGATGCAAGTCCCGGTACGTGTCCGTGGGACCGACTCGCAAGGCTCGCCGTTTGAAGAAGAGACGCAAACTCTGGCGATCAATGCGCACGGCGCGTTGATCCTGGTCAGCGCGCGTGTCACCAGCGGCAGCAGAATCATGCTGCATCACAAACTCACGCAAGAAGAGCAAGAGTGTCATGTCGCCTTCCTCGGACCTGTGCGCACGGGCAAATCCGAGATCGGCCTCGAGTTTTCCCAGCCCAACCCCACATTCTGGCGCGTGGCCTTTCCTCCCGAAGACTGGTCCCAGAAGCATCCGGATGCGCGCCCCATTACACGCACGCGCACGAGCAAATAAGCGCCCTGGCCGCGCACGACGCAGGGATACCGGCCGATCCCCAATGATCCAAGTAAAGCTTGTGACCGATGACTATTCGGCGCGCAGGCAAAGGATTGGATCGACGCGGGCCGCGCGCCTCGCGGGTATGTAAGTGGCAGCCAACGCAACCAGCGCCAACAAGACCGAGATGGCGAAAAAGGTTGCCGGGTCGGACGCTTCGATGCCGAACAGCAAGCCGCGCATCAGGCGGGAGAAGAGAAATGCAGCCGCCAATCCGATGGCCACCCCGGAGAGAGCAAGAATCATCCCGTGAACCACAACAAGCCGCAGGATGTCGCGCTGCGTGGCTCCCAGCGCCATGCGGATTCCGATGGCGCGTGTTCCTTGATTCACAAGATAGGCCATCACGCCGTAAATGCCGATCGTCGCGAGCACGAGGGCGACTCCGGCGAGAATTCCCAGCAACAGCATGGAAAATTTCCGCCGCGCCAGCGACTCCGCAACACGATCCGTCATCGTCTTCACCGCATACATCGGAAGGTCCGGATCAATGCTTCGCAATTTCTGTGCGACCGCCGTCGTCAGCGCGGAAGGATCGGCGGCGCTACGCAAGACCAGAGCCATGGATCTCGCCGGGTACTGAGTCTGCGGGAGGTAGAATGCAATGCGCGGCTCGGAGTCCAGCGATTCGTGTTTCACGCGGCCGACTACGCCAATGACCGTTTGCCATGGCACTTCGGATTCGACCATGTGCATCCGCTTGCCGACCGCTTCCTGCCCCGGCCAAAGCTGCTCCGCCATGAACTCGTCGATGATTACCACGGGCGTTTTTCCGGCAACGTCCTCGTCGTTGAAGAATCGTCCGCTGCGCAGAGGAATTTCCATCGCTTGAAAATATCGTCCGCCGGCGATCCGCGCGTCCGCGTTTATGAATTTCTCTCCCGGCAGCGGCGTCCGGCCCTCAACAGTGATGGGAGTCCATGCGAAGGACTGGCTAAGGGGAAGCGAGGAGATGCCTCCGGAAGCGGTGACGCCCGAAATTTCATCCAACGCACTCCAGAGCCGGCGGTAGGTGGCTAATCGGATTTGTCCATCTCCGTATCTGCTGCCGTTCAGAGCCAGCTCGAAGGTCAGCACATTTTTCGGATTGAATCCCATCGCCACGTTCTGCAGCCGCGCAAAACTCCGAATCATCAACCCAGCCCCAATCAGAAGCACCACGGATAACGCCAACTCCGAAACCACCAGCAAACGC
The DNA here is from genome assembly GCA_035310525.1 of Candidatus Acidiferrum sp. Classification (GTDB taxonomy): domain Bacteria; phylum Acidobacteriota; class Terriglobia; order Acidiferrales; family UBA7541; genus Acidiferrum. The sequence goes on along the minus strand of DATGED010000043.1, from coordinate 61,960 downwards.
CGCATGTTGTTCCCGCGGCCCCACACAGCACCTGCTCCGGCCGAACTTCGGCTTGTATCTTTCAACGTAGTGTTGAGATCGATCCGAGAAACGCGCAGCGCGGGAGCCAGCCCGAAAAGAATGCCCGACAAGATGGAGAGCAGAAGCGTGAAAATCAATACACGACCGTCAATTGCGACACTCCCCAGGCGCGGGATGCTCCTTGTGCCCAGATCGTGAATCCAGGTCACACTCCACGCGCACAAACTCACGCCGAGCACGCCACCTCCCAGGCTCAACAGCAGGCTCTCCGTCAGCAGTTGACGAATGATCTGCCCCCGCCGGGCTCCCAGCGCTGCGCGGATTGCAATTTCTTGTTGACGCGTCACCGCGCGCGAAAGAAGCAGATTCGCTACGTTCGCGCAGGCGATCAGGAGCACGAACCCCACCGCGCCCAAAAGCACCAGCAAGGAGCGCCGCACATCGCCCACAACCTGCTCCCTCAACGGAACAATCCCAAATGTCAGCCCGCCATTCGGCGGATACGATTCGGGATAATCGCGCCGCAGTCGCGCCGTGATGGTGTCCATCTCCGCTTGTGCCGCCGCAACTGTTATTTCCGGTTTCAACTTTCCGATGATGTTGTAGTCTTCGTGCGTCCGGATGCCCGCGGCCTTCGGTCCCAGGGGAAACGGCAGAAACACGTCGGGCTGGTCCGCTCCATACAACGTCGGAAGCACTTCCTTGGGAAGTGAAAAACTTTTTGGCAGGATTCCAACCACTTCGTAACTCTGGCCGTTGATAGAGATTGATTTTCCAACCATGCGCGGGTCGCCGCCGTATTGCCGAGCCCACATTCCATAGCTCAACACGGCCGTTCCCGGCCGGCCCGGCGCATCTTCATCCGGAAGCAGAAGCCGTCCAGAAGCAGCCTGCACGCCCAGCATGGGAAGGAGATTCGAGGACGAGCGGAGTGTCCCCACACGTTCCGGTAGGCCTTCTCCGGTCAGGTTGTCGTTGCCGCCGGACGCGATCGCGACGTCTTCGAAGCTGTGCTGACTGTTCTTGATATCGAGGAATTGTGCCGTGGAAAACCAATCCTGCAAAATGCCCAAACCCGGCGAGCGATTCCATAAAATAACCAACCGGCTGGCATCCTTATAGGGGAGAGGCCGAAGCAAAAGAGCATTCGCGACGCTGAAAATCGAAGAGTTCGCCCCAATCCCGATGGCCAGCGATAATACCGCCGCCAATGTAAACCCAGGGTTCCTGGCGAAGGCCCGGAGCGCGAAGCGAATATCTTGAGCGAGCATATTCATGGCGAAGTCGTGACATCCTAGCACAGCCTCTGGTTGCCGCCGCCTTGGATGGGGAGAAGTGAAACGACTCACTCCTCTGGCGTAACATCAGGGAAGCAAGTTCAGTGAGAACATGTGCAAGATGCTTGAGCGCAACAAAATATGAAGAGGAGCGTTTTGCTTAGAGCCGCGACTTCCCTCTCTCTGATTGTGGTTGTCGCCTTGGGAACTCGTTTGGCCTTCGCCTGGGACCAGCAGAGAGAGATTCCCTCGCAAGTTTTGAGCCTCGTTCCATTCCAAACGGAAACCGGTCATATCGCCTTCTCGATTGCCACAGGGAAGGGATTCTCCTCGCCTTTTCAAAGGGACACGGGGCCCACCGCGTGGATTGCGCCGGTCTACCCATATCTCCTTGCTGGAATATTCAAAATTTTTGGCGTCTACACGGAGCGCTCTTTTTTCGCCGCAGCTCTTTTGAACATTCTTTTCTCCGCCGGCGCATGCGTGCCGATTTTCTACGCCGGCGAGCGCATCGCCGGCCTCGGTGCAGCCCGTGCGGCGACGTGGCTTTGGGCTCTCTTCCCCAACTCCATCATCATTCCTTTCGAATGGGTCTGGGACACCTGTTTGTCGGCATTCCTGGTGGCGGTTCTACTGCTGGCCACGCTCAAGCTTGCGGAAACCCGGCGTCTCCGCGACTGGTTCTTCTATGGCCTTTTGTGGGGTTTCGCTCTGCTGACCAACCCCGCAGTCGCCCTGCTTCTGCCTGTGTTTGTGTTGTGGGCCGCGCATCGCATTCGCAACCACGATCTTAAGTCGGATTGGCTCACCAGGCCTGCGCTGGCCACCGGGGTCGCTTTGCTCTCCTGCGTGCCTTGGACCGTGCGCAACTACATCGCCTTCCACTCCCTCATCCCCATTCGCTCAAATTTTGCTTTTGAGTTGTACGTCGGCAACAACGAGAATTATGACGAGCAGCACAGATTCCGGCCCGGAGCAATCACGCAAGACCGAGAAATCCTGCGTTACTTCCGCTTGGGCGAGAGTGCGTTCATGGAGGAAGAAAAGAAGAAGGCGCTGGCGTTCCTAGTGGCGCATCCGCGAATCGAGCTGTGGCTTGTTTCCGAGCGAATGGTGGACTTCTGGATGGGCACGGCGACTCCCCTGGCCACCTTTCGTCAAGCGGAATTGCTGTGGCTTCGCATGATCCTGCTCTGCAATTTTGCGGCGCCGCTTGGCGCCTTGGTGGGCGCGGTCGTTCTTCTCCTCAGGAAAAATGAGTATGCAGTCCCAGCGATCTCGGTTCCGGTGGTTTTTCCCGTGCTCTACTACGTTACGCACACCTCGCTACGTTACCGGCACCCCATCGACCCCGTCGTTTTGCTGCTCGTGGCCATTGGATTGAACGGATTGTGGCAACTCTTCCGCCTGAAGCGCGAAAAAGAGGCGAGCGCCGAAATTCCCGCGGCGGATGCATCCGCAGCCTAATACAAATGAAAAGAGCCGTCTTGTTGTACGAGCCGGACAGTAACGCCAAAGAGCGAAGAAAGATTCCCAGCCGTAAGGATCTCCTGTTTCGGCCCATCCGCCAGAATTCGGCCCTCCCGTAGAAGAACCACGCGCTCGATTTCCGGAATGATCTCCGAAACGTGATGCGTCACCAGAAGGATGCCAATCCCGCTTTGGGCCAGCTTCCGCATCGCAGTCCGTAGCTGAATTTGCGCGGCAATATCCAGCGCGTTGCTGGGCTCGTCGAACAGCAGCGTTTGAGGATCGTGCACCAGAGCCCGCGCGATCAGCGTTCGCTTAGCTTCGCCGGAGGACATCTGGGAAACTGGACGGTCCGCGAGGTGCGCGATTCCGAGACGCGCAAGCGCGGCCACGGCTCGCGCCAAATGTTCTGGATCCGGATGATGGTGCGGAAAGATGCGTGTACTGCTGAAAAAACCGGAAAGCACAACGTCGCAACCGGTAGCGTCCGTTGTGCAAGAGGCGAGCAGGTCTGGCGAGACGATTCCAAGCAAGGAACGCAACTCGAAGATGTTCCAGCGCTCGCGTCCCAGAATCGAAATCGAGGAGCCTTCCCGGACCAGGGGATAACACTCCCGCGTAATCGTCTTGATCAAAGTGGACTTGCCGCAACCGTTGGGTCCGAGGATGCAGACGTGTTCGCCCGCCCCGATTCGTAGAGTGACTCCATCGAGAGCGGGCCGATCCGTGGATGCTCCGCGCACTACCGTCACGTCATGCAGTGCCAGAAGCGGCGGCGGGGTCGTCTCGGACTCAGGCAAGGTGGGAATTATCTTACCCGAGACCAGAGTTGACGGCAGAATGGAATGAAGAGAAGCGCACTCCATGGGAACTGCCCGGCCAACCATTCCGGCGGAAGTGCTTCGCTGTGAAGCATTAACATAAATAAAAAGGAGGTGAAAACCGTGGGGCTCTCACCTCCCGGGGTGGAGTGGGGTGTTACAGGGAAACTCCTTCGGCGGCCTCTCAGGCCTGCCCTGCCAGGCAGGTCTGGGGCATCACTCGCTGGTTCGGATGCGATTAGAGGCTCACCACCAAAGGGCTTCTCTTTGGGGGCTTTTTAGCACTGCGCCAGACACGTGTCAACCGCAAATGCTCTGCATTCCCCAAGACTTCGCAGTGTTCCGGCTTTATCCGGCAGGCTGCGCGTTCTTTACGTCATCGAGCATCTCGCGGACCATCCGGCTGAGAGCCGATGGACTGTATGGCTTTTGCAGGAAACGCCCCTCCCTCTCCAATTTTCCAGATTCCTGTGTATAGCCGCTGGTGAACAGGAAGGGCAGTTTATCGAAGCGTTCGGCGAGCTTTGCTGCCGTCTCAGGGCCGCTCATCTTTGGCATAACGACATCGAGTATCGCCAAGGCAGGCGTCTCGTTCTCGCACAGGCGTAACGCTTCTTCACCATCGACAGCAGAAAGAACGCGATAACCAAGGTTGACGAGCGTCTGTCTCGACATCTCCCGTATCGAATCGTGATCATCCGCAAGGAGCAGCGTCTCCGTTCCGCGCCACTCTGCAACAGAATTCGCGCGGGTCCGGCCCATAGAGCCTTCGGCAGACGCTGCGGTGGCTGCGGGGAGATACACCCGGAAGAGTGTTCCGTGTCCCACCTCGCTGTACACATGGATGAATCCCCCGTGCTGCTTGACGATGCCGTAGGCTGTCGCCAGTCCCATTCCGCTGTTTTTGCCTTGACCCTTTGTCGAAAAAAAAGGTTCGAAAATCCGCTCGCGAAGTTCGGCATCCATGCCGATCCCGGTGTCGGAAACGGACAACACGGCATAGCGACCGGGTTTCACATAGGGATAAAACCGGCAGTAGGAATCGTCGATATCAACCATCTCCGTTTCGATGAGCAGCCGGCCTCCCTGTGGCATGGCTTCGCGTGCATTGAGGCAGAGATTCATCAGAACCTGTTCGATTTGTGTGGGATCGGCCTTGATGTGATCGAGAGGGGCGTTGATCACCTTGAGCTCGATATCCTTGCGGATGACCTTGTCCAGAAAGCTTGCGAGATCGCTGGTCACCGAGTTCAGATCGACAATCCGTGGCCGCAGGATCTGCCGGCGGCTGAAGGCAAGAAGTTCCCGTGTAAGTGCGGCGGCACGCTCAGCCTGCTCGCGGATTCGCGCAAAACGTTCCGCGATCTGGGGATGACTTCGGCTCTGATCGAACCCTAGCTCGGCCCAGCCCAGAATGGCTCCGACTACGTTGTTGAAGTCATGCGCGACGCCGCCGGCAAGCTGGCCGATGGCTTCGAACTTCTGAGATTGATGAAGCTGACGCTCCATGGCGCGAACTTCCGTCACATCCTCCGCAATTACTTCGACGGACGCAGTCAACTCGGCGACAGATAGCCCGCGCAAATGGAGACGCACGGCGACGATTCCCCCATCGCGCCGGCGCCATTCTGTCTCCACGTTGTGAATCTGCCCTTCCTTCCGGCAGGCGGTCATGAACTCCACGTACTGCGCGGGATAGCGGAATATGTCGCGTACGAGGGCGGGGGGACGTAGCTCCTCTGGTGAGGCACAGCCGAGGATGCGAAGCAGGGCGGGATTGTGATCGAGGAAGGTGCCGTCCGGAGAAATCCGAAAGATGCCGTAGTTGGAATTCTCGACGAGTTCACGATTGCGCGCTTCGGATATAGAGAGAGCCTGCTGGACGCGCCGGCGTTCTGTGATTTCCAGAACGACGACGCTGATGGCAAAAATGACCCCGCTGGCGCCCCGTAAGGGATGAAAACTCACTAGCCAGGTGCGCTCGGCTCCGGGTGCCGCCTGCATCGCGCTGTGGATCTCGACGTTGAGAATCGATTCTCCCCGTGAAAATACCTGTCTTAGGTACGACTCGACGGGCTTGGCGACGGACGGATTCACGTCGCGCGTCATCAAACCCTGGTGCTTATCCGCCGTCAGTCCGTTGATGCGTGCCAACTGCTCATTTACCCTGAGGTAGCGAAGGTCCGGCCCGTAAACGGCCAGACCGATCGGTGCGGATTGATAAATCTGGTCGAGTTCCGCAAACTGTTCGCGCATGCGTGCTTCGCTTTCGGCGATGGTCTGGTGAGCACGCGCGTTTTCATCGCGCAGGCTTTTCTCCTCTAGAGCTCGTTTCAGCGCCGCAGGAAGACGCCTCAAGTGGTCCTTCAGGATGTAATCATTCACTCCCTGCTTGATGCATTCGACTGCGGCTTCTTCGCCTAGAGTTCCGGTCACCAGCAGAAACGGGGTATCCCTTCCGCTGGCGCGCACCTCCTTCAGGGCTTCCACTCCCGTCCAATCCGGAAGGCGGTAGTCTGCGAGAATGGCGTCATACTTGCCGTCCAGGAGGGCGGCAAGGAACTGTTCTCGGTCTTGCGTTAACGTGCTTTCGACCTCAAACCCCGAAGTTCTTAGTTCGTGGAGCGTAAGTTCAGCGTCTCGCGGCTCATTTTCAAGAATGAGCAAGCGCAGCGGCCGCGTGCTGCCCTGGGGCGTCAGTTGATCAAGCATTATGGAGTTCATGCCGCCCTCATCGCGTTCTTGCCCGGAAATGCGCAAGCCAGCGCTGTTGGCTTGACGATGCTTGGCGCTCGACTCAATCTTTTTTCGGATGCCGATACTCTCTTTCTATACATTTACACTTGCTCCGCGCTGATTTTTGGGAATGCGACGAACTGGCTCACGACTTCACCGGGCTTGCAGAGTTCGGATTCCACGACTTTGAGAAATTCCGGGAAGGACCTCGTGTCCCCTTCGCCCCGGTAGCCCACGCTGAAACGCAGCGCCAGTGGCTTCCATGGGCGGCGGCCTTCGTTGTGAATGGACAGGCGCGACTCAACACGCTGGCATAGTATCCGCGCGCTAGGTTCCGCCGCGTCAAGCGCGAGGGCCGCGAATTGTTCTTTCCCCAGACGAGCGAGATAATCGCTGCGCCTGAAACAAGTGGTCAGCAATTCTGCCGTTTCTCGGATAGCCTGGTCGCCGCCTCGCGAGCCGTACTCCTCTTGTAATGCGGAGTAGTTTTCGAGTGAGACACAAAGAAGAACCACAGTGCTGCCGGTACGTTTGGCGGTTTCCAGCGAGGGTACCCCAAGCGTCATCAAACCATCGCGGTTGTAGAGGCCGGTTTGAGGGTCGCGAAGAAGATCTGCCAGGCCCTGGAGCGTGTTCCGCTCGAGCGCGGCGCGTATCACGCGCTCCAGGTTTCGTGTGTCGATGAACTCCTTCAGAAGATAGTCCATCGCGCCTTCCGAGATGCTTCGAGCGGCATAGGTCTGATCCGCTGATTCGGCGAGTACAATCAGCGGAATGCCCGGAGCGGCGCGGTGCACGCGGCGGACGGCGTCCAGAGGATCGGGGCGGCCAAGAGAGAGATCGAGAAGAATGGTTTCCGGCATGGCAAGCTCGATCGTGGCGAGGAGAGTTTGCATCGTGCAGACAACGCTCAATTCCAATTGGTGCTCAGGTTCCGGATAGAGCGCGCGCAAGCACTCGGCGGCTCCACCGGGAGTGCTTTCCGCGAGCAAAACGCGAAACTTTCTTCCAGTCATCGCGGAACCCTCGTGTGCGCCGACCTGGTTGGCCGCATGGGAATAAAATAGACAGCGGCGTGAAATCCGGCGACAGTCCTTCCGAACGGAAAATTCATGCCTAGGCAGCTTTTAACGAGACTGGAGAGGGCAGTCTTCTGAAGCGCGCATTTCTAGACAGCAAACTGCGAGGAAAGGGGTAATTTCATTCTCGCGTACCCGCTGGAGGAGTCAATAGGCTAGCGCCCTGGAGAGGCGGAAACGCCACTCCCGGCGGTTATCTCAAAGTCTCCGCCGGACTGGGAGGGAGCGGGGAGAAAATCTCCTGAATTCGTTCGGCAAGAACGAAATCATAATCGCTGATGCCTTTGACACTGTGGGTGGTGAGGTCGATCACGACTTTGTTCCAGACGTTGAACCACTCCGGGTGATGGTTCATGGCCTCGGCAACGAGAGCAACGCGAGTCATATTGCCGAAGGCCGAGACGAAATCCTTGCAATTGAATTCCTGGTGCAATTTGCCATTGACGATTTTCCAGCCGGGTAATTTGCGGAGCAGGGCTTGCATTTCATCATCGGTCAATTTCTTTGCTGGCATGTCGCGTTCCTCCGGGTGCAGGAGTGGAGATGTGAAGGCTTCATTATGAGCCGCCCCGTTTGCAACGGCAAGAATGCTCGGGCAAGCCTGCGCTGCTTGGAGGCGTGAAGCAGGATTGGCTTTTTATGGCCGTTGAACGGATGCGCGATTTCCATTAAGGTAGAGGTTTCTTTTCTGGCAAAAATGCGCGGTGTGCGGAGCGCGAGGCAGGCGGACGGGGGATATCGTGAAGAAGAAAATTCGGGTGATTCAGTACGGAGTAGGACCTATCGGCGCGTCCATCGCGCGGCTCATGAGGGAGAAACAAGCCATAGAAATTATCGGCGCGATCGATACGGACCCGGCAAAAGTGGGCCGCGACCTGGGAGAAGTGGCCGGCGCGAAGGATGCCCCGTGGGGCGTAAAGATTTCCGCGGATGCAAAAGCAGTGCTGGAGCAAGCCGCGGATGTGGTTATCCATTCAACGTCTTCTTCGCTGCCAAAAGTGATGGACCAGTTGCTGGCGTGCCTCGAGGCGGAGTCGTGCATCGTTTCGACATGCGAAGAGCTGTCGTATCCGATGAAAACCTATCCCGAACTTGCGGCGAACCTGGACAAGGCTGCGAAAGATTGGGGAGTAGCGCTCGTGGGAACCGGCGTAAATCCGGGCTTTGTAATGGACAAGCTAGTGATCACGCTGGCGGCGGTTTCGCAGCGAATCGAGCACGCGAAGGCCTTGCGCATCGTGGATGGCGGGAAGAGGCGTCTGCCTTTGCAGAAAAAAATCGGCGCGGGAATGAGCGTGGAGGAGTTTCGCGCGCAGGTGAAAGCCGGCGTGATCAAGCACGTGGGACTGCCAGAGTCCGTGGGCATGATTGCCGATAGCTTGAACTTGCCGGTGGATGAAATTACGGAAACCATCGAGCCCAAAGTCGCCGTGGAACGCGTGCAGACAGAATACTTGACGGTCGAAGCTGGGCAAGCGGCCGGCGTGCACCAAATCGCGAGGGGCTTGGTCGGTGGCAAAGAGTTGGTGTACCTGGAACTACAAATGTATGTCGGAGCGAAAGAGCCCGCCGACACTATCGAGCTGAAAGGGCATCCGAACATCAGCCTTGTGATTCCCGGCGGCACCCATGGCGACGTGGCGACTGCGTCGGTGGTTGTGAACTCGATTCCAGTAATTCTGGATGCGCCGGCGGGATTGCGAACGGCAAGAGATTTGCCGATCGGATTTTTCTCGCCCAACGCTAAACCTTGAACAAGCACGACGTGCCGGTGTGACAACCCCAAGCAGGACTTCGAGGTCGGAAAGCGCTGGAGAAAGTGGGGCGGTCAGGGGTTGTACACAAACCACCGCGGCCATGACCCTCAATGCATCCTTGGTGATTTCCCGCAGGCAAATTCAGGCATTTCCCTTATGCAGGAACTTGTTGGGCTGCGCCCTTTTTTGGTTAGAAGGGGGCACAATCAATGATGAAGACCAACCTAGGCTTTGCGAACGACTTCCTGGAACAAATCCTGGAGCTTTCGGCTGATGCGCAAATCGAAAGAAGAACCATGGCCATAGACCGCCCCGCAATCGACCGGCTAAACGGCGAGGTAGCTGCTTACGGTAAAGTGCTCGCGGTTCTGACAGGCCTACTAAAGCGGGAAGAATTCAACGCCATTATCCGCAAGATTGGGTTGGCCGAGCCCACTCCAGAACGTGTGAATTAGATCAGAACCGCTGACAAGCTTGTGGCAACCAGGTTGGCCGGGCCACAGGCCCTACGGGCATGGCTAGGAGATTTACCGGAGGATCGTCTACTTTTTCGAATCGAGGCAGGGCAACGCGTCGATCTTCGCGTCAGGAGTATCGTAACTCCTGGGTTCGTTCTGGTCCTTCATGGAGAGAAAGACCCAATCGCTTTTTTCCTCGGCCGTCCTGCTGAACGCCACCACCAGCTTTTCGTCGTTCCTGGGTTGATAGCTCATCGTTCGCATCAGGATGGGATACACTTCGGTCGTGGTGTCTTCCGCAGGTTGACCGCACCGGGCGATCAACCGCTCCGGCGTCACGCTTGCCACCGCTCGTTCGTGGCGTCTCTCACGCGCGTTTCTAGCCCAATCGGACACGTGCTCCGCCAGAGTGACCACGACCATGAGTCCGAGAACCGCCGCCGCCAAACTCAGCCACACGCGGCTTGTACGCTTGAGAAACTGCGAAAAATCGGCGAGCGAGGAGTATCCGCCTCTTTTTGTGAACTCCAGGATCGCGGCCAGCAGTGACTTTTGCGGTTGCTTCGTGGGTTGCCCGCCCGTATCAACGGCTGAAGACTCCGTCACAATTGAAGGCTCCGGCAGCGCCTGAACAGGAGTTGTCTCAAGCCGCTCGGTGGAGTACGCGTCGTCTTTCTGATTTATCTCGTCCATAATTTCCTGCCTTTACGATGCACTCCGCATCCTGGCGCTTCGCTCCAGAATTCTGCTGCAGCCGAGTGCGGAAGGCTACGCGCCGATCAAGAAACCGCGAGCGAGCCTCGGCTGGCTTTGCAGAACGGCTTCAGTGGCCGGCTGGAGCTTGGAGCCAGTGGATGACTCGGCGCCAGGGAGCTAGCCATGAAGTGTTCATTGGCGTTTGCAGCCAGTGGAGCAAGCCATGCCAGACGACGACAAATCGGCTGGGGCCACTCGCAACTGGCTCTGGTGCGGCCTGGCTGGCGATTTGTGTTTCGGAAGGTGTGAGCCAGTATGGGCTCGCTTCCGTCAGGGAGCGCTTGAGGCCAGTAGCCTCTGGGCGAGCCTCGTTTGGACCTGCCAAAATGGAAATTTTCAACAGGGCCCCGACCTGCTCCTGAAAAGACCTGATTATTTTCAGAACATTGTGGGCAAACCATACGCCGGCAACCAGGAACCCGAGCTGAGTGAGGAGGGTTCCCACGGCATACCAATTGACTTGAGTCCAAGAGCTGAATTCAATCATATTTCCGCCTTGGGCTGGTGGAGAGTTCAATCTATATCCCGGCGGAGTCCATGGGAACTGGCGGAAAGTCCAAGAAACGGGCAGGTGTGCTTCCCTGCCCTGGTGGGCTAGGCTGGGCCGATATTCCTTATAAGTTAATTATTTCATATTAAAATAAAGCAGCCTGGGCGACGGACAATGCTCAACATCGGGAAGGACTGTTTGGAAATGCGGAGTGCAACACACGAGAAGCCGGTGATAGAGTTGGCGACGAGGAACCACGCAATGGTCGCATGGACGCTTGTAGGACACATTTTCGGGCTTGCGCTGTGGATGACTGGCCTACTGATGGCCTCCGTTGTCCTGTTGAGATACTCCCAGGAAACCTCGGAGGAGGCCCGGCGAACCTTGGCGCGGATGGGACGAATTAGCTTGCGGGGCTTTGCCGATCCGGGCGCGCTACTCACGTTGGTCGCTGGGATAATCCTGGTGAGCACCAATCGAAGCTACTATTTGCATGCCGGCTGGTTGCATATCAAGCTCGTTTTTGTGGTCGTTCTGATCGGCATGCACGTGCTTGTCGCGATCAGAAACAAGGCCCTGGCATCGGGTAAGGGCAGCATTTCGAGCAGCCAGGCGAAAATGTTGTTTGTATTGGTTATGGTCGTATTTCTACTGATTCTGATTGCGACTCTGCCTGGCGCGGTTTTCCTGACCTAGTTGTTTACGTGTGCGCGAGAGACACCCCTACCTTGTACTCGACGCAGACCACCGATTCGAAAGAGCCGGCCCTCTGAGGATCAAACCTCTTCCGGGACAACGTACGGGGCACGATAAGTGCCGCGGAGCATGCGATTGGCTTCCTCGTCGCCGATAACTTCCTCTTTCGCGGGATCGAATTGCAACGTGCGTCCCAGGCGGTAGGAGGCATTGGCAAGATGCACGAGCGTCGTCGAGATGTGTGCTTCCTCGATTGGGGAATGGATATCCTCGGCGCGACGGCTGCGAATGCAATCGACGAAGTTGGCGTAGTGGTCGCCGGCAGCTTTGCCGTGTGGGCCGGGTTCGAGCTGATCGGTAAGCCAGGTTTTGTAAGCGTCGTAGCCGTCGATGGCGAGAATGCCTTTCGATCCATAGAAAATGTTGCCGATCGTGTTGGTTTTTGCGTCTTTTGGCCCCAGAGACTGTGCGCTGGGGGCCTTCTTGTTCGCGTTGGCAGTGAGTCCCGCCGCTGGCACAGCGCTGGCACCGTAAGCCCCAGTGCCGATTTCGGCTTCATGGTTGGTGATCCAGTGGCGGACTTCCAATTCCATCAATTTGCGCTTGCCGTTCGAATCATTGAAATAGAACGCGGCATTCAGATCGTTAGGAGTTTCCTGGTCGTCGTCGAACATAAAGTGGCCGCCCATCGCGGACACGGAAACCGGAAAGCCGACTCCAAGGCCCCAGCGAGCAATATCGATTTCATGGATGGCCTGGTTGCCGACTTCCCCATTGCCGGTGTCCCAGATCCAATGCCAGTTGTAGTGAAAGCGGTTTTTCGTGAAAGGTTTCAGAGGAGCGGGACCGGTCCAGAGATCGTAATGCACGCCGGCGGGAACAGGCTCGGGTTCGGCGTGGCCGATGGTGCCGCGCCACTTGTAGCAAAGCGCTCGGGCCATGTAGACGTCACCGACAGTGCCATCGCTCAGATGGTGGATAGCTTCAATCATGCCGGGATTGGAGCGCGACTGGCTGCCGTGCTGGCAAATGCGGTTGTATTTTTTTACGGCGCGCACGAGTTGGCGCCCTTCGAAGGTGTTGTGCGAGCACGGTTTTTCGACGTAGACATCTTTGGCGGCCTGGCAGCCCCAGATGGCGATGAGCGAGTGCCAATGATTGGGAGTGGCGATGGAGATGGCGTCGATGTCCTTATCCTCGAGCAGCTTGCGAACGTCGAAGAAAGATTTCGGGCGCGGCAGGCCCATTTTCTCGACGTCGCCAAGGCGTTGGTTCAAGACATTTTCGTCAACATCGCAGAGAGCGGCGAGTTCGACTCCAGGGACATGAGAGAAGCCGCGGATGTGGTCGTGGCCACGGCCGCGCACCCCGCAGACGGCGACGCGGACGCGATCGTTTGCGCCGAGAATCCTGCCGCCCAGCGCGAGAGCGGCCGCGCCTGCGGTGATTGCCTTTCCTGTCGTTTTCAGAAATTCACGCCGTTCAATTGCCATGGTTGCCACCTTTGTTTTGGAAACGATCCTGCACGCCGCATATTACATCCTTCGAAGCGAATCCGCACGATTTGCAATAAAGAATTTATTTTTTCCTGCGCCAACTCTTTCTTTTCACGAATGCGTTTGTTTCTTGGGCGGCCGTCGCGCCTACAATCATTGGCCATGACGAACTCGGCTTATCCTTTGCTGACTGGATTCGCAGCCGCGCTGTTGTTTCCCATATTGGTATTCGCCGGATGTAAAGAAGACGAAGTGAATCCGCGAGTGCATCCATCGAGGCTTGTAAGTGGGAGATGCACCGGATAGCCAAGTTAGGGGTTCCGAAAAAGCATTGTCGCCAGCCAGATGAGCAGCCACAAAATCCAAAACCAGCGAAGGTCGACCTTTCTGCTTGTTGTCGTGCTCAGTTGAATCCGGCTCGAGATTCGTTTCCAGCGGAGGCTTCGGAGCATGCGCCGGTACGTACGAGTGTCATGGTCACGATGAGCCCGGGCCATGGCCGGGACGTCGACGAGCAGATGTTGGCGTTTCGTCTGGAACCACTCGCCCTTCTGCTGTTTGCCATCGAAGTAACTTTCATTACCCTTCCAGATGTCGAGGAGCGCATCCGGTTCGCCGAGCAGCGCGCAGGCCTCGGCCTGCACGTGCGCCAGAAATTTCGCGCAGTGATCGTGAGGAAGACCGCCAAGAGCATCCCGGCAGGAAGATACTATCTCGCGCAGCTGTTCGGGACGCCAGGTGGACAGAGAGATCACATAGTTCGCAATGACCCACATTCCGACGCCCGGTTTTTTGCGCCACGGTTCCAGAAATGTTCTGGCTTCCGAAGAGCGCTTTAGATTGATAAGCGCTCGGGCCGTTTGCGCCCATGCGTCCACGTCGTCCTCGACAATCGCGGTGTTGTTCTTCCAATAGCGCACTACCAGACGGGTATAGCCCGCATCACACAGCTCTTTTAGTGGACTGCCGATGTACCCTTCCTTTGCCCAGTTTGCGGAGTCGATCATTTTCAGAAGTTTCAATAGCTCGCGTGCGCCTCGGTCCGGAAACCACGAACGCCAGCCGGGCTGGGGCTTCCTCTTGCTGGCAACGCAAGCCTTGGCGGCATGAGCCGCCAGCAAGGCGAATGCCCTGGGCGTTGGACGTGAGCCTTGCCGCATCCGGTCAAGCGCCTTCCGGTAGCCGTCCTCTTCCCAATGAGCTTTTTGTACCGCTGTCCAGGCATGGTTCGCAGGCCAAACGGAATCTTCCTTTTCGGCAAAAAAGATGCGCAACACAGTTTCGATGGTTTTGTCTTTTTCGCTCTTATCCGCGGCCAGGACCTCGGCATATCGGGCGAGGAAATACGGGCTCTCCGGATCTATGGGCCGAATTCGTTCCAGGACGGCGGCTGCTTCTGGCAATCGATTCGCATTTCGCAACGAGTCAAAGCGAAGGAGGTGAAGCGGCACGTCCTCGCGGAAATCGTGAAGAAGTCCGTCCCATTCGGAATCCAGCTCGGCGGCGGGAAGTCCAGCCTTCTCGAGAACCTTCAATCGATGGCGCCTGAATAGAGTGTTTGTCTTCAACTCTGGCGGAGAAGTGCTGAGAAGGCTGCGGGCTTCGTTCCAGGCCTCATCCTCAAGGAACCAGTCCAGAAGCACGCTCCAGCCCCAGCCGTACCAGGGAGCAGCGTGAAGCACGGAAGTCATCTCCTTGCGTGCCTCCGTTTTGTCACCTTTCTGCCGACGTAGCCAGGCCAAGCGGCCCAGCACGGGGGATGGATCACCCAGGCGCTCCTTGATTCGCAGCATGACTTGCTCCGCTTCATCGTATCTACGTTGTTCGGCGAGAAGCATGGCAAGCCAATCGGCGGCCTCGAAAAGCCCCTGATTCAACGCAAGACTTCGGCGAAGGCAGGATTCGATTTCGCCTTGCGTGGCAAAGCGCCTGAACTCGTTCAGAGTCTTCCCGAGAAGAAACCAAAGATAAGAGCCATACGGGTGCACCTTGATACCTTCGCGCGCAGCTTGCACCGCGGCGTCGCCGTCACCGCAGCCCGACAGAAGAGCGATGGCCCGTTCTCTCCAGTGGACCGATTCCGGGAATTTTTCAAGCGTCTCGTGGATGGTGGTCCGCGCTTCGGCTAGGCGTTGTGCCTGGATCAAGAGCTGCGCTCGCACATCGGAAAAGTCGGTGTTTTGGGGATCGCTGGCAGCCGCAGACTCCAAAACCCGCAGAGCCTCCTCGATATGTCCATGACGTTCGTGCACACGGGCTAACTGGATCCGAGCGCCAGAATTATCTGGATGACGCCGGATAATTTCGGCCAGTACTTCTTCTGCCTCAGGAAACTTTCCGAGCTTTCGCCAGGCGTCAGCGAGAGAAGAGCGCAGGCCGAGATGATAGGGGAAACGCTCCACCGCCGGCTGGAGTTTCTCGATGGCACGCTGGGCATCCGTGCGGCCGCTACCGTGTTCGAGAAGCAGATCCGCAGCGGCTTCCGTAACCTCCGGATCATCGGGACGAAGGCTGTCCCAGGTAAGAGCAGCCTGCTCCGCCTTGGCAACGCCGAAGCGGTTCGCGGCAAGCATAATAGTGTCGCGTGCAACCGCTAGCCGGCCCGGGTTACGCAGCAGCGCCGTGGAAATCCTATCCCAGCCCTGCTCCCGCTTCTCCGCGCCGAGTCTGGCAAGGCAGCCCCATACTTCGCGATAACTGTAAATATTATCCGGGTCGCGCTCGATGGACTCCATCCAGAGATCGACCGCTTGGTCCCACTGGCCGCGAACCTCGCTCCATTTCGCAAGAACGCGAAGAGTCGATGCTTCTTGAGGAGCGGTTCGTTCGCACTGCTCGATGATGGCAGGAATGCGGCGCTCCAATCGCTTTCGCCGCCGATCGTCTCCAGCCGCGTAATCTGCAAGGCACTCGAAAGCAAGTTCGCGCCAAGCCCAGCTATCCTCCGGATTGCGCTTCGTGCGGCGAAGGAGCAGAAGATATTTTCTCCGGCCTGGCGAAGAGGCACGATCCAGATACTGGCAGTACAACTGCTCCAATTCATCGTGCCCGGGATATTCCATCGCCCAGCGGGATGCGCATTCGACAGCCATTCGCACTCCGTCGCGCTTTGCCGTCAGATAAAGAAGGGCACGGCGGGCTTGGGTCGAAAGAGGAGTTTCACGAACCCAGGCTTCGGCATGTCGCAGCGACTTCTCAAGCTCCCCGCGTCTTTGGTAGAAGTCCGCGGCCGCTTCGTTGAAGAGCGAAGAATTTCCGGCAGTCTCGAGCCGCCCCAAGATGGACTCCGCCTCGTCCCAGCGTCCCATGCGAGCCGAGAAGGACACGAGGAACGCCAACAACTCCGGCGAGCTACCTTGGATTCCGAGAGCTTCTTCCGCGGCCGACACGGCTCGTTCGGGTTGTCCCCAATTCTCCAGTGCCTCGATCCAAGTAATCCACGTTGCGGATGCGCGCGTGGAGGCGGCGAAAGCGCGGACGCGATCCTCCAGCCACCGCAAGCCTTCTTGCTTGCGGCCCGCGTGGCACAGAGCGTTGCAATAGGATCGGGCGTAGTGTTCGTTGGTGAAAGCGAGACACGCCGCGATCCGGTAGGCAAGCAGGGCTGCCGGGATATCGCGGTCGTCCCAGAAGAAATCGCCAAGAATGTGCCAGGCCTGCGCGCAAGAACTCTCTCTCAGAATTACGGCGTCCAGTAGAGAATGGGCTCGTGCGCGGGTCTGCGCTGAAGCGCGCAAAAGATCGGCATACTCGCAAACGTATGCACTGGGCGGGTAAAACCACCGTTGCTGGGATTGGATACCGGGAACAATCCCTCGCTCCACGACGCTTGCAAGGACGTCGCGCATAAGCGCTGTATCGCCAAGCGAACGGCAGCAAACCAGAATTCGAGCGCGTACAAAAGCCGACTTTGGAAAGGATTTCAGGAGTTCCTGAAATTCAAGGAGCGCCATGCTGACCTTGCCGTCCTCAACGGCCTGCATAGCCTTAACCAGCCGGGTTACCGGATGAGAGGGCTGGCGCTCCGCAAGCTGGAGAGCAACCTCCTGGCCTGCCGCAGGGCCGGAAGTTTGCAGGGCTCGGTTGTGAGCCTCCGACGCAGTCATTGCCTCGACATCGGCGGGAGGAAGTAACTCGTCGAGGAGAGCCGCTTTTTCATGCGAAACGATCGCCATACCCTTGGGCCCGAGAGGAGCTTCGTCCTCTCCGAGGCTATCCAGCAAATATTCCGTGCTCCGCAGGGTCTGGGGATCATGAATGATGAGGGTACCGGCAGCCTCATCCAGGCCCACCGCTGCAACTGCGTGCGCGCTTGCATCTGCCCGGAGAGTTACGACGAAAGCGATTCGATTCTTGATCAGGCGAGCGGCGACTTCGGGCACGACGACAAAAAACCGTACAATGTATCCCAGTTTTTCGAGCCATTCTGCCGCAGCCCACTCCGGCGTTCCCCCAAACGTAATCTGGGCCGCCATCGCGTCCGCGTCGATGTGCGATCCCATCGCAGCCAGCGCGGAGGCGATACTTGTGGGAAGGCATTCTTCATGTCGCTGGATGGCACGGCGAAATGGCAGTCGAATGCGAATGCCATTTGGATTCTTACGAAGATTGCTCAGGACCTTGCGATGAAAGGGTGAGCGAACTTCTTTCGCCCAGCGCTCCATTGCCGCGTGGTCGTCTTCGAGTTCGGCGAGATCCAGCCAGGCTCTTGCGAAAAGGGCCCGAGATTCGCGGTCGGCGAGTGGCGCCAACGTCGAGAGTCGCCCGGCAAATTCGCGAGCGCGGCTCAGTATGCGGTTGCGCTCGTCACCTTTGACCGTCTCGGCGAGAGCGCAGAGATGCCAACAGGCAAGATGGGTGATCTCATAGGACTCCGAGAATTCTACAGCACCCGCCAGCCGATCGGCCGCCTCCTGGATCCGGCGCAGCTTGAGCAAGCTTTGGCCCAGGCTGTGGGCGGCGAAAGGCGTGCCAGGGCTGACCTCCCAGGAGAGTTCGGCGGACTTCAGGGCGTCGCCCCAGCGATCCTCCAGGCCGAAAACGTTGGATTCGCAGCTGAGCACCCAGCTTATGGATGAATTGAATGAGCGAGCACGCTCGATGCAGTTGTGAGCTCGTACGAAATCTCTCAAGGACGCCCACGTGACAGCCTGCGAGGCGAGCCAACTGGCTTGCGTATCGTCGTCCGCACCCGAAAGCTCCGGATTGGCGTCCCACTCGCGGAGATCCTCGAAGACGCGGCCACGGTTTCGGCGCATGCCTCTTGCAAAATAGCGGACTCGGGGGTCGCTGGCATCCCGCTTCAAGGCCGCGCGAAAAAGCCGGCGTGAAAGCCTCCATCCGCCCAGACGGTATGCCAGCCTCCCGCCGAGGATCAATTCTTCAATTGAGAGATTTTCAAGCTTCTGTGATGGTTTCCAATAATCCGCACTCAATCGAAAAGCTTCCAGGAAACGGTTACGGTCGTATAGGTTTTGAAGGGCGGAGAGAGAACTCATGGGTTCTTGCAATAGATGCTAGAAGTATAAATCATTTACGGGATGCGGCAGTCTTACGCGTTGCTCTTTGTGTTACGATTTGGCTCGCGTTAGGGACGCATCCGGTCCGCGGAAAGGGCAGAAGCCCACCTGAAGTCCATTGAGACTCGCGAACCTTCTTTCAGCCTGATATGCGGACGACGGGCGCTTCGATGAAAGGAGGCCGCACCATGTCCAACCGTTCCGAGGACGTGCCGCGTCCGCTTCCAGAAAAACCTGATCTCCGGCATTTGAAGGCTCAAGCAAAGGATTTGCTCAAGGCGGGCGAGGTTGCATCGCTCACGTCCGCGCAATTCAGGATCGCTCGGCTATATGGATTTGCGAGTTGGCCGAAATTGAAGGCGCACGTCGATTCGCTTGCAGAGAATGGGCAGCTCAAGCTGGCGATAGACGCGAACGACTTGGAGCGCGTCAAGCGATTGATGCGCAACAATCCCGCATTGCATCAAGCGCCGTTAGGCTACGGAAAGAACGGGCCGCTGACATGGGTCGCGGAATGTCGTGTGCCGTGGGAAGCTCCTGGTCCGACGAGATTGGCGATGGCTGAGTGGATGATCGAGAACGGTTCCGACGTGCATCAGGGCGGTGACGGGCCGTTGATGCGCGCGGCGCTTCTCGGGTTTCGCATCCCAATGATGAAGTTGCTTGTGGCTCATGGTGCCGACGTCAACGCGGAATGGAGCGGGTACTTCCCGATACTTTTCGCGCCGTGCGAGACGGTTGAGCCAAGACCGATTCAATGGTTGCTGGAGCATGGGGCGAATCCCAATTGCGCAAGGGCTGGACGCAAATACTCTGGTACGGCGCTGGATTATGTCATCGGAACGTACGGGCGCTCGCGGCGGTTGCCTGAATGCATGGAGATTCTGATCAACGCGGGCGGAGTGACGAAGTATGACCTGCCGCCAGTGCTTGATTTGCTGCGCGGGCGGCTTGAACTTCTGGCGGAAAAGATCGAGGCTGACCCCCAGCTGGTCCATCGGCAATTCCCGGAACTTGATTTTGGGAGCACGGGCGCGCGAACGCTGAAATTGCAGGGAGGGACGTTGCTGCACGTCGCGGCCGAGTATGGCAATGTGGAAGCGGCGAAGTTGCTGCTGGAACGCGGAGCGGACGTTAATGCGCGGGCGGACGTAAATGAGGCGGGCGTTGGTGGACAGACCCCCATTTTCCACGCAGTGACGCAGTTCTTTAACTGGGGCTTGCCGGTAGCGCAGCTCTTGGTGGAGCGGGGCGCGGATTTGTCGGTGCGCGCGAAAGTTCCAGGACACTACGAGCGACCGGAGGAAGTGGTGGAGTGCACGCCGATGGGGTATGCGATGTTGTTTCCCGGTAGTGAAAATAAGGCGGTGACGCTATTGCGAGAGCACGGCGGCACGGAATAGTGTGGATCTGTTGAGGCAGAGAAGGCTTTTTGGCTGAAGATTTTTTTGATCTTCGCGGCTAGGCACGTTTCCATCGTCTACTATTGTCATTCTAAAATCGCGCTGCGGTATTTTGGGGAACAGGATCAAAGGAGGTAAAGGCGATGATCGAGAACCGTTCTGTGCCGCCGGATACGGTGCTGCCGCATGTCATATATCAAGATTTGATTGGCGCCATCGCCTGGCTAAGCAAAGCGTTTGGTTTCCGGGAACATTACCGGTATGGCGAGCCGCCGAGCGGGGCGCAGCTGCACCTGGGCAACGCGTGGATCATGGCCAAACAGGGACAGCCGGGGAACGCGAGCCCCGCGAAACTTGGATACGGGACACAGAGTTTGACGGTGTTCGTCGACGACGTGGAAGCACACTTTCAAAAAGCGAAAGCGGCAGGGGCGAAGATTCTGGAGGAGCCTCACGAGACGGCGTACGGCGAATTTCAGTTCGCGGCAGAGGACCTGGACGGCCATCACTGGTTGTTTTCGCGACACGCACGGGACGTGAGCCCGGATCAATAGGGAGCCGCGATCACGGAGAGCGCACACCGTCTCGCGCTGCTCCGGCGCCCACGCTGGTGTTACATCGAGATTCCGGCGCTTGACGTCCATAGGTCAGCCGATTTTTACGCGAAAGTATTTGGCTGGAATATACGCCACCGCGAGACCGCGCGCCCGAGCTTCGATGACGCAACGGGAAATGTGAGCGGCGCGTGGGTGACGGGGCGTAAGAGCGCTCCCGAACCGGGAGTGCTTGCCTACATTTGGGTGGACAGCATCGATGCAACACTTGCGAAGGTTGCCCCGGGAGGCAGCGTGGTCGTGGAGACTGCGCATCCTGATTCGCCGGGAAGTTCAAACTTGATTGCGACTTTCCGCGACCCGGCGGGAAATTTGATCGGGCTCTATCAGTAAGGAAAGACGCGAACGTACTGACCATACGTGCGCGGGAATAGAAGTTTAGAAGCACCGAGACGCCCGTGAAGTAGGTTCGCGGCAGCTGTGGGGAGAGAAATGAAACTAAATGCGAAAACAATACTGCGTGGCGTGATTTTCACGGCTGCCTTCCTGTCGGCTGTGCATGCGTATGCCGGGTCGATGCCTCAGTCGAGTTCTGAAAAATTTGAAGTGTCGTTCCCCGCGTCTGTGCATGCGGCAGCGATTACAGGGCGTGTGTTTGTGGTGATCACGACGAAGGACAAGCCGGAACCGCGACTGGTGGCGGGAAGTTTGGGGGATTCGGGACCGTTGTATGGCGTAGATGTGAGCGAGTTGAAGCCGGAACAGGCGGCTGTGATAGATGCGATCACGTTTGGGGCGCCGGTGCATAGTTTGCGGGAGATTCCAGCGGGCGACTACTACGTGCAGGCAATCATGAACATTTACACGGAGTTTCACCGGGCGGACGGGCATACCGTGTGGTTGCACATGGATCAGTGGGAAGGGCAGCACTTCAATCGGTCGCCAGGAAATTTGTACAGCGAAGTGCGGAAGGTGCACTTGGATGCGGCAGCGGGCTACGACATCAAGCTAAGTCTGACGAAAGTGATTCCGCCGATCGAGGAGCCCGCGGATACGCCGTGGGTAAAGCACATCAAGGTCCAGAGTGAGATGCTGACCAAGTTCTGGGGCCACCCGATGTACATCGGCGCGATCGTGCTTTTGCCGAAGGGATATGACGATCATCCCAACGCGCATTATCCGGTGATTTACGAGCAGAACCATTTCAATTTGCGGCCACCGTTTGGTTTTTCAACGGAGGACACGCCGATTCCCCCCGAGCTGCGTTCCAGGATGGCTAATCTTAACCGCGAGTCGGGGTACGAATTTTATCAGTCGTGGCTTGGAGAGCATTTTCCGAGACTGATTGCGGTGACGTTTCAGCATCCGACTCCGTATTACGACGACTCGTACGCGGTGAATTCGGTCAATAACGGGCCGTATGGCGATGCGCTGGTGAAGGAAATGATTCCTTATCTCGAGGCGCATTTCCGGATGATTCCGAAACCCTATGCCCGACTGCTGACGGGAGGATCGACGGGAGGATGGGAATCGCTGGGTGCGCAGGTGTTTTATCCGGATTTTTTCGGCGGAACGTGGACGCTCTATCCTGATTCGGTTGATTTTCGGCAGTATGGCACCGTGAATGCGTATGAGGATGACAACGCTTTTTTCGAGCCGGGACACTCGTGGGTGCAGGTGCCGCGCTCGATCATGCGGACGGCCGAGGGGCAAGACGAGATTACGATTCAACAGTTCAGCGAAATGGAAAGTGTGCTGGGGAGCCATAACCGGTCAGGGCAGCAGATTGAAATTTGGGACGCCGCCTACGGACCGATCGGAGACGATGGTTATCCGAAGCCGCTATGGGATAAGCGAACGGGGAAGATTGATCACAGCGTCGCTTTGTATATGCGGGACCACGGGTACGATTTGAGCTACAACATTCGAACGAACTGGGCGACGCTTGGCCAGAAGCTTCGTGGGAAGATTCACGTGTATGTCGGAGACATGGACAATTTTTATTTGAACTTGGCGGTGTACAAACTGGAAGAGGAGATGAAGAAGCTGACGAATCCGCCCTGCGATTGCGATTTTCAATATGGACGTCCGATGAAGGGGCATGGCTGGCAACCGGTTTCGACGGCGAGTTTGGTGAAGTGGATGGCGGAGCATGCGGCGAAGAATGCGGGCGGAGAGGATACGAAGCAGTGGCACTACTGATGGGAATCCACGGAGCTTGAGGCGCAATGGATGTAAAGAATTGAAGCGCCATTGTGCGTGACGGTTGTTTGCGCGGTATGCTGAAAGAGTGGCGCCCAGCCGGATAAGCTGAATCTTGGGATTGAGGATTGAAGACGGGCCATGTTTGAAAACCTGACTGAAAAGCTGCAACGAACATTTAAAAACCTGCGTGGGCAGGGCAAGTTGACGGACGAGCACCTGGACGCGGCGCTTGCCGAGATACGCGAAGCTCTGCTCGAAGGCGACGTGAACGTCGGTGTTGCCGACGAATTGCTCGCCAACATTCGCGCGAAGTCGCTGGGCAGCGAAGTGATGCTTCAACTCTCACCGGACCAGCAAGTGGTGAAAGTAGTCCGCGATGAGCTGACCGCACTGTTGGGGAAGCATGCCAAGCCGCTGTTTGCGTCCCGCCCCCCGTCGGTATGGATGATTGTGGGCTTGCAGGGTTCCGGCAAAACAACCACTACGGGCAAATTGGCGAAATGGTTGGTGCAACACGGTCACCGGCCATTGGTTGTTTCGACCGACGTCTATCGTCCCGCGGCGCGCGAACAGCTGGCGCAAGTAGCGAAGGCTGTCGGCACGTCGCTCTGGCCCGGAGCCGGAACGGACAAGCCGCTCGAAATCGTGAAAGGCGCGATCAAGGAAGCGAAACTTTCCGCGAGCGACGTGGTTCTTGTAGACACGGCCGGGCGCCTGCACATCGACGACGAATTGATGAACGAATTGAGTACTCTGAAGAAAGAGTTGCAGCCTAGCGAAATTCTATTTATCGCGGACGCGATGATTGGGCAGGACGCGGTGCGCTCGGCGGGCGAGTTTCACAAGCGGCTCGGACTGACTGGCGTCATCCTGACGAAGCTGGACGGCGATGCCCGCGGCGGCGCAGCTCTGAGCATCAGCAAAGTGTCCGGCGCACCCGTGAAGTTCGTCGGCCTCGGGGAAAAGTACGACGCATTGGAAGGATTTTATCCTGAGAGGATTGTTTCGCGCGTACTCGGCATGGGCGACATCATGTCGCTTATCGAACGCGCCGAACAAGCGGTGGACAAAAAAGCCGCTGCGGACCTGGAGCGAAAGCTTCGCAAGGAAGGATTCACGCTGGAAGATTTCCGCGATCAATTAAAACAGATCCGCAAGATGGGCCCCCTTGAGCAGCTCGTGGATATGCTCCCGAAAATGGGGCCGCTCCAGCACATTCCCAAGGACGCGAAAGTGGACGAGGGCAAGCTGAAGCAGGTCGAGGCCATCATCAACTCAATGACGAACCAGGAGCGGCAAGATCACAACATCATTGACGGCAAGAGGCGTAAGCGCATCGCCAAGGGCAGCGGTACCACCGTCCAGGATGTGAATCAGGTTTTGAAGCAATACTTGCAAATGCGCACGATGATGAAGCAATACGGCGCGATGGCCGCGCGGGCGAAGATGAAGGGGCTCGGCAAGCTCGCTGGCTTGTCTTGATGCTCAATCTTATTCTTTCTGTTTCAATCCCAGATAGACGTCGGCGGTTTTTAACGCGAGCGCTTCTGGATCGACGTCCGTCCGATTGCACAGGATGATGATGCTCAGTTTGTCGCCGGTGAAGCGCTCGATGACGGTGCGGAATCCCATGGTGCTTCCCGTGTGCCACATGCGCGTATGGCCTTGATAAGGATCCAGGAACCAGCCAAAGCCGTAGTAGACCGGTTTGCCCGGGTGATGATTGTCATCGTTGGGCTCGACAGGCCAGTGCGTGGCTGACCCATCGGCAACCTTTGCGGAGATAATAGCCGGATTCATTTCTTCCGATGTCAGCAGAGTGTGGTTTCGCAGCGCGTCGTCCCACTTGGCGAGGTCTTCAAGGTTCGAATAGATGCCGCCATCGCCGAGAGTGGCGGACGTCGAGCTCTGGTCGGTTTCCTTCAGCGCATCTCCCACCTTTGAATGACCAAAAGCGCGGTTCACGACTTCGTTTTTCCCGTTTTGATAGACGATGGTGTGATCCATGTGCAAGGGGACGAAAATGCGAGTGTTAAGAAAATCGCCGTAGGGCTGGCCGGATATTTTGGCGACGATGAGTCCGAGCACCACATAACCGGAGTTGCTGTATGACCAATTCGTCCCAGCGGCAAATTTTCCCGTTGTTTCCTTTTTCAAGAGCGCGAGAACCTCGTCATCCTGGATCTGGTGTTCGGGCGACCAAATCGTGCCCTTGGCTTTTTCCTCGACAGCCATCAAGTCTTCATAATCGGGCAACCCTCCCGTGTGATTGAGAAGATTGCGGACAGTAATATGCTCTCCGTAGGCTGGAAAATCCGGGAACAATTCCGTAAGTGTCTGGTCATAGCGCAGCTTTCCGTCGCGGACCAGCAGCATGACGGCCATCGCGGTGAACTGCTTGGTGAACGAAGCGAGGCGGAAGTTCGTATGCTTGTCGATTTTCGCTTGTGTCCGCAAATCGCGGACACCGTATCCTTTCTCAAGCAGTGCCCGCCCATCCCTGCGCACGAGTACGGCAAGTCCGGGCGCTCGCTCTTGCGTCACCGCTGAGAAAATAGCGTCGGCTCGTTTCTCGGCAGCCAAGGTAGGGACTTGCGCGCAGGTTTCGATGGCAAAACAATGAAGCGTCACAGTAAATAGAATGAGCAACAACCGCATTGGGCTTCCCTCGGACGCGGAAAAGAATACCACTCCCACGGCGCGTTTCTCTCCCTTGAACAGTGGTTAACACTTCCACTTAGCCGTTCGAGTAGGTTCACAAAACGACTACGATTCACGGCATGCGCGGGGGGCTAAAATATTTGGCGCCGTCAATCTCCGCCACCGACGATCGGCAAATTCTCCCGCTTCCAGAGCAAACCGTCGTTTATACTTCTACGACCATGTTTGCTCCTTCCGGTAGTGCCTCGGAAGAAGATTCGTTGGACTCGTCGAATGCAACCCTATGATCTGATTGTGATTGGTTCTGGACCAGGTGGCCAGCGCGCCGCCATCCAGGGAGCAAAGGCCCGAAAGCGGGTCGCGGTGGTGGAAAAGCAGGCTGCTGTCGGCGGCGCGTGCATCAATACCGGAACAATCCCCAGTAAGACAATGCGAGAAGCTGTGCTTCATCTATCCGGCTTCTACACGAAGAATTTCTACGGTGCGAATTACAACGCTACGGAAAACGTGACGATGGCGGACCTGAATTTCCGGGTGCAGCACGTGATCGAGAACGAAGTGGGAGTGACGCAGGACCAACTCAAGCGGAACGGCGTGGACGTGATACATGGGTTCGGCAAGTTCATGGACTCACACCATCTTCGCGTGGAAAATGGCAACGGCTACACCGAATTGGAGGGGCAGTATTTCGTGGTAGCCACGGGCACGAAGCCGGCGATGAATCCGAAAGTGCCGATTAACGGACGAACGATTATCAACAGCGATCAAATCCTGACTATGCCGCAGATTCCGAGAACGCTGATTGTGGTGGGCGGCGGCGTGATCGGAGTGGAGTACGCGTGCATGTTCGCGGCGCTGGGCGTGCGCGTAATTATCGTGGAAAAGAGGCCGCGGCTTCTGGAATTCGCCGATACGGAAATGGTCGAAGCACTGACCTACCACATGCGCGATCACCGAGCTACGATGCGGCTCAATGAGGAGGTGGAAAGTGTGGAGGAATTGCCCGACGGCAAAGTGGCCGCCAATCTCGTGAGCAAGAAACGGATAAACGGTGATGCCTTGCTCTATGCTGTCGGACGCCAAGGAAATGTCGACAAGCTTGATCTATCTGCAGCTGGCATCGCCTCCGACGACCGCGGACGCATCAAGGTGGATGCCGATTACCGCACCTCGCAAGCGCATATCTTTGCCGTTGGCGACGTGATCGGCTTCCCGAGCCTGGCGTCAGTCTCTATGGAACAAGGGCGAATCGCCGCGGCGCGCGCGTTCGGCTTAGAGGTACAAACTGATCCCGCAAGTTATCCCTATGGGATCTATACAATTCCGCAGATTTCCTTCATTGGAAAGACGGAAGAGCAATTGACGGATGCCGATGTTCCCTACGAGGTTGGCGTTGCGTATTACCGCGAGATTGCGCGGGGGCAAATCACCGGCCACACCGATGGCCGCCTAAAACTTCTTTTTCACCGCGAGACTCTCGAACTTCTCGGTGTGCATATTTTTGGCGAGGACGCTGCGGAGTTGCTGCATATTGGGCAAGCGGTCTTCAAACTGAAAGGCAAAATCACGTACTTCATTAACACCGTCTTCAACTATCCCACGCTTGCGGAATGTTATAAGACCGCGGCTTTCAACGGCCTCAATCGCCTGGGTTGAGAGACGCAATTTATAACGGTCCAAATAGCCGATTTTCTTGTCAGGCCCATCCCTGCCGGTATTCGCGACGCAAAAAGTCGTTGGCCGCGGACACGTTGGTGACGCGCATGTTGGCGCCGTCGTAGTCGATCTTTTTTCCCGCGCGAAGGGCGACCACCCCGAGGAGCATGACTTCTGTGAGCCGCGCGGCGTATTCGAATGGGCAGGATGATTCCGTTTTCCCCTTGGCGGCGTTCACCCAATTCATCTCGTGCGCTTCATTTTCAATCCGTGGCAGCTTCTGCGGCGGCTTGCCGTAGGAATCGTGCAAGGACTTCGGCAGCAGGCGCGGATTCGCCCCGTAAGTATCGTGCAGCAGTTTGCCTTTGCTCCCGATCAGCAGAGCGCCGCCTCCCTTGTTCAGGTCTTCGTCGCCGAGTTCCTCGGGTTTGTTGGGCATCAGGCCCCCGTCGTACCACGTCATCTTGACCGGCGGCATCGAGCCGCGCGCCGGAAAATCGTAAAAAGTCTGCGTGGCGTGAGGATAGGAGACGCTGTTGAACGGTGTGGAGACTGTCTCAACGCTCTCCGGCAAACCAAGGTTGAGCGCCCACATCGAGTGATCGATCAAATGCGCCCCCATATCGCCAATGGCGCCCACTCCCCAATCCGACCAGCCCCGCCAGTTGAACGGATGGTAGATGGGGTGATAGTCCACATGCGGGGCGACACCAAGAAAAAGATCCCAGGACAACTTATCCGGAACCGCGTAGTCACCCGCAAGCGCCGCGGCGAGCCGCGCGTTCACTCCTGGGCCATTCCAGCGAAGAGTTTCGGCAGGTTCCTTGAGCGCCGCGGGACGGGGTACGCCCTGCGGCCAGAATCCAAGCGGCCGGTTCGTCCAGATATGGACTTCCCGGACTTCACCAATCGCGCCGGCTTGAATGTACTCAACCATGGTCCGCGCATCATTCAAGGAGTGGCCTTGATTGCCCATTTGCGTGGCAACTTTGGTTTCCTTGGCACGCTTCGCCAGCTGCCGGGCCTCATCAATCGACCAGGTCAGCGGCTTTTGCACGTAAACGTGCTTCCCCATGCCCATCGCGGCAAGGGCTACGGGCGCATGCATGTGGTCCGCCGTGGCGACGATGATGGCATCAATGTCCTTCTGATGTTCGAGCATGTCGCGGTAGTCCTGATAGCGTTTGGCTTTCGGCAGGAGCTCGTTTTTCAGTCGAATCATTCCCTCCAGCCGCGCCTTGGCCTTAACCCGATCGAACTCCACGGGCGGTTGCCCGGGAGCGGGTTGCGGATCAGGCTGGTCAAGTCGCTTTTGCAGGTTGGGGATTTCCGTATCCAGTCGATCGAATGATTTTCCGGCATAACCCCAGTCCACGTCGCAGAGCGCCACGATATTTTGGCTGGACACATTGATCAGATTGTTGCGTCCCATTCCCCCGACGCCCACCCCGGCGATATTGAGCATGTCACTGGGTGGGACAAAGCCCCGCCCGAGGACGTGCCTGGGAACGATGGCGATGGCCGCGCCCCCCGTGGCGACGCTTGTCAAGAATCTGCGGCGTGAGACTTCCTTTTTTTCTGTCATGGGCATGCTCCCTTAATGCTTCGGGCATTATCGCGCTCCGGAGCCCGCATTGCGAATGCTAACTTTAGGAGGAGACTCAGCGGCAAACCGATGCTACAAACACCCCAAAGGGTCCGTCTAACACACTTCCCTAAGCTCCCAACCGCCTCGATCGGCTCTGGCCTCGCAAATCGCTCTCCCAGACTCTCCGATTGCTGCAAGTAGCCCCAACAGGCTAAGATATCTGCTGGAGGCAAGAGTTAGTGCTCACTATTCGTTTATCCAGGATTGGGAAGAAGAAGAAACCGTTTTACCGCGTCGTGGTCATCGAGAGGACGCGGCCCCGCGATGGACGCGTTGTGGAAGCGGTGGGGACTTACGATCCGCTGAAGAAGCCCGCGGAAATAAAGCTTAATGCTGATCGCATCAAGCATTGGCTCGGAGTCGGTGCGCAGCCCAGCGACACCGTTCGAAGCTTCATCCGCCAACAGAAGATCGCGTAATTCCAGCGAAATCCCCATCTCTCTCGCGTCCCCGGTCACGGGGGCGCGGTTTCCACGTCCAATTGGAAGAGCGAGCACGTGGAGGTGAAGGATGAAAGAGCTGGTCGAGAGCATCGCCAAGGCTCTGGTGGACCACCCCGAAGAAGTGCAAGTTAATGCCGTCGACGGCTCCCAAGTCACCGTTCTCGAGCTACGGGTCCATCCGGAAGACCTCGGCAAGGTCATCGGGCGGCAAGGCCGCACAGCCAAGGCCGTGCGCACGCTTCTCGGTGCTGCTGGTATGAAAGTAAAAAAGCGCTATACCTTAGAGATACTCGAAGATTGAACCCCGAAACCCAGCGCTGGGTGATTGTCGCGCGCATTCTGCGGCCTCGCGGCAATAAAGGTGAAGTAGCTGCGGAACTCCTCACTGATTTTCCCCAACGGCTCACGCAGTTGAAGGAAGTTTTTCTTGGTGCGGCTGGCGCAGCTGGTTCTTCGGAGCCGCGCCTCGTCGCTCTGAAATCCTGCTGGCTCAGTCAAAACCACAAGGGTCAGGCCGTGTTTCATTTTGAAGGAATCGATTCCATATCGGCCGCGGAAGTGTTCCGCGGTCTCGACGTGCTTCTTCCCTTCGACAAGCGCGTGACGCTTTCCGCTGGACAGTATTTTGTAGATGAACTGATCGGTTGTTCCGTGTTTGAAACTCCCGCCGAGCCTTCCGCGGTCTCTTCCTCGCCGTGCTCCTTGGCAACGGCCCCGTTTTTACTCGGCGTCGTCCAGGATGTTCAATTCACCGGCGAAGGCGTGGCTGGCACTCCTCTGCTCGCGGTCCATTCATTTACACGCGAGCTCCTGATTCCTCTCGCCGAGGATATTTGCACGCGCATCGACATAAGAGCCAGGCGCATCGATGTCATGCTTCCGGATGGCCTTCGCGATCTAAACGCAGGGAGTTGAACGGCCCAACTGCTTCTCCAATGTCCTCAGTAAACGTCGATTGTGGTTACGCTCGGCGTCGGGAGGGTAATGGTCATGGACGAACCGCTTACCACCATTGAGGCGATGGAGCCCGTCGATCACCTACGGATATCGAGCCAAGGCCTGAGCGCCTCGGCGTGGCCCCACACCTCGTGGGTGAGTTAGACTGGCAGCCACGATGCGCTTTGACCTGATCACGATCTTTCCGGATTTTTTTGCCGGCCCGCTCGATCATGGGATTCTCCGCCGCGCCCGCGAGACGGGCCTCGTCGAAGTGCACGTGCAGGACCTCCGCGAATTCACTAAGGATCGCCACCGCAGCGTGGATGATCGGCCGTTTGGAGGCGGCGAGGGTATGGTACTCAAGCCAGAGCCTTTGTTTGAGGCGGTCGAAACGCTGCTTGGTCATAGTTTGGGAAGCTCGGAGAACCCAGCCCCATCCGATCCGAAATCGGCCGTTGTACTTATGTCTGCTGCGGGAAAACTGTTCCGTCAGGATACCGCGCGACGCTATGCGCAGCTGGATCGCATCATCTGTCTCTGCGGGCGATACGAAGGCGTGGATGAGCGCGTCGCGGAGCATCTCGCGACGGAAGAACTCTCGGTCGGTGACTATGTCCTCAGTGGTGGTGAGCTTCCTGCAATGATTGTGATTGATGCTGTCACGCGGCTCATCCCCGGCGCCTTGGGTAATGAAGCGTCGTCTCAGAATGAATCGTTCAGTGCGGTGCCCCTCGTCGAAGGAAGGTTAGAGAGAGGACCAGGCCTCGTTCCTGCTTGGGATCGGTCACAGTTCGCGCACTCCGGACTCTTGGATTTTCCTCATTACACGAGGCCGGCCGAATTCCGTGGATGGAAAGTCCCGGAGGTGCTGATCGGGGGCAATCACGCCGAGGTCGCCAACTGGCGTCGCGCCGCATCACTCGAGAAGACCCAGCGTAACCGCCCGGATTTGCTCTTGCGTTGAGTTTCGAGGGCGGTATACTTATTATTCCGTGAATCGAGCGATCCACATCGGTTTTTCGCGCACCACGCGGCGCCTTTGCGGCCGCGGGCAGGCCTGCGCGTGTCCATGCTGCGCTTGTATGTGTACCGTCGCAAGCGGCATGGGATGTCCTTCGGTATAGCGGAAGACTAAACCTAAAAGGAATCCAGGGCCGCTTCGAACAAGCGGCCCTTTTGCTTTTCCCAGGCCATGGAGGAGAATAACGCAATGAGCAACGCACCAAATGGAGACGCCAAAGGATCCCGCGAAGGGAAACCCATCGCCATTTATTACGAGCAACAGCATTGGTTTCGTCCCCTCTTCGAGCAACTCGACGCTCGCGGGGTGAACTGGGTCAAGGTGGACGCGCGCAATCACCAGTACGATGTCGCCGCCACGGAACGCGACTACTCGCTGCTCTTCAATCGCATGAGCCCTTCGGCTTGGCAGCGCGGCGTAGGCCACGGGATCTTCTACACGCTCAACTACCTGTCTCATCTTGAGGAAAAAGGCGTCCGCGTTGTGAATGGCTCGCGAGCTTTCACTCACGAAATCTCCAAAGCCCTGCAATGCACGTTGCTGGAAACCCTCGGCTTACAATACCCCAAGGCTCGCGTCATCAATCATCCATCGCAGGCGCTGAGCGCCGCCGAAGCGATCGGCTACCCGCTGATCATCAAGCCCAATATCGGCGGTAGCGGGGCGGGAATTAAGCGCTTCAGCACACCCAATGATCTCCGTGCGGCTGTGGAAGAGAACAGCCTGGCGTTTGGAATTGATAACACGGCGCTTGTCCAGGAATTTTTCACCGCTCGCGGCGGCGTGATCACGCGTGTCGAAGTTCTCGGCGGAGAATATCTTTACGCGATTCAGATTCATATCACAGGCGATACTTTCGACCTCTGCCCCGCCGACATCTGCAAGAACACCAAGGGTGAAGAGCTCACGCGGCTGGCCTGCCCGGTGGACGCTCCGAAATCCGGACTCACTGTCGAGGCGTATGAACCTCCGCGGCAGGTCATCGAGGATGTCGAGCGCACCATGGAAGTCGCGGACATCGAAGTCGGAGGAATCGAGTATGTTATCGACGACCGCACCGGCCGGCTCCTCTACTACGACATCAACGCTCTCTCCAACTTTGTCTCCGACCCGGAACGCGTCATTGGTTTCAATCCTTACGCTCGCCTGGCCGATTATCTGATCGCCGAAGCCCGTATTCACGAGGCTAGCCGCGGTGATCGTCTCATTTCTGCTGGGAGCGTCCGATGAGATACGGCTTTTGGCTACCCGTTTTTGGTGGATGGCTGCGCAACGTCGCTGATGAAAAAATGGAGGCGAGCTGGCCTTACGTGAAGAAGCTCGCGCAGCGCAGCGAGCAAATCGGTTTTGACCTGACGTTGATTGCCGAGTTGAATCTCAACGATATCAAGGGCGTCGAAGCGCCGTCTCTGGATGCGTGGTCGACTGCCGCCGCGCTGGCCGCCGTCACCGAACGCCTCGAGTTGATGGTCGCCGTGCGTCCCACTTTTCATCTTCCCGCTTTGCTCGCCAAGCAGGCCGCGAACATTGATCACATCAGCCGCGGCCGCCTCACCCTGAATGTCGTTTCATCGTGGTGGGCGGATGAGGCAAAGAAGTTTGGAGTCGGATTTGAGCAGCACGACGACCGCTACGCCCGCACCAGTGAATGGCTCGACGTGCTGCACGGCGTGTGGTCACGCGATCATTTTTCCTACACGGGGAAGTATTACCGCGTGGAAGACAATGTACTCGAACCCAAGCCCATGGCTCAGCCGCATCCTACGCTCTACGCGGGCGGTGAATCGCCGGCGGCCAAGGATCTCATCGCCGAAAAATGCGATGCCTACCTGATGCACGGTGATCCGCCGGAACGCGTTGCCGAAAAAATCGCCGATTTGCGCCAGCGCCGCTCCCGCCACAGCTTGCCTCCGCTGAAGTTCGGTGTCGCAGGCT
This sequence comes from Candidatus Acidiferrum sp., assembly GCA_035310525.1. Taxonomy (GTDB): domain Bacteria; phylum Acidobacteriota; class Terriglobia; order Acidiferrales; family UBA7541; genus Acidiferrum. The sequence goes on along the minus strand of DATGED010000043.1, from coordinate 28,919 downwards.
ATGCCATCGTCCGCGAAACGGAACGTGAAGCGCAGGATGAATTGCGGCGCATCACTGACGTTCAGCAATTCGCCGCTGGTTACGCCAATTGCCAGCAATGGCTCGCCGGAACGCAACTCGAGCAGCGCGTCTCGCTTGAGGATTATTCGGTTTCCAATCGCGGTTTGCGCTCGGGACTGGTCGGTACGCCCGAGCAGGTCACGGAGCGGCTCTCGCAATTTGAGGCTGCTGGTGTCGACCTCGTACTTCTCCAATTCAGCCCGCAATTCGAAGAGATGGAACAATTTGCGAATTCCGTCATCCGGCGAAAAAACTCCGTAGCCGCGCCTGCCTGACCGCAACACCCTTTCGCGCTCGACCGCGAGAGTCACCGCATAGCTCTCAGCTAACAAGCCACGGCCCCCTTTTTCTCTCAGTCGTTCGTAGGAGCGATCCCTCCGCCTCGCCGCCTTCCCTATATTCGTAGAAATGACTGGCCCATAACCGGATGAATCCGGCCTCTTTATCTTTCAAACTCCCCAAGACCCCACTCCCGCGCTTCGCCTCGTCTTCGCCAACTAGTTTCCTAGTCCTAACGGGGATAACTGGCTGCTCACACCTTTCTCTAGCTTCGTTGACTTGCCTTTTCCCTGCCTGCTAGCGTTAACAAGCACGGCTTGTATCTGCCTTTCCTACACTTGGGACGGAGGGTTTGTCCTCCTACAGGCGCGGGCCGCGTATTGTCTGGGATCACGAATGGCCTATAACAAGAGCAAGTATGTCGAATCCGCGCAGAAGCTGCTGAATCAGGGCAAGGTCCCTCAGGCCATCGCCGAGTACCAGCAAATTCTCAAGTCAGAGCCGCGCGATCAAGTCACCCTCATGACCATCGGCGAGCTCTATATCCGCCAAGGGGAGACCTTTCAGGCCATCGATTATTTCGAGCGTCTCGCTCAGATTTTTGTTGGCGACGGTTTTCTCACCAAGGCCATCGCCGTCTACAAGCGCATCGCCAAACTGGCTCCCGAAGAGATCCGCCCCCTCGAAAAACTTGCCGACCTTTATGTCCAGCAAGGGGTCATGAGCGAGGCGCGCCCCCTTTTCCTGCAGCTTGCTGAAATTCATCTCAAGAACAACCGGCAGCCCGAAGCGGTCGGCCTCCTAAAGAAACTTCTCCTCGCAGAACCCGACAATCTCCGCATTCAGATTCGTTTGGCCGATCTTTACCATGCGATGGGTCAGTCACGCGATTCTGTCGAGACCTATGTTTCCGCCGCACAACGCGCGCTCGCGCGGGGAGACCATTCCGAGGCGGAGAAGCTCGCGGACAAGGCTCTCAAAATTGACGCGAATTGCCTCGCTGCCTCCATCGTGAAGGCCCGATCCGCCTCCTCCCAAGGTAATCTCACGCACGCGGCCGAGCTTCTCGAACACGTCTCGGACCTGGACAAGGGTGGCGAACAAACCGAGTTGCTCACGGATCTTTATCTTAAAAACACGAATTGGGACAAGGCTACCGCTCTCGCGCTCCGTGTATTGGCAGCCGACAGCAAAAATTTTGGCCCCGCACAAAAAGTCGTCGAAGGGCTTCTCGAATCTGGCCAGACCGATCGCGCAATGGCCATCATCGGCCAGATCCGCGTGCCCATGATTGACGCGGGCGAGCACGAAGTCATCGGCCGCCTGCAAAGTGAGCTGGCCAACCGCATGCCGGGCCGCCTCGAGCCCCTCGAATGGCTCGTTGAATTTTACGGCCGCACCAGCGATTCCTTCCGTCTTCCCGACGCCCTCGCCAGTCTCGGTGACGCACTCGTCGCCGACAATCAGCTGGATCGCGCGAAATCCCTGTTTGAACAGCTCGTCGAGCGCCAGCCGGACAGCGATTCCGCCAAGCGCAAGCTGGACGGCGTCCTCCGGAAAATGGGTCTTCTCCCCGCCGAACCGGCCCCTCCGCCTCCGGAAGTACATCTCGATCCAGATATCCCCAAGGTTGCCGCCCCCAAATTGCGTCCCGATACGGAGACATTCACCCCCGTGGCCGGCGACAAGCTCTTACAAGTCTCTGTTTCCACTGAGCCTCCTCTTGACGATGAGACCCAAAAATTCATCGCCCAGTCCCTCACGGACGTCGATCTTTTCGCCAGCTATGGTCTTACCCAAAAAGCGATCGGCCTCCTCGAAGCCATTTTGCGCCGGGCTCCCCGGCACACTCCTACTCTTGAAAAGCTTCTCGATTTTGTCCTCGGCGCTGGCGATGATCGCCGTACCGCAGAGCTTGCCGCCCAGCTCGAACAGATCCATATCGATCGTGCCGACCAGCGTAGCGCCGAGCGTTTCGGCGAGCTTCGCCGCAGATTCCAGCGCGCCGCCGGTCTGAGCGATGCGGATTTGGCCGCCTTCACGGCGCCGGTCCAGCCGCAAGCTCCCGCCGCGACGATTCCTGAGATTCCCGTGACGGAAGTTGCCGCCGAGCCGGCTGCAGCCAAGGAAAAACCTGTTCCCGCCGAGTCCGCGCCTGCCGCCCCGATGGCCGCCGAACCCGTTACCGCCGCTTCGGCGAGTCAACCCAGCGCCAAGGAGGAAGTCGACCTCTCCGACGAATGGGCCTCCATGCTCGAGGACACTCATCCCGCTGAGCCGACCAGCAAACCTGCTCCGGCAAGGCCCTCCACGCCTGCTTCCCCTCCGGAAGTTCATGCCGAGCCTGTTCTCTCTGCGAATTCCGGCGCCTCCGAGGTTTCGGAGTTCGAATTGAATGTCGAAGAGCCAGTCGTCGAAGAAGAGGAGAGTTCTGCTTCTGCCATACCCGTGGAACTTCCTCCCGCTCCTGTGCCGGAGAAATTTCCGGCACCCGGTGACAAGAGTCGCGCGCCTGCAGTTCCTCAAAAGCCGCCCGCTTCGGCGAAGCCCCCGGCCGCCCCCGAGCCCGAATTTGAGATCGATCAGGACTACGAGCTTGTGCTTTCACCAGAGCCCCTCGTCCCGGCGCACGAACAGAAGCCACCCTCTATACCGATTTCCGCTCCCAAACCCGAACCTGCCGCTGCCGGCAAGGATTCGGCCGCTGCTCCTCCTGCCGGCGGGTTTGCTTCCGACCAGTTCCTCGCGGATTTGGCCAATGAGATCGACCAGCTTGGTATGGATGAACTGACTCCGTCGTTCTCTGAACCCGCTTCACCAGCCGCTTCGCCGAAGCTCGAGGAGAAGCCTGCGGGGCCTGCCGAGAACAGCCCGCTCAAGGAAGTCTTTGATGACTTCCGCGCCGAACTTGGCGAAATGGGCGCTGAAGATGAAGACCTCGAGACTCACTACAATCTTGGAATCGCTTTCCGCGAGATGGGTCTGGTCGATGAAGCCATCAGCGAATTTCAAAAAGTGGCCAAGGCCACGGACAGCGGCAAGCCCTTCCGCTACGTAATGCAGTGCTGCACTCTTCTCGGCCTCGCCTTTATGGAGAAAGGCCAGCCGGGTATCTCCGCCATCTGGTATGAGCGCGCCCTTCGTACTCCGGGCATCGAGCCGGAAAGCATCCTCGCGTTGCGGTATGATTTGGGGGTTGCCCAGGAATCCGCGGGTGAGCCGGAAGCAGCGCTGAAGAGTTTCTCCCAGGTCTACGCGATGAATATCGATTATCGCGACGTCGCTGATCGTATCGCTGCACTCCAGAAACCCATTCGTTGATTTCGGGCATTGATTGACGGATCCAGGGGACCTTCTCATAACCATGAACCGCGTCTTGCGCGCTCTGCTGGTCATTGTTTGCTTCGAAATGGGAGCTTTACTCCTCTATCTCCCTTGGTCCGCTTTCTGGGAGCAGAATTTTTTTTTGATCCATTTTCCTTCTCTTATCCCCGTCGTGTTACATCCCTCGTTCCGCGGCGCGGTAAGCGGTCTTGGCGTGTTGGATATCTTCCTGGCTCTTAGCCTCATCGGCTCTCGTCCTGGTCCCGCTCGTGTCCCGCCCCAATAATTCGGCGCTCGATTTCCCGCGCCAGCCGGGTCGAAGGCCCATCGTCTGCTACGTCACCGATCGCCGCAGCTTGCGCTCCACGCCCCAAACTGGCTTGCTTGAACCAGTTCTGGAAAAGATCGCTCTGGCCGTCTCCGCGGGCATTGATTGGATTCAGCTTCGCGAGAAGGATTTGTCTGGCAGAGATGCTGCCCTGCTCGCACACCGAGCAATACGCAGCGCCTTGAAACGACCAGATCAGACGCTCGCCGCAACGCGCATTCTTGTAAATGACCGCTTGGACGTGGCTCTTGCCGAACAGGCTGGCGGCGTCCATCTGCGTGGCGATTCCCTGCCTGTCCAAGAAGCGAAGCGTTTGCTCCGCGCCTATCAAGCCACCCGGAATGTTTCGACGGACTTTCAGGTTGGCGTCTCGTGCCACTCTCTGGAAGCCGCCCAACGCGCGGCCTCTGCCGGGGCAGACTACGTTTTCTTCGGTCCCGTGTTCGCCACTCCGTCTAAAGCTGCCTTCGGCTCGCCGCAAGGACTCTCTCGTCTCTCCGAAGTCTGCCATTCTGTGTCTGTCCCTGTCCTCGCTATCGGCGGCATCACTCTCGCGAACGCTCCCTCTTGCTTTTCGGCCGGGGCCTCCGGCATCGCGGCCATCCGCCTTTTTCAGGACTCACCCGACCTCTCTGCTGTCGTGCGCGAACTTCACAACCAGCGCCTCTGATTTACGCCGAGTTTATTCTTAATGTTCAGCCCGTCCTTAGCCTCCGTAGCAGCCGGATCTGCCCTGCGTGATAGACATCGTGCAATGCCACGCCATAAATCTGCCGGAGAAATTTCGCTCCCCGCGGTTTCTCCAGAACTTTTTCTATGCTGGACCGCAATGCTCGGTGCTCTCTCTTGAGCAGCTTCTTATCCTCACGCCAGGCAGCCTCGCTCGCTTTGCCTTTTTCCGGCCGCGGGAAAAAATTGCTCCCCTTCAGCGCAAACGATCCTCTTTTTCCGCCTTCGATTCTTCTGCGCACGGCGTACTTCCAGTACGCGGCATGGAGAGTCTCTTCCCAGATATTGTGGCGGCTCGCCCCCGGGCGCCACGCTGCCTGTTTGGCGCTCACTCCCCGGATCGCTTGTTTGAGATTTGGTCCATGCCAGGTTTTCTTTTCGTATGCCTCGTCGAGCAGTGTCAGTAGCAATTCCCGCGTCTTCACGATGTCCTCTCTTCTGCCGATCTCATTCGACCGTCATCTGCCACGACTCGATGGACCGATCGAGAGCTATTCCGACGATCGCATCATCGGCCGACTGCAATATGGCTGCAAGCAATTGCTCGTACCTCTGGCTGGGCACTTTCTGAAGCCGGTGCGCTTTCAGAACTGGGAAGACATTCGTGATCTTAGGACTAGTTTTCTCGGAGCTGAGAGGACGGGCCTGCGAGTCGTTCAACAATCCATGAACATTAGAAACAGAACTACTCTCATCCTACTACGCCGATTTGTTGAGGCGGTGATCGTCGAATTCGTTGCTTCCAAGTGGATAGCCATTCTCAGGAATATTGCTGCACTGATATTTGCGAACGCTAAGAATTGTGCCCGCGCTGCGGATACTTCCCGCTTTCTACTGTATCGATTCCGCCGCCACGTTTCCTCATGGATTCACCCTTGCCGCCTCGTTGAGGATCATCGCCAGCCGCACTCCGCCTTCTTCGAGCCGCTTTTCGGCAACCGCCGCAGCTTGCTCTTGGTAGGCCTCGTCTGCCGCGATGTTCTGCTGTAGAAGTCGTTGGCCGATATTGTTGTCATCCGAGCAGCTGTGCATCGCGACGTTCGGCTCTATCGCGATCTTTGGCCTCAGGCTCCCGTACACCACGCTTTCCGCGATTTCGAACCCTTCCCACACCCAGTCATCCGCGTGAATTCCCGCTTTCTGCCATTTCTCGATGTCCGCCGCGAAATGCGCATCTAGCGTTTCCGCATATTCTGCAGGGTCTGCGCCTTCCGCGTCGCGCTCGGGAATCGCCGTATCCCAGATGCTGTGCAAATTCGGCGAGAACGAATGATTATGATCGCGGGGTTTCCGGCGGAGGTATTTTACGGGCACGCAGTTTCCCCCTTCGTCCGCGTTCGTGATCGTATGTAGCGGCTGATGTAAGTCACCGACAAAATGAATGATGTATCTCAAGGCTTCAGCTCGCTTCACACCTTCTGCCTTCCCGTCCTTCAGAATGGCGAGCTGTTCGCTGATGGCCTTCGTCACACATCCTTCTTTTCCGCAATATGGCTCCAGCGGCCCTCGCTGCGATCCTCTTGGTATGTCGATGTAGTGCCACGGCCCGTTCTTTCGCTCTCCCCGGATATCGTCGGCCCAGGTGGACGCGTCCGCCATCAGATCGCGCGTCGCGCCCCCGCAATAACGGTTCAATTTCGGATCAATGGGGTTTTCGCTCAACAGCTTCTGTACCAGCTGCTTGGCTTCGGGAGTTAAGTGTTTCTCTGCAATCAACGCCACGGTCTGGTGGCCCTTGCATCCCCACGCCTTCGCCGCCGGAGCCAGCGCGAGCCCGGCGATTACACCGAATAGAAAAATGCACGTCACTGCCCATTTCATGAAACTCTCCCGCTAGCGTCTGAAATTCGTATCTCTTGCAACTCCGCTATGAATATTGGCTTACGATTTGATAGGCAAACTGCGAAGTTCAAATGGGCTCTCGATCATCCCCAGCTCGGCGGATTTCCACGAGTCAGTAGTCAGCAGTCACAGCTCGCCGGCCACTTTCTCACGCGCTCAACCACCGCCCGATTGGCCGCCACGATTCCGTGTGATCGCAAACTACGCGCAATGCGGCAGTAATCGGAATCGCCAGCACCAATCCCATGCCGCCCCACACCCAGCCCCAAAAAAGAAGCGAGACCGTGATCGCCACGGCGTTTAGCCTCACCCGCCGCCCCACCAGCTTCGGCGCCACGAGATTCAGCGCAAGTATGTGAATGGCCGTCAATCCTCCGGCAATCATGGCGTACTGGCCAAACGTCCTCCATTTGGCCAGCGCGATGATAAATGCCGGAAGCCACGCCAGCACCGCGCCGATGTACGGCACCATATTTAACAGACCCGACGCCATTCCCGTGAGAAACGGAAAGTCCAGCCCCAACAACCATAAGAACGTTCCGCTCGCGGCCATCACCAGGAGTGTCAAAAACGTCATTCCCGCCAAGTAGTTCCGAAGAACATCCCGCAAATCCTCGAGTGTCTCCTTCACCCTCGTCCTTTGCGACACGGGAAACAATTGCAGCGTTCCGTGCCAGACCTCCCGTTTTTCCGCGAGCATGAAAAACACCAGGAACGGCACAAACGTAATTTCGAGAAACAGCGCGTAGAGTGATCCGATGCCGCGGTACAGCAGCGTTCGCAAAATGGCCGCCTCCGGCCTCTCTCCAGCCTGTTGTTGTGTCCCTGTTCCAGGCGTGATCTCCGTGACCTGTCCCTCCAATCCCTTTATTTTCCCTTCCACTGCGCCTGCCGCTTGTCTCATCAGCGCGCTGTATTTGGGCCAGTTCGCTGCAAAATCTTCCGTTCGCGCACCCAGCCCATACCCGCCCGCAACCAATGCCGCAATCAGCACGAGCACCATGATCATCGCGCCCACTGTGCGCGGAACTCGCATTCTCTCCAGTAACTCCACTGCGGGATCGAGGAAATACGCCAGCAATATCGACAACAGCACGGTAATCACTACTCCCGCTGCGTAATAGAAAAACAGCAGAATGATTGCCGCTGCAAGAATCCTTAGGCTGAACGTTGAACCGGCAATTCGAATCGTGGATGGCTGTGTTTCGATCTCAGGCACGACGCACTCCGTTCCCATCACGTTAACACATTCAAGCAAGCTCACCGGCACTCTCGGCGTCTATGTTTCGCATTTCGAATCGCCCGCTACACCCCGGACGGATTCTCGGCCGCTATCCACTTCGGGTATGCAAGCAAGCGATCTCCCCCAAACTCCATTTCTGGCCTCTTCTTGCTCGTGTGCTAAACTTTCTGATTGGTCGCTGCTTCAGGAATTGACCGTTACTCTCTCATGCCCAAAGAACTGTTCGGAACCGACGGCATTCGCGGCGTTCCTGGCACTCCGCCGCTCGACGACGCCACTCTTTTCGCCACTGGCCGTTCTCTCGCCGCCTTTTTACTCCGCGAACATTCTGCCGCCCACGTTCTCATCGGCATGGACACCCGCGAATCCGGCGCCCACATTGCTGCCCTCCTCGCCGCCGGGCTCAAACACGCTGGCGCATCCGTGGCCTTCGCGGGCGTCATCACCACCCCTGGCGTCGCCTGTCTCGTCCGCCAGAACGATTTTCAAGCCGGCGTGGTTATTTCCGCCTCGCACAATCCTTACCACGACAATGGCGTGAAGCTTTTCTCTCACGCCGGCATGAAATTCCCGGATTCCGTCGAGCTCGAACTGGAAGCCGATATTTTCAAGCACCGATCCGATCCCCCGCCGAAACACCCGCCCCTCCCCGTCGCTGACGAATCTCTTGACGCCGAATACCTTGATTTTCTACGCAGCCGTGTTATTCCCGGCGCATCGCTCTCCGGTTTCCGCATTGTTCTGGACTGCGCCAACGGCGCCGCTTATAGGCTCGGCCCCGAGCTCTTCCGCTCGCTCGGCGCGGACGTTGTCTCCATGGGCGTGTCCCCGGATGGCCGCAACATCAATGATGGTTGTGGATCGCTGCATCTCGAAGGTTTGCAGCAACGCGTCGTCGCCGAGCGCGGCCGGCTCGGTGTCGCTTTCGATGGTGATGCCGATCGCGCCATCTTCGTCTGCGAATCCGGGAAAATCGTCAACGGCGACGGAGTTCTCTTGGCCGTCGCTCGTCATCTCAAATCTCAGAATAAGCTCAAAGGCGATCGTGTTGTCGCCACTTCCATGTCCAATCTTGGCCTTGAACGCGTCCTCGCCCGCGAAGGCATTACACTCGCCCGCGCTTCCGTCGGCGATCGCTATGTTCTCGAAGAAATGCTCCGCAGCGGCAACGTCATCGGTGGCGAGCAGTCCGGCCACGTCATTTTTCTTGATGACAGTCCCGCCGGCGACGGCCTTCTCACTGCCGTAAAAATCGCCTCGCTCGTCTCCATGCATGGCAAAATCGAATCCCTCGTCGAAGGTCTTAAGGACTATCCGCAACTCATCGTCAACGTCAGAGTCAAGTCCAAGCCGCCCCTCGAAACTCTTCCTGAAGTTTCCCGCGCCCTCGCCGAAGCCCAATCCGCACTCGGCGAAAGTGGTCGCGTCGTCCTCCGCTATTCCGGCACTGAGCAGCTTGCCCGCGTCATGGTTGAAGCTGAACACGACGCCGACGTCCAGCGCTTCTCTCAGTCCCTGGCCGACGCCCTCCGCTCCTCCATCGGCGCTTGAACTCCGTTCTTCGATCGGTCCTCTCAACCCTTAAGCAGTCCTAAAGCATAAACCCCGCGCCAAGCGCGGGGTTTACACACATCACGGGTCGCTAATCGCGGCTCGCGAATCAGAACTCACTCGCGGTAATCACGTCTTCGCAGCTTTCACCTCAGCCACGTTGCTCTCCGGATACCGGTCGTGATGCCGCACCCATGCCATTCCATGCGGCAATCCCGCCTCATCCCTTCCTTTTGGCACACGGTCCAGAATCGCGTAGATGCCCATAAAGTCTTCCAAGCCCCGTGCGTACACGGAGTAAGTATGGAAGACCTCGGCCTTCGCGTTCTTGTAGAAGATACTCATGCCCGGGCGTTCCTCGCTTGGAAACTTCGTCGGCGCGTAATTGTAGATCTGCTCTTTGCCCGCATCTTCTTTCGGCACCGACACGCCAAAATCAAAGTTGAATTCGCTTCCAAACGACGATGCCCACGGGAACTTCCATCCCATCCGCTTCTTGAACGTCTCGATTTTGCTCAGCGGCGCTCTCGAAACAATCGTGAGCCTTACATCCCTCTGCGCCAGATGGATTCCCAGATTGTCGAAGTGGTCCGCAAGCAACGAGCAACTCGGGCATCCCTGCTCCCAGTCCGGCCCCAGCATGAAGTGATAGATTGCCAGCTGGCTCGCGCCGCCGAACAATTCCGCCAACGTTTTCTTCCCGCTCGGCGTTTCAAAGACATAATTCTTCTCGACTTTCACCCACGGCAGCTTGCGTCGCTCCTCAGCCACTGCGTCTCTCTGCCGCGTCAGACTTTTCTCCTTGGCCAGTAGTTCCTTCCGCGCCGCCACCCATTCTTCCTGCTTCACTACTTTCGGTTGTTCCATCGTGCTTTGGCTCATGACCTCTCCTCCTGCTTGCTCTCTTGATTTCTGTTGCTTTCAACCGTCTCCGTTGCTTCTTCAATGATCCCTTCGTTGGATTCGTCCTCCCCCGAAGGTCCCTGCCCTGCACCTTTCCTTCGCAGCTTGCTCACCACCACCGCCGCCACGCCTCCCGAGGACACTGCGCTCCCGATCAGTAAAGCCACCGTTGCCATGCACGCTGGACACATCAAGCCCCTCCGGAATCCCGCCTACGCCGACTGCGCCTTTTGCGCGAAAATCGGCGCCTCGTCCGCGCTCGGTCCCCAACTCGCCGGCACGGCCACGTCGAGCATGCGCAGGTACACGCTGAATTGCCCGCGGTGTTGGTACCAGTGACTGAACATCACGTCGCGCATGAACTCCGCTCGCGGTTGCGCCAGGACTTCCCGCCCACCCGCAACCAGCCGCCACGTTTCCCGCATGGCCGCATCGTCGATTTTTGGCAATTGGCTTCGCACCGTGGCGATGCTCTCCTCAAGCACCTTGAGGATCTCCTGCCGGCTGGCTGGTTGTGGAAAGTTGGCGAACTCCGGCGCTGGCGCCGGATTGTTCTGCACAAAGCGGATAATTCCGCCCGGCACAAACGCGAGATGGTATGCGAGCTGTCCGGCCGTCATGGATTTCGCGTGCGGCTTCCAGGTCAACTTGTCTTCCGGCAACCGTTCCAGAAATCTCCGCGTAATCGGCGCCTGCGTTTCAAACTCCGCGAGAAATGCTTGAGCAATCGACATGTTCATTCTCCTTTTCTTCGAAAATTCCCCGAACTCACAAAATTTCTCGGCCCTTTTTGCATCGCCGCGCTCTGCGCCGCGCCATCTTTAGGTTGATCTATTGTTTCCGCGCTGTCCCGGCTTTCAACGCAGCTTGCGCTTCGGCCGCTTTCCTCACTCGCTCGTGAATTGAGGCCCACCCCGTCGTCACGCCCTTCCGGTGCTCGTCAATGATCAGTCCCAGCGCCGTGTGATGAAACTTGATCAGCGTTCCTCCTTCCACTTCGCTCAACCGGTACTGCATATTGGACGCCACCGGGTACGACATGAATAGCGGCCCGCAGATCTCCAGGAGTGTCGGCTTCTTGATTGCCTGCACGTGTCCCCAGAAGTGTCCGTTCCCGTTGCCCAGGTCGCGGTACCATCTGCCGCCCGGCCACGTCTCGATCTTCATCGGCATCGGTGTTCCGTCGGCATGGGCGTTCCGCTCCCCCAGCTGTTCCACCAACGCCTCGAACGTCGTTTCCAGCGAAGCCTTCACGTGAATTTCCTGCGTGATGTTCAACGTCAAATTTTCCAGTGCCACCATTGCTGCTGCCATCGAGCTCATTCTTCCTCCTTGATCGGAAATATTTGAAAATGTCCCTTGCGAAAATCTTCTCAGTCTTTCTTCGCCGCGCCGCTTTTTTCCTCGGCGCGCTCCTTGATCTGGATCAATTGGTGCCGCCACAGCCGTTCAAACGTTTCCGTCCACTCGTGCAGCGGCCGGATCGCCTCCGCATTCGTCTGGTAAAACATTTGCCGGCCCTCCCGGCGAGCGCGCACCAGCCCGACATCCTTTAAGACGCGCAAATGCTTTGAAACGGAAGGCTGCTCCATTTCCAGCGCGTCCACGATCTCCCCGACGGGCCGCTCCTGCAGTGCCAGATAGTTGAGTATTTCCCTCCGCCGCGGCTCTGCCACTGCATTAAACGCATCCGACGTTGTCGCTGCCCTCGCCATCAACCCACAATACATGCCCATATGGGAATATGTCAAGCACTTTTTTTGCTCGGGCTCTTTTTCCTGGTTTTTTAGGTTTCTGAACCTCGGTTGTTTACGACGCTAGAAACCGGCCGACGAGCCGGTCCACAACGCCGCGCCGCTCGGGCGAGCTCGAGGAAGCTGGAATTCGTGCGCTAAGCTGTTCTGCCACGGCAAGGAAGTAAGTCACCGTCGCCCAATCCGGCGGTGCCGACAGACGGGCCTGGCAATGCAAACCAAACGGGTCTCGCCAAGCGAGAAATGAATGCAGGGCGGCGCCGCCGGCAGGCCAACGAAGAATCTTTTCCGCCAGTGAAGCCTCCACCAGAGGATGTCCCGTTTTCTCCGGCAACGCCAAAATCCGGTACGCCGCATCGAACTCCGCAATGCCGCTCGGCATTTCCTGGGCCTCTCGCAGGAATTCCAGCGCGCTGGCCGCGGTTCCGCTAAATGCCGCTATCCGCTCCTCGGCGACGGCCGGGATCGCAACCCGTCCCATTGCCCCCGCGCTCCATTGGGCGTCTCGCGGCACGATTCCGAAATCCACGCCCCCGGCAAGCATCGGAATCCGCAGAGTAAGCTGCGCCGCCCATCGCCGCTGATTGTCGCTGCTGTTTCCCGAAGTCAGTATCCAGTTCATTCCGCTTCCGGTCCGTCCATCGATCCGAAACGCCGCTGGGTTCCCTTGCCATCTCCGCACCCGGTATGTCCAGCCCCGCGCTTCCGCCGCATCGCGGATCTCCCGCGTCGTCCCCCGCTGTTTGCGCGTCAGCAGCGCGTACAGTCCGAAGGTCACTCCAAAAAAAACGGCCACCAAGACCGCTATCAGGACGAGAGGCGGCAATTGCGTAAGAGTCTTCATCACTCGTGATTGTACTTCGAGGTCCTCGGCGGTCTGACGGTCTTCCCCTCGCCGGTTCCTATCCTATAACCTCATGTTTGAAACCAAAGTTCACATGACTCGTGACCCCCACAATAAACGGTCCGGTTCTTCTCTTCTGGGTCCTCACTTTTTTTGTCCCCGCTTGGCTGGCTTGGCGTCGTTGGCGTCACGCCACCGCCGCCATCTAGCAGTCTTTCCGGCGTGACTTCACGCAATTCGTGCTCCGGTCCCGCACGCGCGGCCACCATATCCACGCGTGATATACTCTCGCCAGCAATGCCTCGGTATGCGCCCGCGTGCCTCCTTTCGCTTCTCTTTGTGTGCTCCGCTAGTTCCCAGAACGAAAGTAAAGCCCCAGTCATTCGAGTCAATGTCAACCTCATCTTCGTGAACGTGCGGGTTACCGACAAGCAAGACCACGATATTTCTGGACTCACCGCTGACGATTTCGCTTTATTCGAGGATGGCCGCAAACAAAAAATCTCTTTCTTCGACACCGACAAAGAACCCATTGCGATCAGCATCGTGGTGGATTCCAGCAGCAGCATGAATAGAGATGACAAACTTGACGTTGCCCAGGGATTGTTGGCGGAGCTGATCGATCGCAGCCGGCTAGAGGATGAAATTTCGATCTTGCAGTTTACCGATCACATTGTCGGATTCAGACAGCTCACACGCGAGCAGCGCTTGCTGACCCTTCCTTACGGAATCACTTCGGAATCGGGTGGCACTGCCCTCTACGACGCCGCAGCTTCCGCCTTGTGCCACCTCCGCGCTTCGAAAAAACTGCGCCAGGCCATCGTGGTCATCACCGATGGCGCCGACCAGCACAGCCGCCTCGCGTTGGACCAATTGATTCCGCTCGTACAATCCTCCCGCGCGCAACTGTTTATCGTCGGCTTCTACAGCGCATCGGACTATGCGATTTACAAGCAGTCGGAGAACACCGTGCCCCTCGTGACCGGCCGCGAGATCGACAATCCTGTAATGGTCTTCGATCGGTTGGCCCGGGAGTCCGGCGCCGAGGCCTTCTTCCCCACTACCAAAAAGAGTCTGGAGCAGGCTGTAAACGAAATCTCAAATATTCTGCGCGCCCAATACACCCTCTCTTACTATCCCGAAGGGAGCGGAAAAACTTCTCGGCACATACAAATCAAGCTCAATCGCGGCGGCCTCAAGTTCAGAGCACGGCAGAACGTGACGTTGCAGGATCCACTCGCCGAACAGGTTCATTTTGACCGGCAGACTTGCCAAGTATCCGCTGCCGCCCATCCTTACCCTTACGAGTCCCGCTTGACGAAGGACGGTGACACCCTCGATTATCAGGACGACTTCTCTGATCCGCGAACGGGTTGGCCGAACCACTCTGGCTCCCGTTATATCTCCGGCGGCTACGAACTCTTCTACCAACTCCCCAAGCATGAGTCCGGCCAGGTACTGATCGACGCCGGTCCTATTGGAATTGGATCTCTCGCCGCCTATGGCCCGTGGTGGGATGATTTTCGCGCATCGGTCTACCTGGACGCGGGTTGGGCGAAAATGCCCCCGCCCACTCGGACCCTCGCGCTGAAATCTCAGGAAGTTCTGGATGTCTCTTCGGCTGGATTGGTTTTTCGACTGACCGACAGCGGCTATTATGCGTTCCTAGTGAGTACCAGTCCGCAGGCCTATAAGGCGGATCAAGTTTCGTTCAAATTGGTAAGGAAGACATTTCGCGCAACATCAGAGGAATTGATTATCCCTTGGACTTCCCTCTCCCCAATTTTGGTGCAACAGGGAATTGCGACGGGGATAGAGCTAACCGTCGAAGCTCGCGGGGATCAGATCGTTTTGTTTGTTGGCGACCAGCAAGTGGGAAGCGTGCGCGACGCAACCTACCGCAGCGGCTACATCGGGTTCATCTCACTGGGAACGAAGCGAGCTGTTTTCCGAAACCTTCATGTCCAGGGAACCAAGTAGGTTTCTTTCCTGCCGGACCGTTCCGCCGTTCGCTCGCAACTGCGGTTCGACTCGCGGTTAGTTGCGTCACCAAACACTGATCCACAGTTGCATTTCCAAGGGCCCGCGCCGAGTGCCTTCTGGCTCAAGCTCGCATTCAAGTTATGCGTTAACGTTAACGACTATCCCCGTCTAAATCGACCCAGTCATCAGGCTCCCCTTTTGCCTGCCATCTGGTTTGAACCTATCCAGCAACATCGCATGCAGGTATCTCCCTAACTTGGCCCTGTTTCGCAATATCCGTTTTTTCGATGTGATACTCCTAAAGAATGTAGGTGATTCCGATGATTCTGTGAGATTTTGTAGACTTCACAGCTCTTTTTTCCCATCTTCACGTTCGCGTAATGCGCAAATTCTTTGTAATCAAACACCTGTGGGACAACTCCAAGTCGGCCCTCTGCTGGCACAAGTATTGCTCTTTTTCTTCCCAACTTACGATATTGGCTTCCCGGGGTGGCCGGATCCGAACCTCGACTCGGTTCCGGTTTTTGGGGGGTCAGTTCGATTAAGGGGGCTTGCACCAGCCCCCTTTTTCATTTCTTGCGGTTCTCTGGTGGTTGGTGGGTACGGGAGTTTGAATTCCCGCGAGTGTGTCGTCGAAGTGGTTCCGTTGGGAGGGCCCAGCTTAGATCAGGCCCTTTCATCGCTTCCGGCGACTTAGATTTCCTCTCCGCGGCGGCCAACCCAATCTACTCAAATACCAGTTTTTCCCACAGCATGTTCACGAGCCTGTTCGCCACAGGACCTTAGCAAATCTAACTCTCGTCCCTTTCCTGCCTGGATCTCTCGGCTGTCACCTGTTGGCTTCTTCGCAAAAAAATGAGCGGCCGGTGGGGGGACCGGCCGCTCGGGCGTGGGGGATGGAGGGTCATGTAACCTGAAGCCAGCCGGGTTCTTCCGCACATTCCGCTGCGCTCGCAAGCAACGGAACGATATACAGGAGCAAAAAAGCCGAAACCTCTTTACTCCGGAAGCCCGAACCAACTCCCGATCACAGTTGCCATTTTGTCTTGCCTACCACCTTGCGTCGATAGCCCGTCGGGTTCATTCTTTTCAGTACTTCCGCAGCCCCCGCCCCGTCTCCGTATTAGTACCACCGTACTTATACTCGCCACCTCACCTTCAATGGCTCTGCCTTCCGATTCCCAGGCTCTTCACTCCCCGTTCCCATTGAGCTCGAAGAGTCAAATATTTCTGATGAGTTGCCGCAACAGGCCGGCCGCCTCACGCAGTTTTGTCTTTTCGTCCGCAGGCAACGAGCCCAATACTCTGGCAAGCAATTCGACGCGGCGGTGGCGGCCCGCCCACATGAGTTTGATTCCCCGGGGCGTGGCGGTGAGAAGGATGCGGCGACCGTCTTCGGTTCCGCGCCGCCGGATCAGACGGGCGCGGTGTAGCCCGGCGACGATGCGGCTCATGGTGGGGGGACGGACCTGTTCGGCGTCGGCGAGTTCGCCGAGGGATCTCGGGCCGCCAAAGACGAGGACAGAAAGCGCGGAGAGTTGGGCCGGGCCGATGCCGCTTTCTCGATCGCGAACGCGAAGGCGACGAAGCAGATGAATTGCGGCGGAATGAAGTTGATCGGCGAGATCCATCGACGCTTCGTCCAGGGCAGACGAAGCCGGCGGGCGGTGGGAAGTGGTATCTGGCGAAGATTTTATTTCGCCGCGGAGTGGAAGGGCGGCGGATTGAGAAGAGGAAGAAGGAGCGGCATCCGGGGACGTGGGTTGGAGAGAGGCGGAGGGAGCCGGCTGGCGGGGGCGTTTTTTGCGCTTGACAGAGGGCATGAAATTTAGTTAGCTATGCTAACTAAATTCCCGGTGGAGGTAAAGCGAAATGAGCGCGACGGCAGCCAGCATGGCCATCCAGAACATCGGCCAAATTTCGATCATCGTAAAGGACGTGGAGCGCGCGACCGCATTCTACCGCGACGTGCTTGGACTGCGGCTGCTCTTTACCGTGCCCAGCATGGCTTTCTTCGATTGCGGCGGCGTACGGCTGATGCTGGGCACGGCCTCTTCCGCGGAATACGATCATCCGAGCTCGATCCTCTATTTCCGCGTGTCCGATATCAACGCGGGACACCAGCGGCTGGTGGCGCATGGCGCGGAGATCATCGCGCCGCCGCGATTGATCGCCCCGATGCCCACGCACGATTTGTGGATGACCGCATTTCGCGACAGCGAAGGAAATATCCACCAGTTAATGAGCGAAGTGCCCCGGTCCGCGTAGAGGGCGGAATGCCGCCGGCGCCTTTTGCAGATTTTGTGGCTCCCGGCGCAACGATTAGCCTTAGCTTTTCACAATAGGTAAGGCCCTTCCCGGAGCAAGCTAATCTTTCCGACGGAGGATTCTTCCCATGCGCAAACTAATGGTGTTCGCGAGCGTCCTGCTTGGCTCGGCGTCCTGCGCTTTTGGCCAGTGCGGAGGCGAGGAGCGCTGGGCCGTCAAAGACGGCACGGATGCGTCCGCGGGTCAGGTGGACTTCGGCAATATCGCGACTAAAAGCCTGCTGGATCTGGTCAAACTCAAAGAGCCGAAACTTCCCGCCGACAATGTTACGCGGGACCTCCCGCAGGAAGCCACTGTCGTGCGAGTGCAAGCGCGGCTCATCCAATGGAAACTGGAAGCCGATTCGGACTACCACCTGGTTCTTACGGACGACACCGAAAACTTCACACCCGCCGGCGGAAAGCCTACAGGGCACAGCCTGATCGGCGAAATTCCCGACCCAAATTGTCTTTCCGGTTCGCACGATGACTTCGGAACGCAATCTCCATTTTTGCAAATTACGGGTACCCCCCAAATGGGGATAGAGGCAGCCCGGCAACAGATGAACGATGCCTTTCCGAACGCCGACCTCAACGGAGGCTGGAACGATGCAGGCGGAGCGCGGGTCGAGATCGTCGGCGTGACCTTCTACGACCGGGCACATGGGCAGGTGAGCCGTGCGCCGAACAACCTGGAGATTCATCCCATCGTGTCCATCAAGTTCCTGGATAACCCGCAGAACATGACGCAACCAGTTCCGGCAAGCGGCCCGGGACACGCCGCACCGCACGCGGTTGCAGGCGGGGCGGCAGGCGCTGCGCACCCAACTCCGGCGATCAGCGCGAATCCGCTTAGCCTGACCGATCCGAAGACAGGTGAGACGGCCACGATCACGGAGGATCGCGCGCTTTTGGTGGCCCCTTCCGAAAACTCCGGAAAGGGCGCAGCTCTCCGAGCAGGCGTGGCGAGCGCCGACCTGGGTTATCCGAAAACGCTGACGGTGTGCTGGTTCGCGGGAAACGGCAATGGAACGATCCAAATTTCGCTGGACGGAAAAAACTGGTTCGACGTGGAACCAACGCCGGGCACGGGCTGCAAAGCAGTGCCGCCGGCGCGATTCGTAAAATTGACGGGAAGCAAAGGCATGTACCAGGTGAGCTATTGAGGAAGGACCGAGGCTGTGTCGCAGATCACAATCCACGGTGCGTTGTGACACGGCGCACTTTTTGAAAATGATGCAGATTAGCCGACGAGGATAACACCCGTGGCGTCAAGGGATTGGCGCCAGTCACGGCAGGGCAGGCTACGACACTTGGACGTGCGATGGCCTGCCCCAGCCTCTTCTTCGACGCCCTACCGCAGGTTGCTCCTGAAGCGCTCCAGCCCCTGAGTTCCATAGACGCGTGGAGAGCTCGAGAGTAAAGTCAACACAATACAGAAAGGGGTGAGCGCCATGGCGAAGTGCCCGGCTTGCGCGTGCGACGTTGCGACCCCGTTTTTCCTTCGTGTTGACGCGTGGAGATGGCTGACTTGTCCGCACTGTGCGGCAAGAGTGGAGCGGAAGAATTCGCGCTGGGTCGTCGCGCTGACGGGTTTCTGGATCGCTCTGATCCCGCTCGGCACTCTTGGTCATAAATATGCAATCTTTGCCGAAGCGGTGATGGTTGCGATTTTCGCACTCATCCTGCTGCAATTCCTGCGTCCTCAATTGCAACTGCGGAAGCCCCTACCGAAGCCAGAAATCACGTTAAACCTCAGCGGCCCGTCGAACTAGCCTGCCGGCGGGCGGCGGCGCGTGGCTTGCCTTACCCTACCCCCTGTTTTTTTGCAAGTGCAGATTCTAAAGGACTTTAAGTGCTGTGTTCTGGAAGTGCGGATTCCAAGGGGGTTACGGGCATGTTTTTCGTAAGTGCGGATTCTAAAGAGCTTAGCGACAAGATTTAATGCCAAAGCAAAAACGCCAGCAGAATGCTGGCGCTACGGGCAAAATGTAAGTTTACCTGATGAATATAATAGCAGAAATTAGCGATTTGTCAAGCGAGATTCCGCGATCAAAAATGGGGGCGAGTTGGCGGAGGAAAAGTCAAAACAGGCAGCTTCCGGAAAAACAAACGGAGCGCAAAGGGCGCGCTCCGCAGATGCATCCGGAGCGCAAAAGACGCGCTCCGCAAATACATCCGGAGCGCAAAGGACGCGCTCGAAAGCGAAGCTGCGGTACCTGGCTAGTTCGCAGTTTGCGAATAATCGCTTGACATGTTCGCATTGTGCGAATTCAATGGAAGAGGACGAAATGCACGTCATCAGCCGCAAAATGCTGCTTGAGGCGGCGGAAAAGCATGGCGATATCGGCGCGCCGCTGGATGCGTGGTACCGGATTGCGAAGAAGGCGGAATGGAAGAACCTGATGGAAGTACGGCGGGAAATGCCGTCCTCGGATGCAGTGGGAAAGTTCACGGTGTTCAATATTAAAGGGAATGCGTACCGATTGATCACGGAGATCAACTACCGGACGGGAAGAATTTTCCTGCGGCACGTGCTGACGCATGCGGAATACAGCAAAGGAGCATGGCGACAATGAGCACACTAACGGTTAGCCCCGAATACGGCGCGCTGCTGAAGAAAGTGCCGCCCAAGGTGATTCGGACGGAAAAGGAAAACGAGGCGTACACGGAGATTCTTTACGACCTCGACCGGCGCAGCAAGCAGCTGACGGCGGCGGAGAAGGAATTGGCGGAACTCCTGACGCTGCTGATTGAGGATTTTGAGGAAAAGCGGTACCGGCTTCCGAGGGCAAAGCCGCTTGATGTTTTGCGATTTTTGATGGAGCAGCACAATCTGCTGCAAAAGGACCTTGCGGACGTGTTTGGGACGCGCAGCATTGTGTCGGAAGTGCTGAGCGGGAAACGGGAATTGAACAAGGAGCACATTGCGCGGCTGAGCGCGCGGTTTCATGTGTCGCCGGAGGTGTTTTTCTAGCAGGCCGGCAGAGAGGGAAAAGTCAAAACCCGCAGCTTCCGCAAATACATCCGGAGCACAAACGACGCGCGTTAGGGCGGAGGCTGCGGCGCGGGGGTTTGGAGGATTGGGGAAGAGGGTAATCCGCGGTCGTTGCAATACGTTGTAATAGGACGTATTATTTCGCAGGATGGGGCCAAGTTATGAGCGCGCTAAAGACAATCAGTTTCCGGATTCCGTCGGATACGGTGGAGTCGCTGGATGAGCTGGCCGAGAGCCTGGATCGCGACCGCAGCCATGTGCTGAACGAGGCGGTGGAAAATTATCTGCGACTCAACGAGCATCATATCAAGTTGATCAAAAGGGGATTGCGGGCGGCCGAGCGGGGTGACTTTGTGCCGGACGCGGAGATGAAAAAGCTGATCGCCCGAATGCGGCGAGCGAAGTAGCGCACCGGAATGCGCGTGCGCTGGACCACTCCGGCCCGGGAGCAGTTCGTCAGGGCGTTTGAATACATCAGCGAGGAAAATCGCAGAGCAGCGGCCCGAACTGCCGATCAAATCTGGGAAAGCACGCAACTGCTGGCCCGTCATCCCCTGGCGGGCAGGGAGGGGCGCGTGGCGGGTACCCGGGAGCTGGTCATTTCAGGGACCCCGTTCATCGTTGCGTACCGGATGGAGAAGAAGGAAGTGAGGATTCTCGCGGTTCTTCATGCTGCCCGCGAATGGCCGGAAGAATTTGAGTAAGCTGGAGGAGGAAGAGTCAAAACGCGCGGGCTTTGAAACCGTAGGATACCCACCCTGCTGCATGAAGAGTCAAACACCCACGTGTAAAATCGACACTTGGGGGACCCGGCTGCACAGCCAGGAATGGCTGTGCAGCGCAAATACATCCGGAGCGCAAAGGACGCGCTTGAAAGCGAAGGCTGCGGCACTTGAGCCTCAGGGTTTTGGGGATTCCTCGAGGTCCTTGTACATGACGTGGCCATCGTGGCTGCATTTCTTGTTCTCTTCGGGAGTAATCGGTGTTGGCATTTCGCCCGCGGGAACGGAGTCGCAGCGCATGTAATTCTCGAAGCCGGGCGCCGAAAATACGAAGGCCATGCTGACGGTGTCGTTGCCGACTGGCTTTATACTCACCCAGGTGTAGGCGGGAATGAACACCATGCCACCAGTGTGGAGGTCGCGTTCCTGGTTGCCGAGATGGACATGAACGGTGCCCGCCTGGATGGTGACAATTTCATCCTGGCCCAGATGTTTGTGGAGAGGTATTTCGTCTCCGGGATGCAAGTCTTCCGTGCCAAAGACGAGATGCTGGGAGCCGTTGTTTTGAGGGCTGACTTTGAGCATGAATCCTCCCGGAGGAGGTTCGCGCCAAACCCGGGCCTCGCCTTCGTTTTTCTCGAGCAGCAAAGGTTTGGCGGAGGTTTCCGAGGCCGAGGCGGCAGCGGGAAGAGTTTGCGTTTGGGAAATACAAATGGATACGAGCACGGCGGTTGCGAGGGCAAAGGCTTTGCCAATTCGGGTCGAGTTCAAGAGGCACCTCGTTTGGGAAGAATCCATGGCGACTGAGGGTTATGGCGCGAACGGCACGCCGGACAGAATCTACACCCGTTTGGCAGGGAGTCAATAGCAGGGGCAGAAGGAGAACATCGAAGATGGATGGGGTCATTTGAGGCGGTAGGAGCCGGGGGAGAGGAAGGAGAGGAGGCCGAGATCGCGTAGGACTTGGAGTTGTTGGCGGATTTTGGGGCGGACGTGGCGATTGTCTGGGTGGAGTTTCGCGAGTTCGGCGGAGTGGGCGTAGACGTCGGCGAGAGTGAATTCGGGTTTGCCCAGGGATTGCACGACTTGGAGTACGTCGAGGGTCCAGCCTCGTTTTTCTGCCTGCAATTTTTCCAGGGGGCGAAGGCGGTTGTAGGAGGCGCGCACTTCACGCGGAGTGTAAGGAGTGCCTTCGCTCACGACGGGGATGCGAGCGTGCACAGGAATTTTGTCCAACAGGATATTGCAGCCGACCCATCCGGCACGGCGAGCGGTGGGCGCGAGAGGCGGGCGGCGTTCGATGGCGGAAAGCGCGAACGCGAAATGCGGAATGAGGATGACGGTACGAACGGCCCAGGCGGTCAGATCGTAGTGCAGGACGTAGAGATTGGGAGTGCAGTCGGTGAGGATGGCGCGCTTCATTTGCGAGAAGGCGGAATCGAGAATTTTCTTTCCGAACGGTTTGGATTGGCTCTTTAGTTGAAACGGTGAGCTGCATTTTGGGCAGGAGTAGTCGAGCGTCGCGGTTCCTTGCGGCGCGATTTCAAGACGCGGCGAATCACAGACGGGACAGAAGAAATTTGACGCGCCCCACGTTTCGGTTCCGACGCGGGCGCGTTGGGACGCGCTCTTGTAGCGGTTTAGGCCCTCTCTGGGCAGTTTCAATTCCACGCATGAATTAGATCATAGGGCGTTCGCCAGAAGGAAGGCAGCCGCGATTTCGGTGGCCGATCTAAAGATCGGCCACTACATCGGAGTGGGGCGCACGTTGAGCGCATGATGGGGTTGTAGTGGACAATCTTTAGATTGGCCTGTTCGGTTTCCAGGGCGCCGACCAGGACGGCGCGGGTGAGGCGCGGCTTATCCACGGGATGGTTTGGGAGCCGGAGTAAGGAAATTCGTGCGGCGAGGAACAAAGGCCTTTGCGCACTGGATTCCACCAGATATAGCAGGCAACATTCTCGATCACGTCATTTGGCCTGAGAATGTGGTCGTAGAAGCTCATTTCCCATAGACGGTGACCTTCCACTTTCCGAAACTCGAAGGCCGTTCGCAACTTAAAGACGCGCACCATTTCGAGCAGGTCGGATTGGCGCTCGTTCCCTTCTGCCAGCAGGTGAAGATGGTCTGGCATCAGGCAATAAGCGTGAAGCGCAAAGGAGTGGCGAGCGGTGCATTCTCGCAATAGCGCGATGACGCGGTCTGCAGTGCGAGGAATTGCAAGGTAGTTCTGGCGCTTATCGCAACAGATGGTAACAAAGTAGGCGCGTGGACCGAGGTAATTTTCAGGGGAGAGGCGGATATTCTTCCGGTCGAATGGCATACTGAACGTTAATATAGCATAAAGAGAATTATGGTGCGACTCGCCGATCTGAAGAACGGCCGCTACATCAGGCCAGGTAGATGCAGGTCTCGGTCTTGATGATGAAGAGGGCGTCGGAGTCAAGGTGGCCGGAGGCGCGGAATTTTTTGCGGGCGTCGTCGAGGGAGTCGGCTTGGACGGAGAAGATGACGCGGCGATCGGTGCGGCCGATGAAGTAGAAGCGGAGTTCTTGTTGGACGAGTTGGAGTTGAGGCGACATACGAAGAGCGGAGAGGTCCCTCCACTGCGCGTCAGCAAAAGGCGCTGACGCTCCGGTCGGGATGACAGCGCGTGCCCGCGCCTGCGAAGAGAGATTTCTCCTCGCCGAAACCGCTCGGAGGCGAAGAGGTCTCGCTACGCTCGAAATGACGGAGCGGGGCGAAGTGCGATCAGATCGATCCACAGGATCGGCGAGCGGATCAACTGAAAAGTGAAGGCAGGCGGCAGAAAATTCGAAAGACGAGACGGAAATTTCGAGCTGTACCAGATTGGAACAGAGGCGGCGGAGGGACAGACTGACGTAATCGAGGGAGAGTTCGCAGCCGATGGCGTGGCGGCGTAGGCGGAATGCGGTCACGAGAGTTGTGCCGCCGCCGAGGAACGGGTCGAGGACGAGGTCGCCTTCGTTGGAGGAGGCAAGGAGGATGCGTTCGAGGAGGGCGACGGGTTTTTGGGTGGGATGCTTGCCAAATTTTTTCTCCCAGGATTCGGGCGGACGGATTTCCCAAACGGACTTCATTTGTTTGCCGCGATTGGTTTCCTTCATGAGCTTGTAGTGGAAGGTGTGGCGGGACTTGGAGTTTTTCGCGGCCCAAATGATGGTTTCGGTGGCGTGGGTGAAATAGCGGCAAGAGAGATTGGGAGGAGGATTGGGCTTAACCCATGAGATGTCGTTGAGGAGCTTGAAGCCGAGCTGCTGCATGGCGAAGCCGACGGAATGGATGACGTGGGCGGTGCCGGAGACCCAGATGGAGCCGTTGGGCTTTAGGACGCGTTGGCACGCGGCGAGCCAGGACTTATTGAAGGCGTGATTCGCATCGGGACCTTTGGATTTGTCCCAATCGCCTTTGTGGACGGAGACCATTTTGCCGGCGTGGCAGGCGATGCCGCCGTTCGATAGGAAGTAAGGAGGGTCGGCGAAAATGAGGTCGATGGAGGATTCGGGGATGCTTTGCAGGATTTCCAGGCAGTCGCCCTGGTAGATGCGGAGGTGGTGTTTGGGGTCGTCGAAGGCGGGCGGAGGCCCTTCGCTGCGCTCAGGGTGAACGGGAGTGGGGAGAGTGGTGGGCATTTGGAGGAGCACAGACTGAAGTCTGTGCCACATTGATCGATCGGGATCGTTGATCAAAGGAGTAATGGAGTCAAGGAGGGAGAGCTTGGAGGATAGAGGGTAGAGATTAGAAGAGAGAAAACCGGGGAAAGAAAGCGCGGGGACGCGGAGAAGAGGGGAAGTAAGGATAAATGTGATAAAGTAAGGAATGGGAGTACGGCGATGAAGAGGCAAGCGAAGTTGACGAGCAAGGGGCAGATTACCGTGCCGCGGGATATCCGGCGCAGGCTGGGAGTGCGCGCGGGAGATAGATTGGAGTTTGAGGACAAGGGCGAAGTGGTGCAGGTGAAGGCAGTGCGGAATGGCAGTGTGTTTGAGAAATACGCGGGGATCGGCAACCTGGGCATCGGAAAGGGACGAAAAGACATACAGAAATGGATACGCGAGATCAGAGGGCATGAGGACGACGAGTGACGATCGCTCTGGACACGAACGTCATTGTGGCGTTGTGGGACGCGACGGATGCGCTGCATCCGGTAGCGCGAAAGGCTCTGGAGGCGGCATCTGGCCGGGGGGCGCTGGCGATGTGCGGCGTGGTATATGTGGAGCTGATCGGGGCGCCGGGGAGGGCGGAAGCGTTCGTGGACCGGTTCTGCGAGGAGGCGGGGATTGCGGTGGAGTGGGAGTTGAAAGAGAAAATTTGGCGGGCGGCGGGCAGGGCGTTCCAAGCGTATGCGGCGAGGCGAAAGAAGCACGGAAGATCGGAGCCGCGACGGTTGCTCGCGGATTTTCTGATTGGGGCGCACGCGCTGGAGAACGGTTACAAGCTCTTGACCCTGGACGAAGGAATATACAAAGCAGCGTTTCCGAGGTTGAAGCTGGAGATTGTGTGAAAAGGGACAGACCGAGGGAGCGTGATGCGGGAACGAATCTGGTATTGTGCTAACGCGGATTGAACTTCAAAACATTTTCCTGGACGGACGTGATGCACGACCTTAATTACTTCAGGGACCATTTGGATTTGTTCGCGGAGATGGCGAAGAAGCGGGGGACGCCGCTGCATCTGGATGCGTTTCGCGTACTGGACGCGCAGAGGCGGGAGCTGATCACGTCCACGGAGCAGTTGAAGGCGCAAAGGAACAAGGCCAGCGACGAGATTGCGCGGTTGAAGAAGGCGAAAGAGAACGCGGACGCGTTGATTGGAGAGATGAAGGCGGTTTCGGAGCGGATCAGGGAAGCGGACGAGCGGATTGCGCAGCTGAATGCGACGCAGAGCGAGTTGATGTTGACGATACCGAATGTGCTGCATACGAGCGTGCCGGTGGGGCACAGCGCGGCAGACAATGTGGAAGTGCGAAGGTGGGGCGCGCCACCGAAGTTTGATTTTGCACCGAAGCCGCATTGGGAGCTCGGCGAGAACGCCGGGATTCTCGACCTACAACGAGCCGTAAAGATCGCGGGCACGCGGTTTGCGCTGTATCGCGGGGCGGGGGCGCGGCTGGAACGCGCGCTGGCGAATTTTTTTCTGGATGTACACACGCGGGAACATGGGTACACGGAGATTCTGCCGCCGTTTATTGTGAACACGGCTTCGCTGGTGGCCGACGGCAAGCTCCCGAAATTCGCCGGGGATATGTTCCACCTGGAGGGCACGGACCTATGGCTTACGACCACGGCGGAGACAGAGTTGACCAACCTATACCGAGAGGAGAGTCTGGATGCTAGCGAACTGCCGATCCGCGTGTGTGCGTGGACATCTTGCTTCCGCTCCGAGGCCGGCGCGGCAGGAAGAGACACGCGAGGGATCAAGCGCCAGCACCAGTTTCAGAAAGTCGAACTGTTTAAGTTCACGCAACCGGACAGCAGCTACCAAGAACTCGAGTCTCTGGTGGGGAACGCCGAAGCAATCCTGCAAAGACTTGGGATTCATTACCGGGTGATGCAACTATGCTCGGGGGACACGGGCTTCGCGTCGTCGAAGACGTACGACATCGAGGCATGGCTGCCTTCGAGCAGCGAGTTTATGGAGATTTCGTCATGCTCGAATTGCGAAGCGTTCCAGGCGAGACGCGCGGGGATACGGTTCAAGGCGAAAGGCGGCGGGAAAAGCGATTTTGTACATACGCTGAACGGTTCGGGGTTGCCGATCGGGCGGACGTGGATCGCGGTGGTGGAGAATTATCAGCAGGCGGATGGGTCGATTTTGGTGCCGGAGGTTTTGCGTCCGTATATGGGAATTGAAAGGATCGAGCCGGCGAAATGAGGGACCGAGGACGTAAAGAAGGACTTGGGCCAGGAAATGGGGCGGCAGGCGTTTAGGAGCGCAGTATTTATCTAAGCTATTAAAACTAAACGAGTTAACATCATATTTGGACTAAATTTGCGGTTTTCGAAGAGTATTTTGCGCCGCGCAAAGTGTTGAAAGTACAGCTTTTCGTTTGACCTGCCTTTTCGCCTTGCATACACTCGCCTCAGGCAAGAATGCAGCACAATCCCGGCGACGCTACGGGATGTAGGGGTCGCGGGAAGAAAAGTAACTCAGACCGAAAGTGGACGGAGGAGTTGGCCTCAACGAGTCTGAGAGGCATGGGCTGATTGAATCGATGAACTGGATTGGCAAAATAGTTAGGTTTTTGTTTTGGCTGCTGATCGTGTCGTGGAGCGTAGCGCTGCTGAAACGGCTTGTGGCGTGGATGGTGCGCGAGGCGACGAGATCGGAGCAGAAGAACGAGCAGATGGCTGGCGCAGGAGCGGATAACGGCAACGAGCAGAGTGGACTGACGGCGCGGCGACTGGTGCGCGACCCAGTCTGCGGAATGCATGTGGCGGAAGCGCTGGCGATTCCTCTGCGCGATGGCGGAGAGTTGCTGCACTTCTGTTCCGTTGAATGCCGCGACAGGTATGCGAAGGACGCGCAACGGCTGGCGGCAAACGCATAGCAAAGATTCAAACCCCGGGTTGTAGAACATTTTCAAGAAAAGAATTCGAGACTAGACGCGAAGAGGAAAGGACCGACGCCGATGGCCACGGTCGTAAAGCCCACAGGGCCGCTAAGACAGATTGGCGCACCACCCATGGTGCCGCGCATCGCACCGCGAGAGGATCTGAATCCGTTTCGCATCGCGCAGATTCAATTCGACATGGCGGCGGAATTTTTGAAACTGGAGCCCGGACTGCGGCAGATTCTGCGAACGCCGAAGCGCGTGCTGGAAGTTTCGATACCCACGAAGATGGACAACGGGCAGGTGAAAGTCCACACGGGGTTTCGCGTGCAACACAATATCTCGCGCGGGCCGGGGAAAGGCGGGATCAGGTATCACCCGAACGTGACGCTGGATGAAGTGAAAGCGCTGGCGGCATGGATGACGTGGAAGACGGCGGTGCTGAACGTGCCGTTCGGCGGGGCGAAGGGCGGAGTGATCTGCGACCCGAAGAGGATGTCGAAGACGGAACTGGAGCGGATGACGCGACGGTACGCAAGCGAGATTTTGCCGATCATCGGGCCGGCGATGGACATTCCGGCGCCGGATGTATACACGGACTCGCAGACGATGGCGTGGATCATGGACACCTACTCGATGACCGTGGGGCATTCGGTGCACGGAGTGGTGACGGGCAAGCCGGTGTCGATCGGCGGGTCCGAAGGACGAAGCGAGGCGACGGCACGCGGACTGCTGTACGTGGTGGAAGAGGCGTGCAAGCTGAAAAAGATTCCGCTGCGCGGCGCGACGGTGGCGATCCAGGGATTTGGCAATGCGGGAGCGACAGCGGCGAGGTTGTTCGCGGAGAAAAAAGCAAAGATTATCGCGCTGAGCGACACGCGGGGCGGAGTGACGAATTCGCGGGGGATCGATCCCATCAAAGCGATTCGATATAAGGAACGGTCAGGGACGGTGGTAGGAATGCCGGGTGCGTCGCGCATCACGAACGATGATTTGTTGACGATGAAGTGCGACATCCTGGTGCCGGCGGCGCTGGAGAACGTGATTACACTGCACAATGCGGAAGCGGTGAAGGCGCGAATTGTTGCGGAAGCGGCGAATGGGCCGACGACACCGCATGCGGACGAGATTCTGGCGCGGCGCGGGATTACGGTGTTGCCGGACATTCTGGCGAACGCAGGCGGCGTGACGGTGAGCTACTTCGAATGGGTACAAAACATGGAAGGGCTTGGCTGGGACGTGGATGAAGTGAACGCGCGGCTCCAGAAAGCCATGGTGAAGGCGTTCCACGAAATGGTGGACACCATGCGGAAACATCACGTTCCGCCGCGCGCTGGGGCGATGGTTCTGGCGGTGGGCCGCGTCGCGGAAGCCACGCTGGTTCGCGGGCTGTTCCCGTAAGAAGAATCAGCCTGTGGTGATCATTGCGGCACCGGGGCAGTGCCGGGAATCGCGATCGGAGTTTTAATGCCCTGGAGT
>DATGED010000042.1:0-2156 GCA_035310525.1 Candidatus Acidiferrum sp. | reverse complement strand
CGGCACGTCGTACCCGTAGACATAGAGATCGCGGAATTCTCCCTTCGAAAGCATCTTCTGGTTATAGAGCCCGATCCATTTCTTCCAGTGCTCTTCTTTTTGCGTGGTGAGCGCGACCGGCCTGAATTTCGGCCCGGGATCGGGCCATACAAATTTCGTTCCGGGCACTCCCCCGACTCCCAGTGTCGAAGCAAAATCGGCTCCGTGCTCGCTCCAATCACCGTGGCCGAGAGGCGTCATCTCCGAGAGTTCAACGTGATCGCCGTAAACGGCCGATTGCGGGCCAAGCAGCGCCTTGTACATCTTGATGCGACGGCGCACCTGCACTCCACCGACTGGATCAGCGGTGACCGCCTGATCGATGAACGGCAGCCATGCCAGCGACGGTGGCGTACCGCAGGGACACGCCTGCGTCACGCTCTCCGGCTTGAGGGCTCGCGTCGTCTGGAAGATGACTTTGTACACCTCGCCCATCGCGTCCACGGAATCCTGCGGAGACTTGTGATGATGTGCCGGGTTGTAGCACTTGGGCACGCTGTAAATGTTGTCGAGCTTCGATCCGTCGAATCCCCAGTCGCGAATAAACTTTTCCGTCAGTTGCTTGAAGTAGCTCTGCACCTCCGGAACCGCGGGACACAACGTCGCCAGATCGCGGACCATACGCGCGTGCTTGCCGTTCTTATCGAGAATCAGCCAGTCCGGATGTTCCTTGACCACCTTCGAAATCGCATACTTATGCGATTCATATTTTCCCTGACCATCTTCCACGCCCAGCGGCAGCCACCACAATTGCGCCAGCATTCCCTGCTTGTGAAAGTCATCCACCATCTGCTTCATGGAATCGCCGGGAAATGTGTCAGGGCGGGGATTCCAATCGCCATAGGTATCAAACCAGCGATCGTCCAACGTGGCCCATTTGATGCCCATTTCCTTCAGCTTTGGTACCGTGCCCAGCATCTGCTTCGGGGTGACGTTGAACTCGTATCCCCAGCCGCACCAAGCCACGTTGTAGGCTTCGTTCGAGGGCTTGGGAATGTCCCAGCCTTCTTTCTGCAGCACGCTCGACCACATACGCAGGGGCTCGTAGAAATCTCCCGAATACACCGCAAGAAAACTGCGAGGCGTCGAATAACTCTCTCCCGGCTTGAGCGTTGAATTCGCCGGAATGGTCACGCTTGCATTCACTCGCCCATCGGCCGCGACCTTCACCGGAATGGATAGCGTCCAAGGCAGAGTCTCGACGTGCCCAATCGCTTCACCGACCGACGCCGTCCAGAACGCGACCACCGGAATCCCGCCGCCATAGCCGCCTTTCACCATCTCGCCCATCGCGTTGGGCTGCGATGAAGTTCGAGCCAGCTTCTCCACATCGTTTTCGCCCCAGTTGTAACTGGATCCTTGAAATGCCCACATGTCGTAGGGCTGAGACTTGGCATCCACCTCTTTGGCGCTGAACTGATGCTGCTGCATCCAGACCTGCTCAATTTTGAAATCGGAGGTGCCGGCGTTCTTATAAGTACTGCTCACCAGCACGATGTTGGGAAAATCGTCGTAGGCCTCCAAAACGAGCATGCGCTCGATGGGAACTCCCGCCGGTGCCAGCGGACGCCCCGGAATTTCGACGCGCTTGCCGCGGCCGAGCTTTCCGATCGCTTCCACGACCTTCGCCTGATTGAAGTCAGGCACGAAGTCCAGTTCCTTGCCTTCGTGCACAATCGAGTCGCTGCCGCCGGACGAACCCACGTCCGGTTCATCGAGCGTCAACCACTTGCCGTCTTTCAGAAGAGCCGCCCGCAAGAAACCGGAAGGAAGAATCTGGAACTCCGCCGTACTGGTTTTCAGCACGACCGGACCCCCATCGCGTACGTCAACTTTGATACTGGAAGGCTGGGAGGGAGCAGACTTGGGCGGCGCCGCAGCTTTTGTACAGCTGAGCATCACCCCGGCAATTGCCACGAATAAGAGTCCTGCAAGGAACGAAAACAAGGAAGGAAAGCTGACTCGGCCACTATGACGATTCATGATCCCCTCTCGACGCAAAACGCGACACCCGAAAGAAAAAATAACCATTCGTAATATACCGCAGTTTTGAGGGTTTGTGGCGGCTAGCGAATCTCTGCCAGCGAATGCTCCAGGGCTCCGCGCTTCGGAGTAGG
>DATGED010000041.1:0-43817 GCA_035310525.1 Candidatus Acidiferrum sp. | reverse complement strand
GGTTCCTTGACTCCCGCCGCGCGGGCCAGCATTTCCAGTTCGCAGTCGCCTGAGTTTTGCTGCCGTGCGCACGGAGTCGGATGATCCGTCATCAATAGTTCGAGCAAAGTCTTCCGCGCGTTCAGTACTTTCTCGGAATTTGTGACCACCTTCATGCCTGGTTCGACCGGCCGCACACACGATGCAGTAAGCACCCGCGCTCCGGTGTCTACCACGCACAGCCGGCAGACCCCCACCGGCGTTTCATTCTGCAAATGGCAAAGCGTCGGAATCGGCGTCCCGTTCATCCGCGCCGCGTCAAAGACGCTCGTTCCCGCGGGCACCTGCACGGTTCGCCCGTCGATGGTGAGTTCAACCAGAGTTGTGGTCGTCGTTGTGCTCACGATTCCCGTTTCTTTAATCTCTTCTCATTGGTCTAGAGGGCCGCTGCGAATTCTTCCCGCTCACGGGCGAATCCCCACACGATTCGCCTCGCCCGCCCGCGCCGCCGCGGAAAAGCAGATTCCGCTCGGACATTTTCCCTTCAACACATGATCCTCGACTTCCGCGCGAAAATGTTTCAGCACGGATTGCACCGGCGCCGGCACAATCTGTCCGAGCCCGCAAATCGAAGTAAGGCTCATGGCCTGGCAAAGCTCGTCAATCAAACCGAGGTCCGCGTGGTAGTGTGTTTCAGAAACGCCGCCGTGCGTCCAACGAAACAGCAAGTCCGTCATTTTTTGTGATCCCACACGACAAGGCACGCACTTTCCGCACGACTCGTTGCGGTAGAACCGGACGGCATTGAGCGCCATGTCCAGCATGCATGTCGTCTCGTCGCAAACGACGATCGCTCCTGACCCGAGCATCGACCCGGCATCCGCCAATGTTTTGAAATCGAGCCGTACGTCCACCATCGACGCCGGCAAATACCCCGACGATGGTCCGGAAGGCGCGAACGCTTTCAATTCTCGCCCGCCGCGAATCCCTCCCGCAGATTGAAAAATAACATCGCGCATCGGTATTCCCATCGGCACTTCGTAAACGCCGGGCCGCGCTGCGTGGCCGCTTACTCCGACGAATTTCAAGCCTCGCGAGCCGCCCTTTCCCTGCGTCTTGTACCACTCGATTCCGCGCGCCAGAATCTGCGGCACGTTCGCAAAGGTTTCCACGTTGTTGATTACCGTCGGTTTTTGCCACAAGCCTGCTTGCCCCGGAAACGGCGGTTTGTTCCGCGGCTCCGCGCGTTTTCCTTCAAGCGCTTCGAGCAGCGCGCTTTCTTCCCCGCAGATGTATCCGCCCGGACTGACGAAAATCTCCAGATCGAAATCCATTTCGCTTCCCAGCAAGTTTTTGCCGAGCAGCTTCGAGTGATAGCATCGTCGAAGCTCCTCGCCGAGAATCTCCTCTTGCAAGCGGTATTCATGCCGGATGTAAAGAATGCCTTTTGTGGCTCCCGTCACCAGTCCTGCGACGAGCATCCCTTCGATCACCAGGTGCGGCAGATGCGTCATGATGAAGCGATCCTTGATTGTTCCTGGTTCGCTTTCATCCGCATTGCAGACAATGTATTTCTCGGTTCCCGGCTGCTTCCGCACCAGATCCCATTTCATGCTCGTCGGAAATCCCGCTCCCCCCATGCCGCGCAGTTCCGACGCCTTCAGTTCCGCCAAAACGCGGTCCCAATCCTTTGTCGCCGCCAATTTCCGGACTACTCCATACTTCTCTTCGCCTTCGTACGGATCCGAGGCGCACAACACTCGCGCCTGATGCGGATTCGGCTCCGAAATTTCTTCTCCGAGAATTGCTTTCCTTGCGATCGCTTCCGCGGAATCCGCCGTCACTCCGGTAAAGATTTCGTCGTTGATCGAAACCGCAGGCGCCCGATCGCAACGTCCCAAGCAGGACACATCGCGAATCCGCACTTCGGAGGGATCATTTTTTGCGAATCGTTGTTCCAGCTCCGCGCGCAATTCGCAAGCTCCGTTCAAGCGGCAGCTCATGTCGGCGCAGACGCGGACATCTGCTTTCGGAGGCGCCGCAAGATGAAAGTGCGGATAGAAGCTGGCGACTCCATGAATCTGGTAAAGCGGAATATGCGAGCGTAAGGAAAGGGCCTCAAGCTGCGCCTTGGGCAAGAAGCCATAGCGAAGCTGAATTGCCCGCAGGTCGTCGAAGATCACGTTGCGGCGTCTCGCATGAAACAAAGCCGGGCGAGTTTCATCGCGCGGCGCACAGGGTGGTACGGATTCTCTTGCATACTACTGGCGGCATTCCACGGTGTAAATAGAGGGCCGTTGCCTTTTCGCGCCACGCTGCGAAAAAGACAACGCGGCACTGCTGCGTTCCACACGATAATGGTGCGAACAACTCGTCCGCAACCTTGCATGCGAATTGGCTTCCATTCCCATGGGCTGAGCGCGGCGTTGTGCTTCGCGCTGCCCTTGCCCCTCATTCTCGCCGTTTGCATGGCCTCCGCGAAGGATCGCAACGAGCCAGCAGGCAATTCGACGGCCGCCGCTGCCGGCGATTCTTCGGAACCGCAAAAATATATCGGCCCCGGTTCTTGCGCCGCGACCAGCTGTCACGGCAGCGTCAAGCCCGTCGAAGGCAGCCGAATTTTGCAGAACGAATATTCCACCTGGATTACCAGGGACAAGCACAGCCGTGCGTACCAGGCGCTGACCGGGGATATCGGCGAACGCATAGCGCGCATCCTGAAATTGAATTCGAAAGCGGAAGAAGCTCCAAAATGCCTCGCGTGCCACGCGCTCTATACCGCACCGGAGCAGCGCGGCAGGCCTTTCGAATTGTCGGAAGGTGTCTCCTGCGAAAATTGCCACGGTCCCGCTTCCGCCTGGCTCGGCGCGCACACCACGCGCGATTGGACGCAGGAAAAATCCCTGGCTCTGGGAATGCGCGATTTGCGCAGCGTGATTCATCGATCCGAGAAATGCCTCGAGTGTCATCTGGGCACCAAAGAGAAATTTGTCGACCACGAAATGATTGCGGCGGGCCATCCGGATCTTTTTTTTGAATTGGATTCGTTTTCCGCCGTGATGCCGCGCCACTGGAAATCGCCGCGCGAATCCGCGCCTGGAAAACCTGTCGAAGGCGCCGCGTGGGCCGGCGTGCGTGATTGGGCCGCCGGGCAAGCGGTCCAGCTTCGCGAGGAAATGGGACGCTTATCCTGGCGAGCGAAAGGCGAGCGCTTCGACAAGAAAAATGTCTGGCCCGAATATTCCGAGCTTTCCTGTTTTGCATGCCACCACGCGCTCGGCCCCGCGAAAGACAGTTGGAGGCAGGAACACGGATTCGCGGGAAGGCGTCCTGGCGATCCCGCGTGGAACAGCTCGCGCTACGCGGTGTTTCGCGTTCTCGCAAAGCAGATTGAGCCCGCAGCTGCGGGGGAACTTGAGCGTCGCGTACTCGAATTGTCCGGCGAGATGAACAAGCTCAATCCCGATCCTCATGCGGTCGCTGCGTCCGCTGATTCGGCTGCGCCGCTGGCGGAGCGGTTCGCCGAGCGGCTCGCCGCAATGCAGTACGATCAAGCACTCGTCCTTCGCATGCTGCAGCAAATTTCCGATGACGCCGAAGCCATTTCTCTGGCGGACGAACGCGCGGCCGAACAAGCCGCCATGGCGATGGATTCGCTCTACATCGCTTACAGCAAAGATGCGAAGCCCGCCAACGCCGACGCCGTTCGCGCCGGCATTAACGAACTTTTCCAGCAGCTCGAAAATCCTTCCGCGTACAATGCCGATCAATTTGCATCTTCCCTGCGGAAGATACGCGCCCTCCTGCGATAATGAACTGACCGGCTCCGGCAGTCGCAAAATCAATGAATCGTTTTGAAAACTGGTTTTGTTCTTCCTCATTCTGGCGCGGCGTGACGCGGCGTCGGTTGCTCCCCTGGCTGCTCGAAGGAACGGAGCTAGGCGAACACATTCTGGAGATTGGAGCGGGCGCGGGCGCGGCGACACAAGAGCTGAGAAAGCGCGCCGGGCGAGTGACGAGCCTCGAATACAGCCGCGACCTCGTCGTGAAACTTACCGCGCAGAACAAAGGCGAAGACGGCAAGACCGTTGCAGACGTTGACGCGGTGCAGGGCGACGCCTCCGCGCTGCCTTTTCCAGACAAAACATTTTCCTCCGTGCTCGCCGTGCTCATGCTGCACCACTTGACATCGCGAGAAGCGCAAGACCAGTCGTTCGCGGAGGTCTTTCGCGTGCTTCAGCCTGGCGGAGTTTTTGTCGCCCTTGACATAACAGACGGCTGGCTCAATCGCGTCGCGCACATTCGCAGCACTTTCGTTCCAATTGCGCTCTCGACAGCTACGGCGCGGCTGGTCGCCGCCGGATTTTCTAGCGTGACCATCGAGTTCCGGAGCGGCGCGTTTCGTCTGCGGGCGTTTCGCCCGGAAATCTCCGCGAATGCGTGAATGCGGCGCGTTGACGCGGCCGCGACCTGTCCGTAGCATGAAAGTGTGAGCGCCAAAGAGAAGTTCAGGTTTCCACCGGGTCCCTCCGTCGGTTTGAAGCGCTGGTCCCTCGCACCGTTGAACAACGGCGATCCCCTGAGCTATTTCACGGGACTCGCACGAAAGTACGGAGACATCGCCGGCCTGCGAATTTTCAATTTTCGCCTTTACCTGATCAACCATCCGGATTACATCGAGGATGTGCTGGTAAATCACCCACGAAAATTCATCAAAGGCCGCGTGCTGCAAGCGAACAGGCGCGTTTTTGGAAAGGGTCTGCTGACGAGTGAAGGAGATTTCTGGCTGCGGCAAAGGCGGCTGGCGCAGCCCGCATTCCACCGCGCGCGGATCGCGGGTTACGCATCGACGATGGTCGAGTACACCGAGCGGCTGTTGCACGAGTGGCAGGACGGCGAAGAGCGCGACATCCACAAAGAAATGATGCGGCTCACGATGCAAATCGTCGGCAAAACTCTGTTTGATGGGGACGTCGAGAGAGACGCGCAAGAGGTCGGGAAATCGCTGGAACTTCTGCTCGAGCTTGGCGCGAATTTCCGCCGCACGCTGCTTGTGCCGCACTGGCTGCCGACACCGACAAACATCCGGCAGGAACGCGCGATCCGCCAGATCGAAAAAGTTCTCTACCGAATCATCGCGGATAAACGCGCCTCGGGGCGCGATGCCGGCGATCTGCTTTCCATGTTGCTGGCCGCGCAAGATGAAGACGGCTCGCGCATGACGGATCAGCAACTCCGGGACGAGACCATCACGCTCTTTCTGGCGGGGCACGAGACCACGGCGAATACGCTCTCCTGGACCTGGTGGCTTCTCGCGCAGAATCCCGCAGTCGAGGCTAGGCTCCACGCCGAACTGAGCGAAGTACTTGCGGGTAACGCTCCCTCGCTCGACGATCTGCCAAAGCTCGTTTACACGAATCACGTCATTACCGAGTCGCTTCGTCTCTATCCTCCCGCGTGGGGAACGGCCCGGACGGCGATTGAAGACCACGAGATTGCGGGGTACCCCGTGCCTAAAGGCTCCGGCGTCTCGTTTGCACAGTGGACGGTACATCGCGACCCGAGATGGTATGACGCGCCGGAAGAGTTTCGCCCCGAACGTTGGGAGGGCGACCTGCTGAAACGGATTCCAAAGTTCGCTTATTTTCCTTTCGGCGGCGGACCGCGCCAGTGCATCGGGAATTCCTTCGCGCTGATGGAAGCGGCGCTGATTCTGGCGACGGTGGCGCAAAAGTTCCGGTTCTGGCTGGTCGAAGGCCATCCGGTCGTGCCGCTGGCGTCGATCACGTTGCGGCCTCGGCACGGGATCCGGGTTGTGCTGGAATCGCGGCCGGCGAAGAGTCGCAGCGCAGGTGAAGGCCGTGAGTCGTGACTGGTGACTTGTGGCTGGTGGCAAGGCGACCCCCATTCCCGCCGCCCCTATGATTTCTGTAAAAATGTGATTCGATGGGGGTTAGAGGGTGGGCGTGTGCAAGAGATGAGATTCTAAAGGGGATAGCGGGAAGAGAGAACGTTGGAAGGTTTGAAGATGGAAAAGTTCGAATGTTGGAAGCGTGGGGCCTGCCCCACTCCGGGTGTTTTCTCCGAAGTGTGCGCAAGGAAATGAAAAGATGGAAGATAGCGGTCTGCGCGGTGCAAAAGAGTGCGTAAGAGTATGAAAACAAAGGACGGCTAAGTGGCGCGGAATGATATTGATGTGGACACTTGCGGGAAGAGCGGTACGGAGTGGAAAGTTCAAAGTCGGAAGTGAACACAGAGGCACACCCCCATGTGTGACGGAAAGCGTGTGGATGCGATTGATAGCAGAGGGGTTGCGACGGCACGGGCGTGTCGAGTTGTGTCGGGTGGGTCGAGTTCGGGGAAGTGAGGAGGGGCGAGAGGCAGAGGATAGGCCGATGAGTGTAATAGAAAGGCGGCAGCGGGAGGCGTCGCGGGGAGGGCGAGGTTGCCGGGCGGGGCTGGGGGCTTCGGACCATGTTACATGGTAGCATGAAAGTTACTACATGTCAATAGCTTATTTATGTGTACTGTGAAGTTATTCGAACAGTAGCGCTGGTTCGAATGACGGCTTGGCAAGGCGCTGAGTTGGAAAGGGTTGGCCCTTCGAGGCTCAGGGCAAGCAGGGTACACAGGGAATCTTGTGGTTTGATACGGCTGTGGAAAAGTGTGGAAAAATCAGAACCCGCACCCTTCCCAAAAATCGTGAAGGATGCGGCACCCGAGCAGTGCCCAGCCGTTAAGGCCTGCCACCCGCCCATTCTTATGTCGAGGTTTTCTGCTTGATGAAGCTGATGGTTTGGCGAATTTCGTGTCGTAGGCCGGGGTCGGAAATGTTCTGCTGAAGATCAGCGAGGAGAAAAAGCGTGACTTTGGGATTCTTGTCCGCCTCTATCGAGATTATGGAAGGATATGAAAAGGATTGGCGGATTATGGGCAAGAAGCGGCGTACGACATCCGGGTTCCTCAGGTCCTGCTGACTCAGCACTTTCAGGAGGGCTATCGAGACCGCATCTCCGAGCCTTTGGAAATCTTTTCCAGCGCTAGCCCACTCACCGCCCCCGGATGCTGACGCAATGCGTAAATTGTTTTCCACGAATTTCATCGAGTAGGGGTCGGGTGCTTGTTCTTGTCCTACGACGGCCACACAAATGAAAAGCGATGAGAGTACGATTGCGGATAAACGCAGCATATGTTGCCTCCTCAAAACTTTTATCCCTTGGTGATCCAGGCAGGTGGCCCGGACGTCGCGCTCTTGAATCTGACAAACTCCCGTCGATCAAAGAAGCTTCGCCTAATCACAAATCAATATGAAACGGAGGGCGCCCCTCCGCGTCACGATACTTTCGCGAGAAGTGCCGCAGTGATATTCTCTCCACGTTCGTTATGCCCACAAACGCATGTTTCTCGAGTCCGGGCCACCCGCCTTTCTGGGCGCACCGAGCGGTAGATTTCTATTCTACAATCCGTTTACAAGGCGGGAAGGACCATTGAAATGAAAAGATACATGTGGGCTATAGTGGTGGCGACGTCAATTTTAGGATGGGGTCTATTGATGGCTCAATCGAATCCCCCCAAGCCGCTGGCAGAATTTCCAGGGGCTTCCCTTAAGTGGGTACATGCAGCAGAGCCTGAGTTTCAACTAAAGAAGTTGGACTTGGATAACTACATGATCTCGGTGGTTGAAGACAGCGACTCTGTAACCGTAGCCCTGACTGCTTCCGATAGCGTTAAAGGGGCGAGGGGAAGCACTAGGAGCCACCCCGGGTTCGTCGTCGAAATCAGCAAGAAGGATCTCAAGGTTATCCGATCCAACTATATTCGTTGACTCCGGGAAACCCGGGGACGGACGGGACGTTCTCTCCCATTTGGAAACCGGGCGGGTGGGCGACCCTTAACGCGCTAGGACGGTTGTGACTCTGGCGGGTGGAGCACAGAATGCAGACGGGGTGCCGCATCCCTTGTGATCTTCAAGGATGCGGTTTTTGACTTTGCCCTTCGGCGGCGAAGTCCTCGCCGAAACCGATGCCTCCGGAAACACCCTCAACGAATACATTTTCTTCGGTGGCAAGCGCATCGCCATCCTCCCCTCCGGCGGCAACACGCAGTACTACATCGAAGACCTGCTCGGCTCTTCGCGCGCCATGACACAAAACAACGGCACCCCTTGCTACGATGCCGACTTCGACCCCTACGGCGGCGAGCACGCTTACATCAACTCTTGCTCGCGGAACTATAAATTCGAGGGCAAAGAACGCGACACGGAAACGGGCAACGACGACTTCGGCGCCCGCTACTACACCAGCCGCTTCGGGCGCTGGCTCAGCGCCGATTGGTCGAGCGTCCCTGTTCCCGTCCCTTACGCCAACCTCGCCAATCCGCAAACGCTCAACCTCTACTCCATGGTCGCCGACGATCCCGAATCCTTCGCCAACCTCGACGGCCACTGCTGTGAAGACGCTATCGACCTCGGCGAGCAGATTTTTGAAAGTCCCACACTTGCCGAAAAAATAGTCGGCGGCCTGATCATCGCCGGAGCGGCTGTGTTAACAGTTGCCACAAACTATGACGCTGTGAAGGACGCCGCAGGCAAAGTCCAAGATTTCGTCGAAGCGCACCCACTCGCGGATTCGCAGATGGCGCCTGTCACCCTTGTGTCTGACATCGCCCATCGAAAGAATGCGCCGCCAGTGACTCAACAAAACCAGAGCACTCCCGCGAATCCTAACGGAGAGTTCGAACCGAGCCCGAAACATGGTCCGGAGCAAAAGGGCAACGCCAGCCCAGGTCCGAAGGACGGCCAAACCGCTCTCGACAACTCCGTTCAAGTAAGAGCTACGTCCCCGCGCCGAGTCGGTGTGGACAAGAAGCATGGTCAGCTCGTTGTTCTGGATCAAACTTCCAAGGACAAATTCCACGGGCATGTGAGGACTTGGGACCAGCTATCATAGCAACAGCGGAATGTTCTAATTAAAGCTGGATTCGTAAACAAGAAAGGGAAGATTATTTGATCTGTGAAATACGAAGATATATTGCCTATCAGCCGCGAGGAATTGCGTGAGGCTTTGACCTCTGACTCAGACGAGCGAGCCGCACGAGCCATCATTGCAACCGCTCTTCATGACACCGATTGGGCCTGGGCGGAGCAACAATGCTTGATGGCACTTCAAGACCGACGTGAAGACGTGCGGGCCGCCGCCATAATCGGCTTGGGACATATTGCGCGGGTGCACAGGAGAAGTACGCTGTCCGTTACGATTCCCGCACTTAAAGCATTACGTTTTGATCAGCACCTGGGCGGCACGGTGGAGGACGCAATCGAAGACATCCTCATGTTTGTGAGAGCCAACGGCTAACCGCGAGCGGGTGGATGACCATTAGCGCAGTAGGACGTTTTTGAGTTTGCTTTTTCTGGGGTTGATCTGCACCCGCAGCTCGCGCACGGGATCATGGCGGGTGGCCCGGAAGACCTGCTCTTGAATCTGACAAACCCCCGTCGATCAAAGATGCTTCGCCTAATCACAAATCAACATAAAACGGAGGGCGCCCCTCCGCGTCACGATACTTTCGCGAGAAGTGCCGCAGTGATATTCTCTCCACGTTCGTTATTCCCACAAACGCTTATTTCTCGAGTCCGGGCCACCCGCCCGACGCCTTCATCTAATCAGCCCGCAACACCTTTGCAACTAACAGGTTAGGGAACCAGTTCAAAAAGATAACTGTGAAGAGCGATACTACTCCTTGAATTTTTTGCTGGGAGTGGCCTGGCGCTGATTCTGGAGTTCGATGATGTCGGCGCCGGTATCGGAGGAGCCGAGGAGCCAGTGGGCGAAGAAATCGCCGCGAGCCATATCCACGTAGCTGGCGATGGGCATGTAGGAATGGCGCATGCCGGGATAGACCTGAATCTCGAAGCGCTTGTCGGCTTTGATGAGGGCGTTGGCGACGCGCATGGTGTTGACCATGCTGACGTTGTTGTCCATGTCGCCGGTGGTGAGCATGAGATGGCCTTTGAGGTTTTTGGCTAGTTCGGAATTCTTATCGATTTCGTAGACATATTTTTGCGTGCCGTCCTTGAGCGTTTCCTCGCGGACGCCGTGGTATTTCTCGCTCCAGTCGCGGTTGTAGACATTGTTGTCGTGGTTGCCGGATTCGGACCAGCCGGCTTTGTAGAAATCGGGATACTGCAGGAGGGCCGCGGCAGTCATAAA
This sequence comes from Candidatus Acidiferrum sp., assembly GCA_035310525.1. Classification (GTDB taxonomy): domain Bacteria; phylum Acidobacteriota; class Terriglobia; order Acidiferrales; family UBA7541; genus Acidiferrum. The sequence continues at coordinate 33,630 of DATGED010000041.1, read as the reverse complement.
GCCGCCGCCGGAGTGGCCCCACATGCCGACGCGTGACAGATCGATGTAGGGATGCAGGGCGGCGAGGCGTTCGGCGGCAACTTTTTTGTCGGCGAGACCATAGTCGCGCAGATTGCCGTAGCCATAGCTGTCATACCATTTGTCGCGCTGAGGACTCCCACCGCGCGCGCCAACTTCGATGACAATGAAGCCGAGTTGCGAAAGCGGGACGTTGGGGCTTTTTGGCGAGAAGGTTTTGTTCACTTCCTCGGTTTGCGGGCCGGGATATACGAACTCGATGAGAGGGTATTTGCGGGAAGGGTCGAAGTCGAAGGGTTTGTGCATAACGCCGTAAAGATCGGTGATGCCGTCTTCGGCTTTGACTTTAAAGGTTTCAGGGAATTTGAAGCCTGCTTCGAGAAGCTGAGAGACGTCGGTGGTTTCGAGATCGAGGAGATGATTGCCTTGCGCATCCACGAGGACGGATTTGGGGGCAGTGTCCACGCGGGAAAAAGTGTCTTCAAGAACTTTGCCGGAATCGGGAGCGCTGAAGGCGTGAGAGAAATTGCCGGGAGTGAGCAGTTGCAAGCCGGAGCCGTCGAGGCCGACGCGATAGAGATGGATGTAGTAGGGATCTTCATCTTTTTCGCGCCCATTGGCGGTGAAGAAGAGAGTGCGGGATTTTTCGTCGAGAGAAACGATCTGATCGGTGACGAATTCGCCGGAGGTGATCTGGTTTTTAAGCTTGCCGGAGGAATCGAAGAGGTAGTAGTGGCCCCAGCCGTCGCGTTCGGACCACCAGACAAGTTCCGGGCCGTTGCCGACGAGGCGGAGCGGCTTGACGCTGAGCCAGACGTTGGAGCGCTCGGTGATGAGAGTTTTCGAGACGCCGCTGGCGGTGTCGGCGACGCAAACATCGATCTTGCGAAAATCGCGGTCCGTGCTGACGAAGTAGAGCTTGTCGGAAGTGTCGGATAGCCAGCGAGCGGTGACGCGCGAGAGAGGCATCGGAGCGCCTTCCTGATTGCCTTCCTGCTCTTCGCGCGATTCTTCGCGATCGCGTTCGAGAAGCGGGGCATCTGCGATGCGAAGTTCTTGTTCGCGGAAGTTCATGGCTTGCACGACGACAAGCTGTCTGGATGCGACGTCAAGAACTTCCAGTTGAGAAATCGGCATGGCGTCCTCGCCGGGGAGCGAGTAGGGATAGGACTCAAGCGTGGGGCGCGGAGAAGCGAGCGAGTGAATGACCCAGTAGTCCAGAATTTTGCGTTCGTCCTGTCGGACGACGGCAATCTTTTTTGAGTCTTTCGACCAGTGAATCTGGATAGCCGGGGATCGAATGCTGGCTTTGTTCGTGTCGCCCTTATCTTCTTTTTTGAGCTGATCTTCCTGTTCGGGCAGGATGCGGCGGGCGTAGCTGAATTTTTCGACGCCGTCCGAGGTGAGCTGCGTTTCGACGATACTCGCGTCGCCCGGCTTCTTGAGAGCCTTGGCATAATTCTCGGCGTCCATCATGAAGAGGTTTTGCCCGCGTGCGAAGACGACCGTTTTTTCATCCGGAGAAACGGAAGCCCACAGAGGACGTGGCTTAGCGGCCTCGGCATCGTCCAGGCGAGAGACTTTGGCGGTGGCCAGATCGTATTCGAAGACGAGCGTGCGGGTTTCTTCGCGCGGCTCGGCGGGCTGAGCGGAACGGTCGGAGCGCTGGCCCTGCTGCTCCATTTGCTTTTCTTCGTTCTGCTTTACTTCGCTTTCGTTGCCCTGCTGGCTCCCGTCGTCCTGGGCTTTTTTCTCAGGCTCATTGGGAACAACGCCGTCTTTGCGAATTTCCACTTCGAAGCGCATGCGAGTGTCTTTATCGATGAGCTTGAGCCGCTTGATGGGAAGATGCTGCGCGTCATAGGGAAAATTGGTGAGAAGGGAAAGTGCGGCGGCGACTTTCGCGTTGTCCCAGAGCGGGGACTTGGACTTCCTGAGAGGATCGACGACGTAATAATTGGCGCCGCTGCTGGTGCGGTAGGTGTACCAGAATTTGTCGGAGAGAGTGAACCAGTGGGGAGTGACGGAGAGGTCGAAAACGAGTTTGTTCATGTTGGCGGGGAGGAAACGCGCCTCGAGGGAGTAGTTGGGAGTGTAGTTTGGCGCGGGGGAGGCGGGCGTGGCGGCAGGCGGCTCTGAGCGATCGGAATGAGTAGGAGATTGCGCGGCGAGATCGAGGCCGAGGAGCGCCGAAGAAATCAGCAGAGCCGCCGAGCCTACGCGAATCCAACTTGTATACCGCGACGACAAAGACCTCCACAGATTCGCCGAGTGCATGGCTACGTTTCCTCCACTTTGGTTTGGCGATTAGCTGCCAGCCTATCTACCCCACGGGTGGGGCATTATAGACCAATCGACCTGACAATCCCCGCGGAGTTGCGGGGGAGCGATAGGAGAAGTGAACTCGTTTGATCAGGCGCGACGTGGATTCGAGAGGCACACGTGAGCGGGAAAGCGGCAGGATGAGCCAATCGGTGAACGAAAGATGGATTGGACTTGGATCTAACTCAGGGCGTGTTTCAAGCGCTTGGTGGTCTTGTCCAGTTGGCGCTTGAGTGCACCGACTTGCTTCGCGATTGCCTGGAGCTCTTTCTTGGCAACCGCTCCCGCCGCCACTACTTGGTGGGCTTTGCGATCCGCCCTGCCGAATGCGCCGCCAATTTTGGAAGCGACTTGCGTGAGCTTGCTCTTTTTGGCCATCATCCCTCTCCTTGAGGCTAGGCAACCATCGTATACCCAAGCGGGCCGCTTGCGTTAAACAAGAAACGAAAGAGTAGACGCCATGCGGTGAATGGAAAACGCTGTCGCAGAAGCCAGGAGTCGGATCGGGCTACTTGCTTGCCGTGCCGTAAGAGAGTGGGCCGAGTTCGCTGCGCGTTTGCATGACGCGGAGGATGGAATCGCGGGAGACCATGCCGATGATATGTGCGGCGCCATCATCGGAGCCTGAGACTATGGGCATTTGATTGACGTCAGCGGTGAGGAGGCGCTCGAGGAGGCCCAGGAGCGGCTCGTCGGGAGAAGCCCACAGGATGCGTTCGCGGGGAATCATGACGGCCTGGACCGAAGTGTGGCCCCATTCGTCGCGAGATACGGAATTGAGAGTGTGAACGTTCATCATGCCGACGAGGCGGTCGTCGGTGATGACGAGATGACAGCGGCGGCCGGTGCGAAGAACTTCGGCACCGTATTCCTCGAGCGAGATGGCGCGGCCGACGGTGGGCACTTCATGGCTCATTACGTCGGCGGCGCGGAGGCCGGTGAGAGTTTCGCGGATAGCGGCTTGCGCAACGCTTTCTTGCGCCGCGTTCAGCAGGAAGAAGCCGATGAAGACACTCCAAAGACCCTGGCCAATGAAGCCCTTGAAGACCGCGAAGCCGCCGAGAAGAATCATCGCGTAGGCGATCAATCGTCCGCTGGCGCCGGCGATGCGCGTGGCTTTGGAAAAGTTCTTCGTTGCTCCCCATATGATCGCGCGAAAAATTCTTCCGCCATCGAGAGGGAAACCTGGAAGGAGATTGAAGACCGCGAGCAGCAGATTCGTGGTCCAGAGCCAGGTAGAGACGGCATTAACCATCTGGTTCGAAGGAAAGGCCTGAACCAAGCCGAAAAAAATTCCAGCAAGAAAGCCGCTGGCGACGGGACCGGCAATAGCGATATTGAATTCCTGGATGGCCTTGGAAGGGTCGCGCTCAATGCTGGCCACGCCGCCAAAGATGAATAGCGTGATGGACAAGACGCGAATCTTGTAGTGCTGGGCAACCACGCTATGGGCGAGCTCGTGAAAAAGCAGCGACGCAAAGAAAAGCAGGCTCGTGAAGATGCCGACACTCCATTGTTGTGCGGGATTCCAGGCGGGATGCTCCTGGGTGAACTGCATCGCAAGAGAGTAGGTGATGGCGGCAAAGATGATGACCCACGTCGAATGCAGATAGATGGGTATTCCGAGAATCCTGCCGATGCGCATTCCGGGGCGTGCCGCCATGTCGAGTAGGTTTGCGAGCAAATGCCTCTGCCGCTGGTGAATAGCGAGAGAGGTTCGCGCTCTTTTTCCTTTCAGGCCTGCTCCCGGGCTTGCTGCTTATCTCCGGGTTCTTTTGGTATCACTACTACAATAGCTCCGTTTCCGCGTTCGGCCAACTGTGCAGGCGAGATGCGCGTCTGGCCGGCCACGGCGTGTGTGTCCCCACACAGAGTCTCTGCCCTGCCTCCGAAATAAGTCTTTTATTTTCAGGGCATTCAACGCGGCCGTTGGCGTGCACCTCCCTGTGTCGCAGGTCGCCACAAGACTGGGGAGGCACAACATGATCGCCATGCTGCACTTCGCAACGCTGGTTGTTACGACGATTTTTGCCGCGGCGGCCGCCGTGGGGTTCGATTGGATGCTGTTGCGGGCGATGTTCGTTTTAATGAGGCCGGCGACCGCTCGCCGCGTCGCACCGCGGACTCAACTCGTCGGAGGGACGGCTCAACTTGCGAGAGCCTACGCACCACATCGGTGAGCGCCAGGGCCGGATGCGAAATGCCCGAGACTGCGCAGGCGGAATTCCCGGTCCAACGTGAGCGGCGGAGTTGAAAGTCGCCTCTACGCCGCAACGCCCGGGAGTGAGTAGGAAGGGAGCAACGTCATGCTGGCTTTGAAGTGTTTGCTGATGATACTGGGCCTCGGGTTGTTCGGCAGTTCCGGCGCGTTGGTGGCTTATGACATTTATATCGCGGAGCAGTTGCGGCGTCTGTTAGCGCGAAGTAAGACGAGCGATAGCGGGGCGGAAAGCTTGGTGACGGCGCGTCGCCCTTCTGGGCCGGTCCGCTGGCGGCTGGTCCAGCGGCTCGCGGTAATGTCTTTAATTCCGATCCTCTTGTCCCTGAGCATCGTAGTGATCCCAGACGGAACGGCTGGCGTACGCGTCAGCCAGATTTGGGGCGCGCGGCGCGGCACATTGTATCCCGGAGTGCACTTCGTCACGCCGCTCGTCGATAGCGTTGCACTGTACGACACGCGCGAGCAGGTGTACTCGACGCTTGCGGCGCCATCGGCCAAGACGGAAGGAGATGTGCTGACGGTGCAGGCCCGGGAAGGGTTGAACATCGGCCTGGCGGTTTCCGTGAGATACCGGCTTGACGCGCGCCGACTGGACGCGATTCACGCGAACTTGCCTCAGCCAGTTGGCGAGGAAGTGGTTGCCCCGGTGGTGCTGACGATTTACCGGCAGCTCGCGCCGAACTACATCACACAGGAAATTTTTGCGACCAAGCGCGAAGAGCTGCGGACGAAAGCGGCAGCCGCGATTACGGCGCGGCTGGAGAGCGACGGGATTCTCGTGCGCGAAGTTCTGCTGCGCGACTTGCAGCTTCCAGCGGAATACGCGAAGGGGCTTGAAGGGTTGCTCTTGAAGGAGCAGGAGAACGAGCGGCTGGGAACCGAACAGGAGATCAAGCAGAAGGAAGTGAAGATAGCCGAGCTGGAAGCGGAAGCGCAGAAGGCGCGCGACGTGAAGCAAGCCGAAGGACAAGCAGCGGTGCGCGTGTTGCAGGCGAAGGCGGAAGCGGACGCGATGCAATACACACTGCCGTTGAAGCAGAAACAGATCGAGCAGACCAAACTGGAGGCCGAAGCACGCAAGGAAGCCACTCTGCAAAATGCCGAAGCGGCGGCGCAGGCGAAGATCATCGACAGCAAGGCGGAAGTCGAGCGGCAAAGAAATCTGTCGGGGGCGGAAGCGAACCGCATCCGCGTGACAGCCGCAGCCGATTCCGAACGGATGAAATTCGAAGCGGCCGTGCTGAAGCAGAATCCGATGCTGATTCAAAAGATTATTGCGGAGCGGCTTTCCGACAAGCTGCAAATCATGATGGTGCCGATGGATGGCAAAAACTTTTTTGCGAGCGACGTGCTGCGCTCGGCATTTTCCGGCGTGACGAACGGGAACAACGGCTCAGCTTCCGACGATGCGGCGGATCCGGATAGCCCATCGCCCGCCGTCAGCGCGCAGAGACAGCCGGCGAAGAGGCCGTAAAGCAGTTCAAAAAAATCGCACAGGCCGAAGCCTGTGCCACGGGTTCCGCTAGCCAAAACCCCTGTGGGTGGCTCGGGACGCGCTGCTGGAAAGGAGGAAAGATCATGAGCATGCAGGCAAGCACCGCCGCGCTTCGCCGAATTTGCCAGAGGTTATTCCTACACCAGCAGCGTGGACCAAGCCACTCGGCTAGCGGTTAAATTATTCTTCATTCGAAAACGGGAACGGCCGGCAGTTAGCCGGCCGTTTTGGCTTATGCAGGACAAGAAGGAAGCGGCAGAAACTTGCTGCTGTTATTTTGAACCAGGGAACTTTGGCCTGGGTGGAAGCCCCTTGTAGTCTTTGAGGGCTTCATTCGCCAGCTCGATAGCCTTTTCGAGTTGCGGGTCGTGTCCTTCGACGACAAGATCCGGGCGCTCAGGCACGACGAAATCGGGATCGACGCCGTGGTTTTCCACGACCCAGGACGAGCTGCCTTTGTCCCAGGAATAGAAACCCGCCGATGGTGCGGTGACGAAGCCGCCGTCACGAAGCGGCGCGCCGCGATTGATGCCGACTAACCCTCCCCACGTTCGCGTGCCGACGATCGGTCCGATTTTCTCGAAGCGGAAGAGCCATGGGAACAAATCGCCTCCTGAGCCGGAGAGTTCGTTGACGAGCATCACCTTAGGCCCGTAAATGGCGACGGGAGGATAGGGAACGTCCTTGCCATCACGAACCGAAATGACCGCGAGAAGAGAGCGCTTGAGTTTTTCGGTGTAGAAATCGGGAATCTGGCCGCCGGCATTGTAGCGTTCGTCGACGATCATTCCTTCTTTGTCGAGCTGTCCCGTAAGTTCTTTATCGAACGAAATGATTCCGGGAATGGAAGTGTCCTGAACATGCATGTAACCGACGCGGCCGCCGGTCGCTTCGGCGACTTTACGCCGGTTGGATTCCACCCAATCGACGTAACGGACTCCGGTTTCGTTGGCGGTGGGCTTTACTGTGATTTCCCACGCTCCGTCGAGACTGGGCTTGCTGTTGATTTTCAACGCGACAAGTTTTCCGGCCAGATCCTGGAAATAGGAATACACGTCCTGCGTTGAGCGGGCTTCCTGCCCATTGACGGAGATCAAATAGTCTCCCGCTTTCACTTTGAGCCCCGGCTCGGTTAGGGGCGAGCGCGTCGCGTCGCTCCAGTTTTCGCCGGGATAGATTTTCGTGATGCGATAGAAACCGCCATCGGGCTCGTAGTCCGCGCCCAACATTCCAACACTTATATGCGGATTCTTGGGCTGCTCGCCGCCGCCGACGTAAGTGTGCGAAGTGCTGAGCTCGGCGATGAGTTCTCCGATCAGGTAATTTAGATCGCTGCGATGGGCCACCCAGGGAAGCAGAGCTTCATAGCGCGCGCCGATCTTATTCCAATCGTGGCCGGTCATGTTGGGATCCCAATAGAAATCGCGTTCGATGCGCCAGGCTTCGTGATAAATCTGGCGCCACTCTTCGCGGGGGTCGATTTTCACCTGGAGGCCGCTGAGATCGAGTTTGCCGGCGCCTACTTTGGCTTTACCCGGTACGGCGTCGGTGATGCCGAGGACGGGGCCGGCCTTATAGAGAACCTTCTTTCCTTCCTTATCGAGGTCGTAGACTTCGATGCCTTCGAGCAGAACTTTGTCTTCACGCTTGGCGACGTCGTAAACGTGAAGCACATTCTTCGGGCCTTGATTTCCCGGCATGGCGAACTGGCGTGCTTCCATGGGCGTGGAGACGTAGAAAAATTTTTCTTTGCGCGCGGCAAGATTGCTCAGAATGCCGGCCTCGATCGGGACGGGCGCAACACGATTGGCGATGCCCTCGAGGTCGATCTGAATGGGCTTGACTGGTTCGGCCTTTTTCTCTTCTTTTTCTTCTCCGGGTTTTTGCTCCGCCGGTTTCGTGGCTTCCGGTTTCTTGTCGTCCTTCTTCTTGTCCTTGGATTCGTCGGCGGCTTTTTCCTCATCGCTTTCGGGCTTAAAGGGAGAAGCTTCGTCCGCCTTCAGCGTGACCGCGAAAACGCCGTCGGTGGAATAGTAGTTGAAGCGCTGATCCAGCTGGCCGATGCTTGGATAGAAATAGCGCGTGGAAACGAAATAGAGATATTTTCCGTTGTCGTCAAAAACGGGATTGTTGTCGCTATAGAAGCCTGAAGAAACTTCCGTGGCCTTCTTTGAAGCAAGGGAATAAAGAAAGACGTCGTTGGCCCCGCGCCGATGAGGTTTCGAATAGGCCAGCCACAGGCTGTCTGGCGACCATGAGGCGTCTGCAATGAGGCCGTATTCAGAACTATCGACAAGAACTGGTTTCTTGTCGTCCAGGCTGACATACCAGAGTTGATTGGACTTGTCCCAAAAAGCGAGCTTCTTGCTGTCGGGAGACCATGTCGGGCCAAAGCGATAAATTTTGCCGTCGGTAGTGATACGCGTTTCGTCGCCGCCCATTTGCGGACGCGTATAGAGTTCATATTCGCCGGTCTTGTCGGAGAGATAGGCGATCCACTTTCCGTCGGGCGACCAGGCCGGATTGAGTTCGTGGATGCTGGAATGCTCGGTGGTGAGCGTGCGGACGCTGCCGTGCTCCGCCGGGACGGTGAAAATATTGCCTCGTGCCTCGACAACGGCGCGCGCGCCGGATGGAGAGAGTGCGGCGCCACTGACTTGCTGGGCCACGCTCTTGAACTCGGGCCGCGCTTCGAGGTCCTCGGCGCGGACGACGATGGGAAGGTCTCTGGTCTTGCCGCTGGCGAGATCGTAGGAGTAAAGCAAGCCGCCGTTTTCGTAGACGATGGCGTCGGGGCCGAGGCTGGGCCACTTGATATCGAATTCTTTGTAGTCGGTGAGCTTCTTGGTTTGCTTGGAGCCGAGGTCATAGCTGTAAAGATTCATGATGCCGTCGCGGTCGCTGATGAAGAAGATGGAGTTGCCGTGCCACATGGGGAACATGTCCATGCCTGCGGTTTTGGGCAGCTCTTCGTAGGTGTTCTTTTTCAGGTCGTAGATGGCAATAGGGAGGCTCCAGCCGCCGCGATAGCGCTTCCAGGTGCGAAATTCCTGCGAGGTTTCGAGGTAAGCGATCCTGGTGCCGTCAGGGGAAAAGGAAGTGAGGTCGCCGCGCGGAACAGGCAGTGCGTGCGCGCTACCGCCCTGCGGCGAGATAAGGTAGAGACGCGTGGAGCGGCCTAGCGGCTCGTTGAAACGGTCGGAGCGAAATAGGATGTTCTTGCCGTCAGGCGTCCAACCAAGGACGATGTCGTTCGAAGGATGGAAAGTGAGGCGCTTGGGCTCGCCGCCGTCGGCAGAGATGAGGTAGACGTCGGGGTTGCCGTCGTACTCGCCGGTGAAAGCGATCCATTTTCCGTCAGGGGAGAATTTTGGGTAAAGCTCGTCCCCGACCTGGGAGGTGAGACGCCTGGCGGCGCCGCCCTCGCGGGAAGCGATCCACAGGTCGCCGGCATAAACAAAAACGACTTTGTCCTTCGAGATGTCCGCGAATCGCAGGAGATGAGTAGGACCGGGCGGCACTTGATCCGCTGCGGCAGACTGAGTTTGGGCGGGCGCGGCGGCGAGGCAAAGCGCGGCGGCCGCGGCCAGACAAAGCAACGCATGCAGACGAATAGCGAATCGATTCATACGGATCATCCTCGAAGACAGAGATTTACCCCGAATTCCCGACTACTAAGATGGACGCGCTACCCCGCAAATAGTTTCGCGAAAAAAAGAACGCAACCAGCCAGGTTCTATACGCGTGCCACGCGAATTTGAAATGGATACGGCACATCCCAGCGGCGCGGCGACTTCCCCCCGTTTGCAGCCGTGCTATCATCATGCCGCAAGCCTGTGTCCGCCAAGCGAAAAAAATCTTTGCCGCGACAGTGCGGCCGTGCCCCTCTTTTCCTGCTACTTGGAGTATTTCTCGTAACTGCATTTGTTCCGCTGAATTCGCGCGCTGATTCTCTGGAAGAAGCGGCCCGGGCGCTTGCGCGCAAGGTCTGGGCTTCGATCCGCGCCACGTCAGTTCAGTGCGAATTCCGGAATTATTCCACGCTTCGAGCCGGAGCTTATGCGAGTCTCGCGACTGCGTTCGAAGAAGAATTGCAGCGGCGGGGAATCAAAATCGTGCATTCGGACGCTGCGGTGGAACTCGTGGTAAGCGTAACGCAAGATCCTACGGAGTACATCGGCGTGGTACAGATTCAGCGCAAGGGGAATTCGGAGACGGTCATGGAGACGATTGGCCCCGTAAGCGGGCCGCCGGCGCCGGAGCCTGCGTTCAACCTCACGCTGCGGAGGGAGTTTCTTTTTTCGCAGGACGGCCCGATCGTCGACGTCGTGTTTGACTCCGATTCGAAACGCGCGTTCGTGCTGGGATTCCGCGAGCTGAGCACGTACGTACTGCGCGATGGGAATTGGGTGTTGGCAGGTTCCGAGCGGCTCCCTCGGCATGGAGTAATGAAACGGAACGAGCGGGGTTATCTCGGTGTTGGAATTGACTCGGAGTCCGCGGTTTTCCCCGAAGAATCCTGCACTCTTTCCATGCTCCCCGGTACCAACGGGTGGGACTGTCGGAAAAACGCAACGGAGATTGGGGTGAGATCGGTTTCGGCCGAGGCGATGTCGGGAAAGAAACTGGGGCCGTGGATCTCCGTGGCGCAGCTGGACACGGAAGGAAAAACCAGGATTGTGGTGACCGGAGAAGACGGCCTGGCGCGCTTGTACGAGGACGGGCCAGAACCGGTTGCAGTTTTGTCGAATTGGGGCAGCGAAATTGCAGGCGTTTACAGTGGCTGCGGCAGCGGCTGGCAATTGCTGGTGACCGGAACCGGCGACTGGACCAAGCCCGACGAGATTCAAGCCATCGATATTAAAGACCGGAGAGCACAAACGGTTTCCGATCCGATGGAGTTTCCCGGCCCTGTAACGGTCTTGCGCACTCCCGGGAGGAGAGCCGGAGAAAACGCGGCAGCGCAAGGGCAGGCCTTGGCAGTAGATCGAAACCTGCAGACTGGACGGTATGAGGCTTACCTGCTTTCGATTGCTTGCACTAAGTAGCGTGCTTATCGGTTTTTTGCCGGACGCCGGTGCAGCAGAAAATCCGCGCTTCGGAGGAACCTTGCGCATCGAAGCGCGCGCATCCAGCGTTTCGCTCGATCCACGCGAGTGGCATGTGGGTTCGCTCGAAGCCGCCGCGAATGAAAAGCTGGCAGCGCTCGTCTTCGAACGCCTCTTGTCGCTCGATGACTACGGGCGGTTTCTGCCCGTGCTTGCCACGGAATGGACGCACGACGGTTCGAACAGGCGCTGGCAATTCACGATTCGGTCTGGAGTTACATTTTCGGATGGTTCGGCGCTCGCGGCTGCGGATGTCGCGGCAGCGCTTCAGCCGTTGCTGCCCGCCAACCAACAGGTCTCCGCTTTCGGCAACACCATCGTGATTCAGTCGGCCGCGCCGGTCGCCGACCTTCTCGAGCAACTCGCTTCCGGGCGCTACTTCATCTATCGAGCGCTGCCTAACGGAGCGCTTGTTGGCACGGGTCCGTTTGTCTTCGGTGAGCCCGCGGCAGGCGCGGAGCAAAGCGACGGGAAAAATCCCTCTGCGTCGCGAACCGATCGAGCAACCGATACCGCCTCGCAAGCCAGCGGCAAACACGTCTATTTCCGCGCTAACACGGACGCATGGGCGGGCCGACCCTTCGTGGATGGCATCGATGTGACGCTTGGAGTGCCGCCGCTGCGAGCGATGTTTGATTTGCAGCTTGGGAAGGCGGATCTGATCGAACTTTCGCCCGAACTTGTCCCGCGCGCGAGGCAAGTCAATCTACGGGTGTGGACATCGGAGCCATTGATTCTGTATGGCTTGCGGTTTGACGATGCGCAACGAATTGTGTCGGACCCCCGGCTCCGCGAAGCGCTTTCACTTTCGCTCGACCGAGAAAGCATGGCCAACGTGTTGCTGCAGAAGCAAGCCGAACCTGCGGCGGCCCTTTTGCCGCAGTGGCTCTCGGGATATGCTTTCCTCTTCAGTATGGATGCCAACCTGGAACGTTCGAAAGAGTTGCGCCGCCCGCTGCCGGCAAATGAGGCTGCCGCTTCGTCGCCGTTGCGGTTGCGCGTGGATTCGGCGGGCGACCTGGCAAAGCTGATCGGCGAGCGAGTGGCATTGAACGCGCGTCAGGCTTCAATTCTCGTGCAGGTCATGAATCGTCCCGCGACGCGCTCCGGCTCTGCAACGGCGGCGGAGCCGCCCGCCGGCGTTCACCTGTTTGCATGGCACTTTTCATCACTTTCTCCACGCGCTGAGCTGGATTCCATGTTTGCAGCATATAATCTGAGCCAGCCCTCAGAGGAGACTGCCACGAGCACGAATCGCGAACAACTCTACGCCCGCGAGCGGCGAGTTCTGGGAGACTGGCAGGTGCTGCCACTCGTCACCCAAGCGGAATCGGTGGGCCTCGCCCCAACTGTGCGCGACTGGATGCCCGCTCGCTGGGGTGAATGGCATCTTGCCGATGTTTGGCTTGACCTTCCGGAGCCCGTCCACGCCGGCGCTTCGAACGCAGCAGACGGCGCGGCGCCATCCTCGGCGCAGCCGCGCTCGGCCGCCTCCGGAGCAAAGCCATGAGCTTTCGCACCAAATTATTCCTGGTTTTCCTGATCACCGTGCTTGCCTCTGTGTCGCTGGTGGCTTATGGCGTGACGCACTACACGCAGGCGGCATTCGAAGATTCCGACGCGCAACGAAGCGAAGCGCTGGTTTCGCAGTTCAATAAAGAATACGCGCAACGCGGCGAAGAAATTGCTCGGCAAGTGAAAGACATTACGGACGCGGATATCACGCTGAAGGTGGCGATTGATCTGGCGCGGCCCAATCCGGATCTTTCGCTTTACGTGCATGACGCTGCGGGAGCGGCGCAGGATCACGGGCTGGATTTTGTGGAGTTTGTGAATTGGGACGGCACGCTGATCTCTTCCGCGCAGTATCCCGCGCGCGTCGGCTACAAGAACGATTGGGTGACGACCAACAAGAATTGGAATGATTCGGGATTCTTCCTGCGCAAGGAAGAATTGCCGGACGGAGTGGCTCTTTCTCTGGCCGTCGTTCGAATGCTCTCGGGCGGAAACGACAAGTATATGTATGTGATCGGCGGTCGGCGGCTGGACCAGAATTTTCTGGCGTCACTCGTTCCTCCGGCGGGAACGCGCGCGCTTTTGTACCGCAATCTGGAGCAGAGTTTCGTGCCGTCGGCGCTGACCGACGTCAACGGCGCGTTCCCGCAGCCGGACCGTCTTGAGCCGCTGATTCAGCAAATTCAGAAACAGCCGCAGCCGCTGGTGCGGACGATTGACTGGACGCAGAACGCGGCGGACGCCGAAACTTTTCACGCAATTCCGCTGACGGGTCGTAACAACGAGTTGCTGGCCGTGCTCTTGCTGGGCAGTTCGCGGCGCGACCTTGTCCTCCTGACGCGGCACATTTTGCAAATTGCGGGTGCAGTGGGCGGAGCGGCGCTGCTCATCGGGTTGCTCATCAGCCTGTGGGTTTCCGCAAGGATCACGCGACCACTCGAAGAACTCGCCGAGGGAGCGCGCGAGGTGGCCTCCGGGCGCTGGGACACGGTGATTGATCTGCGCGGCCGGGACGAAATTGGACAGCTTGCTTCCGCGTTCAACGAAATGACTCAGACGCTCGCGGCCCAGCGGGAGCAGCTTGTGCAGACCGAGCGCGTTGCTGCTTGGCGCGAGCTGGCTCGCCGGCTCGCGCATGAACTGCGCAACCCTCTCTTCCCGCTCCAAATCACGGTCGAGAATCTGCAGAAGGCGCGCCAGCTGGACGCCAAGCAGTTCCTGGAAGTGTTCAACGAATCCACGGCGACGCTCCGCGCGGAGCTTGCGAATCTCAATACCATTGTCGGACGCTTCAGCGATTTTTCAAAAATGCCGGCGCCTCATTTTGCGCGCGTCAACGTGAATGAAGCCCTGCGCAATGCCGTGCGTCTGTTCGAACCGCAATTCAACGCGGTAGGAAAGCCGCCGGTGATTCCGGAGTATTTTCTCACCGAGCCCCTGCCGGAAATCGATGCCGACGCGGACTTGCTGCATCGCGCCTTTCAGAATCTTGTTCTGAACGCTCTGGACGCCATGCCCGCGGGCGGCACGCTGACCATGCGTACTTCGGAGCACGAAGGGTATATTCGAATCGACGTTGCGGATACGGGGAAGGGACTTACGCAGGAAGAATGTTCCCGGCTCTTCACGCCGTATTACACGACGAAAGTGCAGGGTACAGGTCTCGGCCTCGCGATCATCCAGTCGGTCATCAGCGATCACCATGGAACCATTTCCGTTTCGAGCGACGAGGGGCATGGAACGACATTTCACATCGAACTGCCACAGCGCCAGTCCGCGCGTCCGTCACCTCCTCGCGAAGAAGCGGCACCGGAGAAGAAGCCGCCGCAAAGTTTTACAGTAGCCGCCTCCGACTGACGCTCCGCCGCAAAGGACAACCATTTGCCTCGCAAAGCTCACCTGCTGCTCGTCGATGACGACCCCAACACGCTGGCCTCCCTTTCGCGCGCCTTTCGTCTTGCCGGGCATGAAGCGACGGTCTGCGACAACGCACCGCGTGCCCTGGAACTTTTGCGCACCGAGCCGTTCGACCTGATTCTTTCCGATGTCGTTATGCCCGGCAAAAGCGGCATCGAGCTGCTCGAAGACTTGAAACAGGCGGGCGTGAAAACGCCTATTGTGCTGATTTCCGGCCAGGCGAATGTGGAAATGGCGGTAAAGGCGACGAAGCTGGGCGCTCTTGATTTTCTGGAGAAGCCGCTATCCACGGAGAAGCTCCTCGTCACCGTGGAGAATGCTCTAAGGTTATCGCGGCTGGAGCTCGAAAACCGGGAACTGAAGCACCGGTTGGGCAAGCACGAATTAGTGGGATCCGGTCCGGCCGTGAAAAAGCTGCTCGCGCAGATCGAGCGCGTGGCTGCCAGTGAAACGCGCGTCTGCATTCTCGGGGAAACGGGAACGGGAAAGGAACTGGTGGCGAGAGCCATTCACGAGAAGTCGCAACGCCGCGAAAACGCCTTCATAACTCTCAATTGCGCGGCCGTTCCGGCGGAGCTGATCGAATCGGAACTCTTCGGCCATGAAAAAGGAGCGTTCACCGGCGCGGCTGGGCGGCATCTGGGAAAATTCGAACAGGCCGAAGGCGGCACGTTATTTCTCGACGAAATTGGCGACATGCCGGTCTCCATGCAGGCGAAATTGCTCCGCGTGCTCGAAGAGGGCGAAGTGGAGCGTGTGGGCGGTGACAAGCCGATTCGCGTGAATGTGCGCGTGCTCGTCGCCACCCACAGAAATCTCGAGGATCTCGTGAAGCAAAATGCTTTTCGGCGGGACCTTTTTCACCGCATTTATGTTTTTCCGCTGGAGTTGCCGCCCTTGCGAACGAGGCTGGAAGATTTTCCCGAACTCGCCGCGCACTTCGCGCGGCAAGTTGCTGCGCAGAACGGCTGGAAAGAGAAATCCTTCGCCGCGGATGCGATTGCGGAGTTGCAGCGCTACGCCTGGCCGGGAAACGTCCGGGAACTGCGCAACGTGGTAGAGCGGCTGGTGCTGCTCTCCGGCGAAGTCGCGATTTCGGCTGATGATGTACGGCTCGTGCTTCCCGGCGACGCAGGTGGTGGTTCGACAGGCTCTTCTGGAGCCGGATCGCTAGGGACGGGCACCCTTGCGGAGCGCACCGAAGCATTCGAGAAAGAAGTGTTGCTGGGAGAAATCAAGCGGCACAATTTTCATATGACGAACGTCGCGCGCGCTCTCGGCTTGGAGCGCAGCCACTTGTACAAGAAATGCCAGCAACTGGGAATTGACTTGCAATCCTTGCGCAAGCCGGACTGACTTCTCGCCTGTACGCCGTCCCTTCTTCAAGAACACCGCTCGGTAAGACGCTATATAGAATGTAGGGGCGCAGCCTGCTGTGCCCCTACTTGTTAACCACCCAAAATAGAACCATCTCCTAAGCATAAGAAAACAGGGCAAATATAGTTCTTGACAGACATAGCAAATAGTAATAGCGTATTTGCATATTGCAATACAGGGGCTCCCCCATGACTCTCGGCAACAAACTCCGTTCTCTTCGCTCTGTGGAGGGTTCTCTTCGTGGCCTTGGCCGCCCCATGACGCAACTGGAGTTGGCCAAAGCGATGAAGCGTGAAGTGGGCCGCGGTCTCAGCCAAGCTTACCTCTCCCAGATTGAGAGCGGCGCGCGGCCCCATCTGACGCACGGCACGCGCACGCTTTTAGCGCGCTTTTTCCGTGTCTATCCGGGTTTTCTTGTGGACGATCCGGAGGGCTACACCCCGGAGTTGCAATCGTCGCTCCGGGTTGTCGATGCCAAGGTCGATTCCTGGTTGTACTCCGCGGCGGAGCAGTTTGCCGCCGATCCGGAACTTCATCGCAGTCTTCTGGCTGTTGCGGAGCACGAAGATTCACGCAAGGCGCTCTTGCTCCTTGGCGAAATTCTTCGCACGCCGGGTTTGGCGGACCGTTTAGGAGAGGTCTTGCATTCCGGCACGAGCCAGGGCAGTGGGCAACCACCGCCCAGTACATTAAATAACTGACCCGAGGGGTCCGCGTCTCGAAATCCAGTCTGCGCAGCGAGGTGCTGCGTTTCGGGGTGTCTCATGACCTGGTCTGATTTTTATCTCTTCTGCTTCATCGTCGGATTCGCTTTGGTTGCGATTTCGTTCTTGGCGGGCGCGGTCCACATTCACTTGCCTTTCAGGCTGCACGTCCCATTTGCGACCGCGCATCATGGCGGAGGAGGGGGGATGCGCGGCGGCGGGCATATCTCCCGATTTAATGCGCTGTCTGCGCTCATGTTTCTCGCCTGGTTTGGCGGAACCGGTTACCTGCTGACGCGGCACTCCCATCTGGTTGCGCTCCTCTCGCTTGCGATCTCGACGGTCGCCGGATTCGCGGCGGCATGGGTCATTTTCCGCTTCATGGTCAAGCTCATGCACACGACGGACACTCCCATGAAGAGCGAGGACTACCGAATTGAGGGATCGGTGGGCACGCTTAGCATGCCGATCCGCCAAAACGGCACCGGCGAAATCATCTTCTCGCTTGGTGGAGTCCGCAGGTGCGCGGGGGCGCGTACGGAAGACGGGCAGATCATCGAAAAAGGCGCCGAAGTGGTCATCGAGCGCTATGACAAAGGAATCGCCTACGTAAAGAAGTGGGATGAGTTCACGAAGTGAAGAGTTTCGCGGACTGACGAACGACGCCAACAGTCCAGCCGGTTGCAAGAAAGGGAGGTCCTTATGTTCGGGTTGCCAATGGACGTAGTGGTGGGTGCAGGGTTGCTCGTTCTCCTGATCATTTTTGCGATGACGGTCATCGCCAGAATGTACAGAAAGGCGGGTCCGAATGAAGCCCTGATTGTGTACGGGATGGGAGGTACGCACGTGTATTGCGGCAGGGGCGCCATCATCTTTCCTATGGTGCAGACCTGCCGGGATCTTTCGCTTGAGTTGATGTCGTTTGATGTGGCTCCGCAGCAGAGTCTTTACACCAATCAGGGCGTGGCCGTCACGGTCGAGGCCGTGGCGCAGATCAAAGTGAAATCGGACAAGGAATCCATATTGACCGCGGCCGAACAGTTTTTGAGCAAGCGGCCGGAACAGCGTGAGTCCTTGATTCGGCTGGTGATGGAGGGCCATCTCCGGGGAATTATCGGCCAGCTTACGGTCGAGCAGATCGTCAAGGAACCTGAAATGGTTGGCGACCGGATGCGCTCCACGTGCGCGGATGACATGAGCAAGATGGGGCTCGAAGTGGTGAGCTTCACGATTAAAGAAGTGCGCGACAAGAATGAGTACATCACCAACATGGGCCGGCCGGACATTGCGCGCATCAAACGAGACGCGGAAGTGGCCGCTGCCGAAGCTGACCGCGACATCGCCATCAAGCGCGCCGAGGCGACACGCGCCTCCGCGGTTGCCAAGGCGCAAGCCGACCAGGAACGCGTTGCCGCGGAGACTGCTTCACTCGCAAAACAAGCCGAGGCGGAGCGCGACCTGGACATCAAAAAGGCCAGCTACCTGGAAATGACCAAGAAAGCCCAGGCCACTGCCGATAAGGCCTACGAAATAGAGACCAACGTCATGCAACAACGCGTCGTTGAGGAATCTGTGCGCGTGCAGCAGGTGGAGCGCGAAGCGCAAGTGAAAGTGCAGGAAGCGGAAATCGCGCGCCGCGAAAGAGAATTGATCGCAACCATCCTGAAACAGGCGGAGATCGAGCGCCAGCGCATCGAAACGCTCGCAAACGCCGAACGCCAGCGGCTCATTACCGAAGCGGAAGGCCGCGCATCCTCCATCCGCGCTCAAGGCGAGGCCGAGGCGGAAATCATCTTCAAAAAAGGCGAGGCGGAAGCCAAGGCCATGAATATCAAGGCGGAAGCCTTCCAGGAATACAACCAGGCCGCTGTAGTGGACAAGCTCATTAGCAGTTTGCCGGAAGTTGTGCGAGCGCTTTCGGAGCCCTTGAGCAAAGTCGACAAGGTCACCATCGTTTCGACCGGTAATGGCGACGCAGCCGGTGCTTACAAATTGACCGGCGACATCACCAAGATTGCCGCGCAAGTTCCGGCGCTCTTCGAAGCCCTTTCCGGCATGCAAATGTCCGAACTGCTCGGCAAGGTGCGCATGATCGGCGACAAGGCTCCGAAGCCCGACCAGCCGCCGCAGGTTCCCGTGGTCAAGAAGTCCTAACGTTTGCTTCCGTCCCGGCAGGCCTGCCGCTTGCCGGGACGCTAAATGGCGGTTGGGGGGACGGCCATGACTTTGAAAGATGAATTCCTGATTCTCTGGATCTTCTGCGTGGTGCTGATAACGTTCGCTGTCCGGCACTTTTTCGGAGGGACAGCTTATCTCGCGGAGCGATTGGCGGCGTTCAGTCTGAGTTACATGCCTGTACTTCTTCACCTGTTCGTGAAGCATTTGCCTTAGGTGCAGGAGTTGCGGTTTTTTTTGATGGTTTGAAAGGAGAAATACGATGGGACTCTTGGAAAGAGTGAGCACCTTAATCCGGGCGAATCTAAACGACATGATCGACCGTGCGGAAGACCCGGAGAAAATGATCAAGCAAGTGATGATGGATATGGAGAACCAGTACCTGCAGGTGAAAACGCAGGTGGCGGTTTCCATCGCCGACCAGCACATGCTCGAAAAGAAGCTTCGTGAAAACGAAGATTCGGGGAAGGACTGGATGCGCAAAGCCGAAGTTGCCGTTGACAAGAGGGAAGATGATCTGGCTCGCGCCGCGCTGGACCGTTTCCACACCTCGCAGCGGCTGGCGCAGAGCTACAAGGAACAGGTGGATGACCAGAAGGCCCAGGTCGAGGCTCTGAAGAGCGCGCTGCTGAAGCTCGAACAGAAATTGGACGAGGCGAAATCCAAACGTGATTTGCTGTTGGCCCGTCATCGCCGCAGCGTGGCGCTCGGGAAGGCGGCCCACGCGCACACCGCGATCGGCGACAACTCGAAGAGCGCCTCTTTTGACCGGCTGAAAGACCGGGTGCACCAAACCGAAGCCGTGGCCACAGCGGAAGTTGAGCTGTTGTCGGACGATGTGGGAGAAAAGCTCACGCGCCTCGACCGTGACAACGAAGTCGAACGGTTGCTCAACGATTTGAAGACGCGCCGCCAGCTCCCGGGCTGACACGGCGGCCGGCGGCTGTCCGCGGATGTGCCGTCAGGAATTCGGCGGCGCCTTTAGGTTCGGGCCGGTCCGAGTCCCTTGCGCTTCAAAGGTTTCCAGGCCATGTCACCGCGCAGGTATTGCCAAAGCCCCTGCAGCCGCCAGATCATATGCAGCTGGCGGTAAGGAAAATGTTCCAGGAAGCAGTAGCTGATCAGGCGGAAGACGTCTTGCCAATCGTTGTAGCGTTTGTAGGTAATCTCCTCCTGCAGGACGGAGCCGATGGAGATCACCGTGGCAAATGCGTAACCGAAGAGCAGAAACTGCAGGAAGAAGTGCCGGCTCAACACGCCAAGGCAGGCCGCGAGTACGATCGTGGCCAGCCCGGTAAGTTCGACCACCGGCGCGAATAATTCAAACAGCCATAAATGAGGAAGCGCAAAGCTGCCGATCCGCCCATATCGCGGGCGAAAGAGCAAATCCCGGTTCGGCCAAAGCACGTCCAGCAGCCCCTTCTGCCAGCGTGCGCGCTGCCTGGCCAGCGACCTTAGATCCGAGGGAACTTCCGTCCAGCACATGGGGTCCGGAACAAAGTGGATCTGATAGTCCGCGCCTCGTTCGAGCAGGAGCCGGTGCATGCGTGCCACCAGATCAAAATCCTCCCCAATGGCGCGCGCCCTGTAGCCGCCCACTGCGCGCACGAGATCCGTGCGAAACACGCCGAACGCTCCGGAAATGATCATGAGCATGTTTCCCTGGCCCCATGCTTCTCTCCCGATCAGGAAAGCGCGCAGATACTCAATCACCTGGATCACTTCAATGCTTTTGCGCGGCAATCGCACTCGCTTCAGATGCCCGCCTTCAATTTCGGAGCCATTCAAAACGCGGATGATCCCGCCGACCGCTACGACACGTTTCGGGTCCGCCAGGATGGGCACCATGATTCGAAGCAGCGCGTCCCGCTCCAGAACCGAATCGGCATCCACTACGCAAATGTACGGGGATGTGGCCGCATTCAAGCCGGCGTTTATGGCGTCCGCTTTGCTGCCCCCGGCTTCTTTATCCACCACCAACAGGTTTCCGCTATTTTCGCTCCGGTACAATCCCCGGATAGGAGCGCACTTGGTCTCCGCCACATACACGGCGCGAACCTGGCGCAGCCGGAATTCCTCGCGCATTTCTTCCAGCGTCCGGTCTTGCGAGCCATCATTGACCACGACAATTTCTAGTTGGGGGTAGTCCAGCTCAAGCAGGTTTCGCACTGCTACGCGAATCGATTTCTCCTCATTGTGCGCGGGAACAATCATCGTAACGGGCGGCGCCAAGGGCGACTCCTTCAGCCAGCCCAGCCGATAACTCTGCAGCCTGCGCTGGTGAGCCGCCGCCGTCTTCAGCGCGATAATCAGCATCACCAGGTAAGACACATTGCTTCCGACGTAGTACCAGAAAAGTGTGTGATTCGAGAGGTCAAGGAGCCAAATCATGGGAGGGAAGCCGATTTTGTCGGGCTTATGACCGGCGCGTCGGGCTCAGTCGAAGGCAGACATCCTTCCCGCAAAATTTTCAGCAGGCTTTCCTTCTCATCTTGGCTGCCCAAAACGGCCGCCTGAAGTTCCGCCTCCAGGTGATTCTGCAAACCAGCGTTTTCGATGGCAGTCAGGTACGCCTGCAAACCATACCGATCGTGTGTGCCCACTACTTTTTGAAAGTTAGGTACGATTGGCGCGTCAGTTTTGACGAGCGCCTCTGCCGCGCGCAAACGCACCAGCCGGTGCGAATCCGTCAAGCCCACCAGCAGATCCGGAACTGCGCGCGCGTCGTCGAGTTCACCCAGGCTTACGATAGCGCGCAGCCGCACAAACCAGATCGGATCTCGCACCAACTCATGAAGCACCTCGAACGCAAGGCTCGGCTCCGAGTGGGACATCGCTCTGGCGGAGGCGGCGCGCAGTTCATCGAGGTCGTCGCCAACAAATTGCAGCAGGTCCGGGCCGATCGATGGTGTGGCCACCTCGCCGAGCACTCGGCCAAGAGCTTCCCGCAGCGGGCCTTTCGCTTGCCTGACATACGGTATGAGGATCTTGGGACGCTCCGCGCAGCACTGGATCAGCGCGCTTTGCAGCGGCAGCGCCGGCACGCAAAGTCCGCGCTCTCCTACCCACGTAAGTATCTCCTCCGCGGCTTGCGGAGCCGCTGTTCGGCCCAATCCGCGCAACGCCGCCAGCCGTATCTCCGGATCCCGGTCCCGCAGTGCCTGGGACATGGCAAAAATGCCTTCCGGCGCACGAGTTTGCCCGAGCGCGACTAGCGCGCGCATGCGCCGCCAGCCTTTCAGCGTGCGGGCTTCATAAATGCGTTTTTCGATGAGACCGCTGTTCCTCAGAAATTTCAGGAGCCGCGCCGATTCCTCCGCGCTCGCCGCCTCGAGCCCGTCAAGCGCGATGGTTTCCACGATGCGCCGGTCGAAGGCTTTCTGGCGCCAGGAATCGTAGGGAATCTTTCCTGAAATCAAATCGTCCCAAACCTGGCGCAGTTCAAAGACGCGTTTATCCCGCCGTGCGAAATATCGTTTGCGGTAGGTTCGCCGAACCAGGATAAAGCCCAGCAACAGGCCGTCGGCCACGACTGCGGCGACGATGGCCTTCACCACGAACGCAGCCGGCCCCAGCCTCCACAACCGTTCAAAAATGGATTCCATAACTCAATCCGAATGCCGTGTCTGTCCTGTCCTGTGTGCGTTTCTGGTAGGAGCCGTACCCGGTGATGTCCTGCCGGGCATTCACTTGAAAGCGCAATCCACCGCCGTACGTCTGCGAAGCGAACCTGCCGATTTGATCAACCTGCGCGAAGTCTTCCGAACCCACCGCAAAAAAAATGTTTCCCGAAAGTTGTTTCTCTCCCGAATGGGCCAGCGGAAAACTTAGCCGCGTCATACCGGTGGGCTTCCACTCGGTTCCGGCCCCGGAAAACGCGCTGCGTACTCCGCTGGCCCCGACCGAAAACACAAATTCTCGCGGAAGGTCGAAGAGAGTAGTCCCGCTCAGAGTGAGAATCCGCGACGACTGATACCAATACCAATGCTGGCCGTAGACGAATTCCACGCCTCGAACAAGGCTCGTTTCGCCGGTTTTCCAGCCGTGGTCTAGATCAAAGAAAGCCTCGCTCTTTGGAATGACGCCCTGGTCATGCCCAACCGAGCCGCCGGCGGTCAAAGCTCCCCACGCATGCGACCTCGCCGTGAGAGCCCCCGAAAATTTTCCCGCCCTCGTTCCATTTCGATCGTAAAAGCTCCCCGCGAAGCTTGTGGCCCAGTGCGTCGTCCATTGTGAAACCAGGCTGACCCATCCGTCGCGATTTGTGCTCGCGAAATTGAATACGTCGTTGTCCTCGGCGAAACGCAGTTCGTGTTTTGCTTCGCCTCGAACCGAAACCAGCCCCGCGCGCGCTTCCATGCTCGAAGGATCGAGGTTCAAGGCGCTCTGAAATTCCGATCGAGCCTCCTCGCGTTCTCCCATGGCCCGCAACACCCGGCCGCGAGCCGCCCGCAGGTCCGCCCTCTTGGGATCGAGTTCCTCGGCGCGGTCCAGCGCGCGCAATGCTTCCGCCGTTTTTCCTTCGCGCAGGTATACGCTCGCAAGTCCCATCCAGTTGTCCGGGTCATTCCGCACGTGCCTCAAGATTTCAAGGTATTCTTTCTCCGCTTCGCTCAAACGTCCGGACCATGTCAGCACCCGTGCACGCCACGCGCGCACGTCCATGTCCTGCGGCGTTCGCGCAGCCTCTCTGTCCACGATCTTCATCGCCGCGTCCCACTCCCGTGCTTCCGCATATCTCCGCACATCCGCTTGCCACTGAGGATGCTGCTCCTGTGCGCGAAGCGTTGAACAACCCAAGCATGCTTCGACCAATAGCGCCAAAATGCACAGGATGAATCCGCCACGCGCACTCTTTCCACCAGCGCGACCCGCATCTCTCCCAACGGATTTTGGACACATCTTCACGCTCACTTATCAAGCAAGAGGTAGTCCACACCGAGCCTGAAGTTTTCGCGTGTGTTCATCTAAAGCGCCTGAATTCTTCTATTTACAAGGCGCCCGGTTCGCGCGGACGGGAGCATGTTCCCTTTGAGAACAGGCCCTCGCGTTTGGACCAAATCGGCACACTCCCTGTCTCGGCATTGCCCCGTTCCGCTTCCCGCGTGACTCGAAGTCCCTCCCCGTCCCAGCGTTCACGAGCTTGCATCCGCACGCATTCACCCGCCACACCTGGCGCCGCGTTGAGGTTTCCTTCGATGGAAGCCCGGCAGACCTTGTCTCGCTCCGCGCGTCTAAGACCACGCAACTCCCTTCCGGGTAGTCCGCCGGAGTCGTGGCGTGCGAGAATGGATGCGATGAACCCGTGGCTGATTGCCGCCGCTCCTGCGTTGCCCGCCGCGGCTGCCGGGCTGGTCGCTTACGGAGCCGTTCACCCGCGCTCGCAGCTTTTTGGCCGTACGATTTGCCGCACGAACTCGCCGCGCAAGCTGGCTCTCACTTTCGACGATGGGCCGAATCCCAAGATCACGCCGAAGCTGCTCGATCTTCTCGATCGTTACAAAGCGCGCGCCACTTTTTTTATCATCGGCAAGCACGCCCGGGAATGCCCGGAACTTCTGAAGGAAACCGCCGCAAGGGGCCACGTCGTCGGCAATCACACCGACGCCCATCCCAACCTCTTCTGGCTGAAGACGGATCAAATCACCGTCGAGCTTCGCTGCTGCGATTTCTCCATCAAAACGGCCACCGGCTCTCCAGCGAAATGGTTTCGGCCGCCCTTCGGTTTTCGCAATCCCTGGGTCATTCCGGCCGCGCATGCATTGGGCAAGCGCGTCGTCATGTGGACCCTAATTCCGGGTGACTGGCGTGCCACTTCCTCGGAGTGGCTTATCCCGCGGATCGCGCCGATCGCCGCCCGCGCCCAGCGCCGTCTGGCTTCCGGCGCTTCGCATGGCGTGGCTGCAACAGGAGACATCCTCTGCCTTCACGATGGTTCCCACCGCCAGCTCAACGCCGACCGCCTTCCGACTTTGGCGGCGCTTGAACATTGGCTTCCGCGATGGCGTGACCTTGGCCTGGAATTTGTTACAATCGATGAGGCGGTGCGCACACCCGCCGTCTAATCATGGACGAGCGCGCGTTTTACACGGAAAAGGAAGAAACCAGGAAGATCAAGCTCGTTTGCCCGAGCTGCCGCGGCGAATTCGAATTTCCCGTCCGCTGGAAAGTCTCTCGCAAGAAAAGGGAACTGCCGCGCGGCGCCGGCGAAGAAGACCGCCGCAAATTCGCCAAAGCTACTTCTTTCATGGTGCGGCTTGATGACCTCGTGGCCTGCTTCAAATGCCGCAAACGCTTCGAGCTTACCGGCCAATCCACCGTTCTCATCAACGACAATCTCGGTGATCCCAACGCCGACCCCGAAAATTTCGGCAACCGCTGAATTCTGCTTTTTGCCATTCTTCTTCTTGAACTTACCTTCCTCTGCCTGCGTATCTTTCTCGCTTTTCCCTTTCTCCTTCTCCAACCTCTAACCTCCAATTCCTGGCTTCTAAATCTCCGGGTATAGCTCGAAGAAGGCGGCCACGGATTCGTGGAAGGTCGCTTCGATCTCTTCCTTGCTGCCTTCGATCAGGTGCATGGTAATGCGCGCGGTCCGGCCGTTTTTCAGGACGACCGTCGCGTCCTTCACTTCGCCCAACTCCTCTTCCGGGAGCAACCGCATTCCATAAATCAGCGCCAGCTTCGCCATTTTCCCCTGCCTCTTTCTCTTCTTCTCCGCCAACCGCCCGAGGCTACTCATTTTCCTCCTCCCGCGTCAACCACAGCGTTCGCGTCCATTGCGTCCATCGCGTCCATTGCGTCCATCGCGTCCATCGCGGGATCGCTCCCTCCTTTCCTGGCAGTCGACGGTTTTGCAGTCCAGATCGCCCCTGTCCTAATGTCGTTCACATTTCTCGGCACCAGAAAAGAATCGCCCACCCTTTCTTCCCAGAAAGGTTGAGGCACCCTCGTATCTTCGCGCCTCGGTGAATTACGAAAGTGTTATTCTCTCCCAGTGATCACTGGTCCCGTAGAAAATCAGGAGAATCGAGCATGCCACGCGCCTGAACCTGATTTCTGCCCAGGCCTCCGTTGCAGCAGCGCAAGACAAGAAAAACGAGTTGCACCAGCTACTAGAGCAAGGGCTTGAAATCGCGAATCACGTCATTCTGGAACAGCAAAGAATGGGCACCTTGCACTTTGTGGATGGTGTACCAGCACTCGTCCAGATCGGCATTCAGAACGAAGCCAACCTAACCATTGGCTTCCTTCAGAGTCTCCCACTATCGGACACGAAAGCAGCGCTCCTGATGGAAGCAGCGTGGACGTTGAGCAAGCGAGAAGCGTCGGTTAACAAACCCCCACATGCCTGGTAAAGCGGTTACCGGAGAAGTGGGTACTGGAATCGAAGCGAAAGCCTTGGGTGAGAGACAAATTAAGGCCGCGATTTGTTAAGGCCTCGTACCACGCCAACAATTGCCATGACAAACCAAAAGACGGCGACACAGCCCAGCCGCCACCATGTACGGAAGCCATTCCCCGTTTGCAAACTCTGAAAGACAGACGCTGCGATTGCCCCAGCGACAAATGCTGCCAAAATTGCCCAGAATGCGGGATTTATAACGAACCAATTCTTGCTCTGGGCAGCCTCAGGTTCAAACAAAGACACTCGCGGCGCAAGTTCGTCCGTTCTCATACGGTCAATCCTGTACCTGACAAGACTGTACAGCAAACGCGGCGCGGCGTACAGAGGTCGGTAGAAATCGGCGCTGCCGGGTGCCCCAGACGCCGGGTTTGCGTCTGGGAGTTTTGATTCTTCCTGCCGTCGTGCGTGCGGCGGGTGGCGAGCAGATTCATAGCCGGTGGCTGGGTGCCGCATACGCCGCATTTTCGCGTGCCGGTTTAGAGCCAACTTCATGGCACGACCCATCGGCAAGAAAGTGAAGTCTGCGCCGCTTAATTTCACTCAGCCCAAGCCGGTTGGAACAGTTGACTCTCTGTTCTCATTATGAGAACCTAAGATTCCATGCGCATCATAAAACGAGGCGCTCTCGAACGGTTTTGGCAGGAACACCCCGACGCGAAGGCGAGCCTTGAAGCATGGTACGGCGTGGTGCGCAAAGCAAAGTGGAAGACGCCCGCGGAAAGGAAACAGGTCTACCACAATGCCGACTTGGTTGGGCGGAGAACTGTGTTCAACATCGCTGGCAATAAGTACCGGTTAGTCGCGCGAGTGAATTACTTTACGCAGAGAGTCTTTGTCTTGTACCTGCTGACACACTCGGAATACGACGAAGGGGCCTGGAAACAATGAGCACCACAACGATCGATCTCGACGAGAAAACGTACGGGCAGCTGCTGGGCCGCACGCTTCCCCATGTTATCCACACGGATGAGGAATGCGAACGTCTCACAAACGAGCTTCTGCGTCTGGACGAACGGGAGAACCCTTCGCCGGAAGAAAAGGAACTGGCTGAATTGCTGACCGTGCTCATTGATGAGTACGAGGAGCGGCGCTATCCAATTCGGAAAGCAACTCCTCAGCGAACACTCCAGCATTTGATGGAGGCCCGCAGCCTGACGCAAAAAGATCTCTGGAAAGTATTCGGCTCGAAGGGAATTACTTCCGAGGTCTTTCACGGCAAGCGATCTATAAGCAAAACGCAGGCCAAGAAGCTCGCTCAGTATTTTCACGTCGGCGCGGAACTTTTCATTTAGAGAACTCCGCACGGATTGTAGGGAAGAAGCCAGCGGTGGCGGAAATCTGGAGTGCACCGTACTACCGGCGGGTGGCGAAGAGATTCATGCGCGGAACCTGCGCAGTTGATTTTGATTTTGGAGGTGCCGCACTTGTCGCATTCGGGCAATTACAGAAGTGGTATGCTCGCACGGTGCGCTTCCGTCAAGAAAAAACTCAACGTGTCTATCCTCCGCCCGCCCCCAAAAGGAGCGCCCGAAATTCTAATGAAAAACTCTATCCCCGCTAACTGCGCTTCCCAGTTGCCGCGCATTTCAGCTTTGCTTCTGGCGCTAGCCCATCCCTGCTTCGGGCAACAGACTCAGCCTGGTCTACAAATTACGTCCCCCACGCGTGGAATTGTTGTGAACACGGGGCAAACCATCTCCATCACTGTTACCTCACCTGCTAATTTGACGTTCACCTCTATCGGCATCCTGGGACCAGGTGGGCCGCTCGACGCCAATACCTCCGCTCCGGCTGCGTTTTCTCTCACCATCCCTTCCAACACTGTTCCCGGAAGATACGGGCTCACCGCAGTGGGCAGGCCCTCCGTCGGCAAAGCGGTATTCTCGAAGTCTATCGACATTACCGTGGAGCGACCGGACAAGCCCGTGTCGCTGACCACTAACCCGCCCGTGTACTATTTTCGTCAAGGTGAGTTCGATTACCTCAGAGTCTCGGGCCGATTCGCCGACGCTACGAACCTGAATGTTACCGAATCGACCTACTTGTCTTTTTCCTCGTCCAATCCCGCCATTGTTACCGTCAACACCAAGGGGCTGGTGAGAGCTGTAGCGCCCGGACACGCAACCGTGGTTACCACATACTCCGGGGGCCCCAGCAAAGGCGTCCCTGTTTTCGTCACTGGGGCGCCAGTCTCGCCCTCGCCTACTTCGCTCTCCTTCGGGACGCAAAACATTGGGACCGCCAGCGGCCCGCGAACTCTCACTCTCACCAACACGAGCAACAACCCGAGCTTGCGCGTCATTCGCGTAGGCACTTCAGGCGACTTCTCCGAAACGGACAATTGTGTTTCGTCTTCACCATTGGCCGTCGGCGCCACGTGTACCGTCAACGTGACCTTTGCGCCAAGCCAGACTGGTTCCAGAGTCGGATATCTCAACATGCAAACCAACATGATGGCCACTCCCGTCGGCATCGAGCTCGACGGGACAGGCAGCCAAAGCCCTTCTGCGCCCACCATCTCAAGCTTGGATCCCGTCTCCGGCGTAATCGGCACATCCGTCGCAATTTCCGGGACCAATTTTGGGTCGGCGCAAGGAACCAGCACGATCACTTTCAATGGCACGGCCGCGACGCCGAGCAGTTGGGGCACCACAGGCATCGTGGTTCCCGTGCCTAACGGCGCAACCACGGGCAACGTCACCGTGACAGTTGCCAGTCAGCTGAGCAACGGCGCGAGTTTTATCGTTTCAATTCCGTCGCCAACTCTCAGTGGCCTAAGCCCACCCTCCGGCCCCGTAGGGAGTTCCGTAACCATCGCTGGAGCAAATTTCGGCGCGTCGCAGGGGACAAGCACAGTTGCCTTCCATGGCGCCTTGGCCAATCCCACGAATTGGACCGCAACTAGCGTCACCGCGCCAGTTCCGAGCGCGGCTACCTCTGGGAATGTCTATGTCACGGTGGCCGGGCAGCCGAGCAACGGCCTCAGTTTTGCTGTCACGCCAATTATCACTAGTTTGACGCCCACATCTGGGACGGCAGGAACCTCGATCACTATTTCGGGAGCGGGATTCGGCCCCACGCAGGGAACAAGTATCGTAGCATTCAACGGCGCAGCCGCAACACCAACGAACTGGAGCCCAACCAGCATCGCCGCGCCCGTGCCAAGCGGCGCTACCACCGGAAACGTCGTCGTCACCGTCGGAGGAATTCCCAGCAACGGCGTCAACTTTACTGTGACAGGGACAGGCAGCAGCAGCAACGTCCCCCTCGTCCAGCACAATAAGCGGGTGGCTGACTGACAGGTAGACTGGTGGAGCGCTTTTGGGTGCCGCATCATTGCGGTTTTCGCAAGGGTGCGGGTTTTGACTTTTCCGTTGAACATCGGCGCGAAATGATCCATCTCCTCCGCCAAGCCGTCGCCGCAGTCCTGAGGTGCCCGCTGCACTTGTCAGCCCCTTCTCTTGCTGTTCCCCGAACTGCGGCTCGGCCCTCTTGTCTAGCCCCGGTCGCTCCTTGAAATGTTTTTTCAGGCGCTCTATTTTCGCTCCATCTCCTTTCCCGTCATCCACTTAAATCTCTACCTCGGGCGATTCGAATAGTTACCAAAATAGGGTATTGGGCTACCTTGAATGGAACAACGATTGCATAAGCCGCTTTAGCATGATAAGATTCGGGTATGAAGAAGAGGCCGAAGAGACCAGAAGGCGTGAACCAGTTGGCGAGGCATTTGGCCAATGCAACAACAGAAAGTGATGATAGGATAGCGCCGCCTACGTCATCCCAAATATCTATGCTGATGGCAGAGTTGGGGCGTAGAGGCGGGAAGATTGGTGGGAAGCGCCGCTTGGAGACTATGAGTGCCAAAGAGCGGAAAGAGGTCGCTCGCAAAGCGGCGCAAGCTAGGTGGAAAACAAAAGAGAGCTAAGAAAATGACCAGCCCCAGTACTGACCCGATGACGGATTTGGAGTCTGCCGCTCTCGCGCTAAGCCAACATCGACAGAGACCGCTTTTAATTCTTTTTTACCCACCCTTGTCGAGAATGGGCGAGCGTGACATGGCGGAAGTCTATCAAGCCTTTCGTCGAAACAGCGTCACAGTGGAGACGAAGCTCCCACAGTTGGATGTCTTGTTAGACAGTTGGGGAGGAAACCCGGTTGCAGCTTATCGCATCGCGCAGCTCATCAGAGACATGGTAAAAGACGTAGCGTTTTTGGTACCCGAACGTGCGTATAGCGCAGCTACTTTGTTATCCTTGTCCGGTGACGAAGTCCGGCTAGGGCACTACGCCGGATTGTCGCCCATAGATATTACGCTTGTATCTGAGTCCGAACGCGGAAGATCGGAAGTTGAGTTAGCCACCATTGATGGTTTTATTGACTTTGCGAGGCGTGCTCGTCAAGTCATTGAAGAACAACTAAGGAAAATGGAGGGCGGGAACACCAATGTCGATTCGGAGTTGCTCGTAGCGATGGTGCATGAAGTTGGAGCTTTGCAAGTAGCTAAATTTTTCAGGGAACGAAATCTTACCCGCCATTATGCCAAAGAACTTTTGTACACTTACATGTTTGCGGATTTTTCTGACAGGGCAGAGCGCTCTGAGGACCTGAGCGAAAAGCTTGTACACGGAGCACCATCTCATTCGTTCCATTTGGATTATCACTTTTGCGACAATTGGAAGCTTGTCGTGAAAGAAATGACGACAGACGAATCGGACCTGTCGAAAAAAGTTGTAACGGAATTAGAGAATCTTACATCACAGGGGGTTATCTGTAAGCGGTTATCAAGGAAATTCCGTATGCCCTTTTTCTGGTTGTACGGCCACACTCAAGCTAACCCTTCTACGGGGAGCACAACATGACTAAAAGCAAATCAAAACAAAAGCAAGTTGAATCGGAAGCCCTAAAGTTACATCGGGAAATGTATGAAAAGAGACGCAAGACCCTAGAAGACCTCCGGCCCACCGACGATAGTAAGGTCACGGAAGACCAAGACGAGACCGACCGTGACTCTGAGGAAGAAGCTATTCTGCTAGACGCGTAAGGAAATCCCTCGACATGCTAAAGCGGATTTAGTATAGTCGCTGCATGCGTAACCTAACCCACCCCCAACGAATCCAGGATGTTAATTGTCTAATCGAAGGTTGCTCCATTCGAGCCACAATACGCATGAGGGGAGTAGCGAAGAAAACCGTTATGCCGGCGGGTGGCTGACAGGTAGACTGGTGAAACGGTTTTCGGCGCCGCATCTTTGCGGTTTTCGCATGGGTGCGGGTTTTGACCTTTCCGTTGAACATCGGCGCGAAATGATCCATCTCCTCCGCCAAGCCGTCGCCGCAGTGCTCAGGTAACCGCCTCACTCGTCAGCCCCTTCTCTTGCTTTTCCCCGAACTGCGGCTCGGCCCTCTTGTCTAGCCTCGTTCGTTGAAATGTTTTTTCAGGGGCTCTATTTTCGCTCCATCTCCTTTCCCATCATCCACTTAAATCTCTACTTCGGGCCATTCGAATGGTTACTACAGTAGAAATACAGTAGAAATACCTTGACAAGTTATCATCCTTTGCGGTAAAATAAATCGTCGAGTTCAGCTCCTATGGCTCTCCAACCCTTCCCCATGCCCGGCCCCGCCACTTTCGCTCCCTTCTCGACACACTCGTCACAACTCGACACGCCGGTACCGTCGCAACCGCTCTGCTATCAATCTCATCCACACGCTTTCCGTCACCTATGGGGGTGTGTCTCCGTGTTCACTTCCGACTTTGAACTTTCAGCTCTGAACCGCTCTTCCCGCAAGTGTCCACATCAGTATCATTCCAAATGCTTTAGCTTCCCTTTGTTTTCATACTCTTACGCACTCTTTTGCACCGCGCAAAACGCTATCTTCAATCTCTTCATATCCTTGCGCACTCTTTGCACAAATCACCCGGGGTGGGGGGCCCTGCATTCTCATCCTCTGCCTCCCAACATTCTCTCTTCCTTGTCCGCTTCCCACTTCCTCCAGCAGGCGTATACTCGGGCATCCGGCGTCTACCGCATCGCATCGGATTTTGCATATTGGAGGCACTTTATGAGTAAGCCGCCCCGCGGAAAGTTTGCACTTTATTGCGTGCTGGCCGCCCTCCTGGTTGCCCTGCCACACTCGGGCCGGGCGCAAGAACCAGCGGGGCCGCAGACTGCCGCTCCTCCTCCGCAACCCGAGAAGCAGCCCGCCGCGCGGACAGCTCCCGCCTCCACGGACAAGATCAGGATTCCCGCTGGCACTCGCGTTGCCGTCGTTCTTGAAAACGGCATTTCCACTCGCGGCGCAAAAGCCGGCGATTCCGTTTACTTCCACACTTCTTTCCCCATCACGCAGAACAATCACATCATCATTCCGGTAGGTTCGTATCTTCGAGGGGAACTCATCGAATCCAAGCGGCCCGGGCGCGTGAAGGGTCGCGGCGAGTTTCGCATGCGTCTGGATACATTGATTTTTCCGAATGGTTATACGGTGGACTTGAATGCGGCGCCTCGCAGCGCTGATTCCGGTGGGAAAGAAACCATGGACTCCGAAGGCAAGGTCATCAGCCCCGGCGGAAAAGGTAAGGACGCCCAAACCGTCGCCGAAACAACCGCGACTGGCGCGGGGATCGGCGCAATCGCAGGGCGCGCCAAGGGACTTGGAATCGGCGCGGGCGTCGGCGCACTCGCGGGACTCGGCGCGGTTCTCTTGACGCGAGGGCCCGACGCCGAATTGCCGCGCGGCTCCACTCTCGATATCGTTCTCGAGCACGAACTGGCTCTCGACAAGAGCGAGATTCAATTCACGAACACGGGACAGGCCATGCCCATCACGCCGCCTCCCGCGCCTCAACCGTAACGCAAACGAAAACAAAAAAGAAAAAGGATAGGAAAACGAAGACGAAAACGAAGACGAAAACGAAAACCTCAAAAACGTCGGGACGCGGCACGTTGGCAGCGTGATTGTTTTTCTAAGGACTTAAGCTGGAGCGCCCTGCGCGGAAGCGGACTGAAATCGCAGAGGACTGAATCGTTCCCAATCCACGCTGACGCGTTGTTGCGTCACCCATTCGCGCACAAGCTGCGCGGTGATCGGCGTCAGCAGAATTCCGCTGCGAAAGTGTCCCGTAGCAATAAGGAGACCTTCAACATCGGTTGGTCCGAGAATGGGCAGATGATCCGGCGAGTCAGGGCGAAGCCCGGCCCAGGATTCTTCGAGGCGCGCGCCTGCAAGTCGAGGAGCCAGTTCAATCGAAGCGGCGAGAATTTTTTCGATGCCGCCCGCCGTCAAATATTTTTCGAATCCGGTATATTCGACGGTCGCTCCGGCAAGAATTCTCCCGTCGTTGCGCGGCACAAGATAAATGTTTTCCGA
>DATGED010000040.1:0-37932 GCA_035310525.1 Candidatus Acidiferrum sp. | reverse complement strand
AACAAATCTGTTGCCAACTGGGATGATAATCACATCCAATAAGCATCATCGAAGGCTCCTTTCGACCGAATTGCTTCGGTCCTCCAATCAGAAGCATACGCGGCTACGACCGGAGCCTTCGTCCTTATCCAATCAACCCTTTGCGGTTTCGGTTCCTGCGTGTGCCGCAATCCTTGCGGATTGTTCAAGGGTGCGGGTTTTGACTTTTCAACACTTTTCAACAGCCGTAGCAAACCACAAGATTCCCTCTTTACCCTGCTTGCCCTGAGCATCGAAGGGAGCCTCGAAGGGTTCACCCTGAGCCTCGAAGGGCCAACCCTTTCCAGTTCAGCCCCTTGCGAATCCGTCCTTCGAACCAGCGCTCCCCATTCGAATAACCATTACGTACACATAAGAAGGATATTGACATATAGTAACTTTCATGCTATCATGTAACATGATCCGAAGCCGCCAGCCCCGCCCGGCAACTTCGTCCTCTTTGCGACGCCTCCCGCCGTCGCCTTTCTACTGCACTTATCGGCCTATCCTCTGCCTCTCTCCCCTCCTCGCTTCCCCAAACTCGACACACCCGTCACAACTCGACACGCCGGTACCGTCGCAACCCTTCTGCTATCAATCGCATCCACACGCTTTCCGTCACACATGGGGGCGTGCCTCCGTGTTCACTTCCGACTTTGAGCTTTCCACTCCGTACCACTCTTTTCGCAAAAATCCACATCAATATCATTCCAAATGCTTTAGCTGCCCTTTGTTTTCATACTCTTACGCACTCTTTTGCCAGGCGCAAAACGCTAACTCCCGCATTCTCAATCATCTCCGCACTCTTTGCACAAAACACCCGGGGTGGCGGGCCCCC
The DNA here is from genome assembly GCA_035310525.1 of Candidatus Acidiferrum sp. Taxonomy (GTDB): domain Bacteria; phylum Acidobacteriota; class Terriglobia; order Acidiferrales; family UBA7541; genus Acidiferrum. Next base: position 37,076 of record DATGED010000040.1, on the reverse strand, counting down.
ATCCAGCAAGCAATGTCCTTTTCGCCTTTCTCCAAGGGTTCAAGCACCCCAGCCTCTATCCTCCACTTGGCGTTCCCGTCTCAATGTGCTTTCCTATTAGGTGCGCCATGATGCCTGCTCGCCAATTCCTTGCGTCGTTGCTTCTTCTCCTCCTGCCCGCCGTTGCCGCCGCGCAGCTGGACAACCAGCCCGTCATTCGCTTTGTGCGCAACCCTGATCCCGCCCCAGACTTCAACCTCAATTCCCTCGACGGCAAACCTCTCACTCTCGCCGACGCTCGCGGCAAAGTCATCCTCCTGAATTTCTGGGCCACCTGGTGTGGACCTTGTCGCGCCGAAGTACCGGACCTCGTTACTTTGCAACAGCGTTATGAAGGGCGCCTCCAGGTTATAGGCCTCAATGTCGACGACGAAAATGCCGCCGAAGTTCAGAAATACATCGACGAAACCGGAATCAACTATCCCGTCGCCATGACTCCGGACAAGGTCCGCGAAGAATACGGCGGTATCGCCGCCCTGCCGACTTCGTTCCTCGTGGATACGGAAGGCCGCGTCGTTCAGAAGCATGTCGGGCTTTGGGATCTGGCTTACTTCGAGACGGAAATTCGCGCGCTGCTCGGCATGCCCATCTCCGCCAAAGTCGAAACCTTTGAAGACAAGGGCGAAGTTTTTCTCAAACACGCCGATCGCGCCACCGAGCTTCCCGGTGTTGACCTCTCGAAACTCACCCTCCGGCAAAGAAAGATCGCCCTGCGCCGGTTCAACGCCGACAACTGCACTTGCGGTTGCCAATATACTTTGGCGCAATGCCGCATCTGGGATTCCGCCTGCGCCGTCAGCAAAGCGGCCACGAAAAAAATAATCGCCGATATTTCAGGTTCCCCGAAGGCTCCAGTGAACTCTGTTGCTCCAGCACCCAAAGCCGGCGCCGCTCCTCCTTCCCCTTCGCCTTTAAAGAAAGAGCCGGAATGAAGTTGAGTTCGCCGGCTTCGAGAAACGCGAGGCTTAGGCCCGCATCACTCGCTTCTTTTGCAGTTAGCCACTCGGGCTCCTGCCCTGATATTCTCTTTGCGGTCGATGCCCCTTATCTCAAAAATTATTTTTCTTCTCGCCTTCATTCTTTCTTTTACGGGACTTCTCTCTCCCCCCATCGCTCTGAGCCTCGGAATCATTTTCGGTTTGTCCTTCGCGCATCCTTACTCTTCGGCCACGCGGATCGCCGCGAGAATCCTTCTACAGATCTGCGTCGTCGCGCTGGGCTTCGGGATGAACTTGCGCGAAGTCGTGAAAGCCGGGCGCAGCGGCTTTCTCTACACGGTGATCGGAATTTCCTTCGCGATCGTTGTCGGTCTCGCGCTCGGGAAACTCTTGCGGGTTCGCGGAAATTCCTCGTTCCTCATCACCGCGGGCACCGCGATTTGCGGCGGAAGCGCCATCGCCGCGGTCGGCCCGATTCTTCATGCCGACGACGAAGAAATGGCGGTCTCTCTCGGCACGGTCTTTATTTTAAATTCCGTCGCGCTGCTTCTTTTTCCGCCGATTGGAGGCCTGCTTCATCTTTCGCAATCGCAATTCGGACTGTGGGCCGCTCTGGCGATTCACGATACGAGCTCCGTCGTCGGCGCGGCCGCGAAGTATGGCCAGGAAGCTCTTCTCATCGGAACCACCGTGAAACTTGCGCGCGCACTTTGGATTCTCCCTCTGGCTCTCGCCACCGCCGCGATCAAGCACAGCAAATCCCGAGTGCAACTGCCGTGGTTCATTTTATTTTTTTGCCTCGCCGCAATTTTTAATTCCTACATTCCAGCCATGTCCCGCTTCTCGCACGCGGTTTTCGCATTTGGCCGTCTCGGCCTCACGGCGACATTATTTTTAATCGGCACGGGAATTTCCCGCGCCACGCTAAAAGAAGTCGGCTGGCGCCCGCTTCTGCAAGGAGTGCTTTTGTGGCTCGCGGTCGGAATCACTTCGCTCTACTTCATCCGCGCAGGAATGATCGCACTCTGAAAAAGAATTTGAAATTCAAACGCGGAGAAGACACAAACGCACTTCAGAAAATAATTCCGAGCGCTGCCTCGCTTACTTTTTGAGGAGATCCATAACGGCGGAAGTCATGGCCTTGACTCCCGTTCGAATGGCGGGATCGGGGAGTGGAGCGAATTCGCTCGAGTGCGGCCCCGGCAGCCTCATGCCTTTTTCCTGCGCTTCTTTCAGTTTCACAGGATCCGCCGCGCCTAGCTGGAACATGCAAATCGGCGGCTTGGGATCTTCCAGCGCGAACAAGCTGAAATCCTCACTGGCCATCGCCGGCTCGCCAGGAATTACATTTTCTTTTCCGAGCGCGCGTTCGAGAGATGCGGCGACGCGATGGGTGAGTTCGGGATTGTTGATCGTAGCGGGAACATGATCCCGCGCCACTTCGATGATGGGCGCGTGGTCGGCAGGAACGCCGGCCGCCGCCGCGACGCCGTTCACGATGCGGGAGATCGCGGCGAGAACTTTTTCACGCTGCTGCGGATTCATGGTTCGAACGGTGAGCTGCAAGTGCGCGTCATCCGGGATGATGTTGTGCTTCGTGCCGGCGTGAAAAGAGCCGACGGTGACTACGGTTGCAAGCTGCGGATCCATTTCGCGGCTGACGATGGTCTGAAGCATCACGACGATTTCCGAGGCGATGACGATGGGGTCCTTCGTCGCTTGCGGCGCGGCTCCATGCCCGCCATAACCGCGCACGGTGATGTCCACGGAATCGGCGCCCGCGAGGAGAGGCCCCGCGTGCCAGGAAACAGATCCCGCCGGAATTCCGGACGAGTCATGCAGCGCAAGAACAAAGTCGGGCTTCGGAAATTTGGTATACAGCCCGGCGCGAAGCATGGCCTGCGCGCCGCCGACGGTTTCCTCGGCGGGCTGGCCGATCAAGACGACAGTGCCGCTCCAGCGATGCTTCAACTGTGCGAGCATTCGCGCGGTGCCGAGAAAAACGGTCATATGCAGATCGTGGCCGCAGGCGTGCATGACTCCGACTTCGGGGCCGTCGGCGCGCTTCACTTTTACGTGGCTGGCGTAGGGCAAGCCGGTATTTTCGACGATGGGAAGCGCGTCCATGTCGGTGCGAACATAAACGGCGGGGCCAGGCCCATTTTTCAGGACGGCGACGATACCATAGGAAATTAGTTTGGAGTCGTCGTACTGCCCGAAATGATCGGTGACTTCGTAGCCGATTTTTTTCAGTTCGCCAGAAATAAGAGCAGAAGTTTCTCTTTCCTGCGTGGAGAGCTCGGGATTTTCGTGCAGGTGCTTGTAAGTGGCGAGGAGCGAGGCGGCTTCCTTGTCGATGCGCTGATCGAGGTCGCTTTGTGCGGAGAGGGGCGCGGAAATGCAGAGTGCGGCGATGAGCGAAATAGCGGCCGTGCGAATGGTGGAGCACATCGGGTCACCTCGGAAAAGAAGCGGCATTCTAGCACTGTGCGCGGAAGAGGATGCGGACTGATTTTGCTGCGGCTGCGGGCGGAGGCACAGACTGAAGTCTGTGCCACTCCCTTGCCGGGCGGGCGGTCCGGCCAGAAATGCCTAAGCCTTGTCCGGGCGTGAAGCGTTCTCGCATTTTTTCGAGCCGTGGACGTTCTTCTTTTTTCACTACGTGGTAAAATTCAGAGGTCGTACACACATCGCAGGCTGCCCAAGAAGAGAAGAAGATTTCGAAAGCTGCGACTCGGCCACGCGCCCGTGAACCAGACGGCTTATAATGCGAACAATCAGCTCACGACGTGGGGAACCGCGAATTTGTTCTATGACACGAACGGGAACATGACCAGCGACGGGACGCATAGTTACACATGGGACGCGCGAAACCGCCTGAAACAGATTGACCTGGGGAACACGGCGAGTTTTACGTATGACCCGTTCGGACGGCGGGCGACAAAGAGCATCGTCGGAACCAACACGACCTTTCTCTACGACGGCGCAAATACGGTGCAGGAAGTGATCGGGGGCACGAACACAGCTAATTCGCTCAGCGGGGGCATCGACGAGGTTTTCCAGCGGACCGACTCTGCCGGAGCGCGCAGTTTCCTCGCGGATCCGCTCGGCAGCACGCTGGCATTGGCGGATTCGACTGGCACTCTCCAAACTCAGTACACATTCGAGCCGTTTGGCAATACGACACTCTCGGGGTCAGCCACGACCAATAGCTTCGCCTATACGGGACGCGAACTCGACGCCAGCAATCTCTACTACTACCGCGCCAGATACTACAACCCGCAGATCGGCAGGTTCATCTCGGAAGACCCGCTGGGGTTAGGTACAAACGCCTATCAGTACGCTGCCGGAAACCCCGTTAGTTTTGCAGATCCCTTAGGGTTGTGGCCTGAACTTTACGAAATTCCTGGAATCTTCTGGCGAGCGTACGACTGGTCTTCCGGGGCGTATACGGCGGGCCAAATGACTTGGGAGTTTGCCTCAGGAACGGGGCCACAGTCTCGCGATTTCGGCCCAGACAGCGTTCAAGTGCAGAGTTTGAAAAACTCTCCGGGGATAAACAAAGCGCGGGACTATTTCAACTCTCACGGTTGCCAACCTATACCGAACGGTGGCCACCCGTTCGGCCTGAAAGGACTCTGGCAGTCCGGCCTCGATCCAACGCTGCAGTTTGTGGGCAGTTATGATTGGACAGCATATCCCAATTCAAACGGAACCGTGACGTTTACCGTGACAAATGACACGAGCCTCACTTCACTGCTGTACCAGGCGGGAGTTCCATCCCATAGCCGTGATAGCTTTGGCCCGTTCGGCACGACCACGCAGACCTACCACTGGACGGAGCCGATGAGTGGCAGGGGTTGCGGGTGCAACCAATGACAATCTGGAGGCGTGGAGCTTTGTTTCTACCCCTAGCGTGTCTTGCCTTGCTTCTGGGGTGCTCCAAAGTGACTGACAGTTCGCAGGTAATCGGCACATACGAGGCCCACCACCAGAACGGTGTTGAATCATTGCAGCTGCGCTCAGACGGAACGTATACCCATCGTTTCAGAGCAGTGGATGGAACCGAAACGGCGTATTCCGGCAAATGGGAATTTGAGCCGTACTATGGAGAACCTAAAGTGTCCCTTAATAATTTTTCCCACCACTTTCCTCCAAATTCCCACAAGGAACCCATTGGCATCTCGCTCTTAGGAATTGAGAAGAAGTGGGGCCGAGTCCGCCTTTATCTTAGTTACGACCGAGACCAGTACTATACGAAGAAGACAGCCAAGTAGGATGCTCTTTGCGCTGTTCCGTGGCCCTGTACGGCCATCTCACCGTCGATGGATCCGGTTACGGCCACGCACTTTCCGGCGCGGTACCTACGGCACCGGGTGGGGGTAGACACGTTACCCCTGAAAGGGTGCCGCACAGCAACTTTGGTTGCTGTCAGGTGTCCCTAGCGCCGCGCACGGGATTTGACCTGCTGATCTGCCCCCGCAGTTCGCGCACGGGATCATACGACACTAAGATCTCCTAAACTCATGACTTTTGCCTCTTTCTGTTCCCCCGCGGTCCGCAAGGAAATGCGTATGATTTCCCTCGGAGATTCCTGTAGCTACGTCCACTCGAGATAACCGATACGGTCCAGCTGCGGAAGTAAGCGTTGATGCGGGACAGGCAATAGTCGAACATTCTAGGTAAGGCTTCCTCCCAATTCAGAGCACGTGGGGTTCAGACCGTCCTCGAGATCCCACATGCGACCAATCCTCTGGTTGCCAAGAGCCTCGTTGCAGATCGGAGAAACTATGCGCCGCTGGACCCTATTGGCAATTCTCGTTCTTGCAGTAGCGTGGAGCGGCTGGACTCTGCTGCAGCGCCACAAGGCAGAAGCGTGGTCCGCGTCAATCCCCCATGCATCAGGAGCGTGGTCTGAGGTATTCGCGCATGCGTCGGGAGCGTTTGCTCGTCAAGATTATGCAGGGACAGAAAAGATGCTTGTCGGGCTTCTTCCGGACACGGAAAACAGGTATCCGCACGACCGCCGTTTAGCCGATGTGCTTGGTATGCTCGGTACATCGTACCGTGCTGATCGCAATTACGAACAAGCCGAACCTGTCTTGAAAAGGGCAGTTCAGGTTTACGAGAGTCTTTCACAAACTCCCAGGGTCGAGCTAGGCAGGGTGGAGCTAAACCTTGCACAGGTCTATCGCGACAAGAACCGCTTGCCAGAGGCTGAGCAGCATTTTTCACAGGCGCTAGCAAACTTTGACAAAGATCCTCGCGCCACCGGCTATGATCGCGGAGGCGTTTTGCTGAATCTGGGCTTTGTTTGCTCCGAGCAAGGGCGATACACAGAAGCAGAACCGTTCCTTGTGCGCGCCGTAGCGGCCTATGAAGGATTTGCTCCGGCGTCTGCGCATCCAGATCTCGCAAGTGCTTACTTCCAGTTAGCGGAACTGTACAGACTCGAAGGCAAATTCTCGGAGGCAGAAGCGCAATACGTGAAGGCATTGGTAATCCAAGAGAAAGTCTTGGGACTGGAGAACAAAACGACGATTGATTCGGTCGAGGGGTTAGCCATGGCGTACCAGGGTCTGGGCAAGGCCGCCAAAGCGAAGCAACTGTTGGCTCGCGTGAGCCAGTTCAGCAAGAAGACTTCAGCCCCAGGTGGTGGGACTCTAAGCGATCTCGGAACGGTTGCTGAGGGCCAAGGGAAATATACCCAGGCAGAATCACTCTATAAACAAGCAATCGCTGCCTATGAGAATTCTCCCGGGCCTTACCCCGCCGACATTGCGGTCGCACTCGGCGATTTGGGACGCTTGTACCGCGACCAGGAACAATTCAACCTCGCTCAGGCCGGGCCTCTTTTTCTGCGAGCCCTTGCCATTCGCGAGAAAGCGCTTGGGCCAGACAACGCTGATACCGGCATGACCCTGAGCGACCTGGCCCTGTTCTACTTCTACGAACACAAGTTTGCGGAAGCTGAGCAGCTAGGCGAACGAGCGCTTTCCATACATGAAAAGGCTTTCGGGCCAGAGGGTTTGCAGGTCGCCACAGATCTGAACCGTGTCGGGCTCGCGGAGCGTGACCAGCAGAAGTTCGCAAAAGCGGAGGATGCGCTGAAGAGGGCACTCGCAATCCGAGAGAAGCAACTCACACCGAATCACCCTGGGATTGCGATAGTCCTTGAGAATCTGGCTTCGGTGTATCTGGCCCAAGGTGATTCCGCCAGAGCGGTACCGCTAATCGAGCGAGCTCGGGCTATTCGCGCGCATCCTTCCGCGAGCTAGGTGGCGAATGGACCCGAGTCTGAAATAACTATCGGATGATTCATTCCCGCGCAGTTTCCTCGCGGATCCGCTCGGCAGCACCATCGCTTTGGCGGATTCGACGGGCACGGTGCAAACGAGCTACTCATTCGAGCCATTTGGCAACACCACGGTGAGTGGCTCCGCCACGACAAATAGTTTTGCCTACACTGGCCGCGAGTTGGACGCAACCGGCCTCGATTTTTATCGCGCCAGATACTACAACCCGCTGGTCCGCTCCAATTCTTCGCCCACGGAAATGCGTATGATTTCGCTTGATAATCTGGGTAGATACGTCCGCGCGAGATAACCGGTATGCGGCGGCGGGCGGAGGCACAGACTGAAGTCTGTGCCACTCCCTGGTTGCGACGGAACGAATTGAGGGCTACACTCGCGCGGGAATCCCGGGAGTTCAGAGTTCAAAGAGGTTCGATTGGAGGCATGTCGTGAATCGACGCGTCAGCGTTTTACTCGTCGGGCTTTTTGTTGCTGGAATTGTCACGGTACGGGGAGCATTTCCGGAGCCCGCGCCGCAATCCACACGCAAAGTGTTCAACGCGCCGGATAAGGTGGTGCAGGCGCCTTACAGTGACGGCATTCTTGCCGGGAATACGTTGTACCTGGCGGGGAGAATCGGGCTGGACCCCAAGACGGGAAAGGCGCCCGCGGAAACGGAGGAAGAGGTCAAGCTCCTGCTGGATAGCTTGAAGGGAACTCTCACACAAGCCGGCATGACGATGGATGATTTGGTTTACGTGCAGATTGCGTGCACGGACTTGTCGCTCTACGACAAGTTCAATGCGGTATATAAGAGCTATTTCACGACGAAGGACTTTCCAGCGCGTGAATTTATAGGAGCAGGATCGCTGCTGCGCGGCGGGCATTTTGAACTGCAGGCCATCGCGGTTCGAAGGTAGCAAAGATTCTGCGAGCAGCGGGGAGCGTGGAGGAGCCTAAGTCCGTACGCCTAGCACCGAACTGTGCAGCAATTTCATTGTTAGCATCGGCTAAATACATAAAGTGGCGTGCCAGTCCAGTGTGGCCGCCTGGCGAAGAAAAAACATCACTGCGAGACACGCCCCCTGCCAACAGCCTGATCACGACGCTACTCGCAGGCGCGACCACCGGGCCAATCCGCGTAACGGCTGGGAGAGCGACGGGAACGGCAACCTCTTCCTACATCCGGCTGCGCGTTTCGCGCTAGTTCAGAGCTATGTGGTTGTCCAACAGCCTGCCTGATCTGTAATACCCACCTCGAAGAGCCTGAGTGCAGGTTTCAGGAAAGTGGCCAGCCGGAGGCGTGCGAGTGCAATCCTGTGCGGACAGTGGAGGACATTCGTCTTGGGAAGAAGATCGTCCAGAAGGAAATGGCGGGCATCAGATGGTGGGTTGTGACGAAATATTAGCAGTAAATCATAGCCAAATTTTAGTCATATGCCCACATAACAGCACTAAAAGACGGGTTTAGCACGCCTTTATTTTAAGTAACTCCAATGAATACAATTATTTACAGATGTCTAAATTTTAACATCGAATGGTGCCGCTAGTGCATCTACTCTAGCCCGGCAGGACAAACAAAATGTTAAGAATCACGACGGAAAAGAAGCGCGGAAAGACGATTTTAAGTGTGGAAGGGAAGCTGGCGGGGCCGTGGGTGGCGGCGCTGGAGCAGTGCTGGAAGGAGCGGGCCCAGGGCGAGAAGTACAGCGTGGATTTGTGCGGCGTGAGCTTTATCGATGCGGCGGGAAAGGTGCTTCTGAAAGAGATCCACCGGCAAGGGGGCAAGTTGGCAGCGGAAGGGTGCCTCAACGAAGCCATTGTCCAGGAAATTGAAGGCGGCGAGCGGGCAGAGAAGCCGGTAACCAGCGGCCACAAAAAGGGTTCGCACATTATTTTCTACGTGGCGTTTTTCAGCTTGCTGATAACACCTGTGGTTGCGCGCGGGCAAGAGGACGCGAAGAAGAGCCGACTGCCGGGGAGTGCGCCCGCGGGTGTAATGCGGTTGACGTTGGATCAAGCGGTGGGCCTGGCCTTGAAGCAGAATCCGACGGCGCAGATAGCCATATTAACGGCAGCACAGAGCGTTCAAGACAAGAACCTGGCGCTGGCCGATATCCTGCCACAGGTGAACGCCAAGGTCAGTGATGAGGCCCAGAAAGTAAACCTGCTGGCGCAGTTCGGCGGCAAAACGCCTTTTCCAGGGTTTCCGAAGTCACTGGGCCCTTACCAGATTTTTTCGGCCGGTCCGAGCGCGAGCGCGCCGATATTCGACCTGACCCTATGGCGAAAATATCAGGCGGCGCGAGAAACGATGAATGCGAGCAAGGCAAGCAGCCTGTCAACGCGGGAGCAAGTGATCTTGCTGGTGGTATCGCAATACATCGGGACGCTGCGGGCGGTGGCAAATGTGCAGGCATCGGAATCGCGAGTGCAACTGGCGCAAGCCCTCTACGACCAGGCGGCGGATCTGCAGAAAGAAGGAGTTGGGACCGGGATTGATACGTTGCGCGCGAACGTGGAATTGCAAAACGAGAAGCAGAGACTGCTCGAGGCGCAAGACGAGGAAGCTACTTCAACTTTTGGGCTGAGCCGGCTGCTGAATCTCGACCCACGCCAAGACATCGAGCTGGGGGATTCTCTGAGCTTCTTCGATACGCCGCAGCCGGAAGTGGGCGCAAGCATCGACGAGGCGCTGGGGGGACGGGAAGAGTGGAAGTCGCTGGAAGCGCAGCTGCGAGCAGCGGGGTCGGAGAAGAAGGCGGCGCAGTACTCGAGGCTACCATCGGTGAGATTCGATGGAGATTTTGCATACCTGGGATCGTCTTCCGGCACCACGCTGCCCACGTACAACTATGAAGCGAGCGTGAATTTGCCGCTGTTTACGGGAGGAAGAATTCACGCGGAGGTGGTTCGGGCGGATCTGGAAATCCGCAAGCTGGAGCAGCAGGAAGACGACTTGCGGAACCAGATCGCGCTGGATGTAAAGACGGCGCTGATCAATCTGGACTCGGCGCGCAATCAAGTGCAAGTGGCAAACCTGGGAGTGCAGCTTTCGAAAGAGGAAGTGGATCAGGCAAGGGACCGGTTCAAGGCCGGCGTGGCGAACAACATCGAAGTGATCCAGGCGCAAGATTCGCTCGCAAGGGCCAATGACAACCAGATTGCGGCGCTCTACCGATTCAACCAGGCGCGCGCGGACTACGCACGTTCGATCGGGCAGATGGAAAAAGTTTACTCGAAGTGAGGGGACGATGAGCATCGAGATCGAAGTCGGGCTGGAAAACGCCACCAAAGTACGGCCGATGGTGGAAGTGCCGCTGGAGAAAGAAGCGCCAAAGGGGCTGGCGAATCCGAAGATGCAACGGCTCGCGATTCTCGGCGGAGCGGTGGTGCTCGCGGCGCTGGTGGGTCTGTTTCTTTACTACCACAACCGCGAGAGCACGGATGACGCGCAGATCGACGGTCACATCACGCCGATTGCGGCGAAGGTTTATGGGCGCGTGGCGGAAGTGCTGGTGGACGACAACCAGGCGGTGAAAGCGGGACAGGTGCTCGTGAAGATCGATCCGCGGGATTACCAGGCGGCGGTTGACCAGGCAAAGGGGGCGCTGGCACTGGCGGAAGGCGAAGCGCGGTCCGCGGGAGTGGACGTTCCGCGCACAGCAGAAAATGTGGCCAGCGGGACTTCGAGCGCCGACGCGCAATTGCTGGGAGCGCAGGCCGATGAGGCGAAGGCGAAAGCGACGTATGAGGAGGCGCAGACGGCGGATCTGGCGTTTGCTGAAGCCAACGTGAGCAAGAGCACGGCGAACGCGGCCCTGGCGCAGGCGGATCTGGCGCGATACAAGCCGTTGATGGAAAAGGGCGAGATTTCGCAGCAGCAGTACGACGCGGCGAAAGCGAATGCGGACGCTACGGCGAGCGCGCTGAAAGCGGACCAGGAAAAATTGGTGCAGGCGCAGCGAAACGTGGAAGTGGTGAAGGCGCAACTGGACGCGGCGAAAGCGCGCGTGCTGCAAGCACGGGCGGGAGTGGAAGGAGCGCAAGCGGACAGGAAGGAGGTGAGCATGCGCACCGCGGACGCGCAGGCGAAGCTGGCAAAAGTGGCGCAGGCACGCGCATCGCTGGAGGCGGCGGAGTTGAATCTTAGCTACGCGGAAGTGGTCGCACCGGTGGATGGAGTGGCGACGCACAAGCAGGTTGAGCCAGGACAGATCGTGCAAGCCGGGCAGGGGTTGCTGGTGGTGGTACCGCTGCACGATGTGTGGGTGACGGCAAATTTCAAAGAAACGCAACTGCGAAATATGAGGGCGGGCCAGAAGGCGGAAGTAAAGGTTGATACCTACGGAAAGACGTTCAGCGGGCACGTGGATTCGATCGCAGGAGCGACGGGAGGAGTGTTGAGCCTGCTGCCACCCGAAAATGCGACCGGGAATTACGTGAAGGTGGTGCAGCGGATACCCGTGAAGATCGTGCTGGACAAGGAATCGGTCGGAAATAATGTGTTGCGACCGGGGATGAACGTGGATGCGACGGTAATTACGAAATAGCGCTCGACAAAGCAGCGCAAGAGAACCCGACGGACGCAAAAGAGGGCGGAATAAAGTAAGTCGGTGGGCCGGTTATACGTAGAAATGAATAGAGGAACAGCGAGCCAGGGCAGAACGGGCCATGAAGAACAGAATACTTTCCAAACTGAGGATGCCAGACGGATCGATCAACCCCTGGGTGATCGCCGTGACGGTGACGCTGGCCACGTTCATGGAAGTGTTGGACACGTCGATTGCGAACGTGGCGTTGCCGCACATTTCGGGGAATCTATCGGCGGGGGCAGACGAATCAACGTGGGTGCTGACATCGTACCTGGTTTCAAACGCGATCGTGCTGCCGCTCTCGGGATGGCTTTCCGGACTGATCGGGCGGAAGCGGTTCTACATGGCTTGCGTGGCGCTGTTCACGGTGAGCTCGTTTTTGTGCGGGCTTGCGCCGAGCCTGGGCGTGCTGGTTCTCTTCCGGATTTTGCAGGGGGCGGGCGGCGGCGGTTTGCAGCCGAGCGAGCAGGCCATTTTGAACGACACGTTTCCGCTGGCGAAACGCGGCATGGCCTTTGCGGTTTACGGAATTGCGGTGGTGGTGGCGCCGACGATCGGGCCGTGGCTGGGAGGCTGGATCACGGACAATTTTTCGTGGAGATGGATTTTTTATATCAACGTACCGGTGGGAATTATTTCCCTGCTGCTGACGTCGGTGCTGATCACGGATCCGCCGTACATGAAGCGGACGAGCCTCAAGAGCGGATTTCGAATCGACTACATCGGGATCGGTTTGATCAGTCTCGGGCTTGGAAGCATGCAGATCATTCTGGACAAGGGCCAGCGCGACGACTGGCTGTCGTCGGGTTTTATACGGGTCTTCTTCGTTCTGATGTTGATCGGGATCATCGCTGGAATCGTTTGGGAGTTGAGACAGAAAGAGCCGGTCGTCGATTTGAAGATGCTGAAGGACCGGAACTTCGCGATCTCGACGCTGGCGATGTTTTTCCTGGGTTTCGTGCTGTATTCGAGCACGGTGCTGATTCCCCAGTTTTTGCAGGAAATGCTGGGATACACGGCGGAACTTGCAGGGATGGCGCTCTCGCCCGGCGGGCTGGTAATCATGCTGATGATGCCGGTGGTGGGATTCCTCGTGTCGAAGCTGGACACGCGAGTTTTGATTACGTTTGGATGCGCGGTTTGCGCGATCGCGCTGTTCTGGATGGCCGGCTGGGATTTGCAGCTCGATTACAGCCACGCCGTGAGAGCCCGCATGCTGCAGAGTTTCGGTCTGGCGTTTTTATTTATACCGATCAATGTGGCGGCTTTTGCTTACGTGCCAAAAGAAAAAACGAACATGGGGACGGGGATCATCAATCTGGCGCGAAATATCGGAGCAAGCGTGGGAATCGCCACGGTCACGACGATGCTGGAGCGACGGACGCAATTTCACCAGGCGCACCTGATCGAAAGCGTGAACAGTTTGAATCCGGCGGTGTTGAGGATTACGAACGGAAACACGGCGCGTCTAATCTCGTACGGGTCGAGCGCTTCGCATGCCGCCCTGCAAGCGAAGGGCATAGTCTACCAGCTGGTGCAGGGCCAGTCCGCCATGCTGGCCTTCATCGACAATTTCAAGATGCTGGGCGTGGTGTTTCTCGCTGTAATTCCGTTCCTGCTACTTATGAGGAAGCCAAAGGCTCCAGCGGGAGCAGTGCCGGTGCATTGACGAGCGCGACGGCTCGCAAATGGCCGGAATGAAGCGAAAGAGTTTCTTGCAACAGATGTTGGCAAGGAGTTGGGGGGAACGATGGCAACGCAAATAGCAGTGGCAACGCAGTTCAGCGAAGACAAACTGATCCGAGCGGGACAGAGAGGCGATGCACAGGCGGTCGAGACGCTGTTCCGCCGGTACCAGCGGCCGCTCTTTCAGACCGCATTACGGGTCCTCGGCAATACGGAAGATGCCGAAGACGCTTTGCAGGATGGGCTGCTCTCGGCTTACCGGAACATGAGGCGTTTCGAAGGCCGGTCGCAGTTTTCGACATGGCTGACGCGCATCGTGATCAACGCGGCCCTGATGAGGCGGCGAAGCGCGAAGTCGCGCCCCGCAGTTTCGCTGGATGAACCACCGCGAGAGGACGAGTTGCCGATCGCGGAACGATTTGCAGCCGATGGCCCGAACCCGGAGCAGGTGTTTGCGGGAACGGAACTGCGAGAAATGATCAGCGAGAATCTGGAGGAGCTTTCGCCGCTGCTGCGGACGGCGTTCGTGCTGCGGGAAGTGGAAGGCTACTCGACCGGAGAAGCCGCAAAGAAGCTGGGCGTTACGGAAAACACACTGAAAGCGCGGCTGTGGCGCGCTCGGCATCAGCTCGCCGAGCGGCTTGGACAGCGCCTGCGGCGCATCAAGGACGATATGACAGGCGGCGGGATGGGCGACGCGGAGTGCAGTTATTGCTGAGAAATGGAAATGGAGTAAGGAAGCAAGGTTGAATTGAAGAGTGTGGGATGGAGAAGGGCCGGTGAACAGCCGGCCCTTTTTCGTTTTGGTATGGGCGCTATAACGGACGCCAGCAAGCAGGCCTGACTGTCTGGCGGCACTTCCAGAGTTGCGTCTGGGCGGCTAGCGCGTCGCAGAGCCGCGAGCAATGCCGAAAACCGCGCAGGCTAGGCAAGCGACCACAAGCGCCGAACCCGCGATGGCAACCGCTCGCGGAAAGGATGCGTGATTGAACGATTGCAGGAAAACGCCGAGAGGAAAAAGAAACGCGCCGAGCAAGAGTCCCCAAGCCAACAGTGTTTTTACGGACTCGGAAAATCCGAGTCGATCGAAAGCGAAGCCGAGGATAACGAGCAGCATGGCCAGGCCAATCCAATGGCTGTGCACGTCTACTTGGCGGTCGTAGACATATTTCGCTTCGCGATACTGCCCGAGAGCGGCATCCACAGCAGTAGAATTTCGGGCCGCAGCCGAGGAAAATCCCGCCGCGAGAGATCCGCCAATGCGATCGAGGGCCTGATGCTCGGCAAAAACGGCGTACCACAATCCGTAGCTCATGCCCAAAATCATCAGGACAATTCCGCCGAAAAGAAGCAGCCTTCGCGATCGGCTCATTGGCGAAGCGCTCCTGAGCCCGTGTCCGCCTGCGCATCGAGGCTTCCCGTATACCGCAAAATGCCGATCCACATGGCCAGCAACGCGATAATAACGAAAAGTCCGCCAAGATCCGCCAAGCCGCCCGCGACGAGGCCGAAGCGCAGCTCGAGCAATACACAGACGGGCAGCATCAACGAGCCGAGAAGAAGCAGAAGGACCCAACGGCGTTTCCACTTGTCGTGCAAGCTCACGTAGGGCTGGAAGAACGCCAGAAGCATCGCCAGAAGGCCGAACTCGATGCTATGGGCGTGTGCGGCGATGTTGACGGCTTTGTCGCCTTGGAGTTGCCCATACGAGTTGAGGGCTTCGTCTACGACGCCGGCGCGCCCTTGTGCCGCGCTCTGCGCCATGTTCGTGAGAATCACGTAATCCGATTTTTCGTGATTGTATAGATCGGCAGCGGCGTAGTATGCGCCATGCAAAAAGCCCAGAAGGACAAGTGCTGCGCCACCCGCAAGCAGCATTTGACCGAAGCTGCTCCGGTCGGAAAGTAATTCGTCTTTTATTTGCACTGGAGGTGGCTGCCGAAAATGCTTCCAGAGCCCGGCCAAATAACCAACCGTAGCGATCAAGACCACGAGTCCGCCAAGATCGGCAAAAATGCTGGCCCAGCCGATGGCGGCTAGCGGACTGTAAGCAAGGCCGACATAGTGGATAAGAAAAACTCCGACCGGGAGCAGCCAGGCGCCCAGGAGAAAAATCCACGCAAGACGCTGTTTCGTGCCTTCTCGAAGAGCGACCCACGGTTGAACAATAGCGAGCATCAACGCGAGGTAGCCGAAACCAATGATGTGCGCGTGCGCGTCAACCTTCGTGCCGCGATTTTCGAGAAAAGCTCCGACGTTGCTGAAATTCAGCCCGACCGCGGCACTGTCACCGGAAAGAGCCGCGTGAGCTGCGGCGGCAAGGCTATCGCCGACGCGCGCAGCATTCTGGTGGAGCACGAATACGGCGAAGAGGTCGCCAAAGAGCATGCCGACGAGGATCAGCCCGATGCCGCCAAGGACGAGCAGCCGCCGCGCGCTGAGCGGAGAGAACGAGGCGAAGGCGTCTTCAAGCGAGACGGCGTGCAGAGGCGTGGGCGTTCCGGGGGACATGATCGCTAATCAGATTCTCGTTTTGAAAACCGCGTCGTAAATGCATCTCCGGCCGCGACAATCGCCGCGACCGGAATACCTACCGAGAGAACGCGTCAGAAGTTGAACTTCACGGCCAACTGAATCTGTCGCGGGTTAAAGAGCGCTCGCGGCGTCCCATAAAGCGGGTTTGGCGAACCTTCACGAAAACCGGAAGGCGCGGCCGGACAGCCGAAGGCGGTGGGATTGAAGGGGCAAAAATCGGACGCCCCGTAGACGGTGTTGAAGAAGCGGATGTTCAGAGTGTTCGAGACGTTGAACCCTTCCGCGACCAGCTCGAGGCTCTTTTTCTCCGCGATTTGGAGCGTGCGAGCAAGGCGCAGATCCACGGTGCGCATGTTGTCGCCAAAAAAGGTGTTGCGCGGCTCGATGCCGACGCGATCGTTATTTCCAAAGATGTCGCCGTTGGCGTCAAACCCGGCGAACTTCGAGAATCGCTGGGGCGATTGAATCGTGGCAATCACGCTGAACAAAAAGTCGCGCGAGAACTTATTCCAGGACTTGGGCGTCGTGACCGTGCCGTTCAGCACAAGACGGTTACGGACGTCATCGGAAGAATCCGCGCGCTCGCCGCGAAGGTTCTTGCTGTCCTGGGGGATCAAGACGAAACTGGGGTTCGGTCCATCGTCGATTGTTTTGGACCAGGTGTAGCTAAGGCCGTATGAGAAATTTCGGGCTAGTCGCCGGTTGATATTGATCAGCAGTCCGTCATACTGCGAATCCCACTGCGAGGTGGCTTCAAAGTAGATGGCGATGGGAAAAGTGCGCACACCGGGCGTGAAGGGGCACGAATTTAGAAGCGCGGGCGTACAGTAAAGGTTCTTCGGCGCCGATTGACCGGCGGAATCATGGAGTGTGGCGGTGCCCGTGGGATCTGGCTGGTTCACGTTGAAGAAGCTGCCCAGGTGAACGCCGCGGACGTGAAGCCCACTGATGCTGACAGTGGTGTCCGGCAAAGGCTCAAACTCAACGGCGAGGCTCGCCTGGATGCCGTAGGGATTTTTGTGATTCTGGTCGAAGCGAACGACAACGGCAGGCCCAAAGAAGCCGCAGTTTGCGATGGGTGTGCAACCTGGAAATGGGTTGGTGAATGGGTCCGTGGTGTTATCCGGGTAAGCGCCGTCCTGCATGAGGCCGCGCAAGCCCAGTGCTGTGATAGCAGGTGCGCTGGCAAAAGCAAAAAGCTCGGTCTTGGCGTTGAGTCCATCCTCAAACGGGCGCCCTGGATACTTTCCGATGGTTCCGCCGCAAGAAGGCTCTTGGCAAGCCAGCAAAGGCGAAGGAATGGTGCCGTGGAAAAGCCCAAAGCCGGCCCGCACGACGAAGTTGTGTTTTGTTCCGATGTTGTAAGCGAGGCCCAGGCGCGGGTCGAAGTTCTTCCATTGTGTGTTGAGCACATTGGACGGCCAGGTTTCCCACTCCCAGCGAATGCCGCCGTTGAGAGTGAGTTTTGAAGTGGCACGCCATTTGTCCTCAATGAAAAGACCGTCATAAGTGTGGTTCAGGGTGCCTTCGGCCTGATTGCGGATGGCGGCAGGAATGCGGCCTCCCTGGTAGACGGAGGTGCTCAAGCTCTGCTCGTTGAAGTTGGGCGCCTGGAACCGCTCGAAGAAGATAACGTTTGGATGCTGACAGCCGGCAGGGCCGGGCCCGCCGGGATCCCCGGCAGCGGAAACACAACTGCCGCTCACGCCGCCGGCCGCTCCGTCATTTCCGAGGAAGGCGCCGAGGTTCGGAAAATCCGCCTCGAAGGGATAGAAGAGAGGAAAGGATTCGGTGGTCTTCACGAAATTATAGTTCCCGCCGAAACTGAGAGTGTGCTTATCAAAATTGTGGGTGACGTTGTCCACGAGTTCGAAACGCGACTCCCGATAGAAATCCGGATTGCCTCGATTGACGCCGACCGTGAAGGTATTCGAAAGCTCAAGATGCGGCTGTGTGGAAACGGTCGGAAAATCGAAGGAACGCCGGGCAAATTGCACGCGAAGTTCGTTGACGAGCTTGGGAGTAAAGACGGAAGCGAGGGTGCCGGCGACGGATTGATCGCGATAAAAATTGTCCTTGAACGCGGAGGGAAGATCAAAACCATCGTTCAGGGGAGATTGATTCAGAAGACGGCCGTCGTTGACAAAATAGCGGACGAACAATTGCTCGTTGGGATTGAAGCTGTGATCGACGCGTACAAAGCCATTGTCGGTGTTGTTTGTGCGAAGAACGCTGCCGAGGTTCGGCTCGGCCGGAAGACCGTAAATGGCTTTGACTTCGTTGATGGCATGGATGTTTTGCAGCACTGCGGAATTGTAAAAGGGAGATTCGCCACGCCGCTGCGCCTCGTAATTTCCAAAAATGAAAGTTTTGTCCGTGGTGATGGGGCCGCCGATGGCCGCGCCAAATTGATTTTGCCGCAAGACGTGGGCGCCGGTGGCCTGCAAGAGATTCACGGCGTCCATCTTGTCGTTCCGGAAATACTCATAGGCGGTCCCGTGCCATTCATTGGTGCCGCTGCGCGTGATGATGTTCACGATGCCGCCGACGGCGCGGCCAAATTCGGTTGAATAGTCGGAATTGATCACGCGAAATTCCTGCACCGATTCCTGCGGAGGAGTTCCGCGTTGAATACCGGAAGCGGTGGAAATGTCGTCGGCTCCATCCACGGCGATGAAGTTGTAATGAATATTCTGCCCGGCGAATGCGAGCTTGGTGACCGGTTCGACAATCACGTCGGTGCTGCCGGAGGTCGTATCGCCGATCGTCACCGCAGGTGAGAGCAGCGCAAAATTGATGAATTCGCGCCCGTTGACCGGCAAATCCATGATTTGCCGCTCGGTGATGACCGTGCTGACCTGAGTGCGCGTCGGCTCCTGAAGTTCGGAGGTGGCTTCCACTGCGACTTTTTCGGCGACGGAACCCGGGGAGAGAGTAAAGTCCAGATTCGCCGACTGTCCGACCTGCAGCGTGATGTTCTTGGTTTGCCTGGCGAAGCCTGCGAATACTGCGGAAACTGTGTAATCACCGGCGGGCAGCGCGGGAATCGAGTATTCGCCCGCGTCTGAGGCTTCGGCGGAGCGCGAAAAACCGGTGGCAGAGTTCGTTACCGAGATATTGGCCTTCGCGACGCTTCCACCGCTGGCATCCGTGACCCTGCCAGAGAGCGTGGCGGTCACAGCCTGAGGCTTGGCGTTTGGAGAGACTGCGAGAACGAGTGCGAACAGAAGAGCCAACATGCAGACAAAGTGAGGCCGCGCTTTACAAGACCGATTCATAACACCCCCCGGTGTGCGTGAAATGAACGTACCACCCGTTACTGAGGGTTTATAACACAGGCTCAATAGAGTCAAGGAATGACGAATCGTGATCGCGGCGGCACGCGAAGCGCCGGCAAAACAAAGACAATCCCCATAATCAACAGCTTAAAAGGCCGGTCTCGATTGCGGGTTTCCAGCTGAACGAGAGGTCGCGACGAAAGGTTCGTTGTTTCAAGGGCTTGATGGGAGTACGCTGCGGGAGTCACTCGATAGAGCTTCGAGCTACGGCTCACGACGATTCCTACAAGCCTCCAGCGGAGGGTTTTATGGGAAATTTTCTACAGGATTTGCGATATGGGCTTCGTGTGTTGTTCAAGTCGCCGGGATTCACGGCGGTGGCCGTGCTGTCGTTGACGCTGGGTATCGGAGCCAACACGACTATTTTCACGCTGGCAAAGGCCGTTTTTCTGAAGTCCATACCAGTTAAAGAGCCGTCGACCTTGATGAGCCTTTTCTCTACCGCGCAAAGCAAGGGCGGTCCCCTGCAAGAATACCTGCCGACACCGTATCCGAACGCGGCGGACTACCGGGAGAAGAATGACGTGTTTTCGGGCGTGGCCATCGCGATCCCGACGGGTGTGGATCTGACGATTGGCGGCAAAAAGGTGCAGGCGTTCTGCGAGGTGGTGAACGCGAACTTCTTCGAAGTAGTGGGCGTGCCGCCCAAGCTGGGACGCGGATTTTCGGGAGAAGAGGAGAAAACGCCGCAGCCTGTCGTCGTAATCAGTTATGCGCTCTGGAATCGAGAATTTGGCGGCGATCCAAGCTTGCTCGGGCGAACAATCCAGATCAACCAGCAGGATTTCACAGTTATCGGGATCATGCCGAGCACTTTTCACGATTTGGGAGTGCTAGGCAGCCCAGACGCATGGGTTCCCATGCTGATGCACGACCAGGTGCTCACAGGATTGGCGAAGGACTGGTTTAACCAGCGAGCATTCCGGCTGACGGCCATGGTGGGGCGGTTGAAGCCGGGAGTGACGGTCGCCCAGGCGCGCGCCTCGATTCACAACCTTGGACTGGAACTGGAAAAAGAATATCCGAAGGACAATGGCGGCCGGAACGAAATGATGGTGCCCATCGATCAAACTTCGATTCCGCCGCAACTTCGAAGCGTATACGTGCGCGCTGGATCACTGATGTTTGTAATTGTCGGATTGGTTCTGTTGATCGCGTGCGCCAACGTGGCCAATTTGCTGCTGGCGCGAGCCACGCAGCGGCATCGGGAAATCGGTGTGCGGCTGGCGATGGGGGCGTCTAGATTCCGGCTGATTCGTCAGTTGCTGACGGAGAGCTTGTTGATGGGGCTGTTGGCCGGCGGATTGGGAATCCTCTTGGCGTTCTGGGGCCGGTCGCTGATGCGCTCGTTACTTCCTCCGGGGTTGCAGCGGCGTCTGGACTTCTCGCTAGATGGGCGAGTTTTGCTGTACACGCTGGTCCTTTCGCTTGTGGCGACAATGTTGTTTGGACTCGTCCCTTCGCTCGAGGCATCGAAGGCGGACCGCATTGCGGCGCTGAAAGATCGCACAGGGAATCCGACCGGGGGCGCTCGCTGGTACGGGTTGCGCGGCGTGCTGGTCATGTTGCAAGTAGCACTATCGCTGGTCGCCCTGGCCGGCGCTGGGCTCTTTATCCACAGCCTTCGTAACGCTCAGGGGATGGATCCAGGTTTTGAAGTGAAGCACGAAATGGTGATGTTTCTGAACCTCGGCGCGGAGCATTACACGCAGCCGCGCGCGGAGCAGTTTTACAAGGACGTGATCGAGAGACTTTCAGGGGTAGCGACGGTGCAGAGCGCGAGCATTTCGGACGCGTTCCCATTTTCCGGCGGTTTGGCGCGCACGACCTTCACGGATGGAGTGGACATCACCGACCCCAGGAACGGCAAGTTGACTCCAGTGATTGCCGCAGAGCCCGGATATTTTTCCACCGCTGGAATAACGATGCTGGAGGGCAGAGATTTCAACGACCACGACGATCCTCAGGGGGCGATGGTGGGGATCGTAAACAAGGCCGCCGCGGAGCAGATGTGGCCGGGCGTGGATCCCATCGGCAAGCATATACACTTCCTCGGAGAGCCATGGGATATAGCCATCGTAGGCGAGGCCGCTACAGTCAAATACCAGACGCTGGGAGAACCGCCACAGGCGATCGTGTACGTGCCGCTGAAGCAACACTACGCCGCGCAGGTGGTTTTGTATGTGCACACCAAGGGCGATCCGGAAAAGGCGATCCCCAGCGTGCGCAGCACGGTGCAATCGCTTGGGCCGACGGTTCCGTTGCTGAACGTCCAAACGGTCCTGCAAGTTCTTGTTCAATCGCTTACCGCGCCTAGGGTCGGAGCAGAGTTGCTTGGCGGCTTTGGCCTGCTTGCGCTGGTGCTCGCGGCCATGGGGACCTACGGTGTGATGTCCTATTCCGTCAGCCAGCGAACACAGGAGGTGGGAATCCGCATGTCGCTAGGCGCGCAGCCGCGCGATGTGCTTCAACTCATCTTGTCAAATGGCATGGCAATGGTGTGCGCGGGAGTGGTCGCGGGGCTGGGATTTTCGACGTTGCTGGCTCGAAGCATGAGCAGCCTGCTTTATGGCATCGGAGCGTTCGATGCGCCGAGTTTTTTAATTACCGCGACGCTGCTTGTGGTGGTGGCGATGGCTGCTTGTTACCTTCCGGCGCGCCGCGCCATGCGCGTCGATCCGATTATTGCCTTGCGGTACGAATAAGATTTTCCCGGGATTCGGCTGATGGAATAACACCGCCTCCTGTTTCCTTCGTGCCTAGGTATTACGCCTTGCTCTTGAGCTTGCTTTCCGAAGTTGTCCCCGCGCTGCGAGCGGCTACGTAAAGGCCAAGTACTCGCAAGTCGCTGGTGGCTTTGCGGACCTCCGCGAGGGCGGATTCAAGTTGGGCTGAAGCGCCGGCTTCGACATCCAGGAAAAATTGATATTCCCAAGGGCGGCCATGGATCGGGCGGCTCTCGATCTTCAATAGATTGACGCCGCATTTTGCGAAAGGCTCGAGAGAAGCAAGGAGCGCGCCGGGACGGTGCGCCAGGCGCATGGCGATGGACATTTTATGGGCGTCCTGCGCGGGTGGTTTGGCGTCTCGCGAGGGGCGCAGCAAGACAAAGCGGGTAAAGTTCTCCGCATTATCCTGAATGCCCGCGGCAAGGATGTCTCCGCCGTAGTGCTCCGCGGCGCGGCGGCCGGCAATAGCCGCGCAACTTTTATCGCCATTCGCGATCACGTCGCGAACGCTTCCGGCGGTATCTTCCGAGGGGACACGCTTCAGGTTCGGATGGGCCACAAAAAATCGCTCGCATTGGGCGAGTGCCATTGGGTGGGAAGCGACGGACCGTAGACCGGCGAGCGACGCACCGCGACAACCGATCAGGTGGTGTTCAATCGGCAAGATCGTCTCGGCGGTAATCGTGAAGGCACTCTCCAGAAGGAGATCGTAAACGCGGACAACGGGGCCGGCGAGGGTATTTTCCACGGGAGCCAGGATCGTATCCGCGAGGCCGGCATCGATGGTTCGGAAAGCCGAATCAAATGTAGGGCTGGGCACCGTCGTGATAGCGGCTCCCAGAAGCTGGAAGGCGGCTTCTTCACTGAAAGCGCCGGGTTCGCCCTGAAATGCGACACGCATCGCATGGATGATAGCATTTCTCAGTATGCCGACGAGGGGTGCGGGATTTCGGGGCGTTCCGTACGAAACGAAAACGGACTGGATGCGAGGGTCGTTCAACGAAGGCGCGCCTGAAAAGCAGGCATGCGCGGTGGCCGGGCACGGTATACTGCGCCAGGGTGAGGAAATATGAAAATGACAAGACCGGAACCCGGCGAGTATGCGGCTTATTACGAAAAGTATATTTCCCTCGTTCCTGGGAATGATATTACGAGCGCCCTCGAGAAGCAGCGCGTGCAAACGATGCAATTGCTTGCGGGACGAAGCGAGCGGGAAAGCAACTTTCGATACGCGGCGGACAAGTGGAGCGTGAAAGACGTTCTGGGCCACATCAGCGATTCGGAGCGAATCTTTACCTACCGGGCGCTGCGAATTGCGCGGGGCGATCAAATCCCGATGGAAGGTTTCGAACAGGACGACTACGTGCGTTCCGGCGGATTCAACGATCGTCCGCTAGCGAGTTTGGTGGAAGAGTTCGCAAATGTGCGGAGCGCCACCCTGTCGTTGTTCCGTTCGTTGCCCAAGGAAGCCTGGCTGCTCCGCGGGACAGCCAACAAAAATGAGGTCAGCGTGCGCGCGCTGGCGTACATCACGGCCGGCCACGAACTTCATCACCGGAGTATTCTCGAAGAGCGGTACTTCTCCGCTATCCCTCGCGCCTGAAACGCTCGGTTCGAGGCAGTTGGGCGCGACGCGGCCGCAACAGGTAATAGAACAGGACGGCGGCACTCGTAATGCTGATCGCCGCAGCCAGGACTCCCACGGATTCCGCGGCGAGTGGATGTTCAAAGGCGTCTCGCAGCAAGTAGAGTCCCAGGAGAAGGAAGAGCGCGGCCAGGAAGCCCATCAGACTCCCGAAGGTTCGCGACAGGCTGCCGCGAAGTACCAAAGGCCGTGGATGGCGGGCAGTGGGCCTCACAAAGGATTCCGGGCGCATAGCTCAATCCTGATTAGAAATCCCGCCTACCAGAAGGGGATCCTCGATTCGCAGAAACTCGAGATAGGTGAGATGCGGCGGTGCGTATTTCTTCTTCAGGGGCGAGCCGCAAACGCAGCGGGGATTCTCGCCCTCGAGTACCCCGTCGGATTGGACCAAAACTTCACAGTGACACACCGGATTCGTACAACGCCATTGTTCTCCAGTTTTCATGATCATGATGGCCTTTTCTCCCTTCGCTCTCAGGCTTGCTGGGATGGCCGGGAATGCAGCGATGGCCAAGGCGCGCAGTAAGTGGAGGAAGAATATATCGACCAGTAAATATAATTGTCAAGAGAAAGATTTACGAAGAAGGACGGTACTTATCAGCAAACTGTGGAACCTGCAGCCGCCCCGATTTGCGCAAGCCGGAGCCGGAGAGCATGCTTGTTCCGCCGTACAGCGAGCGGCGTAGTGCCCGGCAATGCGCGCGGCTGCGAGGGGCGGAGGCATCTCGGTCAAGTTGCGGGGGCCGCGAGCGGCTGCTAAAATTCATGATTTGCCGGGTTGCCGGCGTTCGTGCTGAAGGCTACCTGCTATTTGCCGGTTAGGTATCCCACAGAGACTGCTTGCTGTTGCATTCGGGCTGCCGGGAAGAGCGACCACCTGGCCGTCCAAAGAATGCGCGACCGCAGAGAAGCCGGACGGAAAGCCGGGCGCGCGTCGTTCGACTAACCGGACTGGTGCGCTGCGGAAGGGAGATCACGAGTGGCCAAGTATGATGTGGCGATAATCGGGAGCGGGCCGGGCGGGTACGTCGGCGCGATTCGAGCGGGCGAGCTTGGCTTGAAGACCGTCGTGGTGGAAAAGGACCCGTTTCTCGGCGGGACGTGCCTGCATGTCGGCTGCATCCCCACAAAAGTGCTGTTGCACCACGCCGACGTCTACGAACACTTCAAGAATGGCGCCGAACTCGGCTTTGAGGTCAGCGGCCTGAAGATCAACTGGGCGAATATCCTGGCGCGCAAAGACAAGATCGTCAAAAAGCATGCCAAGGGAATCGAGTTTCTTTTCAAGAAGAACAAAGTGGAGTGGGTACAAGGTTGGGGGCGCTACGCCGGGCCGGGACGCGTGAGCGTGGACAACAACGGAAAGAAAAGCGAGATCGAGGCGACAAATATTCTGCTGGTGAGCGGGTCCGAGGCGCGCGCTTTGCCGGGGATCGAGCCCGACCACAAGACGATTTTGACGAACCGGTCCATCCTGGAGTTGCCGGAAATTCCGAAGACTCTGATCGTGGTTGGCGCCGGAGCCGTCGGCGTGGAGTTCGCCTCCATTTACAATACGTTCGGGACACAGGTCACCATTCTGGAAGCGCTGCCGCGGGTGGTTCCGGTTGAGGATGAAGAGATTTCCGCGGAGTTGGAAAAAGATTTCAAGAAAAAAGGCATCCAGATTTTTACGAGCAGCAAAGTGGAGTCCGTAAAGAAGGATGCGAAGGGAGTAACCGTCTCCTTCAAGGATAAGGACGGCAAGCCACAGACGCTGCAAGCGGAAAAGTTGCTGTTGGCCGTAGGACGCAAGCCAATGACGGAGAATTGCGGCCTGGAAAAATCCAAGGCCAAGCTGGAGCGCGGTTTCGTGCTCGCCGGGCCGTACATGGAGACGGATGAAAAAGGTTTGTACGCGATCGGGGATATCGTCGCGGGCATGCCCCAGCTGGCGCACGCGGCGATGATGGAAGGCATCGTGGCGGTCACGCACATCGCCGGGAAGAAGACGCAGCCCATCCTGAAGACGCGGATTCCCAACGCGACGTACTGCGAGCCGCAGATCGGCTCCATCGGGCTGACCGAGAAACAGGCGCGTGAGGCGGGTTACGCGGTGAAGACCGGTAAGTTTCCGTTCGTCGGAAACAGCAAGGCGACGATTCTTGGGAATCATGGCGGATTCATCAAAGTGGTTTCGGACGAAAAGTACGGGGAGGTCCTGGGAATTCATATCATCGGGCCGCTGGCGACGGAAATCCTTGCGGAGGCGGCCACGACGCTGAATCTTGAAGGCACGGTCGACGACATGATGAACATGATTCACGCGCACCCGACCGTGTGGGAAGGCATGGGCGACGCGTTTGCGTCGGTGAAAGGCCTTCAGATAAACGTTTAAAATTTGTGTCTTCGCTCGTAGGGGCGCAGCATGTTGCGCCCCTACAAAGGGATTCGAGCCAGGATGAAAAACTGCCACATGATCGAGCTGGGATTGATCGGATACGCGGACGCGTACGCATTGCAGAAGCGCATTGTGGCGGCGCGCAAAGTGGATGCGGTTGGGGATGTCCTATTGCTCTGCGAACATCCACACGTGATTACGCAAGGGCGGAACGGCAAGCGCGAACATCTGCTGGTTTCCGAAAACGTGTTGCGTCAACGAAACGTGGATTTTTACGAAACGAGCCGCGGAGGAGATATCACGTATCACGGGCCAGGCCAGCTTGTGGGATATCCTATTCTGCATCTCGGCGGGATTCGCAAAGACGTGGTGTGGTATGTCCGCATGCTGGAAGAAGCGATGATCCGGACGACGGCCGAATTTGGCGTTGAAGCGTATCGCGTGGAAGGCAGGACGGGCATTTGGGTTACAACTCCCGGCGCGGCGGAAGAAAAATTGGGTGCCATCGGTGTGCATATCAGCCGGTGGGTTACGTCGCACGGTTTTGCCTACAACGTTTCAACGGATCTTCGCTATTTCGATTTGATCGTGCCGTGCGGGATCGCCGGACGGAAAGCGACTTCGCTGGAAAAATTGCTGGGACAAGCCGCGCATGGGAGCGAGGTTGCCCCGCGGATGGCGCGTCACCTCGGGGAAGTGCTGGGTCTGGAAATGGAAACGAGGTCGCGGGACGAGTTGTTTGCGGAACTGGAGTTGGCGGAGCGGATGGTGGCGGTGCCGGCATAAGCTGGTGAGGCGGGCAGTGGGGCTGGTCTTTTTCGTAATTGGGCGGTAGAGGAAGGAGCACAGGCAAGAGTGCCTGCGCTACCGGAGCGGGAATGAAGAAAGAATTGACGCGGCAGCAGTATCTGGACCTGTACTACTTCATGCGGCTGAACCGCGCCGTCGAAGACACCATGGTGAAGCTCTTCCGGCAGAACAAGATTGTCGGCGGGCTGTATTCGAGTTTAGGGCAGGAAGCAATTTCGGTCGGAACGGCCTACGCGCTGGAAAAGAAGGACTGGCTGGCGCCCATGATTCGCAATATCGGGGCCTTGCTTGTGAAAGGCGTGCCGCCAAGCGACGTGTTCATGCAGCATATGGCCAAGTACGATTCTCCGACAAAAGGCAAGGACGGGACGAGCCACTTCGGCGATTTGGAAAAACTGCACATCGTTTCGCCGATTTCGATGCTGGGCGACTTGATTCCGGTGATGACCGGCGTGGCTATGGCCGGACGCTATCTCGGACAAAAGATCGTGACCATGACGTGGATCGGGGACGGGGGAAGTTCGACAGGCGTGTTTCACGAAGGTTTGAATTTCGCGGCCACGCAGAAAGCGCCTTTCGTGCTGATCCTGGAAAACAATCTTTGGGCGTACTCCACACCGGTGAAGCGGCAGGTTCCGCTGGAGAACCTCGCGGACCGCGCGAAGGCTTACGGAATTTCGAGCTATATCATCGACGGCAACGATGTGGTGGAAGTTTACGCGACGGCGCGGGAAGCAGTGGCGCGCGCGCGGGCGGGCGAAGGACCGATCCTGATCGAAGCGAAGACCTTCCGGCGGCTCGGCCACGCGCAACACGACCCGGCCGAATACGTGCCAAAAGAGATGCGCGCGTACTGGGAAGCCCGCGATCCGATCGCGCTTTATGAAAAATTTCTGATGGGCGAAAAGCTGCTTGACGCAAACGGCAAAAAGGAAGTGGAGCAGAAAATAGACACGTTGCTGGCCGCGGAGCGCGAGTTTGCGGAAAATTCGCCGATGCCGCCGGCGGAGTTTGCCGAGACGGGCGTCTATTGCACCGGCGACGATTGCCACAAAATCCGTCCGAAGTGGGAACGGCCAATCGCGGAAGTGACGCCGCCGAAATCGAGCGTCAAAGCGGTGTGGACGGTAGCGGGATTCGGGTCCGGCAAGAGTTCCGGCGGTACGAACGCGCCGATTCATTTCGGCGATACCACGAATACGCTGCGGACGCCCGCTAGCGACGGGGATGCGCCCGTGAAAACCAGCGGCAGGAAGCCCGTGAAGAAAGCTGTGAAAGCGGCGGTCGCCTCCAGCGCCACGAGAAAGCTAAAGAGGTAGCCATGGCCGGGGCTAACGGAACGCAAATCACTTTTCTTGAAGCCATCAAGCAGGCCATGTTTGAAGAGATGGAGCGCGATCCCGCGGTGGTCCTGCTCGGCGAGGACGTCGGTGTGTATGGAGGCGCTTTCAAAACCAGCGAAGGATTGCTCGAACGTTTCGGGTGGGAGCGAGTGATCGATACGCCCATCAGCGAGAGCGCCATCATCGGCGCGGCGTGCGGCATGAGCTACGTGGGGCTGCGACCGATCGCCGAGCTGCAGTTCATCGATTTCATCGTCTGCGCATTCAACCAGATCACGAATTTCGTGGCCAAGGGGCACTACCTCTGGAATGCGCCGGCGCCGATGGTGATGCGCGGGCCATCGGGAGGCGGCGTGCATGGCGGGCCGTTTCACTCCGCGAATCCGGAGATGTACTTCGTGCACACGCCGGGGTTGAAAGTGATTTACCCTTCGACGCCGTACGACGCCAAGGGCCTGCTCAAAGCCGCCGTTCGCGACAACAACCCGGTGCTTTTCTTCGAGCACAAATTCCTCTACCGGCGGATCAAGGGCGAAGTCCCGGCCGGCGACTACACCGTGCCCATCGGCAAGGCCATCGTGCGTCGAGAGGGCAAGGACCTGACGATAGTTTCCTACGCGGCGATGATGCACACGTCTCTCGAAGCGGCGGACGCGCTGGCCAAGGAAGGCATCGAGGTTGAAGTGATCGACCTGCGGACGCTCTTGCCGCTGGACGAGGAGACCATTTTGCAATCGGTGAAGAAAACCAATAAATGTCTGGTCGTGCACGAGGACACCAAAACGGGAGGAATCGCCGGAGAGATCGCCGCGATTCTCTGCGAAAAAGCGTTTGGCGATTTAGATGGGCCGCTGATGCGCGTCACCGCGCTTGATACTCCGGTTCCTTACGCGCCGACGCTCGAGGAACACTTTCTGCCGAATGCGAAAAAGATTTTCGCCGCCGCGAAGGAACTCGCGCGGTATTAAAGATTGTTTGCAGGGATAACCCGGCCCCTCGGGGCGCTCTGCAACGGGATACTAGCTCGATAGGAGACCGCAAATGGCCACAGACGTAGTCATGCCGCAGATGGGCGAGAGTATTTTTGAAGGGACGATCACCAAGTGGCTCAAGAAGCCCGGCGACAAAGTCGAGCGCGACGAGCCCCTTTTTGAGATTTCGACGGACAAAGTGGACGCGGAAATTCCATCGCCCTCGGCCGGCGTGCTGAAGGAAATCAAAGTTACCGAAGGCCAGACCGTGCCGATTCAGACGGTGGTCGCGGTGATTGACGGCGCGGGCGCGGCGGCAGCCACACCGGCGCCGGCTCCGGCGAAATCGGTAACGCCAACACCCGCAGCCACTCCCGCGGCGGTTGCGCCGCCGCCGCCTCCAGCTCCGAAGCCTGCGGCACCAGCCCCTGCAGCATCCGCGCCCACCGCGGCTCCCCAGCGGGTCGGGGGCGAGCGCATTCACAGTTCGCCGCTGGTGCGCCGCATGGCCTCAGAGCATGGCATCGACCTGGCTGCGATTCAGGGTACGGGCGCGGGCGGCCGCATCAGCAAACAGGACATCGAAGCGGTCATCGCCGCGGGCGGAACGCAGGCTGCGGCACGCCCGGGCGCGGCACCGGCAGCCCCATCGCGCCCAACGCCTCCTCCCTCCACTCCGGCTGCGATGCCGCCGCCTCCGGCTGTCTCGGGAGGGCAGATTCATGTGGCGTTCGAATCGGCGGTCCCGCGCGAAAAGATCTACTTTGGGAACTACCAGATCGAACCCATGAGCAATATGCGGCAGCGCATCGCGGAGCACATGGTCGCTTCGAAGCGCGTTTCCGCGCACGTCTATTCCGTGGACGAAGTGGATATGACCAAGGTAGCCGCGCTGCGCGCCAAGTCGAAAGACGAATTCGAAAAGCGCTACGAAACGAAGCTGACCTTCATGCCGTTCTTCGTGAAGGCCGCGGTGGCCGGACTCCGCGCCTACCCGACAATGAACGCCTCGCTCGACGGGACGAACGTCGTGCTGCATAAGGAGATCAACATCGGCATCGCCGTGGCGCTCGATTGGGGGCTGATCGTGCCGGTTGTAAAAGGGGCCGACGAAAAGAACTTGCTCGGCATTCAGCGCACACTGAATGATCTGGCGGAACGCGCCCGCTCGAAAAAATTGAAGCCGGAAGAGGTCCAGGAAGGGACCTTTTCGATTACCAATCCGGGCGTTTTCGGCGGCTTATTCGGCTTGCCCGTCATCAGCCAGCCCAACGTCGGCATTCTGGGCCTCGGCGCGATCGAAAAGCGGCCGGTTGTGATCAACGACTCCATCGCCATTCGATCGATGTGTTACGTCACTCTGAGCTATGACCATCGCGTGGTGGACGGCGCCGTCGCACACCAGTTCCTCCACAAGCTCAAGGAGACCCTGGAGAATTGGTCGGAACCTGTCCTTTAGAAAGTTCTGCCTGACGCGGAACGCGAGCGTCGAGCTCGGCAAAGCCATAGATTTTGTAAACGCTCCGTTGCCTTTGCTGACCTGGAATTTCCTGTAACCGGACACATGTCCGGATGTGGGACAACGATTCCCGCAAGTGGTCGTAGCCGAAGAATAGCCGCGTCGGGTCCCACTTCGATGTACCTTAAACAAAGGGCTTACATCAGATTCAGCATGGAAGCCTGCCTGCCGTTTCCAACGCAGGACGAATTCTGAAATGGCCACGACACCGCCTCGAGTCCTCATCGCCGACGACCAGCCCGACGTGCTGAACGCGCTTCGCCTGCTCCTGAAAGGTCAAGGGTATGAGAGTGAAGCGGTGACCTCGCCCGCCGAGTTGCTGCGTGCTGTGACCGCGCGCGAATTTGATCTGCTGCTGATGGATTTGAACTATGCGCGGGACACCACGTCCGGCCGGGAAGGCCTGGACGTGCTCGGCCATTTGAAGAAATTGGACGACGCGCCAGCTATCGTGGTTATGACGGGCTGGGCCACCGTGGGATTGGCGGTCGAGGCCATGCAGTACGGCGTAGCCGACTTTGTTGAAAAACCCTGGACCAATGCCCGGCTCCTGGAAATCCTGCAAAAGCAGATCGCCTTGGGTCGCGAGCGGCGGGCAGCCCGGCGCCGCGCCGCCCAGGAGACCCAGGACCATATTGAGATTGCACTCCAACTACACCAGCAGGAGCGGGAAGTAGCCGAAGCGCGTGCGATTCAACAAGGGCTTCTGCCCGGCAGCATTCCGCAACTGGCGGGATACGAAATCGCGGGCGCGTGGCAACCGGCCCAGAGCATTGGCGGAGACTACTACGATGTTCTGTTGTTCGATGAAAGCACCATCGGATTCTGCATCGCGGATGTCGCCGGGAAAGGTTTGCCCGCGGCCCTGTTGATGTCCAACCTGCAAGCCGCCGTGCAAGGACTCGCTTCGCCCGCTTTGTCTCCCGAGGGTTTGTGCGCGCGGCTGAATTCGCTGGTCTGCCACAACACCGGAAGCGACCGCTTCATTACATTTTTTTACGCGCAGCTCGACGGCCCGGGACGTGTGCTGCGATACACCAACGCCGGGCACAATGCGCCGGTTCTTCTGCACCGCGACGGATCGCATGAGAGATTGCAGGCCGGCGGGGGAGTACTCGGCGTTTTTCCGCTTCAGACCTTTGCGGCGGAAAACGTGAGTCTTGCGCCCGGCGACCGCCTGCTGCTCTTCACGGACGGCGTGACCGAGGCGTATGACGCCGAGGGCGAGGAATTTGGCGAAGCCCGCTTGCTCCAAGTATTGCAGGAAAACTCCGGTCTGTCCGCGCCTGCCATGCAGAGCTTGATCCTCGGCGCGGCCGCCGAGTTCAGTCGCGGCCACTGGCACGACGACGCGACGCTGCTCGTGCTTGCTGTCCGCGAAGATTAGCTCACTTGCCTGGCGCATTCACTGAATCAGCGGCTTGAGTTTGGCTACCCATACGGCGAAGCTGTCCACGGGGATGGGTTCGACGCCCACCTCGCGAAGGGTATCGCGGACAAACCGGTGGCGGCCGTCTTCTTCCAGCAGAGGAACGTCCGTGACAGCGGTGAATTCGCTGGCGAAACGGGCTCTCGCCTGGATTTTCCCGGCCGTATACGCAAGCAGTTTCGCGTCCTCGGCGGCGCGTGTCACCGAAAGCGTCTGTACGAAACCGCGCGTGCCGTTTCGCCGGTAGCCGTAATCGAAGCGCATGGGGTCACCGGGAAAGGTGAACTCCTCGGCTCGTATGCTTCGCTCGATGCGGTTCCACACGCGGGCTTGCTTGAAAACCTGCGTGCAGTAAGCCCGCGTAGCCCCTCGGCTCCCGGGAACTCCGGCCCGGCCGTCGCGAGCCGCGAGCGCAACGTGATCCGCGTAAAGGCGTTCCAGCTCGGCGTCCAGGTCGCCCGAAAGAACACCCTTCTGCGGCGCAAGTTGCAGTACGTTTGCCAGAGTGTCATCCCATTTGCGAAGGAGTTCTTGCAGGGTGGCGCCGTTCCGGACTCCGCCGTTTGTACTTCGGCCCTGCGTGCCGTAGGCGGACTCGAACCGGTTTTCCAGATCATCGCGCAGGCGGCGCAGCACACGTTCGTCGGCCTGCGGATGAAGCCGGCGAATGCGCGCGTACTCGGACTGTTCTTCGATGAGGCGCAGCCGCCGTTCGCCGGACTGCGGATCGAAGACCAGCACACCGATATTCACCCACTCATCGCGCACGAGATTGGGCGTGTAACGCAGGATGCGGTAAGCGCAAGCGCGCTCGGGCGGTGCGGATTCAGCGGACATCTCGGTCATAAGTCACATCCAGTTTGGAAAAGGCTGGCGGTTGGATTTCTTCGCATCCAGAATCAGCTCCGGCACGCGCCCGCGGCGGCGCAAGAGCTGCTCGGAGAGCCGCAGCAGAGCGTCGTAGTCGTCCTCGTACCATGCGGGAGGAATCTGCCGGTTGATCTCATCCAGAGCGCGTTCGTTCATCTGCTTGTCCAGCCGTTCCAGCCAGGGCACGAAAGACTCCATCCCGGTCACGCCCTCGTAGACGCGGTTGCGCGCATAGAGGCCGCGCAGTGGCGCATCGGGAAAATTCCACTCTCCGGCGTTGAAACAAAACCCCTGGTCAATCATCAGCGTGTTGTACGCCGGAGCCGTCTTTTCGCCTGCGGAAGATTCCCCGCCCCGCCACCCCTCGCGAAGCGACTCTTGGAAAAAGAGCGTCTGGCGGCCGTTCGTATTGCAAGTCCACTTGTCAAAAACCAGCATGCCCGCGAAATCATGGAGATTTGCGACCTGGCGCAACTGCTCATCAGGAAGAAAGTCGTGCAACGCCAGCCGCCGCGGGTCCCCCGGATAGCGCGAGCCGAACTGCAGCCCCGGCTGGCACGGAATCCGTTGACGAGGCATCTCCACGGCCAGGTCCGGTGTCAAGCGGATGAGCTCTTCAGACACCTCCACAATCGCCACCGGCGTCGTCGGAAGCCCCAGCCTTGCCGCCAGCTTTGTCCCAAGCAGTTCATTGACCAGTATCCGCCGATGTTGCGGATTATTTTGGAACTTGACGACGTAATAGTTTCCGTCTGAACAGCGCATCAGGTGAGACTGCGCGCCCCCACGCATTCGCCGTATCTGTTCAATTGCCCGCAACATCCGAGGCTATGCTAGCGGGACTTTCCTGATCCAGCAAGCCTACCCTTCGTAAACTCCCGGGTTTCCCGATTCGAAAGACGATTCTTCCTGAATCGGGAGCTCGCTCCACGTGTTCCGTGCCGGAGTGGATTCGAAGGGTTTTCAAAACGAAAAGGCCTGGACGCGGGTCCAAGCCTTTTCCTTCCCCGGAAGTTCAAAGACAAAAAATTTCTAACGCCGCTTTTTCCTGGCGGGCTTCTTTGCCTTTTTCTTTGCTTTCGGTTTTGCTTTGGCCTTTTTGGCTTTCTTCGTCTTCTTGGCTTTCTTGGCTTTCTTCTTTGGAGCGGCCTTCTTCGCGGGTTTGGCCGCGGGCTTCGAGGCAGGTTTGGCCGCCGGCGCCGCAGCTACCGGCTCCTCGTCCGTGATGAGGATTTCTTCCTCTTCGGTTTCCACGATCTCGTCGCCGCCGCCCAGCTCGTCTTCTTCCTCCAGCCGGGACAGCTCATTATCGTCTTCGAAATTGTCCTTCTCGAAATCCATACCATCCTCCCGAGGGGCAATATACGGGCCTAAGGCCCTGAAATGCTGCACCGGCCGGAGTTGCCTACCCCCTCCGTCGCAGCGCCGTTGTTATCGTACTCGCGCAGCGTTGTCAAGCGTTCTGCATCCTGGCCCCAAAAAAACGGAAGTTTTTGAGCAGCCATTCGAGGTGTAAGGCCCGGAATGCTCAAGGAATTAGGCCCCGCGATCTGCATATGATACTGAAAATAAAATACTTAGTTACGGATGGCAGCGGAGGTCTGGCTGGATGCCTGGTGGTGTTTGGGTGCGTGTGTGGTCGAGCTGGTTTTCGGCCGCGTGCGACGCGGAGCACTCTCCGGCAACCCTCCGACGGTGTAAATGCGCAGCACCATGCCGCGGCTCACGTGATTGGTTTTCATGTGATTCCACTTGCGCACGGATTCGGTTGGAACGCTGAAACGGTCCGCAATGCCGCCGAGCGTATCGCCTCTCCGCACGCGATAGCGCACCAGCCTGCTCTTGGATTCCGCCGGAGGCGCCGCGGGAATGATTAATTTCTCTCCGACGTCCAGCGCGGCATGGCGATCCATGTTATTTGCTTCGGAGATCGCCGCGGCCGTCACGTGATATTTTTTTGCGATGGACGTAATCGTCTCGCCTGTTTCAATGCGGTGGCGCCGCCAGCTCACCCATTTATCCGGAGGAATATCCGCAATCTCCGCCGAAAATCGTTCCGCCGTGCCTGCCGGCAGATGCAGCTCGAAAGAAGGATCATCCGGAGTCGCCAGGCGAAGCAGCGCGGGGTTGAGGCTGCGCAACGTTTCGACATCCACGTCAATCGTTTCGGCCACCAACCGCAGATCGATGGCCCTGCCGGGCTTTACGATGTCCGTGGGCACCGGCTCCTCCGGATCCACCTGGATGCCATAGTGCGCGGCGTCCTTGGCGATGAGCGTGAGGGCGATGATAATCGGGACGTAATTTCTCGTCTCGCGCGGAAGGACGTTGCGTTTGTAAAGCTCCCAGAAGTCCGCGTAGCCCGTGCGCTCGATGCCTTTCTGCACGTTGCCGGGTCCGCAGTTATATGCGGCCATGGCCAGATACCAGTCTCCGAATTGCGCGTAAAGATCGCGCAAATGCTGCGCCGCCGCGCGCGTGGCCCTTTCCGGATCCTGCCGCTCGTCCAACCACCAGGTGTGCCGCAAACCATATTCCATTCCGCGATAGGCGACGAACTGCCAGATTCCACGCGCTCCCGCCCGCGAAAGCGCCAAGGGCTGGAACGCGCTCTCCGCCTGCGCCAGATAGATCAGGTCCTGCGGTACTCCCTCTTGATGCAGCACGCGCGAGATCATTTCGCGATACCGTCCGGAGCGCCGCAGTCCGGTCTCCACGATGGCGCGGCCTCGCGGCGTCTGGAAAAAGTTGAGGAACGAAAGCACTTCGTCGTTCACCGTGAGCGGCAGGTCGTGCGAGAAATTCTTGGCGGCTTCTTCCGCCCTTTCCTTCAGCCGCGGATCCACGGGGAAGGTCATCTCCGCCACTTCATCGATCGGCGCGGGGACCGCCGGCGCTTCCTGAAAACCGTCTCCTTCGCGGAAGGCCTGTAATTCGTAGCTGTAGACGTTATCGACGACGCGGTGGAATAATTCGCCCAGCTTGGGATCGCTGTTCGGGTCGTACCCGCTTTCGAGCATCCAGTCCACGGCTTCGTCAAAATCGCGGCGCGCGGCCTCCAGATGTCCCGCTTTGTAGTTCTGCTCGCCGGACGCGAACTTTTCCTCAACCCGCGCCATCAGATACTCTTTCGGCCCCGGCACTCGCACCGCCAGCGCGGCGAGCCATTGCGGTGAAAGCTTTCTCAGCGGGAGCTTACCCACCTCGGACGATGCCTGGGCCGTCGCCGTCTTCGCAGGAGAAAGGGCCGGGACGCGCGCCTGGACGCCATGCTTCGCGGCATCCTCGCAACCGCCCGCAAGCGCGGCAAGGGTTGCCAGGAGCGCTGCGGATAGACATGTCTGGAGCTTCTGGCGCATCCCCTAATGTTAGGTAGACGTTTCAGCCAGGTCAACGACTTCCGCGCAGATGGGGTTGACCTACTCAATACACGCCCGCTGCCCTCCCGATCCGTCTTTTAGAGTGCCGGGAATTTCGCGCCTGATAGAATCGGCGCTTACGGCCAGTCCGGAAAGACCGTCGCGAGCGCTCCTCCAAACCAGTACTTGTAAAACCCCTGGTCACACGGATTCATCGCGTCGCCGTACTTCTCCGCGAAATGCCGGCCCCAGTGCGGCCGCCGCCCGTCCGCGTCGCAGAACTCAAACTCGTCCGACAGCGTCCATGAGCTGAATACCCGTCCGGACTTTTTCATTCGATTGGGATCCGCTGCCAGCGCTGCAACCGCCCGCCCCGCGTACAGCGGCGTCTCCGAGCAAATGTAGTTCGGGTCTTTCTTGACCGCGTCCTGCCAGTTGGCTTCCGTCACGCCAAAGCGTTCCAGCATGACTTCCGACCGCAAGAATCCCGGTGTCAAGGCCACCGCGGCCACGTTCTTCCTTCGCAACTCGTAGGCCATCGCAAACGCCAGACGGATCACAGT
The DNA here is from genome assembly GCA_035310525.1 of Candidatus Acidiferrum sp. Taxonomy (GTDB): domain Bacteria; phylum Acidobacteriota; class Terriglobia; order Acidiferrales; family UBA7541; genus Acidiferrum. The sequence continues at coordinate 34 of DATGED010000040.1, read as the reverse complement.
GGTCTTGATCAAGTCAAAGAAAAGGTGCCCGCGA